>JAWLDG010000011.1:0-178322 GCA_041686775.1 Luteolibacter sp. | reverse complement strand
CGCTTGATCCACCGCTCATGTGGCGTGAGCAATCTCGACTACCTTTTTCTCAAGCTCAGAGCTCAATCCCTCCAGCAAAACTGACGGAGAGCCAAAAAAATTCGTTGGCACTTTCAATTGGCAGTCCCCGCCACCCCCAAAAGGCGAAAGCCCCAACCCATTGAGAATCAAGGCTTTCAAATGGCTCCGGCGGTTGGGATCGAACCCACCGTTTCCCCATTGGAAATCAACGGGTTGCCTGATGGGTGGTCACCGGATTCGTCACCTGATTCGCGGTTGTTGTTGCGGGTGGTCGAGGCATGGCCCCGGCTGAGTGGTTCGTTGAAACTGGCGATTCTCGCCATCGTGGAGGGCTCCGGGGAGCGCTGAGGGATGGCCAGAAATTACGTGCTGCGCTCCCGGCTGCCGGGAGTGGCTGAGGGCGATGGCGGTTTTGCTGTGCCCTCGGGACAATTCGACGAACGCCGGGACGCGGTGGCGGATGCCCGCGCAAGCGGGCACCGCCCCGCCCCGGCGTTGGCCCTCTTGTCCATGGGCCATATCTCCAGCCCTTCGCGCAAGCTGTCGGTGTGGATTGATGGTGCACGGGCCGATTTCCCCAGTTGTCCGGACCCTCGTTTCCCGGATGGATGGTCTCCACCGGCTCAAACCGAAATTCCCAAGCGTGGAGAAGTCACCGAGTTTTCCCGCAAGTCCCGCACTCGCTTGGTGCGGATGCTCAGCACGATGAGGCGCGATGAAACGTCTTTCACGATGGCGCTGACGGTGGTCCGGCAGGAGAATGACGACATTGAGGCACTGAACGCGCTTCTGATGGATGCCTTCCCGAGACTGAAACGCCGCCTCGCCAATCTGGTGCGATTCAAGGGCGTCTCGGGGTTCTGGAAACGGGAATTCCACAAGAGCGGGGTGGTTCACTTTCACCTGATCCTGTTCGGCCTGGCTGATGAAAACCTCCGTGCGGATTTTCAGGCGTGGACGGTCGCGCAATGGGTTTCGCTTGTGGGCGGCGGCCTAACGGATGAGAAGCGCGAGCATCTGCGCTGGTGGCATGCGCGGGAGCAAAACATGGAGCAAATCCGGACATTTTCCTACTTCGCAAAATACGTGGGCGTGCCGGAAGAGTCCGGGGCACTCACCGGGCGCTGGTGGGGATGTTTCAACAAGGAGCGTTTACCGGAGGCTCCGAAATCCGAGACGGAACAAATGCCGGAAAATGCCGTTGCCATGCTGGCGCGCCTTGCCAGACGGCGGCAGCGCGGCCGGGCCGATGAAGCCAAGCACCGCGAAATCAGCAAAGCGTGCGGTCTCGTGGACGGAGCCGGAAATCCGCATGTGTCCCGCTTTTGGGTGAACCACGCACGGCAGCGGGCGGGAAAGAAGCTAAAAATTCCTGCTGGGGCATCTCTCGCCGATATTCCACCGGGCCGGATCTACGACTACCTGCTTGCCCGTGAGATTCTCGCCATCCAAGGCAGGCGTTGGGGCAAGGCGAAACGATGGCATCGAAAATCGGCCGGGGCACCCATGATCATCTGTGACCCGACTGCGCCAGCGTTCGCGGGCAAGGCTCTTGAATTCGTCGCACAAGCGCTCGGCCTCGATCTGCCGGTTCAGGAAACGTCGAAGCTGTCCCGAGAGACGTTCACGCCCGATCCGCTTCGACCGGTCCCACCTGGGCGGATGCCCCGAAATCCTGAACGTGTCCGATCACAAGCCGATTTCTTCGGAGCTTTGGGGAAGGTTTCAGGCCAATCCGCGCTCTACGTTCAAATGGAGCACGATATCCCACATGCAGGGAGACGTTCCTGCGTCTGAAAATTGGATTGCAAGCCGGAGGGCGAATCGCTAACGAGCTCTCCGCTTGCAAGTGATTTCATGCTGCTGAAGCATAAGGCTCACCCTTGGAAAGATTGAGACAACTGAACTGTTAGAAAAAGAATTCTATGACGATTCTAGCTGAGACACCACTTTGGTTGACCCCGATCGGTTGGGTCGTGACGTTCATCTTGGGCATACTGTCCGCAGTGATCGTTCAGCGTACCACCGCGAAGAAGAAAATCGTTTCGTGGTCGGTGCTCAGCGAATCGGAGCTGTTTTCTCAGTCGGTTGCGGAGACAGCATCTATGCCAGTGAAGGTCGTTGTCGGCACTTCCGAGAATACTTCCCTTGCTGCCGTCAACATTCGGATTGGCAACACAGGTAACGAAGTAATTACGAATTTGGAGATCCCAATAACATTCAACCCGGAGGCGACGCTGTTGAAGCACGGGATCGATAACAACTTAGGGGAATACGCTAGGAAGTTGAGCATTACTGTCATCGGTTCAACCCTCAACCTGAAACTGCCGTTCATAAATCCCAAACAAGTGGTCGACCTTGAGATTCTCCTCGGGGATTACACCCAAGGCTCCGTTCTGCTCGATCTTTCGGCTCCCGGTGTAGAACTGCGCCGTCAAGAGGCGGGACGCTGGGATATTTCGTCAAGCACCAGCATCATCAAGTCTTTCGCTCTCAGTGTTGCTGGAATCAGATACGATCCGACAGTCCCCCCGCTAACTGAGGTTGCTGAAACACTGAGAGCGATCAGCAAGAAGCTGGATCGGATCCCAATTGAGAAACAGAAGGACTAGCAAGTCGGAGCATTGAATCCCTTGCCCCTCGCGAGCCCCATCCGTCATGACCATTATAACCATAACCCGCAGCCAAATCCTCACGCCAAGGGTAGGTGTAGGAGGACTACAGCGTAGCGTATCAATAGTTGGAATTAACGTTTACTAATAGATAGACCTATGGGAGAAAAAGAAGACCTACAGTCAGCAGTAGATAAAATTCACCAATCACTGATCCAGCAATCGAATGAGATTGTTTCGGCTTTGGCCAATACTAGCGATTTCCGAAGCTACGCATTCAGGTGGGTTGAGTACGCCAATCAACTTCGACGACTGGTACCGGACTATGCTGTTCCCAGTTGGTTATCGGATGCCTGCTCAGAATTCGGAGTTCAGTTCACCAACAATCCAAATTATGCAAGCAAAATGGCAAAATTCGTGACGAAAAAAGCACCGGAGATCGTGCAGCAAATCATGGTTGGCGATGCTGCAACGCTCAACCTAGAGCAGCTGTTCGCAGAGCAATCTGAGCGATTCCACTTGAATCAAGTATTTGACAATCTGGTTTCTCGATTATCAGAGTTAATTGCGGCTGACGTAATTGATAACAGAGTGGTTCACGATTCATTAATACGTCTTAATGTCTTGTTCAAGAGAACCAAGGATGGATCGCTTTCAACGGTTCTGCTAACAATGAACTTCGGCCGCTTCTTCTTGAGATCTTTTGGGGGAGTGCTGAAGGCAAACAAATATGTTAAACCAATCATAGAAAACTTTGAGGCTGAGTTTTCTGAAGCGAATGACATAGTGCAGAAGGCGGAGGAGGAGACAAAAAAGGAGATGGTTTCGCGACTCATTAATGAACAACGAATGCAGTTGTTCATCGAATCCAACCCCGAGCTTAGAGAAACGGTTGCTGGATTCCTCCCCGCTCCCAGTGAGGACGAAAAGTGCGAATAATGCGGTACTGACCAAATCGCTTTGTTGCGAATCTGACCCGAAGGGTGCTGACAAACCTCAACCAGAATCGGTGGATCGCCCCCGGTAGCGAGTGACAAGCCTTCATTGTTGCAGGTGGCGCGGTCAAGCTGGTTCAGCTTGGGTTTGGGGCGGCAGTCCCATTTGGAATATCTCGGCGGATCAATCTGCGAGAATGGGCGCCTCCCCATCTCGTCTGAGATGGATTTACAACCCGCCGCAAACTTGCGGGACAAAAAAAATATTCCCTAAAATCGGGATTTTGACTAGCGTGTCGCAGCAAAGGAACGATCAAACCCCGTAAAGACTTTATGCCTTCCGACGACGCTCTGTTATTTATCGATACAAATAAATACCTCGATCTTTATCGAACCGATCAAGGCAAGAAATTGCTCGCGCCTCTTGGGGAGCAGGTGGATCACATCTTTGTCACTCAACAAGTAGTTTCCGAGGTTGAGCGCAATAAAATCTCAGTGGCGGCAAATTTTCTGGGGCAAAAGTTCAAGGCATTGAAGCTACAAACCTTTAATGTTCCGGATCACCTATCCGGAACAAGCGGAGAACAGGGAATCGAAATTCTCCGTAAACTTAAGGAAATAGGGTCAAACATCAGTAGTGTGAACATTGAAATTGATACTTTGGCCTTCGAAATTGTGCAGCGTATAAGTCGCTCTGAGGACGAAGTATCTAAGTCATTAGCCCCTATTTTTGCCAAGGCTGTTGTCCATTCTACCGAAGAACTGCAAAGAGCTAGGATTCGCAAAGAACTCGGCAACCCGCCTGGCAAACCAGCAAATTCGATAGGCGACCAGTTGAGTTGGGAGCAGATTCTCACTCACTTCAAGGGAAAGAAACGACTTTGGATTATTTCCAGGGATGGCGACTATGGAACAGTTTATGGAGGAAAAGTTTTTCTGAACCGATTCCTTTTTGAAGAG
Organism: Luteolibacter sp.; assembly: GCA_041686775.1. Classification (GTDB taxonomy): domain Bacteria; phylum Verrucomicrobiota; class Verrucomicrobiia; order Verrucomicrobiales; family Akkermansiaceae; genus Luteolibacter. Next base: position 173,794 of record JAWLDG010000011.1, on the reverse strand, counting down.
TTGTGCAGCGTTGTATCTGATCCCGAAGTATATCTTTTTGAAGACACGGTTGAAGGCATCCAACATTTCGTTAATACGACGGGGGTTAAGGCCGAAAATCGACTATCGCCAGAAGATGCAGAGGAGATCGAAATGGAGGAAAAGTCATTACCTCCTCTTTTTCAACCAAACGAAGGTCTGCTCCGAGCAATTGCGGAGGCAGAAGGTATGTTCAGACCAAGGGAGGGTCTGCTCAGAGCTGTAGCCGAAGCGGAAAAGCTGTATCAGCCAAGTGAGCGTCTGCTTCGAGCAATCGCCGAGGCTGAAAAGCTGAATGTGCCAAATGAAAGTTTGGTCCAATTAGCTGCCTCCATGGAAAAGCTGAATGTGCCAAATGAAGGTTTGGTCCAATTAGCTGCCTCCATGGAAAAACTGAATGTGCCAAATGAGGGCCTGCTCCGATTAGCTGCCTCCATGGAAAAACTGAATGTGCCAAATGAGGGTCTGGTCCGAGCAACTAACCCAGCAGAAAAACCGCCTAATTATGAGACAGAGGGGCATCAACAAGGAAAAGACGAGGTCAGCAGCATCAGCCCCCTACCTAAAAGGTCATTGGGATAATCCTCTTGCCGCCGGAGGCATTAGAAAAAGAGCCCGGCGGGTCAATCCGCGAGAATGGGCGCCTCCCCAGCTCGTCGGAGCGGATTTACCACCCGCCGCAAACTCTCGGGACTGCAGCCGATTCTCCGTCTCAGGGCCGGTCACGATGAATTTTCGGTTGACGGCTGCTGTCCCGTGTGGTTGAGAAAAGCCAACTTCTGCCGGCAATGGTGCCGGGGAATGGAAAAGGGAATGAAAAGAAATTATGAAAACAAACAACAATAGTGGATGGGGAGCGCCTTCGGCGGCTCCGGGGTGTGACAGGCTGATTTCAAAGCGTGAGGCTGCGGAAATCCTCGGGATTTCGGTCAGGACGCTGGAACGGGAAGTGAGCACGGGAAATCTTCCGGTGCAGCGTATCCGTGGATGCGTGCGTTTGATGCTGTCCAAGGTCTTGCTTCATGCGGGCATCGAATCCAGCCTCGTTCCCTCACGGTCATGAAACAGCACGTTTTCAAGCGTAGTCGGACGGTCGGCGGCAAGCGAATCCGGGCAAAAACCTATTCGGGGCGCTATCGATTGGATGGGGATTTGCGGGATACGGAGGTTCCCTTGGGTGTAACAGACAAACAAGTAGCCGTGTCCAAACTGGCGGACATTGTTTTGCTGGTTCAAATGGAGCGGCAGGGACTGGCCTCACCTGCCCGGCAAGTGGAGACGGTATCGGCTCCGCTCAAGGTCTTGGTTCGGGAATGGGTCGTCAACCTGGCCGCGAGGAAGCGCAAACCCCATTATTGCGGGATCATGGAGAAATTCATGGGCGTGCTGATGCGGGAATGCCGGTGGTCCACGGTGGCCGACATTACTCCAGAGTCTTTCAACGACTGGATTAGTCGAAATGGCCATAAGGCCCCGAAGACGCTCAACGAATACCTCGGTTGCGCCCGGGCATTTCTCAACTCGCTTGTGAAGGCGGGTCGCCTCCGTTCGAACCCCCTGATTTCGGTGGCTAAGTGTGAAACAAGGGGGCAAAAAGTGAGGGACAGGCGGCCTTTCACCCATGCGGAATTCCTGCGACTCATGGAAGTGGCTCCATTTGAGCGCAAGATCGTCTATGCGGTCGCCTACTACACGGGCTTGCGACGTGATGAAGCTGACTCTCTGGTATGGGGGGATTTCGATTTCGAAACAGGTTTTGTCACGTGTCCCGCGGAGCACGTGAAAAACAGGGAAAACCAGCCTCTTCCGCTGCCTGCTGATCTGCGGGAAATGCTGCTTGCCCATTGGGAGGCTTCAGGCCGCCCGGGAGAGGCGGTGAAAGCCCTCAAGCTGCCCTATCGCACGGCGGCGATGTATCGTGATTTCAAGGCGGCTGGCATCGCCCAAAAGGACGCACGGGGAAAAATCGTGGATTTCTACAGTTTCCGTCACTCCTTCGCCCAGCGGCTCAAGGAATCCGGTGTGCCCTTTGCCGTCGCAATGCGCTTAATGCGCCACAGCGATCCCAAATTGCTGGCTTCGGTCTATGGCGACCAGGATGCATACGCTCTTGCCGATCATGCGGCCAAGCTTCCCGGAATGTCTAACGGAATCCAGTGGTCACCGGATTCGTCACTCGATTCAGGCGTTTCGGGGCAAAACGTGGCAAATCCTGTCGCAAAGAAAACTCGCGAACCACTTACGGAAAGCTCTCTGATTGAGGCACTTAGGCGCGCTCTGTCGCACCTTGGCGCAATGGGTCAAATGGCTCCGGCGGTTGGGATCGAACCTATGGGAACGGCGTTGATTCCCAATCTGTTAGCGAGCCGGTATCAGCCATAGTCTCAGGCGAGGCTTTAGAGGTCGGGCACCTGTCCGCCCCGGATCGTCGCTTGCTGCGCCGCGTGGTGGATTCCTGGGTCGCTTTGCCCGGTCCGATGAAATTGGCGGTTCTGGCCATCATTGACGCCAGTGCGGGGAAAGGGGGCACCCAGTGACTTCCGCGTCACTCCCTCCGCAAGACGGGTTGCGGGATGCCCGCGCTAGCGGGCGCCCGCTCCCGTCTTCGGCGGAGCACCGCTTGTCTATGGTGCATAAAACCAGCAATCCGAAGCTCGCCGATCACGGCAAACCGGGTTCACCGCCGGCCAACCTGTTCCAAGTCTGGAAAGATGGTGCCTTGGCGATATTCCCCGGAATCCCGAATCTTGATCCGCGCGCGCAATCCGATCAAGGCAACCGGGGCGGAAAGCGCGGGAAGATTCAAACCCTCTCGGATGCCTCGCGACGCAATCTCATGCTCTACCTGGCGAAGCTGAACCGCGATGCTCCCGCGTTCACGATGGCTCTCACGCTGCCGGGGGATGTGCAGTTTCTGACCTCGGCCAAAGTGCATCTGGCGTTCAAGGCGCTCTCCAACCGCTTCACCGCGTCCCGCCTGTTTCCCACGGTCGGCTTTGTATGGAAGCGGGAACTCCAGCGCCGCGGCGCGCTGCATTATCACCTCGTGCTTTACGGGCTGGAAAACGAGGATACCCGCTCGGCCTTCCAGTGCTGGATTTCCAAGCAATGGAATGCACTCGTCTGCGTCGGATTGAGCGATGAGGAACGGGCCAAGCATCTGCGCTGGCATCTCCACACGAAGAACATGGAAAAGGTCCGACGCAACATCGCCCGGTATTTTGCGAAATACCTGGGCAAGCCGGAGGAAACGACCTTCGAGGAAATCCCCGGGCGCTGGTGGGGCAAGGTGAACGGCAAGGCTCTGCCGATCTCGGCATGCTCTGAAATGCGCTTGCCGAAGCCGGCCGCGATAATCGCCCACCGGATCGCCCGGAAACTACGCCAGAAACGGGCGGATGAGGCGCGACACCGGGCAATCTGCACGGCAAACGGACTCACGAATCCTAAGGGTGAGCCGCTGATTTCTCAGTTCGGCCTTCTCGCCATGCGCAGCCGGATTCGGAATCTGGATCACCGGAACCTGGATTGGGATTGTTTTCCTCCAGGCACAGAGCGCGCTCTGGATTGGCTCTACCTGATTCCCTCTGTCAAGGGCCTGCGGTGGGGCAAGGCCAAGCGGTCGAAATTCGCGAGATTTTCGAGGGTGAAGCTGATCTCCGGTCAGTCACCAGCATCAGCAATCCAAATCATGCGTTACGTGGAGACGGCGCTTAAGCATTGGATTGAAAGAAATCCGTTTTGAATATTTCGAGTCTCGCAACAAAAAAAACTACAATGACATTAAATCGTGTTGCCTCACTCGCCTTCTTTTTCTTTGTGCCTCCGCATGGTGATGCCTATCCCGAGCAAGTAAGCTGCAGAAACGACGATGCTCGCCAGCAAGATAGGGCTCGCACCTTCGTCCTCAAGCCATATGGAAATGCCTGCTAAAACCAACCATGCAATCGAAGGGATCAGCCATGCACGCCCCTTGTCATGTCGTGCACTTGAACACAGTGACTCTTCATCTCCCGATTTGAGATTTTTAGCGTCAGCCTCTCGAAGGGCATCTGCAGCTGCTTGAATTGCCTTCTCGTAAGATGCATGAATCAAATCATTAGGGTTCTCTGACTTCATAATCTCATTCAATGCTATAAACTCTGCACAAACAGTGGCATCACCTCCCTGATTGCGAACCTGGGCCGGATAACTCTTCACTGCTTCTAGTGAACCGTGTTTTAGAAGACACTTTGCAAGCATCGGAACCAAATCTGATTTAGAAAATGAATACGCCATAAATTTACACTCTTGTTTGATTTATTTATCACACTTACTGATCGCAGAATCAAGAATCGATCGTTCTCGCGATGGTGAATTCACACTAGTTGCTGGCTGATCTGGCACAGATTCTTCAGAGGTCTTAATCCTACTTGGAGAATCACTTCGCCGTCTAACAAAAAATGGAAGGTAAAAAGCCATTCCCTGAGCCACACCCCAGCCAAACCCTTCAGCTCGCGCTGCGGCACTGATACTAGCTGGAACAGAAAAAGCTAGCGGAAGCCTTTTCTCGTGTGCATTTCTGAACTGTTGAGGATATGCGAATGCGGGAAGAAAGCTTGGTGATAGTAAAGATGAATACAAAATAACCGGTGAAGCATATGCCAATTTTTCTAGTTTTAGCATAAGTGTCTCTTTTTTAGTGACAGGACGGAGCGGTGCATACATCCTGCTTTGCATTCTCATAAGTTCGCTGACGGAGCTATCGCTGGGCAATCCGCGAGCCTTTTGAGCTTCCGTAAGCTCAATTGGTGACATTCTCTCAATGGCAGCGGTTCGGAAATGAACACATGTGGCCACTATCATTGAGAGGCTGAACGCCACTATTAACCGTTTAAGATATTTCTTCATAGAGAATCGCTTACGTTTCTAGCAGGAAATCTGCACGTTCAGATTCAGGGTGTCGCGCGATCGTGTCGTAAAGACGCGGTGGAAGATGGATCAAGCCAATTCGAATAGACTGAGGATGGACAGAGTCATGATACTCAACATCCACCACAATCTCACCAGATGGACGCTCCTTGACTCGCAGTGTACCAATTCCCTTTGCCACAAGGCTTTGGGTGCGAAGATTAATCTCAATGCTCTTCCTGTTGAGGTCGGCCATCATCCAACGACTCTTTGCCCAACGAGTTTTTTCTGTGCTCATATTCACTCGAACAGTTAGTCCGCCTTTCCAGGTTTCTTGGCTGCTTTGCAAATTGGTTACTAAAGAATTCTAGAGAGTTTGGAAGAAAAATTGACTCGTGTGAGAGAAAAAGCCTGCCCGCGTGGTTGAGCAAAAAACCGCAAGCCCGGAGGGTTGCCACTCTGTCCCGTTCCCCGCCTTGGCTGCGGGCCTTCGTCTGGGCGCTCCCGGGGAACTCAGCGGCAGCGAAAGAGGAGCCGGAGGCGACAACCTGGGAAGGGTTTCACGGCAGCGGCGAGAACTATCGCGGGAAAGCAATTTGTCCGTCTCTAGGGGTCGCCCTCGCGCGCTCAAAAGCTACCGCTTGATGCCGTGGTGTGCCCTGCCGTGTCAATTTGTGAAAAATTTCTCTTGTGCCCGCGTGTTGCGTGGTGTTGCTTGTGCGCAACGACACGCAACATGAGCAACAAACAATCATCAATCGACCGTGCCGGTGCGGAACTTGTGGCAGCCTCCCGAGGGGATTCGGAGGAATCGCTTCCGCTTTCCACCCGGCTTTTCCCCTATTGCCTTGTGGCCTCGCGCCGCATGAGCCTGCGTTCCATCAGCCGATGGCTGGCGGAAAATCACGGGGTTCAACTGAGCGCGGCGGCAATCTCCCGCGCCTTGGCAAATCCGAAACTCCATCTTGGGCGCTTGGCGGAATCCATCTCCGCACCCGCCCGATACGTGGCAACCGCCTATGGTTTCGACCCTCTGGACCTGCTTTATAGGGAAGTGACCGAGAACGGCCCGAGCGAAATTCAATTTCTGGCCAATCACACGCACAAGGAACCCGAGAGCGAAACCGATCTTCCCCGCTGGCAGGAATTGCAAGACCTGGCTGCGGTTTGGGAACCGATTCCGCATGAGGTGAAATTGATCCTCGAACCCTATCTTCGCGAGGAATTCCAAGGCGAGGATTCCGACATTCCCGACGACGTTACCACCGCACCCGATTTCCCATGAAAGCCAACCTGATGAAAACCGACTCCCGGGGCCGCTATCTCCTGCCGTTGCAAGAGGTCGCGGCCATGCTCTGCATTTCACGTGAAACCCTGTATCGCCGTATCAATCAAGGCGTGTTTCCCGAGCCGATCAAGCAAGGACGTTTGTCGTTCTTCGCTCTCTCGGACGTGGAATCCTACCTCGGCAAACTCAAGCGCAGCCTGTCATGAACTCGGGAATTCAATGCTACCTCGTCAAACAGAAGCGTTCGCCCTACTGGCAAATGCGCTACAAGCTGCCGGGTGAAAAGGAGCGGGCCAAGTCGCTCCGAGTTCGCGACGAACGCACGGCCAACCGCCTCATGTCGGAGTTTGTCACCCAGCTTGAGCGGGAGGCCGCGGGAATCTCTCCCCCGTCGAAGCAAAGGGAAACGGCAGTGGCTGGCCTTGAAACGGTTCTCGGCGAGTATCTGGCCGATCTGAGGGCGCAAAACTGCTCCGCGCAGTATGTCGAGAAAACCGGGCTTTTTGTCAGTGGCATCGCCAAAGTCCAAGGGTGGAAATCGATCCGTGAAATCACTGCGGACGGTTTCATTGCGTGGCGGTCGAGAATGGCAGGGAATCGGGCCGCGAAAACGCTGAATCTCTATCACGGGGCGATGCTCTCGTTTCTCAACTGGCTGGTGGATTCGGAGCGCCTGCCCGAGAATCCATTGCGGCGCGTGCCCAAGGTGAAGGAATTCGAACAGAAGCGCCCGCGCCGTGCCGCCACGGATGAAGAGATTGCCCGCCTTCTCGCGGTGGCACCTCCCGAGCGTCTTTTGATTTACATGCTCGCGCTTCATACCGGCCTGCGGCGTGGCGAAATGGAAACCTTGGAATGGCGCGACGTGTTTCTTGATGAGGCTGCGCCGTTCATCCGCTTGTCCGCTTGCGTGCCAGCAAGTCGAAAAACCGCAAGGGGGATACCGTCTGGCTGCATCCCGAGATTGTCGAAGAACTGCGCGCCAAGCGGGCGGAAGGGGTGAAAGCCTCCGATTTGGTCGTGCGGATGTTCCCGCGTCTTCGGGCACTCAAAAAAGACCTGGCTACGGCCGGAATCCCTTTCGAGGATGAGTTCGGACGCCGCTTCGATCTTCACGCGGCGCGCAAGACCTTCAACACCCGGATGGCGACGAACGGCGTTCCTACACGGGCCGCCATGCACGCCATGCGCCATTCCGAGGAAAGGCTCACGACTCAGGTTTACACGGATGCCACGCACCTTGCCGTTGCGCAGCATGTATCCTCCCTCCCCCGCCTGCGGAAACCGGCTCAGGTATCAGCCATAGTCTCAGGTAAAAGTGCATCAGAGGGGAATCCAGCGCCACAAGCTGACACGATGGCGTTGGAATGGAAACCAACGGAAAGCCCTGAAAACAAGGGGTTTAGCTACTCCCTGACACAAGATGCCACACCGGGCAACAAAAGGGAAAATGGCTCCGGCGGTTGGGATCGAACCAACGACCTAGTGGTTAACAGCCACCCGCTCTGCCGCTGAGCTACACCGGAGTTGCGCCTTCGGGTTGAAGGCGCGGCAAGATGCATGGGGGTGCGGGCGGGGCGCAAGTGAAAATTTGTCCCGAGCGGGATTCCGCGCGGCGGGGGCGTGGGTCGCGCGGTTTCAGAGCGACGCACGGATTTTCGCGAAGCCGGGCTTGATGACGTCGAAGATCATGCGGATGCGGTCGTCGAAGGGCGTGAAGGCGCTTTTCATGGCGTTGAGCGAGAGTTTTTCGAGATCGGCGAGGCTGAGGTCGAAGAGTTCGGTGGCGAGGGTGGTTTCCCGGGTCATGGTGGTGTCGCTCATCAGACGGTCGTCGGTGTTGAGGCAGACGCGGAAGCCACGGCGGAAGAACAGGCCGAAGGGATGTTCCTGAAGGTTTTCGCAGGCCCCGGTGTGGAGGTTGCTGAGCAAGCACATTTCGAGCGGCACGCGGCGGTCGAGCACGTATTGGGCGAGGCGGCCGAGGCGCATGGTGCCATCGGGGAACACCTCGATGTCATCGCGCAGGCGGGTGGCGTGGCCGAGGCGGTGCGCGCCGCAGTATTGGAGTGCCTGCCAGATGGATTCCGGGCCGTAGGCCTCGCCGGCGTGGATGGTGATGTAGAAATTGGCCCGCTCGATGGCTTGGAAGGCCTCGACGTGTTTCTTGGGCGGAAACCCGTGTTCGCCGCCGGCGAGGTCGAAGCCGACGACGCCCATGTCGCGGCAGCGGATGGCGAGTTCGGCGGCTTCGAGCGAGGTTTTCATGTGGCGCATGGCGCAGATGATGAGTCCCCAGCGGACACCGAACTCGCGCTCGCCGCGCTTCAGCCCGCGAATCACGGCGGCGACCACCTCGTCCTGGGTGAGCCCGCCGCCGGTGTGATAGACCGGCGCGAAGCGGACCTCGGCATAGACGACGCCGTCGTCATACATGTCTTCGATGAACTCATAGGCCACGCGCTCGAGCGCCTCGGGCGATTGCATCACGGCGATGGTGTGAATGAAGCCTTCGAGGTATTCGGGCAGATTGCCGCGCTGGGCGCCGCGGTGGAACCAGGCCGCCAGTTCGCCGGGATCGGTGGTGGGCAGGCCGTCGTAGCCGTGATCGCGGGCGAGTTCTATCACGGTGGCGGGCCGCAGGCCGCCGTCGAGGTGCTCGTGGAGCAGCACCTTCGGCAGCGCACGGATCTCGACGCGCTCGGTGAGCGCCTTGCCACGCAGCGGGACGCGGGCGGATGGATTCATGGGTGGAATCTAACCGATCAGAGCAAGAGTGCCATGGAAATCAATGGCGATACTTTCGCTCCAACACGAACGGATTCAAGATGCGGTAGGGATGCCCACGTTCCCTTGTTTTCATCACCAGAACATCACGTAGAGGCCGATGGTGGCGATGACGATGGCAACGCCGGCGAGCTTGGCACCGGGCGAGGTGGTCAGTTCCATCTGCTCGTTGACGGGCAGTTCGACCGGTTTCCGCATCGGTTTTGCCAGGGTGATGACGATGCCGGTGATCAGCACGATGAAGAAGCAGATCGCCATGCGGTCGAGGAAGGCCATTTCGGGCGAATACCAGAAGCCGTTGTCGGTGAGCCACGGGCCGACGAGCCATTTGAGGCCGGCGTAACAGGCGATGTTGGTGACGATGCCGACAACGCCGAACCAGCGCGGGGTGCGTGGCGAGAAGAAGCCGAAGATGAAGACGGCGAGGATGCCGGGCGAGATGAAACCCTGGAATTCCTGGATGTATTTGAAGATGCTCTCGAAGTTGTCGAGCTTGGGTGCGACCAGCGCGGCGAGCAGGACGAAGAGGACGACGAAGGAACGTCCGACCTTGACCAGCAGGGCTTGGTCGGTGGTGTGGGTGAACTTCGCAAAGAGGTCCATGGTGGCAATGGTCGAGGCTGAGTTGAGCATCGAGGCCAGCGAGCTGATCACCGCGCCGCAAAGCGCCGCCAGCACGAACCACGAGATCCACGGGTAGGGTTTGATCAGGTTGCGCACCAGGACGGGGAAGGCGGCGTCGTAGTCGTGGCCGACAAGGTTGCCGGCCGACTTGCCGCCGGCCGCGGTGACCTTGGCGGCAAGTTCGTTGATGCGGTCGGTGATGGCTTGCGGGCCATCTGGATCGCCGGTTTCAGCGTCGGCCGCATCGGCGTTGTGGGCGAGCACCTTGACAGCGAGGTCGAGGTTGTTTTCGACGAATGTCTCATTGACTACGAGGACCTGTGCGGGCGCGGCTTTTTCGAAAATGGTCAGGTTTTTCGCGCTGGCGCTGGCACGGAGATCGTCGGAGAACAGGTTGAACGCGAGGATGCCGGGGATGACGACGACGAAGGGGACGATGAGCTTGAGGAAGGCGGCGAAGACGATGCCTTTCTGGCCCTCGGCGAGCGACTTCGAACCGAGCGTGCGCTGGACGATGTATTGGTTGAGGCCCCAATAGAAGAAGTTGGGGATCCAAAGGCCGATGAGCAGGGCGGTCCAGGGGATGTCGGAATCCTCCTTAGGGCGGACCATGTGCATCTTGCCGCCGGAGCCATTGGGGCCGTTGACGGCGACGGCCTCGCCATCGACACCGTCGTTGAGGAGCTTGAGGCGCTCCCAGGCACCGGCCTTTTCGAGGTCGGCCACGGTGGCGTTGGAATTGGCGACCTTGGTCTGGATGAGTTCCTCGGCCGGTCTTTCGGCGAGGGTGCTCATGGCGAAGACCAGGACCACCGCACCGCCGAGGATGAGTGCCGAGCCCCAGATCAGGTCGGTCCAGGCGCAGGCCTTGAGGCCGCCGATGAAGACGTAGATGGCGGCGACGGCGGCGATGAGCCAGCACATCGCGGTGAGGTTGTTGATGACCGGGACCTCGTTGTAGTATTCCGAAACGAACTTGGCTCCGGAGAAGATCACCGAGGAGGTGGTGACGAAGACCAGCGTGACGATGGCGGGGATGGCCATCGCGAGGCGGGCGACGCCGTCGAAGCGGTACTGGAGGAACTCCGGGATGGTGTAGAGGCCGGCCTTGAGGAAGCGCGGCAGGAACCAAAAGGCGACGAAGACCAGCGTGACGGCGGCCATCCATTCGTAGGAGGCGATGGCCATGCCGAGCCAGTTGGCGGAGGAACCGGACATGCCGACGAATTGCTCGGTCGAGATGTTGGCGGCGATCAGCGAGAAGCCGACCAGCCACCAGGTGAGGCCACGGCCGGCGAGGAAGTAGCCGGAGGCGCCGGCTTCTTCGGCGTGGATTTCGTCGCGTGATTTCCAGATGCCCAAGGCGACCACGCCGACGACGGCGACGACAAACAAGACGACTTCAAGTGTGTTCATGGATGGGTTTTTCGATGTGGATGGATTGAAGGAAATGAATCACCCGGCGGAAAAACGGTGAATCATCACATGCCGGTAGGTTTCGCCGGGGCGCAACACGCACGATGGGAATGACGGCTGGTTCGGCGAATCGGGGAAGCGCTGGGTTTCGAGGCACAGTCCGGCGCGGCGCGGGTAATGGACGCCGTTTTTGCCGGCGAATTCGTGCTCGATGAAATTTCCGGCGTAGAACTGGATGCCGGGTTGGTCGGTGAGCAGTTCCATTGTGCGGCCGCTGGCGGGGTCGCGGAGCCAGGCGGCGGGTTTCACTTTGGAACCGTTTTCGAGCACCCAGCAATGATCGTAGCCGCTGCCGAGGCGGAGCGGTTCGTAGTCGGCATCGATGCGCTCGCCGACGAGGTGCGGGGTGGTGAAGTCCATCGGCGTGCCGGCGACCGGGGCGATTTCGCCGGTGGGGATCATGCCGGCGTCGGTGGGCAGGAAATGGCGCGCGTGGAGCGTGAGTTCGTGGCCGGTGGCGGGCGTGGCGGGATCGCCCGTCAGGTTCCAGTAGCTGTGATGGATCAGGTTGACGACGGTGGGGGCGTCGGTGGTCGCCTCGGCCTGCCAGACAAGTTCGTCGTCATCGGTGAGTGTGTAGGTCACCTTGACGTTGAGATTTCCGGGATAGCCCTCGTCGCCGTCCTCCGAAAGCAGCGTGAATTCCACCGCGGCGGCACCAAGTGGCCGGGAGCGCCACAGTTTCTTGTTGAAGCCATGGATGCCGCCGTGGAGGTGGCAGGGGATGCCACCGGGGTCGTTGTTGGTGGCGAGCGCGTATGGCTTGCCGTCGATCGGGAATTTTCCACCTGCGATCCGGTTGCCGAAGCGGCCGATGGTCGCACCGAAATACGGGCCGTTGGCGAGCCATCCGTCGAAGGTGTCGAAGCCGAGCGTCACGTCGGCGAGGACGCCATGCCTGTCGGGCACTTTCATCGAGAGCAGCGTGGCCCCGTAGTCGCTGACGCGAGCCTCCAGACCGTTGCGGTTCCTGAGAGTGAAAATTTTCGCCTCGCGTCCGTCGGGCAGCATTCCGAATGGCCGCGATGCCGCGCCGGTCCGCTCCTTGGCGGCAATCGGCGCGGTTTCAATCACTTCGCTCATCGGGCGCTAGAATCCGGGAAATCGCCCGCCTGCCAAGCACGAATTCGCCACCGAGGCGGTGATTGACCGCCCGGACGATGTGGCTAGAGTGCCCGGCATGACTCACGAGGAAACCGAAGCGGCAAGCAAGATCCTGGACACCATGCTGGGCCATCTGGGACTGCCCGCCACCATCGAGATCGAGGAAACCCATGACGGCCCCTGTTTGCAGGTCCGCTCGACCGAAAGCCAGTCGATCATCGGCCGCGACGGTGACCGACTCGACGACATTCAATACCTCGTCAACCGCATCCTGCGCCGGAAATTTCCCAAAGCCGAGCGCATCAAGGTGGATTGCGAGCATTTCCGCAGCATGCGCGAAGACAAGATGGCCGAGGAAATCCGCGAGATCGCCGACCGCGTCAAGGCCACCGGCAAGCCGCACCAGTTCCGCCCGCTCAATGCCTACTACCGCCGCCTGGTTCACAACCTGCTGGTGGATGATCCGGAAATCGTGACCCACTCGCCGGAGGGCGACGACCGCCTGAAGCGCATCACCATTTCCACGAAAACCCCGAAACAAACCGAGTGATGAAGCGTTTCCTATTCGATTGCGGCACGCGCGACACCATCGCCTCGATCGGCATCTTCGCGCTGAGGGTGATGATCGGGCTGATGATGCTGATCGGGCATGGCTGGGGAAAAATCGCGAATTTCGAAAAGCTTAGTGAGAATTTCCATGTGCCGGATTTCATGCCGCTGAAGCTGATGTCGCCGTCCGTGAGCCTGGCGGCGGCCATTGCCGCGGAGGTGGGCGCGGCGGCGCTCATCATTCTGGGACTGGCCACGCGGCCGGCGGCCTTCGTGCTGGGTTTCACGATGGTGGTGGCGGCTTTCTCGGTGATGGCGGATGCACCATGGTTCCTGGGCCCGGGCGTCAGTGCCGCCAAGGAGCCGGCGCTGCTCTATCTCATTCCGATGATCGCCCTCATCCTGACCGGTGCCGGCTCATGGTCGCTGGACGCCGCGATTTACCAGGATGGCAAACGCCGCCGCTGGTGACCCCGCCATGCAAACGCACCACCTCGTCCTGCCCGGGGACCTCAATCAATACGGCTTCCTTTTCGGCGGCCGCCTGCTCGCATGGGTCGATGAGGCGTCGTGGATCGCCGCCAGCCTCGATTACCCGCACTGCCAGTTCGTGACCGTGGCAATGGACTCGGTGGAATTCCATCACAGCGTGCGCCAGGGCACCATCCTGCGCATCGAATGCAAGCGCCAGCGCGAGGGCACCACCAGCGTCACCTATGGTGTGGAAGTGATCGATGAAAACGCCGGCCCGCATCCGATCTTCTCGACCGGCGTGACCTTCGTCAGCGTCGATGACGCCGGGGTGAAACGCCCGATCCGCGGCTGAGATCAGGCGGGCAGCTCGTGGCGGTTGGTGACCTCGTCGTCCTCCGCATTCACCTGATACGTCACCATCTTCTGATCTTCATGGATTTCCACGATGCGATAGCCGCGCTTGGCACCCCAACTGCCGCCTACATGGCTGTCGAAGAAGTATCGCCGTTCGCCGGAGATATAAACTCCCGTTTCGAGATGGTTGTGGCCGTGGAAAACGGCGCGCACGTTGGGAGTGGATTCCAATAGTTTCATCACGGCCTCGCCTTTGGGCTTCTCATCGGGGGCATGCACCCCGTGCTTCGGCCAGCCATCCACCCCGTGCGCACGCTGCTGGATGTGGATGAAAACGAAAATCGCGGGAGCGTCGCGATGCGCTTCAAGTTGTTGCCGGAGCCAGTCGATATCCGCCGCCAGATAGATATCGGCTTTGGCGGGGGCGGTGGTGTCCGCCATGATGAACACATGGTCGCCCAGCTTGATGGCATGGTTGGACGGATCACCCCAGACCGCCTGCCAGGATTCGGCGGGAGAGCCGGCCTCGCCATCGACGAAGTCATGGTTGCCCTTGATCGCATGATAGGGGACCTGGAGCTTGGAAAGATGCTTGTCGCGAAGAGTCAGCAGGGCCGCTGGCGAATCGTTGGTCAGGTCGCCATTGAGGAAAAGGACATCGAGTCCCTTGCTTCGCTTTTCCCCGTTGATCCAGTCCACCAATTCATCCGCCATCTCGGCGAAGGGAGTGTCCGGCTGGCCGTAGTGCAGGTCGGAAGCGACGGCGAAGCGGAATAGGGGCTTGCTGTCCGGTGCCAATTCGGCCGCATCCACCCACCGCGCAGGCACGGCGGCGGTGAGCGTGGCGGCTGCGGTGGTTTTCATGAATCGACGACGGGAACCGGGCATGGCTGCGATACGTGTGTGGGTGAACGATCCTTGCTGGTGACAGGGCAAGGCTGATGCGGTTTCCGGGATCATACAAGCACAGGCATCCCACTCTTGCCCAGAATGCGGCTGTGATGCAGCCTCATTGCCCGCACCGCCGCATTCATGGAACCACGGATCGAAACCATCGACATCGTCCTGCCCCTCGAACGCTCCGAGGACGACAGCGCGCGGCGTGAGACGGCGGCAAGCAAACTCGGCGTGCCGGTTTCCCGCATCGGCGGCATCAAGCTGCGCAAGCATTCCATCGACGCACGCCACAGGGCGATCAAGGTGCAACTCCGGCTCGATGTCGCGCTCGACAGCCCGTTGCCGCCGGAGGAAACGCCACGCTGGGTCTCACCTCCCCTGCCCCCGCATCCGCGCGTGGCGGTGATCGTAGGCTGCGGACCGGCGGGGATGTTCGCCGCGCTGCGTTGTCTGGAAAACGGCGTGAAACCCATCGTGCTGGAACGCGGCAAGGACGCCAGCGCGCGTCGTTTCGACCTCGCGCCGCTGCTGCGCGAGGGCCGCGTGATCGAGGACTCGAACTATTGCTTCGGCGAAGGTGGCGCGGGCACGTTTTCCGACGGCAAACTCTACACCCGCGCCACCAAGCGCGGACCGGTGGCCGAGGTCTATCGAATTCTAACAGCCCACGGCGCGCCGGAAAACATCCTCACCGACGCCCACCCGCACATCGGCTCCAACCTGCTGCCCAACGTGGTCAAGGCGATGCGCGAGTCGATCCTGCGCGCCGGCGGCGAGGTGCGCTTCCAGTGCAAGGTGGTCGATTTCCTCGTCTCGCAAAACCGCATCCACGGCGTGGCCACGGCCGACGGACAGGAAATCACCGGCGACTGCGTGATCCTCGCCACCGGCCACTCGGCGCGCGACATCTACCGGCTGCTGGCGGAAAAACATATCTTGATGGAGCCCAAGCCGTTCGCCGTGGGTTTCCGCATCGAGCACCCGCAGTCTTTCATCGACCGCGTGCAATATCATCTAACAGCCGGCCAGCCGCGACCGCGCCTGCTGCCCGCCGCGCGCTATCGTCTCGCCACCAAGATCCGCGGCCGCGGCGTGCATTCGTTCTGCATGTGCCCCGGCGGCTTCATCGTGCCGGCCGCCACCGAGAACGACGAGGTGGTGGTCAATGGCATGAGTTTGTCGCGCCGCGACTCGCCATTCGCCAATTCCGGCATGGTGACCACCGTCGAACCGGAAGACCTCGCGCCATGGCTCAGGGAACACGGCGTGCTCGCCGGCCTCGCGTTCCAGAAGGAACTTGAACGCGCCGCCAAACAGGCCGGTGGCGGCGGCCAGGTCGCGCCCGGCCAGCGCGTCACCGATTATCTCAAAGACAGACTCTCCGCCGACCTTCCGGAGACGAGCTATTTCCCCGGCGTGAATCCCGCGCCGCTGCACGAAATGCTGCCGCGCGAGATGACGAAACGCATGCGCGAGGGACTCGATCTCTTCGGCCGGCAAATGCACGGTTATGTTTCCAGCGAGGCCTTGCTGCTGGGCTTCGAAACCCGCACCAGCTCGCCTGTTAGAATTCCCCGCCGCGACGACACGCTCGAACATCCGGAAATATCCGGCTTCTTCCCCTGCGGCGAGGGCGCGGGCTACGCCGGCGGCATCGTCAGTGCGGCGCTGGACGGGATGAGGGTGGCGGATGCAGCCTGTCATTCGCATCGAACCACTCGCTGAAGACCTCCGCCGCGGCCAGCGAGTTGAGCACCGG
The DNA here is from genome assembly GCA_041686775.1 of Luteolibacter sp. GTDB lineage: Bacteria > Verrucomicrobiota > Verrucomicrobiia > Verrucomicrobiales > Akkermansiaceae > Luteolibacter. Next base: position 157,574 of record JAWLDG010000011.1, on the reverse strand, counting down.
GATGCCACCGGCGTTGCGGATGACTTCCGCATCCTCCCGCTCGAACACCCGAACCACCACCGGCACGCCGTGGACATGATCCAGCACTTTCAGAGCGTCGCCCGCGCGTCGCATCGATGCGATGATGAGTTTCGCCTTGGCGGCCCCGGCCTTGTCGAGCATGTCGGGGTCGGAGCCGTCGCCGCGCATCACCGGGACGCCGCGGCTCGCCAGTTCGCCGCAGACGACCGCGTCGTCGTCCACCACCAGCACCTCCTCGCCCTGGGCGCGCAGCGGCTTCACCGTCCACATCCCGGCCGCGCCGAATCCGAGCAGCAGGACGTGGCCGGAGGGGGCTTTTTCAACCGCTCTTCTTTTGCGGAACGGATGCAGCGGGAGCAGAGCCCGGGCCACCGCCTCGCGGCCGATGAACGGCGTGAGCGTCATGGTAATGAGAGTGGTGAGAGCGAGCACCTGGAACGCCGCCACCGAAACATGCCCGCCGGCAAGCCCGGTCAGCCCTAACAGAAGCGAGAACTCGCTGGTTTGCGCCAGCAGCAGGCCGCTTTCGATCGACACCCGCGTGCTAAGGCCTCGCCACTCCGCCAGCGCGGTGACCAGCGGCGGGGTGAGCAGCACGATCACCAGCGCGAATTGCAGCGCGCTGAACCAATGCGCCGCATCCGGCACGCCGACCAGGGCGCCCAGCGCGACGAAGAACACCGCCTGGAAAAAATCCGTTAGAGTGGAAAGCTGGCCGCGCACCAGCCCGTTGAGCGGGAACGCGGAGAAAACGAAGCCACCTGCGAAGGCCCCGGCGATGAGCGGAAGGTCGAGCACGTGGGCGATACCCACGAATCCGCACAGCACCGCCATCAGCCACAGCAACAGTCCCTCCTCATCGGGCTTCACCCGTTTCAGCAGGCCGGGAATGATGAAGCGCTGCGCCAGCCACGCCGCCAGCCCCAGCACCACGGCCGCGGCCAGCCCGCCGCCGATGCCCGCCGCGCCGCCGCCCAGACGCGAAAGCACCACGATCACCCCGATGATCACCACGTCCTGCAACAGCAGCACGCCGGTGACCACGCGGCCGAACGGCTCGAACATCGCGTGCCGGTTCTTGATCTGCTGCAAGACCACCAGCGTGGAACTCGCCGCAAGCCCGAAGCCGAGATAGACCGCCTCAAGGTGCCCGAATCCCATCCATCGCGAGCTGAGATAGCCCACCAGCGCGAAGACCGCGAATTGCAGCACGCCGATCCAAGCCACCGTCACGCCATGGCGGGCGAAACGCCGCGGGTTGAGTTCCACGCCCGAGGCGAAAACGAGATATAACAATCCGAGCTGGATCAATCCCACCGTGGCATCCGTGCCGCCACCGGCCGACAAGCCGAACTCCGCCGGCAGCAATCCCGAAACATTGAGCGCCATGCCGGAGCCGATGAGCATCGGCAGCGGCGGCAGGCGCAGCCAGCGCGCCAGCGCATAGGCGGCCGCGGCGGCAAGCAGCAGTCCGGCGAGCAGGTTCATGGCTTGAGCACCTCCATTTCACGCAGCTTCTCCAATTGTGCCTTCACCCCGTCCACCTTTGGAATCATCAGATAGTCCACACCGAGGTCGAGCAGGCTGTCGGTCACCGACAGGTCCACCACATGGACCGCCGACGGAATTCCCGCGACCTGGCAGCGGTAGGCGAGCAGCTCGTTGGTGTTCTCGATGCGCAGCGCGGAAACCAGCAGCTTTGCCCGCTCCAGACCCGCCTCCTGGAGCACGGAAAGGTATTCCACGCTGCCTAACAATTTATGACCGGGCAGGCCCTCCAGTTTCGCCGGGTCCACATCCACCGCGAGCACGGTGGCACCCTTGGCGTGGAGTTTCCTGACGATCTCACGGCCCAGCGTGTTCATGCCGACGACGATGACGTGGTCCGAAATCCGGGGTTTTTCCGCCGCTTCGGCGTGCGCATCGTCCGCGGATTTCAGAAACCGCCATTTGAACAAACCCATCCGCTCACAGATATCATACAACTTGTGATTGTACAGGATCATGTAGGCGGAAATCGCGATGGTGGCCACGCCGACCAGGGCGGTGATGGAAAGTATGTCTTCTCCCACCAACCCGCGTGCCACACCCATGCCGGCGAAGATGAAGGAGAACTCGCTGATCTGCGCCACCGTCACGCTGGTGAGGAACGAGGTCCGCAGGCTGTAGCCCATGCGGTTGATGATGAGGATGAAGATCAGCGGATTTCCCAGGAGCACAAACAAGGCGAGCACCACGGTAGGCAGCCAGTTGTCCGCCGCACCGGCCGCATCCATGCGCACGCCGAGCGAGACGAAGAACACCGCGATGAACAGGTTCATGAGCGGGTGCACGCGGCGGCGCAGGTCGTCGTTGTAGGGAAGCTGGGCGAGACTCAAGCCGGCGAGAAACGCGCCGACTTCCAGCGAGAGGCCGAAAACATGCGCCAGCCCCACCAGCAGGAAGCACCATGTCAGTGCCCAAACCAGCATCATTTCCGGCGAGCGCGCCGCCCAGCGGAACGGCTGGGGCAGCAGCCACTTCGCCGCCAGCAATGACAGTGCGAGCATGAGCGCCATCCCGCCGAATGCCTTGCCGAGACCTGTTAGAAGATTCATCGCATTCATCCCCTCGCCACCTTCCCCGAGGCCGGCGAGGAAGGTCAGGATGACGATGACCACCAGGTCCTGCACCAGGAAGATGCCCACGGCGATGCGGCCGTAGAGGCTGTCCAGCTCGCCTTTTTCATCCAGCAGCTTCACCACCACCACCGTGCTGCTGAAGGTGAGCGCGGTGGCGAGAAACAGAGCTTCCATCATCGTGAAGCCGAGGAAATGACACAGCACGAACCCGCCCGCCGCGGTGAAGATCACCTGGCCGATGCCGGCGAAGAGCGCCACTTTGCCGACGTCGCGGATTTTCGAAAAACTCAGCTCCAGCCCGACCAGGAACAGCAGCAGCGCCACGCCCTTTTCCGAGATCAGGTCGAGTTCCGGGCTCATTTCCACCCAGCCGAACACCGGACCGATCAGCACGCCGGCAAGCAGATAGACCACGATGGCCGGCATCCGCACCGCGCGCCCCAGCATCACCAGCACCGCCGCGGCGATGATGATGGTCCCGAGGTTGAGGAAAAACTGCGCGTCGGCCATGGTCGCACGGAAGCTTGGCCACAGCCGCCGTGACGGCAACCAAAACCCGTGCCGCGCACCCGGAATGGCGACAACCCATCCATCCCACGACCCGTCACCATCCGGATTGCCGCCGCCCGCATGCTCGCACTTGAGGAGGGAATCTTCGGAGTCTTCAGCGCCGGTGCCAACCTCGCGGGCGCCCTGGCTCCTCTATCGAAAAGGGAAAAGGGCCAGACCATCGCCATGTCCGTCTGCGACCCGGGCCTCTAGCATCTCTCCACGGATCTGCATCCGTGACCATCCTGTTTCAAAACTCCGGAGGACCGTTCAGGTGCTCGCATTTCTCCTGCTTGCCGGGCATGAAATCGATGACCTGCCCCTGATCCCGCAGGGTTTCCCGCAGGCGCCGCACTTCCAGCTCCTGCACCGGGCGGTCCTGCTTCGCGGCCATGGCCGCAGCCACCCCGGCCGCCTGGCCGGTGACCATCCACGTCGCCTCGACGCGCAGGGTGCAGTAGGCCACGTGGGTGAAACTGGCGGCCACCGGCACCAGTAGGTTGCTACACTCGCCGGGCTTCGGTGTGAGCGCGCGGTAGGGAATATGATAGGCATGGCCTTTGCGCCAGATCCGGCCCTCGTTGACGAATTCGTCCGGTGAGACGGCGAGGCGCTGGACATGGTGGCAGTCCATGAAATGACTGCCCATGCCGATGCTGTCCGGCTTTCGTCGGTCCACCTGGACATCCTGCTGGCGCATCACATAGGCCCCGCGCATCCTCCGGCCCTCGCGGACATAAAGCTGATAGGGAAGATGAGCGTTGTCCGGAAACTCGTCGGCGTGCAGGCCGAGCGTGCCCATTTCCGCCCGCACCGCCTCCGGAACGACCGGATCATGGGAGAGAAAATGCAGTAGCCCCAGTGTGTATTGAAGGTGATCTTCATACATCTCCGCGCGTTTCTCATAGTCCGCCTCCGGCCATCCGAACTGACCGCCGAAATGCCCGAGGGAAATGACCGCCGCCTGCATGTTGTTCATCTCGTATTTTCCGTTGCGGCGCGGGTAGAGGTCGATCATCCGCCCCACCCGCGCCCGCTCACCGGCGTCCGCCTGGCGCAACCAGTCCGCAAGCAGGCGGTAGCGCATCGGATCATAGTGCTTCGTTGCGGGGAAAGGCACCCGCCGCGTGGCATCCCGTGTCACGATCAGGCGGAAATTGCAGTTCATCACGCCGCGGTGGGCCTGTCCTTCGGTAAAATCCTTCCGCCAGCCGCTGATCCCCGGCAGCAGGTCGCCGTTTTCATCCACGGTCCGGGCCTTGCGCGGTTCGCGATCAAAGCGGATGCCTGCCAAGTCCTCACCGAACTCGTCGCGTCCCTCGCGCCCGACCGCCCATGAAACCCCGGCGCGGGCCATCAGGTCGCCCTCGTAGCTCGCATCGACGAATATCCTGCCCTCCATCTTCGAGCCATCGGTCAGTTTCAATTCCATGATCGTGTTTCCCTCTTTGGAAACGGACTCAACGGCCGTCCCGATGCGCACCCCGACCCCCGCCTCCCGCAGCATTTCGAGAAAAGTCCTCTCCGCCACCCCCGACTCGAATTCGTAGGCCGGCCTGACCGGCTTCGCAGCACCGGCAGGATCGCGCTGCCCGGCGTAGTGCCTGCCCATGCGTTGATAGAATTCCCGCGCAAATCCCCCGATGGTCCAGGCCAGCATGTGTTCGGTCTCGGCCGTGTTGACCCCGCTCGTGGTCAAGCCACCGACGTGCCGTGTCGGTTCGATCAAGAGCACCTCCGCACCCGTCCTCGCCGCCATGACCGCGGCGGCGATTCCCGACGGAGTCGCGCTGTAAACCACCACGTCGGCGGCGGCATGCGGTCGGGAAGATGGTGGTTCGGACACGGTGTCGCTTTCACCCCCGTGAGCCGCTTCTCCTAATGCGACCGAACCCATGCACGCCAGGACAACCCCAGCCAACGAGACCACGCAGTCGCTTGGAATCCATGATCTGGTGCTGATTTTCCCCATGATGATCCGTGCCTCCGGGTTCGCCAACGATTGCCACAATCGCCGGATGTGGCCGATGCGCTGACGAATCAAGACCAGACTCGCTCGCGATGCAATGGTTTCACAGCCCCGACGCCGGTCCGTTCCGCATCATGAGGTGTCAAGGGTGAAAGTGTGCCCGCCACCCGGACGAGGGATTCCACGGTTCGGGAAGACTGGCAGCTCCGCGCGCATCCGCCAGAACAGGTTGGGCGTTTGATATGACGAGGTCTCACGCACGGGATTCGGCATTGATCCTGCTGGGTTGATGTGCTCACTGGGGGCGACGATGGCCGGAAACAAACCTTTGCTGAACGACGGATTCCAACTGCTCGACGCCGAACTCGGCTTCGCGATGGACGCCTTCGCCGACGTGCTCGCCCGCCTCGGTCACGAGGATCTCGCCACCCGGCTGCCATGGCATGGACGCTCGCTCGACGCCGTCGATGGTCCCGACCGGCCGCTGGTGCAGGCCTACTCGATCGCCTTCCAGCTTCTCAACATCGTCGAGGAACGGGTGGCCGCGGTGGCCCGCCGCTGGCGCGAAAAAGCCCACGGCCCGACCGCCGAAAAAGGACTCTGGCCGGACGAGTTGGCCGAAATGCGCCGCATGGGCCTGGATGAAAAAACGCTGGCGGACATCCTCTCGCGGGTGCGGGTGGAGCCGGTGCTGACCGCCCACCCGACCGAGGCGAAACGCCAGACCGTGCGCGAGCGCCATCGCGAGATTTACGACCTGATGCAGGAGCGCGAGAACCCATCGTTCACCGATCGCGAGCGCGATCGCGGCCGGCGATTTCTCGAAGCGCAGCTCGAAACACTGTGGCGCACCGGGGAAATCCACGTCACCCGCCCGAGCATCACGCAGGAACTCGACAACGCGTTGTTCTATCTGCGCGAGGTGTTTCCCGAGGCGGTATCGCGCGCCCACACCCACCTGCGCGAAGCCTGGAGCGGAGCGGGGCTCGATCCCGTGGCGCTCGACGCCTTGCCGCCGATGATCCGCTTCGGCACTTGGATCGGCGGCGACCGCGACGGCCACCCGGGCGTCACTGCGGAGGTGACACGCGACGCGCTCGCCGCGCTGCGTCACAACGCGATGCGCCTGTTCGCCCGCCAGCTCGAACGGCTCGCCCACAACCTGCCACTGAGCAAACATTTCCAACCGGTGCCGCCGGAGTTGGAAGTGATGATCGAGCGCCTGACCGACGAGATCGACGGCCGCGCCGCCGCCGACCTCGCCGCGTTGCTCCAATGCCACCGCGAAGAACCGTGGCGCGCCGCCGCACTGCTGATGCGGCTCAAGCTGCTGCTCGCGCGCGATCAGCCGGACTCCGGTCCGGTCTATCAGAACCCGGCCGATCTCAGCGCCGACCTCGACGTGCTCGACCACACTCTGGTCCATGCCGGTGCCGGAAAACTGACGGACGATTTCATCAAGCCGATCCGCCGCCAGCTCGCGGTCTTCGGTTTCCATTCCGCCACGCTCGACGTGCGCCAGAACTCCGCGTTCCACCAGAAGGCGCTCACCCAGTTGCTGGTCAAGGCCGGTATCCCCGGTGCGGAATCCTTCGCCGACTGGAGCCACGAGCAGAAAATGGCGCTGTTGGAAAAAGAACTGCGGTCGCCCCGTCCGTTCCTCGCCCCCGGCATTCCCGCCGGCCCGGAAGCGGATGCGGTGCTCGATTGCCACCGCGTGCTCGCCACCCACCGCGCGCGTCACGGCAACGCCGGCCTCGGCGCGCTGATCGTCTCGATGACCCGCGACACCGCGGATCTTCTCACCGTCTATCTGCTGGCCCGCGAGGCCGGGCTGATGGAAATGACCGGTGAAGGACTGCGCTGCCCGCTGCCCGTGGTGCCCTTGTTCGAGACCATGGACGACCTGGATCGCGCGCCCGGCATCGTGGACGAGTTTCTCGCCCATCCGGTGACGCGCCGCGGCCTGGATGCCGGCGGCGGCGCGGATTTCCAGATGATGCTCGGCTACTCGGATTCCAACAAGGACTGCGGCATCCTCTCCAGCCAGTGGGCGCTGCACCGCGCGCAAATCCGCCTTTCGGAAATCTGCGCCAAGCACCGCGCCCGCCCGGTGTTTTTCCATGGCCGCGGCGGAACGGTCGGCCGCGGCGCGGGACCCACGCACTGGTTCATGGAAGCGCTGCCGCACGGTGCGCTTCACGGTGCCTTCCGCATGACCGAACAGGGCGAGACGATCGCCCAGAAATACGCCCACCTCGGCGCGGCCACCTATCACACCGAGTTGCTGATGGCCTCGGTGGCCTCCGCCACCGCCAAGCACCTCGGCCGCACCTCGCGCGCCGACGCCGATCCGGCCATCATGGATCGCCTCGCCACTTGGAGCCGCGAAACCTATCGCGATTTCCTGCAAGCCCCCGGGTTCATGGAATTTTACCGCGCGGCCACGCCCATCGACGCCTTGGAAAACGCCCGCATCGGCTCGCGCCCCGCACGACGAACCGGCCGCTCCACGCTCGACGACCTGCGCGCCATCCCGTGGGTGTTTTCCTGGACGCAATCGCGCTTCTACCTCCCCGGCTGGTTCGGAGCCGGCAGCGCGCTGGCACGACTGGAAAAGGAAGACCCCGCCGCGTTCGCGAAACTTTCCGACCAGTTGCGCGATGTCGCCTTCGTCCGCTACGTCATCACCAACATCGACAGCTCGCTGGCCAGCACCAACGAAGACCTCATGCACGCCTACGCCGGACTCGTCCCGGATGCGGCACTGCGCGAGCGCTTCCTCGACATGATCTTCGACGAACTCGCCCTCACCCGCGACGCGCTGGGGAAATTGTTCCGCCGCTCCTTCGACGAACGCCGCCCGCGCATGGCCCGCACCCTCGCCATCCGCGAGGAACCGCTCAAGGTCCTCCACATGCAGCAAATCTCGCTGCTCCGCCAATGGCGCGCCCACCTCGCCGACGGCAACACCACCGCCGCCGAACAGCTCATCCCCGACCTCCTCATCTCCGTCAACGCCATCTCCTCCGGCCTCCGGACCACCGGTTGAAACCACGTTTCCCGGATTCATTCCGGTTTCCCGATCATCAGGAAATCCTAATTTTTACTTGATCCCCATCATCGGGCGTGAGAGAGAGTCGTCCGTGAAGAACCGCTGGAACGTCATTTTTGGATGCCTGCTGCTGATGATCGGTGTCGCGCTCGGACAAGAGACATACATCATCAAGCCCGGCGACAATCTCACCAAGATCGCCCGCAAGCACGGCTGCACCGTGGCGGAACTGATCCAGGAAAACGGTTTGAAATCCAACGCCGTGATCCACCCGGGCCAGAAACTCAAAATCCCGGGAGCCACCGAAACCACGCCCATCACGCCGGCGGACGCTCCCGACATTTACACGATCCGGCCCGGCGACACCTTTTCATCCATCGCCCGCCGCCATGACATGTCGGTCGAGGATCTGATGGCGGCCAATCCGGACACCGATGCCAAAACACTGCGGCCCGGACAGAAAATCAAACTCGGCATCCCTCAAGATGCCGCCACGGGCTCAACCGGCGGGACCGCCAATGACCGCCCCGCCGAAGCGGAGGAAACCACACCTCCAGCCGACAAACCGGCCATCGTCACCATGACGGTGGACGCCGAGATGACCTACGGCGAGTTCGCCGCCAAACACGGCACCGACATCGCCCGTCTCAACGAGTTGAACGGGCTGGACCTCGATGCCTCGACCCTCCTGGCCAAAGGCTCGGAGTTATACGTGCCGCAAATGCCGGCACCGGCAGAGGCCGATTGATCGGCATCGACACTCCTTGTCAGGGAGAGCGCCATACGTCCGGCAGCCGGACGTTTCGTGTTTTTGTCTGCCGGAAATTTTATTCTCATGAAACCAACCATACCCACACTGTCATTCGTCATCGCTTCCGTTTCCACGTTGCCGGCCGCCACGATTTTCGGCCCAAGCACGGATTGGACACCCGTCCCCGGAAATTACGATTTCCTCTCCGACCAGCAGACCGGATCGCCCGCCGGCGACATCGTGGGCACTGTCACGAATCCGGGCTTGTTCACCACATTCGACGACAATGGCCCGGCAAGCCAAACCGACGGCTTCTGGGGCTTCCGCATCCGCTTCGACGCGGCAGGAGGAAATTCCAACAATCCGTCTTTCGACCGCGTGGCATGGATCGGCATCGATGCCGGTCTCAGCGATGCGATCGACGTGTTCATCGCCATCACCAACCAGGGCAATACCAGCAAAATCGGCATCCATGCCCCGGGCAGCAGCGCCAACACCTCGCCCAGCACCACTTCGATCAATTCCACGGCATGGAAAAGCTATGATACAACTTCGAGCAACTTCAACTATCGGCCGGTGGATTCCCAGAGCGATGGCGGCGACAATGACGACCTGACCCCGTCCTCCACCGGTGACCCCGACTACTACCTCAGTTTCCTCGTGCCCTTCGCCGATCTGGTCGATTACCTGGCCGCAGACGGGATCGATATCGACGACGAATCGCCGCTCCGTTTCGCGGTCGCCACCTCGACGCAAATCAACACCCTCAACCAGGATCTCGGTGGAGTGGACGGCGGTATCAACTCGAATTTGACATGGAGCGAGCTTGGGGGTTATTCGCCATGGACCAGCGCCACGGGACAAGCGGTCCCGGAGCCGTCCACCACCCTGTTCTCGATCGGCATTCTTGGCGGGTGGCTTCTTCGCCGCAGGCGCGACGCATGATGCGAACCAGGCAGCCGAGGGCATGCCGGGTCTGAAAAGACCGTTGGGGAAACGCGGGCTAATCCTGCCTCACATAGACGTGATAGCCGCAGTGCCAGTCCTTGGGAACTTTTGCGGTGGCTTCCTCTTCGGTGTCCGGCGTCTTGTTGAAGCCGCCGCGTTCGACGATGAGAAAATCCCGGCCGCCGACGCTGCGGACTTCGAATTTGAGGGCCTGGTCGTCGTTGATGCCGACGAGCATGTCGCCGGACCAGAAGTAGCCGCCGTAGAACCTCGTTTTGGCGACCTTGCCGCCGTCGATGAACTGGATGATGTCCTTGGGTTTCTCGATCGGCGCGCCGGATTGACCCTCCTTGGACTTCAGGAACCGGTCGATGCAGGCGTCGATTTCCGCGGGTTTGTTCGGCGCGGGCCAGACCGCCCACGCCCAGGTGCCGAGGGCGGCCTTGTTCGGCGTGAACCTGCCGCTGTAGGTGAACATATCCGAGTCCTTGCCGCTGATGTGGGAAGCCAGCGTGGTTTTGGGCATTTTCTTCACGAACTCCTCGCCATCCGGCATTTGCTGGAGGATTTCGCCGATGCGCGCGCGGACGGTTTTCGCCCCGTTTCCGAGGATCGCTCCGGTATTGGGCTCGGCCAGTACCGGGGGCAATGTCGCATAGGTTTTCTTGAGCAAAGGATCGGCGAATTTCTTCACCGTCGGGCTGGCGTTCTTCATCGCGTCGGCGATGGCGCGCGAGGTTCTGTAGGAGGCCGAGTCCACACGGAAGGTGGCGGCTTTGTCGAGAATGGCGGGCAGCACGGTTTTATAATGATCCGGATCGGTGGCGATTTTCGCGAGCGTGCAGGCGGCGGCGGTCTGGAGCCAGGTGCAGTCGTATTCCAGAAACTCGAGCAGGCGCCCGCGCTGGGCGGCGATCTGATCAGGCGTGGTTCGGCCCAGCGCCTCGATGGCATGAAAGGCGGTCCACCACGATTCATCGGGGTCGTTGAGGATTTTCACGACCTGTTCGTGCATTTCGGGAGTCACCTTGTCCGCCGGGAGGGGCGAGCCCTTGAACATGCCGGTGAGGGCGAGCAGTCCGGCCTGGCGGAGACGTGTGTCGTTCGATTTCAAGAGCGGCAGGACAAGGTCGGCGCGGCCGCGCCGGGTGACCTGATCCATCGCCGAGCTCCGGAGATCGTATTCGGGGTGATGGATGTATCTGAGCAGGGTTTCGTCGGTTAGATCCGGGGCGCCGAGTTTCGCGAAAACGGCGGAGGAGGCGTCGGTTTCGACTTTTTCGTTCATTAGATCCTCGATGGTGAGGGGACCTCCCGGGATGGGTTCGATGGAATGATACATGTCGTCGGTGGCATTGCCCCACGGTCGGGGGATCGGCATGTTTTTGGCATGCGGGCTGCGCGGCGCGCCGAAGAGTTGGAGATGCTTGCGGGGATAGGTGTAGGTGAGCGCGAAGAAGGTGCCCCAGTCCATGTTGTCCTCGGTGGCGGAGCGGTCGTAACGGTCGTCCATGCCGGCGATGCCGATGCTGCCGTCGAAGCGGCGCGAGAGGTCCATCACCCAGCGGCGGGTATCGAGATACGAGCGGTAGGAGACCGGGCGCTTCTCCCGCATCTTGCTGACGGCGGCGTGGTGCCAGATCTCGCCCATGCCGCCGCCGGTGTGCGCGGCGTGGAACCAGTTGGTGGCGTAGAAGGCCTTCATCGAAGAGTTGTCGCGCGCCTTGGCATAGACCGACTCCTCGCCCTTCGGATCGACCATGGCCGCAGCCGACAGCCCCATCGCGAGGCCACTGGTCTTGCCGTTGTCGCGGAATCCGCCCTCGGGCAGGGTGTTGCCATAGGCCACATTGCCATGTCCGGCGAAACGGTAAAACTGCGACCATGTCTCACTGAACATGTAATCATCCACCTCGACACCGCAAAGCTTGGCGAGGATCAGAAATGTCATGCAATTCACGCCGGAGGCATGGACCTGGCCCGAACCGGTGGAATAAGTGAAGGCCGCCGGCGCGCCGCGTCCGCTCCAGCCACCGCTGTACATGTGGCTCCGGAGTTCCTCCGTCATCTTTTTGATGACCGGGAGCATGCTTTGGTCGCCCGTGCGGAGGTAATATTCGCAAAGCCCCCAACCTTTGTATCCTTTCTCCCAATTCATGGCGCCGATGGTTTCGATGCCGTTCATCCATTTTTTCACCACTTCGAGGTCCTTCTCCTCACCGGTGGAGAGGAGGAAAATGACCGATCCCCATTTGGGTTGGTCCTGCTTGGCGATGAGATCCGCCAGGTTCCTGACAATCTTGTCGGACTTCGGGCAGTTGACCGGCCAAGTCTCGCTATAACTTCCCATCACCGGGATGTTCACCGTGACGTCGCCAAGGTCTTTGATTTTCAAAACGACTTTGCCATCGGTGGCCTCGGCTTCGGTGACGATGTCGCCGAGGATGATGCGCGGATCGATTTTTTCGAGAACCTTGCCGTTGATGCTCTCGATGATCTGGCCCTTTTCCAGCTTGCCGGTGGCCTCCGCGGGCGAACCTTTTTCCACGTTGTGGATCTGCATCGTCATGCCAGGGCGGATCAGGTTGATGCCGATGCCGACCGGCCCGAGGTTTCTCACAAGCCAGGGGCGGCTGCCATTGCGGCCGGTGTTTTCCGGGTAGGGATTGAAGAGCGGGGTGGTTTCGGCGGTGTAGTAGGGAGCTTCACTGCCGGCCGGCGCGGGTTTTGGCGCGGGCTTGTTGTTCGCGACGGGAGCGACGGCGGGTTTCGCGGGTTGTTTCTCCGCACTCCACTTCGCGACGAAGTCCTTGTCCTGCGCGCTCAGGATCTCGAGCGGCAGGCGCACTTCCTTGCCGCCCTTTCTGACGATGGCGGCACCATCCCCGACCCGGACGATTTCCGCTTCGATGGTGCGGCCCTGGTTGTCCGTCCATGTCCGCGACTTGGCCGCGGGCATGGTCAACAGCAGGGCCGGAATGACGAAAACGGGAGCGAAGCTCCATGCGGAAGGGCGGGTTTTGAGCCAGTGGAACACGCCGTTTCCGTAACATCGGAGCGGAGGCGTGTCGATGGCCATTTGCCTCCGGCCTCCATGAAATGCTGGCCTCGGAAAGCCTCAGCACCGATACACCCCGCAGCATGAAGCGCGAGCGCCCCGCCCGACAAACAAGGCCACGAAAGGCTGCACCCGCACCGCCGGATGCCCCGGGCCGAACAACGTATGGGCTGGCGATGTGGGCGATGGTCGGGCTCTCCGGGTTCGCCTGTCTGGTGTATCAGATTCTGTGGATGCGCCAGCTCGGGTTGCTTTTCGGCAACACCTCGCAGGCGGCGGCGCTCACGCTGGCGGTGTTTTTCGGCGGTCTGGCCGCCGGCGGATGGTTCTGGGGAAGACGTTGTCGGGAACTCGCCAAGCCGCTGCGCACCTACGGCTGGCTGGAACTCGGAATCGCCGCGTGCGGGGTGGTGCTGTTGGCCGCACCCGCGGCGATCGATTTTTTTTATCCGATGGTGTATCAACGCCATGGTTCGGGACCCGCGCTGATCGCGTTCAAGCTGACGGGAACCTTGCTGATGGTGTTTCCGCCCGCGGTGTTGATGGGCGGCACGCTGCCGGTGGTCGGCCAGGCGATGATCCGCAACGCGTCCTCATTCGGTACCACGGCGGCCCGAATTTATGCGGTGAACACGATCGGCGCGACATGCGGCGCGTTTGCCGCGGCATTCGTGCTGATCTCGCTGTTAGGGATTCGCATGACCTGCGGCGTGGCGATGGCGGCTTCGGTGCTTGCGGGTGGGTTGGCGTTCCGTTTGGCGAGACTGGAGATCGGGGGCAGGTTGTCCCCGCGGCGAACTGGCACGGATCGTCCCAGCGACAAGGAAGACATCATTTCCCGTTCGGTCATCCGCTGGCTGGCTTTTGTTTCCGGATTCAACCTGCTCGCACTGGAGGTGATCTGGACGCGCATGCTGGCGCAAGTTCATGAAAACTCGGTGTATGGTTTCGCCACGGTGCTGATCGTCGTGCTGGCCTGTCTAGCACTGGGCGCGTGGCTTGCCTCGTGGCTGGCACGAGGCAGATCGCCCGTTCCGAGAATGCTGGTGCTGTTGATCGTACTCGGCGGCACCGCGTTGTGCGTCTCGCCGTTTCTTTTCGCCGGACTGACGCGCAACATGAGCATGTTGCCGACCGATTCATCGTTTTCGGGTTATGTCATCCGTTTGTTCGGCGCCGCGATCGGATCCATCGGTCCGGCCTGTCTGCTGTTAGGCGCGGTGTTCCCCTTTCTGATGAAAGCCGAGGAGCGGTTCACGACCGGGCCCGGCGCGAGCATCGGCACGCTCACGGCCATCAACACGCTTGGCGCGATCATCGGTTCGCTGGCGGCGGGATTCCTGCTTCTGGAGTGGCTGGGCCTATGGCGTTCGATCCAATGGATCTCGGCCGCTTATCTTGTCGTGGCACTGTTGCTGCCCTCCTCCGGGACCGACATCGGTCGCGCGATCAAGGCGATGGCCTGTGTCATTCTTCTGCTCGCGTTCACCGTGTGGAGCCCGTCCAGACTGCCGGACTCGTGGACCAGGGATTACCTGGGTGAACAGGAAACCCTTGTGGAAAAATGGGAGGAAAGCGATTGTACGGTCAGCGTGGTCAAGGACTCGCAGGATCACATCGCGATCAAGATCAACTCGAACTACAGCCTCGGATCGACCGCCGCCATCGGCCCGCAGATCTATCAGGCGCGGATTCCGCTGCTGGCCTTTCCCGCGACCGACAGCGTGTTTTTCCTCGGCATGGGAACCGGCATCACCGCCGGCGAGGCGCTGGATCGCGAGTCGTTCCCGAACGTGTCCAAAGTAGTGGCCTGCGAGCTGTCGCCCGGCGTGGTCGCCGCCGCGAAGAAATACTTCGCCGGAGGAACGGGCGGACGGGATCTGACCAACGGGTTGTTCCATGACCCGAGGGCGTGGGTTCTTGCCGAAGACGGGCGCAACCACCTGATGGCCACGCGCGGAAAATACTCAATGATCAACGCCGATTTGTTCCTGCCGTATCGCAGGGGCACAGGGAATCTCTATAGCAGGGAGCACTTCGAGAACGCACGCGAGCGCCTCATGACGGGCGGCGTCTTCGTCCAGTGGCTGCCGCTCTATCAGATTTCCGAACGCGAGTTCGGCATCATCGCGCGCACGATGATCTCGGTTTTCCCGCAGGTCAGCCTGTGGCGCGGAAATTTCCAACCGGGTGCCGAAATCGCGGCCATTGTCGGCCATGCCGGTGACGCTCCGCTGCCCGCTTGCGATCTGGATGTGGAGGATGACAAACGGGCCGCCGTGGAGGGAGCCACGCACCTCGACATGCACCACCTGATGCTGCCGATCAACGAACAGACCGTGTTGTATTTCTATTGCGGCAACCTGGGTTTGGCCGCCGATTTCTTCGACGGCCATCCGCTCAACACCGATGACAGGCCCGTGATCGAGTTCGGCACTCCCCGCTCGCTGCACCGTCCGGCGAGCGAGAGGAAACCCCAGTTCCTTCAGAACCGGTTCGCCGATCTCGTGGACCGGCTGCAGCAGCGGACACCGCCCGCACACGATCCGCTGCTGGCCACGCGCACCGCATCCAGCCGCAGACTACCCCTCGCAGGTTCCGCGTTCCACCGGGCATCGATCGCGAGTGTTTCCGGTGACGAGGAAAATCGGCGGCTTTATTGGCAAAAATTCCTCGATCATTGGACCGGGCCGCCTTCGACATCCGATGAACCATAGCCACTGAGGTTTTGTTTTCCAACGGGCGGCAACCGCATCGCAACTTGCACGAGGGCTGAAATCCGCGAGACTGCCGCGGCATGACACCCGAAACGATCCACGAAGCCCTCCGCCAAGTCCGCTATCCGGGATTTTCCCGCGACATCGTCTCCTTCGGCCTCGTCAAGGACGTGCGCTGCGAAGCGGGACAATCCACCGTGCGCATCGAGGTGCAGACGCGCGATCCCAAGGTGCCGGAACAGATTTTCCGCGATTGCCATGAGGTGCTCGACACGCTGCCCGACATCGGCGCGGTGAAGGTGGAAATCGAAGTCAAGGACGCCCCGGCCGTGCAGGGTGACGCGGGCGGCACCGGCAAGTCGTCGATTCCCGGAGTGAAGCGCATCATCGCCGTGGCCTCCGGCAAGGGCGGCGTGGGGAAATCCACCGTCGCCGCCAACCTCGCCGTCGCCCTCGCCGCCACCGGCGCGCGCGTGGGCCTCTGCGATTGCGACCTCTACGGCCCGTCGGTCGCCATGATGTTCGGCAGCAACGAACGGCCGCTCGCCAACGACCGCGACGAAATCATTCCCATCGTCGCCCACGGCATCCAGTTGATGTCGATGGGCTTCCTGTTGGAAGACCGCTCGCCGGTGATCGTGCGCGGGCCGATGGCCACCCGCTACACCCAGCAGTTTCTCAGGCAGGTCGCGTGGGAGGATCTGGATTACCTCATTCTCGACCTGCCGCCCGGCACCGGCGACATCCAGCTCACCATCGTCCAGACCGTGGCGGTGGACGGCGCGGTGATCGTCACCACGCCGCAGGAAGTGGCGCTCATCGACGCGCGCAAGGCGGCCGCGATGTTCGGCAAGGTCAACGTGCCGATCCTCGGACTGGTGGAGAACATGGCATGGTTCGAATGCGATCACGGAAAAAGATATCATCTTTTCGGCGACAGCGGCGGCGTGCGCGAAGCGGAGACGCTCGGGGTTCCGGTGCTCGGCCGCATTCCCATCGATATCGAAACCCGCGAGCGCGGCGATTCCGGGAAACCGGTGGCATTGCTGGCCGCCGGCGAACACAAAGTGGCGGCGGCGTTTCATGATATTGCCGGACGCATTACCGCGGCACTGCCCGCACCGGCCCGCACATGAAAAAGCAAACCGTCATTCTTGCCGCGGGACGCATCCAGCCATGCGATGCCGGACACGCCGGGCCCGCATTGAACTACGGCGAGGCCCCCTCCCCTTTCGGCTTGTGCCGCGTCTGCGAGTCGCCATTGGGCATATGTCATCTTTCGTTCTCCGAAGAACATGATAACTCCATGATCTTGGAGGAAATCCGCCGCGATTGGCCGGAAGCCGCCATCCGCGCGGACCACGACCGCGCGCGCAAGCTGGTGGATTCCATTTTCAAACGATCGCCCCCCCCCGCATTGCTGGTGCGCGGCACGCCGTTCCAACTCGCCGTCTGGCGTGCGCTGCTCGACATCCCGGCAGGCGGAACCGCGAGTTATGGCAAACTCGCCGCCTCGCTCGGCCATCCCGGCGCCTCGCGCGCGGTCGGCACCGCCGTGGGTGCCAACCGGATCGCATGGCTCATCCCCTGCCACCGCGTGCTGCGCGGCGACGGCTCCATCGGCGGCTACCGCTGGGGCACCGAACGAAAGCGCGCCATGCTGGCATGGGAGGCAGTCAGGAAGACACATTGAAGATTCAGATCAGGCACCGCTTTCCATCGCGGCGTCCGGGCGAGTCTCTTCAGCCGGTTTTCTTTCCACCACAACCCGGCACGTGGAATCCAGCGCTATCGGGGCGCGCGCCGCGCCATCCGGAGAAAGTTGACCAAGCACCAGAACATCCGCATCCGCCCACTTCAGCGTCCGGAAATCCTCCGGCGCGCACCACAGCAGCCGCTCGTGCTCGTGCGGATGCGGATCGCCTTCCAGAATCCGGCAGTGGTATGGCAGCAGGCGGATCGCTCCATTTGCGTAATGCCACTCCACCGGCCGCAGCGCCTCGCGCACATCCACCCGGATTCCCAGTTCCTCCTCCAGCTCGCGCGCCAACGCCGCTTGCGGGTCCTCGCCGGGTTCCACCTTGCCGCCGGGAAACTCCCACAGCCCCCCGAGATGCCGCCCCTGCGGCCTCAAACAGGCCAGAAACCGCCCCTCGGAATCCTCGATCACACCGCAAACGACATCCATCACCCGGCAAACCTGCCCGCCCTCACCAGATAAAGTCAATGCCGGGGCTGTCGGAAAAATCTCCGGAGTGGCGCTTTCCAAGCACCATGGATCGCATGGGCGGCTTTCAAGCCGCCGTTGCATGAGATGGCTCCCGGAGGAATCCACTCCAGCCTCCCCTGAAACGGCTCATCGAAAATTCCCGCCGAAAATCCCGCTTGCAAGTATATCGTATATTTGAAATATACGATGCATGGCGCGCGCGAAACTGGAGGTGTTCGAGTCCCGGTTGGTGGAGATGGCGGGATTTGCCCGGGCTTTGTCGCATCCGGCGCGGATCCGGATTCTGCGGTTGCTGGCGGACCGGGGCGAGGTGGCGTGCATGGAGATCGTGGGCGAGTTGCCGTTGTCGCAGCCGACCTGTTCGCGGCACATTCACGAGCTTATGAAGGCGGGACTGCTGAAGGCGCGGCAGCGAGGCAAGCAGGTGTGGTTCCGCCTCGACGAGACGGCATTGAAGCGTTTCTGCCAATCGATGAATCGGATATTGCATTCCGGGAAGCCGTGAGTAAGGGGCCGCGGGCGGGGAAATATTGCGGAACGACATGATTTTTCACATTTTTTGAAGTTATACATATGAAACCGGAAACCATAGTCATCATCGGCGGAGTGGCGGGCGGGGCGTCGGCCGCGGCGCGGGCCCGGCGACACTCGGAGAGCGCGCACATCATTCTGCTGGAGCGCGGGCCGGACGTTTCGTTCGCGAATTGCGGCCTGCCCTATCACATCGGCGGCGAGATTCCCGATCGCGCCGAGCTGCTGTTGCAGACGCCGGAGAGCCTGCGCGCCCTGCTCAATCTTGACGTCCGCACGCTCACCGAAGCGGTGGCAATCGACCGCGGCGCGAAGACCGTGACGGTACGGGAGGCGGTTGGCGGTGGTGAATCGACGATTGCCTACGACAAGTTGATCCTCGCGCCCGGCGCGAGCCCGCTGCGGCCGCCGCTGCCGGGGATCGACAGCGCGCGGGTGATGAGCCTGCGCAACATGCAGGACATGGACCGGATCAAGCAGGCCGCCGCGTCCGTGGGCAGCGTGGTGATTGTCGGCGCGGGATTCATCGGTTTGGAAATGGCCGAGCAGCTTCATGCCATCGGTAAGCGGGTTTCGGTGGTGGAACTCCAGCCGCAAATCCTGCCACAACTGGACGCCGAAATGGTGCGGCCGATGGAAAATCGCATGCGCGAAAAAGGCGTGGAACTGGTGCTGGGCGACGGCATCGATGGATTCGAGGACCAGGACGGGGAAGTTCACGCCAAGCTCAAATCCGGCCGCGTGCTCGCCAGCGGGCTGGTGATTTTATCCATCGGTGTGCGGCCGGAAAACAGCCTGGCCAAGGATGCCGGCCTGACACTCGGCCCGCGCGGCCACATCGTGGTGGATTCCCATCAGCACACGTCCGATCCCGACATCTATGCGGTGGGCGACGTGTGCGAGACCGAGGATGCGGTGTTCGGAAAACGCGCCGCCATTCCGCTCGGCGGGCCGGCCAACCGGCAAGGCCGCACGGCTGCGGACCACATGTTTCTCGGCGACAAGGCATTGCCGTATCCCGGCGGCATCGGCACGGCCATCGTGCGGGTGTTCGATCTCGCGGCAGGGATCACCGGGTGGTCGGAGAGCCGGTTGAAAGCGGAGGGCGTTTCCTATCGGACAGTCACCGTCAACGGCGGTTCGCACGCCGGTTATTTTCCCGGAGCGGAAACGATCACGCTAAAGCTGATGTGGTCGCCGGACGACGGCCGGGTGCTCGGTGCCGAGGCCTGCGGCAAGGACGGGGTGGACAAGCGCCTGGACATCATCGCCACCGCCATCCGTGGCCGTCTGACGATCGACGATCTGTGTCACCTGGAGCTTTCCTACGCGCCGCCGTTCGGCAGTGCCAAGGACGTGGTGAACGTGGCCGGTTTCGCCGCCTGCAACATCCGCGACGGTTATCTGTTCCCGGTGCCCGATCTCGAAAGCGCGGGTGCCCAGGTCATCGATGTCCGCCCGGCCGCCGCCGCCGCGAAACAACCGGTTCCGGGGGCGAAAAACATCCCGCTCGGCGAACTGCGCGGCAGGCTGGATGAAATCGACCGCTCGCAACCGGTTTTCACCATCTGCCAGATGGGCAAGACGAGTTACTTCGCGGCGCGCATCCTGGCGAACCATGGCTTCGACGCCCGCAGCATCCTTGGCGGCGCGCACCATCAGTTGTGACCCGGCCTCAATGCCCCTGCGGCTTCTGCGGCGGCTCCCACTCGCGCCGCGATCGCGAGCGCACCGAGAACACCACCGGCACGCCCGGCGCGGGATGTGCCGCGCGGAAGTGGTTGGTCAGATAGGTTTCGTAGCTGCCCGTCATCAGCCGCTTGTCGTTCACGAACAACACGATGGTCGGCACCGGGATGAGGCGGTATTTCTCGTTGGTGGCGGCGGTCGCGTAGTAGAGCTTGAGGCGGCGCTTGATGCTGCGGTCCAGCGGCGGCGGATTCTTTTCGAAGGCGGCCTGCAGGACGCGGTTGAGCTGGCCGGTGCCGGGGATGTGCTGGGCGCCGTCGCGGATCTTGAGCGCCTCCTTGAGCACGTGATCGACCGAGCCGCCGGTCTTGGCCGAGCACGCGACGAACGGTGCGTAGTGGAGGAAAAACAGCTCGCGTTTCACATGTTCGGTGGCTTCCTCGATCCGCGCCTTGCGACCGGCGTCGGGGTGATAGAGGTCGAATTTGTTGAGCACGATCAGGCACGGTTTTTTCTCCTCCAGGATCGTCTGGGCGATCTTGCGGTCCATCGCGGTGATGCCGGCGGCCAGATCGACCACCAGCACGCAGAGGTCGCTGCGGCGGATCGCCTTCTCGGTGCGCATGGCGGAGAAGACCTCCACCGAGTTGTCGCGCTTGCCGCGCGGGCGCAGGCCGGCGGTGTCGATCAGCGTGAATTGCTCGCCTTGGAACGTGTAGGGCAGGTCCACGGCGTCGCGTGTGGTGCCGGCGATTTCGGAAACGATGGTGCGCTCGTCCTTGAGGATCGCGTTGACCAGCGACGACTTGCCGGCGTTCGGTTTACCGACGATCGCCAGCCGGATGCCCGCGATTTCCGCCTCCTCGGCGAGGGTGTCGGTCTCCGCGGCGAGCGGTGAAATCACCTTGTCGATCTCGTCGCAGAGTTGGCCGAAATTCCGCCCGTGCTCGGCGGAAACGAACACGCTGGTGGAAAATCCGAGCCGCGTGAAATCGGAGAACGCGGATTCGTGTTTCTTGTCGTCCACCTTGTTGAACACCAGCAGCACCGGCGGCTTCGCCTTGCGCAGTTTCTGCGCCAGCGCCTGGTCGGTGGCGGTCAGTCCGTCGTGGGCGTCCACCACGAACAGGATCAGGTCCGCTGTTTCCATCGCGATGTCGGCCTCGATGGTCACCTGGGCGTCGAAACCGTCGTCGATGTTGCCGCCGATGCCGCCGGTGTCGATGAGCGTGCACGGCGTCTGGGTGGCCTTGGAGGGAGCGGCGATCCGGTCGCGCGTCACCCCCGGCTGGTCGTGCACAATGGCGATTTTCCGCCCGGCGAGGCGGTTGAAAAGCGCGGATTTCCCGACATTCGGGCGGCCGACGATGGCGACGGTGGGCATGCGCGGATGAAATGCCGCCCGGCGGGCCGGTGCAAGCGCCGCGTTCGCCTGCTGGATCTTGACGTTCTTCTCCCATATTTTGCTCAGCGCGCTTTCTGCTTCCGTTTCGCGGCTTCTTCGCTCAATCGTCTTGGTAGTTCTAACGAAGCACCCGGACCAACCCATCCATGGCGATCGATCCCCAACTGGCGGCCGACCTGAAATCACAGGGCGTGCATGTCACGTCCTTCGAGCAGCTCATCAATTGGGGACGCTCCAGCTCGCTGTGGCCGCTACAGTTCGGCCTCGCCTGCTGCGCCATCGAGATGATCGCCGCCACCATGGCGAAATACGACATGGCCCGCTTCGGCGCCGAGGTGTTCCGACCCTCGCCGCGCCAGGCCGACCTGATGATCGTCGCCGGCACCGTGACCAAGAAAATGGCCCCGCAGGTGGTGCGGCTCTACAACCAGATGGCCGAGCCGAAATACGTCATCGCCATGGGGGCCTGCGCGATTTCCGGCGGCCCCTTCAAGGACGGCTACAACGTGCTCAAGGGCATCGACCGCTTCATCCCGGTGGACATCGTCATCCCCGGCTGCCCGCCGCGGCCCGAGGCGCTGCTCGACGGACTGCTCAAGCTGCGGGAGAAAATTTCGAAGGAAAAACTCATGGGCGGGCACCGCGCCCGCCACGCCGATCCGCAGGGCACACCCGCATTTCCCGTCCCCGAATACGGCCCGCACGACCTCCAGCCGACCCACAATCCGGACATCTGGAAACCCCAGCCGCTGGTCCGCGAGGAAGGAGGTAACGCATGAGCGTTGCGGCCGATGAAATCCTCGCTTCCATCCGCACCGCGCTGCCGGACGCGAAAGTCTCCCTCCGCTCCAACCCCGGCCCCTCCGGACCACACTCGCTACTCGTTGGAAATGACGACCTGCTCTGCGTGATGCAATTGCTCCGCGACGACTTCGCCTTCGATCTGCTCTCCAACGTCACCGGCGTCGATTGGCCCGAGCCGGCCAAGGCTGATGCCGTGGCCGCGCCAGAGGTTGAAACGAATGCTCCGGAACAAGGCTTCCTCGAAGTCGTCTATCACCTCTATTCCACCACCAAACGCACCGGTCCGCTCGTCCTCCGCGCCCGCACCATCGATCGCGCCGAAAACGCCGTCATCCCCTCGGTCGTCTCCATCTACCGCAGTGCCGAGTTTCAGGAGCGCGAGATCTACGATCTCTACGGCGTGATCTTCACCGGCCATCCCGACCTCCGCCGCATCCTGATGTGGGACGAGTTCACCGATTTCCCGATGCGCAAGGACTACGTCCCGCCCGACGATTACGAATACGAACCCACCCCGCATGGCGAGGTGCTGGAGAAAGCGAAAGCCCATTACCCGCTGACCGCTGACTGATGACCGTTGACTACACAGACTCCGATCAGTTGCTCCGCGTCTCCCTCGGTCCGCAGCACCCGTCCACGCACGGGGTGTTCCGGATGAACGTGGAACTGGACGGCGAGACGGTGGTGAAACTCAAGCCGGTCTTCGGATACCTCCACCGCAACCACGAAAAGATCGCCGAGACCGCGACTTATCTCAGCTCGATGCCCTACACCGACCGGCTCGACTACATCTGCCCGCTCACCAACAACTGGGCCTATGCGCTGGCGGTCGAGAAACTCGCCGGCATCGAGGTGCCCGAGCGCGCCGAATACATGCGCGTGATCCTCGCCGAACTGACCCGCCTGATCAACCACACCGCGTTCATGGGCTTCATCCTCGGCGACATGGGCGCGTGGGGATCCGCGCTGATGTATGCCTTCCGCGAGCGGGAGCTGATTCTCGATCTTTTCGAGGATCTCACCGGCGCGCGCATGATGGCGAATTTCATGCGCTTCGGCGGCTGCCGCAACGACCTGCCCGACGGCTGGCGCGAAAAGGTCGGCGCGCTGGTCGATGACTACGGGCCGTTCCTCGATGAGATGGAGAAATTCCTCGTCGGCAACGAAATCCTGCTCTCGCGCTGCCAGGATGTCGGTCAACTCCCGGCGGAAACCCTCGTCAACGGCGGCATCACCGGCCCGATGCTGCGCGCCGCCGGGGTGAGTTATGATATCCGCAAGGTGGACAAGTACGGCATCTACGACCGCTTCGAGTTCCGCATCCCGCTCGGCGACAAGGGCGATGTCTATGACCGCATCATGATCCGCTTTTTGGAAATGCGCGAGTCGCTGAAAATCCTGCGCCAGGCGATCGATCAACTGCCGGAAGGCGACTACGTGAACCCGAAGGCCAAGATCCGCGGCTTCAAGCCGCCGGTCGGCGAAGCCTACGGCCGCATCGAGGGACCGAAGGGCGAACTGGGTTTTTATCTCATCAGCGACGGCACGCCGAACCCGTACCGCTACCGCGTGCGCCCGCCGAGTTTCATCAATCTCACGCTGCTCGAAGACATGTGCCTCGGCCTCGACCTGGCCGACGTCGTCATCATCCTCGGCAGCATCGACATCGTGTTGGGGGAGGTGGACCGGTGAAAATGAGGCTGCCGGGAATGGGCTTGCTCGAGGGTCTTGCCGTGACCGGCAAGAACATGGTGCAGAGTTTCTACAAGAAGGAGCGCATGACCACGGTGCAGTATCCGGAGGAACGCGCGCCGATCAGCCCGAACTTCCGCAATTTCCCGTTCCTCGTTTACGATGGCGAGTCCATCGACAACCTGCGCTGCGTCGCCTGTTCGATCTGCGAGAAGGAATGTCCGCCGCAGTGCATCTATATCGTTCTCGAGCGCGACGAGAACGGCAAGTCACTCAAGCGGCCGAAGATTTTCGACATCGACGTCTCGGTTTGCATGAACTGCGGCATCTGCGCCGAGGTCTGTCCGTTCGACGCGATCTACATGGACGGCGAATACGAACTCGGCACCGACGACCGCTTCGAGGGCCTCTTGTTCGACCGTGAGCGACTCGCGAAATCCGCCGACTATCACATGAAACTGCGGCCCGAGCAGGCATCGGAAGTGATGGCCCGGCGCAAGGCGGAGGAGGAGAAAAAAGCCGCCGCCGCAGCAGCCAAGGCCGCCAAGGCGAAAGCCGATGCGGAAGCGAAGAAAGCCGCGGCCGATGCGAAGCCCGCCGATGAGAAAGGAGGCGATTCATGAGCAAGGACATTTCTCTATGGTCGCCGGAGCATCTGCCGTTGCTGCCCCAGCGCCTGGTGGAAATGTTTCTGACCAAGCTCGGCGCGCCCGAGTGGCTGGTGTCCACCTCCGGATTCATGGTGGCCGCAAGTACCGTGCTCGCCGTGTTCATGACGGCCTTCGCATTGCTCTCACTCATCGAGCGCAAGACCCTCGCCCGCGCGCAGAACCGCATCGGGCCTAACAGGGCCGGCTGGTTCGGCATCCTGCAACCGGTGGCCGACGGCATCAAGATGCTGACCAAGGAGGACATCGTGCCGGCCAAGGCGGAAAAACTGCTGCATTTGCTCGCGCCCATTTTGATCGTGCTGCCCGCCATCCTCGCACTCGGGGTCATCCCCTACGGCCGCGAGTGGACGCCGGTGCCGCTGGAACTGGGTTTGTTGTTCTTTTTCGCCGTCGGCTCGATGACCGAGCTATCGGTCTTCATGGCCGGATGGGCCAGTGGCTCCAAATTCCCGATGCTCGGTGCCATGCGCGCGATCTCGCAAATGGTCAGCTACGAACTGCCGCTCATCATCACCGCGCTGGGCGTGGTCATGGTTTCCGGGACGCTTTCGCTGCCGGAAATCGTCGGGCAGCAAGGCGGTGGCTTCTGGCATTGGAATGTCTGCACGCCATGGGGAATCGTCGCCGGGCTGTTGTTTTACGTCTGCACCATCGCCGAGGCGAACCGCTGTCCCTTCGACCTGCCGGAAGGCGAATCGGAAATCGTCGCCGGCCACATGACGGAATACTCGGGATTCAAATACGCGCTGTTCTTCATGGGCGAGTATCTCGGGCTGTTCGCCATCGCGGGCTTGTTTGTGACGCTGTTCCTCGGCGGCTGGCAGGCACCGCTGCCGGGACTCGGTTTCGTGCCCACCTGGTTCTGGTTCTTTGGAAAACTCGCGCTCGTCATTTTCTCCTATCTCTGGATCCGCGCGACCTTCCCGCGGCTGCGCATCGACCAGCTCATGCGCTTCGCCTGGCTGTGCATGATCCCGATGGCGCTGCTCACCCTGCCTGCCGCGGCGCTCTGGCATTACATGGGCCGCGGGCTGCTGTCATGGGTGGTGGTGCTGCCGCTCATGCTCGTGCCTTGGCTTATCGTGGGCATCATCTTCAACAAACGGCTGGCACCGGCCACCAGGATATACCGCTTCGCGGATTCATAGGACTTATAGGACCCATACAACCTATTTTCAATGACTCCACTCCTCATCCTCACACCACTCATCCTCCTTGCCGCGCTCGGCGCGGTGTGGAAGGCGCGGCCGGTGCATGCGGCATTGCTGCTGGCGCTCGCGCTGTCGCTTAATGCGGTGCTCTATCTAACGATGGGTGCGGATTTCATCGGTCTGGTACAGTTCGCGGTCTATGTCGGCGCGGTGGCGGTGCTGATTGTGTTCTCGCTGCTCATCACCCGTCAGAGCGACGAGACCGAGGAACTCGCGCGTCGTCCGCAATCGCTGGTGCCCGGTCTGCTTTGCACGCTGCCGGTGTTGGCGGTGATGCTCATCACCGCAGCCAAAGCTCCGGCGGCATCTGAAGAAGTTCCCACTCTTCCTCTCAAGCAACTGGGCGAAATCCTCTACACCAGCCACGCGCCCGCCGTGCTCGCCGTCGCGGTGCTGCTCACCGCCGTGATGATCGGCGCGGCGCTGTTCGCACGCGAATCCAAACCCCACGATCGATGAACCCACTCGCGCTGCTGCTCACGCTCTCCTCGGTGCTTTTCGTGCTGGGGTTGTTCGCCGTGCTCACCCGGCGCAATGCGATCCTCATCCTGGTGGGCATCGAACTGATGCTCAACGCGGCCAATATCAACTTCATCGCCTTTTGGCGTTACGGCCCACCGGATCCGCAGCTCACCGGACCGATGTTCGTCCTGTTTTCCATCGCCATCGCCGCCGCCGAGGCCGCCGTGGGACTGGCCATCATCCTGATGGTCTTCCGCCACACCCGCTCGACCGATCTCAACAAGTTGGATTCGCTCCATGGCTGAAAACTACCATCTCCTGCTCTGGTGCGTGCCGCTGCTTCCGCTGCTGGCGGCCACGGTCATTGCGTTTCTGCCCGACGCGAAAGGAAAAATCGCCGCGCAAATCGCCATCGCTGCCCTTGCTGTTTCCTGTCTGCTTGCGTTGGGTGCATTGACCTGCGTGCTGACACCCGGGATCGAGCGCATTCCCGCGCCGCTCACCTGGTTCACCTTCGGCGATATCGCGTTGAAAGTCGGCCTGCTGCTCGATCCACTCAGCGCGGGCATGGGGGCGATGGTCACCTTCGTCGCGCTGTGGATCTTTATCTACAGCCTTGGTTACATGTCGGAGGAAAAACGCTTCGGGCGTTTCTACGGATTCCTCTCGCTGTTCTGCGGCGCGATGTTGATGGTCTGCTACTCGAACAGCCTGCTGCTGCTGTTCATGGCATGGGAAGGCGTGGGGCTCGCCTCCTATCTGCTCATCGGTTTCTACTATCAGAAACCTTCCGCCGCCGCCGCCGCGCAGAAGGCCTTCATTACCACGCGGGTCGGCGATATGGCGTTCTTTCTCGGCATGATCTGGCTTTATGGGGAAACCGGCACGCTGTTGTTCTTCGATGGTGGCAACGGTCTGCTGGAAAGCGGCGCGCTGACCTCGCTCGCCGGTGCCACGACGATCGGCGGGCTGACGGTTTCCGCAATGGCCGCGCTGCTGTTGCTGGTCGGTGCCATGGGCAAGTCCGGCCAGGTGCCGCTGCACACGTGGCTACCGGATGCGATGGAAGGCCCGACGCCGGTTTCCGCGCTGATCCACGCCGCGACGATGGTCGCCGCAGGTGTGTTTCTCGTTGCCCGCACGCATCCGATTTTCTCGCTCGGTGGCGATACGGGCATCGCCCTCGCCGCCACCGCATGGATCGGCGCGATCACCGCGCTCTACGCCGCGCTGGTGGCGATGGCGCAATACGATATCAAGCGCATCCTCGCCTACTCGACCGTCTCGCAACTCGGTTTCATGATGGTGGCCCTCGGCACCGGCGGCGTGGCGGCGGCGATGTTCCACCTGATCGCCCACGCGTTCTTCAAGGCGCTGCTCTTCCTTTCCGCCGGCTCGGTGATCCACGGCTGCCATGAGGAACAGGACATCCGCAGGATGGGCGGACTGCGCAAGGCGATGCCGAAAACATTCCTCGCCTATGCCATCGGCATGATGGCGCTGGCCGGTTTCCCATTCGTGTTCTCCGGTTTCTGGAGCAAGGAGGCGATCCTTCACAGCGCGGAATACTGGCCGGGAGGGAAGGGGCCTTTCCTGATCGCCGCCTGCGCCGCGCTGCTCACCGCCTTCTACATGACGCGCCAGGCGCTGCTGGTCTTCTTCGGCGAGCCGCGCTCGCCGGAAACCCATCCGCATGAAAGTCCGGGCGTGATGATTATTCCGCTGTTCGTGCTGGCGGCGGGCGCGGTGCTGTTGTCGGTCATCGGCACGCCGTTCTGGCCATGGTTCAAGAAATGGCTGGTGGGGGAAACGGCGGTGTTCCATGCGGGAGCCATGGGTGAGCATGGAGCGGTTGGTTTGTTGATCCTTTCATTGGTGATCGTGATTTTGGGGGTGGGTTTGTCTTGGTGGGTGTATGGGAAAAGAAGCGGGCGGGACGCCCACGCTCCCCTGATGGAGGACCCGATGTCGCGCAGACTCGGCGGCTTCTGGCCGTTTCTGGAAAACGCCATGGGCTTCGACGCCTTCTATCAGAAAGTCGTCATCGGTCCGCTCGCCTTCGTCGCCGGCGGCATCGACATGGTCGAACGCATGATCTTAGTGCCGCTGATGGGACTTTGCGAGTTTGTCGTCAAAGGCTTCGGCAAATTCACCCGCTCCACCGACGAACGCGGCATCAACCGCGGCTTCGACGCCACTTGCGACGGGCTCAAGCACCGCGCCGCCGTCACCTCCGCGGCCCAGGCCGGCCGCATCCAGTCTTATCTCCGCGCCATCGGCCTCGGCATGGCGCTGCTGCTCGTCCTCCATTTCTGGCTCAGTGCCGGTTGAACCATGATGCTGCCATTGTTCATTCTGCTTCCCCTGTTAGGTGCCGTGCTCATCGCGGCGCTGCCGGCCCGGCATGCCCGCCTGTCGGTGGTTTTCCCGCTGCTTTCGCTGTTGCTCGTCGGCACGGTGATGCGCGGTGGAGCCAAGTGGTCGCTGCCATGGATGCCCGACGCGGGCATCGCCCTGCGTTTCGAATTGGACGGCCTTTCCATGTTGTTCGTCCTGTTGGTGGCATTGGTCACTTTGGTAGCGCTCGTCACTTCGCTGCTCATCGGCAAAACCGACCGCGGTTACCACGCGTTGATTCTCGTCCTCCAAGCCTCGCTGTTCGGCGTCTTCACCGCGCGGCATTTCATCCCGTGGTTCCTGTGCTGGGAACTCACGCTCATCCCGGCCTATCTGCTGATCCGCTTGTGGGGTGGTAGCGGCGCGCCGAAGGCGGCGCTGCGCTTCTTCATGATGACGCTCGGCGGCAGCGCGTTCATGCTGGTCGGTTTTCTCGCGCTGCAACTTTCGGCGGGCACGATGGATTTCGACGCGCTCGGCAAACTGGCGGCCAACAACGAACTCGCCCCGGCTCTTGCCAAAGCCTTCGCTTTCACCGGCCTCGGCGGCCACGCATTGTTGTCGATCGTGGCGCTCGCGGTGTTTCTCGGTCTGGCGGTGAAAATCCCGGTGGTGCCTTTCCATGCCTGGCTTCCCGCGGCCTATGCCGAAGCCCCCACGCCGGTGACGATGCTTCTCACAGGCCTGCTCTCGAAAATGGGCGTCTATGCCCTGCTGCGGATTTTCCTGCCGGTGTTTCCGGAGGTGCTGCCCTCGCTCGCGCCGCTGCTGTCATGGCTGGCGGTGGCGACGGTGTTGTTAGGCGCGCTGGCGGCACTGGCGCAGACCGACCTGAAACGCATGCTCGCCTACTCCTCGGTGAATCACCTTGGTTACTGCGCGCTGGCCGTGGTGGCGGTCGCCGCCTCGCAGGCCGACCGCACGGCGATGTCGTCCGCGATTTCCGGCACAGTCCTGCAAGCCTTCAACCATGGCATCATCGCGTCCGCCCTGTTCTTCGGTATCGTGGTGCTGGAAATCCGCAGCCGCGGCCAGCGCGGGTTGAATGACTTCGGCGGACTGCGCGCGCAAACCCCGGTGTTCTGCGGTTTGTTCGGCATCGCGGTGTTCGCGTCGCTCGGGTTGCCGGGACTCAGCGGTTTTGTCGGTGAGTTTCTCATGTTCAACGGCGCGTTTGCCCTTACGCCCGCGGCGGCGGCGGTGTCGGTGCTTGGCCTGCTGCTCACCGCCGTGTTCCTGTTGCGCATGATGCGCAAGGTCTTCTGGGGACCGTTGAAACCCTCGCTCGCGAAATGGACCGATCTCACCAAGGAAGAGCGCTGGGTCTTCGGCCTGTTGATGCTGCTCATCCTCGCGCCGGGCCTGTGGCCGCAGGTGCTGTTAGGTCCTGCCAATCCCGCCATCGTCGAACTCCTCGATCTTCTCCGCCCGCTGCCATGACACCTGCCTGGACATTGATATCCGCCTTCGCCGGAGCGCTGCTGGTGCTCCTGCTGCCCGCCCGCATGGCCATGGCCTCGCGGGTGGTGGCGCTGGTGGCGGCCATCGTCGGCGCGCTGGCGGCGGGGGGGGCATGTCTCGCGCGTCTCGGCAATCCGGATGCCGACATCTGGTCGTTCAACGTGCCATGGGTGCCGGAACTCGGCATCCGATTCCATCTCGCGGCCGACGGACTCGCGCTCACCTTATTGTTTCTAACAGGAATCACCGCCATCGCCGGCGTGTTGTTTTCGTGGAACGTGGAAAAACGTCCGCGCGCGTTCTTCGCATGGTTCCTCACCATCATCGGCGGCGTCTATGGCGTGTTTCTGAGCCGCGACGCCTTCCTGTTGTTCGTGTTTTACGAAATCGTCATCCTGCCGAAATACCTGCTCATCGCGATCTGGGGTTCCACCAACAAGGAATACGGGGCGATGAAACTGACGATGTATTCCATCGGCGCGAGCGCGTTGATTCTGTTAGGCATCGCCACCGCCTACGCCGCGGCGGGCGGCACGAGTTTCGACCTGATGCATCTGGCGTCGGCCGACTACTCCGCCGGCCTGCAAGCCTGGGCGTTTCCGGTGTTGTTCCTCGGCTTCACCGTGCTGGCGGGCATCTGGCCGCTCCACACCTGGGCGCCCACCGGCCACGTCGCCGCGCCGACCGCCGCCTCGATGCTGCTCGCCGGTGTGGTGATGAAACTCGGTGCCTACGGCGCGCTGGTCGTTGCCATGCCCTTGTTCGAACTTGGCTTCGAGCAATGGAAACCGGTGATCGCCGCACTGGCGGTGGTCGGCATTTTGTATGGCGCGCTCACCGCACTCACCCAGAAGGACCTCAAGTTCGTGATCGGCTATTCGTCGGTGAGTCACATGGGATTCATCCTGTTAGGTCTCGCCGTCGCCAACCACTGGGGACTGCGCGGCGCGGTCTTGCAGATGATTTCCCACGGCATCATCGCCGGACTGCTCTTCGGCATCGCCGGGCGGGTGGTTTACGAGCGCACCCACACGCGTGACCTGATGGCGCTGAAGGATTTCAATTTGTGGAAAACCCTGCCCGGCGCGGCGCTCGGCTTCACGCTTGCCACCGCCGCCTCGATGGGGTTGCCGGGCTTCAGCGGCTTTGTCGCGGAGATCTCGGTGATCATCGGTCTGTGGCAGAAATGGCCGTGGCTCACCGTGCTGGTGGCGCTCGGCATCATCCTCACCGGTGCGTTCTCGCTGCGCGCGTTGCACCGTGCGTTCTTCCCGGAGCGCAACCCGTCCGACGCGCCTCCGCCGAAACTCCCGCCGCTCACCCGGCCGGAAATTTCCGCAATCGTCCTGTTGCTGGCGGTTTCCATCGCCATCGGCCTCTATCCGAAACCGTGGATCGCGCTCATCGATGAAGGTCTGCGCTCGCCTCTCTTCCAATCGATCCTGACCCAGCCGTGAACTATTCCATCCTGCTGTTGCAATTGCTGCCCGAAGCCGTGCTCGTCCTCACGGCGCTGGTGCTGCTCGGGGTGTCGGTGGGCGTAGAATCGAAACGCGGGCGTCCGACGACTCCTCGGTTGACCATCGGCATCGCCACCGCGGGCATCGTGCTGGCCTTCGTGGCATTGCTGCGCGAACCGGCGCAGGCGGGATCCGGCACGCCGATGGTGGCGGTGGACCTGCTGGCGCGCGTTGGCAAGGGCCTTGCACTCGCGCTCGGTCTGCTCGCAGTATGGCTGCCGCCGGCGCGAAGCGAAACGCGCAACGTGGGCGAGTTTCATGCCTTGATGTTGTTCGCGCTCACCGGCCTCCTGCTGGCGGTGGGGACCAACCATCTGCTGTTCCTGTTCGTGGCACTCGAACTTGCCAGCCTCTCGCTTTACCTGCTGGTCGGCTTCCCGCGCACTGCCCGCTGCGCCGAGGCGTCGATGAAATACTTCCTCTTCGGCGGTGTGTCGGCGGCCTTCATGCTGTTCGGCCTGAGTTTGCTCTACGGCTTTTCGCAATCGGCGCTGCTGCCGGTGATCGGCGCGAAACTCGGGGCCGATCCGGGTTCCCTGCTCGCCATGGCCGGCTTGCTGATGTTCCTCGTCGGCATTGGCTTCAAACTGGCCGCGGCACCATTCCATTACTGGGCACCCGACGTCTATCAGGGCGCGCCGGCCTCCAGCGTGGCGCTCGTTTCCGCCGCATCGAAACTCGTCGGACTCGTCGTGCTGGTGCGCGTTTTGTCGATTGGTTTCCAAGCCAGCGCCGGATCCGCCGATTGGGGAAACATGGTCGGCGGCTGGTCGCTGTGGCTGGCGGTGCTGGCCGCCGTTTCGATGATTTTCGGCAATCTGCTCGCGCTGGCGCAAACCAGCGTGCGCCGCCTGCTTGCCTATTCCGCCGTGGCCAATACCGGCTACCTGCTCACCGGGGTGGCGGCCAACGGCTCGCAAAGCAGCGGTGCCGCATTGTTCTACGTCGTCGTTTACGGCCTCGCCACGCTCGGCGCGTTGGCCGTCACCGCCGCCGTCGAACGCGAGCGCGGCGACGACCGCATCAGCTCCTTCGCCGGCCTCATCCACCGCTCGCCGTTCCAGGCAGTCTGCCTGCTCGTGTTCCTCGCCTCGCTGGCCGGCATCCCGCCGCTGGCCGGATTCTTCGGCAAATTCGCCATCTTCAGCTCCGCCCTCGCGGAAAGCACCCGCGATGGAAATCCCGGACTCGTCTGGCTGGTCGGTCTCGGCGCGATCCTCAGCGCGGTTTCGCTGTATTATTATCTAACCGTTCTCAAGCAGGCCTTCGTGACCGGAGGCACGGATGGCACTGGCGAACGAATTTCCGTTTCTCACACCTTGTGCATCGGCGTGCCGGCGCTGGCGCTGGTGCTACTCGGATTGTGTCCGACGATGATCTCCGGCCCCATCGGCCGGGCGGTTGCTTCATTAATTCCGTAATAACGGACGGTTTGTCATGTCTAGGTAGCGCGTCCTCGCCGCAGGCCGCAGGTCAAAGTGGGGAGAAAGAGGGATCCAAAATGAGCCGACAGTCCAAGCTTGGGCTGGTCTTTCGCGTTTCTTTGGCATGCGCTCTCATCGAGAGCGTGCTACCTTGCAACGCATCCACGTTCATCGGCTTTGCTCCAGCATCCAGCGGATGACTTCCTGATTCTGATAAGTCCGGGTCCATGAATTGTGACCGACTCCGGGGTAGTAGGTGGCCTTGGGTTTTCCCCCGGCTTTTTCCATCGCCGCGACCATCTCGCGGGTGCGCTCGACGGGCACCACATCGTCGGCCTCGCCGTGGAAGGCCCAGACGGGGACGTCTTTGAATTTTTTCGCGAGTTTCGGATCGCCGCCGCCGCAGATCGGGATGGCCGAGGCGATACGGTCGGGGACGCGGCCCAGCAGTTCCCATGTGCCGTATCCGCCCATCGAAAGGCCGGTGACATGAAAGCGCTTGGGATCGATCGGCTGTTCCTTGAGTTTCGCATCCACGAGCGCCAGCAAGGCGTCGAGCAACGCGTTTTTCCCTTCCTTGCCGCGATTCGACCACCAACCGTCGGCCGGGCATTGCGGGGCGATGAGAAACACCGGCTTGCCGAGTTTTTCGGCGTTCTGGATGATGGATGTGACGCCGTGCTTGAGTTGCGCTTTGTTGTCATCGCCGCGTTCTCCGGCACCGTGCAGGAACAGGACGAGCGGATAGGTTTTTCCCGGTTCGATTTTCGCCGGCGTGCTCCAGCGGTATTTGATATTGGTGCCGTCCGGAGCCTTCCATTCCATGGCTTCAGGTGCGGCGGCGAGCGGAGTGGTGGCCATGAGCGAGGCGATCAGGATGTGTCGCATGGCTGGACGATAGGAAGTTTCCAGCCGCTTGCCACTTGATTCCGCCCGTCTTCGCCACAAAGCTCCGGCCATGCAGGATGCCGCTTACGTCCGCGACGCGTTCGCCCGGATCGCCGACCGCTATGTGCTCGCCAACCACGTGTTGAGCTGCGGGGCGGACATCTGGTGGCGCAAGGTGGTCACGGCGCGCATCCGGAGATGGCAGCCGTCGCGCCTGCTCGATGTGGCGTCAGGCACCGGCGATCTCGCATTGGAAATCCAGGATCAATGTCCCGATTGCGAGGTGGTCGCCACGGATTTCTGCGCGGAAATGCTCGCCCATGCCAGCAGCCGCGGTGTCACCAAAACCTTGGTGGCCGATGCGCTGAAACTGCCGTTCGAAGATGCCTCGTTCGACGTGGTCACCGTCGCCTTCGGACTGCGCAACATGGCCGATTACCCCGCCGCGTTGCGTGAAATGCAGCGGGTGCTGAAACCCGGCGGGCATTTGTTGATTCTGGACTTTTCACTGCCGCGCGGCCCGTTGCGGCCGTTCTATCGATTTTACCTGCACCGCGTGCTGCCGCGCATGGCCGGTTGGATCACCGGACAGCGCGACGCTTACGAGTATCTCGGCGGATCGATCGAGTCGTTTCCCTCCGGCAAGGGTATGACGGATTTGCTGGGGTCCTGCGGTTATGTGGAAACCAGCACAACGCCGCTCACTTTCGGCGTGGTCTCGATCTATCAAGCCAGCCGGCCTTCATTGCCATGAGCCATCCCGTGATGCCCGCCCATGATGCCGCGTTGGCTTTGGCCAAGCGCTTGAAGGAACGCGGACACGAAGCCTTGTTCGCCGGAGGCTGCGTGCGCGACCGGCTGTTAGGCCATGAACCGAAGGACTATGACATCGCGACTTCGGCGGTGCCGTCCGAAGTGTTGGAAATTTTTCCCGGATCCAATGAAGTGGGCGCGCACTTCGGCGTGGTGATCGCCAAACACGGCGGCCATCACATCGAGATCGCCACCTTCCGCACCGACGGCAGTTATCGCGACGGCCGTCGGCCGGAGAGCGTGACCTTTTCCAATCCGGTGGAGGACGCGAAGCGACGTGACTTCACCATCAACGGCCTGTTCGAGGTGCCGGACACCGGCGAGGTGATCGACCACGTCGGCGGCTTGGCCGATCTCAAGGCGGGCATGATCCGCGCCATCGGCGAGCCGCGCGCGCGCTTCGAGGAGGACGGACTGCGGTTGTTGCGCGCCGTGCGTTTCGCCGCGCGCATGGGGTTTTCCATCGAGTCGGAAACCGATGCCGCACTGCGCGAATGCGCTCCGCTGCTGGACCGCATCTCGCCCGAGCGCATCCGCGACGAGTTCTCGAAAATCCTCACCTCACCGCGTCGCCGCGCCGGGGTGGAACACCTGGTGGATAACGATCTCATCCGCCATTTTCTGCCGGAACTCATCGCGACCATCGGCTGCGACCAGCCGCCCGAATGGCATCCCGAAGGCGATGTGTTCACCCACACGATGATCATGCTGGAGATGCTGGAGCCCGACGCGCCGCTCGATCTCTGCCTTGCCTCGCTGTTGCACGACATTGCCAAGCCGGCGTGCCGCAGCGTCGATCCCGATGGCCGCATCCGTTTCAACGGTCACGACGCGATGGGCGCGGAAATGACCGAAGCCATCCTGCGCCGCCTGCGTTATCCCAACCAGGTTGTTGAAAACGTGGTGGCGATGGTCGCGCGCCACATGCAGTTCATGAACGTGCAGAAGATGCGCGTGGCGAAGCTCAAGCGCTTCATGTCCGCACCCACTTTCGACCGCGAGTTGGAACTCCATCGTGTCGATTGCGCGTCGTCCAATGGCTTCACCGACAACTACGAATTCCTCCAGGCCAAGGAGGCAGAGTTCGCCGCCGAGCCGCTGATTCCGCCGCCGCTGGTCACCGGCCGTGACCTGATCGCGATGGGCATGAAGCCCGGTCCGCATTTCAAGGAACTGCTGGACGCCGTGCAGACCGAGCAGTTGGAGGGCAGAATTGTCGAGCGGGAACCTGCGCTGGCCTACCTCAAGGAGTTGGCGGAATCAACCGGCTGAACACCTGTGTCACACCCGGTGGAGCGTGATGTGGATGATTTCCGCGGGAGCGGACGTGCGCAGCGGAAACCAGTTGCCCGCGCCGTTGCTCACCACCAGCGAGCTGGCCATTTTCCGGTAGATCCCGGACCAGTAGCGGAACATGACCGGCCCCGGGCCGATCTCCGGCGTGAGCATCAACTGCCCGCCGTGCGTGTGGCCGGCAAGTGTGAGCGGCATGCCATGCTCCACCGCGGCGTCGAAGGCGTGCGGGTGGTGGCCGAGCAGGATCGGAAAGGCGTCCGGATCGCCGGCTTGCACGAGCGCGGCCACTTGGCTCCGCATGGTTGCCTCGCGGCGACTCCAGCGCATGCCGAGGATGTCAACCGGATGGCCGCGGACCCGCAGGCTGGCCAGTTGATCGCGCAACAGCGGAATACCACGGTCCGCATGGCCTTTGGCAAAGGGTTCGGCGCCATCGAACAGATCGTGGTTGCCCTCGATATTGAAAAGACCGCGTCCCGGATTGAGGCGCTCGATCATGTCGAGCGCCTCGGGCAGGTCTTCGATCGAGTGGTCGATCAGATCGCCGGTGAGCAGGACCAGGTCGGATTTCAAGCGGTTCACCGCTTCCACCATGCCGTCCAGCACATGGCCGCGGGTGAACTTTCCGACATGCGTGTCGCTGACATGAGTGATGGTGAGACCGTCGAGCGCGGCGGGCAGACCGGGGACGCGCAGTGCGAGCGGCCGCACGCGGAAGCGGGTTTTCTGCGGGATGCTGATGACGGTGGCCCCGAGGGTGCCGAGCGTCGGCAGCGCAAGTACGGTGGTGCGCAGCATTTGGCGGCGGCTCAGATCCGGGATGGCGGCCTCCACAGGCGGTTTGACAGGAGTGGATTTGAAAAACCGCCGGGTGAGCGCACGGCCGGCATCCAGGATGCAAAAGCCACCCATCATTGGCAGCGCCGTGAGCGGCAGGAAAACGAGCGCCCACAACAACAACAACGCCTGCAACCACGGATGCGGCGCGGTTTCCAACACATCCATCCGTCGCGCGATGACCCAGGCGTAAGTCACAAGCACCACCGCGGTCGTGGCCAGGCACAGCCAGCGCATCATGCTTGCAACGCCTCCGCCGACACGCCGCAAACGCCACCATACCCAGCCGAGCCACAACACGCTGAGCAGGGGAACCAGAATGAGAATCACGAAAAACATGGGCGCGCGGAGCATAGCCGATGAATCCGCATCGGGCAACCGGATCGCTGCGGGCATGGCGGATGCAATCCGCCGCCACGGCTGCAATCATTTTGCTGCGAACGGCGCAACCGGTGCTAGAATCGGCGTGTGATTTCCGTCCGGATACCCGCCTTCTTCGCGGCCTGGCTCGCTGCCTCGAATGCGGCGCGGGCGGTGGTTTTCATCGATACTGGAAATCCCCAGGTCAACACCGGCACGCCGGGCGACAACTCGGGGTGGCAATACAGCGGGAAGTTCAGGACATATCTGGGCGTGCCGATCGGGCCGCATCATTTCATCACCGCGACGCATATCGCCGGCGTGGTTGGAAACACCCTCGATCTCCACGGCGACCTCTACACGACCATCGGTTTCCAAGACATCCCAGGCACCGACCTGAGGGTGTGGGAAGTCAACCACGCCAAACCCTTCGCCACATGGGCACCGCTTTCGTCGGGCGTGGCGGACATCGGTGCGGTGGCCACGGTCTTCGGACGCGGCAGGCCGCGTGGCAGCGAGGTATTCGTCGGCATCGAACCGAAAGGCTGGGCATGGTCGAACCATGACAACGTCAAACGCTGGGGACGCAATGTGATCGATGGCATCTATGACGGCGGTGAGGACTACGGTGAATTGATTTATGCCGAATTCAACAATCCCGGCATCGCCCACGAATGTCATCTATCGGGCGGCGACTCGGGCGGCGGCGTGTTCGTTCTCGAAGACGGCCTGTGGCGGCTGGCGGGCATCAATCTTTCGGTGGACGGGCCGTTTCGAAAAAGTGCCAGCGACCCCGTGTTTTCCGCCACGCTCTACGACATGGGCGGGCTGGAAGTGCGAGTGGATGATGTCTGGGAACCGATTTCCGAGGAAGTAGAAGATATCCCATCGCGTTTTTACTCATCGCGCATCGCCGCTTCGTTGGGCTGGCTGGTAACGAATGTGCCGGGGACCACGGCTCTCGCTCCGGAAAGTTTCGCCGCGTGGCGGATGTGGTATTTCTCCCCGGCCCAGATCGCCGACGATGCGATCTCCGGTCCGAACGCCGACCCGGACAAGGACGGCATTGCGAACCTCTTGGAATACGCGCTCAACCTCGATCCGCTCTTCGCGGAGCCTTTCGCCATGTCGCCCGGCACCGGCCTGCGCGGACTGCCGGCGGTCAGGGTGGAAAACATCTCCGGCAACGAACGGCTCACCATCGAGTTTGTCAGGCGCGTGGCGGGCAGCGGCTCCGACATCATCTACACGCCCCGGTTTTCCAGCGGGCTCGGCGCATGGCAGGCGGGAGGTGACGAAACCGTGACGCCGATCAATGCGCGCTGGGAGCGGGTCAAGGTGGTGGATACGGTGAACGTGGCGGATCAGCCGCGGCGTTTCGCCCGGCTGATGGTGGAACCCGACGATGGGTGAGGTGCCCAATCTTGCCCGCCAAAGGGGCGGCCGGTCATGTTCCCGGCTTGACCCGCGGGCATTGGGCGTCGAATACCTCCCCACCCCGCATCAGCGCCACCCCAGAGATTGCATTTCCCATGTCCAGCACCATACCCGTCGAGCACACTGATCCCGTCAACGCGCGCATCCTTGCGATTTCCGAGGACCTGATCGCCGGTTTCCAGCGTGAGCCGTTCCACTTGATCGCGGAAAAATCCGGGGTGCCGCTCGACACGGTGCTGGAGCGTATCCGGGCGATGCTCGCGGCCGGCGTGGTCCGCCGGGTACGGCAGACGCTGCTCTCCACCAAGCTGGCCCACGGCGCGCTGGTGGCGTGGAAGGTTCCGGAGGAAAAACTCAACGACGCCTTCGATTTCATGTCGAAGGAAGATCCGTTTTCCGGTCACGTCGTGATCCGCTCGACCGACACCGACGTTTCCGGCTCAGGCTACCGCTTGTGGACCACGCTGAAAGTTCCGGTGGGCGAGTCGCTCGACGAACACGCCACCGCGCTGCTGCGGCTCACGGGTGCCACCGAATACCTCCTGATGCCGGCCAATGGCGTCTTCGCGTTGGGCGTCGGCCACGTCCGGCGCAAGGGCCTCGAACCCGGTGCCAAGTCCGAGGAACCGGCGAAAATGATGACCACCGCCACCGTCGATCTGACGCCCGAAGAGTGGAACGTCCTGCTCGCCCTGAAAGAGGAACTCACTCGCGATGAGATTCGCGAAAACCCGTGGGATGAGCGCGCGAAAATCGCGGGAGTTTCACTTGAGCGCTTCTTCGAGGTGGCGGAGACGCTCAATACGAAAAAAGTCATCGGTCGTTTCTCGACCTTTCTCGAACACGTCAAACCCTCCGCCACCGGCGAGCGGGTCACGCGTTTCAACGGGCTGTTCCACTGGGCGGTGCCAAAGGGGCGCGAAATCGAGGCGGGTGCCGAGGTCGGCCGGCATTTTTGCATGACCCACTGCTACTGGCGCGAGGGCGGGCCGCAGTTCGGCGACGTCAACATCATGGGCGTGGTCCACGGCACCGAAAAGGACCGCGTGCTCGAACACAAAGCCGCGATCGACCGCCATCTGGAATCCGTCGGCATCCCGGTTTCCTACACCAATGTCTTCTGGGGCGGACGATCCGAAATCAAGCCCTCGGAAATCTCGCCGGTCGTTTACCGTGAGTGGCATGCCGCAAATTCCGCCGGTGCGTGAAGATTGGTTTGAATAAAAACGCCCGTCAGGCGGTATATTAATCTGCAATCTCCGAAGCACCATGAAACGCATGTTCTCCATCATCGCCCTGTCATGCGCCGCCGCCGTCTGCGCCACGGGGCAGGTCCGGATCGATCAGGAAGTATTCGGTAAAAGCCTCGGCGGCTGGGACAAGCGCGGCAATTCCGCGGCGCAATATTCGCTTTCCGGCAGCACCTACCGGACCTTCCGTCCGGAAACCACCCCCACGCCCGACGGCGGGATTTTCGTCTCCGTGCGGATCGACCACGTGCGCGGCATTTTCTCCTCCGACGACCACGCCACGCTCGAGGTGACCATCGATTCCAACGGCGGCATCCAGTCCGCCCGTTCCAACATCGCCATCCAGGGGCGCTCGATTTCCAGCGACGTGATTCTAGGTACCACCAAGGCCGGGCAGGTGGTGGGCGGCGTGGACCGCGCGGTGCAGATCGGCACCGACCTGGTCGCCAACTTGTCGGCCAAGCTGCTGCGCGAAAAAATCGTCGAGTCCGGCCGAGTCACCTTCCCGGCGGCGGTGCGCCACAACTACAACCTGCTCTATCAGGCGATCCGGATGGGCGGGCCGCAGGTCGCGGATGCCGCGGAGGAAACCGCAGGTGATGCAGAAGTCCCCGCCGGGACACCGGAGTCAACGCCACAGGAAGAAGCGGCGGAAACGACCGATCCGGCGCACGCGAATCTCGACATCCATCCCTACACCACGCCGGGCCAGTTGGACCCGCAAAAAGGCAACTGAGCGCCCTCACCCGCGCGGGTGGAAACTCTTGTGCAGCGATTTGAGCCGCTGCCGGTCCACGTGGGTGTAAATCTGGGTGGTGGAAATGTCGGCGTGGCCCAGCAGTTCCTGGATCACCCGCAGGTCCGCGCCGCCTTCCAGCAAATGGGTGGCGAAGGAATGACGCAGCAGGTGCGGGTACAGGTTCTGTTCGATCCCGGCGCGCGCGGCGCGGGTCTTGACGATCTGCCGCACGCGGTCGGGCGAAAGCGGTCCGCCGCGCACGCTGATGAAGACATGCGACGAAGTGCGGCGGGTCACCAGTTTGGGGCGCTCGTTGTCGAGATAATCGGCCACGCACTCGCGGGCCTTGGTGCCGATGCGGGTGACGCGCGTCTTGTTGCCCTTGCCGGTAACGCGGGCGAAGCCTTCCTCCAGATCGAGTGTCTCCAACCTCAGTCCGCACAACTCGGCGAGCCGCAGGCCGGAGGAGTAGAACGTTTCCAGAATCGCCCGGTCGCGGCGGCCGAGCGGCTCGGTGACATCGATCGATTCCAGCAATTTCACCACCTCGCTCGCATGCAGGGTCTCGGGCAGGTGTGCCTCCGCGCGCGGCGAAAGCAGCGGCTCGGCGGGATCCATCGGCAGGCATGCGCCAGCGGCCAGCCAGCGGAAGAAGATTTTCAGATGCACCGTGGTGATGCGTAGCGATGAAGCGCCGAGGCCGTCTTTTTTCCGGCGGCCGAGAAATGCGGCGAGTTCCTCCGTGCCGGTGTCACGCAATGTGGTGTGGCGTTTTCCAAGCCATGCGGCGAGCGCGTCGAGCGACTGCCGCACCGATGACTGATAGGCGTCGGACAAGCCCTTCTCGACGGCGAGATAGCGGATGAAGGAGTCGATTTCCCGTTCCATCGGATGGCGGAGTATGGCGGCTGGCTCACTCCGGGGTAAAACAAAACCGGCACGCGAGCGAAAAAGCCCGCGCGCGACAACAATCTTTGGCCTTGCCAGCGCGGGGGACAGGACTAGTCTCGCGCCCGTTTTTCTTTCTTCCGCAGGCGGTTGGAGCCCCGGTGCCTGCGGAATTCCTTTCCGGGGCAATTGTCGGAAGGAGAACGAACCCACAACCTAACCCCTAACCAAAACACACCATGAGCGCCACGCTCACCGCACCCGCAAACACCGAACTCAACGACCTGATCGATTCCAAATTCCGCGAATTCAGCGCCGGATCGATCGTCAAGGGCACCATCCTCGAAATTCGCCCGCAGGTCGTGCTCGTCGATATCGGCTACAAGTCCGAAGGAGCCATCCCGTCCAACGAATTCGAGGACGAGGAAATCGAAGTCGGCGACGAAATCGAAGTCCTTCTCGAAAAACTCGAAAACGAGGAGGGCATGGTCGTCCTCTCGAAGGAAAAGGCCGCCCACAAGCAGAACTGGGAAAAGATCGTCAAGGTCTTCCAGGACGGCGGACTCGTCCGCGGCAAGGTCAAGAGCGTCGTCAAGGGCGGCCTCACCGTCAACGTCGGCGTCGAAGCCTTCCTGCCCGGCTCACAGGTGGATATCATCCCGCCGAAGGATCTCAACGAATACGTCGGCAACGTGTACGAATTCAAAATCGTCAAGGTCAACGACGAGCGCAAGAACATCGTCCTCTCGCGCCGCGAAGTCATCGAGGCCGAGCGTTCCGAAATGCGCCAGCACTTCCTCCAGTCCGTCAAGATCGGCGACAAGGTCACCGGCGCGGTCAAGAATATCACCGACTTCGGCGCATTCGTCGATCTCCAGGGCATGGACGGCCTGCTCCACATCACCGACATGTCGTGGGGCCGCATCAACCATCCTTCCGAACTGCTCCACATCGGCCAGTCGCTCGACGTCGTCATCCTCGACGTGGACAAGGACAAGGAACGCGTTTCCCTGGGTCTCAAGCAAATGAGCGAGAACCCGTGGGAGGATATCGAGCGCAAGTTCCCCATCGGCCAGCAAGTCAAGGGCCGCGTCACCAAGCTCCTCCCCTACGGTGCCTTCGTCGAAATCGAAAAGGGCGTCGAAGGACTCGTCCACGTCTCCGAACTCTCGTGGGTCAAGCGCATCACCCGTCCGTCCGATGTGCTCGAACTCGACCAGGAAATCGAAGCCGTCGTACTCGGCATTTCCATCGATGAGCAGAAGATCTCGCTCGGCGTCCGCCAGATGGAGCCCAATCCGTGGGACGAGATCGAGACCCGCTACCCGGTGGGCGCCACGATCAAGGGCCCGGTCCGCAACCTCACCGCCTACGGCGCGTTCGTGGAACTCGAGGAAGGCATCGACGGCATGATCCACGTCTCCGACATGTCGTGGACCCGCAAGATCAACCACCCGTCCGAAATGGTCAAAAAGGGCGACGAGGTGGAAGCCATCGTGCTCGCCATCGACAAGGCCAACCAGCGCGTCTCGCTCGGCGTCAAGCAGCTCGACGAGGATCCCTGGAGCCTCATCGACTCCCGCTTCAAGGTGGGCGACCTGGTCAAGGGCACCGTCGCCAAGATCGCCTCGTTCGGCGCGTTCGTCTCGCTGGATGGCGACATCGACGGCCTCATCCACATTTCGCAACTCAGCGAGGACCACGTGGAAAAGGTCAAGGATGTCATCAAGGTCGGCGACGAGATCGAGGCCCGCGTCATCAAGGTGGACAAGGTCGAGCGCCGCATCGGACTTTCCATCAAGGCCGTCGGCTACTCCGAGGAGCAGCTCAAGAAGGAGAGCGCCAGCTTCGAAAGCCTGCGCCCGTCGAGCGAAATGGTCGGCCTCGAGCAGGCATTCAACCTCGCCGCCGCCGCCTCCGAGGAATGGAGCCCCAGCCAGGAGGATTGATCCGCCGCACGGCGCCAACCGCCGAATCAAGAAAAAGCCGGACCCCGACTGGTCGGAGTCCGGCTTTTTCGCGTACGTATGGATGACAAAATCCACGCGATCTAACAGATTGTGATGTTTAAATCCAATCACTGACCCCGTTCACCGAATCACAATCCCTGCGGAGCCGGACCGATGGTTCCGCCCTCGATGAACTCCGCCTT
The DNA here is from genome assembly GCA_041686775.1 of Luteolibacter sp. Classification (GTDB taxonomy): domain Bacteria; phylum Verrucomicrobiota; class Verrucomicrobiia; order Verrucomicrobiales; family Akkermansiaceae; genus Luteolibacter. Next base: position 113,728 of record JAWLDG010000011.1, on the reverse strand, counting down.
GATGTGCGTCTGCCGGCGATCGTCCTTGCCTAGTGCCACCTTGTCGGCCCAGCGGACGACCCGGTTCAGCAATTTTCGGTAGTCCCAGTACACATGGGAGGTCTCTGGAATGCAGAGTTCCCGATTCGGGATCGGCTCACGGCAGACCAGGGAAACGTCCTGCGGCACCCGCATTCCATGCTCCAGACAGTATTGGTGGGCGGCGATGAAGTAATGCGACACTTCGGCAACCAATGCGGTGGGCGAGGTCGTGGCAAACAGCGAATCCAGGCGGCTGCGGAAGCCCGCCGCACCGCTTTCCCATTTTGGGATGTTGTAGGAGGGGCTGGAGGGCAGGCCGTGCAGGGCCAGTTCATCGAGAAATGCCTGCTCAACCCGGGTCGGAGACCGGTCCGCACGGGCCAGGTTGCTCAGCGACACAATCCGCCGGTGACCCAGCTCGACGAGCCTCCGCACAACGAGACGATCGGTTGTCACGAGGTCCGGCCCGATTCCCGCGATCGGCAGCCCGGCCCGGACACCGAAAAGTGCGAAAGCGGGGAAATCCTGTTCGGCGAACCAGCTCAGCACCCCGCGCGGGCCGGACACAATGATCCAGGCGTCGGCCTCGACGCTCCTGACGTAGCGGCCGACGCGCTCCGGGTCCATCCCGAGACCGTGCAGGCTCTTGCTCGCGTAGAACGCCTGGTGCGCGGCCGCCAGCAGGCGGGTGAGCAATTCGACCACGGTCGGGTCACTCCGGGTTTCCGACTTGTATAGCAGGATGGCCACGCGGTTGCCTGACCGGCCGGTGTCTTTCGGCAGGGCGATCCGGCTACGGCGGCCGACCCCCTGTTTCCGCAGGACGCCATCGTGCTCCAGTTGCTTCAGAGCGCCGAGAACCGTTCGCGGGCTGCACCCAAGCTCAGCCGCCAACGAGCCGACCCCAGGCATCGTATCGACCAACTCACCCCTTGCAATTTCCACACGCAAATGCGCAGCGAGTTGTTCAACGGCAGTCATGCAATGGAAGGGATTCATGGGCGAACCAGTATCTTCCGGGTAATAGTCGATGGGAAGTATAAACCGCACTCCCCGGAGGATGCCAAGCGGTGCGATGAGATCCACCGGGCGGGCCGTCCGGGGCGCTTGCCGATCAGGGTCGCGGGCTACCCAAACCCATCTCTTTCGGGTCTTGGTTGGACTGAAAATTTGAGACAGGATTCGGAGACTCCCGCTGTAGTGACTCAAGCGCGAAAGGTCCCGGCTTTCCTGTGATCTCACTCGTCGAGACGCGGTCGTGCCCGATACATCCACCACCATGAACAAACATCCGCTTTTCAAGTTCGTCGCCTTCGTTCTGCTGGCGACCACCACCCTGAATGCCGAGCAGACCTCGCCGCTCCGTCTCCACGCCATCTTCGGCAGCAACATGGTCTTGCAGCGCGACAAGCCGATCAAGGTGTGGGGCTGGGCGAAGCCCGGATCCAAGGTGTCGGTAAAACTCGGCGACGAAATCTCCGAGACCACCACCGCCGCCGCAACCCCGGTCGAAGTGTTCGGCTACGAAGAGGCATACAAAGGGCTCGGGAAATGGGAAGTCAGCTTCCCGGCGCGTGAAGCAAGTCTCGACCCGATCACCCTCGCCGCTGCCAGCGGCGGGGAAATCATCACTCTCGATAACGTGCTCGTCGGCGACGTCTGGGTCATGTCCGGGCAAAGCAACATGGCGTTTCCGGCCGGAAAAACCGACGCCAAGGATCTGCTTCCGCAGGCGAACATCCCCATGCTGCGATTCTTTTCCATCCAGGGCAACGAGCAGGCATCCCTGCAGGATGACATCCGCCCCGAGTCCATCGATACGGTGTCGGGCAGTTGGGATGTCTCCTCGCCGGACACCGCCAAAGGCTTCTCCGCCATCGGCTTTGTCTTCGCCGCCGACGTCCAACGCGCGCTGCAAATCCCCATCGGCGTGATCAAAACCGCCCGTGGCGGCGCCTCCATCGAGAGCATGGTGCCGGTTCACAAATTCGACGAGCATCCGCTGGCGAAGCGCTATGCCGACCATGTGAGAAAAAGAATGGCGGAATTCGATCCCGAAGCCGTGGCGGATCAAATCTGGAGCAACCAGAAAGGCCGGGCGAAATCAAAGGGACAACCAGAGCCACCACGTCCGGATCCGAAAGCTCTCACCTCATGGAACGTTCCCGGCAAGAGCCCGAGCGACATGGGCAGCGTGCACAACGGCTATTTCGGAGTCTTCAAAGGCTACAACATCAAGGGGGTGCTCTTCCATCAGGGTTACAACAACGCCATAGGCGACAACTGCCGGCCCAAGCGCTACCGCGTCCTGACGAAGCTTATGGTCGAGGGTTGGCGCGAGGATTTCGAAGACCCAACCCTTCCGGTCGGCATCATCGGCTTCTGCGCTGGAGGTAAAACGCAAAATGAATCCAATTTCGAGGAACTCTCGATTGAGTTCGGCCCGTTCATCCGCGAGGCGCAGCGTCTCGGCCTGGAGGATGTCGGCGATCCGGAAAACACCGAATACATCCCGGCCGACGACATCAAGGTCCCCGGCCTGCATCCGGGCAAAAAGCGTGAACACGGCCGCCGCGCCGCCCAATGGGCGCTCAGTCACATCTACAAAGATCCGAACGCCTATTGGAAAACTCCGACCATTCCCAAAGTGGAAGCCAAGGGCACCCTGATGATTGTCCGCTTCGCCGACAAGGAACGCCCGCAGCCGGACGATAAAAACGACATCCTTGAGGGCTTTTCGGTCGCCGGTGAGGATGGAAAATTCTACATGGCACACGCCCGATACGAACCGTGGGAGAAAAGCGACGTCTGGACGAAAGGCTGGCAGACGATCCGCGTCTGGAGCCCGATGGTGCCGAACCCCGTCGCGCTCCGCTACTCTTGGGCGACCAGTCCCATGGGCAACCTGAAATTGGGCGGGGATCAGGACATTCCTTATTCGAACTTCCGCACGGACAATTGGGACCTCCCGGAGAGCGAGGATCCCGAAGCAAAATCGATTGATCGCGCCTTCAGCAACGAGCGGAAGGCGGATGCCCAGGCCCGCCTCGAAGCACGGCGCTTCAAGGAAGCGGACATGGGCCGGACCTTGCTGGAACGATTGGAGCAATTGGCCGCACCCGCCCAATAACCACACACAACGCCAAACCCATCAACCAGCCACAACCCATCACCAATCATATCATGAAACCATTCCACTCCCTTCCATTCATCTCACAAGCCTGCCGATCCAAGGCGGGATTCCTCAAGGCGGGCGTCACTGCCTGCGCGATCACCTTGGCCATCGGTCTGCCGCTCCATCCTCAGAAGGCGGACGCCGCCAACCCAAATGCCCCAAGCCTACCGGTCGAAGAGGCTCCAAAGAAACTGCGCAAGGATAGATCTCTATTGGGCGAAACTCCGGTCGAACTGACGGACGCTGGCAAGGCATTGGCCAACCAATACGCGACCCGATTGGCCACGTTGCAAGCCGAGATTGGCAAGCAGTTGCCCACGGTTTCCGATGCGCAGAAACAAGCCGTCCGCGATGCCCTTGCCGCCCAGAAAATCTCCGAAGTGAAGTATGACATCGCGACCCGTGGTTTTCGCAACAGTTACTCTGGCAAAGTCACCGGCCTTCAATCCGGAATCGAAAAGCTGGAGGAAGCGCCCGCCAAACTCGCCAATGCGGAAATGTACCTGAAAAACGCCCTCGCCATGCCGGATGGCCACGAAGACAAAGAGCGCGCCGTGGAGGAGGCTCAAAAAGAGGTGGCAAACCGCAAAAAGAATCTCGAAAGCCTCCCGGGCGGTGTTGAAAATGCCAGAAAGGCTCTGGAAGAAGCGAAAGCCAAACTCCCGGAAAATAAGAAAAAACTGGAAGCCGCAGCCCAAGAGCTTGAGGCCGCCAAAGCCAAGACCACCCAGGCGCTTGTGAGTGTGGGGATCCACACGATCCTCGATAGCGACAAGCTTGACGCCAAGCTGGCCCAGGCCACCGTTCTAACCGAGGCCACCCCGTATTGGCTGGCCGTCTATGCCCAGCAGGGCAGCGAGCAAGCGCAACGCGTCGAAAAACTGTTGGCAAACACACCACTCCTCATCGAGATGCTGGTCGCCGATGGGGCGATGTGGGGCAAATATCCCCAGGCACTCGAAATCTATGAAGCCATTCAGAAGGCGCATCCGAAATCCAAGGACGGCATCTTCCAGCGTTTGGCGCTGGCCATCGCGCTCGAACATGCCGTGCCGATCGTGGAAGGCAGGCCCGCTGCCAAAGGCGACGAAATCCACTACATCGACCCCGTTGCCCGTTACGCCTCCTTTGAGAAGGCCTGGTTGGACAAGGAATTGGATCCCGGTTTCGAAACCTTCTGCACATGGAGCCTGCGCATGGTCGTCGATGGCGACGAGCCGGATGAAATCAGGGCCTGGGGCCGCGAAATGCTCCGCAGCTATCGTCCGGAACTCGTCACCTGGGCCGATCCGGCATGGCGCTACGTCAAAGCCGTCGAAACCGAGATCAACTACACCAGCAAGTATCAGGGCCTTGGCTATGACCGCGACGACCTCCAGCAATATCAAAACATCCTCGCCGTGGGCGGAATCTGTGGCCGCCGTGCCTTCTTCGGCCGCTTCATTCTTCGCTCGTTCGGTATTCCCACCACCGCTCGCTCACAGCGGGGCCATGCTGCCCTGGTCCGTTGGACGCCCAAGGGCTGGGTGTGCTGTCTCGGTGCCGGCTGGGGATCCAGCAACCGCACCGTTTTCAATCGCTATCCGTCAGACCTCGATTTCCTCGCCAGCACTCAGGCCCGGCTCAAGCCGCAGGACTTCCTCAAGGTCAAGCGCGGCCTGTGGATCTCGACCAGCCTCGGCCAGGAGACCGAGTTCGGCTATCGCGACAACATCGGCGTGCGTTATAAGGGCGCATACGTGAAACAAAGCATCGAAGAGGTCCCGATGCCGGGTTTCTGGCAAAACGCGGCGATGGTCGTTCAAAATTCAATCATCGACCGGCTCGGAGTGAACGCCCTGGACGCGGTGGGCGAGGACATCGGCGAAGCCAACGAAGCCGCCCTCCGGGACAAGATCGCAGCCGTCGATATCCCCGATTCGGAGCGCAAGGTCACCACCGATTCCAAGGGTGTCATAACCATCCCCGCAGCCGCGACCACCACACCGACCAACAGCACCGACGTCATCCGCTTCATGCCGAGCAATCTCGGAGGCATCCAGTTGCATTACACGCGCTTTGGCGGTGCCGACACGTTTGCCTACACCATCGATGCACCCAAGGCCGGCAAATACGCACTCACCGTACGGTTGGCCATCCCCGCTTCGAAACAACACCTCTTCCTGACGGTCAACGAGGCCAAGCAGATCGACATTCCTCTCCCCTACACCATCGGCCTGTGGGGTGAACTGGAACCCGTCGAGATCGAGCTCAAGCAGGGCGAGAACACCCTCAGCTTCCATCGCGGCCACTACTACATGCGCGGCATCACCATCCGCGACTTCACCCTGACGCCGTTGAACTGATTCAGCCAACCAACTCAACCCCATGACCTCAACATCACGCCTTTCATCCATCCTATCCGCGGCCTTGCTCGCCAGCGCCATGCTTCCCGGAAACCTCGCCGCCGAACAGGCCGGTTCGAGCCCGGTCAAGATCTTCATCCTCGCCGGCCAGTCGAACATGGTCGGCCTCGGCCAGGTCGGCTCCGAAACCACCACCCCCGGAACGGTGCGATACCTGATCGCCAACGAGCCGGAATACGCGTTCCTTGGCGACGGTGTCGGCGGGTTCAGGGTTTACGATGATGTGTGGATTCGCGAACGGACAAACGGTGGCGGCCAACTCACCGTAGGATATGGTGGCGGAAGTCCCGGCTCGAACATCGGCCCGGAAATGGGCTTCGGCGAGGTGGTCAGCGGTCTATACGAAGAACAGATTCTGATCATCAAGACGGCATGGGGCAACCGCGACCTTGATTACGATTTCCGACCACCCAGCTCCGGCCCCTTTACGGGGCAAATGAGAGCGAATGATCCCGGGTTCGCCTACCGTGAGATGCTCGATATCATCAACGACGTCACCGCCAACCTCGCGGCCTACTTTCCGGACTATGACGACGGTGGCTACGAGTTCGCCGGCTTCGCATGGCACCAAGGGTGGAACGACCGCATCGATGCCACCCGCAGCGCCGCATACGAAACCAACATGGCGAATTTCATCAGGGACGTCCGCACCGACCTCGGCGCGCCCGGCCTGCCATTCGTGATTGCGACTTCGGCGATGGATTTCAATTTTCAATACACCGAGGTGGAACTCGCCCAGTTGGCGATGGCGGACGCCGCCAAATACCCGGAATTCGCCGGCAATGTCGCGGTCGTGGACGCCCGGCAGCCCTACAAAGGACTGGAATTCTGGCAATTCAGAAACGACTCGCCAAGCGGAGACAGCATTCACTGGAACCAAAACGCCAAGACATACAGCAACCTCGGCCTGGCGATGGGCGATGCCATCTCGGCGATGATCCCGGCCCGCGGCCCATATCGGCTCGAAGCCACCAGCGACGCCACAGGTGTGACGCTCACCTGGAGTGAAGGCGAGGAAACCCCGACCGCCTTGCAAGTCATGCGCAATGGCGTGGAAATCGCCGCTTCCGCCCCCTTCGACCCGCCGGTCTTCTTCGATGCGGATGCCGAGCCCGGCCTCATCGAATACACCCTGAGCTTCTCCATGCCCGGTGAGCCGACGCCCGATCTCTCCCTCACCTTCGATGCGGGCATCACCGCGCTTGAGGCCTACCGGTTTCGCAACAGAGTGAAGCTGAGCTGGGAAAACAATCTCGATTACACCGCCATCGAAATCCGCCGCGATGGCGTGCTCATCGAGCCAGCCCTGGACGGCACCGCGACCAGCTATGTCGATGAGACCCCGCCGGCATCCGGCACCCCAGTTTACTCCGTCGTCCCGGCCAATGGTTCCGCATCGCCAACCGAAGTGAGCATCAACCTCAACGGGCTGTCACCCGGTAATGCCTACATTTACGAACCCTTCGGGGACCCGGATTCCTCCCTGCCGGAGAACGTCGCGGGAGCCGGCCTTCAAGGCCGTTGGTTCGGTGGCCTCAACGTCGCATCAGGCAGCATGAGCTTCGGCATCCTGCCGACCTCGGGAAATCAATCGTTCAACAGCGGTGCGGCAAACAGTGCCGGGGCATTCCTCCGCTCCGAGTTCGCGGACGCCGGCTTGCTCGATGACGGCGCGGAAGTTTGGTTCAGTTTCCTGACGAACAACACCGCCAGCATCAATACCGGAGTTTACCTCCACCTCGGAACGGCCCGCTCGTCATTTTTTGGCGGCATGGACGATGGCGGCGAAGCCATCGGGGTGTACATCGCCAGCGGGACCACCCCACAGGCCGCCACCTGGGCGCCCGCCCGCGGCACTTCTTCCAGCACTGGCAGCATTTCCGGCGACACCACCGCCTTGATCGTCGGGAAAATCACCTGGGGTGCGGATGCCAACGCGCCGGATACCGTGGAAATCTACCTGCCGAATAGCGACCTGGTGCTGCCATCCACACCGGTTTCAACCCGCTCCGCCGTGCTCGATCAGTCGAAATTCAATGTCCTGTGCTTTGGCGGCAAAAACGCCGGCTCGCCGAAAATTGACGAAATCCGCATCGCCACCAACTACGCCGACGTGATCGCCACCGACCAGATGGTCGAGGACACCACCCCTCCATCGCCCGATCCGATGACCTGGGCAACGGTGCCCACCGCCCTCGGAGACAGCAGCATCACGATGACCGCCACCACCGCCACCGATCTCAATGAGGTCGAATACTACTTCGAAAACGTCTCCGGCGGCGGCAACGACAGCGGCTGGCAGGACAGCCCGACCTACGTCGATACGGGCTTGGCTGCCGAAACGGAATTCAGCTACCGCGTGCGGGCACGCGACAAGACGCCCGCGCTGAACACCACCGGATGGTCGCCCACCGCCTCTGCCACCACCGATCCGGTGGACAACGGCGCCCCACCCACGCCCGGTTTCGCCGTGGCACCCGTGGCAACCTCTCCCACCGCAATCACCATGACGGCGGAGACCGTGATCGATCCGGAAGGCAGCGCCGTGGAGTATTATTTCACGGAAACCAGCGGCAACCCCGGCGGCAACGACAGCGGTTGGCAGGACTCGACGACCTACAACGACAGCGGACTCACCCCCTCCACGACCTACAGCTACACGGTGACGGCCCGCGACAATTCGGCGCAGCAGAACCAGAGCGCACCGTCCGCCGTCTTCTTTGCCACCACCCAGGACATCCCCTCGGGACCCGGCGGAGCCTTTGTTTACGAGCCGTTTGATCAGACCCCGATCGGTGCCGATCTCGATACCACCTCGGGTGCCGGCATCGGGCTGGCAGGAAATTGGTCGAACGCAGGGGTCGATTACATCATGCGCAGCGGCAGCCTCACCTTCGGCACGCTGGCAACCGCCGGCAACTCGATCATGACGGACGCGAATGGCAGTGCCGATGTCGCATACAACACCCTGTCCGAACCCATCACCAGCGGCGGTCAGGTGTGGTTCAGCTTCCTGTTCCAGTCGAATTCTTTCAGCACCAATCCCGTTTACATGTTCGCCATCGCCGACGGTCGTATTGACGATATGTTCCCCCCTGAAGGGATTGCCAACAGTGGCACCGGCTTTGGGATCGAACTCAAGAGTGGCACCGCTGGGACGTTCACCGGAACGGACAACGATTTTGTGGACGGCACAGGGTCGGGTGGCAATCCCGGCACCAACACAACCCAATTGTATGTCGGCAGGATCATGTGGGACGTGGACGCGAATGGCACGGACGTGCTGGAACTTTACATGCCGGGCAGTTCCGACTTTTCGACACCCGGCACCGTCGTCAGCACAGCCTCCGGCATATTCACGAACGCCGACCTCAACACGGTCTCCTTCGGGAATCGTCAGAACACAGGCACGATCTACGATGAACTCCGGTTTGGTGCCACCTATCAGGACGCTGTCGGACTTGGTGGAAGCAGCGGCAGCGACTACGACACCTGGGCCGATACCTTTTCGCCCGCCGACCTCAGCGATCCCAACGCCGACTTCGACGGTGACGGAATGACAAACCGTGAGGAACGCCTCTGGGGCCTCGACCCGACGGATGGATCATCCGTCAATCCGATCACCAGCGGCCTCGACGCGAGCACGGGAACCCTAAGCTACACCCGCCGAGACACCACTCTCACCGGAGCCGTATACACCTATCAATGGTCCACCACACTCGCAACCGAAAGTTGGACGTCCTTCACACCGGCGTCGGAGACCTCCGACGATGCCAGCCCGGTGGAAACCGTCACGATCACCCTCGACGGTGATCTGTTGACCCACCCGCGGCTGTTTGTCCGGGTCGTCGCGACCGATGGGTGAGGCCTCTCAACCATGCTCAATCGGGTAATGGCAGCTCCTGAGAATGGGGTTGCCGACCCAACCCGAACAAACCACGCTCTACGGCAAGCATGAAACGGATGTTCACTTCTCCCCTTCGCCATTGGCGCACGTCTCCCGGCACTTTGGGCAAGGCTGCAACTTTCGTCGCCAGCATCGCCGCGACGGCCGGCTGGGCCAACGCTGCAGCCGTCATTCATGAATCGTTCGCCTATGTGCCGCCTGACACGAGGCTCAACGGCAACACCGGTGGAACGGGATTGGCCGGAAGCTGGACCGCCCCGGACACCGGAGCGGTGGAAGCCGCAAACCTGAGCTACGGATCGCTGGAAACTTCCGGCTCAGCCACCGTGGCGAAGGGCTTCAACGCCAGCTCTCCCTACATCGGGGTGGGTGCCACCACACTGAACGGCCTGCTCGACGATGGTGGCGAGTTGTGGATGAGCTTCCTCTTCCGGGTAAATACCGCCAACAACATCCGCTTCGCGATCGGTCTCGGTGACACCTACGTGACTTCAAACGGTGACCTGAATCCGGCGGTCACCGGGGCGCAGGCGATCGGCTTCGCTATCCCTTACTTTCCGGAGGAAGCTTATCCGGTGATGTGGACCACGAACGATTACGACGGTGGCAATGTCCAGAACGCGCCGAGCGGACTCACTTCCGGATCCGCATTCACCATTGGGGACAACACGACCTACCTCTTCGTTCTCCATGCCCAGTGGAACGCCAACGGGACACTCAACGACAGCCTGACACTCTACACTCCCGGGACCGATCTGGTTTTGGGCAGTGCGGCCTCAACCTACGAAGGCGTCTTGAGCCAAGACTCGTTTGATACCTTGTTCTTCACGGCCGACCAGACGCTCGGCATCCTCGACGAGATCCGCGTGGGCGCTACCTATGCCAGTGTCACTCCCATCCCCGAGCCATCGTCCTCCGTCCTGTTGGGATCGGTCCTTAGTGGGCTTCTGCTCAGGCGTCGGCGCTGCGCCACTTGAAATCGGATCGATGATTTGCAGAAACTATCGTGCATGGCTGCCTCTGATGGTGGCGTTGATCGTTTGTGATGCTTGCCCAGCCACACCGATCAAGGTCTTTCTCCTGAGCGGTCAGTCGAACATGCGTGGCCGGGCTTCTACCACCGGGCTCGCCCCGGAGCTTCTTACGCCGCGTGAGGACGTCTTGATTTGTCGCGGATCCCAGGAAACCGTCGGCACGCAACTGGAGTTCCTCCAGCCCAATGATCCCGCGCTTGACGGCGCGTCCTTCGGGCCGGACCTGACCTTCGGGCATACCATTGCGGACATGTATCCCGACACCCGCTTCGCCCTGCTCAAATACGCACAAGGAGGGACAGGGATCGGAAGCTGGGATGAGGAGGCTGCTGTCGGAATCCGCTTCAGGCAGACGGTAGCGAACGGCCTGGCCCTGCTGGAAGACGCAGGCTACGAGCCGGAAATCATTGGCATGCTCTGGCATCAGGGAGAGAGCAACAGTGGCATGACGCAGGAGGGATACGAACAGGCCCTCAACAACTTCATCGCCGAGATGCGGGCCACTTACCGGCAGGACATGCCTTTCATGATTGGCGAAATCCGGCGCATTAGCGAAGGGACAAACGCAGTCGCCGACGCCCAGGCGGCGGTAGGAGCGTCCGACCCCTACGCCGTCTTCGTTCCCGCTGCGGACCTGAGCAGCAGCGATGGCGTTCACTTCGACAGGCCGGGCATGGTCACGCTTGGTGAGCGCTTCGCAAACTACTATTCCGCAAACTTTGAAACCCTGATCCTCGGACCCGGCTCCGAGACGACGCTACCCTTGCTCACTTCCACCGACCCGGTGAACGGCGAGACCGTATCCGAGATCGCCACCCCCGTGGCGACGTTCAGCGAGTATGTCGTGCTCAGCGGTTCGGGTCAGGTCACGATCCGGAATCTCGATGATCCCGGCGGAGCGTCGGACCGGGTGATCAACCTCCCCGATCCGAGCGTGACGGCGAACGGCCCCCGGGTCACGATCGATCCTTCCTCTCTCCTGGACTCCGGCACGAACTACGCGATACGCATCAGCAGCGACGCGGTCGTGGATCTCGCCGGGAACCCCTTCGAAGGGATCCTCACGGACGATGTCTGGTTTTTTGCCACGCAGGAAGCGGTTCCACCGGCGCTGGTCATTCACGAGCCGTTCAGTTTCGTGGCACCCGACACCACCCTCAACGGCAACGCGGGGGGAACCGGGTTGAGTGGTAACTGGACCACCTCGTCCGCCGCAGCGGTGGAAGCCGCGAATCTGACCTACGGCTCCCTGGCGACCTCCGACTCGGCGACCGTGGCGAGTGGCTACAATAACAGTTCGGTCCGCATTGGAATTGGCGCGACCACGCTCAACGGCCTTCTCGACGACGGCGGTGAGTTATGGATGAGCTTTCTCTACCAATACGGCGGCAATGTCACCAATACCCGCTTCGCCATCGGTCTTGGCGACTCATACCTGAGTGGCAACGGCAACCTCTTTGATGAAGATGCCAATCCGGCTACTGCCGAGCAGGCGATCGGATTCGCGTCCGTTTACGGCAACAACAATGGTGACATACCGATGATCTGGGATACGAACACCTATGACGGCGGCAACATCAATGCCGACCCCACCTTCGTCACGCCACCTTCCACCAGTCCCGGGCTGACCAGCGGATCATCTGCCGGCTACGGTTTTACCCCTGCCAACAACACCACCTACCTCATTGTGCTGCACGCCCAATGGGGCACGGATGGTTCAACCAACGACACGGTCACACTTTACACTCCCGGAACCGATCTGACTCTTGGCACCGCCGTTGCAACCTATCAAGCCATCGTAAGCCAGGATTCATTTGATACGCTGTTCTTCACGGCCGACCTGAATATCGGAATTTTGGACGAGATCCGCGTGGGAGCCACATACGCCGATGTGGTGCCAGGTGTCGTCAGCGCCTCCGCGTTTGACGCCTGGGCGACCAGCGGCACGGTGTCCGGCGTTGCTTTCGGAGGTGACGCCAATAGCGACGGCGTGCAGGACGGGCTCGCCTTCCTGCTGGGCGCGGATACTCCGGATTTCGACGCCACCAGCCTCCTGCCCACGGTCTCTGAGGACGATGGATTGGTAATGAGCTTCACCATGCGCAAGCCGGCCATCAGCGCACCGGCCGTGCTCAGTCTGGGACACAGCGGGGATCTCGGTGTCGGGGATCCGTGGGCGACTGTGGCAATACCCGCCGCAACCGGCTCCGCGGGCGGGGTGGACTTCAGCGTCACCGAGACCCTCGGCGACACGACCAAGAACGATGTCGTGGCCACGATCCCATCCTCCGGCAATGCGATCGCCGGAAAGTTGTTCGGGCGTCTGACGGGGAAGGAGTAGAGAGGCAGGCATGAACGGCACGCTGGCATTGAGGTGTGGAAGGAAGAGACCATGATCATTCGGGTAATAGTCGATTCCGAGATTTGAATGGTCATCGTGATGCGAGGCGGGTAAATGTTGTTTTGTCATGAAAACCCTCAATCCGAACCTGTCCGACCTGGGCATTCATGCCAAAGGCTGCCTGATGGCTTCGGCGATCGCTGCCTCTCTGTCGGTGGTATTTGGCCTGTCCTATGCCGAGCCTGTCATTCACGAGCCGTTCGAGTTTGTGCCTCCGGACACGAGTCTCGCCGGCAACCCCGGCGGAACCGGCTTGAGTGGCAATTGGACCACCTCGTCCGCCGCAGCGGTGGAAGCCGCGAATCTGACCTACGGCTCCCTGTCCACCTCTGCATCGGCGACCGTGGCGAGTGGCTACAATAACAACAACGTCCGCATCGGAATTGGGGCGACCACGCTCAACGGCCTTCTCAACGACGGCGGCGGGTTATGGATGAGCTTTCTCTACCGAACCGGTGACAATGCCGGAAGTGCCCGCTTCGCCATCGGTCTTGGCGATACATATCTGAGTGGCAACGGCAACCTCCTTGATGAAGATGCCAATGCCGCTACTGCCGAGCAGGCGATCGGATTCGCGTTGCCCTTCAATGCCGCTCATGGTGGCATCCCGATGATCTGGGATACGAACATCTATGACGGCGGCAACATCAATGCCGATCCAACCTTCGTCACACCACCATCCACCAGTCCAGGGCTGACCAGCGGATCAACCAACAACTTCGGTTTCTATCCAGACAACGACACGACCTATCTGTTCGTGCTGCACGCCCAATGGGGTGCGGATGGTTCAACAAACGACACGGTCACACTTTACACTCCCGGAACCGACCTGGCTCTGGGCACTGCCGTTACGACCTATCAAGCCATCGTGAGCCAGGATTCATTTGATACGTTGTTCTTCACGGCCGACCAAAATATCGGAATTCTGGACGAGATCCGCGTGGGTGCCACTTACGCCGATGTGGTGCCAAGCACCGGCGGTGGGTCCGCGTTCGACACCTGGGCGACCAGCGGCACGGTGACCGGTGTCACCTTCGGGGGCGATGCCAATGGCGACGGGGTAAAGGACGGCCTCGCCTTCCTGTTGGGGGCAACTACCCCTGATGACGACGCCTCGGGCCTGCTGCCAACCGCCTCCGAGGACGGCGGATTGGTGATGAACTTCAGCATGCTCGATCCGGCAAGCAGCGCTCCTGCAGTGCTCAGTCTGTCGCACAGCGGCGATCTCGGCATCACGGATCCATGGTCCGTCCCGGTGGCGGTGCCTGCCACGACCAGCACGATGAACGGCATCGAATTCGTGGTGAGCGGTTCCGGCCCCCTCAGCGTGATTGCGACGATCCCGGCGTCCGGCAACGCGCTCGACGGCAAGTTGTTCGGACGCTTGGTGGCGGAGGAGTAGGTGGTCCGTGATTGAATTCAAACATCACAATCTGTTAGGCCGCATCGGACTTTCCATCAAGGCCGTCGGCTACTCCGAGGAGCAACTCAAGAAGGAGAGCGCCAGCTTCGAAAGCCTGCGCCCGTCGAGCGAAATGGTCGGCCTCGAACAGGCCTTCAACCTCGCCGCCGCGGCCTCCGGGGAATGGAGCCCCAGACAGGAGGATTGATCCGCCTGCCGTCGGCGAGGCACACCACCCGCCGCTCGTGATTCACAAATGGCCGGACGGCACCGGCTGTCCGGCCATTTTTTGTTCTCAATCGGGCAGCAGTCCGAAGATCGTCCGCCATGTTGTCGGGCTGATGCCGTTCGATTCGTCAATCGTTCTTGAAATGCGGCCATGGAAGTGCATGCTCTGAAATTCAGAGCTTTCGATCATGCGCTTCTGCTTTCTCATTTGTCTCATGTGTGCGCTGTCCCCTGTCGGGCAGGCACAGTTGGTGCGCCAGCCGAATACGACGCTTGTCCTGCCATCCGAACTTCCGGCGGAGTCCGACGCCTATGTCGGCGAGAACGCATTCGGATCGCTGAGCTTCTCACTGCCAATCGCCATCCGCAATGTTCCGGGCCAGACAAGCCACCTCTTTGTGATCCAGCGCAACAGTGGCATCGAGCGTGTGGACTTGGCGCAGAACTCGCGGAGCACGTTTCTCAACCTCGCCGCCCATCTGGGCACGACGAGCAGTCCACAGCGGCGCTTGGCCACCAATTCCGAAAACGGCATCCTCTCCATGGCGTTCCACCCGGACTATCGTCAAAACGGCTGGTTCTACGTTTTTTACAGCACCACCATCACGTCCCCCACCAACACCGGCGCACAACTCTATCAGAGGGTGTCGAGGTTCCAGGCGACCGGCACGCCCGGTTCCTACGATCAGGCGGACACCGCCGATCCGGCATCGGAGGTGCCGCTCATCACCCAGCGCGACCAGGCGGGAAACCACAATGGCGGCGACATCCACTTCGGCGCCGATGGCTACCTCTACATTTCGACCGGCGACGAGGGAGGAGGGTACGATCAATATGACAACGCCCGTTTCATCGATAAGGATTTCTTTTCAGCCATTCTGAGAATCGATGTCGATCTCCTGTCCGGCTCGCTCGCGCCGAATCTCCACACCAACACGCCGTCCGGCGCGCACGTCGCATCCGCCGTGCATCCCGGGACTTATGCCATTCCCGCGGACAACCCGTTCATCGGCGCGACAACCCATCACGGACTGCCGATCGACACCGCCAGGCTCCGCACCGAAATCTGGGCCTGCGGTCTCCGCAATCCGTGGCGCATGAGCTTCGACCCGCCTACCGGCAGGCTGTTTGTCGCGGATGTCGGCCAGGGCGCGCGCGAGGAGGTGAATCTCGTCACGGCGGGCAACGACTGCGGATGGAGCTACCGGGAGGGAAATCTCGCCTTCACCGCTGGCCCCGGCGGCGCGACACCGCCGCCCGGCTTCAATCCCACCGCACCGATCCACGACTATCCGCGCACCCAGGGAACCAGCATCACCGGCGGCGTGGTGTCGCGCGGCGCGCGCTTGTCGGAACTCGCCGGCAAATACCTGTTCGGCGATTACGGCAGCGGCCGGATCTGGGCCCTGACGGAATCCGCGGGCGGCTGGACTTCGCAGCCACTCTATCAGGAAGCGGGCAACAACCTGGTGGCGTTCGGAACGGACCCGCGGAATGGCGACGTGCTTTACTGCATGATCGGCCAGGGAGTCGTGAAACGCATCGTGCGCTCCTCCACGGGCGGCACACCGCTTCCAGCCCTGCTTTCGCAAACCGGAGCCTTCTCCGACCTGGCGTCACTGGAAACTCACACCGGCATCGTTCCCTACGAAGTCAATCTGCCGTTCTGGAGCGACCACGCGACCAAGCGGCGCTGGTTCAGCATTCCGGATCTCCCGCCGATGATGCAATGGGCGAAGGACGCAAACTGGCAGTTCCCCGAGGGCCAGGTCTGGATCAAGCATTTCGACATCAAGACGGAGTTGGGAAACCCGGCGAGCCGGAGGCGTTTGGAAACCCGCTTTCTGGTGAAGAACACCAGCGGTGCCTACGGTGTGACCTACCGCTGGCGCGACGATCAATCGGACGCCGACCTCGTCGCCTCCGCCGGCCTTGATGAAGTGCTGCCATCCTCGCAGGTCTGGCGGTTTCCATCGCGCAGCGAGTGCATGACCTGCCACACCGCCGCCGCAGGTCACGCGCTCAGTTTCAACACGCGGCAACTGAACCGGATCGAGGAGTTTTCCGGCGTGTGGCAGAACCAGTTGAACGCCCTCGAACAGGCGGGCTACTTCGCCAATCCGGTCGATCCCGTGACTTTCCTGCCGAAATTCATCGCCAGCGACGACGACACGCAATCGCTTGAAATCCGTGCGCGTTCCTATCTGGCGGTGAATTGCGCGCCATGCCACCAACCAGGCGGCGGCGGTGGCGGCACCTGGGATGTCCGCGCCCACATACCCACCGAACTCACCGGCATCGTTCGCGGCGTGTTGAACAATCCCCATGGCGACCCCGAAAACCGGATCATCCTGCCCGGCGACACCGCGCGCTCGATGGCGGTCACCCGCATGCAGGGCGCGGAAGGATTGAACCGCATGCCGCCGATCGGCAACCGGGTGACCGACACGGTGGGCGTGGAACTGCTCACCGCATGGATCGAAAACGAACTGCCCGGATGGCGGAGTTTCGCCGACTGGCAGATTGATCACTTCGGCAGCACCGAAGATCCCGAAGCCGCGGCGGATTTCGATTGGGATGGCGACGGGCGCAGCAACCGCATGGAATATCTTGTCCGCTCCAACCCCAAATCGGCGGATTTCGACAGGCTGATCCAGTTGGTGCCAAGCGGCGGCAATGCGTTCGAAATCCGTGTGCCGATGATATTCAACCGCTCGGTACTGGTCGAAACCAGCGATGACCTGCAGGCATGGCAGCCATGGGACGTGCCGGGCAACTCGCCGGATTTCCCGGCTTCCGGCGGCGGCTTCCACGTATTGGATGGACAGCTTGATGAAGGAATGCGTTTTTTCCGTGCGAGCTTCTCGGCTCCCTGATCAGCCACGCTCCAGGGTCATCACACACTCCAAATGGCGGGTGTGCGGGAAGAGGTCGAAGGGCTGGACGTCGCGGAGTTGATAGCCGCTCTCGCTAAGCAATCGCAGGTCGCGCACCTGGGTGGCGGGGTCGCAGGAGACATAAACGAGCCGTGCGGGATTGAAGGCAATGAGTTGTGCGATGAATTCCGGCGTGCAGCCTTTTCGAGGCGGATCGATGACCACAGCGGTCTCCTCCGGCGGGAAGGTGATCTGTGCGAAGATTTCCTCGGCCGAGGCTGCTAGAAAGGTGGCGTTGTCGATGCCGTTGGATTCGGCATTGCGGCGCGCCCACTCGCAGGAGGTTTCGGAAACCTCGACACCGGCGACTTGTTCGAAGTTTTTTGCGAGCGTCAGTGCGAACAAACCGGAGCCGCAATAGGCGTCCACCAGGAAACGCGCGCCGGCGGCTTGTTTGGCGACGTAGCCGGTGAAGGCGGGCAGGATGAACGGGTTATTCTGGAAGAAATCGCCGGCGAGGAAGCGGAAGCTCAGGTCCCCCACCCTTTCGCTGACGGTGGCTTTGAAGTCAGTTTCCACCCGGCCTTCGGTGGCGCGCATGAGGATGGTGGAGCCGCGTTTGAAGGTGTGGCCCTTCGCATTGATGTTGGCGCGGATTTCCGGCAACGCGCGGTTGATTTCCTCCATCGCGATCGCGCACTGCGGCACGTCCACGATTCTGCGGCGCGCGGCGGCGAGAAAGCCGATCCCTCCCACCACGCCGTCGCGCGGCCGATCGAAGTGCGGGGTGATCTTCGACCGATAATGCCAGATCTGATCGCTGCCGAGACACGCGTTCACCGGAAACTCGATGCCGGCCATGTGTTGCATCAACTCGCCGACCTGGCGCGTTTTCCATTCGAGCTGTTTCTGATAAGTCAGGTGCTGGTATTGGCAGCCACCGCACTCGCCGAACAACGGACAGACCGGCTCGATGCGGTCCGGTGATGAAACAAGCACCTCGACCAAGTCCGCGTGCGAGCAGTTCTTGTCGTTGCGGTGGACGCGCGCGCGGACCCTTTCGCCGGGCAACGCGAAGGGCACGAAGACCACCCAGCCGCCGACACGTCCGACGCCCGCTCCCAGATTGGTGAGCGAGTCGATATCCAGTTCGATCTCCTGATGATACTCGAAGGGAACCGGAACGAATTTTTTCGGCGGGCGCTGGTGCATCGGCTCAGGCCAGGGCTTTTTGCATGAGTTCGTTCATGCGGCGGATGGTGTCGCGGGCGTCTTCCAGCAGGCCGGCGGAGATGAGGGCGTTGTCGAGAAGCTGGTGGGAAACGAGCTTTGCCAGATCGGGATTGGCGTCCTTGGCGGCGGCGAGTTGTTTCACCAGCGGATGGCGCGGATTGATTTCGAGTTCCACTTTCACCTCGTCTTTGAAGTTCTCATCGACGGCCTTCATCATCTGCCGCATCTGCGGGCTCATGCTGTCGGTGGGCAGCAGCGCGAGCACCGGGCTGTCCACCAGCCGTTTGCCCGCGGCCACGGAGACGACGCGGTCGCCGAGTTCCTGTTTGAGGAATTCGCACAATGACTTGGTTTGTTCCTCGTCCAAGGCCTCGCCTTCGTTTTCGCTATCCTCGAGTTCCACGCCGGCATTGCGAATGGAGACAAGTTTCCTGCCATCGAAGGTGCCGAGCGATTCGACGACATATTCGTCCACCCCGTCGGTGAAATAGATGACTTCAAGACCGCGGCTCTTGAAGGCTTCGAGATACGGGCTGCTCTCGATGTGGTCACGGCTGGCGCCGATGAGATAATAGATCGTGTCCTGCCCGTCCTTCATGCGGGAGACATAGTCGGTGAAACCGCAAACCGCGCCGGGATCGGTCATCGACGACTCGAAGCGCAGCAATTTCGCCAAGGCCTCGCGGTTGGCATGGTCGGTGGCGACGCCTTCCTTGAAGAAACGGTCGAACTTGCGGTAAAAACCGCGGTATTTCTCCGGATCGGACCCGGCTTCCTTCTCGAACATTTTGATCACGCGCTTCGATATGACGCCGCCGAGTTTGCGAATGAGCGCGCTGTCCTGCATCGTCTCGCGCGAGATGTTGAGCGGGATGTCGGCGCTATCGACCACGCCTTTCATAAAGCGCATCCAGTCGGGCAGCAGACCTTCCGGCGAGGGATCGATCAGCACCTTGCGGCAGTAGAGCGCCACCGCCGGCTCGACCTTGCCGAAGCCCATTCGCTCGGGGTTTTCCGATGGCGCGAAAACGAGCGCGTTGATCGCCAGCGGCGCGTCGGCGCTGAAATGAAGGCGGTAGACAGGCTCGTCCCATGCCTTGCAGGCGAACTGATAGAACGCCTTGTATTGTTCGTCGGTGACTTCGGATTTGTTCTTCAACCACAGCGCCTCGACCTCGTTGACGCGCTTGCCGTTGAGCAGGATCGGGAAGCCGACGAAGTTGCTGTAGGTTTCGATCAGATGCTTCACCCGCGACTCGGTGGCGTATTCCTTGCAGTCGTCCTTGAGATGGAGCACCAGTTTCGATCCGCGGTCGAGACCGGTGGTTTCGGTGATTTCATAGCCGGATTTCCCGTCACTCGTCCACACGAGTTCCGGCGAGTCGGCATGCCACGAGCGGGAGAAGACCTCCACTTTTTCCGCCACCATGAAGGCGGAGTAGAAACCGACGCCGAACTGGCCGATCATGTTGCCTGGCACGGCGTTTCCTTCTTTGACCGACTTGAGGAATGCCTTGGTGCCCGAGTGGGCGATGGTGCCGAGGTGCTTGACCAACTCGTCGTGCGACATGCCGATGCCGCGGTCGGCGATGGTGAGCGTGTTGGCCTTGTCGTCGGTGGTGATGAGGATTTCCAGCGCGAGTTCCGGCTGATGGACGTTTTTCTCGGTGGCCTCGACGTGGCGGAGTTTCTCCATTGCGTCGGAGGCGTTGGAAACCAGCTCGCGCAGGAATATCTCCTTGTCGGTGTAGAGGGAGTGGACCACCAGATCGAGCAACTGCTGGATCTCGGCCTGGAACACGTGTTTTTCAGGGGTCGTTTCGCTCATAGGATGGATGGTTTGGTTCGAACGGCGCGGAACGTAGCCAATCGGCCGCCCATGTCAAAATCCGCGGCGCGTTTTCGCGCGGGCTCATTGCGCGGCGCGCACGTCCTGCACGACGAGTTGCAGCGAGGTCCGGCCGCGGAAGGTGTTGCGGTCGATGGTAAACGCGACATCCCACGGCGGATCGGGCAGCGGATGTTCGCCGCCGCCGAAAAACACGGCGTCCTGCTCGTGGTATCCCTGCCGCAGCATGAACCGCAGGTGGTGGTTTTTCATGCGCAGCGGCGGACGGCTCAGGTTGATCCCGCGCGAGATGAAAACCGGCTGCGGGTTGCCGTTGCCGAACGGCTGGAGCAGCTCGTAGCTCGACAGGAAATCGAGCGACAACTGGTCGAAGGAAATTTCCGCGTCGAAAAACAGCTTCGGCCGGCGCTGCTCCTCGGTGGTGGCGGCCAGCACGTATTCGGTGAAGCGCTCGCGGAAGCGGTCGATGTGGTCCTCGTGGACCGAAAGCCCGGCAGCCATGGCGTGACCGCCGCCGGCGATGAGTTCGGACTCGCAGGCGCGGATCGCCTCGACCAGTGAGACGCCTTCGATGCTGCGGCCCGAGCCTTTGCCGATGCCGTCGTCGTCGATGGCGATGATGAAGGTCGGCTTGTGATATTGCCGCATCAACCGCGAGGCGACGATGCCGACCACGCCGTGATGCCAGTCGCGCGAGCCGAGCACGATCACCGGATCGCGTGCCGGATCGAAGTCGCGGGCCAGCATTTCCACCGCCTCGTTGCGGATGCGGGTTTCGAAGTTCTGCCGCTCGCGGTTGTAGTCATCGAGCTTCATCGCGAGGTCGCGCGCGAGCCGTCGGCAATCGGTGGTCAGCGTGGCGAGCGCGTCCTCGGGCACGTCCATGCGCCCCGCCGCGTTGAGCCGCGGGCCGATGCGGAAACCGACGTCCATCGAGGTCGCGGAACCGTTCATGCCGGTGACGTCCTGCAGTGCGCGCAGGCCGGGATTCAGCGTGTTCGGCAGATGCTTGAGACCATGGCGGACGATGAGGCGGTTCTCGCCGATCATCGGCACGATGTCGGAAATCGTCGCCACCGCCACCAGATCGATGAGTTTCTTCAAATCGAGCGGCGCGGGCCGGGTTTTCAGTAATGCATGACCCAACTTGAAGACCACACCCGCGGCGCAGAGATAAGTGAAATCCGAACCGCATTTGGGATTCACCAGCGCGCAGCAATCGGGCCGCGCGTCCGGCAACGGCTCGTGGTGATCCACAATCAGCACATCGATCCCCTCCTTGCGCAGCATCGCGACTTCTTCGACCGACACCGTGCCGCAATCGACCGTCACCAGCAAATCCGGCTTCGCCCCCTCGGCCATGCAGCGTTTCAGCGCGGCGGCGCTCAGCCCGTAACCCTCCGGTCCGCGCCGCGGGATGAAGTGCCGCGGTTCCATTCCATACGCCATCAGGATGCGCCGCATCAGGGTGATCGACGATACTCCGTCCACGTCGTAATCGCCATAAATGCAGACGTTTTGGCGCTGATCGATGGCGGCCAGCAGGCGCTCGACGGCGGGTTGCATGTCCGGAATCAAAAAGGGATCCGCCAAGTTCCGCAGCTTTGGATGCAGGTAATCGTCCAGTTCCATCCCCTCCGGCAGTCCGCGCTGACGGATCAGATGCTCCAAAATCGGCGGAAATGAACCCGATCCGCCGGAACCGTCCTGCCGGAACGGCTCGCCGCGTGGAATCCATATGAAAGGCTGGGCTCGCATGAAGTGCCACGGAAACTAGGAATGGAACAAGCGGACGTTCAAGACCGGAAACATCTGACGCGGCATTTCCGCGCGGTGCGTCATGTTGTCGCCTGCCATGTGCGCCATTTTGACGCGAATTCTGGTCATCTTACCGGCTGAGATGCGCCACGGAAATATTCATTGCACTCACTATCTGTGACTTACGAATACGATGGACGGTTCTGGCACAGCACATGCGAGGTGGAAGGCGACAATTACGCTTATTTTCTCCAACCCCGAAAGGAAACCATCTCATGTCCAAAATTCTCGGAATCGACCTCGGCACCACCAACTCCTGCATGGCCGTCATGGAAGGCGGCGAGCCAGTGGTGCTTGAAAACTCGGAAGGCGCGCGCACCACGCCGTCGGTCGTGGCATTCGCCAAAAACGGCGAGCGTCTCGTCGGCCAGGCCGCCAAGCGCCAGGCCATCACCAACCCGAAAAACACGATTTTCTCCGCCAAGCGCCTGATCGGCCGCAAGTTTGCCGAACTCACCGAGGCCGACAAACGCATGCCCTACGCCATCGTCGCCGCCCCCAATGGCGACGCCCACATCCAGATCGAAGTGGCCGGCGAAACCAAGACCTTCTCGCCCCAGGAAATCTCCGCCATGGTGCTCGGCAAACTGAAAGCCGATGCCGAGGCCAAACTTGGCGAGTCTATCAAACAAGCGGTCATCACCGTCCCCGCCTATTTCAACGACTCCCAGCGCAACGCCACCAAGGCCGCGGGTGAAATCGCCGGCCTCGAAGTGCTGCGCATCATCAACGAGCCCACCGCCGCCGCTCTCGCCTACGGACTCGACAAGAAGTCCGATGAAAAAATCGCCGTTTATGACCTCGGCGGCGGCACCTTCGACATCTCGGTGCTCGAAATCGGCGACGGCGTCTTCGAGGTGCTTGCCACCGACGGCGACACCAAACTCGGCGGCGACGACTGGGACAACACGCTCATCCAGTGGATCGTCGGTGAGTTCAAAAAAGACCAGGGCATCGATCTATCCGGCCAGCCCGACGCGCTCCAGCGCATCAAGGAAGAGGCGGAAAAAGCCAAGATCGCCCTCTCCTCCTCCCAGTCCTACGACATCAGCCTGCCCTTCATCACCGCCGACGCCACCGGCCCGAAACACATCCAGCTCAACCTGACTCGCGCCAAGCTGGAACAACTCACCGATTCCCTCTTCGAGCGCACCAAGAAGCCGGTCCGCGACTGCCTCAAGGAAGCGGGAGTCTCCACTTCCGATATCGACGAACTGGTGCTCGTCGGCGGCATGACCCGCATGCCCAAAGTCGTCGAAACCGCCCGCGAACTCGCCGGCCAGACTCCGCATCAAGGCGTCAATCCGGATGAAGTCGTCGCCATCGGCGCATCCATCCAGGGCGGCGTGCTGCGCGGCGATGTCAAGGACGTGCTCCTGCTCGACGTCACCCCCCTCACCCTCTCGATCGAAACCGAAGGCTCGCGCGCCACCCCGATGATCGAGCGCAACACCACCATCCCCGCCAAGAAATCACAGATCTTCTCCACCGCCGCCGACAACCAGCCGGCCGTGGACATCCGCATCTGCCAGGGCGAGCGGCCGATGTTCAATGACAACAAGCTGTTGGGCAACTTCCGCCTCGACGGCATCGCCCCGGCCCGCCGCGGCGAACCGCAGATTGAAGTCACCTTCGACATCGACGCCAACGGCATCCTCCACGTTTCAGCCAAGGACAAGCAGTCCGGCAAGGAGCAGAAAATCTCGATCCAAGGCTCGTCCGGTCTGTCGAAAGACGAAATCGAAAAAGCCAAACAGGAAGCCGAGGCCCACGCCGAGGAAGACCGCAAACGCGTCGAAAAAGTCGATGCCAAAAACAAGGCGGAAAACCTTGTCTTCTCGGTCGAGAAACAACTCGCCGAACTCGGCGACAACGCTCCGGCCGAACTCAAGTCAATACTCGAAGGCAAGATCCAGGCCGTGAAGGACGCGATCTCCAGCGACGATGTCGAAAAGATCAACTCCGCCGTCTCCGACCTCGAAAGCTCGCTGCAAGCCCTCTCCCAGGCCGCCCAGCAAGCCCAAGGCGGCGGAGCCGCGCAACCCGAAGTCGAGCCCGCCGACGAACCCTCCTCATCCGAGCCCAAACAAGCCAAGGGCAAAGTCGTGGACGCCGAAGTCGTGGATTAAGACACAAGACTTCAAGACCCAAGACGCAAGAGAAGAACTCACACTTCTTTGGCAATGCCCACCCTCACCACCAAACACCAACGCCTCGCCGCGCTGCGTCCGCTCTCTCCGGAGTCGGTCGCCAGCCTTGCCGCGGCGTGGGATGTGCGGATGGTGCATGAGTCCAACGCCATCGAGGGCAACAGCCTCACGCTCCGCGAAACCGAGCTGGTGCTTTCCAAGGGCGTCACCGTTTCCGGCAAGCCACTCAAGGATCACATTGAGGCTCTCAACCTCGCCAAGGCATGGGAACAGGTGAAGGCGCTTGCGAAACCGGATGCCGTTCTCACCGAGCGTGACTTGCTCGATCTCCACCGAATGGTTCTCACCCGGGTGGAGGACAATTACGCGGGTTCTTACCGCTCCGGCGCGGTCCGCATCGCCGGTTCCCATCATCTTCCGCCGAATGCCATGAAGGTTCCCGACCTGATGGAGGAACTTTTCACGGAAATCAAAGCCGTCTCCGATCCCGTCGAACGCGCCGCGAAACTCCACCACGGCATCGCCCGCATCCATCCCTTCGCCGATGGCAACGGCCGCGCCGCCCGCCTCGCGATGAACTTCGTGCTGCTCGCCGCCGGTTACCCGCCCGTATCGATTACGACCGACCTGCGCATGGACTACTACCGCGCGCTCGAAGCCGCCGATTCCGGCGATTTCCAAGCATGGCTCGACTTCCTCACCCATCAACTCGACCACGAACTCGACCAATGGCTTGAAGCCCTTGATCCCTCTTCACTGAAAACTGAAAACTGAAAACTTTCCACTCCGCGCGAGCGGAGTGGTTTCTCACACCAAAACCACCAACCAACCAACCATACAAACACATGGCCAACATCAAACCACTCGGACAACGCGTCCTCGTCAAGCGCATCGAAGCGGAAGCCGTCAGTTCCGGCGGCATCGTCCTTCCGGACACCGCCAAGGAAAAACCCCAGGAAGCCGAAGTGCTCGCGCTCGGCACCGGCGGCAAGGACGACAACGGCAATGACATCGTCTTCCACGTCAAGGTCGGCGACAAGGTGCTCATCTCCAAATACGGCGGCACCGAAGTCAAAATCGACGGTCAGGAAGTCCTCATCATCTCCCAGTCCGACATCCTCGGCGTCTGCAGCTGAAGCCACTCTGAAAACTGAACACTTAAAACTAGCAAACTACAATTATGGCCAAACAACTCCAATTCGACGAATCCGCCCGCCAATCGCTGCTGCGCGGCGTTGAGAAACTCGCCCGTGCCGTCAAGGCCACCCTCGGCCCTGCCGGCCGCAATGTGATCCTCGACAAGAAATTCGGCTCTCCCACCATCACCAAGGACGGCGTTTCCGTCGCCAAGGAGATCGAACTCGAAGATCCCTTCGAGAACATGGGCGCGCAACTGATCCGCGAGGTTTCCTCCAAGACCAGCGACATCGCCGGCGACGGCACCACCACCGCCACCGTGCTTGCCGAGGCGATCTACAAGGAAGGCCTCCGCAACGTGGCCGCCGGCGCCAACGCGATCTCGCTGCAGCGCGGCATCCTCAAGGCCACCGAAGCGGTCGTCGGCGAGCTGAAGAAGCTCTCGAAGACCGTTTCGGATGCCAAGGAAATCGCCCAGGTCGCCGCGATCTCGGCCAACTCCGATCCCGAAATCGGCGACATCATCGCCGAGGCCATGGACAAGGTCGGCAAGGACGGCACCATCACCGTCGAGGAAGCCAAGGGCATCGAGACCACCCTCGAAGTGGTCGAAGGCATGCAGTTTGATAAGGGCTACCTCAGCCCTTACTTCGTGACCAACGCCGAGAGCATGGAAGCCCAGCTCGACGATCCCTACATCCTCATCCACGAGAAGAAGATCTCGTCGCTCAAGGACATGCTGCCGCTGCTTGAAAAGGTCGCCAAGTCCGGCAAGCCGCTGCTCATCATCGCCGAGGACGTCGAGGGCGAAGCGCTCGCCACGCTCGTGGTGAACAAGCTCCGCGGCATCCTCAACGTCGCCGCCGTCAAGGCTCCCGGCTTCGGCGACCGCCGCAAGGCCATGCTCGAAGACATCGCCGTCCTCACCGGCGGCCGCGTCATCACCGAGGACCTCGGCATCAAGCTTGAGAACGTCGAAATCAACGACCTCGGCACCGCCAAGCGCGTCACCATCGCCAAGGAAAACACCGTCATCGTCGAAGGCGGCGGCACCTCCGAAGCCATCACCGGCCGCGTCAACCTGATCCGCAAGCAGATCGAGGAAACCACCAGCGATTACGACCGCGAGAAGCTCCAGGAGCGCCTTGCCAAGCTCGCCGGCGGTGTGGCCGTCATCAACGTCGGTGCCGCCACCGAGACCGAGATGAAGGAGAAGAAGGCCCGCGTCGAAGACGCCCTCCACGCCACCCGCGCGGCGGTCGAGGAAGGCATCGTCGCTGGCGGTGGCACCGCGCTGATCCGCGCCCAGGCCAATGTCGGCAAACTCGCGCTGACCGGTGACGAAGCCACCGGTGCCAGCATCGTCGCCCGCGCCGTGGAATCCCCGCTGCGCCAGCTCATCGCCAACGCTGGCCGCGAGTCCGCGCTCATCGTCGAGCACGTCAAGAAGGCCAAGGGCAACGAAGGCTACAACGTCGCCACCGGCGAGTTCGAGGACCTCATCAAGTCCGGCGTGGTGGACCCCACCAAGGTCACCCGCACCGCACTGCAGAACGCCGCCTCGATCTCCGGCCTGCTGCTCACCACCGAGTGCCTCGTCACCGACATCCCCGAGCCGGAAAAAGCCGCTCCCGGCGGCCACGGCCACGACCACGGCATGGGCGGCATGATGTAAGCCCCCTGTAGCGGCCCCGACTCGTCGGGGTCGTGAACCATCCAATCAAGCCGGACAGGTCAGCCTGTCCGGCTTTTTTTGTTAGGAAATCATGATTAGTTTCCCTCGCAGCGCTTTTTTTTGCGTTTCGCGCGTCAAACCGGCGGATCGCCGCCAGCCCCCATGCCATGGGAGCTGAAGCGGGTCCGCACCATGGATTTCCGGGCCTGTGGAACGCGCGTGTTCCCAAAAGCCGTTTGCACCGCTGCGCATGGGATGTTAGCGCAACAACGGGGTGTGGAACGAATCCGCATCCGGCAAACACAGATGATAGACATGACATATACGCATTACACACATACGGGATCGAAAGCATTCATCGCGGCCGCATTCCTCTGCGGCATCGCCGCTACACCGGCCATGGCGCAAGGCGCGCAACCGCCGCCCGGTCTCCCCGCACCGCAAAAGAAGGCCGACCCGCTCCAGCAGATCCACGCCGAGCTGATGGAAGTCCAGACCAAGCTCCAGGCAGCCGAGCAACACGCCGTAAGCCAGCCCGCGGTGGTGGAAAAACGCGACAAGTTCAACAAGCTGGTGGACGAAACGATCGTCGAGAAGGACCCTTCGCTCGAAGAGAAAATCGAAGAGAGCAAGTCGCTCATGGAAAAACTTGGCAGCAGCCCTGAACTGCGCAAGCCGCCCGAAAGCCAGAGCGAGGAATTCACCAAGGACATGCGCAAGTTCCAGCAGATCGAGCAGGAGATCTCGCTCAAACGCAACGAAGTCGTGGCCAGCGAACCGGAGGTCCGCAAGCAAGCCGAGGAGTATCAGAAACTCATGGTCGATGAAATGACCAAGGTGGAGCCGGAAACCCCCAAGCTGCTCGCCAAGCGCGACGAACTCGTGCAGCGCTACCGCTCCCTGCAAGACCCTGCGTCGGAAGGCTGATCCCCCGATTCCGACACATCCAAAGCCGGACCCCGACCTGTCGGGGCCCGGCTTTTTTCATGCACTCTTGATTCCCCCAATCGCACCGCGCAAGCTCCGCCGCATGTCCGCCGCCGCCACGCCGATGATGAGCCAGTATCTGGCGATGCGGAAATCCCTGCCCGCCGACGTGCTGCTGCTGTTCCGGCTCGGCGATTTCTACGAAATGTTCTTCGAGGACGCGAAAACCGCCGCGCCGATCCTCAACGTGGCGCTCACCAAACGCGGCGGCACCCCCATGTGCGGCGTTCCCTACCACGCCGCGCAGGGCTATCTCGCCCGCCTGCTCAAGGCCGGCAAACGCGTCGCCATCGCCGAACAGACCTCCGATCCCAAACCCGGCAAGCTCGTCGAGCGCGAGATCGCCCGCATCCTCTCGCCCGGCTCGATCGACGACCTCACCCTGCTCGACGACCAGCGACCGAACTACCTCGCCGCCGTCTTCCACCACGGGAAAAACGAGGGCCTCGCCTGCGTCGATCACACCACTGGCGAGTTCACCATCGCCGAGTTTTCCGACCGCGGCCAGTTGCTCGACGAACTCTCGCGCATCGCTCCCTCCGAACTGCTCATTCCGGATCACCAGACGGCCGACTTCGGCGCTCTGACAAACTGCATGGCCTACGACGGCTATGCCTTCCTGCCCGAGCACGCCACCGGCCTGCTCAAGGATCACTTCAACGTCCACTCGCTCGACGGCTTCGGCTGCGCCGATCTGACCGCCGCCTCCGGTGCCGCCGGGGCCGTGCTGCATTACCTGATCCACTCGCTGCGCCGCCCCTGCGAGCACCTGCGGCCACCGCGCGTGCGCGAAAACGCCGCCTTCGTCCTGATCGACGCCGCCTCCCAGCGCAACCTCGACCTGGTCGATTCCCGTTCCGGAAAAAACCACACCCTGCTTGGCGTGCTCGACCGCACCGCCACCCCGATGGGCGCGCGCCTGCTGCGCGACTGGATTCTCCACCCGCTGCGCGACCTCGCCACCCTGAAAGCCCGCCAGGACATCATCGCCGCGTTTCTCGCCGAACCCTTCCTGCTCTCCAAGTGCCGCGATTCGCTCAAGGGCATCCGCGACATCGAGCGCACCACCGCCCGCCTCTCCCAAGGCTCCGGCAACGCCCGCGACCTCCAGTCCCTCGCCGTCTCGCTGAGCCACATCCCCGCCCTCAAGGAGGATCTCTCTTCTCTCTTCAAATCAACAATCAGCAATCAACAATCCTCAATCGTCAATCACCTCCACGACTTCACCGACCTAACAACTCTCTTATCAAGCGCCCTCGTCGATGAACCGCCCGCTCACCTCCGCGACGGCGGCATCATCCGCGACGGCTGGTCCGCCGAACTCGACGAACTCCGCGAAGCCTCGCGCGGCGGCAAGGACTGGATCGCCCGCCTCCAGGAACAGGAACGCAAGCGCACCGGCATCGACTCGCTCAAGATCAAGTTCAACAACGTCTTCGGCTACTTCATCGAGATCACCGCCGCGAACATCGACAAGGTGCCGGACGACTACACGCGCAAGCAGACCATGGCCAATGCCGAGCGCTACATCACCCCGGCGCTCAAGGAGATGGAAAACAAGGTGCTCGGCGCCGAGGAACGCGCCAAGAAACTCGAGGCCGAACTCTTCGCCGATCTCCGCGCGCAAGTGATCACCCACCTGCCCCGACTGCAGGAAACCGCCGCCGCCGTCGCGGAAACCGACGTCCTTTGCGCGCTCGCCGAAACCGCGCAGCTCCACCGCCATTGCCGCCCGCAGCTCAACGAACAACGTGTTTTCACCATCGCCAACGGCCGCCACCCGGTGCTCGAACAAACGCTCACCGACACCAAGTTCGTCCCCAACGACACCGACCTCGATCCGGACAACGCCCGCCTGCAGATTCTAACAGGCCCCAACATGGCGGGAAAATCCACCTACATCCGCCAGATCGCGCTGATCGCCGTGATGGCCCAGATCGGCGCCTATGTCCCGGCCGACTCCGCCACGCTCGGACTCGTGGACCGCATCTTCTGCCGCGTCGGCGCGTCCGACGACATCACGCGCGGCCAGTCCACCTTCATGGTCGAGATGAGCGAAACCGCGCTGATCCTCAACCATGCCACCGACCGCTCGCTCGTCATCCTCGACGAGATCGGCCGCGGCACCGCCACCTTCGACGGCCTCTCCATCGCCTGGGCCGTGGCCGAGCACCTGCACGACACCATCGGCTGCCGCGCGCTGTTCGCCACCCACTACCACGAACTTACCGACCTCGCCGAAACCAAGCAGGCCGTCGCCAACTTCAACGTCGCGGTCAGGGAGTGGAACGAGGAGATCATCTTCCTCCACAAGATCCTGCCCGGCGCGGCGGACAAGAGTTATGGCATCCAGGTCGCCCGCCTCGCCGGCCTGCCGAAACCCGTCGTCGAGCGCGCCAAGTCCATCCTCTCCCACCTCGAACTCCACTCGGTGAAACCCGAGCACAAAAAACAGGGTCCCAAGGCCAAGAACACCGTGCAGGACGAAATG
Source organism: Luteolibacter sp. (assembly GCA_041686775.1). Classification (GTDB taxonomy): domain Bacteria; phylum Verrucomicrobiota; class Verrucomicrobiia; order Verrucomicrobiales; family Akkermansiaceae; genus Luteolibacter. The sequence goes on along the minus strand of JAWLDG010000011.1, from coordinate 82,939 downwards.
CCCCGCCCCGCCTCGCCGCAACTCGACCTGTTCGGGGAGTTCTAGCGAAATCAAAGCACCGCCACAAAATCCTCCATCGTCAATCCCGCCTGCTCCACCAATCCTTTCAACTTCCCGGGCTTGATTGGACGATGCATGGGAACAACGACGGTTCTTCCATCCTTTCGCATGATCCGGTGGGATCCCGTCTGCCGCACATCCGAAAACCCGAGGCGGATGGGCGAAATGAAGTCCGCCGTGAAAGCCATGGCGGGAAAACGCATGTCACGCACCAGGTCATGATGGCGTTGGTCTTCAACAGGCACCCTCACTCAAAGAACCCGCGCTGGCGCTCGATCAAGCGGCGGTTCTTCTTCGTCGGCCGACCGCGCAGGCCGTCCTTGCGCGACTGCTGCCATGCCTCGCGCGCGGCGAGGACCTCCGCCGCGGTGTTCTCCTGGTAGCAGTCGCGGGCCTCGGGCGCGGCCACCCGCTGCTCGATCAGCGCGATCACCGTGATGCTCCGCGTACCGGGTCCCTCGGGAAACGGCACTTCCAGCACATCGCCCGCATGCAGCGCCGACGCGGCCTTCAGCGCATTCCCGCGCCGCTTGACCTTGCCCGCGGCGCACATCTCCGCCGCCAGGCCGCGCGTCTTGAACAATCGCACGGCCCACAGCCACTTGTCGGTGCGCGCGGTGTCGGGCATGGGGAAATTCAACCCCAAAACAACGTCGAGGAAAGAAGAAGGTGGCTGGGACAAGCTGTCCCAGACCGTCGTCGGAACAACCTGTTCCGACATCATCCTCTTCATCCTTTCTTCATCCGGTCAATCAGGCCGTTCGCCAGAATCAGGGTCGGCAGGCCAAGCGCCACCAGTATGAGATAAAGCGACGGCAGGTGACGGACCTGGATCTGCATCATCATCGCCTGGGCCATGCCCTCGCCGAGACCGCTGAATGGGTCGTCCGCACGTTGCTCGGTTTTTTGCTCCTTCGAAAATTCCTCACCCAGCTTCCTTTTCACCGGGAAACCGAACGTCATTTGAACGGCAATCAAGCCCAGCGCCACCGCGCACAGCACGCCGGGCAGATTTCCCCGCACGGGTGCGGCAGACCGGATTGCGGCGAAGGCCGCCACCACCGCACCGATCACCGCGATCAAGGCCAGCCCCACCAGCGGAGCGAAACCCATCGACTCGCCTTCCGATTCACCACCCTTCTCATCGAGGTCCTTCATTTCCTGCGATGGCGAACCACCGCCATAAATGACCTGGACGCCGCTCTGCGTCGCCATGCTCGTGCCGCTGCACTGGATGTCGATCCACGGCAGAAAAAACAGAACCAGCGCGGCCAGCGCCGTGAACAGATTGAGCTTCTGGAACACCAGTGGAAGCCCACCAGAAGGCCTGGTTTCCGGTGCCTGCTCATCGGGATTCGTCAGCGGTTTCGATGTGCCGCCGAGATACCAGTCCGTGGCATCTTCCGGCGCGTGGTCACGTGGTTTTTCTCGTTCATCCATTGCGGCATGAGGATCTAGCGGGTTTCCCCGGCAAGGTAAAGCCCGGCCGTTCCACATCGGTTTACTTGCCGCTCTCACTCGTCCTCAAAACACAGCACCCGGCACTTTATCCCCATCAGCGCCGCGATGCGACCGATCTCATCGGGATTGAGCCGTGGCTGCTGCTTCTCCAGAAATGCACATTGCGCGGATCGCGGATTCGATCAGAGGCTCCCTTGGGATAACCCACAGCCCACCCGGGCAAGACCACCAGGGCCCCGACGAAACGCACGGGCGTTGCCGCGTCGTTGCAGGCCATCTGCAAGGCCCTTGCACACCCACGCGCCTGCTTCAGCGGCTCCTGCCTTCGACCGTCCCGCAACACCAAGGTCTCGCCCTCGATCTTCAAGCCGTCGCCATTTCCCCGCACGTTCTTCCGCTTCGAATAAGTCTTCGTCTCAATCGCCCACACGCCGCCCGGCCCCACCGCCACATGATCGATGTTGAATTTCTTGCCCTCCACCTCCATCGGCACGTCGTGAAACACACGCCATCCCTTCGAGAGAAGCGGCGTGAGCGCCTCCGCCACCGCACACTCGCCGAGGAATCCCAACCGCGCCATCCGGGCCTCCCGATGATGCCGGACCATCTCCCTGATACCCATGCCCGTCAGCGGCACGGCCGCCAATCCGCAACCAACTGCCACCGCCCCGCGGTCGGTGATGATCACATAGGCCAGCCCCAACCAGAAAACCGGCAGACCACCCACAATGGATGCGAAATCAAACAGCGAGTCCTGGCGTCTTTCCAAACAACCCCAGCCCGGTGGCCGCAGAAGCGGTTCATGAAACGGCTCGCGGTAACGCTGCCGCCACCAGCGTCGGGATAGAAATAGCACCAGCAATATGCCGCCAGTCACGAGGAGCATCGTGAGAATGACTGCTCCCGAACCGGCGAGACGGGAGAGGATTTCATTCATACAGGCCCTCCTGCTCAGCCTTTTTCCGGATTTGGTCGATCTGCACGCCGTTGGAGTTTTTCCACTCCAACCATCCATTCGCCGTCCGGCCGAGAACCACCATAGCCGCACCACTGGGTGAATTAAAAGGTGTGTCTTCGGTGAAAATCAGATGGTTTCCATCATCTTTCAAAATGCCGCTGGCCAGCAATTGTTCGCGTTTGTTGGTTACAAATGTGCCTTGCGCCGAGGGCACAACCTCTTTTCGGCAGGACGAATCCGCAAACACCACAAAGCCGTCCGAAGTGTAGATTCCTTTCGCGGAAGCATCCGGGCCTCTGAGGAACCATTCCGTTTCTCCATCCGGGGAACCTCCCTTGGCCTTTCGTTCGACAAACGGCCGGAAAAGCGGATGCCCCAAAGCTTCTAGCAAGATCGACCCTGTTTCGTATATCTCGTCCAGATCCGCCAGCATGGCTTCCGTTGCAAACGGCTCGCTGCCACCATTGCCATTGGTGATGTTGTAGCGGTTGGCCTCCTTTGCCGCTGCGATACTTTTCCACTCCAACCAGCGGATGTGGGCCTGGGTGAAGGAATGGGTCCTGGAAATCCAGAACACGACCGTATGCCAGAATTCCTTGTTCGCATCGTGGGACTTGAGCCGGCCAACCAGATCCTCGGTCTGCCCGATGTAGGCCTCCGGTTTCGCATCTCCGTCCGATCCACCAAGCAGGAAATAGGTCGCCACGTGCTTCGACTCATGGCGCTGAAAAAGCTCATCTAAGCCGGTTCGCGGGCAGGCAACCGCCTGCACGATCCGAGTCGTCAGTTCGGCGATGCGGATTCCGCTCGGGGTTCCTTGCGGGAGGAAGATTTGCAGGGTCTTGGGTATGCTCATAGGGAAAAAAATTGATCGGGATCGTAACCAAACCGCTCGAAGGCGCGAGCCCACAGATAACCGCATTGCTTGCAGAACGACATGACTTCTAGGTCTCCACTTCCGGCAGGCTGCCTTTTTTTCTGTAGCTTGGCGTCTTCGGAATTTTCGAATAAACCTGCTGCCCCAGCCATTCGGCCGCAAGTGCCTTGAACTCAGTATCGTTCATGTAGCGGGCAAACAGTTCTTCATTCAGGTCCATCCGCTCGATGAAAAGCGACTCGAGAATCTCTCCAAACACCAACTGGAATTTTCCGATGGGATTGTTCTCCGCCGCCTGCCGGATGGCATCCACCTGGCTTGCGGCCTCGGTGATCTGATCGAAGAAGAGCTGGTCGGCGTCGCTCAGGTTTTCTCCAAACCGTTCGTTGATCAGATCGATGAGTCGGGAAAGTGGCACTTGTTCGTCGTGCACCATTCCCGTGCCCACTTCCTTCGGGCCGTCGAGCGGCTTTGCCACTCCATCGCTGAGGCTGATGGAACCCTCGCTGATCTTCTGAAGACGGTAATATTCCAACTGGACCTCGTCATCGAACTGATAGCCCGGGCCGGTCTTGCGTTTGGGCAGTTTGAGCGCGAGGTGTTTGAGGTAGGCGTAAAGCCTCTCCAAATCGCTGTCCTGATAAGGAATCACCTGGCTGAGGAAGGCATATAGATTGCGGAATCCGTGCAGATTCTTTCTCCACAATTCGGCCTCTTCCTCGTTCTCTTTCTGAAAGTCCTCGAATCGAGTTGAAGCCTTGTCCAAGACGGCGTTCATGGCCTTGTGATCGTTCGGACTCTGCTTCATCTTTGGAGCAAAGAAAATCCGGCAGAACTCTTCGATTTCGTCGATTCGGTAAATGCCGGAACCATCCAACTCGGCCTTGATTTCATAGAGCCTTTCCGGTTCGACCTCTTCGCCCAAAGTTGCACCTTCATAATAGACCTTGAAGGCTTTCTGGATTTCTTCGGGGTCGTTGACGAAATCCAGAATGAAGGTGTCCTCCTTGAGCGGATGCGTACGGTTCAGGCGGGATAAGGTTTGCACCGCTTGGATGCCGTCCAAACGCCGGTCCACATACATCGTGTGAAGAAGCGGTTGGTCGAAGCCAGTTTGGTATTTCTCGGCGACGAGGAGCACTTGGTATTCCCGAGTGGCAAATGCGTCTGGCAGGTCCTTTTCACGGATGCCGCAATTCATTTCCGGTTCGGTGTAGATTTTGTGCTTTATCTTGTCGTCGATGACGGTTCCGGAGAAGGCGACCAAGCTGCGGATGTCATAACCCTTCTTGGCGATGTATGTGTCGAACTCCTGCTTGTAGCGGACTGCTTCGAGCCGTGAGCCGGTGATCACCATGGCCTTCGCCTGTCCTCCGATCTTGTGACGGCTGAATTTCTGGAAGTGCTCCACCATCACAGCGGTCTTCTGCGAAATGTTGTGCGGGTGCAGCCGCATGAAGCGCGCCAAGGCCTTGGCGGCCTTCTTCCGCTCCACGTTCGGGTCGTCGTTGCAGGATTTGAGCAGCTTGTAATAGGTCTTGTAGGTGACGTAGTTCTTCAGCACGTCCTCGATGAAGCCTTCCTCAATGGCCTGTCGCATCGTGTATTTCAGACGTCCGCAGATCGGGCTTTGCGCGAAAACCTTGAGCGTCTTGTGCTTCGGGGTGGCGGTGAAGGCGAAGAAGCTGAGATTCGGCTGTCGGCCTCGCTTCGCCATGTTGCGATAAAGCTTTTCGAGATCCGAGCCGCCTTCTTCCTCAGCCAGTTCTTTTGCCTTCTTCCGCAGCGCTTCGCCGCCGAGGACTTCCTTCAAATCGGTCGCGGTTTCGCCGGATTGCGAGCTGTGGGCCTCGTCGATGATCACCGCGCATTTCCGCGTGGGGAGGTGGCTGCGATCTTCTCCGCGCTCCTCTGCCATTTTGAGGAGCTGCTTGCTGACGAAGGGAAACTTCTGGAGCGTGGTGATGATGATCGGGACTCCGTTCTCAAGCGCTTCGGCAAGCTGGCGGGAGTTCTCTTCGATCTTCTCCACGACGCCTTGGCGGTGATCAAACTGATAAATTGTGTCTTGCAACTGTCGGTCGAGCACCACCCGGTCGGTCACGACAACCACACTGTCGAAAACGCGCTCGTCGGCTGCGTTGTGGAGATTGGAAAGCCGGTGGGCGAGCCAGGCAATGGTGTTGCTTTTGCCGCTTCCGGCCGATTGTTCGACCAGATAGTTGTGGCCCGGTCCGTCCACTGCGGCGGCGGAGACCAACTCGCAGACGGTCTTGCGCTGGTGGAAGCGCGGGAAAATCATGGTTTCCTTCTTCACCTTCCGCCCGTCGTCGGTGCGCTTGTCCTCGATTTGCAGGTGGAGGAAGCGGGCGAGCAGTTCCAGCAGGCTGTGACGCTCCAGAACTTCTTCCCAAAGATAAGCGGTGCGGTAGTTCCGCCCGGCGGGATCCGGCGGATTGCCTGCGCCGCCGTCGCGGCCTTGGTTGAAGGGTAGGAAATGAGTGGATGGCCCCGCAAGCCGCGTGGTCATATGGACTTCTTCGGTATCGACCGCGAAGTAAACCAGCGTGCGCTTCTTGAAATCGAAGATCTTCTCCCGGTGGTCACGGTCATGCCGGTATTGGCGGATCGCGTTTGCCGCCGTCTGATTGGTCAACGGGTTCTTCAACTCCAAGGAAACTAGGGGAATGCCGTTGACGCTCAGCGTCACATCCAGACTGTCCTTTGGCCGCTTCGTGCTGAAGTGGAGCTGTCGGGTGATGCCGAGGATGTTCCCGGCATAGCGGGCTTCCAGATCAGGATTTAGTCCGTGGGCCGGTTTGAAAAACGCGATTCGCAGCGTCTTGCCGTAGCACTTGAACCCATGGCGCAGCGTGGCCAGCACGCCATGCGTGTCCATCCATTTGCAAAGGGCGGAAAGCACCCGCTCGCCGGTCTTCTCCTGATGCAGCGCTTCCAGCTTTTCCCAGACCTTGCCCTGGGTGGTACGGATGAATTCGAGCGCGACTTCGGGAAAGATCGCCTGTTCGGCCTCGAACTCTTTCGAGGTATGCCGCGTGTAGCCATTCGCTAGCAGCACCGCTTCGATGGCCGTCTCAAATGCTGCTTCAGAGGTGGATTTCATTAAATCTTCCCTCCATCTGGCAAATGATTGGCTGGGCGTGGGCTGACGGCGTTCGTAGCCGCGTCGAAACAATCCGAGGCCGTTCCAGTGAAGCTGTCCTCGATGAACCTTTGCCGCATATCCTCATCGTCTTCAAACACCTCCATCCAAATGCTAAAATATCCGTAGGCCGAGGCCGTGCGAGCGATCTGCCGCCGCATTCCGTCTGTAGGAGTATCCACAAGCTCTGCCTTACTTGCCATCGCGATCAACCGGGTTTCCATCCGCTGGCTGACACGGTCGATTGCCACAATTTTTTCGTTTTCGTCCAGCACCTCGCTCACTCGCTTTTCAAGTCCGACCAAGCGCAGCGTCCTGTCCGCAATCTGGCGTTGTGTTGTCGTCAAGTGACCTGCTGGCTTCACTTTTCCGTCCACAGTGTATTCGAATGCGTGAAACGTATTGTCCCGGTCCGGCAGGTAAACTTCGCTGAGAATGACATCCTTGTTTCCTTTCGTGCTGTTGCAGTTCACGCAACCGAGCAAGAAGTTGTCCCAGCTTCCTTTCAGCCCCGGATAGAGATCCTTCGGTTGGATATGTTCCACCGCCAGGTTCGTCGCGATTCTCCGCTCACAATACGAACAATAGGGGCCGAGGCGCCCTTGGAGCGCCGGAAAGGCATCCCGGTAATCGCTGTAGTCCCCGTTGATTGGGCTTGTTCCTTTGGATACCGGCCTCATTGGATCAGTGGGCTTGCATGGTTCCGCCTCCTTCATTCCGACGTTTGCCCAACTTTCCTTCCTTTTTCAGTTCGAGGAAGGCCTGAAACGCTGGATTATCGGCGTAAGGTTCGATGCTTTGGGCTAATTGCGTTTCGAAATCCTCCAATCGCTCGTCCGGCGTCTTATCCACCTCCTCCAGAGCGAGCAGGTAGTCTTTGGCCGCACCCTTCATCGCGGCATAACGCCGGCTTACTTCCGGACGGTTCACACCCATGAGCCCCTTGGCAATGGTCTCGATCCCGACATTGCCGGTGTCCGGTATGGTTTCGGTATCGAGCGAGATCAGTTCCCCTTCACGGAGGGCCTGCACAATGAATGGCGAATGGGTGGTTCCAATAAACTGGATGGCAGGAAATGCCGACCGCAGGTGTTCCACCACTTCCCGCTGCCACTTGGGATGCAGGTGCAGGTCCAGTTCGTCGATGAGCACCACCCCCGGCGAGTGAACCGCACTGTCCTCACCTAGATGAGGGTTGAGAATCGCCGACTTCATGGCGATATCCGCCACCATCGAGACCATGGAGCGCTGGCCATCACTCAGCGAATAGAACGGTACCTCTCCGCTCTCCAGGCCAACGATGATTTCCTTGCGATCCACATCGAAGCGCAGGTGGCTGGCTCCCGGAACGCAGGACAGAACGGCGCGTTCCACCGCCAACATGCTGGATCGCTTCTTTCCACGTTGGAATGATTCGAGCGATTCGAAGAGGAACCAGCGATTGATGTCCTTGTGACGGATGCTGCCGTCCAGACAGTAATAGTAAGCATCAAACCGTGAGACCTTCCCGAGTTTCATTTCGAACTTGGACGAGCGCTCCCGCCCCGCCAGCCAAGCACGGCCCGCGCCATAATAGGCCAGCACCGGCAGTGTGGACCGAACCTCCGCGCGGTCTTCTGCCAGCAGGGCCTTGATGATGTCCACGGCCTCTTTCGCCTCCGCATTCGAAGTCCGCTTCGACCGTTCCTTGTTCTGGCGCGTCCATGAAACGGGCTGACCTCCGATCATGCCTTTCGCCGTGATGCTGGGCGACGGCATGGGATCGAAACGCACCTGATCGCCATCCTGCGTGACCTTGAGCCGCGCTTCTTCCGGCCGGATCGCCCGCCAGCCGGCCGTGGGCCGTGCGACGTGCCAGATTCCGACAGCGATCGCCAGCGCATCCAGTGCCGTGGATTTCCCGGAGCCGTTCTCGCCGATCAGGACATGAAACGAGCCGGGTGCGGGCGAATCCAAGGAGCGAGGAAAATCGAATGCCCGATCCTCGAAGCCTTTGAAGTTGTGGATGTGCAGATGATCGATTCTCATGGCTGGAAGAATTACACGGTTAGGCGGAAATGGCGAGTCTCCCTGTCACTGCCGCAGTGATCAGGGCGGAGCGACGTTCCTTGAGGAGGGCGATGGAGTCGCGGAGGGCGGATTCGAGGGCTGCGGCGCGGGTTTGGTGGGCGCGGATGTGGGTGATGATGGCCTCTTGTTCGGCGAGGGGTGGAATGGGAATGCGGATGTTTTTGAATCCGTCCCAATAGAGGCGGAGACGATCATCGACCATGCCATAAGAGTATCGGCGAACAATTGCGTTGAAGAGGCTGACGCGAAACAGCTTTTCGACATAAGCGGGAAGCAACTGGTCGGAAATTGTGGCGACGGTGTAGTCTGGACTTACCAATCCGTCTTCAGGGGCAATTCCTGCCGCGCCTTGCCAAAACCGCATCTTATTGAACACAAGACCATCTTTTCTGGCAATTTTCATGGTTGCCAGATCGGCTGCCACTGACTCAATTTTGTCTTCCGAGAACACACGCAAGGTGACGCCTGTGTTGAGAGAAACATTCAGCAAGGGCAGATCCGGTTCGCCGCGTTCATCCTTCTCGACAAACACAGTCGCACATCGCTGCACTTTCCAATGGCTGGGAATCGACTCCAGCCAATCGACGCCGGAGGGTTTGGTGGGGGCTTTGGGATTCAGGCCGCAGGTGACGGCGCGGCTGATCAGGGCGGAGTGCTTTTGTTCGAGCAAGGCAAGCATGCGCTCTTTCTCGGCGACCAAGGCATCGATCCGGGCAGTTTCGCGGTCGAGATAACTTGTGATCTTCGTTTGGTCTTTCAGATCAGGTTTTCTCAGTGGGAAATTTCCGATTTGCTGGAACGTCAATCCTTCACGCGATGAACCGTTCTCATCTGCCCAAATGCGACTTTGAATTTCTTGGCCTTGAAGTAGATAAGCCAAAAACTGCGGTTGAAGAATCGAACGGTCTGTTCGTATGATCGAAACATGCTGATTGACGTTGGCGGGGGCTATTCCCTCCGGAACAACGGTGCATCTACCCAGTGATGCTCCCGTGATATTGAGCAAGACATCCCATGCTTCTACTCGAGAGTTGTCCATCTCTTCATCAGTCTCCTCGGAAATGAAAACCACTTCGTCGAGACGGAGTCCGTCAAAATGAACATTCTGGCTACGGAGGAGCATGACCCCAGATTTCAGATAGACTGAGGAACCGCCTTTGGGCGTTTTACCACTTCCAATTTTTGAAGCAAAAAACTTTAACCGAGGAAGAGTCATTCCGTCACCTCCTGAAGCATCTTGAGAATCCGCTTCTCCACCGCATCCAGTTCCTTGTCGATTTCTTTGAGGCTTCTTGGCTCCGAGTAGCGGAAGAACTCGCGGTTGAAATTGATTTCGTAGCCGACCTTGCCGATGCCGCCGTCCTTTTCATCGCGCAACTTGGGATCGTCGTTGATCCAGGCGTCTGCCACGAAGGGACGGACTTCGCGGAGGAAGAAGGAGACGATGTCTTCGTTCAAGGGCACGTTCTCATTGTCGCGCAGTTTCGGATCGGCTTCGTATTCGACGGCTTTGCCTTTCTTGCCCTTGGTTTCGGGGAAGACTCCGAAGATTTGATGCAGCTCATCGGGCTCAGTGGGACCAGTCAGTTTCTGGCCGGGGAATTTTCCCTCACCCACAAAGCCAGCGTAGCTGGAACGCTTGGCGACTACCGGCGCGGCCTTCGGATCGGTTTTCGTGAAACAATCGCGGAAGAATTTCTTCTGCCGCGTGCCATCGGGGCCGGCGGACCAGCCGATTTCGCAGCCATCGACAATCACCCGGATGTCAGACCATGTGCTGTTCCAATCCATGTGAGGATCGGTGCCCATTTCCTCCTCAATCGCCTCAACGGCATCGAAGAGTTCCGGGCAGGAGTTGAGGAACATTTCCTTGGCTTTATCCGTGACTTGGAAGCGCAGGCGCAGCGGGCGCTCGATGGTGATGCGGCGGTAGCCGAAGTGGATGTTGTCGAATATCTTGCTGGTTTCGCTTTCCTTGAACGCGCCGTGCTCGCGGGAGAGGGAGTCGATGATTTCCTGATCGAGGTAACGGCGCTTGTCGCCAAGGCTGCGGGGCATGGGGCGATGGCGGCTGCGGCAGTCGATGAGCTGGATTTTTCCCTTCCGCTTTTTCGTTTTCCGGTTGGTGACAATCCAGATGAAGGTGCCGATGCCGGTATTGTAAAACATTTGCTCGGGCAGGGCGACGATGGCCTCCAGCCAGTCGTTTTCGATGACCCAGCGGCGGATATCGCTCTCGCCGGAGCCTGCACCGCCGGTGAAGAGAGGCGAGCCATTGAAGACCACGGCAATGCGGGTGCCGCGCTTGTCCTTCTGGGGATCGGGCGAAGGGGCGTAGTCCTGCCGCTTGGACAGCATGTAGAGCAGGAAGAGCAGCGCGCCGTCGTTCACGCGCGGGAGCTTGCCTTCGTAGCCGCAGAATTTGGCGACCTCGCCCTTTTTCCCGGCGATCTGCTTTTGCTCCGCCTTCCAATCCACGCCGAAGGGCGGATTGGCGAGCAGGTAGTCGAAGCCCTCGATGTCCGGGAAGGGTGGGTCGGTGAGGGTGTTGCCCTTTGTTATGCGGCTGTCCTTGTGGCCCTTGATGAGCAGGTCGGACGCGGCCACGGCGTAGGAGCGCGGGTTATAGTCCTGGCCGAAGACCTTGACGATGGCATTTTCGTTGTGCTCTCGGATCCAGTTCTGGCTCTCGGAAAGCATGCCGCCGGTGCCGCAGGCGGGATCGCAAATGGTGACGATGGGGCTGCCATTCGTGAGCAGGTCACTGTCCGGCTCCATGAGCAGGTTCACCATCAGGCGGATGACCTCGCGCGGGGTGAAGTGGTCCCCGGCGGTCTCGTTGGCGGATTCATTGAAGCGCCGGATGAGGTCCTCGAAGACGAGGCCCATCGTGATGTTGTCCACCGTCTCCGGGTGCAGGTCGATCTCCGCGAACTTGGCAACGACGAGGTAGAGGCGGTTCGAGTCCTCCATCTTCTCGATTTCCTTGTCGAACTCTAACTTGTCGAAGATGTCGCGGATGTTTTTCGAGAAACCATTGATGTAGTCCTGCAGATGGCGACCGATGTTGTCGGGATCGCCCTTGAGTTTCTGGAAATTGAGCGGGCTGTGGTTGTGGAAGCCGAGTTCGCGGCCGTCGATGTCCTTGGCGATCTTGTTGAGGGTGGGGTCGAAGTCGTTGATCCGCTTGGCGGCCGGAAGGGTCTTGTTCTTGGCAACCATCGCCTCGTGTTTTGCGAGGATCTGGGCCTTGGAGTGCTCCAGCACGCAGTCGAAGCGGCGGAGCACGGTCATGGGGAGCATGACGCGCTCGTATTGCGGCGGACGATAGGGGCCGCGGAGCAGGTCGGCGACGGACCAGATGAAGTTGGAGAGGGACTGGAAGTTGGGCGGGGCCATACAGGATGTGAGTATTGGGCGAGGCTGCCGCAGGCTAGCGGATCGTCCGGATAGGGGAAGCAAATCCAGCATGCGGTTTTGGGTGGGATCCGCGTTGATTTACGCGAAGCATGGGCGCGCTTACGCCATGCAAGAGCGCTCACACGCTGCGGAATTCCGCCTCTTCATCCCGCACGCGCACCGGTGTGCGATGTCAAACCTTCCGTCCGTCATGCCAAGGTGCCTGTGCGCGACGCACGGCGAGTTGCGTGCGATGCACGGCGAGCTGTGTGCGATGCATCGCCGGGAATTCGTCACGAACCGCGGCTTGCGCATCACGAAGCGCGGCTTGCGCATCACGAAGCGCCGTTTCCGCATCGCACGCCGCCGGAATCGCATCGCGCAGGGATGAACCGGAATGACGGACAAGCGACCGGGAGAAACGAACGGGCGCATGAAGGTCACGAAACGGCGGCCATGAGGCACATCCGGGAACCTGATCCTGATGAAATTACCAATCCGGTAAATTTAGGCTTGCAGAAATTACGGGAATCCGGCACATTGCGTCCCGAGATGAAAATGATCGGCTTGAAAGAACCGCTGCGCTCGGAGGCGCTGCGTCATTTCGGATGGGAATTCCGCGTCTGGATTAACGAGGTCCAGCGGATCGATTTTCCCGGCTGGGGAGAGCTGCTGGAGTTCTATCCGACGGCACAGCGGACCGGGAACGACCGGGCGCACTTCCCACTGGCGGACGATGGCTCCGGGATCACGGCGGACGTGTTCTTCGAGCCGGTCAGCTTCATCCTGCTGCAAGAAGTGGTGCTGCTCGCGCCAAGAACACTGAGCACCGCTTCCGACCACTCCCATTGAAAGAAAACAGACGAACGAAGACCCATACCAACCAACCACACCATGAAAGTCATCAAAACTCCCGAGGATCACGACGACGCATTGGCACGCGTCGCCGCCCTTGCCTCGCGAGGTGATGGTCTCACGGCCAAGGAACAGGAGAACCTGGAAGTCCTGGTCGTGCTGATTGAAAAATACGAGAAAGACAACCTCGCGGTGGCCCCCCCGACCCCTGTGGAAGCGATCCGCTTCCGTATGAAGCAGAAAGGATACCGACAAAAGGACCTCGCCGCCATTCTGGGCGGCGCGAGCCGGGCGTCGGAAATCATGAACAAGAAACGAAGCCTGAGCTTGGAGATGATTCGACGGCTGCACGAGGACTGGGGCATTCCCCTGACCTCGTTGGTCGCCCGGGAATCGCCGGAGGATTCCGGGCCGAAGCCTCCGGGCCCGGCGCGGAATCCGGGCGATTACCCGCTGAAACAGATGTATGACCGGGGCTACTTCCCCGGCCGTGGCGGCGACTGGAAGAACGACCGCAAGGACCCTGCAGGGCTCTTGCAGACGCTTTTCCCGCCACGGGTTTCCTCCTCTCCCACCCTGATGCATTGTCGTCAGGGTGGGAGCGGCTCCGCCATCAATCCGCACGCGCTGGAAGCTTGGAGCCGCCGCGTGCTGGTGCGCGCCGCAAACGAGCAGGGAGACCTGCCACCCTTCCGGATGGAAGCGCTCGACACCGCTTTCCTGCGCTGGCTGGCCAGCCTGAGCCCCCTCGCGGACGGCCCGCGGCTGGCCTGCGAGGAGCTGAGGGAAAAAGGCGTGGCGGTCGTTTTCGAGGCCCGGCTGGATCAGACGCATCTGGATGGTGCCGCGCTGCTTTCGGAAGACGGGCGGCCGGTGATCGGCCTCACCCTGCGTCACAACCGCTTGGACAACTTCTGGTTCACGCTGTTCCACGAGATCGGCCACGTGCGCATGCACCTTTCCGCCGAGAATCCGGCGCTGATGGACCCGGAGATCGAACGAAGGAAGACCGGCAAGGTGGAAATGGAAGCGGACCGCTTCGCTCTCGACACCTTCATCCCGGAGGAAATCTGGAAACGCGAAGTGAAACCGCTGCACTACGCCAAGGACATCCGCGCCGTGGCCAACAAGCTGCGCCTGCACCCCGCGATTCTTGCGGGACGCCTGCGGCACGAGGCGAACGATTACCGGCTCCACCGCACGCTGATCGGTCGCGGCGAAGTGCGCGCCGCCCTCGGATTCAGTGAAGAAACATGGCCCAAATGACAGAACAACCACCAGAGAAGACCACCCTTCGGCCGCCCCGGCGGTGCGGCCCTACCTTTCGGACGGCTCGGCGAGCCGTCCCGACCCTTTTCCCAGGCGGAGGACTCCACGCAGACCTCCGGTTCGGAAACAAACATGCCTGCCAGTCTCCCGCCCGTGAGTACGGACCCGGGAACCGCTGGCGGGCTTTTCATTGAATAACCGCAAAAACACATGGCCAACGCCACCACCAACAACCAACGCCGTCAGCTTGGCAGAAAAGCTGAAGACTTCCGCATCGCGTGGAAGCACCAAGCCCCGGAGTCCACCTTCGGGGGCAAGACCCTCGCCGACCTCGAAGCGGATATCGCCGCGCTCGATGCCGCCACCGAGGGAGTGGACATCGCCTCCTCCAACCGTTCCGCCGCCCTGCGCGCACGGGACCAGAAGAAGGAGGAACTGAACCGGACCCTGCGTTCCGTCATGCGCGGCGTGCAGGCGGATCCGGCGCACGGTGAGGACAGCCCGCTTTATCGCGCGATGGGTTTCGTGCCCCTCAGCGAGCGCGGCAGCGGTCTGACCCGCAAAACCGAGACCGATGGCGGCGACGCCACTGGACAAGAAGAAACCGCCGCTTGATCCGCTCCGGCTAGAGTAAGGAATCAAGACAGCGGTTTGTGAACCCTGCCACCGGTCCGAGAGGGCCGGTGGCATTTCGTTCAAGGGAGGTAAGCATGGATTTCCCCGGATGCCAAGAAAAGGAATGTGTAAAAAATCACGGGCCGCGCTTTTGAAACACATCCCGCCGCGAACGGCATGCGGCGGATCATCCGGAGGGTCACAGAAGACGCGGACGTATTTGGCGATGTCGGCCGTTCTTGCACTCCCTCCGGGGTGCGGATGCTTTGGAACTCCATCCGGGGGTGGTTGTCGCGATCGCTCCTCGACCCCCGGCAAATGTCTGTAATCCCTGCCGGGATAAAGACCTTTCGCTTTCCCGTTGGCCAATCCTTAAAGGCATGGGACTTCAGCCGGCCTTCACCTTGTCCCACTCGGCGGTGTAGAGCGGGAGCTTGTCGGCGAGGTCGTCGATGGGTTCGCACTTGGCCTGGAGTTCCGGCGGCGGGAAGAGCACCTCGCTGCCGCGGAAGTCCTCGCTCAGGTGCGGATACGCGCCGCTGTTGGGCGCGCGGTAGCCGATCCATTCCATGTTTTCCGCGGCGACTTCCGGGTCGGTCAGGAAGTTGATGAAGGCGTGCGCCAGGTCCACCTGCTTCGCGTCCTTCGGGATGCAGAGGTCATCGCAGGAGAAGGGCGCGCCTTCCTCCGGGATGAACACCACGATGTCGCCGTTTTCATCGGCCACTTGCAGCAGGTCGCCGGCATAGCCGTGGACCAGGTGGAACTCGCCGGACGCGATTCCGGTCTTGTATTGCTCGTTCTCGAACTTCGCGATGTTTTGCTTCCAACGAATCGCCACGTCACGGGCCGCCGCGAGCTGGGCGGGATCGGTGGAGTTGATGGAATGGCCGAGCGATTTCAATGCCGCGCCGAGCACCTCGCGCATGTCATCCAGGAGGGTGATCCGGCCGTTCAGATCGGCGCGGTCGAGCATCGACCATGAGTGCACCGGATCCTTCACCTTCGATTTCAGGTAGGCCAGGCAGGTCGGCGCGGTCATGTAGGGAATCGAGTGCTCCATCACGGGATCGAGCGCGGTCTTGAGGTGTTCCTTGTCGATGTGGGACGAGTTCGGGATTTTCGAGTGGTCGAGCGCCTGCAGCATGTCCTCGCGGTGCAGCGTTTTGACCATGTAGGAGGAAGGCACCAGCACGTCGTAACCGCCCGCGCCGGCCTTGAGTTTCGCATACATCGCCTCGTTCGAGTCGAAGGTGTCGATCACCAGCCCGCATTGGAGCTCGTTCTCGAACCGCTTGGCGAGGTCGGGACTCAGATAGTCGGCCCAGGTGTAAACCGTGAGCGAGTTGGCGGAACTTTTGCCACACGATCCAAGGATTGCGGCAGTGGCGGCGGCGGAACCGGTGGCGAGGAAGTGTCGGCGATTCATCGGTGGCGTTACTACAAGTGCCGCGCCCGAATGGGCAGCAAAAAATCAGGGTCACTTCACCCCGACCGGACGCGTCAGCCGCTGGGCGACCGCGACCACCACGAAGGTGAGGACCAGGATGAAGGTGGAAAGGGCGTTGATCACCGGCAGCTCGCGGCTTTTCTTGATCATCGAATAGACGATGGTCGGCAAGGTGTCGGCTCCCGGTCCTTTGACGAAAAAAGTGATGACATAATCGTCGATCGAAAGCGTGAAGGCCAGCAGTCCGCCGGCAAGGATGCCGGGCGCGAGCAGGGGCAGCGTCACGCGCAAGAAGGCCTGCATGCGGCTCGCCCCGAGGTCGCGCGCGGCTTCCACGACATTCATATCGAAATCCTGCAACCGCGCCTGCACGACCAGCGCGACATAACTGATGCAGAAGGTGACGTGTGCGATGCCGACCGTCAGCAGGTCGAGCGACTTGCCGAGCGCGACGAACAGGGTGAGCAGGCTCATGCCCATGAGCACATCCGGCAGCACCAGCGGCACGGTAATCAGAAGCCGGTGCTGTTCCTGCAGGCGCGAGCGGTAAAGGTGCAGGGCGAAGGCCGCGGCGGTGCCGAGGATCATCGAGCCGATGCTGGCCGCGGTAGCCACCAGCAGCGAGTTGCGCAGCGCCGCCAGCAAATCCTCGCGCTCCAGCAGCCGCGCGTACCACTTCATGCTGAAACCCTGCCAGCCGACGCCATAGCGCGAGGAGTTGAACGAGTTCAACACCAGCAGCGCGATCGGCAGGTAGAAGAACACCAGCACGAACAGCGTGGTCAGGAATGGGATCTTGCTGCGGCGCATGGCTGGGATCGTGGACTTACGCGGATTCCGTTTTCAGCTTGTGGCCTGTCGCCACCTCGGTTTTCCGACGGCGCAGGAACATCGGGAGCAGCACCAGCAGCGTGAGCGCGCCGGACAGCGCGGCGGCCTGCGGGATGTTGCGGTCGTTGAAATTCCGCTGCGCGATCTTGTTGCCGAGCATTTCGGTATCCTTGCCGCCGACCATGTCGGGAATCACATAGGAACCGAGCATCGGAATGAACACGACGAACACGGCGGTCACGATCCCCTGCCGCACGCCCGGCAGAAACACCGATACGAAGGCACGCAATGGCTTCGCGCCGAGGTCGCGGGCCGCGTCGAGCAAACCGAAGTCGAATTTTTCCGCCGCCGCGAACAAGGGCAGGACCGCGAACGGCAGGAAGGTGTAGACGCTGACCAGAACCACCGCCGACGCATTGTATAACAGCGAATCCGTCGGACCTAACAAATGAATGGCGCGCAGGAACTTCGCCAGCAAGCCTTCCGCATGCAGGATCTGTTGCCATGCGAAGACGCGGATCACGAAATTCGTCCAGAACGGAACGATCACCAGCAGCAGCAGCCGCGAACGCCATGCGGGAGCCAGACGGGCCATGCAAAACGCAACCGGCAGGGCGAGCGCGAGGCAGACGGCGGTGGTGACCGCGCTGATCCAAAACGTACGCCAGGCGAGTTCTGGATAACTCGGATTCGTCAGCGCGAGCACCGCCTGGGTGCTCCAGCCCTCGCCGATCCCGCCCTGCGGCAGTGATGGTTTGAAGGCGATGAAAAAGACGATCAGCAGCGGCACGAGGACGAAGGCTCCCAGCCAGGCGAGGCTGGGCAGCGTGAGCAGGATCTCGGTGCGGCGCTTGTGCATGAGTTTCAATCCTCGTCCGGCAGGGTCAGCAGGGTTTCGTCCTCCTGATGATATTGTTCCAACAGATATCCGTCGTTCGCGTGCCAGCGGATCCACACCCTGTCGCCCCACACCGGCGGCTGCTCGTCCAACAGGAATTTCCGGTGCTGGATTTCCGCGCAGAGACGCCACTCGCCGCAGCGCACCCAGTAACGGGTGCGGGCTCCGAAGTAGATGACATCCTCGACGGTGCCCTCGACCGCGTTGTCGAGCGGACCGACCGGCGGCTTTTCGCGCGAGACGAGGATTTTCTCGGGACGCAGCGACAAGTGCACGAGATCGCCCGGGTTTACCGGCTTGTCGCGGTCGATGACGATTTCGCCGAGTCCATCGACCCGTGCATGGGAAAATTCCCCCTCGACCGGCATGCCGACCGTGGCATCGAGGAAATTGGTGTCGCCGATGAACGCGGCCACAAACGAGGTCCGCGGCGCTTCGTAAATCTCCGCCGGGCGTCCGACCTGTTCCACCTTGCCGCCGTGCATCACCGCGATGCGGTCGGAGATCGACATCGCCTCGCCCTGGTCGTGGGTCACGTAGATGAAGGTGATGCCGACCTCGTCGTGGATCGCGTCGAGTTCCACCAGCAGGCGCTGGCGCAGTTTGAGGTCGAGCGCGGCGAGCGGCTCGTCGAGCAACAGCACGCGCGGCTTGTTGACCAGCGCCCGCGCGATGGCGACGCGCTGTTTCTGCCCGCCGGAAATCTGCGACGGTTTCTTGTCGGCATGCGCTGTTAGATCGACCAGTTCCAGCATGCGGTCCGTCTCGTTGCGGATTTCGTTTTGCGGGCGCTTCGCAATGCGCAGGCCGAAGGCGATGTTGTCGCGGATCGTGAGGTGCGGAAACAGGGCGTAGTTCTGGAACACCGTGTTGACCGGCCGTTCGTTGGGCGGCAGGCCGGTGATTTCGCGGCCTTCCAACAGAATGCGCCCGGCGTCCGGCGTCTCGAAACCCGCGCACATCCGCAGCAGCGTGGTTTTTCCACAACCCGATGGCCCTAGCAGCGAAAAGACCTCGCCCTTTTCAATCTCCAGCGTCACCGAGTCCACCGCGGTGAACGATCCGAAGCGCTTGGTGACGTTCTCGAAACGCAGCAGTGGCGGCATGACGCGCCGAAGCACGCAGGAATCATGCCGCGCTGTCGATGGAAATGTGCGGCATCACGCCACCGCCGGCTCGGCGAGGCCGGAGCGGACGAGGAGCGGTTCCAGTTCGGGATCGCGGCCCATGAAGCGGCGGTAAAGCTCGTCCACCGGAGCCGAGTTGCCCTTGCTGAGGATGTGTTCGCGGAAGGAGCGGCCGGTTTCCGGATTGAGCACGCCCTCGTCCTGGAAACGGGTGAAGGCGTCGGCGTCCAAGACCTCGGCCCACTTGTAGGAGTAATAGCCGGCGGCGTAGCCGGTGGGGCTGGAGAACAGGTGGTTGAAGCGCCGCAGCATGGTCGGCACCGGAGTCTTGAGCGGCGCGCGGTAATCGGCGAGGATTTCGCGGTCGATTTCATCGAGTTCGCGATTTTTCCATTTTTCGAAATGGATATGCAGTTCCAGGTCGAGCTTGCCCATCGAGAGCTGTCGCATGAAGGCGGAGGCGCTCATGTAATTGCGCGCGGCGATCATCTTGTCGAACAGCGCGTCGGGGATCGGCTCGCCGCTCTCGTGGTGGCGCGCGAAGAGGTCGAGCGACTCGCGGTGCCAGCAGAAGTTTTCCATGATCTGCGAAGGGAGTTCGACGAAGTCCCACGGCACGTTGGTGCCGGAAAGCGACTTCACCGGCACCTCGCTGAGCATGCCGTGGAGCAGGTGGCCGAACTCGTGGAAAATAGTTTCCACCTCGCCGTGGGTGAGCAGTGCGGGCTTGCCGTCTACCGGCGGGCTCATGTTGCCGATGATGAGTCCGAGGTGCGGCTCGGCGGGGCCGCCGGTATGCAGCGAGTTCATCCACGCGCCGCCGCGCTTCGATTCGCGCGGATGCCAGTCGGCATAAAACGACCCGAGGTGGCGGCCGGATTTCGAGTCATGGATTTCATAAAACGATACTTCGGGATGCCAGACTTCGATGTTCGACGTTGGATGTTCGATGTTCGATGTTCGATCCAGAAAGATCGTATCTTTTTGTGAAATGGCGATGCCGAAGAGGCGCGAGGCGATCTCGAACATGCCGGACATCACTCCGTCCACCGGGAAATACGGGCGCAGTTCCTCGTCATCCAGATCGTAGTTCTCCTTGCGCTGTCGCTCGGCCCAGTAGGCGGCCTCCCACGGCTCTAACAAGTCCTCGGGTTGACCGGTTTTCGCGGCCTTGTATTGCGCGAGCTGGCGGCACTCGGCGAGGAACGCGGGCTTCACGCGCTGGTGCATGTTTTCCACGAACTCGAGCGCGCCGGCGCCGGTCTTTGCCATGCGGCGCAGCAGCGTGAGATCGGCGAAATGATCCTGACCGAGGATTTCCGCCTTCTCGTGGCGCAGCTCGAGGATCTTCCAGACGAGCGATGAGTTATCATATTCGCCATATCCGCCGACCTTGCCCGATGCCTCCCATACCTGACGGCGAATCGCGTCGTCTTCGAGATATTGCATGATGGGAAACATCGAGGGGAACTGGAGCGTGAAACGCCATGCCGGCTTGTCCTCGGTGCCGTGGCCCTTGGCGCGCGCGTTGGCGGCGGCGGCGGCTTTCGCGGATTCCGGCAGACCGGCGAGTTTCGCTTCGTCTTCAATCACCAGTTCCCAGGCGTTGGTCGAGTCGAGCACGCGCTCGCCGTATTGCTTGGTGAGCTTGGAAAGCTCCGATTCGATTTCCGCGACACGTTGTTTTTTGTCCGGCGGCAGGTCGGCTCCGGATTGGCGGAAATCCTCCATCGTTTCCGCGACGAAGCGCTTCCTAACAGCATCGAGTTTCTCCACCGCACGGCTTTCGCCGAAGGCCTTGAGCACTTTCCACAGCCGTTCGTTGAGCGGAATGGACGAGTAGAACTCGGTGACATCCGGCAGCATCAGGTTGAGCGCCTTGCGGCGTTCGGGCTGGTCATCGACGGAATCGAGGTGATGGAGCCGCCCCCAGCCGCGACTGAGTTCCTCGGTGGCGTTTTCGAGCGCGAGGAAGGTGGACTCGCAGGTCAACTGCTCCGGATCCTGCGCACAGATGGTTTCGATGGCTTGCGCGGCGTTCTTGAGCGCGTGACGGATGTCCGGCTCGACGCGGTCGGCGGTGAGCTCGGACCAGCGGACATGGAAATCGGGAGAGAGAAATGGATGCATGATTGGACGGATTGATGGTTCAGCGATCGGATGGGGCGGCTTCCAGGATGCGGTCGATTTCGGCGACGCGCTCCCACGGCAGGCGCTTGCGTTGGTATTTGTTGAAAACGATGTCGCGCAACTCTCGCCAGACCTCGGCGGGCACTTCGCGGAGGTCTTCCCAGACCGGATTGCGCTTCATGGTGGTCGTCATGATCGTCCAGCGGCCGCCGATGTAGTTGGCGCGGTAATAGACTTTGGCATCGTCGGTTTTCTCGAACCACTCGTGACTTTCCATGCCCGGAGGATGTGGCTTCCCGGCCCCTTGAAACAAGGGCGAATCTCGTCTTGCCATCGTCATCCCGCCGCGCCTTGCTTCGGGCATGTCAAAGCCCTCCGTTCTGTGGCTGGTGCTCGTCGCATCGGCCCTCGCCCCCGCCCTGCCGGCCGCTGTCTCTCTGCCCGCGGAAACCACCGCCAGCCTGCCCGCCGAGACCGAAGGGCCGGCGAAGCCCGCGCTCGATGCCTTCCGCGCCGGCCGCCACGCGAAAGCGGTGGAACTGGCCAAGCCGCTCGCCGAGGAAGGCAATGCCGACGCGCTCTACCTGATGGGCTACGCCCACGAAACCGCCCAGGGAGCCGAGGCATCGCGCGAAAAAGCCCTCGAATTCTACCGCAAGGCCGCCGCCGCCAAGCACCTCGACGCCAGCTACCGCATGTCGTTCATCCTGCTCGCCTCGGACGATGAAAAGGAGCGCGAGCAAGCGCGGGAAAGCCTTGAATCCGCCGCCCGCAGCGATGTCACGGTGGCCGGCCGCATCCTCGGCGAGGCTTACCTGCTCGGCCGGCTCACGCCCGCGCCCGATCCGGACAAGGCGGTCTTCTGGTGGCAGCGCGCCGCCGATGCCGGCGACATTCCATCGATGCTGCTGCTCGCCCGGTTTTACGACGGCCAGTTCGGATTTCCCGAGCTGCGCGAGGTGAAAAAGGCGCTCGATTTCTACGCCAAGGCCGCGGGACTCGGCAATGCCGGCGCCATGGCCGCGATTGGTTCCCGACTGCTCAACGGCGAGAAGGAAATCCGCGATGAAAAAAAAGCCCGCGAGTGGCTGAAGAAGGCGATCGATGCCAAGGAATACTCCGCCTACCTCGCGCTGGGCGATTACGAGGAAAACGTGAACCAGGACCCCAAGGCCGCCTTTGCCCATTACGAGCGAGGCAAGGACGCCGGGCAAATCGATTGCATGCTGCGCGCGGCGGCGTTTCACATGGAAGGCAAGGGCACGGAAAAGGATGTCGCACGCGGTCTCGACATCCTCAACCAAGCGGCGAAGGCGGGCAGCCCGGTGGCGCATTTCCAAATCGCCGCCCACACACTTTCCGCTGAAGAACCCGACCTCGTCAGCGGCTACTCTCATCTGGTCATTGCCGCCAACGGCAACCTCGTCGAGGCGCAGAACGAACTCGGCCTGCTCTACCTCTCGGGCCGCCTCCAGGCCGCCGACGCGACCGCCGGCGTGGCCTGGCTGGCACGAGCGGCGAAAAACGGCCACACCGCCGCACAGCACAACCTCGCGACCTTGTACGAAAACGGCCTCGCCGGATTGGACCGCAACCTGGAAAACGCCGGGCAGCTCTATTCGCTCGCCGCCAACCAAGGCCACGCCGCCGCCACCCTCGCGCTCGCACGCCTGCATCGCGACGGCACCGGCACCGAGGCCGACCCGGTGAAAGCCTGGGCGCTCGCCTCGCTGGCCGAGGAGCGCGGCGCGGAGGACGCCGCGGAAATGGTGCGCGCCATCGGCACCAAACTCACCGAGGAACAACGGGTCGCCGCCGCGAAAACGCTCGCCGATCTCAAGTCCGGGAAAGCCCCTGCCGTCGAAGACGCGACTGGCGAATAAGCCATCACCCTGTTTCCCAACCATGATCCTCGGCATCCTCGGCTCGGGCTCCGGCTCGAACATGCAGGCCATCCTCGACGCCATCGCCACCGGCACGCTCGACGCCCGCATCGCACTCGTGCTCTCGGACAATCCCGACGCCTACATCCTCGAACGCGCGCGGAAAAACGGCATCGGATCCGGCGTCATCGACTGCCGCGGCTTCCGCACGAAATTCCCCGACGAAGCCCAGCGTGAAACCGCCGACCGCCTCAAGACCGCGGGCGTCGAACTTGTCTGCCTCGCCGGTTTCATGCGCCTGGTGAAACGTCCGCTGCTGGAAGCTTTCCCAGAGCGCATCATCAACATCCACCCCGCCCTGCTGCCCGCCTTTCCCGGCCTCGAAGCATGGAAACAGGCGCTCGACGCCGGAGTTTCCGAAACCGGCGCGACCGTCCACTACGTCGATGATGGCATGGACACCGGCCCGGTCATTCTTCAGGAAAAAGTCCCCGTCCTCCCCGGCGACACCGCCGAGTCGCTGCACGCGCGAATCCAGCAAATCGAGCACCGGATTTACCCGGAGGGCATCCGACAAATCGCCGCGCGTGGATATGCCCGTTAGATCACATATGCCAATGGGCGCCAACCCGAAAACCGCCACAACCTGATTCACCCCTCTGGCTCCGTTTTCCCGGACCGCTCTGGCGATGGAGCGGCTCGTGGGATAACCATGAATGAAAAATCACCCGCCGCGTTTCGCCCGGGGATGTTTTTCCAGGTGCGCCTCGACATGGCCGAGCAGGCGTTCGGCGATCTCCGGATGATCCTTGATGAGATTGTCTTTTTCCATCGGGTCCCGAATCAGGTTGAAAAGTGAAAGTTCAATCTTCGAGGTGCGCGTGACACCGCGTTCGCCATCGTTGCCGGGTCGGACCACGTCGCGGTAACCGTGCGGCAGGTGCAGTTTCCATTCGCCGTCGCCCGTCATGACAGCCTCCAGCCTGGGGCCCGTGGAAAACGCATAATACGCATGCGGATTCTCCGCGCCCTCGTCGCCGCGCATCAGCGGCCAGACGTTCCTGCCATCGATCTCATATTCCGGCAGCTTTGCTCCTGTTAGATAGGACAGCGTGGGAAACAGGTCGATGGAGGCGAAGGCGCGGTCGTTCACCGATCCCGCCTCAAGACGCTCCGGGTATTTCACGATCAACGCCGAGCGCGTGCCGCCGTCGAAGCTGGTGCCCTTGTGCTCCCGGAACGGGGTTTTCCCGGCGTGGTTGCCGAACTCGTCCCATGGCCCGTTGTCGGAGGTGAGCATGACGATGGTGTTCTTGCCGGCACCCGTCTCATCGAGCGCCTTGACGATTTCACCGAGCGACCAATCGATTTCGAGCATCACATCGCCATACAGGCCCGCCCGGGATTTCCCCTTGAACTCGTCGCGGCAATAAAGCGGCACGTGCGGCATCGAGTGGGCCACGTAAAGGAAGAACGGCTTCCCGCCGCCTGCATGCTTCTGGATGAAACGCACCGCACCCTCGGTCGCCCAGCCGGTGAGATGCTTCTGGTCGTCCGGCGTGACGTCCACGATCTTGATCGCGCCGTTTTCCCAATAGGGCAGCGGCGCGTCGCCCACGCGTTTTTTCCAGACCGGATTCCAGCGCCACATGTCGTTGGAGATCATGAGCCCGGCATGTTCGTCGAAGCCGCGAGCCATCGGGCGTGTCTCAGGCGTGTCGCCGATATGCCATTTGCCGAACTGCGCGGTGGCATAACCCTGTTTCTTCAGCATTTCCGCCAGGGTGGTGAATCGCGGCGACAAGCCCCCCGCGCCCGGACCATGGGCGCCGGTCACACCGGTGTGCTCCGGATAGCAGCCGCTGAGCAACGAGGCGCGCGACGCCGAACACACGGCCTGCGGGACGTAAAAACGCGTGAAACGCACGCCATCGGCGGCGAGCTTTTCCACGTTCGGAGTCCGATACCCTGGATCGCCGAACGGGCGGAAATCCGAGTAGCCGGAATCGTCGAGAAACATGATGACGACGTTCGGAGCTGGCGGCGTGTCCGCGCCAGACGCTGTGTTGGACAGCCACAATACAGAGGACAAAACGACGGTGGAGGAAATCCGGGGCACCTTCATGCGAGACCGATACTTCCGATTGCCCGCTTTCGTTTCAAGCCTTGCGCTTGCCTGCGGCGCGCTCCCGGCGTAGCAATCCCGTCCACCTGCCATGCTTCTGCACTTCTACAAAATGAACGGCGCCGGCAACGACTTCGTTGTCATCGACAACCGCGACCTATCGATCTCCCTCGACAAGGAAACCATCGCCGCGCTGTGCGACCGCCACCGCGGCATCGGGGCCGACGGGCTGCTGGCGGTCGAACCGGCCGAACACGGCGCGGACTTCAAGTTCCGCTACTACAATGCCGACGGCGGCGAGGCCGAGATGTGCGGCAACGGCGCGCGCTGCTTCGGCCGCTTCACCGCCCATCTCGGCGATGAAATCCCGGACCGCGTCACCTTCGAAACCATCGCCGGCACGCTCGCCGCCGAAATGGTCGGCGACCACGTGCGCATCGCGATGTCCGAACCCAAGGATCTCAAACTCGACACCGGAGTCGCGATTCCCGGACTCGATGCCGCCATCCACTCGGTCAACACCGGCGTGCCGCACGCCGTCGCGTTCATCGAAAACCGTGCGGATTTCGACAACCTCCACGTGCGCACCCACGGCCGCGCGATCCGTCGCCACGAATATTTCGCCCCGGCCGGCACCAATGCCAACTTCGTGCATGTGCTCGCCCCCGGCCACATCGCCATCCGCACCTACGAGCGTGGCGTAGAGGACGAGACGCTCGCCTGCGGCACCGGCATGGTCGCCTGCGCCCTCATCCACCACCTGCTCACCGGCGCGCCCTCGCCTGTTATGGTGGACGTCGCCGGCGGCGACACGCTTGAGATCGGTTTCGAGAAAACCAGCGAGCAAACCTTCGCCAAGGCCACCCTCACAGGACCCGCCGATTTTGTTTTCGAGGGGGATATTGAGATTTAACTCGCCCTACCTTTGCTCCCGCATCTCGCGCTGGCGCATCGGCATGGCGTCGATGCGAGCGTAGAGCGATGCGAGGGTGAACTCGTCCACGCTCCAGCGCACGGTGGTGCGGCCGTCCTTGCCGAGCAGGACGACTTCCGGTTTTTCCCCGCCGCCGATCCTCTCGCGCACTTCGCGGGTCTGCTCCGCATCGAGCACCTCGCCGGTTTTCGTGGGGCCTTTCATCACGAAGACCCGCAGGTCCCTTTCCACCAGTCCGGTGGTATCGCGCGTCAGTTCGCGTTCCAGTTTCGGGTGCATTTCGGGAACGAACAACAGCCGGTGCTTCCATTGGTGTTGCGGGAGAAAATCGGCGCAGGCGGTTCCGGCCAGCGCGCCACATGCGATTAGAGCGAGCCATGGTTTCATGCATCCAAGGGAGCATCGAATCGTCCACACGCAAATGATACCGCCCTCTCACATCCCGCTCTTGCCGCGGCGGAGGAGTTTTTCGATTTCCACGGCGATGAATGAGAGCACGGCCACGCCGATGATGCCGAGCCAGACATCGGTGGCGAGCGGGACGGTCTGGAACAAGCGGTTCATCAGCGGCGAATAGGTGAAAAACAACTGCAACAGAATCATCGTCGCCGCGCCGGCGAGCGCGAATTTGTTAGAGAACAGGCCGACCTGGAACAGCGAGTGGTGCAGCGAGCGGCAGGAGAAGAGATAGACCGTCTCGACCATCACGATGGTGTTGATCACCGCGGTGCGCGCCTCGGCCACGGTGTCGCCGGCGCGGGTGATTTCATGGTGAAACAGCCACAAGCCGCCGCCCACGATGAAGGATGAAACGAGCAGCGTGCGGACGATCAGCGCGGCGGTCAGCAAGGGCCGCGCCGGATCGCGCGGCGGACGGTCCATCAATCCACTCTCCTTCGGCTCGAAGACCAGCATCAGCCCGAGCAGCAGCGCGGTGGCCATGTTCACCCACAGCAACTGCACCGGCAGCACCGGCAGGGTGACGCCGAGCACCACCGCGACCATGATAATGCCGCCCTCGCCGAGGTTGGTGGGCAGCGTCCAGACGATGAACTTGGTCAGGTTGTCGAAGACATGCCTCCCCTCCTCCACCGCGGCCTCGATCGAGGCGAAATTGTCGTCGGTGAGCACCATGTCGGCCGCGCCTTTGGCCACGTCGGTGCCCGCGATGCCCATCGCCACGCCGATGTCCGCCTGCTTGAGCGCGGGCGCGTCGTTGACGCCGTCGCCGGTCATCGCGACGACATGGCCGCGCGCCTGCAGTGCCTTCACCAGCCGCAGTTTCTGCTCGGGAGCCACGCGGGCGAAGACCTCGGTTTCCGCGGCCACCGCGGGCAGATCCTCGTCGCTCGTTTTTTCCAAGTCGCGGCCGGTCATGGACTGGATGTTCTCGCCCTCCTCCACCATACCGATGCGCGCGGCGATCACCCTGGCGGTGGCGGCGTGGTCGCCGGTGATCATCTTGACGGTGATGCCGGCGCGGCGGCAGTCCTCCACCGCCCGGATGACCTCCTTGCGCGGCGGATCGATCATGCCTTGCAGGCCGAGAAACGTGAGACCGCCACGCACATGTTCGTGATCCAGCGTGTCCTGCTCCGGCGGCGCGTGAAGCCGCGCGAAGGCGAGCACGCGCATTCCCTGCGATGCCATCGCCTCGACATCATCGCGCACCGCCTCGCGATCGAGCGGCAAGAGACTTCCATCCGCGCCGAGCATTTCGTCGCAGCGATCCAGCAGCCGCTCGACCGCGCCGACCTTGTAAATCACCCGTTTCGATCCGTCATCGCGTCCCCCGTGCAGGGTGGCGCGGAACATGTGTTCGGACTCGAATGGAATCATGTCGATGAGCGGCGCTTCCTCCGCCGTATCGGCGTGGACCAGCCCGGCCTTGGCCGCGGCCACCAGCAAGGCGGCCTCGGTGGGATCGCCCTGAATGCGGTGGCGGTCGTCCTCGAAGACCAGTTCCGAGTCGTTGCACAACACGCCGGCGCGCAGGCATTCCAGCAAGGCCGGATGCGCGGCGGGATCGATGGTTTGATCCTGATAGATGATATCTCCCTCGGGATGATAACCACCGCCGGTCACCTGATAGTGCCTGCCGCCGGCATGGATCGCCTGCACGGTCATCTGGTTTTCCGTGAGGGTGCCGGTCTTGTCGGAACAGATCACGGTGGTGCTGCCCAGCGTCTCGACGGCGGGCAGCTTGCGGATGATCGCGCGCCGTGCGGCCATGCGCGAAACACCCGCCGCCAGCACGATGGTGACCGCCGCGGGCAATCCTTCCGGAATCGCGCCCACCGCCAGCGCGACCGCCGCCATGAACATTTCGATCGCCCCTGCGCCGCGAGCCACACCCACCACGAAGGTAAGTCCGGCCAGCGCGAGAATCACCCACAGCAGCAGCTTGCTGAAGCGCGCGATCTTGCGGGTGAGCGGCGTGGAAATATCCACCGCCTCGGAGATCAGCCATGCGATCCGGCCGGTCTCGGTGCGGTCGCCGGTGGCCCAGACCAGACCCGCCGCCAGCCCCGCGGTGACCAGGGTGCCGCCGAATGCCTGGTTTTTCCGGTCGGCGAGCGCGATGTCGTGATCGAGCGGTTCGGTGGTTTTCGCGACCGGCAGCGATTCGCCGGTAAGCGCGGATTCGTCGCAATGCAGGTTGCGCGTCTCGAACAGGCGCAGGTCCGCCGGCACGCGGTCGCCGGCTTGCAGCAGGACCACATCGCCGGGCACCAGTTCGGACGATGGAATGCGCAGCTTGCGGCCGTCGCGCCGCACGGTGGCCTCGGTGGTGACCATGCGGGTGAGCGCCTCGATCGCCTTTTCCGCCCGGTTTTCCTGAATGAATCCGACGACCGCATTCACCAGCACCACGCCGAAGATCACGCCGGAATCGACCCACTCGGCGAGTGCTGCGGTGACCGCCGTGGCGGCCAGCAGGATGTAGATGAGCGGCTGGTGGAACTGGAGCAGGAACCGCCACCACGCCGGCTTGCCCGGACGCGCGGTCACCGCGTTGGGACCGAATTTCTCCAGACGGACGGCCGCCTCATCCGAAGTGAGCCCGTGCCGCAGGTCGCTTTGCAGCAGGCTCGTGACCTCGGACACTTCGAGATGATGCCAGCGGGCATCCTCCGCGACGGTGGGTTTTTCCGTCGTCATGACGGTCACAAGATGACTCCTGCGTGGAAATCAGACAATGCGAACCGGCCTGGTGACACAAAAAACTTCCAGCGGTCTTCCAAGGCACAGGAAATCCCGCGGCGCTCCGTAAGCCTGAATTCAAACAAGCGGCTTGTCGCTCACGAGTGTGCTTAACCTTGTTCGGCTTCTTGCGTTTCGATCGCAACGATGAACTGCAGCGGGTTGTAAACGGGGACCTCCGCCGCGGCGAAATCATCGACGTTGCGCGTGACGATGCATTGGGCTCCTGCTTGAACGGCCGCATCATGCATGACCGCATCCTCGAAATCAGGCATATCCCGACCAAGCGCCGAGCCCAACACCGCTTGGTTGACCGCCGCGACATCAAAAATCGTCATCAGCGCCGCAATCCGCTCCAAACTGGCCCGTCTGCCGATCTCTCGCTCGGCGATGTAGTGAATGGTCGTAATCGTGGTGGCGCACAAAAGACCACGGCAACACCCAGTCTCCACCGCAGCGAGCACTGCGGAGGATGCGGCTAGATGCGGCTCGCGTGCCAGCATCACGTCGAGCACGACATTCGTATCGACCAGCGCGATCACGAGTGTTTCCGCTCAAGGTGGTCAATGTAAGATGTCCGCTCGGCATCCGCGCCCCGAATGCAGCCCACCAATGAAGCCGTCACCGGCGGCAACGGTCCTGAACCACCTCCGGCCGCTCCGGCTCCAAATGCACGGAAGTAGTCGCTGACCATCTTCGAGACAGACGTCCGCCGACTGGCCGCTTCTCGCTTGGCCGCCGCAACCAGCCTGTCGGGCACATGGAGTGTGAGTTTGGCCATGACGTATGAATTTACCCGATTACCACGTAAGGTCAATTCGTTTTCCACACCTCTTCCATCCCGGAGGGATTCTTGTTAGATATTCCTGATCGATGCACGCTCCCGGTCATTCGGGAGACCATGGAATATTCCGGCAATCGCAGACACCGATTCTCACAGCCCGCGATATTGCGTGGCGAGTTTCTTGGCGGTGGCGATGGTGTTGCGGTGGAGCTTGGCGGTGAACTGCGGCTCGCGGTTGTAGCCGCCGCCGTAGAGCACGGCCACCGGGATGCGGTTGCGGATGAAGGCCCCCAACAGAACCTCGTCGCGGCGCTGGATATCCTTGAGGGAAAGATGCATTTGCCCGAAGCGGTCGTTGCGGTGGTTGTCCGCGCCGGAAACCCAAATGACGAGGTCCGGGGAAAAGGCGTCGAGCGCGTTGGCCAGACTGATGAAGAGCTGGTGGAGATACATCTCGCCCTCGACATAGCGGACCGTCTCGATATCAAGCGAGCTGATGGTTTTTTTCGTCGGGTAGTTGCGTCCGACGTGGATCGAGTAGGTGAACACGCGCGGATCGCCGGCGAGCAGGGCGGCGGTGCCGTTGCCCTGGTGGGCGTCGGTGTCCACGACCATGATGCGGATGTTCGGCTGCTTGATCTGGAGGTCGCGGATGGCGATGGCCACGTCGTTGAAGACACAATAGCCCTCGCCGTGTTCGCGAAAGGCGTGATGGGTGCCTCCGGCGAGGCAGACGCCCACGCCCTCGGCGAGCGCGGCGTGGCAGGCGAGCCGGGTGGCCTCCACCTCGATGGCGCTGCGCGTGAACAAGCGCGGCGATGCCGGCAGTCCGAGCAGAATCTGCTCCTTGCGGTCGAGCAGGCCGGACTCGATCCGGCGGACGTAATCCGGTTCGTGCACGCGGTTCAGCAGATGCACGTCGGCCGCGCGGACCTCGACGATTTCCTCGGCGCGCAGGATGCCGCCCTCCAGCAGCATGTCCTTGGAGATGCGGAATTTCTCCATCGGAAACGGGTGTCCCGAGGGCAGTTCAAGTTCCAGGTCCTGCGAGTAAAAGCAGCGCATGCGCGGACCCAAGCAACAGCGGATGCCGTCACCTGAAAAGGGGAAACGCGGGAAATCGTGCGCCGCGCATGATCCGTGCAAAACCACATCAAAGCTGATCGGCAAGCGCTTCCGCGAAGGGCGCGAGCAGGGATTCGGTGGCCTTCAGGTCCATTTGCCGCGAATCGCGGAAAGCCGGACGGAAAACAATGTTTTCAAACTCGCGGATGGTGGCGGCGTCGGCGAAGGCGATGTTGAGTTCGCGGTTGAGGCGCATGCTCAGGGTGTCGAGATTGGCCGATCCGACGCAGGCCCAGTCGTCGCAAACGATCGCCTTGAGGTGGGTCATGCGCGGGTATTGGTAAATCCTCGCGCCGGCGCGAATCAGGGCACGCGCGGTGGCGAGATTGCCGATGTCCATGATGGTCGAGTCGCCACGCGAGGGAATGATCACGCGCACGTCCACGCCCCGGTTGGCGGCGCTTGCCGCCGCGAGCGCGATATCGTCATGGGAGAAATACGGGGTCTCGATCCAGATGCGGGTGCGGGCGGCACGGATCGCGAGCAGGATGGCATCGAGGATCTGCTGTTCGCCGCCGGCGGCATGGGTGCGCAGGACACGGATCGGGATGTCGTTTCCCGATGCCGCCGGCCGGTAGCGTGCGGGTGCCGGCCAGAGTGCGGAAAAGTCGCCGGCCGGACCATTCTTGCGCCAGTTGTCTTCGAATTCGCGCCCGAGTCTTCCGACCACCGGTCCATCGACGCGCACCATCAAATCGCGCCATTCCGAAAAATATTCGCGCCCGATGTTCATGCCGCCGAGCAGGGCGGTTTCGCGATCGAAGACGAGCAGCTTGGTGTGATCGCAGATCAACCAGGGATTGAGCGTGCGGCGGACCCGCAGGGCCGATCCGGCGGTCAGATAAGCCTCCATGTCCACCGGCGGCACGAATCCCGGCGGACCCTGAGTGGCGGGTGGAGTGGAATGTGCGAAGGTGGTGCCGAGGTCGTCGAAAAGGACACGCACGGGAATCGTTTCCGCCCGCTGGCGGAGCTGGTCGGCATAACGCACGCCGATGTCGTCGTTGTCGAAAATGAACACCTGGCAATCGATGGAGCGCCGGGCGGCGGCGATGCGGGTGTCGAGTTCGCCGAAGAAGGTCGGACCATCGAGGAGGAAGGCGAGACGTCCGCCCTCGGAGACCGTTTGGGTTTTCTCATCGAGCCATTTTTCGAACTCAAGGCTTCCGGGGATGGCGTCGGGGAGCGGTCCGGTGTTGAGGTCCAGCGGGATGTTGGCGGAGACGAATTCGCGCGGCCGGTGCCACATCATTGCGATGCCGAGCCGCGTGGTGGTGAAAGGCTGCCTGACCGCCGCCAGCGCGGTGGAGCGGACGACCGTACCGGTGAGCCCGATGCCGCTCTCGAGGGCCGGGTTCGCCTGTGGAATTCGCTCCAGCGAGCGCCGGGCATTCAACGCCGGCTGTGCACAAGAGGCCAAAACCGCGATCAGCGGCAAAATGGAGAGGATTGGGTTCATGGGTTTCACATCCGGTCGGAATGCGATCGATAGGCAGGATCGACGAAAACCGACGGGGGTCAAGGCGGCGGGCCAGCTGGCTGGCGTTTGTCGGCATGAAAAAATTCTTTCGGAAACCCGAAAGACCGGCCTGCGGGCTGCTGTAATGGCGGACGATGAACGGCAAACGACTTTTCCTGCTGCTTGCGATTTGCGGACTGGCCGCCGGCTGGATCCGCAATCCGGCCGCGACGGACAGCGCCAAGCGCATGATCGGCCAGACGGCGCGCGTCGGAATCGAAGAGGTTGCGATGGAATTCGTCGCGCGGGTGGACACCGGAGCCGCCACCACCTCGGTGCACGCCGAAGAGGTGCGTGTGGCGGACGGCATGGTGGATTTCGTGGTGGTCAACCGCGACGGTTCGCGGGTTCCGCTGCGGCTGCCATTGGCCCGGACCGGCACCGTGCGCAATTCCGGTGGCAGCAAGGAGCGCGTATTCGTCGAGATGACGCTCAATCACGAGGGCGAGAGCAAGCGGGTGCTGGTGAACCTGAACAACCGCTCACGACTCACCTACCCGCTGCTGTTAGGGCGCAACTGGCTCAAGGGCGACTACATCGTGGATGTTTCAAGCAAACCGGAAATACCGTCCCGCGTTCAGGAGGACGGAAGCGCGGGATTGCCAAGTCTGGCCAGTCAGTGAAGAATCCGCGGCCATGTCCCGCATCCCCTGGCAGCAGATTTTCTCGTTCACGCCGTCCGATCTGGTGAAGCTGTTGCTGAGCGCGGCGATCATCGTGATCGTCAACAAGGTGCAGTTGTTCAGCGACCGCCTCTCCGCGCTGCTCATCGCGCTGCCGCTCACCTCGCTGGTGGCGATGGTCTGGATGCACCAGGGCGGGCAGTCGCCGCAGCGGATTGCGAATCACGCGGAAGGCACGTTCTGGTTCGTGATTCCGACGCTGCCGATGTTCCTGATCCTGCCATGGATGCTGCGGCAGGGTCATGGTTTCTGGGTTTCGCTGGCGGCGAACTGCCTGCTCACCGCCGGATTTTTCTGGCTCACGGTGATCGTGCTGCGGCGCTGCGGCATCGACCTGATGCCGGGTTGATCGATTGCCAACCTTCCGAACGAGCCATGGCCTACCGCACTTCACCCGCCGACCTCGAAGGCATGCCGCCGGGCGTGCCGCACATCATCGGCAACGAGGCCGCCGAGCGGTTCTCGTTCTACGGCATGAAGGCCGTGCTGGCGATCTTCATGGTGCAATACCTGCACCTGATGGACGGCCGCGGGCCGTCCGCAATGAACGAGGCGGAAGCGACCGCGCGGGTGCATCTGTTCAACGGCGCGGTTTATCTAACCCCCCTGCTGGGCGCCTTGCTGGCGGACGTTTTCCTCGGCAAATACCGCACCATCATCGCGCTCTCGCTGGTCTATTGCGCGGGCCACGCGGCGCTCGCCTGCATGGGGGCCTTCGGCCACTCGCCGTGGTGGCTGATGGCCGGGCTGGGACTCATCGCGCTCGGTTCCGGTGGCATCAAACCGTGCGTCTCGGCCCACGTCGGCGACCAGTTCGGCGCGCGCAACGCGCACCTGCTGCCGCGCATCTTCAACTGGTTCTACTTTTCCATCAACATCGGCGCGTTCGTCTCGATGATGCTCACGCCGTGGCTGATGGAATGGCATGGCCCGCACTGGGCCTTCGGCGTGCCGGGCGTGCTGATGGCCATCGCCACGCTGGTGTTCTGGATGGGCCGCAAGCGCTTCATCCACGTGCCGCCGGCCGGCAAGGGATTCGTGCGCGAAATCATATCCGGCGGCGGCTGGAAGGTGATGCTCAAACTGCTGCCGCTCTATCTGTTCGTGGCGATGTTCTGGGCGCTCTTCGACCAGACCGGCTCGACGTGGATCTTCCAGTCGCAGGACATGGACCGCAATTTCCTCGGTTTCGAATGGCTGCCCTCGCAGATCCAGTCGCTCAACTCGGTGTTCGTGCTGACCTTCATTCCGCTGTTTTCCTACGGACTCTATCCGATGTTGGACAAGGTGTGGAAACTCACGCCGCTGCGCAAGATCGGGTTGGGGCTGTTCGTGATGGCCAGTTCGTTCGCGCTGGTCACGGTGATCCAGCAATGGATCGAAGGCGGCGCGCGGCCCAACATTTCATGGCAGATTCTCGCCTTCGCGCTGCTCACCGCCTCCGAAGTGATGGTTTCCATCGTGGCGCTCGAATACGCCTACACCCAGTCGCCGCGGACGATGAAGTCCGTCATCATGTGCTTCTATCTCGGCGCGGTGGCGATCGGCAATTTCCTCGTCGCCGGCGTCAACAAGTTCATCCAGATCCCGGACGCCGCGGCGATCCAACTTGAGGAGGCGGTGATGAAACTGCCGGCCGACTGGCGCAAGGACCCGCGCACCATCGTGCTGCCGGGATACGACGGAACCACCGGCACGGAAGACGATATCGTTGCCCGACTCAAAGACGGCGTGGCGACCGGATTCGAACTGCCGGAATCCGAATCGTTCGTTGGTTTGTTGGAAGCCCTGCGCTTGACCGCCGACGAGGGATTTCCCCGGCCGGAGGAGCTGCTGGTGACTTTCGACGGCACGCTCGGCAACGATCCGTGGGGCAACCCGATCCGTTACGAGCGCCTCAACGACCGCACCGCCCGCCTCATCTCCAACGGCCCCGACCGGAAACCGAACACCCGCTGGGACATGGGATATATCATCACCGTGGCCGAGCCCGAGCGCGCCGCGAAAGCCTCGTGGACCGACCGCCTCCGTCCGTCGGAGCCATGGCTGGAGCGACGCAAGAAGGAACTCGGCATGCTCGATGCCACTGAGACCGCAAGCACGGATCAGTCGGTCGAAACAAGGGCCTTCGTCGGCGGCCAGACCAAACTCCACGGCACCGAGTATTTCCGTTTCTTCACCTGGCTGATGCTCGGCACGGCGATTTGTTTCGTGCCCTACGCGCTGGTTTACCGGCCGAAGA
The DNA here is from genome assembly GCA_041686775.1 of Luteolibacter sp. Taxonomy (GTDB): domain Bacteria; phylum Verrucomicrobiota; class Verrucomicrobiia; order Verrucomicrobiales; family Akkermansiaceae; genus Luteolibacter. The sequence continues at coordinate 47,277 of JAWLDG010000011.1, read as the reverse complement.
CCTGGCTGCAGGAATGACCGCGCACCTTCGGGATTGGCGCGGCCCCGCGCATGGGTTAGACAGCGGCCATGGCGACTTCGGGAGATGATGAAATCGGGATCGGTGATCTGACGGATCACGAGTTGATCGGTGAAGGCGCCTGTGGCGCCGTGTTCCGCGTGAAGGGTCCGCAGGGACGCCCGCTCGCCCTCAAAATCCTCGATGCCGCCGCGGTGAACCGGGACTTGTTGGAAAACTCCACCCGCCTGTTGCGAGCCGATGGCTGGCCGGAGGGCGTGATGCCGGTCATCGCTTGCGATTTCCAGGGTGACCCGGCGTTTCTCATTTCCGAACTCGCGGCCGATGATCGGGCGGATGCCCCGCCGGTCCCGCGCTCGCTCCAGCACCGGCTCGACGCCTACCCCGGACTGGACGCATGGAAGACCGTGAAGGCGATCGCGCGCGCGCTGGCCGCGATGCATGCGCGCCACGTGCCGCACGGCAACCTGAAGCCGGGAAACGTGTTCTTCGATTCAGCCGGCGGGGTGCTGCTGCGCGATTGGGCGCTCGGCCACATGCCGGGGACTGAAAAAGACGACTTCACCGACGCCCTGCTCTATCAGCCGCCGGCACAATTGCGTGACGCGGCGGCCTACACGGCGGATGGTTTCCGCTGCGACGTTTTCGCTTTCGGCGTGCTCGCGTTCCGCCTGCTCACAGGCAGCTTTCCGCGCTGCCATTCGACATTCTCGCAGGTGGCTCCGCCGGTCGGCATAACCCGCACCGAGGGCATCCGCGCGGACTTGAATCGAATCGCCGCCAATCTGGAGGCGCAGAGTGGTTTCCAGTGGCCCGCCGAGGCATCCGGCCCGCGCGAGAAGGCGCTCCGCGGCTGGATCGACCGCTGCCTCGCGCTCGATCCCGCAGAGCGTCCGCGCGACATGGGCGAGGTCGCCGCGGGTTTCGCGGAAACCGAGCAGGACGCTCCAGCCGCTCCGATGCCGGCGGATGAGACCCGCGACGAACGCCGCCACGATTCCACGCGCGCCCGCCGTTCGTATTTCGCACTCGCCGGTGCGGCGGCGCTGGCGGTGCTTTTCGCCGCGCTCTGGCACCATCGGGGCGTGCGCATCGAGGAGCTGCAACAAAACCACGCGGCGGAGGTTCGGATGCTGGAATCCGACCTCGAAAGCGAAACCGCGGCGAAATCCGCCGCCGAAATAAAAGCCGCGGAAACCGCCGACGCGCTGGTGGACGAGCGCGAAATCTGGCTTGCCCGCCTCAAGGCATCGGAACTCGCAGGTGACCGCCTCTTCGCATGGCTCATCGAGGACAATCACCGCCACATGCCGCCGCTCGACGGACGCGAGTTGCGGCTGAGGCTGCTCGACCAGCAGTTCGAAGAGTTTCTCAAACGCGCCAGCCAGGAACCCGAGCTGGTGGACGAGCGTGCCATGGCCCGGCTGCGACTCGCCGAAATCTCGCTCTCGCTCGACGAGCCGGAAGAAGCCGCCATCCGGCTCGATGAGGCGCTCCGCCATTGGCAGGGTGCGCCGCCCGAATCCACGCTGAACCTGCGTCTCGCCGCCGACCGCTTGTGGCTGGCGATGGTTTTCCAAACGCAGTCGAAATCGGAAGCCGCCGCCGCGTTCACCGCCGCCCGCGAAGCCTTCGCCGCCGTCCCGCGCAGCGGTCTGGACACCGCGCGACTCGATTTTCTCAGCGCGCTGCTCGATTTGCACGAGTCCCAACTTCACGCCGCCCGCGGCGACGAGACCCGCGCGCTCGAGCAGTTGATGCGCGCCACCCAGACGCTCAATCGTGTTTCAACCCAACGCCCCGATGCCGCCGTGCTGCGCTCGGAACTCGCCGCCTGCCACCTTTCCTCCGCCACCATTCTCGAAGGCATCGAGAATCCCGGCGACGCGCTCGAAGTGCGTGCCCTCGCGCTGGCAGAACTTGAGAAAGCGCTCGAACAGCACCCTGACGACCCGGAAATCCACCGCAGCCTCGCCGCCGCCCACACCGCCATGGCCGAAGCCGCCGTGCTCTCCGGCGACGCCGATGGCGCGGCACCCCACATCGCCGCGGCCGAAAAACGACTGGCCGCCCTGCCCGCCTCCGCCGGGGACGCCGTGCTCAAGGCCACCCTGCTCGGTCTGCGCGCCGGAATGATGCGCGATCGCGGCAAACCCGAGGAGGCCATGCCGCTCTACGACGAAGGCATCCGCACGCTCGAAAGCGTCCGCGCCGCCGCCGGCTCCGATCCCCTGCCCGCTTTCCGCCTCGCGCTGCTGTGGTGGCAGAAGGCGCGTCTGTTAGGCGATTCCGGCAAGCGCAACGAGGAAATCGAGTGGCTCGGCCGTGCGCGCGATCTGTTAGGCAGCCTGATCCGCGACGATGCGGTGCGCGGTCCGCTGCCCGAGCAAATCCTGCGCGCTTCCGCATACCTCGCCGGCGACATCGGCCACGCGCTGCAAATCGCCAACCGCAAGGGCGACGCCGCCCGCGCCTTCGGCTCCGCCGTTTCGCTGTGGGAGAAACTCGCCGCCCTGCGCCCGGACCGCGGCGAATACCAGGAAGGACTCGCCTGGAGCCGCCAGCGGCGCGATGAATTGGAATGACTCAGTTGCCGGAGGCGAACGCCAACGCGCGCTGCTTCATCTGCGTGGCCATCAGGTTCAACGCGTTGGCCCGCGTCGGCGCGAGATGTTCCTTCAAACCGGTCCGATCGATGAATCCCATGTCCGCCGTCAGAATTTCGTCGGGTTTTTCGCCATCCAGCACGCGCACGAACAGCGCGATCATGCCCTTGGTGATGAGCGAGTCGGAATCGGCGAGGTAACGCACGCGCCCGTCCTTCATCTCGGCGTCCAGCCACACCTGCGACTGGCAACCCTTGATCAGGTGCTCCGGGTTTTTCGACGCCTCGTCCATCGGCGGCAGCTTTTTGCCCAGCCCGATCACGTATTCGTAGCGTTCCGTCCAGTCCTGGAACAAGGCCAGTTCCTCCAGCAATTCCTGTTGTTTTTCGGCAATCGTCATCGGCACGGCCAATTGAACGCGGAACCCGCCCGCCCGCAAGCCCGCTCGCCGGAAGCGCCCGGATTTCCGGCAAATTTCCGCCTCGGGAAAAACCGGCCATGACAAACCGCCGCGCGTCCCTACACTCCCGCGCGTGAGCTACCAGGTCTTCGCACGGAAATACCGGCCCAAAACCTTCGACGACGTCCTCGGGCAGGACCACGTCGTGCGCACTCTGCGCAACGCCATCGAGCAGAAACGCCTCGCCCACGCCTATCTCTTCGTCGGCCCGCGCGGCACCGGCAAGACGTCCACCGCGCGGATCCTCGCCAAGGCGCTCAACTGCACCGGCGGCCCCAGGGCGGACTTCGATCCCGACGAGGACATCTGCCAGGAAATCGCCGAGGGACGCTCGCTCGATGTGTTGGAAATCGACGGTGCCTCCAACAACGGCGTCGAGCAGGTGCGCGACCTGCGCGAATCCGTCCGTTTCGCCCCGGCGCGCGGGCAGTTCAAGATCTACTACATCGACGAGGTCCACATGCTCTCCAACGCGGCGTTCAACGCGCTGCTCAAGACGCTGGAGGAACCGCCACCGCACGTGAAATTCATCTTCGCCACCACCGAGGCGAACAAGATCCTGCCCACCATCCTCTCGCGCTGCCAGCGCTTCGATTTGCGCCCGATCCCTACCGATTTGATCGCCAAACACCTGCTGCACATTGCCACGCAGGAAGGTATCACTCTCGAGGAAAGCGCCGCCTGGGCCATCGCCAAGGGAGCCGACGGCGGCATGCGCGACGCCCAGTCGATGCTCGATCAGCTCGTCGCCTTCTGCGGCGACCGCATCACCGAGGAGAACGTGCTCGATGTCTTCGGGTTCACGTCGCGGGAAAAAGTCGCCACCCTGTCCCGCGCCCTACTCGCGCGCGAAACCCCGGCGGCACTCGCGTTGATCCAGAAGGAGGCGGAAAGCGGCCGCGAACTCTCGCAATTGTTAGGCGAACTGATCGGCTGCCTGCGCGCCCTGCTCGTCGCCCGGCTCGATCCCGCCGCCGATGGCGAGGGCATCCCGGCGGAACTCTGGCAGCCATTGCTCGAAGCCGCCAACTCGGTGCCGCCGGACCGCATTCTCGCGGTCATCGATGTCTTCGCCGAATGCGAAGGCCGCATGAAATGGGCCACCAACAAACGCCTTCACCTCGAACTCGGCGTGATCAAAGCCGTCCAGACGCTCGGCGAGGTCCGCATCAGCGACGTGATCAAAACGCTCACCAAGGGTGCCGACCTCTGTGGCAACGGCTCGCAACCGTCACCCGCTCCGGCCGCTGCCGTGCAACCCGTCGCCGCTCCCGCTACAGCGCCGACCCAAAAGGGGAACGGCCTGTCATCATTCGACAAGCTCATCGAGTCCGCCCCCGAACAAGCCATCCCCGCGCCGGAACCCGAACCGCCGCCGGTGGCGGAAAAAGCCCCCGAGCCCGCGCCCGCTCCCCCGCCCCAGCCAGCCGCGGAAGACACCTTCTATCAGGACCCGCTCATCCAGGCCGCCCTCGAAGTCTTCGAAGGCAAGCTGGTTTCCTGAAAGACACAAGACTCCAAGACCCAAGACGCAAGATGATATTCCATTAACCAAGCCGTAGTCCGAATCTTCTTTCTTGAATCTTGAAGTCTTGCGTCTTGCGTCTAACAAACCATCCACCATCCATTTTATGAACATCGCCAAACTGATGAAACAAGCCCAGCAGATGCAGGCCGGGCTCGCCGCCAAACAGGAAGAACTCGCCAGCCAGACCGTCGAAACCTCGGTCGGCGGCGGCAAGGTCAGCGTCACCGCCAATTGCGCCGGCGACGTGCTCTCGATCAAGATCGATCCCTCGGTGGTCGATCCCTCGGATGTCGAGTTTCTCGAAGACCTCGTCCTCAAGGGCGTGCAGGAAGCCATCCAGACCGGCAAGGACAAGGCCGCGGCGGAAATGAAAAAACTCACCGGCGGTCTCGGCATCCCGGGGCTATGACGATTTCAAATTTGAAATTTCAAATTTGAAATTCCCATCCACCACCATGTCCACTTTTCGTCGCAGCGCCGGATGGACCCTGGTGGGCCTCGCGTTGCTGCTGCATCTGCTCACGGTCTATGCGTTTTCGCGCCAGCCGGACCGGCTCGCGGCCTTCACGGTGCTGCCGATCTGGGTCTGGGGCGGCATCGGATTGACCGCATCGGCCGTCGCGTTCTATTTCCTGCGCGCATCGCTCTCGCTCGTCATGACCGCTGTCTGGGCCGTCACCCTGCTGGTGGGCGCGGATGAGGCGCGGGTGCTCGCCCATTACGGGAAACGGGCACCGCAACCCGGCACACCCGCCGCCCACCGCGGCGAGGAGGTCCTGCGGGTGCTCACGCTCAACTGCGCGCATTTGAAATTCGGCGACCCTTCCCCTGACATCGCCGCATGGAAGCCCGATCTCGTTTTTTTGCAGGATATCTATCCGCACCAACTCCGGCGCTTTGCCGACATCCTCTACGGCGGTCGCGGCGATTACCGCTCCCATGTCACCCGCGATGGCGGCATCGGCGTGCTCACCCGCTGGAAAATCCGCCGCGAAGTCCGCAATCCCGCGATGCGCAGCCAACAGGTCACTGTGGAACTGCCCGACGGACGGCAGATCGAGGTCGTCAACGTCCATCTCGAAACCGCCGCCACCAACCTGCGCTTCTGGCGGCGCGACGCTTGGCGCGAGCACCGCGTCAACCGCGCCATTCGCCTGACCGAGACCGCCACCATGCTGCAAGTGCTCGAACAGACCACCAATTTCCCCAACACCCCCACAATTCTCGGTGGCGACTTCAACGCGCCCGCCACCGACCCGGTGCACCGCCGTCTGGCGCGCGATTTCACCGACGCCTTCGCCGCCGCCGGCACCGGCTGGGGCAACACGTTCCAGCGCCGTTTTCCCATCCTGCGCATCGACCACATCCTCTCCACACGCCATTTCACCCCGGTGCGCTGCGCCGCCGAGGTCACCCGCCACAGCGATCACCGCATGGTCGTGGCGGACTTGATTTTCCCGTGAAGCGCCGGCGCTCAGCCGTGTTCCTTTTCCACTTCCGCGGCCGCCTGTCTGATCGACTTGCCGCCATCCACCCGCCGGGTGAAGTCGATGTATTTGTTCAACTCCCCGCGGATCACCGGCAACAGGAAGTAAACTCCTATCAGGTTCGGGATGCTCATGGCGAAGAGCGAGGCGTCTGAGAAATCGATCGCCTTGCCCATCGAAGCGGCGGAACCGGCGACGATCACGATGCAGAAGATCAGCTTGTAAACGAGCGCCGTCTTCGGTCCGCGGCCGAAAAGATACTGCCATGCCTGCAAGCCGTAATAACTCCAGGTGATCAACGTCGAGAAGGCGAACAACAACACACACGCGAAGAGCACGTATTTGAATCCCTCATGGACCGTCTGGAACGCCTGCGAGGTGAGGTTGATGCCGAAGGCCGTGCTGTCGCCCGCGGTGTCGCCCAGCGTGAAGTTCTGGCCGTTCATGACGAAGTCACCGCTGTCGCCCTTGAAATACATCGAAGTCACCAGCACCAGCGAGGTCATCGTGCAGACGACCACCGTGTCGAGGAACGGTTCGAGCAATGCCACCACTCCCTCGGACGCCGGCATGCGCGTCTTGGCCGCCGCGTGCGCGATGGGAGCCGAACCGATACCCGCCTCGTTGGAGAAAGTGGCACGCCGCATGCCCCAGATGAAGGCGGCGAGGATTCCGCCGGTCACCGCGGCCCGTGGATTGAAGGCCTCGGTCACGATCATGCGGATCGCTTCGGGGATGTGGCCGGCATTCGCCACCAGCACGATGATCGCGCTGATGACATAGATCAGGCACATCGATGGCACCAGCCGCGCGGTGACCTTGGCGATGCCGCGGATGCCGCCGATGATGACCAGTGCGGTCACGATGGAAATCAGCAGACCGAACACCCACTGCCGACCGGCAAAGAAGCTGTTTTCTCCACCCGTGACGTTGAGCAACTGCGCGGTCGCCTGGTTGACCTGAAACACATTGCCGCCGCCGAACGAGGCGAAGATACAGAAGAAGGCGAACAGCCCGGCGAGAAAGGCACCCAGTGGCCCGAGACCGCGCTCGGCGAATCCCTTGCGGAGATAATACATCGCGCCGCCGTGGATGTGGCCGCTGGCATCGATCTCACGGTATTTCACGCCCAGCGTGCACTCGGCGAACTTGGTGGCCATGCCGAGGAAACCGGAGAGGAACAACCAGAACGCCACACCCGGTCCGCCGATCATGATGCCGATCGCCACACCCGCGATGTTGCCCAGACCCACCGTGCCGGAGACCGCCGCGCTGAGCGCCTGGAAATGGCTGATCTCGCCCGGATCGTCGGTGTGGCTGTAGTGGCCGCGCACCGTGCGCAGCGCCAGCCGGAAGGCACGCAGGTTGATGAATTTGAAAAACAGCGTGAGGACCAACCCGGCCAGCGCCAGCCAGAGCACCACCACCTTCACCGGATAGCCGTTGATCGGAATGTCGGCGAAAATGCCGCTGACGAACCAGCCGGTCGCCCAGCCGAACCACTCGTCGATCTTCTTGTCCAAGCCGCCCGTTTCCGCCGCCGCCGCCCGGCCCGCCAACAACAGCCACAGCCAAACCGGCGCGAGCCGCGCCCCGAGTGTGAGAAACATTCGCCCGATCATCGGCCCGGAAGCTGACAACCGGCCCGAATCACCGCAAGCCCCAATGCCGGAAGGCTCCGGCGGGATTTCATGTGGTCATTTTCCCGGCGGCACACTAGTCTGCACGGCATCTGCCTATGAATGTCGATGACGCGCTGATCCACTTGTTGAGAGACGCCCTGGAAAACGGGGCCAACGACATTTTCCTGATGGAGGGCGAACCGCCGCGTGCCCGGGTCGAGGGTGAGGTGACAACCTTGCACGAAGTGCCGGTTCCGGCCAGTGCGATGGCTGGTTTCTGGCATGCCTGCGGTATCGATCCCGCCGATCGCGGCGAGGCGGATGTTTCCTGGGTCATTCCCGGCGGTGGCAGGCTGCGGGTGAATCTTTACCGCTCGCTCGGCCGGCTCGCCGCGGCCGCCCGGCCGATCCGGCGCGAGGTACCGTCGATGGAAGAACTCGGCCTGCCGGCGGACCTCCTGCGATCGTGGCTGCGGCGGCGCAACGGGCTCGTCCTCGTCACCGGCCCGACCGGTTCGGGAAAATCGACCACGGTCGCCTCCTGCCTCGATTGGGTGAACCGCACGGTCGCCCGCCACATCGTGACGCTCGAGGATCCGATCGAGTTCATTTTCGAAAACGACCGCTCGTTTTTCTCGCAGCGCGAGATTCTTCAGGACGCGCCGGATTTCGCCAGCGGTCTGCGCGCCGCGCTGCGCCAGAGTCCGGACATCCTGTTTCTCGGGGAAATCCGCGACGCCGAGTCCGCCATCGCCGCCCTGCAAGCCGCGGAAACCGGCCACCTCGTCATTTCCACTCTTCATTGCAGCAGCGTGGTGGAAACCATCGACCGCCTCGGCAATCTTGTCAGTTCCACCACCGGTGCGCTCGGCCTGCTGTCCGGGCAGTTGATCGGCATCCAATGCCAAAGACTGCTGCCCCGCATCGGCGGCGGATTGTTCGCGGCGCTCGAATACCTCCAGAACGAGGCGGCCACGCGGCGCTGGATCATGGAGCACAAGCTCGGCGAACTTCAGGACCACCTGCACAAGTCCGGCAATCCCGGCCAGTGCTCGCTGCTGAATTATCTGGTGGCTTCCGCACAACAGGGTTTCATCGAGCCCGAAGTGGCGCGCTCCGTTTGCGCCAGACCGCAGGACTTCGACCGTGCGATGCGCGGCATTTCCAGTTAGATATAACCCGCTCCGTTTTCCCATGACGTCCGACATCACCGAATTCCTGCGCGAGACCGTGGCCCGCGGCGGCTCCGATCTCCACCTCAGCGCGTGGGCCTCGCCCTGCGCCCGCGTCAACGGCGTGCTGCAGGCGCTCACCGATGAACCGCTCGATCCCGAAACCGTCCGTGACCTCGTCATGGACACGCTCAGCGAAGCGCAGCGCGCGACGCTCGAACAGGAATTCGAACTCGACTACGCGCTGCAAGTGGAAGGCGTCGGCCGTTTCCGCGGCAACGTCCACCTCGCGCGCGGCAACGTCGAGGCGGCGTTCCGCTACATTCAGCAGGAGATCCCCGAGATCGAGCAACTCGGTCATCACGAGATGGTCCCCGGCCTGTGCGGGAAACGCAGCGGGCTCATCCTCGTCACGGGCATCACCGGCTCCGGCAAAACCACCACCCTCGCCTCGATGGTCAAGCGCATCTCGGACACCCGCAGCGGCGTGATCATCACACTCGAGGACCCCATCGAGTTCATCTATACCCATAGCTCCTGCCTCATCAAACAACGCGAGGTCGGCGGCGACACCAAGAGCTTTCCCCGCGCGCTTCGCCAGGCATTGCGCCAGGACCCGGATGTGATCGTGGTGTCCGAAATGCGCGACCTCGACACCATCCGCATCGCGCTCACCGCGGCGGAAACCGGCCACCTCGTGCTTGCCACGCTGCACACGCCCGACGCGCCGCAGACGATCGACCGCCTCGTCGATGTGTTCCCCGCCGACCAGCAGCCGCAGATCGTCGCGCAACTCTCAAGCTGTCTCGAAGCCATCATTTCCCAGCGGCTGCTGCCGCGCGCCGATGGCCAGGGCCGCGTGCTTGCCAGCGAGGTGATGATCCCCGGCTACGGCATCCGCGCGTGCATCCGCGAGCGCAAGCTGGAGCAGCTCGTCGGCCTGATGGAAATCGGCGTCCGCGAGGGCAACCGCACCATCGACGCCAGCCTTTCCATGCTGCTCGCCGGCGGTTACATCACCCGCGAGGAAGCGCTCTTCCACTGCCGCGAGCGCAAGGTGTTCGAGGAACAACCCAAGCCGCCACCGAAACAGAAATCCATCTGGTCCTGATCCCTTCCCATGTCATCCGCCGTTCAAATCATCCTTCGCGCCGTCACACTCGTCATCCTGCTGGTGGCGCTGTTTTTCGGTTACCAGCATTATGTCAAAAAACAACGCAAGGCCGTCGTCGTCGCGGAACTCAGTCATATCTGCGGTGAGAGCGCCTTCTACCGACAGTTCACCGCCGCTGACGCGCACAAGACCCTGCTGCGCGCCATCGGGCTGATCGCCGAAGCCGAATCGCTCGGCATGGGCGTGGACGAGGCCATCAAGGGCGGACTCGGAATCGAGACCGGATGGTTCGCCGAGGCACCCAAGCCCGAAGACCTTCCGATCCGACAGTTGATCGTCCGCGATTCCCTGCGCGCGAACTATGACAATTTCATCAAACTCGGCTACACACCGGTATTCGATGTCTTCGATCCGATGAAGGACGGCGATCTCGTCCCGATCCCCGATGGTCCGTTCTCCGGCAGAAAACCCGTCGTCCGGACCCTGATTCCCGAACAGGCCTCGCCCGGCATCGAAAAAGTCATCGCCAATCTCGAACTCGCCCCGCCCGGGACGGATGAGGCACCGATGACCGACCTCCAGATCGCCGCCGCCAAACAACTCGCCCGCGACCTCACCCACGCCCGCCTGATCGAGGAGTCGGTGGCCGAGCGCATCACCGCCTACCTCACGCCGCCGCAGGAGTTGGAGAAAAAATGACTGTCACCGTGGCGTGATCCTCAGTCGCATGAAGGCGGGTGTGGTGGAATCCATCGGCGCGACCATGCGCTCGACGACATTTTCCGTCACGTCATCGCGAGGTGAAACCTCCTGCGTCACGGTGAACGCGGTGCCGGAGTGCCACGTAACGAGGTCGTCGGAGACCTCCACGACGATGTCGGCGGCCGTGTAGCCGGTCCTGCGGATGTAGCTCAGCGCGAAGTGGCGGCCTTCCGGTTCGGTCACATCCAGCCACTCGCCATGCGGCCAATGGGTGCTTGCGGCATCGGCGGGATTCGACCCGAGCGCGCTTTCCGTCAGGTTGTCGAGGCCGTCGCCATCGGCATCCAGCAGCGCGTCCGCAGGATCGAACGGGTTCATCGCATACTGCTGTTCGATGCCGTTGGTTATGCCGTCGTCGTCGTCGTCCCCGTCCGGATCGATCAACCAGCTCGCCTCCTCCATCAGTTCCGGCGGGCATTTGCCGTTGTCGTTCCAGAGATTGTACATCTGAACCACCTTGGGATGGGTGTTGTTCTGGCTGAGCATGAACTCGATGAACTCCTTGCTGGTGCTCTGATAGAACAATCGCACCTCGGCCCGCACCGTGGCCGCGGGAATGGTGTATCCGGTTTCATCCCAATACTGGCCGTCGGCATAACCGTACCCCACCGGCGCGCCGCCAAACGAGTCGAAGGCGGCATTGGTGAAGCCGCGTGGCGGAATCCGGTTGTCGGAAACCACCATGTTGTTGAGCACGAAGTGGAACGACTTGCCGGCGGGAACGCCCGCCACCGCGGCGACATCATTGCTGATGCCGGGCTGCACCTCGTAGATCTTCACTTCCGGATCCACCAGCTTGTCATGGGCGAGTTCGCCCGTGTCGCTGTTGTAGGTGCCGGACTCGTGGATGAGTGCGTTGCCGGCATCGAAGAACTTCACATTGAGCCAGATGCGGCGGCCTTCCGGGTAGCCGGTCGGCAGTTTGTGGCCGGTCTGGTTGGTGACCTTGGCCTTGAGCCTTCCTTGTTCCACCCTCACATCCAGATCGGCGGCGTTCTGCAGCATGTATCTGGCGCGCCCGATGCCGGCGGTGATCGCCGCCTGATTCACTTTTGTCGGATACAGATCAGCGATGATCTGTGGCGTCCAGGTGCTGCCGCCGGTCATGTCGTGAAGCGGCATGTCGTCGCGCACCGGCGCGCCCGTGACATTGCAGGCGGCGGATTGCACGTCGCGCATGTGGCAGTCCTGGCAGGTGGAAACGATGCCATCCGCCTTGTTTCCGGCGAACACCTCCGATTCGACGCCGGTGCTGGCATACTCGCTGTGGAGCCACTCGCTGTAGGTGCGCTCGACGGGCGCGGCCACGGCGGGATCCACCCCTTCTTCCCTCAGGTCGAAGGTGTTGGGCTGATAGACGCCGAATTCGTCTCGCGAGAACGCCGGATTGCTCACGTCGTGACAGGTGCCGCAGAAGGCGGCGCTCTTGTGGAACGGCGAACCGCGGAACATGTGCGGAGCATCCGAATCCTCACGCGGCCCGCGAATGATGCCGTCCGGATCCAGCACGAACATGCCGTTGCCATAGTGGGTGCCGGGGAAGCTCAAGTCCGCCAGCACCTGCTGATCGCGCGCCGGACTGAGTCCTTCGATGAAGTTGGGATCCACCATGCGGTGGCAGAGGTCGCAGGAAACGCCGACCATGTCGCGCTCCAGCATGGCGCTGCCATCGGTGGGCACCGAGCGCCCCTGCATCCAGCCGCTGGAGATGTGACAACGCAGGCAGAGGTCGCCGGAATCCGGCGCGTCCTGATTGGCGATCACCATGTTCGCCTCGAACAGCGGGTCGCGCGAGGCCAGCGCCATCATGCTGCCCTGCCAGTTGGCATACGGCTCGGTGTCGGGATTGAATCCACCGTGGCATTGCGCGCACTCGGACGGTTGCGTCGGTTCAGAGCCCGCTTCAAACGGCTGGCTGCCCGGCATGTCGAAATCCCGCAGCGTCGTGGGCACCCGGCCGCCGGGTGGCGACATGATGGTGAATGCCGAGTCGTTGGTGTCGCTGTTGGTATTGACCGCGCCATCCACCGCCACAATGCGGATGAATGCCGCTCCGGTGGGGCGGTTGACCGGTGTCCATTGATAGCTTCCGGTGTTTTCCAAACCGTAAATCACGGGTGTGTAGGTCACTCCACCATCGATCGAGTGATAGATATGGATTGCGACAATGCCGCTCGGATCGCTGGCGGTCCAGGTGACTTCGTAGGGCTGGTTGCCCACCAGTTCTTCGCCGCCGTTGGGCGCAAGCACAGTGATCTCCGGGGGTGTGTTGTCCACGGTGGTGCTCGGCGTCAAATGGCCGGAGATCTCCGCGGTGTCCATGTTGGAGACCAGGTTGACATTGCCACTGGTCAGACCGGGAAATGTCGGTGTGTTGCTGTAGCTGGTGGAGGTGATTTCGGTACTGCTGTTGAAGCCGTCGCCATCGGAATCCAGGTTGGCCACTCCATTGATGGCGGCGATGCGTCCGCTTTCCTGGTTGAGGTTTCCGTAGTTGCCGATGGCATTGCCATAGGGGTTTTTTGTGCCGCCGCCATTGGCGTTGTAGTGGCAGACCGCACAGTGGCCCGGCTTGGACGGCGTGCTGTCGAGCACCGACCCCACCGCATCCGGATAGACACTGAAAAAGGAGTTGCGAATCGTGTTGCGCGCCAACGCCGGATTGACAGACGCAACCGCGACAACGCCAACCACCGCGAATTCCGCAACCAAACGGACATGTATTCCACACCGGACAAAACTCGTTGTTTTCATGAGGTCACCCGGGCGGGTGGTGGTTGGGTTTTACGGGTTCCGGGGAGAACCCTCCCGTCCGGGAGTTTGTCATATCCTGCACCGTCCTGTGGTCTTGGCTCAAGACTTTAGCCTGCGCATGACGCGATATTGACTGCGCATATTTTGCCAACGGACCATGCAATCCCCAACCCGATGGTGAAATGCCACTTCTTGCCCCGGGAGCCGGCTTGGGTTATGTTCGCCGTCCGGTGGCGCGAGTCCGGCCGCCGGTTTCCCGAGAGGAAATTCCCAAACCCTTGCAACCCACCACCATGCCCAAAGTCCGATTGGCCGGCACCGTCCGCGGCGAGCGCGATCCGAACCGCGAAATCCGCGCCCGCCTGCTCTACAACCTGTTCCGCAGCGGCTGGGACATCTACAACTCGAACGGCGACCAGCGCATCACGCTGTGCAACATCGAGCGCAAGATCATCGAGTCCGACGCCTTCGTGTTCACTCCAGGCGCCACGCTCGAGGATTTGTTCAAGGCGGTGTCGATTTTCGTCGGCTACCAGACGCTCGACCGCCACCTGCACGGCAAGCCGACCGTGCTGCTCAACACCGACGAGTCATGGAACGGCTTTTACTCGCTGCTCGGCCACCTCAACCGGCTCGGCACGGTCTTGCAGAAACACGAAAACTACCTGCTCCCCGCCACTTGCGCCGACGAGGTGCTGCACCTGCTGGAGTCATCCCGCCACAATGGCGTGCCCGTGATGGATCGCGACCAATCCGGCAGCGCGCCGCTCGAATCCTACGAGACCCCGCTGCCGCCAAACCACAATGGCAACGTCTGTGTGTTCTGCTCCGCCTCGATCAGCGATCCGGCCTATCTGCGCGAAGGCCTTGAATTCGGCCGCAGCCTCGCCCGCGCCGGCCTCGGCTGCGTCTCGGGCGCGGGAAAATCCGGCATCATGGGCGAAGTGGTGCGCGGCGCGGTGGAGGCCGGCGGCTGGACCGGCGGATCGAACGTGCCGCACATCATCGAACTCGAAGGCCTGCCCGACGGCCTCTCCAGTTTCTGGCTGCGCCCGGACATCTACACCCGGATGGAAATCATGATCGAGCGCTCTGACGCGTTCGTCATTTTCCCGGGCGGTTCCGGCACGGTGCAGGAAATGATCGCCCTGATGATCTTCAAGCAACAGGGCCACGCCTCGGGCTCAAAACCGGTGGTCGTTTACAACCGCCGCGACGAATCCGGCACCGGCTTCTGGGACCCGCTCATCGACATGCTCGGCGCGTGGTGCGACGAGGCCGATTTCACCGTGGTCGATGAATTCGAACAAATGCTGCCGACCGTCGAGCGCGTGATGGAAAACTCCGCGCGGACGGCCGGCAGTTGTTGAATCGCGGCACGGCGGCCGGGCGTCTCACGCCTCGCCCGGAACCGGCGGCACTTCGGGAGGCATCACGACACTGCCTTTTTCGAAGTCCTCGGCGGTCGGCTTGCAGGCGAACGAGAAAAGCGGCGAGTTCTCATTGTTTATCACGTCGTTCCAGCGGATGAGCTGGCCGGTGTAGGCGGACATGCGGCCGATCACGGCCACCAGGGTGACTTCCGCGATGCGGCGGGCGTGGTTGAGCGGCTTGCCGGCGATCACGCTGCGGATCATGTCCACGTGCTCCTGGACCATGCCGTTGTTGGTATCGAGCTTGATCTCGGGCACCTGCACCTCGCGACCGGTGATCTTGCCGCCGCCGAGGCACTCGCCCTCGGTGCCGGTGAAAATCTCGCCCACCCGGCCGTAAGTGCCCGCGATCTGGCGGCACTGGCTGTGGATGTGAACGCCGTCGCCGAAGTCGTAATCGACGCTGAAGAAATCGAACATGTTGCCCGTTTCGCGCCGCGCGCGGCCACCGAAGCCCAGCGCGGTGACCGGCAGGCGTCCGAGGAACCAGCATGCCACGTCCAGGTTGTGGACGTGCTGCTCGACGATGTGGTCGCCGGAAGTTTCGCAGAAATTGAGCCAGTTGCGCGCCATGTAGTCGGCGTCCGACTCGCCGTCGTTGCGGCGCTTGATCCACGGCACGCGGCCGTTCCACTGGACCACGCCGCCGCGGATCGGGCCGATCGCGCCGGCGTCGATGAGCGCCTTGTTCTTCAGGTATCCGGCGGTGTGGCGGCGCTGGGTGCCGGTAACGACCGCCAGCCCCTTGGCTGCGGCCTTCTCGCCGGTGGCGATGATCGAGCGGCAGCCGACGGGATCCACCGCCACGGGTTTCTCGATGAAGCAATGTTTGCCGGCCTCCACCGCCGCGGCGAAATGCAGCGGGCGGAACGACGGCGGCGTGGCCATCAGCACGTATTCGCAATCGCTGGCGATCACTTTCTGATAGGCGTCGTAGCCGCTGTAGCAGCGGTCCTCGGGCACTTCGTTGGCCTTGCCGGCCGCCAGCGCCTGGTCGGCGAAGGCGTCGGCCACCGCCACGAGTTCCGCCTCGATGCCGAGAATCTTGCATGCCTCGCGGAAATCCTTGACCGCCCCCTTGCCGCGGCCGCCGCAGCCGATCAGGCCGAATTTGATTTTCGAAGGCTTGCCGCCCTGGGCGATGGCGAAACCAGAGCTGGCGACCAGACCCGCGCTGAGCAGGGTGGTGTTGGCGAGAAACGAGCGTCTTTTCATCATGGTGTGGTGGTTGGGTTGGTGATTTCCGGATTCCAAACGCATTCGATACGCCCGGCAATTCCGATTTTATCAAAGCAGCCGGCTGAAGAAGCCGGATTTTCAATTTTGCGCCATCCAGCCAAGCCGGTTGAGTGGCTTTACCACACGTAAACCCAGCTGTAGGTCGTGTAGCGGGTGCGCTGGCCCTTGCCGTAGGCGGGAGGCTCGTCCTTGCCGCCATGGATGGTTTCCCAGTTGCGACAGGTCATTCGCAGTCCCTTGCTGAAATGGATCGGATCCTCGTCATGAAACCGGTATGCCGAGAAGGTTTTCGTTTTCGGGTCCAGATGCGTCAGTCCGGCCGTGTCCGAATGGAAGAATCCGGTGTCGAAATAGTAGGTTCCGAGGAAATAATCCTCCAGCCCCGAAGAGATCATCACCGGCTCCTTGCTTCCACCCTTGTAGGCGCGGATACAGGCTTCGAGATAGGTGATTCCGCCGTCCTCAAGCCCCTCCGCGGCGATCGCCACCTGATAGACGGCGCCGCTTCCGGGCAGGTCGAAGAGGTCGAATTCCTTCAAGGGCTCGACCTCCAAACCCTCGTTCCGGACCAGCTTGAGCCTTGCGGTTTCCGGCAGCTTCTCGCCGCCGATCGTGACACGGCCGTTTTCCACGCCCCGGATGATCCACCAGATCGGCTTGTTGTCTTCGGCGTCGGCGGCGCGCTGTGCGGTCACCCGCACGCTCTTGCCGAAGGGAATCCGGTAATTGTTGAAGACGCCGTTGCGTTTGCCGATCTTGCCCATGTGCCTGTTTGACCACGGAGCCCTGTTGTCATTGAAGCCGATGCCGTGGCCCATGTAGAGATCCATGTCGATCGATGCGGTTTCCTCGCCATCGACGTAGTAGCGGATGCGCGTGTCCTCGACTCCCTTGAAATTGCCGCCGAACCAGAAGTGGGTGAGGCAGCCCTTGCCCTCGTGCTCGAACAGCACCGCCTCCTTGCCGCCGCCCAGAATCTGCCGGTGCTTGCCGATGTTGCCGATCACTTCCAGGTCCCGCGCGGCCGCGTTGAAGATCATGGTGCCCGCGACCGCGAGGCCTGCCATCATGCCAGTAATTTTTTTCATGTGGATTCGGATTTGCCGGGTTCTGGCGGAAACGGCCGCCGTGTCTCGCGACATGCGGCCCGCATCCTACCCGCCCGGCGTCGGGAAACTTTCATCACCCCGGACACGCGCGATCGCATCCGTGCTGTCCGGCTCTCGATGGTCTGGCCGGTCGCGACGCGGGTTTTGTCGATTCCGGCTTGCGCCCCGTGGGAACAGGGCAAGGATGTTTGCCGTCATGCGCCTTGTTTCCCTGCCCTGCCTCTTCGCCCTGTTGCTCGCCGTGCCCGCCGCTGCGGATGAAGCTCCGGTCCACCCCGATATCGACGCCGCCATCGCCAAGGGCGACGCCGAGGACGTGAAGCGCCACTTGGCGAAAAACCCGGAGTCCCTGCAAAAAGGCGGCCGCGAAAACTCGCGCCCACCGCTCGAACAGGCGCTGCTCCGCAAGAAAACCGACATCGCCACCCTTCTGCTCGACGCCGGAGCCGACCCCAACACCACCAACGCCTCGAAACGCACGCCCCTCCACCTGGCCATCGACCGCAACCTGCCGGACGCCGTCACCGCGCTGCTGAAGGCCGGCGCCAATCCCGACGCCCGCGACCAGGCCGGCTGGACACCGCTCCACCACGCCGCCGCGAAAAACCAGCTCGAATCCGCCAAGGCGCTGCTCGCCGGTGGCGCGAACCCCATGATCCTCAGCGAACTCGGCGGCACTCCGCTCCACGAAGCCGCGGCCAGTGGCGGCAAGGAAATCGTCCAACTCCTGCTCGATCACAAGGTGGACCCGTCCATCAAATCCAAACAGGACGTCACCGCGCTCGACCTCGCCAAGCAATACGAAAACGAGGCCGCCATCGAGGTCCTCGGCGGGAAATAAGCCCGCTGAAAAAAATGCCGTCGCCGCGCAACTTTCCGCCGCCACGGCGTTTCAATACCCATGCTCCCGAAAGCCGGCGAATCATGGACCATTGAAGAAGCGGCGCACCTGCTCAACCGCGCCGGCTTCGGCGGCAGTCCGGGCGAAATCCGCACCTGGCACAAACTCGACCGCAAACGTGCGGTGGAGAAACTCGTTTCGCCGCCCGCCGCCACGAACGAAACGCCGATCCCGGAGTGGGCCGAGCCCGAGCGCGCACGTGCCGACATGCTCGCGCGCCGCGAACAACTCCGCGGAATGCGCATGGACATGCGCGGAGCCGGTGACGAGCAGGCGGAAAAACTCCGGCGCGAGGCACGCCAACAGGTCCAGCGCGAGAACCGCCGCCACATGGAGGAAGCTCGCGACTGGTGGTTCCGCCGCATGCTCGATGGCCGTGCACCCCTCCACGAGAAGATGACGCTTTTCTGGCACGACCACTTCGCCACCTCGGCGCAGAAGGTCCGCGAGCCCATCCTCATGCTGCGCCAGAACCAGCTGTTCCGTCAGCACGCCTGCGGGAATTTCAAACAACTCGCCGCCGCCATCGTGGAAGATCCGGCGATGATGCTCTATCTCGACACCCAAAACTCCCGCAAGGGAAAGCCCAACGAAAACTTCGCCCGTGAAGTCATGGAACTCTTCACGCTCGGCGAGGGCAACTACACCGAACAGGACGTCGCCGAAGCGGCGCGCGCGTTCACCGGCTACCGGCTCGACCGCTTCACCGGCGAGGTCAGCCACTCGCCCCGCATGTGGGACGAGGGCAACAAGACCATCCTCGGCGAAAAAGGCCGCTTCAAGGGCGGGGACGTGATCGAACTGATCTTCCGCCAACCCGCCGCGGCCACCTTCATCGCCCGCAAGATCTGGGAGTTCTTCGTTTATGAAAACCCGCCCGAATCCGGCGTGGACGCGCTGGCCAAAGTGCTGCGCGATGCGGATTACGACATGTCCGCCTTGCTGCGGGAAATTTTCCTCTCGCGCGAGTTTTACTCGGCCGCCGCCATCCGCACCCAGATCAAGTGCCCGGTGCAGTATCTCGCGGCACTGATCAAACAACTCGAAATCGCCGAGCCCCCCACCCTCTTTGTGCGCGGCGGACAATTGCAACTCGGCCAGATCCTCTTCATGCCGCCCAACGTCGCCGGCTGGGACTGGGGCAAGGCATGGATCAATACCAACACCCTGCTCAACCGCTACAACCTCGCCGGCTTCATCACCAAGGGCGCGGACACCCGGACCCATGATTCCGACGACATGGAACGCTCCATGGCCCGGGAGATGATGCAGGGGATGGGTCCCGCCGGCCGCCGCATGGGCCGCGCATGGAAGGGCCCCGATTACGAGAAAATCGCCCCCCGCCCGCTGCGCGAAAATCCCGCGCAACTCGTCGATTCGCTCGTTTTCCGTTTCTTCCAAGGCCCCGTCCCCGACAAGGCGCGCGCGTCGTTCATTGAATACGCCAGGGCCAAGCAAGGCGTCATCTTCACCAACAACGAGGTCGCCGAACTCTGCCACCTCATGCTCAGCACCCCCTACTATCAGTTATGCTGAAAAGCGGAGTGTCACCCTTGGCAATATTCAATCTTCAATCTCCAATATCCAATCATGAAAACCCGCCGTGAATTCCTCCGCTCCACCATGCTCGGCGCATCGGCCGCGTGGACCGTGCCGTTGTTCGTGGAGCGCACCTTCGGCCAGCTCCACCACGCCGCGAAGGACCTCGCCATCCAGCCGGTGACCGGCAAGGACGACACCATCCTCGTCGTGCTCCAGCTCGCCGGTGGCAACGACGGTCTCAACACGCTGGTGCCCTACGCCGATGATATCTATCAGAAATCCCGCCCGCGCCTCGCCAAGAAGGAAAAGGACCTGATCCGCCTCGACGACCACGTCGGCCTCAACGCGTCGCTGCCGTTCCTCAGCTCGCTCTATCAGGACGGCGCGCTCGGCATCGTGCAGGGCGTCGGTTACCCGAATCCGAACCGCTCGCACTTCGTTTCCACCTCGATCTGGGAGACCGCCGACACGCGCAACCGCTCGAACACCGGCTGGCTCGGACGCTACTTCGACAACGCCTGCCCCGGCTCCGATCCCACGGTCGGCATCAGTTTCAACAAGACCCAGCCCGAGAGCTTCGGCGCGCTGCGGAACCCCGGCGTCTGCCTCAGCACGCCGGAACTCTACCGCTGGATCCACGGCGGCGGCGAGCAGGCGATGGCCGAGGAGTTTTTCTCGCGCCTCAACCAGCCGGAGGAAAACGACGACGACGCGCCCGTTTCCGGATCCTCGATCGACATGCCCGCCGGCGGCAAAACCGGCGGAATCGCCGGCGAGGACAATCTCGCCTTCCTCGAACGTGTCGCGCTCGACGCCCAGGTCTCCTCGAAAACCATCCTCGAACTCGCCGCCAAACACAAAACCAGCGTGCGCTACGAGGGCACGCCGATCGCCCGCAACCTCAACCTGGTCTCGCGCATGATCGCCGGCGGCATGCCCACCCGCGTCTATTACGTCAGCCACGGCGGCTTCGACACCCACAACCAGCAGGTCAATTCCCACGACCGCCTGCTCGGCCAGCTCGACAGCGCGTTGAAATCGTTCTTCACCGACCTCAGGCAGCAGGGCAACGACCAGCGCGTGGTGGTGATGACCTTTTCCGAGTTCGGCCGCCGCGTGGCGGAAAACGCCAACGCCGGAACCGACCACGGCAAGGCCTCGTGCCTGTTCGTCGCCGGTGCCGCGGTCAAGGGCGGCCTTCACGGCAAACACCCCAGCCTGTCCGATCTATCAGGCGGCGACATCACTCACACCGTCGATTTCCGCAGCGTCTATGGCAGCCTGCTCGGCGACTGGCTGCGCGCCCCCGACATCCGCCCCATCGTCGGCGGCGCGTTCCCGAACCTCGGCCTCATCCGCAAGGCGTAGTTGAATTTCCGTTTTACCGCCCGCCGAACCGCGGCATCTTCCGTCATGACGGAAACACGGCGGGTGGCGATAGTCGGAGTGACGGGATTCATCGGGCACGCATTGCCGGAGTTGTTGGCGGCCCGCGGTTTCGCCATCACCGGCGTGAGCCGTTCCGGCAGCGGCGACCTGCCCTGCGTGGACCGCTGGCAAAAGCCGGACTCGCTCGACCTCTCCGGCCATCACGCCGTGATCAACCTCGCCGGTGAGCGCATCGACCGCCGCTGGACTGCGGAAAACCGCCGCCGCATCCACGACAGCCGCATCGGCGTGACCCGCAGCATCGTGGAAACCATCCGCGCGCTGCCTCCCGAACAACGACCGCAAGTGCTCGTCAACACCTCCGCCGTGGGCTACTACGGCGACCGCGGCGACGAGGTTCTAACGGAATCCGCCGCGCCCGGCAGCGGCTACCTCGCCGAGCTGTGCGCCGAATGGGAACAGGCCGCCATGGAAGCCACCGCACTCGGCCTGCGCGTCGTCCGCCCGCGGATCGGCGTGGTATTGGGCCGCGGCGGCGCCGCGTTCGCGAAACTCGCCACCGTTTTCAAAACCGGCCTCGGCGGCAGGCTCGGCTCCGGCCGCCAATGGATGCCATGGATCCACCTCGACGACCTGCGCGCCGCACTGGTTCACGCGGTCGTTTCCGAATCGCTGAACGGCCCCGCCAACTGCACCGCTTCGACACCCGAGCGCAATGCCGACTTCACCCGCAAATTCGCCAAAGCCCTCCACCGCCCGGCCATCCTGCCTGTGCCCGGCTTCGCCCTGAAACTCGCGCTCGGCGGCTTCGGCGGCGCGCTGCTCGAAGGCCAGCGCGCCATCCCCGCCGCACTGGAAGCCGATGGTTTCCGCTTCCGCTACCCCACACTCGAAGCGGCGCTGGAGGAGTTGTTGGGATGAAACACTCCGGGAATGCCAAACCAATGCCCTTGAGGATTCGATCGGCTGAATTCGACTCCTGATCCCGAACGGATCGCGGAAATGAGCCGGTAGCGCGTTTTCACCGAGGGCGCAAGCCAGCGCCCCTGACCATGACACGGCATGCGGATGGAACGCGTATGAATCGCCCATGAGGAACCCGGTTGAAATCCACGCACCGCACGCGCCCGCGCTTCGGCTCCAGATGATCGCATGGCGGACACTGGCGGTCACCGCGTTCGCCCTCATCGCAACCATCCGGGCCACCGGTGCGGAACGTCCGCTGATCGCCGATTTCATCGGCATCAACGGGCATACGGTCCAGTTCAAACCGGAACTCTACCGGCCCGTGGGTTGCCTGGTCCGCGACTACCATCCGGTCGCCTGGGATCTCGGCAAGGACACGTCCACGCCCGCGCCGTTTCCATTCGCGAAGAACAAGGTCGATTGGAGCAAGGTTTACGGCTCGTGGAAGGATCTCGGTTGGAAAACGAATGCCTGCCTGATGTTCGAATCCGTTCACATCGCGGATTGGAACGATCTCGAAAACGACGCGAGAAACTACGGCGAGGCGTTCGCCCGTGAGTTCGGGCCATCCGGCAGGCGGCAACTCGTGGAGTCGGTCGAAATCGGCAACGAACCCGGCAAGTGGAGCGACGCCGACTACTCGCGCATGTTCCGATCCATGGCGGAAGGCGTCCGCAAGGGCGATCCGCGCATGAAAATCGCCTCCTGCAATCTCACCACGGGAAAAAGCGGCAACTACGAAAAGAGCGTGGAGTGCATCCAGCCGTATCCTCATCTCGTCGATGTGCTGACCATCCATACCTATGCACAACTCACCGGCTGGCCGACATGGAAGCGCGGTTTCCCCGAAGATCCCGCGTTGGAACGGTATCTCGGCGATGTCATCAAACTCTGCTCCTGGCGCGACCGCCACATGCCTGGCAAGCCGGTCTGGATCACCGAATTCGGCTACGACAGCACCACGCGGCCGAATCACAAGACCGGAACCTTCACCAAGTGGGAAGGCGTCACCGACGAACAACAGGCGCAATGGCTCGTCCGCTCGCTGTTGGTGTTTTCCGCGATGCCGGTCGAGCGGGCTTATATCTATTTCTTCAACGACAAGGACGAACCAAGCGTCCACGCCAGCGCCGGACTCACGCGGAACTTCAAACCCAAACCCTCGTTCCACGCCGTGAGCCATCTGCACGAAACCCTCGGCGCGTTCCGCTTCCGGCGCATAGTCACCGACGAACCCGGAACGATCCGGGTGCATGAATACATCAACGATGCCACGCCACGGCGTGTCATCTGGGCGGTCTGGTCGCCCGTCCGGGAAACGGGTGGCGCTCCGGTCACGCTCAACCACGTTCCGGGCAGGCTCGTCTCCTCATCGCGCATGCCACTCACCGACACCGTCGCCACCGGCATCGCCACCCAGCCCGCGCCGGGCACCGTGAAACTGGAGGTCAGCGGCAGCCCGGCCTATCTGCTGTTGGAACCGTGAAGACGATCTGCCATCCCCTTCGCACCATTATCAATCGGCAATATCCCTTCTTCCACCGATTTGCCTCCGCCATGTCTGAAGGTTTCGCGCCGTAACCCGGCTCGCTACCGCACGCTCCGCATTCTGATAATCCGTCACTCAGGGTGAGCTTTCCACGAAACATGGCGGGTCATGGAAGGACATGGTGCCCGAACTCGATGAACAGATTGCCGCGAGCGCCCGGGTGATGGAATTCCGTCTGAAAGGCATTCCCGGCCTGTCGCCCGACGAATCGCAGGACCTCATCATCGAGGCGATCGAAAAGCATGGCCCCGATTACAAGGCCATCCTTTCCGTCATCGACCAAAGCGCGGGGAAATAGGCTTTGCCCGTGGGTTTTCCGGGCCTTTCCCTGCCCGGCAAACCACCCAAACGCCTAGGACCATGATGGAGGATCGTGGATCATGGATTGAATTCCGGCCCGTATTCCCCTGCCTTCCACCCCGCATCCGGATGCGCATGGTTTGTTAGAGATCCGACAGGAACTCCGCCGCGCGCGTTTCCGACCAGTATTCGCCGCCATTTCCCGGAGTGGGAAACCCGACGTGGCCGCCGGTCACCGGTGACTCGAAGTGGAAAAACGCGCTGCCCGCCGCCTCATCACATGGATAACAACCCGGGCCTAGAAACGGATCGTTCGCGGCGTTGATGAGCAAGGACGGCAGCGTGATGTGTGGAAGAAACGGACGTGAACTACTACGCTCCCAGTAATCCGCCGCATCGCGGAAGCCATGGATCGGCGCGGTGAAACGGTCGTCGAATTCCCGGAACGTGCGGATGCGGTCGATCCCGGTGAGATCGAGCTGATCGGGAAAAATCAGCTTCTTCGCCCGGATCTTCGCGCGCAGGGAGACCATGAAGCGCTCCATGAAAATGCGGTTGGTCGGGATGGAAAGCTGCCGCGACGAGCACGCCAGATCGCAGGGCACCGAAAAGACGACCGCGCGATGCAGTCGCGCCGGAAGTTCCGCCGCACGCTCGCCGAGATATTTCAATGTGAGATTTCCGCCGAGACTGAAGCCGATGAGATCGACGGACCGGGCCGGGTGATGGGCGAGCGCGTGGGAAACGACCTCATGCAGGTCTTCGGTCGCGCCGCTGTGATACATGCGCAGCAAGCGGTTCGGCGTGCCGCCACAGCCGCGGAAGTTCCATCGCAGCACATCCCAGCCGCGGCGGATCAACGCCGCGGCCATGCCAAGGATATAGCCGGTGTGCATGTCCGCCTCGAGGCCATGCGAAAGAATGGCAAGGCGCGGGCCGCCATTTCCCGACCACTCCAGATCGATGAAATCCCCGTCCGCCAGTTCCAGTCGCGCGGCCCGTTCGGCGACAGGCGGGAGCCGCCGGAACAAGGCGGGGTAGATCGTTTGCGCATGGCCGCCCGGCAGCCACAAAGGTGCCCGGTAGGTGGAATTCCGAATCAGTGGCATGCAGGTTACCGGGAGCCATATCCGTGGAACCGGCATGCCACAAGCCGGCAGGACTCATCAGTCTGTTGAGTCGTCCGTTTCCGCCTTTTCCACGCAGAGGCAGGTGGCGGCGAGCGGGGTATCGGCGTATTGCCAGGCTTTTTTGAACCGGGCTTCGATTTCATCCGCTTCGGGTGCGTTCCGCGCCTTGAGACACCCGGCCAATCCATAGAGCGACCAACCGTTTTCCGGCCAGCGTTTCAGGTCGGCGCGATAGACTTCCTCCGCCTCCGCCAGGCGGTCCGCGGAAACGAGGATGGCACCGAGCGAATGGCGGGCGGGCTGGAGCCAGTCGGGCGGCTCGATATAGCGCAGGCGGTCTTCCTTTTCCACCGCTTCGCGCAGGGCCGCGACCGCCTGATCGATGTCACCGCGCCGGAAGGCGATTTCGCCTTCGAGAATTCCTTCGGCGACGGCCAGGCCGTCAGCGGCGGTGTTCTGTTGCAACATGGTTTCCTCGGGCAAGGCGGCGACGGCCTTGCGGAACTCCGCTTGTTCGGCCACGGCCTCATCCACGCGGTCGAGCGCGGCCAAGGCGCTGCCGCGGGCGAAGTGCCACATCGCGATGGTCACCGGCAGATGGCTGGCCGGGCGCGGCAAGGCGAGGAGTTCTTCCCAGCGGCCGAAGCGCATCAGCACGGAAATCTCGATCGAGGCCAGCGGATCGACAAATGGCGCGGCGGCCTGGCTGAACTCGGCGGGGATCTTGCGGATCATGTCGCGGGCGGCGGTCAAGGCTTCCTCGCGGCGGCCGAGCATCATGCAGGTCCAGGCGAGAAAGTGGTCGTCGTGCGCCATGTAGAGATGATAGATGCCGTGGTCGGGCGAAATTTTCCGATACGCGACATCGATCTTCGATGCCTGCCGGTTTTGCTCCGCCGCCTGCGCCCAGCGGCCCACGCGCACATCAATGTGGGACGGCATGTGAACCAGATGGCCGGAGGCGGGAACCAGCGTGCGCAAAACATCGGCGGCGTCATTCGCACGCCCGGGAGTGGCGGACGCTTCAACGGCGTGGATGTAGAGGTGGTTGGCGCCGGGGTGTTTGGAATCCAGCCGGAGTGCGCGCTCGATCAGTTTGACGATTTGATCCGTCCACGGATGGGGCGTGTTGGTTTGATTTTCATATAAATCCCATGGGTGCAGATCCATGAGCGACTCGGCATACAGACAAGTGATGTCGGCGTCGTCCGGATAGGCGGCCTGCACCTTTTCCATCACCCGGGCGAATGCCTCGTCGAAGGGCTTCCGCTCGTCGGCGGTGAGCGGGAGTTTGCCGGCCGCCGGATCGGCGTAGCGGGAGGCGAGCGCGTCGATCAGCGCGCGTTCGACCGGAGTGCATTTTCCGGACAGATTCAGTGCCTTTTGCAGGGCGGACCATGCGGCGATGGAGCCGGCTTCGTCCATCGCCGGGTTGTTGATGTGCGGACCGTGGCAGAAGGCTTTGCCCCACCAGGCCATGGCGCATTCCGGGTCCAGCTTCGCCGCCTGCTCGAAGGAGCGGATCGCCTCGTCGTGATTGAAGGCGAAGGTCCAGGTGAGCGCCTGGTCGAAGTAGCGCTGCGCTTCCGCGGACGAGGTGGTGATTTTCCGCGTGTGCGGACCCATGCCTTCGAAAAGCGGGACCTTGTCCTCCTGCTGCTGTCGGGATGCGGAGTTGGATTCCGCCGTCGGCGACTCCTTGCTGAGGGCACTGCCCGGGCTGGAAATCAGGGCGGCGGAGAGGGTTGCGATGAGGATTCCGGAAAAGCGGAGATGCGGTGTGTGATGAGGTTTCATGGCAGGTTGTGTTGAGGTTTCGCCGGGAACGGTAGCGCATCGGACTGCCAAAGTCCTTTTCACGCCCTGATCAAAGGCTTATCTTTCACCTCCCCCACCGTGGCGACCTGCCGATGATCCATCATTTCCCGAATTTCGAGATCGATGAAGCGCAACGCGAGTTGCGGGCGGGCGGACGCGTGCTGCGCTTGCAGCCGCGCATTTTCGACCTTCTGGTTTACCTCGTGCGCCACCGCGACCGGGTGGTGCCGAAGGATGAGCTGCTGGACTCGGTGTGGCCCGGCGTGATCGTGGCCGACGGTTCGCTCCAGCGCGCGGTCAGCCTGGCGCGCGGCGCGCTCGCCTCCGCCGGCGCGCCGGATGCGAT
This sequence comes from Luteolibacter sp., assembly GCA_041686775.1. Classification (GTDB taxonomy): domain Bacteria; phylum Verrucomicrobiota; class Verrucomicrobiia; order Verrucomicrobiales; family Akkermansiaceae; genus Luteolibacter. Next base: position 20,032 of record JAWLDG010000011.1, on the reverse strand, counting down.
CCGCACGTTCGCCCGCCATGGCTACCGTTTCTGCGCGCCTTCCGGCGAGGGCGACGAGGATGCTTGTCCGGAGTTCGATGGGGATGCGTTGCACCGCAGGGTGTATGAAATGCACTTTGCCGGACAATCCCGGGAGGCGCTCGACGAGTTGGAAAAAGTGGTGGCCGGCCAGCGCGCCAAGGGCGATCACCGCGCGGCGGCTTGGGCCTGCATGCTCATCGGCCAACTCCGGCTGGAACGGCGGGAACTGGCGCTGGCGCGTGGCTGGCATCGCCACGCCGCAAGGCTGCTGGAAGAATCACCCGCCGCGGTGCGCGAACAGGGATATGCGGATTTGCTGGGCTTCCGGCTGGCGTTTTTCGAAAACGAAATGACCCGTGCGCTCGATGCCGCGGAACGCGCGCGGGCGGCAGGCGTGGCCTGCGGCGACTCCAGCCTGGAGGGGCTCGGCCTGATCGGTGTGGGAGAGGCGAACCTGATGCTCGGCCGCACGCGCCAGGGGCTCGATGCGCTCGACGAAGCGGGCGCGGCGGTCGTCGCCGGGGGAATGAGCACGTGGGCGACCGGTCTGGTTTACTGCGGCGTCATCTATTGCTGCATGAACCGCTCCGATTGGAACCGCGCCAGCCAGTGGACCGATCAATTCGACCGCTGGGGCCGCGACAAGGGCGCGGTGGGCTACCCCGGGCTTTGCCGGCTGCACCGCGCGCAGGTGCTCACCATCCGTGGCGAACTCGGGCAGGCCATGGATGAAATCAACGCGGTGCGCGAATCCCTGGTCCGCAGCTCGCCCTGGGCGGAGGGTGAAGTCTGGCGGGTAACCGGAGATATCCATACCGCCAGCGGCGATTTCGAGCAGGCGCGGATCTGTTACCAGCAAGCCGCCGCTTTCGGCATCGAATCCGGGTTCGAAGTCGCACTATTGAAACTGCTAGATGGCGATGCGTCCGGGGCTGCCATCGAAATGCGGCGCTTGATCGACGCGGAGTTATGGTCGTGCCAAACCAAGCGCGGCCAGGCGTGGGCGCAGTATGCGATCGCCTCCGCGCAGGCGGGCGATCCGGCATCCGCCCGGTTTGCCTTGGAAAAACTGGCGGACGACCCCGAACTCGTATCCACGCCGGCCTTGCAACTGCTCGTCCTCACCGCCCGCGCCGAACTCGAACTGGCGGAAGGCCGCATGGCCGCCGCGGTTTCGCTGTTTCGCTCCGCGCTGGCGTCTTGCCTCGAACTGGATGCGCCGCTCCCCGCGGCTCATACCCGCTGCCGCCTGGCACGGGTTCTGACAGGCATGAACCAGGACTCTCTTGCAAAGTCGGAACTCAAAGCCGCGAAGGACGGCTTCCGCAAGGCGGGCGCTCCCATGGCCATCGAACGCTGCGAGCGGCTGTTCCGCAAGGCGAAGCGGGACTGCCCGCCCGGCAGTCCTGTGCAGCCAATGCATTTATGAGCGGATTTGAGTGGTGAAAAGGAGTGACGGTGATCAGCTGCCGTTAGCGGAGCCAGGCGGCGGCGGATCAACAACCGTCACTCGGAAATCTCTTCTTCTTTTCAATGGGATGAGGAGCGGCCGAAGGGCGGGATGCCGAGCGAAATGCGTTTCATGCGAACGGCCGAGGGCGCGAGGTCGAGGGTGGCTGCGGCTGCCGCGTCGGTCATGGTTCCAAGCACGGCGATCTCCTTGCGGGTCCAGTCGGTAAGATGTTTTTTCGGACGCCTGGTGGTGAAGGGCGGGATCTTGAGTTTGCCGCGTTTCCAAGCGACGGAGGCTTTGTTGATGCCGGTTCTGAGGGCGACCTCGCCGTCGGGCATTTTTCCGAGCAGGGCGATTTCCTTTTTGGTCCAGTAGTGCCACGTTCTGGATTTGCGGGCGTAGCACCGGATGCCGAGGTCGAGCCGCTTTTTGTACACGGTGAGAACGTTCATCCCGTAGGTTCTGGCGTACTCGCGGTCGGGCATCCGGCCCAGCGTGGCGATCATGTCACGGGTCCACTGGATGGATCTGGGGGGACGCGATGCGGGGATGCCGAGCTTCTGGCGTTTCGCGAGGACGGTTCCGACCGCCACCCTGAGTTTCCGCGCAAGGGCGGCATCCGGCATTGTTCCGAGCATGGAGATGGTGGTGCGGGTCCAGATGATCCGCTTTCTCTTCAAGGGATGGAGTTTCATGGGTTATGGATGTGAGGAAATTCTCAGGGTTTCTGCAGGGCCGGTCTTCGCAACGCAACAGTAAGCCCCAATGGCGGATGTCAATGGACGGGAGTGGTTGGCAGGGACCGACGTCCGGGCAGTCCGGCGTATGGAAGGAGAATGAAGATTTCGATGCAAGGACGCATGGACGCTTGATCGGCTTTTCATTCGCAATTCCTTCTCGCGGACCGCCCGGAATGCCCCGTCCGCGTTAGCGTCATTGAACTTTCGCGCAGCGCATCCCGCACCCGCTCCAAGAAGCGGCCCAAGGCCTGATCCCGGATCGAAGATCGTGGATCGATGATGTGACGAAACGGCAGCTCTTGATCTTCCCATCCCCGATCCACAATCCGCGATCCACTATCTCTCCCCCGCTCCGACCTCCGGTCTCCCTCTTCCCTGAAAACTTAAAACTGAACACTAGCAAACTCTCCTCCCCATGCGCTCCCCCGCCACTAGCACCTGAGCGCTGAAACCAACATGAAACACCTCCTATCAGATCCTGATCTGGAGGGACTGCGCCCGGACATTGGCGCTTAAAGCCGCCATGCCAATTGTTTCGCTGCGGGGACTCACCCAAGAGTCTTCATACCCATCCGCCGGACCGTCAGCAAAGCCGCACGGAAATGACTTCCCCCCTGCGGCCTGCGCACCTACACCGCGCGCGTGTCATGGCTGCTGCTGTCCATTGCCTCGGCTTTTCTGCTAGGGCTGTATGACTACTTCAAAAAAGTGGCGCTGCATCGAAACGCGGTCATGCCGGTTCTCTTCGGCGCCGTGTCCGCCGGGGCGCTGGTTTGGCTTCCTTTCGTGATCTGGTCCGCCCTCGCTCCCGAATCGCTGCCGGCGGAAATGTTCCATGTGACCGACCTGACCTGGCGGGTGCATGCCCTGTTGTTTTCAAAGGCGGCGCTCGTTGGCGCCTCATGGCTGTTTGGTTATTACGGATTGGAGTCGCTTCCCCTCTCCATCGCATCGCCCATCCGGGCCACGGCTCCGTTGTGGACCATTCTGATGGCGATCGTGTTCATGGAGGAAACCCCGAACGCCCGGCAATGGGCAGGCATGGCGGTGATCCTCGTCTCGTTTTTCGCCTTCACCGCAGTGGGTCGGCGCGAAGGATTCCGCTTCGAGGCAAACAAATCGATCCTGCTCATTGTGCTCGCCACCCTGCTCGGCGCGGCCTCCGCGTTGTATGACAAACACCTTCTGCAGCGGGAAAACCTCGCACCGGGTGTGGTACAGGCATGGTTCTCGATCTACACCGCCCTTCTGATGATCCCGCCGATGCTGCTGTGGCTCACGAAATGCGAACGCGGCGCGTTCCGGTGGCGATGGACCATCCCGGTCATCGGCCTCACCCTGCTGCTCGCGGACTTCCTGTATTTCACCGCCATCGCCCAACCGGACGCCATGATCTCGCTGATCTCCCCCGTGCGGCGCACCTCGGTGGCGGTTTCATTTCTGTTAGGCATCGTGTTGCTGCGCGAAACCAGAGTGCTCGCCAAGTCACTCTGCGTCGCGGGCATCCTCGCAGGCGTGCTGCTGCTGGCCTGACTCCCGACCCCCGACCCCTGACCCCTTCCCCTTCCCCCCACCCGTCAATCCGTTAGCCTTCCGGCAATCATGAAACGCCGGTCTTTCGTCTCGCTCTCCGCGCCTTCCGCGGTGCCGGTTGTGGCAAACGCGGCGGACGAGGAAACGGGTGCACGGAATCAGCCGCTCCTCTCCAATTCTTTCAATTTCAGATTCTCAGAGTTTCGGCATTTCAGCTTTTACCCAACGTATCTGCCCGCCGCATGAATGCTAAAACCGCCAGCCGAAATGTTACATTGCGGGAACTGCCCCGAATGGCGCTAACTTAAGGGTCGTGGGACCCCAGAGATGCGACGGCTGGCCAAGGGCGGGCAGCCGTTCTTCCTGGCCGTCGGCTTCGGCCGCCCGCGACCATGCAGACGTCTCAATGTCTCGGTGCTCGCAGGTCGGGCCAACCGATTGGGCGTTGCATGTGGATCACAAAAAATATCGACAGATCCATCACTTTTGCAACCATACACCTTATCCGTTGCGAATCTATCAGACCGCATCCTTCGATGTGGTCCCGCGACAGGCGACCAAACCCGAAAAAACCATGAACCGGATGATCCACCCGCCGTGCCGGAACGCATGCCGTGCCGCTACCCGCTCGAACAGGAACCTCGCCCTCTGGCTGGCTCTTGTTGCCCTTGTTCTTCTGTCGCATGTCCAGGCGGCTCCACCCGACCTCACAGCGGGCGGGGTGCCGACCACGACGAAGAATCTCAACCTCGGTCCGACCGGTCTCCATGGTTGGCTCTATCACGTGAAGGATGACAGCAGTGAGAGCCGCCAGATCCTGGTGTATTCCGTGGATGTGGGATCGCCGGCCGACGGCATCCTGGCGGCGAATGACGTGATTCTGGGAGCGGATGGCACCGGTGGCAGTGCAACGGCATTCAGCTCGGATGCGCGCAAGGCCCTGGCCCAGGCGCTCGCCGATGCCGAGGCAAGGACCCCGGCCACGCTCAGTGTCCTGCGCTGGCGCGCGGGGGTGACGACCACCGAGACCATCACCCTGCAGACGATGGGCAGCTACGCGGCGACCGCTCCCTACAACTGCCCCAAGTCCGCCTTGATCCTTGAACAGGGCATTGATTATGTCATGGCGAATCAGGATGCCGGCAACTTCTCCATGGGCACGCTGGCATTGCTGGCGGCCAACAACCCGGCGGATCCTGACAATGCCGCGCGCCTGGCGCGGGCGCAGGCCGAGGCTTTGGCGATCATGCCCAGCCAGGCCGCAATCGACGACATGCTGGACGGCTGGGTTTCCAAAGAGAGCAAGATCACCTGGCAGCTTGGCCACAAGTTGATCGTCCTGGCCGAATACTACCTGCTGACAGGGGATGCGCAGGTGTTGCCCGGGATCGAGGCCTTTGCGGTGATGGCTGCCAACGGGCAGAGTCATCTGGGAACGATGGGCCACCAGCTGACCAGTCCCGCGGCGGATGGTTCGTTGAACGGGGCCTACAATGTGGGCTATGGCTGCGTGAACTCCGCGGGCATGCCGACATTCCTCGGGCTGTTGCTGGCCAAGCAATGCGGCTTGACCAATCCCGAGATCGATCCCGCCATCGAGCGGGCCAGCCGGTTTTACGCTTCCTTCGCGGGCTACGGGGCGCATCCGTATGGCGAGCACGAGCCGTATCGGCCGAAGCACGAAAGCAACGGCAAGAGCGGCCTGGCGGCGATCTGTTTCGCGCAGCAGGGCAACCGGGTCGACGCCGGAAAATTTTACGCACAGATGGCCACCGGCGCGGCCTCCGAGCGTGCCGATGGCCACACCGGACCCTGGTTCAATTACCTGTGGGCACCGCTGGGTGCAGCCATCGGCGGTGAGGAAGCCGCGGCCGAGCATTTCAGCCGCATCAGTTGGAGGTTGGACCTGAGCCGTCGCTGGGATGGTGGCTTCGATTTCAACAATCTCAGCAACGAAGGCGGCAACGGCGGAGGGCCTTCCTGGCAATCGAACTTCCACATGTACACGCCGGCCTTGCTGACCTACGCGCTGCCGTTGCGCCAGATCGCGATCACCGGCAAGAATCCGGACCCCGCCCGCTGGTTGACCAGCACCGAGGTGGCGGATGCCACCTTCGCGGACGACTACGTGGCCACCTCCCGCACCACTCCCGAACTGGTGGCGGATCTCGGCACTTGGTCACCAAAGGTGCAGAAGTTGGCGGCCGAGGAAATCGGCAACCGCACCGCCGAACATGCGACCCTGATACCGCAGTTGATCGCCATTGCCAACGACACCAATGCCGGCGAGCAGCGTGTTGGCGCCTGTTTTGCCCTCGGGGAAATCGGTAACGGCGCCGCCGCGGCCGATCTGGCCGATCTCTTGGACGATGCGGACGACGAGGTTCGCTATGCCTCCGCCGAGGCGCTCCGTTACCTGCCTCAGGCCGATAAGCTGGCGCAGATCAACACGATCCTCGCCGCTGCCGCGAGCACCGGAAAACCGTTTCTGCCGATCGACGAGGAGGATCCCATGCAATTCGCCCACCACCGTTTGGCGATGCTGTTGTTCTACAGTGGCAATGCCTACGGGCCGAAAGGGGTGATCTGGGGCAGCAACCTCACGGGCATCGACCGCAACCTTCTTTACCCGGCGATTCGTGCCGTGGCACAGAACCCGAATGGCCAGGCCCGGAGCTGCCTGGCGGATACGTACCGCAACCTGACACAGGCCGATGTCGAGGCGGTGTCCGGTGCGATCGTGGACTCCGTCCACCACCGTGCGCCGGCCGACAAGATGTTCTCCGGTGGCGTGCGCCAGGGCGGGCTTGATGCGTTGCTGGCCTACAACTATGCCGAAGGAGTGCCGCTGAGCCGTATTGTCGTCGAGGAGATCGGCCAGCAAACCGGCATCCAAACCCACGCCCTCGGGGTGCTGGAGTCGTATGCCGGATCCTCGAAGCTGGTGGAGCCCGATCCACGGATCGAGGAGTTCTGCGAATTCCTGGTGTTCACGAGCCCGACCCTGGCGGCCGACGCCCAGTTGGTGCTGGATGCGATTGCGGCGGATCTCAACCCAGCCACCCCGGCGCCGTTCAAGAGCATTCAATCGGTGACGGCGGACGCCTCCAGCCTGACCCTGCCCACGAAGTCCACACAACTGCATGTGAGTGCCACGGACCTCGCCGATGGCGACGGCATCTATACATGGCGCAAGGTGCATGGTGCGGGCCAGGTCACCTTTCATCCGAATGGCACCAGTGACGCCGTGAATCCGACCATCGTGTTCGATGGCACCCCGGGCTTGTATCTCTTCGAGGTCACCATGTCGGACTCGCGTGGTCTGACCGAGGTTTCCGATACCATCATGGTCACCTTGAACCAGATCGGGGGAGGTTTGCCGCCCAATGACCCGCCCACGGCAACCGCCCAGTCGGTGACGCTGACACAGGCGACCACCACGCCGATCACGCTGACCGGCAACGATCCCGAGGGATATGCCTTGAGCTATTCCGTCACCAGCCAGCCGTCTAACGGCAAGCTTTCCGGGACGGCTCCCTACCTGACCTACACCTCGGACTTCAACTTCACCGGTTCCGACAGCTTCACCTTCGAGGTCATGGACAGCGAGGGGCAGACGGCCTCGGCGACGGTGAGCATTACGGTCGATCCCACCAGTGGCCTGGAGACCGCGGTGTACGAGCCATTCGACTATCCGGCAGGTCTGCTCAATGGCAGATCCGGGACTTCGGAGGTGGGTCTGGATGGTGTGTGGGCGGCCCATTCGACCACAGGCCTGGTCAGTGATGGTTCGCTGGGTTACGGCAGCCTGTTCACCGCGGGCGGGAAATTCGAACCGACCGGTGCCAGCAACCACTGGGGTGGCACGAGGACGATCAGCAGCTCGGCGCTGGCCTCCAACGGTTTGCTCAACGACGGGGCGACGCTGTGGTTCAGTGCCGTGGTCGGTTACGGCCCCACTGCCAACGGGACCAATTGCCGGCTGGCGGTTGCGCTGGCCAACAGTGGCTTCAATACCGGCAACTATGACTACTGGATCAAGGACGAAGGAGCCCAATTGGGTTCCGGTGTGGGTTTTGTGATGGGACGCCACGATGGAGCCAACGGCCGGGTCAAGGCCGTCCAGTTCCAGGACTTGTCCCAGGGCGATGGCTTACTCGGCAACATTTACGGCACCTGGGAGGGTACCGGCGCCAGCTATCCGGTGGGCGGGCATGGCCTGATCGTCGGCCGTATCACCTGGGCGGCGGACCCGGAGGAACCCGATACCATCGAGATCTTCCAACCCAACACAGACATGGAGTTGCCGACCGCACCCATTTCAGTGCTGAACGTGACGGTGGATCAATCGACCTTCGACACCCTGACCTTTTCCCGTGGCGACTATGCGTTGCTCGACGAGATCCGCTTTGGTTCGAACTATCACAGCGTCCTGCTTGGAACGCAGCCCTTGTCGGCGGATGTGACCGCGCCGACACCGGATCCGGTCGGTTTCCATGTGGCTCCGTATGCGGTGAACGGCAACACCGTTTCCATGCAGGCCACCACGGCCTATGATGCCAGTGGAGTTGAGTATTATTTCACCTGCACCTCCGGTGGTGGTAACGACAGCGGTTGGCAGGACAGCAACACCTACACGGACAGCGGGCTGACACCCGGCCTGCAATACGGCTACACGGTCACGGCGCGGGACAAGAGTCCCGCACAGAATGCGACCGCACCTTCGACAGAGGCATCCGTCATTCTGCCAAGCCAACTGGCCGTGCCGAATGTGGTGGGCATGATCCAGGCAACCGCCGAGTCGGTGATCCATTCGCAAAGCTTCACGGTCGGAACCGTAAGCCCGCAAGCCCACCCGACGGCTCCTGTCGGGGAAGTGCTGAGCCAGAATCCGGCGGGAGATACGTCGGCGGCTGTCGGCACCGCGGTGGATCTCGTGGTGTCAAGTGGCCCGGGCAGCAATTCGCCGCCGGTGTTCACTGCGGACCCGTTCAGTGCGGCCGACGCCACCGAGGACGCATCCTATGGCGGGACCATCGCGGGCAGCGCCACGGATCCGGATGCGGGGGATACGCTCGCCTACTCGCTGGCAAGTGCCCAAGGGTGGCTCTTCGTGGCCGGCGACGGCACGCTTTCCGGCACCCCGACAGCGGGGGACATCGGGCTGAACAGTTTCACCGTCCAGGTCGACGACGGCAACGGCGGTTCGGACACCGCGACACTGCAAATCACCGTGTTGGCGGCGCAAACCGCCACCGCCGACTTCGCGCTGAGTGAATCCACCACTTCCGGAACGGTGGCCGGCTCCGCGGCGAACACCACGGCCAGCGACAATGTTTACGAAGTCCTGACCGAGGTGCAATCCGGTGGCAAGCCCTCCAGCCGCTATTCCCTGCTTGAGCATCAGTGGACCTTTGACGTGATCGGCAATGATGTGGTCGTGTTCTACATTGAGGCCCACCACACTGCGAATACCGAGGGCGATGACTTTGTCTTCGCCTACTCGGTGGACGGGATCAACTACACCGACATGCTGACGGTCACCAAGACCGCTGATGACAACACGCGCCAGTCCTACGCCCTGCCGGCGGGCTTGAGTGGCACGGTCCATGTGCGGGTCATCGACACCGACAGAACCGCCGGCAACCAGCAGAACGATTCGCTCTACATCGACGAGATGTTCATCCTGTCGTCGCCGGTCACCGATCCGCCGGGAGCGGCCACGGCACCGGATCCCGCCGATGGGGCGACGGATGTCGCGCTTTCGCCCACCCTGAGTTGGACGGGCGACCTGCTGGCCACCTCGCACGATGTGTATTTCGGAACCAGTCCGGCGCTTGGCGCGGGAGACTTCCGGGGCAACCAGGCCGGCACCAGTTTCTCACCCGGCACGCTTGCGGTGAACACGACCTACTACTGGGCGGTCGTAGAGGTCAACAGTGTGGGTTCCACCGCGGGAGCGACCTGGTCGTTCACCACCGGGTCCGGCACGCCCCAGATGCACGTGGCATCGATCCAGTTGGCTACCCAGAAGGCGGGGCGGGACCACAGGGGAGTTGCCCAAGTGACCATCGTCGATTCTGCAAGCGGCCTGCCGGTTTCCGGGGCGACGGTTTCCGGGAACTTCAGCGGTGCCTTCAGTGAGTCCGCATCGACCGTCACCGATGCCAGTGGCGTGGCCACGATCACGACAAGCGCCAGGGCGCCACTGCCGTTCTCCTTCACCTTCACGGTGACGAACGTGACCGGGCCGGGATACGAATACAACGCGGCCAACAACGTCGAGACCTCGGATTCGGGAAGCTTCTGAGCGCCCGACTTGACGATTCATGGGGCAGCCTGCGGGGGATCCGGCAGGCTGCCTTGGCTTTGATGGGCCTGGCCGGCAGGATCGATCGGGTGGGTGCTGAAACCACCAGGCCGTATGTGAACGCGCGAGACCTGCCCCCATTCATTCCCGCTTTCGTGAGGAGATTCGAAAAGCGCTCTGCAGGCTTGCCGCCACCGGCAGCGTCCTGACACGGTGGAACGGATGAAAGCCCGAATCGCCTGCCTGTCACTCGCCGCATTCACATTCGCCGCCTGCGACAAAAGCGGACCAGAGTCCAACCCTGATGATACTCCGGCGAAACAGCCCCGGGTTGAACAACGGACCCATGCTCCCACGATCGCGGAAAAAACCGCGCCCGCACGGCTTCACCCATCCGATGCCAACACCGGGAATGCCCTCGCCCCATCCGCCAGCCATCCTGTCGATGCCTCGATGATCCGGCCCGCCGGCACCGCTCCGGACGACGGATCCTGGGAGACCCTCACGGCCGGGCAAATGCTCGAAACATTCAACTCCAACGGAATTAGCCGCATTCCCGGGTATGTCTCCGACCAGATCCTCGCTGACGCCACGAGTGCCGGCACCCCCGAGGAGCAGGTTCGCTTCATCACCGAACAATCCGCCGCCTGGCACCGCATCAACGGGTTCAAGGAGAGCACCGATGGCATTCCCGAACACATGAAGATGGCGCTCATCGAGAGTCTTTCCAGGAAACATGGCAATTCATGGAAGGACATGATCCCCGATCTCGATGAACAGGTCGCCGCGAGCGTCAAGGTGGATGAACTGCGCTCGAAAGGCATTCCCGGCATGACCCCCGATGAGTCACAGGACCTCATCATCGAGGCGCTGGAAAAATACGGACCCGATTACAAGCGCATCCTTTCCATCGCCAACCAAAGCGCCAGGTAACAGACTCTGCTCACCGATCACTGCTCACTTTCCACTTGGTACTTTTGCTTCATCCGCATGCCAGATCGCGTCTTGGCTCCATGGCTGAAAACGGCGGAAGTCATAAGAAACCCGCGCTCAAAAGAAATCTTGGCAAAGCAGCCCGGTTAGCCAAGCTCGCGACTGCTTGCAAATCAGACCGTTCTTCGTCTGATTCCAAAAAAACACCACCCCCCCACCAAGATGAAAACCCCGGTTCATACACTGCTGGCGGCCTGCTCCGTCCTTTCCATCGCCTCCATGTCCGCCGCCGAGTTCCATGTCCCCGGCGACTTCCCGACGATCCAGGCCGCCCTCGATGCGGCGACCAACGGCGACAAGGTGATCGTCGCTCCCGGAACCTATCAGGAAAGCCTGTCATTCGGCGGCGAGGACATCGAGCTGGCGAGCGCCACCGGCGCGCAGTTCACCACGCTCGATGTGGCCAACACGACCGGCATCGTGATGGGCCCGAACGGGTCGCTGGTCGGCTTCACCGTCCTCAATGGCAAACTTCCGTCCGGCGGCGCGGTCAAGGTGTCCGGCCGTAATTCCTATATCGCTGACAACGTGTTCGAGGGCAACACCAGCGAGGGCAGGCCTGAAACCGGCTCGATCTCCATGATCGACGCCTCTCCGGTGATCGAGCGGAACGTCTTCCGCAACAACCTCGCCGGCGGCACCCCGATCACGCCCTTCGGCGGACTGATCGAGCTTTTGCGCGCTTCCTCGCCCTTGATCGCCAACAATGTCTTTCACGACAACCAAAGCCCGGCGATCACCCTCTACCAGTCCAATCCTGGGACATCCCCGTTGATCATGAACAACACCATCGTCAGGACGCGGACGGGAGTTTCCCTGCACCCCTTCGGTCCTCTCGGAAACCTGGTGATCCGCAACAACATCATCGTCGACGGCCAGATCGGGGTGGTCGGCCGCACCGACCTTGCCCAGTACTGGCAGCACAACCTGGTGTTCGGAAATTCGGACCACCAATACTATCGATCCCCGGACCTGACCGGCACAAATGGCAACCTCTCGGCCGATCCGCTTTTCCTCGATTCCACCAACAACGATTTCCAGTTAGCTATTACCTCCCCGGCGGTGGACGCGGGCACGAACATGGCGGCCCCGCTGTATGACTTTGCGGGCAACCCCCGACCCGCCGACGGGGATGGGGACGGCAACGCCCTCACCGACATCGGCGCGTTCGAAATGGGTGGCGGCGTCGGAATCGGACTCGTGGTGGACGGCGGCCTCGAGCAGGAATGCAACACCACAGGCGGTGCCACCCTCAACGTCCTCATCACCACCAGCCCCGAAGACGTGGAACTCGCCTCGGTGAGCATCATGGTGAATGGGAACGAGGTCTCGGACAGCTCTCCGGCCGACGTGTTTTTCCCCCTCGGGGTCAACGAACTCAAGGCCACGGCGGTCACCACCGATGGCACGATCCTGGAACGGGTGGAGTTCGTGGGCATCTCCGACACCACTCCCCCGGTGATCCGGACATGGTTCGAGGACCGGAAATCCGGTCAAGTGATCGAGTCGATCGACTCCCGGAAAATGCACCTGATGGTAATCCGGATCGTCGCCGACGACGTCTGCGATTCCAACCCGCAAGTCACCTCGGTCCTCGGAGCCCAGGTCAAAGATGGCGAGCCCCTGCGAATCCAGGGAAACAAGGGACAGGTCGCCTTCGGTCCGGAAAAACTGACCCTGAACGTCTCCGCCACCGATCACAGCGGCAACACCTCGACTCTCACCACCCAATTGCCCGTGACGGGTCCGTAGCCGGTCAGCGAGCGCGACGCCTGCTTCCCCCAACCGCGGCCTCGCTTCGTCGAAACCATCCAGGTCCAGGCATGCCGGAGATTCGGCGAGGAAGTCCCGATGCGGGAATCCATCGAGAGCACCGAGCGCGTCAAGGCCCGACACCTCGGCCTCATGACCGGTGCGGACATCAAGGCCATGCGTGAGCGACTGAAACTTTCCCAAAAGCAACTCACCGCCCTGCTCCAGTGTGGTGAGAAAATGCTCTCCCACTGGGAAAACGGCCACGGCCATCCCACTGGCCTCTCCAACACCATCCTGCGCCTGCTCGACGAAGGATTCATCTCGCCGAAGCATCTCTCCGCCGTAGCCCAACCCCGCAAAGAACCCGGCCCCGCCAAACGCCCGGCAAAAGCCCGACCCGCAACCGCATCCAAACCATCAGCCAAACTGGAATACGCCCTCCGCGAAGATCCCACTCCGTATCGTGTCTCGCGGACCAAGAGGCGAGTTGATTGACGATCCGCCGTCGCCTATCGGCTATGGCGGGACAAGTTGTTGATTTTTGATCTGCCGAAACGCCACATCTCCCTCTTGCCAATCCCCCAGCCCTTTCACTCACACTCGTCGCCGGGCGCTGGTCGAGTGTCCGGGACGGAGCCGAGGATATCGGCCAAGTCTTCGGCACTTGCACGCCCGGCGCGTTGATCGACTGTGAGCGTGGTTTCACGCGACGGTTTCTTTTTCCCGTGCAGAATGGCACCACCCTCTTCGAGGCTGGCGGCGAGTTGCTGGAAAAGTTCGTCTTTCATGGCTCTTGGACGGACGGTTTGACGATACGGATCAACTGACCCGCCGGGTCACCGGCTGCCGCAAGCGCGGAGTCGATCCGTTGGGCGAAGGGTGCGGGATTGGCGTCATCACGGGTGCAAACGACAATCCCGGCATGAGCACCGTGCGTCTCCAGATGCAGGCGGATGAAGTCGTGGCGGTTCAGCGTCAGGACCGCGCGATTCTGTTCCGCGCCAAAGGACAGGACTTGGTCGTCCGGGATCTTTTGATTGGCCCGCCCCGCTTCCAACGATGTGAGGACATCGTGTCCCAATCGGCGGAGTTCCTCGACGACCCGTTTCGGGAAGTTTTCGTTGGAATAGAGCAAGGCCATCAGGCTTCCTGGTTGAGCCGGATGGCCTCGTCGATTTCCTCGTGATGGGTTTCCACGTATTGCCAGGCGGCTTCGAGATCAAACACACTCAGTCCGGGGTAATCTTTGAGAAGATCGAGGTCACCCACACCGGCACGGCGCGCTTCTTCGAGCATCCACACGGCGATCCGCGTCATGCCGATACAGGCCTCGCCCCCGCAGACACCGGGCGTCCGGTGAATCCTCGCGGCAACTCCGGGATCGGTCGTTGTTCCGGCACGCGCTTTGACGAACAACACGAAATCAAGCACCTCCGCCTGAACAGGTTCCGGCGCGGCCTCGATCTCGCTGACGATGCGCTGGGTGAGTGTGCTCATGCAACGAAACTAGCCGCAGCGAAGACCCAAGGCAAGGCCGCAGACCCGCCCGTTCTACAGTGGCCAAGCCATTCCATCCGCGAATTCTCCGAAAAATCATCCTGTCGCTCTCCGCTTTTCCATGGCGACTTTCGCGCCTTGGCGGTTCCATCCTCTTCCACTGCTCACTGATCACTGCTCACTCGGCACTTCCTCTCCACTTCTTCCTCTCCATCCACCCGCCATTCCTCTAATTCCCGGATGGTCTAACCATCTTCGTTGCCCGCCTCTTCCCTGAAAACTGAACACTGAAAACTAGAAAACTCTTCCCCATTTTCCACTTCCCCTTACCCGCCAATTCGTTAGTCTTCCGGCAATCATCCGCCTACCCATGCCATCAGCGCCCACATCCACGGGTCACGGCAGGACCGTCCGCCTCGGCCGGCCGACTCCGCCCGCCTCTGGCGGAATCCAAGGTAGCGCCGTGTCGATGACGCGGCACGCGGATGGAACGTGGCTGAATCGCCCGGGATGCTGCCGAGCGCTCCCGCTCCCTCCCGCTTCCCATTTTCTTCACTTCAACGTTCGATGTTTAGCGTTCGACTTGTCCGGCGTAGCCTTGGCGAAGACGGATGATCGATGTTCATCCGCTTATGCGGATGCAAGCATGATTGGCCCGTGGATAGAGGATCGTGGATCGCGGATGTCCGGAAGTCTGATGATTCCTCTCCCCGGGTGAATCCCCGAACAATGCCCCCATTCCTCTATTTTTGACCCGCCCGAAAAAACCGCTTGCAATCGAGGTATGAATTCATACCTTCCCCTCGTGACCCAACCATGCCCGCCAGGAAAACCGCCGTCGCCCCTCTGCCGCAGCACTGGCTCGACGCGGTGATCCCGATTCTCGAGCGCGGCGATCCGGCTTCCATTCTTTGGACCGGACGCGCCCAGCGCGAGATGTCGGCCGCCGGAATCGAGTGGAAACCATGAGTTCCAAAACCTACACCACCACCTTCGACGTCCATCTTCCCTCCACCAAGGATCAAGCGGAGCGCTTTGTCGAAACCATCGAAGTCCAGGCATACCGGAGCTTCGGCGAGGTAGTCCTGACCCCGGAATCCATTGAGAAAATCGAGCGCGTCAAGGCCCGTCACCTCGGCCTCATGACCGGAGTGGACATCAAAGCCATGCGCGAGCGCTTGAAACTCTCCCAAAAGCAACTCACCGCCCTCCTCCAATGCGGTGAGAAAATGCTCTCCCACTGGGAAAACGGCCACGGCCATCCCACCGGCCTGTCCAACACCATCCTACGCCTGCTCGACGAAGGATTCATCTCGCCGAAGCATCTCTCCGCCGTAGCCCAACCCCGCAAAGAACCCGGCCCCGCCAAACGCCCGGCAAAAGCCCGGCCCGCCACCGCATCCAAACCATCAGGCAAACTGGAATACGCCGTCCGCGAAGATCCCACTCCGTATCGTGTCTCCCGCTCCATGAAGCGGCCCAAGGCCTGACCCCGGATTTTGGAACCATGATGGCAGTAAGAAATCGGGAATTGCGCCGGAAGTGCTCAAGCTCTAGTTTGATCTGGTATGGAAGCAGTGATCATCGAGAAGGAAGCCCTACAATTGTCCGACTGTGAACGGGCCGTTTTGGCAGACCGTTTGCTGGCGAGCCTTTCGCGGAAGCCGGCTGGCTTGGACGATTCCTGGCTGCGGGAAGCGGATGACCGGATGAAGGCTTATCACGAGGGCGCGATCAAGGCCGTGAATGGCCCGGAAGCATTGGCGAAATTGCGCAGGGACTTCCCAAGATGAACTTCCGATTCCTGACACCCGCACTCGCCGAAATTCGCGAGGCGGCGGAGTTCTACGAGAACAGGGTTTCCGGATTGGGAGCGGACTTTCTCGATGAGGTGGATGCGACAATCGAACGAATCCTGAGCTTCCCAGAGGCATGGGGGCCACTGGGCGGAAAATACCGCCGCTGCCATCTCCGGCGATTCCCCTACTCGGTGATTTACTCCATTCAGAATGATGACGAAATCCTCGTCATCTCGGTATTCCATCAAAGCCGCGAACCGCGATCCTGGCGACAGAATCTGTGAGAAGCAACAGGCCAACTCTTCCTCTTCCTCTTCCCTGACTCCTGCCCCCTGACCCCTGACCCCTGACCTCTGACTCCTGACCTCTGGCTTCTCCTCCGCATTTCTTCTCGTCATCCGCCCGCCATTCCTCTAATTGCCGGACGTTCTAACCATCTTTTCCTACCCCTCTTCGCACTGCTCACCGTTCACTGCTCACTCGGCACTTCTTCCCATGCGCTCCACCGCCACATCCCGCGCTTATCTCGCCCAAGGAGGGGCGAAACGCGTTCGCCCATCGCGGATCACGGGACGAAGGAACGAGCGAAGCGCCAAGAATCGGCCACCCATCCTCATCGGCGATCATGCATCGCCGCTCCTTGATCCATCGACGATATCCGGCAGTCCGATTCTTCTACTGATCACCGATCACTGCTCACTCGGCACTTCTCCCCCTCCCGCCTCCCATTTTCTCCACTTCGACGTTCGACTCGTCCCGGCAATTCATCCCGGCATAGCGGAAAGCGACGACAGAAAGCCGAAAGGCGAAGACGGATGTTTCGCGTTCGACTTGTCCGGCGTAGCCGTGGCGAAGACGGATGTTCGATGTTCTTCACCCGCGCATGCGAATGGAACGAGCATGATTGGCCCGTGGATGGCAGATCGTGGATCGCGGATGTCTGGAAGTCCGATGCTCACTGCCCGCCGCATGTGTGCTCAAGCCGCTAAAAAATGAAAATCCAATTACACTGACTCCAATCTTTCAAGCACGTGGCGATTCAATCAAAAAAGACACTTTCTCACTGGAACTACTTCTTGTCTCTAGAAGAGGACTTGATTCGCATTGGGCGGTTTATCGAATTCTCCAAATCGAACTTTAGTTGTTTCTCGACAGAGCTTGCACGTTTGCTTCTGGCAGCAAGTTCGGAAGTTGATGTAGTCGCCAAACTTCTTTGCAAGAAGCTTGATGCAAGTGTGGTCACGACAAACATCGATGATTATAGAAATGTCGTTCTTTCACGAATAAGCAGGTTCCCAGCTTACACAGTAAGCCTGCCTAGATTTGGACTCACGCTCACACCATGGAGCAAATGGGCCACCAATACAAATCCGGATTGGTGGCGTGAGCACAATCAGGTTAAGCATCAGCGCGATGAATATTTCACGAAGGCGCATCTAAAAAACACATTGAATGCAATTGGTGGGCTATTTCTACTTCTGATGGAGTATTATCGCGGTGATTTCGATCAGCTCGATCCCGCAACCTCGCTTTTCTTACCATCATCCGATACCATCGCAAAGGCACACACCTTGGATGGGAGAACGGTTCTTTTCTATAAATCCACGTAGAGCTAAGGAACCTGTGGAACAAAAAAGATCAAATTCGCCATGTCCATCCACCACCCAGATCACCAACCCTACCGCCACTTCACCACGCGCCCGCGGGTGGACAAGGCGGTGCACACGCTGGAAGGGCTGGTTCGTGGGATCACGATTGACGGGGAACTGAATGCGGAGGAGGTCGCGGAGTTGTTGAACTGGACGCGGGAGTATGCGGATCTGATCGGGCGGGCTCCGTTCAACGAGTTGAAGGCGAAGCTGGATGAGATCATGGCCGACGGGCAGATCGATCCGGAGGAGCAGGAGGATTTGCTTTGGGTGTGCCGAAATCTTACGCCGGAGAGCGAATATTTCGACGCGGTCACGCATGACATCCAGCAACTCCACGGCATCATGCACGGGATCATGGCGGACGGCCATGTGTCGATGGAGGAAGCCCTCGGGCTTCAGTCATGGATCGACGATCACGGCGATCTGAAGGGCAACTATCCCTATGACGAACTGGATTCGCTGCTGACCATGGTTCTGAAGGACAAGCGGATCGACGAGGATGAGCAAACGATGCTGCGCGCGTTCTTCGAGGATTTCATCGAGTATTCCTTCGCCAAGAAGGTGCGGGCGGAGGGACAGCGGGTGAAGGCCGGACTGCCGAAATCCTTCACGCTGCCGGGAATCTGCGCGATGTGTCCGGAAGTCGAATTCGACGGCCGCGTCTTCACGTTCACCGGCACGTCCACCAGGGCCACCCGCCAACAGATCGTCGATCATATCACCGGACTGGGAGCCGCGTTCTCGCCGAACGTGACTTCGCAAACCCGGTATCTGGTGGTGGGCGCCGGAGGAAACCCCTGCTGGGCTTTTTCCTGCTATGGCCGCAAGGTGGAAAAAACGGTCGATTTCCGGAAGTCCGGTGTCCCCATCTTGATCGTGCATGAGAGTGATTTTTTTGGACGCTGTCGCAGACAGCAAGTGATCCGATAAATTTCAAATCAAACCGAGAATGTGAATCCGAGAGAACGAATCCCAGAGACTCAGATTGAGGTGACGCCAGGTGAATCCGAGGCACCGTTAACCGCAGAACGATTTGTAGCGCTACTTCGTAGGTCAAATCCGTGGTGGTGGCGGACAGAAGATCACACCGATTTTGATTGGGTTTTCCGTGGCCACCGCGATGCTGCTTGGAAGCTTCAGCCGACCGCGTGGCGCGAAGGCCAGAATCAATGCCCAGCCATAAGGGGATTGATTGCGGATTCCCGAAAAATGGATTTCGTTCAGGTGGAGGGAATAAAGTGGCTCCGACATATAAGTCCTGCCGAGCCTGGTGATTTGCAGGAATTGACTATTCGTTGTGCCGCCGAGTTACAGGCGTTGGGTCACTTCTCGCATCTCTCGAACTCCCTGGGTCTTCCGGTTCCGAGGGTTGCCGAGAAACCAAGTGAAGCGCGCCAAGTAAACGCGAAGCACATCGAATACTTGGAGGAGCTGGTTCCGATACTGGGTCCAATTGCGCAACATCATGGAATTCCGACTCGTCTATTGGACTGGACCGAAGACCCTCTGCACGCGGCTTTCTTTGCCATAGGTGACGACAGAGAGCAACTTCCAACTACCCCCATCGCAGTTTGGGCTCTAAATACTCGGATATTCGCACGTCACCCTGAGTGGTATGTGCGCGTCTTCGACGGCGATCGTCACGCAAACATGTTTCTTCGAGCGCAGGCAGGTAAGTTCACTGAGATGCGGTTACCCTATCGGTTCTTTCTTGAGCACAAGCGCTGGCCGCATATTGAGGATTGGATAATGAAAGACCATGTGAGCTTCGCTAGTCCACGTCCACGTCGCCGCCCTTACTCAGAGCCGATCCCAGCGCTCCGAAAAATCGTACTCCCTCAGTCAGAGGTTGCGGATCTCCGGAAGCTCCTAATACGAGAAGGACTCAGCAAGGCACGGGCCATGCCGACATTCGACAATGTCGCTCAGGATCTCATTTCACGATGGAAGTCCATCGCCTAAAGGGCTTGACCCGTCATTCAAGCGTGGCTCGCCAACTTCGGCGCACCAATCACGTGGAAAAATAGGGTCAGGTGCAGCCGCCATCGCCCGGATTCTTCAATTCCCGGGAAAAGGGGAAAAGGGGTAAGCGCTCAACAGAGCACCTCTGGCATTTTTGCCAGAGATCTGGCGGCTCTGGCATCTATGCTACCCGGCTCTCGATGGTCTGGCGGGCCGCCGGCGGGTCGCGAGCCAGTTGGCGGGCAGGAGGTCTTCGAGCTGCTCCTCCGGCGGGTTGTGCATGAGCTTTTCAAAGACCCACTCGAAGTATCCGAACG
>JAWLDG010000010.1:0-179031 GCA_041686775.1 Luteolibacter sp. | reverse complement strand
CCGTCGGGGGTGGCTTGCTCGATGATGGATGACATGGTGGTCCATCATGGAGGCGTTCCGGGCCCGCTGGCTAGTGGGGTTGTGTTGACCGCTTACGCTCACCTTCATCTCCAAGCTTGTCGAAGCTCTCGCGTGGCCAATCGCTGCGGTAGTCCTGGCACTCGTGTTCCGGACGAAGATCAATGATTTGCTTGCCCGCATTCGCAAAGGGAAGATTCCCGGCGGCGAGTTTGAGTTCTCCGAGACTGCTCAGAGGGTGTTGTCGGACGCGTCCCCGAAAGCGCTCCTTTCGAGTAGCTCATCTTCGAGCTCTTCAACCCCGTCAGCGCGTGCCTATTCGACTTTGGACTCGGCCTATGCGATCTTGGAGCACTCTCCACGGGCGGCAGTTCAGGAAGGATGGCAGGAATTACAGAAGGCAGCGTTGTTTCGGCTCGACTTTTACGACGATGATGATTCATCCGACGACTATCCCACTCGGACGCCGCGGCCTGTTGCCTTGGCCGGCTATCTACGTGACCAGCGGATTCTAGATCCAGAAGAGGTCGCAGTCTTCAACGAGCTTCGGAACTTGCGAAATCGAGCAGTCCATGTGCCGGATTTTGAGATCACGATCGAGAAGGCGAGAGATTACCTGATTCTCTGTGAGCTACTGATCGACGCCCTTGGACGGAGCCAACCCTGAGAATCAAGAGCGCTAACAAGACGTCACTCCTAACGCCTGACCCGTCGAAAGGGTCAGGCGAAAGGGTCAGTCCCGACTAACAAGCATGACGGATCAAGAGACTGAGTTGTGAATCGGCCGCCGGCGCTGAAAGGCATCACACCGGCACGCTCATGCCCTCCGCTTCGGCGAGGAGGCGCTGGTTGTTGTCGAGGGTCAGGAAAGCCTCCGCGCCCAGATGAATGGCGGTGGCCACGTGGATGATGTCCGCCAGTCGGTGGCCGCGCGCGGTGGTGTGCTTGGCGCTGAGTAGATCGGCGATCCGGTGCACGTCCGCCCAGTCCGGAGCGACCATTTCCAACTCGCCGCTGGCGAGGTCGGCTTGCAGCGCCCGCAACATCGCCGCGCCCTCGCGCTCGCTGAAGCCCTTGCTGCGGTCCTGCGCGAAGAGACGCGTCTGCAACCGCACCGATTGGCGGAACTCCAGTAGGAGAAAAGTGGAAACCGGCAGCGGGCCGGTGAGGCTGCGCTTGCAAGCCACTGCACGCGGCGAACCCTCTTGCAGGCGATAGAGCGCGCACAGGAAGGAAGTGTCCGGACAGACCTTCATCCTTCCTCGCCCTCAAGTTCGTATTCGCGCATCTCCCTCACTTCCTCTTCGGAAAAGACCCGCCCACCCCAGATTTCATGCAACCTGGCCATGTAGTCCACTCTTTCCCCGGGCTTGTCGTTGGTGCGCGGCGTGGCCGAAAGGTAGCCGATCGGCTTGCCCCGCTTCTCGATGCGGATCTCCTCGCCCTCGCCGAGCCAGCTTTCGACCTTGGAGAAATTGTTGCGCAAATCCCGGACGGTGACGGTTTTCATGTGGACAAATTATGTCCACATGCCGCGGGTGTCAAGAAAGCGGCAGGGCGACGCGGGTTCAATCGAGGTGCGCATCGAGGAATTCCTGCGGGATATCGGCGCGTTTCCTGGCCACCAGCGCGTAGTAAAACAGCAGTTCGCCCTCCATCGAGAGCCGGTGCGGGTAGCGCTCGAGGTGCCAGACATCGAGGTATTTGGAAAAGATCATCTCGCGCACGAAGCGGGAGAAGCCCGAGGTGTCGCTGTGGTCGAGGAAGGTTTCCTTGATGTTGAAGGCGATCCAGGCTTCCGGCTGCACGAGGTTGAGCGCGTTGAACAGCGCGCGCGGCGGGATGTCGCCGAATCCGAGCGCGGCCACCGAGGTCAGACAGTCGAAACGCCAGTCCTTGAGCGTGGTCATCTGCTCGTCCGTCAGATCGGTGAAGTCCGCCACCATGTAATCGTCGTAAACCTCCGGCCGGTCGCGCATCGCGGCGTCGCGCGCCTCGGGGATGATGTCGGCGCCGACGAGCCGGGCGACTCCCTGATTTTTCAACTCCATGCCCATCATGCCGTTGCCCGCGCCCAGATCGAGCACGCGCAGCTCGCTGAGCGGCTCGCGCAGGCTTTCGAGCGTGCGGGTGAGGATTTCCGTCACCTTGCGCGGCGAGGTGCATTTCAGGCGGTCGTAAAACAACTGCTCGTAGAGCCCGGGGCGCAGATAAATCTGGTCGTAGTCGTGAAAGCGGATCGGTGTCCTGCGGCCGTCCTCCACAAGGGTGAAGGTCACTTGGTCTTGTCCTAGCTGGTCGGTGTGGTCTTTGGGGAATTGTATCGAATATCTCACTGGACGGGCAGGGCAACAAGCCACGTCCACGGGGTCAAGGGTGCTTTTTTACCGCGCGCCGGGCTCACCCGCCGGTGGCCCGCAGCGAGACGAGATATTCGATGAGCGATGTGAACTCGTCGGCGGTCAACCCCGTGGCGAGGCCGGGCGGCATCATCGAGTGGGGCATTTCCGTCTCGTTGGCGATGTCCTCGCGGCGGATGCGGCTGACCTGGCCGGCGATGTCGCGCAGTTCGACCACGCCGTCCTCCTCGCCGGTGACGAAGCCGAGCCGGGCACCGCCATCCTTGAGTGTGAGCATCTTGGTCTGAAACCCCTGGGCCACCACCTTGTTCGGATCGATGATCGATTCAACGAGATATTCCCTGCTGAATTTCGCGCCGGCGGCACCGAGGTAGGGACCTTTCTGTTCCGCCTTGGGATCGATCGAATGACAGGCGATGCAGCCGCGTGAGGTGTAGAGTTTTTCGCCAACGGCGATGTCACCCTTGTGGATCATCGCGTGTTTTGCCAACTCCTCCGGTGTGAGGTTCGCGGTGCTGGCGGATGCCGCGCTGTCAGGGGTTTTCCGCGCGGTCTTGGCGGATTCCACCAGTTCGCGGTCGTCGGATTTCATGGCCTCGGCGATTTGTTTTTCGAACCCGGTCAACCCCATGTCCGCTACTGCGCGGAAAAATCCGGTTTCGAGCGTTGATTCGTCCACTTCCGCACGCAGGCGCGCGCGGGTTTTTTCGTTCGTCAACGGGCTTTGCAGGACGGTGAGCATCGATTTCCATGCGATGGTGGAGGTCTCGCTGTCGCCCTTGGCCGCGAGTTTGCGCAGGGCGTCGATTTCCTTGGCGCGTTGCGGCGAGTTGATGAAATCCCCGATGTGCGGCGCGGCGGCATCCGCGATGTCCGGCTCGCGCGACCATGCGGCCAGCACGCCGAGCCGCAGCGGCAGCGTGGTTCTGGCGTCGCCCCGTCCCATCGCCTGATGGATTTTCACGCGCTGGGCAAACGGCCGTTTCGCGTCTGCCGCGGCATCCGCCAACATGGCGAGGGTGGGT
Source organism: Luteolibacter sp. (assembly GCA_041686775.1). Taxonomy (GTDB): domain Bacteria; phylum Verrucomicrobiota; class Verrucomicrobiia; order Verrucomicrobiales; family Akkermansiaceae; genus Luteolibacter. The sequence goes on along the minus strand of JAWLDG010000010.1, from coordinate 175,628 downwards.
CCATCGAGCGCCGGGAGGTTGAGCGCCACCAGCACCGGATCGGTGCCCGCCAGCTTGAGCCGCGAGACCGGCAGGCGGTTGAGCGCGAAAACGGCGGCCAGTTCGTCGCGGCGCGGGGAATCGATCCTGCCGAAGCCGTTTTCGATCGCCTGCCGGATGTCCGCCGTGGCGTCCCATTCGACCGGTTTGAAATACGGTCCGCGGTCGTCCGGGCGGGTGCCCCACCAGCTTTTGCGGTCCCATTCCTCCTCGCGGTGATAGAGGCGCGCCAGTGCGGCGAGGATGTCGAAGCGTTCGTCGCGATCATTGGTCTTTTCAAAGCGTCGCATCAGGCCATCGATCACATCGCGCCGGTGGATGCGCATCAGCGATCTCAACGCGATCTGTCGTGTGTCCGCATCGGCGACCGCGGCAAGCAATGGCTCCACATTTTCCATAGCCGCCAGCACCTGCATCGCCGTGTGATGAAGCCGCGGTGAAACTTTTCCGTCATTCCATCCGGCGGATGCGTCGAGGATGGCCTTGGCGCTTTCCTTCGCGCCCATGCGTTGAAGGCCGATCAACGCTTGCAGCACCACGCGCGGGTTGTCGTCTGTCAGGGAATCGGTGAAAAGTTTGATCGGCATTCCGGCATCGCCGGATGAATGGTCGGCGATGGCGCGCAAGGTAGCTTCACGGATCGCGGGGTCGGCCGCCGCCTCCGCCAGGAAACCGATGCAGCCGGGCGCGTTCACTTGGCGCAGTGTGAAAACCGCCGCGGTTCGCACCGCCACGGACTGCGATTTGTCACGGACCATCGCGGTCAGCGTTTTGGAGAACGCCGTCTTTTTGTCGCGCTTGAGGATCTCTTGCTGCGCTTCGAGCCGCTGCACGGCGCTGGCGGAACCGAGCAGCTTCAGCAGTTCCGCGTCACTTGCCTTGGTCACATCCTGATACATGGCGGCTGTGCCTTGCGGATAAGTGATACGCTGGATCATTCCCACCTTGGTGTCAGGCCCCGCGAAGTTGAATTTGCCGTTCCGCCAGTCCGCGACGTAGAGCCGCGAGTTGCCATCGACGTCGATGTCGATCGCGCGCGGGAGTTTCATGAATGTTTTTTGTTCCACCGAGAAACTCGCGCCGTCTTTTTTCCATGGATGATAGTGCACGGTGCCGGTGGTCCAGTCGGTCGAGAACAACATGTCGCTGAATTCCGCGGGAAATCCCGGCTCGGAAAGCCACTGCGCGCCGGTGCCCGAGCCGCCGCCGTAGTCGGCCAGCGGCTTCACCGCCTCGTCCGCGAAATTCTGATAGAGCCGCGGGTAGCCGTGGTCGGCCAGCGCGGTGTGGTGATGGAAGCGGGTGTTCCAGCCCTTGCCGTCGTTGGTGTTGTCGCGGCTGAAAAGATCCAGTTCCGGCGAAATCGCCGTGTCGCAGATGTTGCGGACCATGAGCGAGTATGGTTCTAGCTTTGTGCCGTCGGGTCTCACCCGCAGCACGCCACCGCCGTGCAGCGTGACGCTCGATCCATCGGTTCCAACCGCGGGAAAGGTTCCGAAATCTCCCACCGAGATGTAGAGCCAGCCATCGATCCCCATCCGCACGCCGTTGGTCGTGTGGTCCGCGCCGCGCGGGTGCTCGATGCCGCCGCCGAGACCCTTGACCAGCACTTTGTGTTCGTCCGCCACCCCGTCGCCATCGGTGTCGCGGTAGCTGCTCAGGAATGGCGGATGGATGATGTAAAGCGTGTCGCCGACGAAGTGTCCGCCGCGCGGGCTGTTGATTTCGGGAACGAAAGCGATGAATTGATCCGCCACGCCGTCGCCGTCGGTGTCGCGGCAGCGCATCACCCGGCCCATGCCTTCTTTTTTGCCCAGCGATCCGTTGCGGTCGCATGGCACGTACACATCGCCGTTTGCAGCCGCCATCACGGCGGTGGGGTAATCGACCTCCGGCGGTCCTGCGAATTCACGGATTTCAAATCCCTCGGGCATGCCGGCGGCAAATCCGGCGAGAATCAGACTGGCGGTGAAAGAAACGTGGCGTGTCATGCGAATCCGCATCTACGCGCAGGCCGCATGGCTCATTTCAGCGGATGCCGCTGCGATGATCGCCAAAACCCGGCTTGATCGTCCGCCGCTCAGCGCGTTTCATCACTCAACCAAACGACCCCATGCACACCCGCCGCCAAGCCATCAAAAGCCTCGCCGCCCTGGCCACCGTCCAGATCGTTCCCAGCCGCGTGCTCGGCCTCAGCGGCCAGACCCCGCCCTCGGAAACCCTCACCAAGGGCATCATCGGCTGCGGCGGCATCTGCTCGGCCCACCTCACCATGCCCGGCAAGCTGCTCGCCCTCTGCGACGTGGACAGCAAACACCTCGCCAACCGCATGAAGGAAACCGGCGGCGAGGAAAAGGGCATCATCGGCTATCGCGACTTCCGCGAACTCATCTCGCGCGACGACATCGACATCGTCCACGTCGCCACCCCGCCGCACTGGCACGCGCTGATGGCCATCGCCGCCGCCGAAAAGGGCAAGGACATCTGGTGCGAGAAACCGATGAGTCGCACCATCGGCGAAGGTCTCGCCATGATCAAGGCGGTGGAAAAACACGACCGCATCTTCCGCCTCAACACCTGGTTCCGCTTCCAGAGCGGCTTCTACGGCATGCGCGCGCCGGTCAGCATGATCAAGAAAGCCGCCATGCACGACCTGCTCGGCTGGCCGCTCAAGATCACCGTTTCCAAAACCACCGGCTTCGATTGGAAACAGAATCTGTGGGTCGGCAAAACCGGCCTCCAACCCCAGCCGGTGCCGCCCGAACTCGACTACGATTTCTGGCTCGGCCCGGCACCCAGGAAGCCCTACCACCCGCACCGCGTCCACCAGTCGTTCCGCGGCTACTGGGATTACGATGGCGGCGGTCTCGGCGACATGGGCATGCACTATCTCGACCCCGTCCAATACATCCTCGGCAAGGACGACCAGGCACCCGTTTCCGTGGACATCGACGCCGATCCGCAGGACGACGACGCCGTCGGCACCTGGCGTCGCATCGAGTTCACCTACGCCGACGGCTGCAAGGTCATCCTCGACGGCGAGGACAAGGACCCGGACGTCGCCTACATCGAGGGACCGAAGGGGAAAATCTTCAAGGGTTTCCGTTCCGACATTCCGGACCTGCGCAAGAAGATCGACGCCTTGCCGGACCCGCCGCCGCAGAACACCGACTTCCACGAATGCGTCCGCACCCGGAAAAAATTCGCCCTCAACGAACAAAACGGCTTCTGGTCCTGCACGCTCGTCAACATGGGCATCACCGCCCACCGCCTGAACAAGAACCTCAAGTTCGATTCGAAGACGCTCAAGTTCGACGATCCCGCCGCCAACGCGCTCATCGACCAGCCGATGCGCGATCCGTGGAAAATTCGCCTCTAACTCCGCCGTCCGAAGGCGCGGCCCCATGAATCCGGGCTGAAACCCATGTTGCCATGAGGCGCGTCAGGGGTTTTTCTAACGGTGATGAAAGCGATCGGAGCGAGCAAATGCCTGCCGTCGGACGATCCGGCGTGCCTGGTGGAATTCGAGGCGGAGAAACCTGTGCCAGGGCCCGCGGACCTGCTGGTGCGCGTGCAGGCCATCGCGGTGAACCCGGTGGACACCAAGATCCGGGCGTCGCTCGGCGAGGATCCGCATGATCCTCCACGCATCCTCGGCTGGGACGCGGCAGGCGTGGTCGAGGCGGTGGGTGAAGGCGTGACCGGTTTCGCGCCGGGCGACGAGGTGTTTTACGCCGGAGATCTCACCCGGTCCGGCTGCAATGCGGAGTGGCAGGCGGTGGATCATCGTTTGGCAGCCCGCAAGCCGTGGTCGTGGTCGTTCGAGGAGGCCGCAGCGGTGCCCTTGGTGGCGTTGACCGCTTGGGAGTTGTTGTTCGAACGCATGGGGCTCGATCCCGATGGCGGCGATGCGGGACAATCCTTGCTGGTCATCAATGGTGCGGGTGGCGTCGCTTCGGCACTCATTCCACTGGCCCGTGAAGCCGGCCTGATCGTGGTGGCGACCGCCTCGCGGCCCGAGACGCGCGAGTGGAGCCTCAAGCTCGGCGCGCATCACGTGGTGAATCACCGCGAAGCGCTTCGGCCGCAGGTCGAGGCTCTGGATTTCAAGGAATTTCCCTACATCGCGAACCTATACAGCACCGAGCAATACTGGGAAAACACCGCCGATTTGATCGCCCCCTTCGGCGTGCTGGGACTCATCGTCGAACCGCGCGAGAAGCTGCATGTCGGCGATCCGCTCAAGGCGAAGTGCGCGACGATTGCGTGGGAATTCATGGCGGCGCGCGCGAAGTTCCGCACGCCGGACATGCATCTGCAGGGACAATATCTCGAGGAGATCGCGGCGCGTTGCGACAACGGCCGGTTTCCGAAAATCCACACCCGCGTGATGCGCGGTCTCACGGTGGAAAACCTGCGCGAGGCCCATCAGGCAATGGAGCGGGGGAGCGCCCATGGGAAATGGGTGGTCAATACGGCGTGAAGCGCCGCAATCGCCCTGCGGAACCGACGTATCAAACATCGATAAGTCCAAATCCGTCAGTCGGGCAATCGCCGCGTGACTTTTCGCCGATTCCGGAGTTCATTGCGCGCGATGAAGAACCGCCTCCCATTCTGGCTGCTGGGCTTCGCCTTGTGCGCGATGCTCGGCTACTGGCTGGCCGGCACCACGCGCATCGATCCGCCGCATGCCGCGCCGCAGGCGGGTGACGGCACGCCGCAGACGAACCGTGCGATCGACGATCCACCGCCGGTTTTCCGCCGCCACGAGCGGACCAATCGTGGGAATATGGATGCCGAAGCGTTCACCGCGGGTGCCTTGCAGGGCGAGCGCGTGATTGCCTTCAAGGACCGCGAGGCGATGCAGCGCTTCCTCGACCGCATGGGCGACCGGGTGAGGTTGTTGGACAGACTCGACGCGCTCAACGCGCTGCGCATCGGGTTTTCCGATCCCGCGGATCTAACGGGCCTGCTCGACGGGGAAGGGGAAATGTCGATGATTTTCCCGGTGATGACCCCGCCGCTGCCGGAGGGCAGTGTGCAGCCCGGGGCGCAGGGCTTGTTCGCCGGACTGTTGGAATGGCTCGGGATTTCCGGCGACAATTCGACTTTCGGCAAAGGCGTGAAAATCGCCATCCTCGATACCGGTGTGGCATCGCATCCGGCTTTCCAAAGTCTGATCCGAAGCATCAACCTGGTGGACAAGCCCGGCGATCCGTCCGCGCTCAACGGCCACGGCACCGCCGTCGCTTCGATGATCATCGGCGATGGCACCTTCACTCCCGGTGTCGCTCCGGGAGTGAATGAAATCATCGCGGTGCGGGTCGCGGACGATTTCGGCATGTCGGACAGCTTCCTGCTTGCCCAAGGCATCCTTTCGGCAGTCGATGCCGGCGCGCAGCTCATCAACATTTCCATGGGCAGTTTGGGGCAAAGCGCCTTGCTGGAGCAGGCGATCGCCTACGCGCAGGAGCGCGGCGCGCTGATCTTCGCCGCCGCTGGAAACAACGGCATCGAACAGGTTTACTATCCCGCCGCCAGCGATGGCGTGATTGCCGTGGGTGCCGTGGACGCCGCCGGCAATCATCTCGATTTCTCCAATACCGGCAGCCAGATCGATATCTCGGCTCCCGGGTATGCCATCAATGCCGCGTGGCCCGGCGACCAGGCGGCGAGGGTTTCCGGCACCTCGTTCAGCACACCCATCGTCGTGGGCGCTGTGGCCGCGGTGATGAGCGAGGCCGGTGCGGGAAACCTGACTCCCTCCCAGGCATGGCAGCTTGTCAGCCGTTACCTCAACGACGCCGGCAGCGCCGGACAGGATGCGCTATACGGCGGCGGCATGCCGGACCTCGGTCGTGTGTTGAACGCGGACACCCCGGGGATTTTCGACGCCGCAGTGGCTTCGCAAACCTATCTGCCGCCAAATCCCGGCAATCCTTACGGGCAAGTGGAAGTGCTCATCCAGAACCGTGGCACGGAGACGCTGGTGAACACCGCCGTGCAGGTAAGCACCGGTGGCAATACCGGAAATTTCAACATCACCACCCTCGCCCCCAACGCCGTGACCACCGTGCGGGTGCCCGTGACACGTTCTCTCGCCGCCGGCGGCACCGAGGTGGATGCCAGGGTTTCCATCACCGGCGGCGCGGTGGATGCCAAACCCGCCAATGACCGACGCACCCAGATCCATGAAGCGGTGGTTGCTCCTTGATCTGGCATGCATCCTCTGCACCGGCCCGCTCGCCGCGCAGGTGCCGATGCGCGAAGCGCCCACGCCCGATGCGGCACCCGCCAACCAACTGGTCGTCGCGGGCAATGCCTGCGGTCCCACGGCCTTGTTGAACGCTTTCCGCTTCGGCGCGCCGCACTGGCACCGCGCCTCGGAGGCCGTCTCGGGAGACACCGACCGCGAGCAAATTCTAACAGTCATCCGCGAGATCGGCATGCGTCCGTCGAAGCATGTTCCCAACCGCCCGCGCTGGAGCCGTCGCGGCGTGGGACTCGCCGACCTCCGCGACATGGCCGAGGAAATGACCCACGGCCACCGCCTGCCCTACATCGCCGAGGAAATCTTCATCCTCAAGCCGCGCGAAACACCCGAAAAACTGCTGCGCCGCGTCCATCACCGGCTGGAAAAATCGCTTGCCGCCGGCTTTCCCCCGGTGCTCAGCCTGCGCCGCCAAGCCCTGCGCGAACAACCCTTCGGCGAGCCGCAGTGGGTGGTCATCGACGCCCACTTCGTCACCCTCACCGCCCTGCCGCGCCGTCTCGGAAAAAACGACCGCTCGTTTCCCGTCCGCTACATCGATCCCTGGGGCGGCAGGCACTGCGAAGGCCGGATCGGCATTCCCGAGAACCCGGGCAGTGCAGCCAGTCTCGAAGCGTTTTTTCCGCAAACGCCCGTAGGCGCCAAGAGGCTGAAACCACGCGACAAATCCCTGGTAACCGTCCCCGCCGGCATCGGGAAATGGTAGGGCTGCTAACGGTCTAACCGGATCGTGATAAAATATGCGGAGTCTGTGGCGCGCCGCGCGTGGCGGGTTTGCAGTCCTCTGGCAGTCTCACCACGACTCCATGAAAGCCGTGCTTCATCCCATCGCGCCAACGCAGGTGGATGCATGCACCCCGGTGCCGGAAAAAGCACCACGAATTCTCCGTGAGGCGGGCGATTGGAAATTGACTTCCCTCCCCGTTTCATGTCATACGCGCCACAATCGATTCTGATAGATCAATCAGCGATCAAACCCACAAACACACCTCCATGAAAAGCCCCTGGAAACCCGTCCGTGTTTACACCATCAGCCGGTGGATCCGCAACTCGCAAGGCAACCTGATGTGGATGGGAGGTGCGGGCGCTTCGGCGGCCCTGATCCTGATGTCCTGCGCCACCGGTGGCCGCACCATCATGGCCCCGGTCGGAATCCCGGGCGCGGAATTCGTCGGCACCGAGGAATGCTCGACCTGCCACGAGGAACTCGTGCGCGATTTCAAAACCGCGGACCATGCCAAACTCCAGGCCAAGGGGCCAAACTCCGTGGACATGGGCTGCGAGTCCTGCCACGGCGCGGGCAGCAAACACGTCGAGTCCGGCGGCGCCCCCGGCACCATCATCAATCCCGAGAAATCCGCCGATACCTGCTTCCAGTGTCACTTGGATACCAAGGCGCAGTTTTCCATGCCCTTCGCCCACCCGGTGCTGAGTGGCAAGATGGGTTGCTCGGATTGCCACGACCCGCACAAGGGCGGCCCGATCGGCGGCGGCGCGACCTCGCTGGAAGGCAGGAACGACACCTGCACCGAGTGCCACACCCAGCAGCGCGGACCGTTCGTGTTCGAACACGAGGCCACCCGCGAGGGCTGCATCGTCTGCCACAGCCCGCACGGATCGGTGAACCAGAAAATGCTCACCGAGCGCAACCAGACGCTATGCCTCAAGTGCCATGCCCAGGATCAATTCAACACCGCCAGCCCGGGCCAACTCGGCATCGGCAGCAGGGCTCACTCCGCCTCGTTCCTCCGCCGTGCCACCTGTTGGACCAGGGGCTGTCATGAACAGGTTCACGGATCCAACTCGGGCCGCCACCTGCGCTACTAACCAACAAGCGAAACCCATACCCCATTCTCATCATGAAAACGTCATTTTTCCATCCCGGCAGCATCGGAAGTTTTGCGAAAACCATCATGTTCGCGGGAGGCTGCGTGATGATCCCCCAATCGATCGCGCTGGCCGGTCCCGTCGAGGCCGCACCCGAACCGGTGGAGGAAACCGAACCGGCCGCCAACTGGATCGATCTCACGGTCGGGGTCGCGGATGTCAGCGGCGATGACGCCGCCTTCCAGCGCCGCTGGGGCAGCAACGGCGACTTTTACGGTGGCATCGATTCATTCCACTTCGAGCGCCTCATGGACGATGCCACGTTCACGGTGGACGGTCATGCCAGGTTCGGTCTCGAGGATTACGAACTGGAGTTGAATTACGTGAAGGACGGAATCGGCTTCATCCGCGGCGGATACCGCGAGTTCCGCACCTGGTATGATCCCTCGGGAGGCTGGGAGCCCGGTCTCGCCACTCCCGCGGGCTGGGACGATCCCACCACTCCCGATGACGACGCTCTGGAACTCGACCGCGGCTCGGTCTGGCTTGAGGCGGGACTGCGGATGGAAGACCTGCCCTCCATCACGCTCGGCTACGAGCACCGCTGGCGCGATGGCGAGAAGGACAGCACCATCTGGGAAGGCGGCGGAACGTTTTACGGCATCCCCAGCTATTATGAAATCGATGAAACATCCGATATCTTCTGGCTGGATGTCGAGCACACGGTCAAGGACACCGACCTCGCCCTGTCCCTGCGCTATCAGATCGACGAGAACGACGTCTCGCGTTACCGGGCCAACGGGGCCGAGGATTCGAAGGCGGTGTATGAAGCCGACATGTTCAGCAGCAGTCTCAGCAGCCTGACGAGGTTCAACGAGCGGATGCTTCTCTCGGTGGGATACCTGTTCACCACGCTCGATACGGACTTCGACGGCTCGTTTGACGACCATGATGCCGCCGCCGTGCTCACTGGCGGCAGCCAGCTGAGCCAGCACGTGGCCAACGCCGGATTCTGGTGGAACCCAACCGACGATTTCATCGTGTCTCCCTCGCTGCGCCTGGATTGGCAGAACATCAATGCGGAAACATTGCAGGCCGGTGACGGTGCGCAGGACAGCGGCATCGACTTCTTCGAGGCCACGGAGATGCTGGAGATGCGCTACACCGGCATCCCCGACCTCGTCCTCTATGCCTCCGCCGAGTGGAACCAGAGCGACAAGGACCTGGTGATTTTCGAGGAGGGCAGGGGAACCCGCTGGGCCGATGTCGATACCGACAGGGCCAAATACACGGTTGGTGGAAACTACTACATCAGAAGCGGCCTGACACTCTCCGCGCAGTACTACTACAGGAATGTCGATCAGGACTTCACGAATGACTACGCGCCCACGGGAACGACATCCAACATGGTGGACGGCCAATTGAAAAATTACTCCTCCGACACGCACGACGTGAACTTCAGGCTCACATGGCGCGCCATGCCCGGTCTCACGTTCGTCACCCGCTACGACTACCAGCAACTCACCATTGAGAACACCGCGTTCTGGGATTTGGATGCTGTTAGTCCCACGAGGACCATCGACAGCGGTGACATCACGCGCCACATCCTCTCCGAAAGTGTCACATGGAACGTCACCGACCGGTTGTATGTCCAGGGAAGTGTCCACTGGATCAGCTCCGAGACCGACACCCCGGCGGATTCGGGTGCGAACGGTGTGGATCCACGATTCACCCCGGACTGGGACAACGACTATCTCACCGCGTCCCTGGTCTCCGGCTACGCGCTGAACAGGAACACCGACCTCATCTTCAGCTACAGCTACTACAACGCCGACAACTACCTGAGCGGCGGCGGCGTGGCGACACCCGTGGGAACGGTATCCGACGAACATGCCTTCTCGGTCGCCATGATCCAGCGGATCAACGCCAACATGTCATGGACCGCGCGTTACGGCTACTACCGGGGCGATGACGACGCCGCCGGTGGATTCAACGACTATGAGGCCCACATGATCTCTACCGGGCTGCAAGTCCGTTTCTGAAAAAACCATCAAGATTCCGCTTTTCACGGAGACCAACGTGTTCCAGATTCCTTAGCGCAACCTAAAAAAAAGACCATGAAACTGATTCTATTCTCCACCATCGCAGCCGCCATGATGCTCGGAACCGGTGCCGCCAGCGCCGACGCCGCCGCCCTTTACGCCAAGAACTGCAAATCGTGCCACGGTGCCGACGGCAAGGGCCAGACGACCATGGGCAAGAAGAGCAAGGCCAAGGACTACACCACCGCGGAAGGCCAGGACTGGACGGATGCGGAGGGCGTCAAGGCGATCCTCGAAGGTGCCGGCAAAATGAAGGGCTACGCGAAGAAGGGCATCACCGAAGCCGATGCCAAGGAACTGGTGGCCTACATTCGCAAGTTCAAGAAGTGACGCCTGCCGTCACCCGGTGCCGGTCATCCGCTGCCGGATCATTCCCGGCGGAGTCTCAGGCATGAGACTCCGCCTTTGTTTTAAACCCGAAAAACCTGATCCATGAGCACTGAAGAAACCAGCCCGATTCCACCCAACCGCCTCGCGAGATTTCGCAACTGGCTGAGTCTTTCCGGGATGGTGTTGTCGGTTTCGGCGTTTTTCGCCTTCGTGCTGTTGTTCGCGGTGGACCTGTTCGCCACCCACGCGAACCCCTACATGGGCATCCTGGCCTACGTGGTGACACCGATGTTCCTGTTCGCCGGCCTGGCGATGGTGTTCGGCGGCTACATTCTGGAATCCCGGCGGATCCGCAAAGGCCTGCCGCGCAAGGAAGGGGCTTTCGAACTGCATATCAATCTCTCGCGCAAGCGGGACCGCAAGCTGTTGGTCGCGTTCGTCGGCGGCAGCATCGGTTTCATTTTCCTCACCGCGCTTGGCAGCTACCAGACCTATCACCTCACCGAGACCAACACCTTCTGCGGCGAGGCCTGCCACAAGCCGATGGAGCCGCAATACAAGGCCTATCAGCACTCGGCCCACGCCCAGGTGGCCTGCGTTTCATGCCACGTCGGACCCGGCGCGGAAAACTACATCCGCACCAAGGTCAGCGGCGTGCGCCAGTTGTTCCAGATGGTGATGAACAGCTACCCGCAGCCGATCAACATCCGCCACGCCGAACAGCGCGTGGCCGAGGTGACCTGCCAGACCTGCCACTGGTCGCAGAAGCACATCGGCGACGTCCACCGCACCTACAAGCGTTTCCTGGCCGACGAGGAAAACACGCCGTTCACCGTGCAGATGGTGCTCAACGTGGGCGGCAGCGATCCGGTCCACGGACCGGTGGAAGGCATCCACTCGCACATGAACGTTTCCAACAAGATCGAGTTCATCTCGCTGGATGAAATGCGCATGGAAATCCCCTGGGTGCGCGTGACCGATGCCGATGGCAAGGTCACCGAATACCGCACCGAGGATTTCACCGACGACATATCCAATCACACCATCCGTGCCATGGACTGCATGGACTGCCACAACCGCCCGGCGCACAAGTTCATGACGCCGAACGCCGCGGTGGACAACGCGATGGCCTTCGGCCGCATCGATCCCGGCATCCCGTGGGCCAAGGCCAAGGTGGTCGAGGCGCTCGTGCAGGAATATGACACGCGCGAGGAGGCCCACAAGAAGATCACCACCTTCCTGCGTGCCGAGTATCCCGAAGACGACCGGGTGGACGCCCTCGTCAAGGAGGCTCTGGCCATCTACGACACGAATTTCTTCCCGGAAATGAAGGCCGACTGGCGCGCCTATCCGGACCACATCGGCCACAAGGACACCAACGGCTGCTTCCGCTGCCACGCCGGCAAGCACTTCAACGAGGACCGCAGCAAGACCATCAAGGGCAGCGATTGCAACGCCTGCCACCTGATCACCGCCCAGGGTGCCGGCGAGGAACTGGAGAAAGTGAACCTCAAGGGGCACGACTTCTTCCACCTCGACTCCGAATACCTCGATCCCGATTGCGCGGATTGCCACAACGGGCAGTTGCAGGAATAACGATCCTGCCATTTTCGGGTCTTTTTTTGCTGGGGAATTGACGTCACGGGTCACTTCCGGATTAACATCCGCAGTGACTTGCAAATGAAATTCAAACCCATCAAGCCAATCGTCGCGTTATCCCTTTGTGCCTTCGTTTCCTGCGATCGTGACAAGGAAATCAAAGTCTATCGAGTGGAGAGCGAGGCGCCTGCCGCGGAACAGCCGGCGGCCGATCCCCACGCCGGGATTCCCGGCATGTCGCCCGGTTCCATCGCGGAAGATCCGCACGCCGGGATTCCGGGATTCGGTGCTGCTGCGGGAGGCGATCCGCATGTCGGCATGAACATGGGTGCCATGCCATCTATCGGCAGCCGCCCGAAGGTGAGTGTCGAGGATAGTGCGCCGGAGGAATGGAAGCGCCGCGAGCCCTCCGCGCTGCGCCAGCTCAGTTATCAACTCGATGGCGAGGAAGGCACCTCCGCGGACATTTCACTCATCATCCTGCGAGGTGCCGCCGGCAGGGACCTCGACAACATCAACCGCTGGCGCGAAGAGCAGGGGCTCGGGCCGATCGATCAGGCTGCCTTGGACCAAAGTGTCGAGAAATTCACTACTCCCGCGGGCAGCGCGGTGGCGGTGGATATCGAGGGCCTCCCGCAAGGAACCGATCCACTGACCAACGGCCGGCTTGTCGCGGCGATCGTCACCCGCGGCGACGACGGTTGGTTTTTCCGGATGCGCGGCAACGCCGAACTCACCGCGGCGCACAAGCAGTCGTTTCTCGAATGGGTTAAGTCGGTGAAACCCGTGGAGGAAGGGAACGGGCATGAGTCGGCGACTACCCCGCCCGTTTCCTCCGCTGCGGCTGGTGCCGAGTCGCCATGTTGCCCATCGGATGAAAAACCAGCCACCCATGCGGATCACCCATCCGCCGCGGGTGGTGCCGGAGGTGGAAAGGACGGCCATGTCACCTGGCAGGTACCGGACGGCTGGGCGACTGATCCGAATGCCAGCACGATGCGCTACGCCACGCTGGTCGTCCGCGGCGAGGGGGATGCGAAGGCGGAACTGGCCGTCACCCATTTCCCCGGTGATGTCGGCGGCGATCTCGACAACGTCAATCGCTGGCGCGGCCAGATCGGGTTGCCGCCGGTGGCCGCGGCGGAGCTCCCCGCGCTTGTCCGGAATGTGACCGCCGGACCAAAAAACTTCTCGCTGGTGGACTTCAGCCACAACGGCCAAAGGCTCGCGGCCGGTTGGACGCGCCACGGCGAAAACACCTGGTTCTTCAAGTTCTCCGGACCTAACGCCGTGGTGGATGCCGAAATGGCGAAATTCACCGCCTTGTTGGAATCCATCCGCTTCCACACCACAGACTGATGAAATCCCTCTATCGATTCCTGGACGCGCTGTGTTCACTGCGTCTCACCATGTGGTGCCTGGCAGCGGCCTTCGTGCTGGTCTTCGCCGGCACACTGGCGCAGGTGCGCTTCGGCCTCTACTTCGTGCAGGAGGCCTATTTCCAAAGCTGGCTCGTCTGGTGGCAGGCACCCGGCGGAAATTTCCGCATCCCGGTGTTTCCCGGCGGCCACGCCATTGGCGCGGTGCTGCTCGTCAACCTGATCGCCGCGCACATCCGCATGTTTTCATGGACCTGGGAAAAGGTCGGCACCCAGCTCACCCACCTCGGCCTCATCGTCATGCTCGCCGGCGGCCTCGCCACCGATCTGTTCTCGGTGGAAAGCTACATGCGCATCAGGGAAGGGGAGACGAAGAACTACTCCGAAGACAGCTCGCAGATGGAACTGGCCGTGTCCGATATCACGGATCCGGAATTCGAACAGGTCACCGCGATTCCCGGCGAACGGTTGGCGGAAGGCGGGACCATCACCAGCGATTCGCTGCCGTTCCGCATGGAGATTCGCGGGTTTTATCTCAACTCCAACCTCCAGATGATCACACGGGAAGGCACCGCGGTGCCGGCCGCCACCATGGGGACCGGCCAGCGGGTCTCGGTGAAATCGATGCCGCGCGCCACCAAGCTCGACGAGCGCGACATCATGAGCGCTGTCGTCGAAATAGTCCCCGAAAACGGTGAGCCGCTCGGCACCTGGCTGGTGTCCGACGCCTTGGCCGCCGCGCAGCATTTCGAGGTGGCTGGCCGCCGCTTCAGCATCCAACTCCGTCCCGCCCGCCACTACAAGCCCTACAGCCTGAAGCTGCTAGACTTCACTCACGAGACCTATCCCGGCACGCAGATCCCGAAAGACTTTTCCAGCAAGGTGGTGCTCGACGACCCCGAGTTGAGTGAAAACCGCCAGGTGCTCATTTATATGAATCATCCTCTGCGTTACCGCGGCGACACCTACTACCAGTCCGGTTACGACAAGGACAACAGCGGCACCGTCCTCCAGGTGGTGCGCAATCCCAGCTATCAGGCACCCTACATCGCCTGCCTGATGGTGTCGCTCGGCCTGATCTATCAGTTCACCCTCCATCTCGGCCGCTTCGCGCGGCGCAACAAGGTTGCCCACACGCCATGAAACGCCTCGTCCCATACCTCGTTCTGCTGCTCGCCGCCGTCTGGATCGCCGCCTCGTGGCGCGCACCAGGCTATCAGGCGGACGAGTTCGATTTGTCATCCTTCAAACGCATTCCGGTGCTCGTCGGCGGCCGCATCAAGCCGCTCGACACCGTGGCGCGCAATTCGCTGCTCATTCTCCGCGGCAAGCAGACCGTACGCCTGCCGGATGGCGGAAAACTCAGCGCCTCGCAGTGGCTGGCCGACGTGTTGTTCGATCCCGCCAAGGCCGACGGACATCCGGTTTTCGCCGTGGCCAACCAGGAAGTGCTCGGCATGTTCGGCTGGCCGCAGGCGGACAAGAAATTCTGCACCTATGCCGAATTGAAGCCGCACATTCCGAAGATCGAGGAGGAGGGCAAGCTCGCGGCCGACACCGAGGCGGTGAAACGCACTCCTTTCCAGTCTGCGATCTTCAATCTCCGCAATTCGCTGGCACTCTATCAGCGGCTCAAGAACAGCCTGCACCAGGAAGGCACCACCGCCTTCGCCAGGGAAATCGAAACCTACGCCAAAGCCGTGGAAGCCGGGGCGCTGGGCATGCGGGAAGGCGGCACGCCGCTCGACAAGGAACGCATGTCGCTGCTCCGCTCCGCCCTCGCCAGATACCAGAACCAGGCGGACTTCGCCTATCTCCTGATGGCGGTGCCGCCCGCCGGGGGTGATGAGCAGGACTGGCTCGCCACCGGCGCGGCGCTGATCCGCGTCAAGTCGCCCGACACGATTCCCCCGCCGATGATGGCATTGGCGGAAATGAGCGATGCCTGGCGCGATGGCGACCGCACCAAATTCGACGAAGTCACCCGCGGGTATGTCGATTGGCTCAACATGGTGCATCCGGAATGGGCCGGCATCACCTCGTTCGAACTGCGCTTCAACCAGATGGAGCCGTTCTATCACAGCATGGTGTTGTATGTGCTGGCCTTCCTGCTCGCCTGCCTGTCATGGTTGTTTCTGCCGGAGGGCATGCGCAAGTCCGCCTTCCTGCTGCTGATGCTGGCGCTGGCGGTGCACACCTTCGGCATGCTGGCGCGGATGATCATCCAAGGCCGGCCGCCGGTCACCAATCTTTACTCGTCCGCCATCTTCGTCGGCTGGGGCGCGGTGCTGCTCGGCGTGATCCTCGAAAAATTCCACCGCGATGGAATCGGGGCCGCCTGTGCCGGCATGGTCGGTTTCATCAGCCTGATCGTCGCCCACCACCTCGGCACCAGCGGCGACACGCTGGAAATGATGCAGGCGGTGCTCGACAGCAACTTCTGGCTGGCCACCCACGTGGTGGTGATCACCGCCGGTTACTCGGCGATGTTCCTCGCCGGTTTCCTCGGCATCGCCTACGTGCTGCTCGGGATCTTCACGCGCCTGCTCACCACTGAGCGGGCGAAGCGGCTCACCGACATGGTGTATGGCATCATTTGTTTCGCCACCTTGTTCAGCTTCGTCGGCACCGTGCTCGGCGGCATCTGGGCGGACCAGTCATGGGGCCGCTTCTGGGGCTGGGACCCCAAGGAAAACGGCGCGCTGCTCATCGTCATCTGGTGCGCCATGCTATTGCACGCCCGCTGGGCCGGCTACATCCGCCAGCGCGGCATCATGGCCATGGCCATCTTCGGAAATGCGATCACCGCCTTCTCATGGTTCGGCGTCAACATGCTCGGCGTGGGCCTGCATTCCTACGGCTTCATGGAGAAGGCTTTCCCATGGCTCCTCGCCTTCGTCGCCGCGCAGGTGCTCGTCATCCTGCTCAGCCGTCTGCCGCTGAGCGTCTGGCGCAGCAAACCCACACGAACAAATGACGATGCCGCAGTGGCGGCCTGAGCCCGGTAGGAAAAGGTAGGGCGGCACCGCCGGGGCCGCCGGCGAATGAAACGCGAATGAATGGTAGCGCACCCTCGATGAGGGCGCATGCGAATGAAACGCGAATGAACCGCCCATGCCCGGCATCCATGTCCCGCCAAGGGCATAGCATTCCCACCTCGTTCTCTGCCGTCTTTCCCCATTTACGCGTTGCATGGCCGGCCGTCCCGCGCTTGGGTTTCCACATGAAGAGCCGCCGACCCCTTGCGGGACCGACGGCCTTCATTCCAGCGGTGCGGGTGCTGTTCTGACTCCGGTTCCTCCAAGACCTCGGATCAGACAGTGCCCGCATCCCCATTGCTTTCCGGGGTGTTCTGCGGCGCGCGCTTCAGTCCGCTCCTGCGCTCATTCTTCGGTATGAAGCCGAGGGCGCGGTAAAGCGCGCTGTTCTCGCCATGTTCCGGAGCGCCCCGGACCGCATGCGCGATCAGGATCATCAGGTCGTTCATGGCGAGGTCCGCGTTCCTGCGTTCTCCGATCAGGCCCGCGAGACGGGTTTGCGCCGTCTTGATGCGTTCCCGCACCTCGACAGCCTCTGCGGTTTCAGCCTCGAACTGGGCGAGGCTCCGGTTGGCGAATGTCGCTTCCGGCGCGTGTTCCCTCCATGCGGAGATGAACTGTTCGCGCCTCAACGACATCGATTGGTTCGTTTGACGAGCCATGGTGTTTGTTGGTTGAGGTGTGCCGGAAGGCGGTCTGCGATACCAAACACGCTCGCCACGTTCCAAGCACGCGACCATTTTCGGCAATCAGATGTTCATACGCAACCCAATTTTACCCATGTGGTATCCACAGATTATTCACAATACAATATGTGGTGCTTGTTAAAAGGGCACTACAATGTAAAATCGCCTTGAAAAACAGGGTTGTTCACAATCATCCACAAGCTGTTCACCTACCGCTGGGGGTGTAAAAATTTTCAATCTGTTAGAAAAAACCGGATTTCGAGGGTGGTTTTTCAAATAATCGTATCAATTTCTGAAATACCGGCTGTGCGCCTTGGTTTCCGCCATGGCACCGGACCTGTCGGCGCTCAAGGCCGTTCGGTGCGATCCGCTCGCAGCCGTCCTCCGCCGCGGGACACCCTCCGGGCGGGCCGGTCCACCGATCCGCCATGCACGGTCCGCTTCCCCGCAGGGGAGTGGCCCTTCCCTCGTGGGGAAGCGGGCTTCCCCACCGGGGAAACAGGCCGCACCGCTGGGGGAAGGCGGCATCACCTCCGGGGAAGCGCGTTTCCCCCCGGGTGATGACCTTACTCCCCGCTGGGGAAAGCCAGATCCCCAAGCTTCGAAGCATTTCGAACCGTGGGGAGGAACGCTTCCCCACGCGGGAAATCCACCTCTGAGCGGGAACGCCCGAAACCCATCGCGCTCCGACCTTTCGGCTGGCGCGGGCGCGGGGATTCCGCTAGCACCTGTTAGCCAACCATGCCGAATGGCAACACCCACTACGTGATTCAAAAGCAGAGCCCGTTGATCTGACTAACGATGTCGCCACCCAAGTCCACCTACGAGCCATCCACGGAGCCTCAAGGCTCCGTCGTCCGGGAGGACACCATCGAATACGGCTTCATCGGCACCCTCCAAAAACTGAAATACGAATACCGCCCTGACATCCGCGACCGCGCCGCGCTGGAAGCCAACTTCCGAGAGAAATTCGAAGCCCTCAACCGCGTCCGCCTCACGGATGCGGAATTCGCCCGCCTGCTGGATGAGATCACCACCCCGGACGTCTTCACCGCATCCAAGACCCTCCGCAGCATTAATTCCTTCACCCGCGACGACGGCACGCCGCTGAACTACACCCTCGTCAACCTCAAGGACTGGTGCAAAAACTCCTTCGAGGTCATCCGCCAGCTCCGCATCAACACGGACCACAGCCACCACCGTTACGATGTGATCCTCCTCATCAACGGCGTGCCCTGCGTCCAGATCGAGCTGAAAACCCTCGGCATCAGTCCGCGGCGGGCGATGGAGCAGATTGTCGAATACAAGAACGATCCCGGCAACGGCTACACCCGCACACTGCTCTGCTTCATGCAGGTCTTCATCGTCAGCAACCGGACCCGCACCGTCTATTTCGCCAACAACAACGCCCGCCACTTCGCCTTCAATGCCGACGAGCGCTTCCTGCCCGTCTATGAGTTCGCCGACGAGGACAACCGGAAAATCACCCACCTCGACGAGTTCTCTTTGCGCTTCCTGAAAAAGTGCGACCTCGGCCGGACCATCAGCCGCTACATGGTGCTCATCGCCAGCGAGCAGAAGCTCATGATCATGCGGCCCTATCAGGTCTATGCCGTGCGGCACATGGTCACCTGCATCGATGACGACAATGGCAACGGCTACATCTGGCACACCACCGGCAGCGGCAAGACACTCACCTCCTTCAAGGCCGCCACCCTGCTCAAGGAAAACGAGCACATCCACAAGTGCGTCTTCGTCGTGGACCGCAAGGACCTCGACCGCCAGACGCGCGAGGAGTTCAATCGGTTCCAGGAAGGATGCGTGGAGGAAAACACCAACACCGCCGCCCTCGTCCGCCGGCTACTGTCGGACGACTACGCTGACAAGGTGATCGTCACCACCATCCAGAAACTCGGCCTCGCGCTGGATGAAAACAGCAAGCGCAACAAGCAGCGCAGCAAGAACGGCCAAGCCACCTTCAAGGAGCAGCTCGCCGCGCTGAAGGACAAGCGCATCGTCTTCATCTTCGACGAGTGCCACCGCTCGCAGTTCGGGGAGAACCACAAGGCCATCAAGGAGTTCTTCCCCAAGGCCCAGCTCTTCGGCTTCACCGGCACGCCGATCTTCGAGCAAAACTCCTCATTCCAGAAGATCGAGGACACCACGGCCTCCATGCGCACCACGGAGGATCTTTTCCAGAAACAGCTCCACGCCTACACCATCACCCACGCCATCGAGGACGGAAACGTGCTCCGCTTCCATGTGGACTACTTCAAACCGAAGGAGGAGAAGGGCAAAAAGGCACCCAAACCCGGCGAGGCCATCGCCAAGCGCGCCGTCATTGAGGCCATTCTCTCGAAACACGATGCCGCCACCGGCGGACGCCGTTTCAATGCCCTCCTCGCCACCTCGTCCATCAACGACGCCATCGAATACCACTCTTTGTTCAAATCGATGCAGGCGGAGAAATTGGCCGCGGATCCCGAGTTCAAGCCGCTCAACATCGCCTGCGTCTTCTCGCCTCCCGCCGAGGGCGATCCGGATGTGAAGCAGATCCAGGAAGACCTGCCGCAGGAACAGGAGGACAACCAAGTCGATCCCGAGGGCAAGAAAGCCGCGCTCAAGGCCATACTCGCCGATTACAACGCCCGCTACGGAGCCAATCACAAGCTCAGTGAATTCGATCTCTACTATCAGGATATCCAGAAGCGCATCAAGGACCAGCAATGGCCCAATGCCGACTACCCCGCCGCGCAGAAGATCGACATCACCATCGTGGTGGACATGCTGCTCACCGGCTTCGATTCCAAGTATCTGAACACGCTCTACGTGGACAAGAACCTCAAGCACCACGGCTTGATCCAGGCCTTCTCCCGCACCAACCGCGTGCTCAATGGCACCAAGCCCTACGGCAACATCCTCGACTTCCGCCAGCAGCAGGACGCCGTGGATGCTGCCATCGCTCTTTTCTCCGGCGAGAAGAGCAAGGATCAGGCGCGGGAAATCTGGCTCGTGGACAAGGCTCCGGTGGTCATCCAGAAACTGGAAGCCGCCGTCCAGCAGTTGGACAGCTTCATGAAGTCCCAGGGCCTCGTATGCGCCCCGGAAGCGGTGGCGAATCTCAAGGGCGATGCCGCCAAGGCTGCTTTCATCACCCACTTCAAGGAAGTCCAGCGGCTCAAAACCCAGCTCGACCAATACACCGACCTCACCGAGGAAAACAAACAGACCATCGAAAAGGTCCTGCCGGATGAAAACCTCCGCGGCTTCCGCGGCGAGTATTTGGAAACCGCCAAGAAACTCAAAGAGCAGCAGGCAAAACCCGGGAGCGCTGAGCCCCAGCTCGGCGAGTCTGCCATCGACCAGATCGACTTCGAGTTCGTCCTCTTCGCCTCCGCTGTCATCGATTACGACTACATCATGGGCCTCATCGCCAAGTTCTCGGAAAAAGGTCCGGGCAAGTCGAAGATGACCCGTGAGGAACTCATCGGCCTCATCAGCGCCGATGCCAAGTTCATGAACGAGCGCGACGACATCGCCGAATACATCGGCACGCTCAAGGCCGGCGAAGGCCTTAGCGAAACCGCCATCCGCGAGGGCTACACCCGCTTCAAGGCGGAGAAGGATGCCAAGGAACTCGCCACCATAGCCGCGCGGCACAATCTCGCCACCGCCGCCCTGCAAAGCTTCGTGGATGGCATCCTCGACCGCATGATCTTCGATGGCGAGCAGCTCGGCGACCTCATGGCCCCGCTCGACCTCGGCTGGAAAGCCCGCACCCAGGCCGAACTCGCCCTCATGGCCGACCTCCACCCCCTCCTCACCAAACGCGCCGGGGGCCGCGACATCTCAGGACTCAGCGCGTATGAGCAGTAAGACGAAAACCACCGCCACGAAGGATGAGGCAAAGCCAGCGCTGGTGCCGAAACTACGGTTTCCGGAGTTTCGCAATCTGAAGGGGTGGGAGCGACGGCAAGCGGGTGAGTTATTCACCAACCGCATAGAACACGGTGAAGACGCACTGCCCATCTATTCCGTGACGATGGATGATGGCATGGTCAAGCGATCATCGCTTGATCGAAAGTTCGACGACATCGCGGAATCGAAGGGAAACAAAAAAGTTCACAAGAACGACATCGCCTACAACATGATGAGGATGTGGCAAGGCGCGTTCGGCGTCGCTGTCGAAGACTGCATGGTCAGTCCCGCGTATGTCGTCCTAGCGCCGCTGGAAGGAATTTCCTCAGTTTTCTTTGGAATGCTCATGAAAACGCCGTGTTTGTTGCGATCACTAACAGCGCAATCCCACGGACTTACAAAGGACAGGCTACGCCTCTATTACAAGGACTTCGCGCGAATTTCTCTGCCCCTGCCGTCGCACGCCGAACAACAAAAAATCGCCTCCTGCGTGAGTTCGGCGGACGACCTGCTGGCCGTGCAAGCGCGGAAAGTGGACGCGCTCAAGACCCATAAAAAAGGGCTGATGCAGCAGCTTTTCCCCCGCGAAGGCGAAACCCAACCCCGCCTCCGCTTCCCCGAATTCCAGAACGCCGGGGAGTGGGAATGCCAGACACTCGCAGATGTTGCGCAAATCAGCTCCGGAACGACGCCGCTTAGGTCCAATGTGGAGTTCTTTGCTGGTGGCACGATTCCCTGGGTGAAAACCACAGACCTGAATAACTCGTTCATCACTCAGACAGAGGAATGCATTACCCCTAAAGCGCGGGCGCGAATCAATCCGGCTGGGTCTGTATTAGTCGCGATGTATGGTGGTTTCAACCAGATCGGGCGAACCGGATGTTTGAGCGTTCCTGCCGCAACCAATCAGGCACTTTCTGTTTTGGTCTTGAATCAGAACCGGGCGTTGCCGGCCTATGTGCTCGCATGGCTAAATGCGAAGGTTGACGACTGGAAACGGATCGCAAGCAGCAGCCGCAAAGATCCGAACATCACAGGCACAGACGTTGCCAAATTTCCCATCGCGCTGCCTTCACCCGCCGAACAACAACGCATCGCGACGTGCCTGAGGGCCCTCGACGCCCTGATCACCGCCGAAACCAAAAAGCACGAAGCCCTCAAGACCCACAAGAAAGGCCTGATGCAGCAGCTTTTCCCAACCCCGGAGGAGGCGGACGCATGAAAATCTCGATCATGGCCGAATCCGCTCTTCCAGAATACTACGGATCCGTTTACTATTTCGCCGCTTAACCCATGCCTTTCCCATCCGAAGTCGCCTACCAGTCCACGCACGGTTGTGTGTCGTGTCAGGGCGAGCGTGCGGTGGCGGGTGATGAACTGAATGGCTTTCTGCGGGGACCAGTTGCCGCACGCCTGAACGATACCGAGGGCGGCGAAGAATTGCGTAGCCATTTGCGAGGTCTCAGCCTGACGGGCATGGGGCAGGATGCGTTGGAGGAAGTCCTTGCCGCCGATGTGCCCGAGGAACGCGATTGGGCGGCGGGCGAAGCACTCGCCGAGGCCGTGCTGGAAGAGCATCACGATGTGGTGCTGCCCTGGAATACCGAGCGGGACAAACGCAACCCGTTCGCCTCCCTGCCGGGCGCGGACATCGTCGGATTCCAACGCGACGGGGATTCGCATCGTCTCGCTTTGGGCGAGGTCAAGTGCTCGTCCGAGGAGCAATGGCCGCCGCAGGTCATGAGCGGGCGGAGTGGCGGAATCGGTCATCAGTTGGACACTCTGGCCAGCAATCTCGGCACGATCTGCCAGCTCCTCAAGTGGCTCCTGCCGCGGGTGAAGGATTCTCCGCATGAAGGTTCCTTCAACAATGCCTGCGCAAGGTATTTCAATACGGGTCGCCGGGATCTGGCGCTGTTCGGGATTCTGATCCGTGATAAAGAGGCGAGGGAGCTGGATCTTCAGGCCAGAGGACGTAGCTTGGGTGGGTCTTTGCAGGCTCCTACGCGATGCCAGCTTATCGCCCTGTATCTTCCGTGGCCGATCAGCCAGCTTCCGGCAGCCATTCAGCAAGGAGGTGCGTCATGAACCACTGGCTCCTTGATGCGATTGCAGAGAAACGCAGCAGCGCGCTGCGTGAGGCTGACCGTATCCAGTTTTACCGCGAGATGGCTCGCGAAGTCCCGGAGTTCGATGCGGAGGCGATTCAGGAAATCGCCGCCGCCTTGGAAGTCGCTGTTCTGGACTTGGAAGTGGATCGCCTTTCCGAGGATCGTGATCGCGAGGCAACCATGCGCGGCGCAGCGGCTGACGCGTTTCATGTGTTGCGGGTTTTGCCCGTGCCGGAAAATCCGATGGAAGCCGGAAGTCATTTGCTGCGAGCTTCCACCCTTGCCGTGCTGGGAGATCGTGGCGCGGATGTGGCGCGTTGGCTGCGTGCTTTGGATGCCGACGGTTGCTGGCCTGCCTTGGCAATCGAATCCCACGACTGGGGCCTGCGTTGCCGCGCCACCATCACAGATGTCTGGCTGCGCCTCGTGCGCAAAAAGGGCTGGACGGATCGCGATGCCGTCTTGGAGCGGGTGGCGGCTCTGCGGGATTCCCAGCAGGAGTTCGAGCGCGATTACCTGCAAGCGCTTGACCCGCTGTCAGCCAAGCGTTCCGCGCTGGAGTTGATCGCAATTTACCACATCTCAAAAGCTGCGGATGTGCTCGCGCACTTCATCACCGACGGCGTGGTGGACGGAAATCATCAGGTGCAGCAACTTCTGGATTCCCATTTTGATCGTGCCATCGCAGCCTGCGAGACGGCGCGTCTGGTGGAGTTGGAACCCATGACGCGGTTGCTCGCCCGCGCCGCCGCGCAAATGGTCGAGAACTCCATCTGGACCGTCACCCGCGCGGTGAACTCCCGTGTGACCGACTTTGTTCGTGAGCTGGTGAGCCGTGGGCGTGGCGACAAGGCTTTGTTCGATGTTCTGCCGCCGCAACGCCGAACACTGGCTGAACATGGGTTGCTGGGTTCCAGTCGCCGGGCCGTGGTCGTGAGTTTGCCCACCTCCAGTGGCAAGACGCTCATCGCCCAATTCCGGATGCTTCAGGCATTGAACCAGTACGAAGACCGGAAAGGCTGGGTGGCCTACCTCGCGCCCAGTCGTGCACTGGTAAACCAAGTGACCCGACAGCTAAGGCGCGATTTCGAACCGCTTGGCTTGGTCGTGGAACGCGTTAGCCCGGCCATGGAGATCGATGGAATTGAAGCTGGCGTTCTGAGCGAGTCACGAGATGAGGAAAAGTTCCGCATTCTTGTCGCCACTCCGGAAAAATTTGATCTGCTGTTGAGGCAGGATTGGGAAGAGAAGATCGGCCGCCCCCTTACCCTAGTCGTGGTGGATGAGGCGCACACGATTCAGGATACACAGCGCGGCATGCGTCTGGAGCTTCTTCTTGCGACAATCAACCGTGAATGTCGCGAAGCTCAGTTCTTGTTACTAACGCCTTTCATTCAAAATGCACGTGAAGTAGCCCGTTGGCTAGGCGGTGCCAACTCCGATGACATCAGCCTTGGGGTGGACTGGCAGCCCAATGATCGGGCGATTGGCATTGTAAGTGCCGTGGACACTGGGCCGCTAAACGGCCGCAGCCGGGACTATCGATTGGATTTCAAGACGGTTCACACCACCCGCCATACCATCGTTCTTGATGAAGCATTCGGACTTGGTAAAGAAACCTCGTTAGCCCCAACTCTTTCCAGGGCCAATAACGTGGGCACGCTGGCGGCCATCACTGCTAACAAGCTCAAGGAACGGGGGCCGGTCATCGCGATGCATAGTCAGCCTGATTTCGTCTGGAAGCTGGCTGAGAAGCTCAAGGTTGCCGGTGAAATAGCCACTCCAATCCACTCTGACGTCGAGCTAGTGCGCGAATATGTTGCGCAAGAATTGGGCGAAGAATTCCCTTTGGTTGACCTATTGTCTCACAGGATCGGCGTGCACCATGGAGGGTTGCCGGAAGAGATTCGGATGCTAATGGAATGGTTGTTCGAGAAGGACTGTCTCGACGTGATGGCTGCGACCACAACCATCGCCCAAGGCGTGAATTTCCCTGTAAGTGGAGTCGTCATGGCAGCGACACATTATCCTACAGCGCATTCCTCGATCACAATGCCACCAGAAGACTTCTGGAACATCGCGGGTCGTGCGGGCAGGGTTTCCCAAGGCCAGCTCGGAGTGGTCGCCTTAGTGGCGAAGGATCAACAGCAGATCGCTGACCGTCGTGATTTCATCAATCGAAACACTGGCGATTTAAACTCCGCTCTGATCCAACTCGCTCAAAAAGCAGGTGACGCTCTGGATGATCTAGGTCTCATCGTATATCACTCTCCAGAGTGGTCGAGTTTTCTTCAGTATCTCGCTCACACCTACCGCCAAATGGGCGAGCCGGACAATTACGCCGATCAGATCGAACAGGTCTTACGCGGAACACTCGGTTTTGAAAAACTCCGCACATCGCAAAGTCAGATAGCCAGCCGTCTGCTTGCTGGAATCAGAACCTACACCGCCTATCTGTCACAGCCGGGACAGCCTCTTAAGCTGGTGGATAGCACGGGATTCTCATTGCAGAGCATCAAGACTGTAATGACTCACCAAGGCAGTCTAGGCCCAGGTTCATGGAATGGAGATCGATTGTTCCGCGACGGTGATCGCACGTTGCAGGATATGATGGGCGTGCTGCTGCGCGTTCCAGAGTTAAAAGAAAATCTCAAAGCGGTCACTGGCGGCCAAGCGGCCGATGGCAACAAACTTGCTCTCATCATCAAGGATTGGGTGAATGGTGAGGATATTTCTACCATCGCAGAGAGACATTTTAAAAAAGACGGCATGGATGAAATGACCGCATTGACCAAGTGCGGCCAGAATCTTTTTGGCAAACTTACCCAAACGTCATCATGGGGTTTGGGTGCATTACTGGCGATCACCGCATCAGGCGTGCCTGAAGAGGAGCGCAACCAACTCGCTAATCTCCCGTCCCGCGTGTTTTATGGAGTCTCTACTGATGAGGCCATCGCCTTGCGATTGCTGGGAGTTCCGCGCCGGGCGGCTCCAGCTCTAGCCCGAAGTTTGAATCTACAGAGAGACGAAGCTCTTCCTTCGATTCGTCAACGTCTAGCAGCCATGTCCGAACAGGATTGGAACTCAGCTTGCGGTACCTCGGGCGGCGTTTATCGACGGGTTTGGCAAATCATTGAAGGCAAAGAGGGATAGAGAAAGCTAAATGACCGACACCAACCAAAAGCAACTGGGCAGCACGCTCTGGAACATCGCCGACCAACTGCGAGGCGCGATGGATGCGGACGACTTTCGCGACTACATGCTGTCCTTCCTCTTCCTGCGTTATCTCTCCGACAACTACGAGACGGCGGCGAAGAAGGAACTGGGGCGGGATTACCCCGATGTTCACGGAGACATGCGCAAGGTGCCGCTTGCGCTGTGGTATGCGAACAACGTGGACGACATCCCGGAGTTCGAGAAGCAGATGCGGCGCAAGGTGCATTACGTCATCCAGCCCGCTCACCTCTGGAACAGCATCGCCAACATGGCCCGCACCCAGAACGGGGAACTGCTGAACACGCTGCAAGCGGGCTTCAAATACATCGAAACGGAATCCTTTGAGAGCACCTTCCAAGGCCTGTTCTCCGAGATTGATCTGAGTTCCCCCAAGCTGGGCAAGAAGTATGAGGACCGGAACGCCAAGCTTTGCACCATCATCCAAAAGATCGCCGAAGGCCTGGCGGAGTTCTCCACGGACATCGACGCGCTGGGCGATGCCTATGAATACCTGATCGGCCAGTTCGCCGCCGGGTCCGGCAAGAAGGCGGGCGAGTTCTACACCCCGCAGCAGATTTCCGACATCCTCTCCGCCATCGTCACGCTGGACAGCCAGGAACCGAAGACCGGGACCAAGAAGCGGCTGGACAGTGTGATGGACATGGCCTGCGGCTCCGGTTCGCTGCTGCTCAACGTGCGCAAGAAGGTGAACAAGGCGGGCGGCACCATCGGCAAGATCTTCGGCCAAGAGAAGAACATCACCACCTACAACCTCGCCCGCATGAACATGCTGTTGCACGGGGTGAAGGACACCGAGTTCGACATCTTCCACGGCGACACCCTGCTCAACGAGTGGGACATGATGCGCGAGCAGAACCCGGCCAAGAGGCCAAGCTTCGACGCCGTCGTCGCCAACCCGCCGTTCAGCTACCGCTGGGAACCCACCGACGCGCTGGCCGACGACGTGCGCTTCAAAAGCCACGGCCTCGCCCCCAAGTCCGCCGCCGACTTCGCCTTCCTGCTCCACGGCTTCCATTTCCTCAAGGACGAAGGCGTGATGGCCATCATCCTGCCGCACGGCGTGCTCTTCCGTGGCGGTGCCGAGGAGCGCATCCGCACCAAGCTGCTCAAGGACGGCCACATCGACACCGTCATCGGCCTGCCCGCCAACCTCTTCTACTCCACCGGCATCCCCGTCTGCATCCTCGTGCTCAAGAAATGCAAGAAGCCCGACGACGTGCTCTTCATCAACGCCGCAGAGCATTTCACTAAAGGCAAGCGCCAGAACCAGCTCAGCAAGGAGCACATCCAGAAGATCATCGACACCTACCAGCACCGGAAGGAAGAGCCCCGCTACTCCCGCCGTGTGGAGATGGCGGAGATCGAGAAAAACGGCTTCAACCTCAACATCTCCCGCTACATCAGCACGGCGGTCGGCGAGGAAAAGATTGACCTCAAGGCGGTCAATAAGGAGTTGGTCAAGGTCGAGAAGGAGATTGGGAAGGCGATGAAAAAGCACAACGCCTTTCTCAAGGAGCTTGGCTTGCCCCTTTTACCATAGCGCAGGCTTGGTGAAGGCAGGGCCGCACCACGTCTTCGCTTGGCTCCAACGCCGCGCAGCGAGGCGGCGAGCATGGTGCGGACCTGCGATTGCTGGTCGGCCGGGAAGACGTCCACGATCCGGTCCACCGTTTTGCGGGCGTTGTTGGTGTGCCATGGAACGCTATCCGGATTTGTCCTTCCGCGCGTGTGCAGGGCGTGCTAGTTTCCCGTCATGAATAAAACCGTGATCCAGGCTGAACTACCGCCCGAGTTGACGGCGCGGGCGCAAACGTATGTGAAGGAAGGCTGGGCGACGGATTTCAATGAGCTGTTGGCAGACGCGCTGCGGCGTTTTCTGGAATCCCACTCGGCGCGGGTGACGGAGGCCTTTGTGATGGAAGACGTGCAATGGGGCCTGCATGGGAACGAGTGACCAGGGGCCGCCGCTGGTGGTTTGCGACGCGGGAACGCTGATCCATCTGGATGAGTTGGGCGCGCTGGACTTGCTGGCGGATTTCGCGGAAGTGCTGGTGCCGGACGCCGTCTGGAGGGAGTGGAGCAGCACCGGTCGGATGCGCTGACTTGTCCCTGTGCGACTCTGCGCCGAATCTCGCCACAGATGGCGGTTTCGCCCGAGTTGGAGGCACTGGCGCAGGTTTTCAGCCTGCATACCGGCGAGTGGGAGGCTTTGCGGGTGGCGATGGAGCACAGGCCCGGCCTGCTGCTGACCGATGACACGGCGGCACGCCTGGCAGCGGGAAATTTGAGGATCGGCACCCACGGAACCATTGGCATCCTGGTGCGTGGCATCGGATACGAATGGACCGCGAATGAATGGTAGCGCGCCCTCGATGAGGGCGCATGCGAATGCGGGGTGAATGGGGAAGCCAATGGCAGCCGAAGCGGCGGCCATTGACCATAGATTCACGTTCCATTCGCCGGCGCTCCCGGCGGTAGCGTCCTACCTTTCGACGGTGGGTCCGCCGGTTCGGTATTTTTTGATTTCCCGGCGTGGTTGCCGCTGCTTTCCTGCCGCCGTCCATGGCCGCCCCCGAGAAACCCAAGCCGCAGGATCATCCGCTCGCCAATATCCTGATCAACGTGCTGATCCCGGTGCTGGCGCTGAGTTATCTGAGCAAGGACCCGGAGATCCAGCAATCGCTCGGCAAGGCGGTGCGGCCGTGGCACATCGGGCCGGTCAAGGCGCTGATCGTGGCGCTGGTGTTTCCGATCGGCTACGGCGCGTGGCATTTCATCACCACGCGCAAGGGGAACTTCTTTTCCGCGCTCGGGCTGGTCTCGGTGCTGCTCACCGGCGGCCTGACGATCTATCTCTGGAACCAGGACGGCACGGTGAAACCCAATGCCGCGGTGCTCTTCGGGATCAAGGAGGCGTCGATTCCGCTGATCCTGGGCATCGCGGTGATCGGTTCGCATTTCACCGCCACTCCCTTGCTGCGGGTGTTCCTCTACACCGATTCGATTTTCGACGTCCGCCGGATCGAAAGCCGCGTCGAGGAAATCGGCGGCGGGGAAACTTACCGGACGATCCTCTACCGGGCGACCTGGTTGTTCGCAACGTCGTTTTTCATCAGCACGCTGATGAACTTCTGGCTGGCGATCTATTTTCTCGGCGGACTCGACCATGCGGCCGCCAACGCCCGCGAGTCATACAATCAACAGGTGGCGAAACTCACCGGTTGGAGCTTCGCGGTCATCGGCATTCCGATCCTTGCATTTCTGTTCTTCACCCTGAAGCGATTGATGTCGCGGCTTGGCGCATTGACCGGATTCAAAGAAGAGGAATTGCTGCTGCCGCGTTGAACGGGAAAGGAACGCCTTCAGCGTTCGGATTTTCCATCGGCATCGACCCGGGGTTGGGTCAACCCCGGGCTTTGTTGCGGATCCCCGTTGGGGATGTGCGTCAAGTTAAGAGCCAAGGAGCGGCGAAACGTGTTCGCCGAAGTCCATGAGCAGACAATGAGATGGGCGAATACGCCGGGCACTGGCTTTCCATGGGCTTCGGCGGACATGCTCCGCCGCTCCGTGACCGCCCGTTTTCCAGCTTTTTGATTCATCTTCCCTCACGGACTGGGCGCGATGGCAATAACCCGGCACGTCCCGCCATCGATGCGGAAACGGATGTTGTGTTCGCAGAGGACCGCGCCGAAGACGCGCCCGTCATCGTCCGTGCGCACGGCGGGGCGGACGTCGAGCGAGAGCGCCTCGACGATGAGCTTGCGGGCGCGCTCCGGCAGGACCTCGAAATCCGGCGCGGCGGTGTCGTCGATTTCCACAATCAGCCGCAGGATTTCCGCGGCGGCGAATCCGGCGCGCGCGTCGGGCACCGACTCGGCATACGGCAGGTAGGGCTTGATGTCATAGACCGGCGTGCCGTCGATCAGATCGAGACCGCCGAGTTTGAGGATCGGCGCGTCAGGCGAATCCTCATCGATGCCCTCCAGCCGCACCAGCGAGAGGCCGAGGCCATTGGGGCGGAAAGTCGAGCGGCTGGCGAAGACTCCGACGCGTTGGTTACCGCCGAGCCGCGGCGGACGAACGGTGGGGGACCATCCCTGGCCTGCGGTTTCGTGGAAACCGAAGATCAGCCAAAGGTGGGAAAACCCCTCTAGTCCGCGCACGGCTTCGCGGCTGCGGTATTGTGGATGGAAAACCAGTTCGCCCCACGCGCTCGGGCACAGTCCGGGCTGCCTGGGGACGGCGAATTTCCCCCCGAAGCAGCTGCGGACGATGCCGATGGGATCGAGCGTCATGGTGCCCGGGCCGGGCTCAGCGGGTCTTGAGATGGATGCTGGTGCGAAGTTGTCCGCCCTCCTTGCGGGTGCGGATATCGAGGCGCTCGAAGTCCTCTAGCGCGTCGGCCACCGTGCGGATGCCTTCGATTACGTCCTCGTCGAGCACCACGGTTTCGGGATTTTTCTCGAGCACGTCGGTGGTGAGCTTGGCGAACTCGCGCAGGGCGTTGAAGTTCACCAGCACCGTCAGGCCCTGGGTGGAGTCGCCGCTGCCGGCCTTGGCGAGCAAATCGAGCGCTTGGTTTTTGGAAGTGGAGGCGGCGAACCACTCGTCGCCCACGGTGACCGATGGCAGGAAATCGTCGGTGAAAAA
Source organism: Luteolibacter sp. (assembly GCA_041686775.1). Classification (GTDB taxonomy): domain Bacteria; phylum Verrucomicrobiota; class Verrucomicrobiia; order Verrucomicrobiales; family Akkermansiaceae; genus Luteolibacter. Next base: position 144,441 of record JAWLDG010000010.1, on the reverse strand, counting down.
CGGCACCGGGAAGAACCAGGTGGTGTAGCCGTCGCGCTCGGAACTGAGCGGTTTCTGCATCGGGATGGGCGTGTCCCGCATCTCGCCGATCTTTTCCAGAATGTTGGCGGCCGAGGCATCGATCTGCTGCCAGGCCGAGGCGAGCTTGGCGCGCTCGGTGACCGGGGCCACCAGGGTGATGCGCGGGAATTTCCCTTCGTTCACCACTTCCTGCGGCACGCCGGGCACCGGTGGCGGCGTGCCGTTGAGATCGACGATCAGGGCGCTTTCCTGTCCCAGTCCGTCGGTGAAATCGCCGCTCAGCGCGTTCCAGACCGCCACGGCATCCTTGCGGAAGTTCATGTCGAACATGCCTGCCATTTCGCGGTATTGCAGCATGTCATCGTCTTCCAATGGCAGCTCCGCCACTTTCATGGCCACCGCGTAGGCGGTCTCCATCAGCGCTTCGAGGTAGGCGCGTGCCAATTCGCTGTAAGCCTTGCCGGCGGTGGCGTTGGTGAACAGCGCCACATTGGCGCCTTCCTGCAGGCCGGTCAGCCGGTTGGCGGCCTCCCAGTCGAACTTGCCGGTGTCGATGCCGCCGTAGGATTCGATTTTCAATCCGTCTTCGATGAACGCGATAGTGCCGGTGCCGTCGAGTTTCATCAGCGTCCGCAGCGCGGTTTCGCGCTCGCCGACGATTCGCAGCAGCGCCTGGAGGTCGCGCGTGTCGCCCAGTCCCTGCGAGCCGGCGAGACCTTCCTGCAAGCCGCTCGCGATGTCGGCGAGACCGGTCACGTTCGCCATCATTTGAGAGATCATCTCCTTTTTGCCATAGATCAGGCCGGCCAGTTCCTTGGAAACGTGGGCATCGCAGAAGGCCAGTGCGTCACCCGCCACCAGCGAGTCGCCGGGGGCTTCGGCGAAAACCAGATCGTCCACCGACGAGCCGAGGAAAAACACGGCGTAGTCGCCGATCAGGCCGCTCAGGATCACCAGGTCTTTCTTCGCCACGGCGGCGATCAGCTTGTCCACGGTGGCGGCATCAAGCATCGCGTCCATCGGTTCGCGGCTCTCTGTCATCAGTGCGGACAGTTTCTCGCCCGAGACCTTGTTGCCGGCGAACACGCTGCCGTTGCGCTCGACTTCCACCGGTTCGACAAAGTCGCCGAAAAACGCCAGCATCTCGGTGGAAGAGGCGAGTTGCTGGGCGATGGCATCGCGGTTTTCCCCGGTGGTTCCGAATGCGATGTAGAGTGGCGGCATGTTCATTTTCTCGAACAATTCCGTGCCGGACTCCGGGTCCTTGAGCAGATTGACGAACAGTTCCTCGCTGAAACGCTGGCCCATCGCGGATTCGAAATTCGAGAAATCGCCCGACTCGGCGCACTCGGCCGCCGCCGAGGCGATGGCGCGCATCTGGAAGTGGGTGAGGCGGCGGTTCAGTTGGATGAGGTTGGACGTTTGTTCACCCGCCTGGGCACCCACCGCGATGGTGAACTCCTTGGCGAAAAGCGCCGCCGGGCCGGTGGGGGACTCGTCTTCAGGAACATCCGGCAGATCAAGTGCCTCCTCGCCGCTGATCGCCTGCCAGAGTTTCGAGGCCTTGATCTTCGACGCATGGCGGGTGCCGTTGTGGAGACTGATGAGCGCCGCGGTGTCCTGCGGCAGGTGACGCGCGAAGCCGAGCTTGGCGGCGCGTTCCTCCGGGCTGAGCGCGGGCACTTCCGGCGCGGGTTCCGGTTGCGAGCCGCTTTCGGCGACCGTCTCCGCTGGCGCGGGCGTGCCGGTCGTTTCCGCCGGTTCCTTTTTCTTACAAGCACCCAGGACCAGCGCCGCCGGGACCAACCACCAAATGTTCCGCAATTTCATAACACGCGCAGGCTAGGACGCGGATTTCCCCTCTAGCAAGCAGATTGCCGGATTTGTGGCGGCGATTTCGCCGGGTGCGGGTTTTTCGGCGCTTGCCCGCACCCGGGGCTGCCGTTACACGCGCGCCGTTATGGCAAAGAAACCGGTTGTGCTCATCATTCGCGACGGCTGGGGTGTGAACCCCGGGGGACAGGAAACGGCGGAAAAGGACGGCAATGCCGTGCTGCTCGCCAACACCCCGTTCCACGACGTGATGCTGGAGCAATACCCGAAAGGCTTCCTCAGCGCCTCCGGCCTCGACGTCGGCCTGCCTGACGGCCAAATGGGCAACTCGGAGGTCGGCCACCTCAACCTCGGCGCGGGCCGCATCGTCTATCAGGACCTGACCCGCATCAACAAGGCCATCGAGGAGGGGACCTTAGCCACCAATCCGGTCTTCGCCGAAGCGCTCGCCAAGGCGAAATCCTCGCGCCTCCACTTCATCGGCCTGGTTTCCGACGGCGGCGTGCACAGCCACCAGGACCAGCTCGTCGCCATGGTCAAACTCGCCAAGCAGGCCGGCGTGAATGACATCATGATCCACGCCATCACCGACGGCCGCGACACCTCGCCCACCGGTGGCGAGAAATACCTCGCCACCGTCGAGGACGAGGCCGCCAAGTGCGGCGCGCGCATCGCCACCGTGGTCGGCCGCTACTTCGCCATGGACCGCGACAAGCGCTGGGACCGCGTCAAGCTCGCATGGGACGCCATCGTGCTCGGCAAGGGCGAAAAGCGCGAGGTGCTCGCCAGTGAGGCGGTCGCCGACTGCTACCGGAGTTTGCAGAAAACCGACGAGTTCATGCCCGCCATGGTCTTCTGCGAGGCGGATACGCAGCGCGTGCGCGACGACGATGTCATCATCTTTTTCAACTTCCGCGCCGACCGCGCCCGCGAGTTGTCCGACGCGTTCCTGAAAGCGGACTTCAGCGGCTTCGACCGCACCGTTACGCCCTGCGTGCATTATGTCACTCTAACGGAATACGACGAGACTTACGATTGTCCCGCCATCTTCGCGCCCGAGAAACTCGACATGGTGCTCGGCGAAACCGTCGCCGGTGCCGGCAGGAACCAGCTCCGCATCGCGGAAACCGAGAAATACCCTCACGTCACTTATTTCTTCAACGGCGGTGTCGAGAAGTCCTATGCTGGCGAGGACCGCGTGATCATCCCGTCGCCGAAGGACGTGCCGACTTATGATTTCAAGCCGGAAATGAGCGCGTCGGAAGTGACCGAAACCGTGGTTTCCAAACTCAAGGACTACGACCTCGTCATCCTCAACTTCGCCAACCCCGACATGGTCGGCCACACCGGCGTGGTCGAGGCTGCCATCAAGGCCGTCGAAACCATCGACGCCGGGGTCAAAGCGGTCGTCGAGGAAACGCTGCGCCTCGGCGGCAAGCTGCTCGTCACCGCCGACCACGGCAACTGCGAATACATGCGCAACCCGGACGGCTCGCCCAACACCGCCCACACCACCAATCTCGTGCATGTCGTTTATGTCGCGGAGGATGCCGGCCAATACACCGTCAAGGACGGCATCCTCGCCGACGTGGCGCCCACGCTGCTCGACATGCTCGGCCTGCAAAAACCGGCGGAAATGACCGGCTCCAGCCTGCTGGTCAAAAAGTAATCCCGCCCGGGAGCGGCGAATGCCGTTGAATCCATCCGCCCGCCCGGAAACCGATTGAAAGATAGTCCGGCCCGATTACGCATCTGTGCGGATATGATGGTTTTCGCCAGTCCGGTCATGCGCCGGTCGATTCTTTCGCTTCTGCGTTGCGTGCCGCTCGCCATCCTGATGGCCGCGGCGTCCGCCGAACCGGTTTATCCTGCTGACGACTTCGCGCGTCTCGACACCTTCGAGGCCATCCAGCTCGAAGACGCCGACAAGTTGTTCACCAAGAAGGACTACAAGGGGGCGTTTGCCGCCTATCGCGCCTTCTCCTCGGAGTTCACCCGTAGCGAGGCGCTGCCTTACGCGCTGCTGCGCAACGGCCGTTGCCTGCACCTGCTCAACCGCCGCAACAACGCGATCCAGGCGTATCAGGACGTGGTCGATTATTTTCCCAACGCCGTGCCCTTCGCCGCCGCCGCCCTGTTTTATCAGGGGCTCGCCCACGGCGAAAACGGCAACGACGACCGCAAGACCGCTGTCTGGGCGCGGATGGTCCAGAACGACGCCTACGCCGCGCAGCCCGATTCCGGCACCGCGCTCGCCTTCCTCGCCGACGAAATGCTGAAGGCCGGTCGTCATCAGGAGGCCGCGGATTACCAGTGGCGCACTGCGGTGAATTTCCGCAACACCAACCATCAGGCCGCCGCGCGGGCGCGTGATGCCGTGGCCACGCACTACGTCCGCCACAAGCCCGATCACGAGAAGCTCAAGCAATTCTACACCGAGGCCGGCGGGTTCGACCGCCACCACGGCGAGACGGACCAGCCCGAGGAGGATGTCCGCTACTGGTCGCGCGTGCTCGATCTCGCGCTCGGCACCCCGGAGGAGGACGGGCAGCGTGCCCGGGTCTGCGCTTACTGGACGGCGAAAATGGGCGATCGTTTCGCCGGCCATGACGACCTGCGCAAGCGCTGGTTCGACGCCATGCTGGTCCATGAGCAGGATCGTGAAAAATGGCTTCAGCGCGTCATCGCCCAATACAAGGCCGGCGAGGCATCGATGACGCGTGTCATGGATATTTGCCGCTGGATGGAAGGCTTGGATCAAGCGCGGGACGAGTTCTTCAAGCGCGAAAGCAAATCGTTCATCGCCGCCATGAGCATCGATGAAAAGCTCAAGGCGATCGGCACGCTTTCTAACAACCATTACCGCCTCCAGACACAGGCCGATGAACTCTTCCGCAGCATCGGCAACCAGCCGATGACCGACTCCCAACTGCATGAATACGGCATGCACGCCTCCAGATATGAACCGGAGGAAACCGTGCTGCGCATCTTCGCCCGCATCCGCGACAAGGTGGCCGCCGGCAGGGCGCGCTTCGATTACCACACACAATGGGAACACCGCGGCAGCCGCGAGCACGCCGAAAAGGCGCTCGACGAAGTTCCCATCCTGAAAAAATCGCCCGACCATGCGGGTCCCAAGCTGGCATGGACCGAGGCCGAGCTGCTCCAGCGTGTCGGCCGCCACGAAGACGCCATCCAGGCCTATCGCAACGCCAACCGCCAGCCGGATTCCACCTGGCGCGTCATTGATTGCCTCGTCGCCCTCGGCCGTCATCCGGACGCCGTGCGCTCGGCCCGCGAACTCGAATCGCTCGGCGGGGACATCGCGCCCAAGGCCGCCCTGCGCATCGCCGATATTCACAAGAGTGCCGACGACAAGGGACGCGAGGTCGCCCAGCTCCGGCAAGTCCTGGTCCGTTACCCGAAAACCGGCGAATCCAGCCAGGCCCATCTTCGACTCGAAAACTACAATGTTCCGCTCGTCGGCGGCGAATCCGACGAAGTTCCCTGATCGTATCCAAGCCCGACTCCCGGCCCATATGCCCCGCCTCATCCTTCTCATCACCCTCATCGCATCCCTCGGCCTCCACGCCCAGGACGACGAAGCCGCAGCCTTCGAAACCGAGCGCCAGGCGCGCCAGCTTTTCCGGCAGGCGATGGACCTGATGGAAATGCGCCAGCACGACCGCGGGCTCGCCATGCTCGCCACGGTGGTCCGCGATTATCAGGGCACGCTCATCGCCCATCAGGCTCACATGGAGATGGGCCGCCATCATTTGCAGCAGAACCACAACGAGGAGGCGCTGAGCCATTTCAACCTGCTCGCCCGCCTGCTCGCCCCGGAACCCGGCGAGGAACCCGCCGCGGAGGAACGCGAGCTTTATCTCGAAGCCCTCTTCAGCGCCGGCCTCGCCCATTACCAGGCCGGCCAATACAACGCCTGCTTCCCGCTTTTCCGCCGGCTCACCGAAGTCGCCGACCGCACGCCGTGGGCCAACAAGGCCTACTTCTACATCGGCATGAGCCACTACAACCTGAAGAACTGGAACAAGGCGATCGACGCGCTGTCGCTGGTCGGCACCGTGATGTCCGAGGATGAGGCCGGCAGCGGGGAGGACCTCGGCCGCATCGAGATCGGCCAGCGCTTTTATGCCAAGGTAGCCGACGCCGACATCCCGGTGATGAACCGTCTCGGCATTCCCGTCACCGCCGCCGTGGAATCGAGCAGCGGCGACCGTGAAACGATCACCGCCGCCCCAGTCCCCGGCAAGGAGACGGAAATGCTCGCCTCCGCGCCCACCGCGCTCGGCGAACCCAAGCCCGGCGACGGCACGCTGCAACTTCTTGGAGGCGACACGGTCACCGTGACCTACACCGATCAATCGACCGAGGCCGGCGAGGCGAACGTCACCCGCACCGGAAAAGTCCGCGCCGTGAGCACGGGCAGCGTCGGATTTTATCTCGGTGACTTGAACACTCCGGCCTACATCGCCTACCCGGGGCAGCCGGTTGTCGTGATCCTCCGCGATGCCGATCTCGACACCTCGCCCGCCGCCGAGAAAATCACCCTCACCGTGCGCTCGCGCTACAAGGTCGAGGCTCCCGACGCCTCCGAGGCGGAGGATGCCGACATCGATGACCTGCTCGGCATTTTCGCCGCCGAAGACGCCGACCGCGAAAGATGGGAGGAACGCGACAGCATCCAGATCACCCTCGTCGAGCACGGGGAAGGGGAGCAGGTGCGGTCCGGGATGTTTGTTGGCACCGTGAACCTTGCCCAGGCACCCGAAGGGACCGCGGCCGCGAACGACCCCGCGACGCTGGCCTGCGCCGAACTCGATCAGTTGCTGGTCGATTACACCGATTCCGTTCATCTGCACGGCGACGAGCCGCGCAAGGCCGAGGCCGCCATCCAGGTCGCGGGCTCGGTCAGTTCCGGCGTCACGGCGGATCAATTCGTCGTCTTCGATGAATTGATCAAGGCCCGCAAAGGCGTGGTCGAAGCCGAGGCACTCGTCGGCCTGGGTGGCATCTACAAGGACATGGGGCTCGCCGCACGGGCCAGCGATCATGCGCGCGAGGCGCTGGAAAAAGTCGATGAAATCATCCTGAACCGGACCCGCCTGCCCGGCGATCTGGTGGAAAACGCATTCCGTCTGAAATGGGAAGGCGAACTCTTGCGCGACGACTACGCCGCCGCCACCGCCGCCTGTCTCGCGTTCAACCGGCTGTTTCCCGAATCGGTGCTCGCCGACCAGGCGCTGATGACGCTTGGCAGCAGTCTCACCGAGCAGGGCGAATTCGAGCGCGCCGTGGAGGTTTTCCAAAAAGTGCTCGCCCTCGAGAATCCGATTTCCGCCGCCGAGGCCCAGTTCCGGATCGGCAACGCCTATCAGGCGAAGGCCGAGCGCGACGCCGCCGCCGAGGGCGAGCATGGCAGCCGCTGGACGGCCTCCGGACTGTCGCCGGCCAGCGCGCTGCAAAACCGGATGGCTCCCGCGATGGCTGCCTACCGCCGCACTTACGAACTGTTTCCCGAGAGCCCGTTCGCCGCGGATGCGCTCGGGCGGGTCGTCCGCCATCACGTCGAAACCGAGAATTTCCGCAGCGCCGCCGATCTGTTGGAAAGCGTTTTCGCCGATTACCCGGACGCCTCGTTCCTTGATGAAATGCTGCTGCTGTGGGCCAACGTCAGTTTCCGGATGAACGACCACACGACCGCCCGCGCCAAACTCCAACAGCTCATTTTCAACTACCCCACCAGCCCCCACGTCGCCGAGGCCCGCAGCCGGCTCGCCGCGCTCGGCGAGGAAAAGGCCGCCCCCGCCGCCGACGAGTGAACCCGTTCGAAAGATCCGCCCCAATCTCCATGATTCCGCCAAAGCCGACGAAACCACACATGACCTCCGGGCATTTCACCGCATGGAGAATGCTCGGCTGTCTGGGTGTCTGGGTTCTCGGGTGTTGCCAGCTTTCCGCGCAGCAGGAGATCGATTTTCCGGCCCGCTTCGCCGCCGTTTCCAAGAATGTCGCCGCCGAGTCCGAAGACTCGATTCTCGCGCTCATCACGGCCGGCATCGAGGCGAACCTGCCGCCGCAGGCCGCCGCGCTCGCCCGCGACTGGCTGCGCCAGAACGCTCCGGAAAATCCCGCCGTCCTCTACCACGCCGCACGCGCCACCGAGCTGGCAGGCAATGCCGATGCCGCCGTGGCGCTCTATCAGCAATTCCTGCGCCGGGCCGATCCGGCCTCCGCAGAGGCCGGCGATGCCATCACGGCCGTTCACACGCTGCTCGCCGATTTCCTCGGTCAGCCGGATTTCGCCTACAGCTTCGCCCGCGGCAATGTCGATCGCCTGATGGTGAACCCGATGTTCCGCCAGTGGGACGTCTGGTTTCTTTCCGAAGCCCGCCGCCGCGGCGATGCCGAGGGGCTTGCCGCACGGCTCACGGCCATTCTCGGGACCAAGCCTTCCGCCGACCTTGTCATCGCACTGCACGGCGGGAATTTCGACTGGCTTCTGAAAAACATCCGCAGCCGCCGCTACGACCTGCCCGAGCATCGCATCGGCGAATCGCTTCTCGCCGCCGTCAAATCGCTCGCCGCCGCCACCCGGTCACTCGATCCCGAATACGCGTCCATGCTTGATGTCATCGTCTCGATCCGCGCCTACAACATGGCCCACATCGATGGCGTGGAAGCCGCCGCGCCACTCGCCGAAGCCAAGGCATTGCTCGACCGTTTTCCCCATCACGCCCTGTTCATCCAGACCGAATGGGCCGGCGGCAGCAACAGTCCTCACTATCGCGACGATCCGGCGAAATACTGGCCTCATCAGGCGGAGGAAAAGCTCGCCCCGGTCGTCGCCGCGCTGCCGAAGCTCGAACCCTCCGAACAAACGCGGCTGATCGAAAGCTGGAGCTCCGGCTATTACGCCCGCGGACCCGAAATCATGCCGGTGGAAAAGCTGCGCGGGTTCATTCTCGAAAATCCCGCGCTCATCAACCACATGGCCGGGCCGCTGCTTGCGCTCGATTGGGAAAAGGTCACTCCCGAGGAAGCCACAAAGCTCGCTCCGGTCCTCGCGCAAAACCCCTCCCGCGACGCCGCGCTCATCCATGCGATGGTCGCCGCCGGCGAGGACAAGGATCTGGGCAAGGCCATCGACGCCTTGCTCGGCCCCCATGCGTGGCGGCTGACGCCACAGGACCTGAACGCCTACCTCGCCGACCGCCTCTGGCACTGGTGCGGACGACCCGGTGGAAACCAGCGCCGCGATCAGGAAATCGCCCGCTCGAAGGAGATCGGAAAGACGGTCGAAAACGCCAACCCTGCCGCAAAAGACGCCGCCGACCAACGCCTGCAAACCGTCCGCGGACTGCTTCGCGATCTCAAATCCAACCCGTCGAAATCCCCCGGCGGCCTCTGGCGATTGCAGCAGGCGATCCGTATCACGCCCGAGGCGGTTCCGGAACTTCTGCGCGACAATTCGCCCATCGCCCAACGTCTGGTCCGCGAGGCCATCACCGTGGGATTCATCGGCCCCGATGGCAGGAAACTCGATGACTCCGCAACATGGTCGCTCGAACCCGTGCTGCGCGCCCACCTCGCCGCGGAACTCGCCCAGGGCCGCATCGATCACTGGCTCGTCTCCGCCTGGCTTGCCCGCAAGTTTCCCGAGCCCGCAAAGGACGAGACAGGCAACGAGCCAATCGAATTTTTCGCAAAGCTCTTCGCCTCCCCGCAGTGGAAAAACCTCCCTTCGGGCATCCACCACAACGCCCGGTCGGTGTTCGGTGAGAACGCGCTCACTCCGGCGCAGCTCGCCCACGTCCAAGCGGCCGATCCGCAAAACCTATGCAAACCGCTGCTCGATCTCACGGAAGCGGCCGACACCGACACCGTTGCCGCCGCGCTCAAGCAGTCGCTCGCCAACCTCGCCGCCGCAACCGTCCGCCGCGACATCACTGGCCTCGAGAGACTCGAAAAATCCGCCCCGGAGATTTTCAACGACCCGCAGGTTTTTTCGCAACTTCTGGAAATCGCGCACCCGTTCCGTTCCTTCTCGCCGACGCATGGATATGGCCAGCGCTTCTTCGCGGCGCTCCGCGAAAAGCCCGACTCCGCCCACCTGATCCGCTCCGCCGCCTATCTCTGGCGTCACGTCGAAGTCCAGATGCGCGATTACCCGGTCATGATTTCCTTCATCGGCACGCTCGCCGATGACCAGCCCGCCGCGACCGTCGCACTCGCCTCGTGGATGCGTCCGACGATCGACCGCTTCGCCGGTGGACACACGTATTTCAAGCGCGAGGACATCCCCGCCATCGACGCCCTGCGCGGACGCGCCCTCGCCGATCTGGGTCTCATTGTCATCCCGGTGCCGCCGAACCATCCGGCCTATCCGGTCTATCAATCGCAGGCCGAGTGGATCGTCGGCAACGAGGACAGCGCATGGAAAACCATCGATGAGAACTGGGAAGCGTTTCTCGAATCCCATCGCTCGCTCAATCCCGCTTATCTGCTTTGGGCGCTCGATCTCGTCGTCGTTTCCGGCAACCAGGAACGTCAGGAGGCTTTCATCAGCCCGCTGGTGGAATGGTCGGCTGAAACGGACACGCCATTCACCGCCGACGAAAAGGCGCGCATCGAAATCGCGCTCGGCGATGTCGCCCTGCAGCGCGGCCAGTTGGGCCAGGCAGAGCGGATTTTCACCCGCGTCCAGCAGAGCGAGGCGCTCCAGGCGGAGGCGATCCGTCATGCCGCCGCACTACGCCGTATCCGCGCCCGTCTCGCCGCCAAGGATCACGATGGCGCGCTCGAACTCATCGCCACGCTGGAAGCCGAACGCATTCCCGGTCTCTGGAGTCCGCTCCGGCTCGCCCGGGCCGAGGTGTTTTATGACATGGAGCGCTTCGACGATGCGCACGACGATGTCCGCTCGGTGCTCCAGCGTGAACCGGAAAACCCGGAGGCCCTTCTCCTCATGGGGCGCATCCAGATCAAGAACCGCCGCTACATCGAGGCCAGTGAACTCGAAATCGGTTCCGCCACCGAAAGCCCCTATCTCGTCCCCGGCGAAAACCTCAAGGTCACCCTCAACGACCCCGGCCTCGCGATCTCCGGCTCCGGCGTCGATATCGAAGTCGTCGTCACGGCCAGTTCCGGCGACCGCGAGTCGTTTTTCCTGCGTCGCTTCGGCGATGAGAAAAACCGCTTCCGCGGCGAAGTGCCCACCGCGCTCGGCGCGCCCGCCGTGGAAGACGGGACGCTGCAGGTCACCGGGGAAGACGAGGTTTTTTATGCTTATTCCGAGGATTTCCGACGCCGCATCAATCTCGAAGACGACATGCGCGGCGGTCCGATCACCGTGGCTTCCGACGCCATCCTGATGGCCTCCGCCCGCCAATTGCTCACCGCTGCGGAACAACGCATCGCCGACCTCGAAGCGGAACTTTCCGGTCGCGAGGATGTCCGTCTCGCCGATCTCGATGCCGCTACCCGCGCCCGCCTCGCCGCCACCAGCGACAGCGGAAACAACAGCCCGCGCAGCCAGTCCGACATCGTCAAACCCGGCAACCCGATCCACGTCCGGGTCATCGACCCCGACCGCAGCCGCAGTGCGGATGCCGACGAGATTGTGGTCAGCGCCGCCGGCTCCAGCGGCGATTCCATCTCGCAGATCACCCTTCGTGAGACCGGTCCGCACACCGGCTGGTTCGAAGGCAGCATTCCCACCGCCTCCGCGCCGCCCGTCGCCTTCGCCCCGGATTCGCAGCCCGGCCGCAACCCGAATTCGGTCATCAGCCCGCTTGAAGGCGCAGCCGACTGGCAACCCATCGCCCGCGAGAATGCCGTGCATGAGTTCGTCATCGACCTCAACGACCGTGCGGCCCTCGGTGAAATGACCCTGACCGCTCCGGATTCCGACGGTCGCCTGCGACATTTCGCGCTGCAAACCGCCACCCGTCACGGCGCATGGCAGACCATCGCCCGTCACCCCGCCGAACCCGCCGCGGTTCCCGCGGTTTTCTGGCAGCCATCGGTCACGGTCGTGCGCCAGGAAGCGGACCGCATGACTCGAAACGCCCGCCTTGCCGGGACAACGCTCGAATGGCTCCAGCAACATCTCGATGGCGAGGAGTGGCTTCGCGACGAACCCGTCGCCACCGCCGCGAACGTCTCCGGCATCGCCGAGGCGTTTCCCGCCGGGGTTCCCGAACGGCTCGGAGGCGAGGACCGCGGACAATGGCCGAATCTCGGGCTCGTTCACCGCTTCACCGCCTGGTTCCACGAGCCGGAAGATGTCACCCGTCGCTTCGATCTCCGCCTCGGCAAGCTGCCGGCCGATTCGAACATCCGCACCCATCACGCGCAGGTCGGCCAAAAATCCGGTTTCATCCTCGCCATCAACGGCCGCCAGATCGCGGAAACCGACTCCGACCGGCTCGAAGGCGAAATCAATCTTAGCACCGGAATCCACCGCCTCGATCTGTGGGCCGTCGGCTGGACGTCCAACATCGGCTACGGCCGCAACGTCAGCCTCCGCGGCAACCTCGATCCCGCCAGGTCCGATGTCATGGTCGAGTGCCCGCCCGGGTTTTTCGATCCCGCCACATTCCCGCCGGGAATGCTCGAGCGCCGCAATTCGCCGGCCGCCATCACCGCCAACGCCGCCGGTGACTCTTTCACCGTCGTGTTCGCGCCCGACACCCAGGTCCGGCTGATCCGGCTCCTGATTCCGGCTTACGATGGCCCCGCACCCGCGATCCGCCGGATCACGCTCAAGCAACCCGATGGCAAGACCATCCTGCCCACCGCCACCGACTACGCCACCCTGCGGCAAAACGAGGTGCTCGAAATCCTGCCCGACGATTCCGTTTCCATCCGCTACGCCGACGACCGGCCCGTGACCCGCGGCCGCGACCAACACGAGCGGTTCCTCCGCGTCGCCTACACCGATGCCACGGTCGAGTTCGCCGACATCGAACCCCGCTTCAGCGATAAACACGGCGAGGACCGCCCCTACTACGAACGCCTGCTGCGTTTCCGCCACGGCGAGCCGCTCTCCATCGTCATCCGCGATGGCGACATGGACGCCACCCCGCAGCCGGACAGCGTGACCGTCACGCTCCGGGCGCGGGACGGCGAGGCCCGTGAATTCACCGTCACCGAAACCGGCCCCGCCACTGGCATCTTCCGCTTGTTCGTCACGCCATCACCGGATGTTCCGGCCAACGATGGGGAAATCCAAGTCCCGGCCGGAGCTTCTCTCACCGCCTCCTATCTCGACCGCGAAAACACCCGCCCCGGGGTGGCGACCGAGCGCGTTGCCACGATCTCACACGCCGAATTCAAAACTCCGGAAATCCACCTGGCCCACGCCATCGTCTCGCCGCTTGCATCCGAGGAAGCCGGTCCGCCCCGGTCCCTCGTCCACGGCTTCGAACTCCGGAATTCCGATCCACAAAACATCCGCCGCGTGCCGGAACTCGTGCGCCCGCGCTGGCAGATCGACCATCAGTGGCAACCCGCCGCCAGCCCGCCGGAAGCCGGCATCCAGACCGTTCACGGCGCGCCCCTCGCCGTCAAAATCCATGCGCCGCACCTGATCCTGCGCAGCGGTTCCCAACTCAAGGTTTTCGCCCAGACCGAGACCGGCCGTCGTGCCGCCGGCGCATCCGCCGCGGCCTTCGATATCGATGTCCCGGGCACCATCGAGCTTGCCGCCATGCTCCGTGGCCAAAACGGTTTCCCCATACCCCAGGGCGATCTCTCGGACATTCCGGAGATTCCCATCTATCAGAACCGGAATCTTTCCGCCGCCGCCGCGATCCAGAACATCGATGACCTTTTCACTATCATCCCGCTGGTGGCCGACACGCTTCCCAACTTCGGCGTCGTCAGCGAGGAGGAACGCGAGGAAATGATCCGCGCGGCTGCCGACTCCCGTAGCTTCGTGGCTCCATCCGCAAATCGCAACGCGCTCGTCGTCCGCCCGGGCGACACCATCCACCTCGGCATTCAATCCACCGACCCCGCAGGCAACACGGAGTGGATCACCGCCTCCGCCACGGTCATCTCACATCCCGTTTTCGACATCATGGAGGAGGGGAATCGCGAGCCGAAAACCGCCGCCTACATCGGCGAGTCGCTCCATTTGCGGGTCATCGACCTCGGTGCCGATCTCACCGATCAAGCCGACTCCGTGCAAGTGCTGCTCCAGGCGAAATCCGGTGCCAGGACCCGCGTCGATCTGCTGGAAACCGGTCCGCATACCGGCATTTTCACCGCCCGTCCATACCTCAGCTTTACCGCGCAGGGCGGACCGCTCCCGGACGATCACGACCTCCGTCATGCGGGCTTCCCGGTGATTTACGGCGACACCGTTGCCGCCCGCTACACCGATGCGAACGGAGTCAAAACCGACATCGCCACCGTCACGATCAGCAAGGGAGCCGACGGTCTTCTCACCCCGTTTTCGAAAACCTACGACGACGAGGACATCGCCGAGCGCACCCAGTTTTCGCTCGCCGAATCCTATCTCGAACTCTCCCGCCGCTACCGCCAGCTCGGCAAGACGGATCTGGCGGATCAACATGCCACCACCGCGCGCCAGTTGCTGGCCGCCGTCGCCGATCGGTTCACCGAGCCCGACACCCGCGCCCACGCCGAATACCTGCTCGGCCAGCTCACCCTGCAGGAAGCGCTGGTCGCCGGGGATGAGGCCACCAAGGAACTCCGCTTCCGCGCGGCACTCTCGCGGTTCATGACGGTCACCGGCAGTTTCCCGGACACCCTGCATGCCGCCAACGCCCAGTTCCGCATCGCCACCATCTACGAGGCGCTCGGCGAAAACGACGTCTCCGCGCAGGAATACGTCAAGCTCGCCTACAAATACCCCGAGTCCGAATTCCTCGCCACCTCGATGGCCCGCCTCGGCAGCCACTTCCTCCGCCGCGCCGCCGGCTACGAGGATCAATCCAAAACCCTGCTCGCCAAGGCCGAAGCCAGCGAAGACAAGGACGCGGAACATCAGGGAACCGCCATGGCCAGAATGGCCGAGCGCGAATACCTCAACACCGCGCGCATTTTCGGCCGGCTCAGCGAACGCTTCCCCAGCCACGAACTCGCCGCCGATGCCGGCCTGCGCGCCGGCCAGGCCTACATGCGCGCCAGGCAGCACCGCGATGCCGTCGAGACCTTCCTCCGCGTCGCCGACAACACCGCCTATGACGGTCCCGAAGTGCGCGCCCAGGCCATGTATTGGGCCGCCATGAACTATCAGTCGCTCAAGGAGGAAATGGCCGCCTTCGCCATGTTCCAACGCATCACCTACGACTTCCCGGAAAGCCAATGGGCCGCCTTCGCACGCGGCCAGCTCTCGCAGGAACGCATGCTTCAACTCGAAACGCGCCTCGAACTGCAACGCCTCGAAGCCGGACAATAACATGAGTCACCCACGTCCATATCGTCAATCATGCCGGAGCGCGTGCTTCCTGCCGCCGGTGTCACCCGTGATGTGTCGTGCCGCGATCGCCGCCTCGGTTTGCCACATGCTTCTGGTCCTAACAGTCTTTCCACTGTTCACCCCGCCCGCGTCCGCCGCCAATCTGGATCCATCGGACCCGGCTTATCCCATCCATCAATCGCGATCCGAGTTCGCCGCCGGCAACCTCGACACCGCCTGGAGCCTCTACTCGGAAAATGCCGACCGCTACCTGCCGGTC
The DNA here is from genome assembly GCA_041686775.1 of Luteolibacter sp. Lineage (GTDB taxonomy): Bacteria > Verrucomicrobiota > Verrucomicrobiia > Verrucomicrobiales > Akkermansiaceae > Luteolibacter. The sequence goes on along the minus strand of JAWLDG010000010.1, from coordinate 128,857 downwards.
ATGCGCGATCTCCCCATCGACTACGGTTTCTGGCTGCTCCAGCGCCACCTCGACGAAGACGAGAACGAACCCGCCGAAAAACTCGTCCGCGAACTCACCATCTGGTCGCGCCAGGCGGAAGGTGTCTTCACCCCCCAGCAGGATGCCAGTCTGCGCATCGCGTTCGCAGAGCTTTCGCTCCGCAAGGGCAACCTCGATACCGCCCGCGCCTGGTACCGCCAGGTCGCCGACACCGCCGACCTCCGCGGCACCCCCGTCCACCTCGAGGCCGCCCTCGGCTCGGTCCGCGTGGACCGCATCTCGCGCAATTTCACCGGCGCCATCAATGAACTCGACGCCCTGATGCGCATCGACGACCCGGTCTTCCGCCTCGCCGCCCAGGCCGCCCGCGCGGAGGTGCTCATGGATCAGGAAAACTTCGCCGAGGCGCTGCGCGAAATCGAAGCCGTCCTCCGCGCCAAACCGCGCGACCCGGAAGCGCTCATCCTTCGCGGCAAAATCCAATACCGGATGCGCAAGCTCGTCGAAGCCTCCGAAATCGAGGTCGGCCCCTCCATCGAGGAAACCGTGCTCGTCCCCGGCGAGCCGCTCAAGATCAACCTCCGCGACCCCTCGCTCAGCGTCTCGGGCCTCGGTGCCGATGTCGAAGTGGAAGTGCGATCCTCTTCCGGCGACCACGAGCGTGTGCTGCTCACCCCCTTCGGTGACAGCCGCGACCGCCTCCGCGCCGAGATTTCCACCGCGCTTGGCAAGCCCACCCCGGGCGACCGAGTGCTGCAGATCCTCGGCGACGACGAAATCCGCTTCGGCTACTCGCGGGAATTCCGCGCCCGCATGAAAGACCTTCCGCCGGACCCCGACACGGTCATCACCGTCGCTTCCGATGCGCGTCTTGCCCTGTCCGCCGCCGGATTTCCCGCCCGCGAGGGCGAACGCCGGCTCACGCTGGAGGAACTCGGCATCGGCACCGCCCAGGCCGCGCTCGGTGCGCGCAGCGTCCGCCCCGGCAATCCGATCTACATCCGCCTCAACGATCCCGACCAATGCAAAACCATCCATCCGGATCACGTTGCGCTGAGTTTGTTCACATCCAGCGGTGATGAAATCCGCAACCTGGAACTCATCGAATCGGGGTCATCGACCGGCGAGTTCCAGGCCGTCGTCCCCACCGCCACCGCCACGGCCACGGCCTTCGCCTCGGAAAGCGCGTCCGGCCGCGATCCCAACATGGCCATCAGCACTCCGAACCATCCCGGCTGGCTCGGCTTGCCCGGTCAAAGCGAAGACGCGCGCATGTTCGGCATCGATCTCAATGACGACGCGGCCATCGACCGCATGCAGGTCCACACCGGCGGACAAGCCTTCACCCATTTCGTGGTGCAGACTTCCATGAACGGTGTCGATTGGATCACGCGCGCCCGTTTTCCGGCCGAAGACGCGCCATGGGACGGTCACCCGCAGATCGCCTCGTTTCCCACCTATCGCGGCGGCATCGCGGTGACGGATCCCGTGGATCGCACGCTGCCCGCCGATTGGTTGCGGAAAATGGACGTCGATTCCGCCCGCCCGTCGTGCCGCTACTTATCGGCGCGGGTCGCGAACCTGGTTCCGGACGACAAGCAACTCGTCAATACCGGCCACCCCGGCTATTCCGGACTCTTCCGCTTCCGCGCCGTTTTTTACCAACCCGCCGCCGCGATCCGCCGCTTCCGGCTCGAGGGCCTGCCGTTCCGGGATAACAAGGAGGTGATCCGCACGCTGTTCCTGATCGACGGCCAGCCCGCCGATGAAAACTCGGACGATCCCCACGGCATCGAACGCGAGCTGGCCCCCGGCCTGCACACCATCGAGGTCTGGCATCACGGCGGCCGTGCCGCGTTTCTCAAATCCAAGCCCCGCCTGCTCTGCGACCAGCCCGGCCAGGCCGAACTCGTTCCGTGCCCCGACGCGATGTTCGATCCCGCCACCTTCCCCGATGCCGTGCGCGCCGGCATCGCCCACCACGCCACCATCAACCAACCCGAAGGCGAGGCACCGATCGGGATCGCATTCCATAATTCCACCCGTTCCCGCCTGATCCGACTCGCGATCTTCGGTTTTCAGGGCGAGGCCCCGCGCATCGACCGCATCACGCTGTCCGACCGCGAAGGCGCCACCCTGCTGCCGATCGGGCAGGACTTCATGGAACTCCGGCAAAACGGCCAACTTGAAGTTCTTCCCGGCGACACCATCACCGCCCGTTACGAGGATCCCGTTTTCGCCACACCCAAGCGCAAGCTTCACGAACAACTTCTGCGCGCCGCGTTCAACGACGGCACCATCGCCGTCTCGTTCCTCAACTACGAAACCAACAAGGACGGCGAGCGCGTGTTCGTCCCGCAACCGATCCGCCGATTCCGCTTCGACGACGCGCTCACCGTGCTCATCGATGACGCCGACCTCGATACCACACCGGAGCGCGACACCGTCGAATTCACGGTCGCCAATCCGGAAGGCACCACGATCACGCTGCAAGCGGTCGAAACCGCGGAAAACACCGGCTCGTTCATGGGCCGCTTCTTCCCCGTCGAGAGCGAACCGTCCCGTGCCTCGGAAATCCAGCTCGCTCCCGGTGCGGCGCTCACCATCAGCTGCCGCGATGCCGAGAACCTCACGCCCGGCATTCCCGCCGAGCGCTCCACCACCATCAACCACGCACTCTATCAAACTCCCGCCCTCGCCGCCTACAGCCAGACCACCGAAGCCCTCGAAGAAACCGAAACTCCCGCTCCCGCCAAAAACCAACCCTCATGGATGCAACAATCGGTCCGCCCGCGCCGCGCCATCGATTTCGCCTATCAGGGCGAAGACGGGTTGAGTCAGACCCAACCCGCGCTCGTTCTCGGCGCGCCGCTGCGTTTCGACATCGTCGCCCCGCATCTGGCGCTCACCCATACCAGTGAGATCCATGCCTTCGTGCAGACCGAATCCGCGCGCAAGGCGGCCAGCATCGCCGACGGCGGTTTCAACATCAACGTTCCCGGCACCCTTCGCCTCGCCGGCGGTTTGGGTTCCTCCGCTATCGAGGTGCCTCCGGGCTACACGCTGCGCAAGCCACCCGTCCCGCCGACCAACTCTCCCGCGCTTGAAGAAGGTCGTTTCGCGTTCGCCATTCCCATCACCCTCGGCCCCCGGCCCGCCAAAAGCTTCGCCACCCGCGAGGCGCGCGACCTGCCCGCATCGGAAATCCCCGCCAGCCTTGCCGCCCGCGAAGGAGAAACCATCCACATCGGCTACGCCTGGCAGGATCCCGACGACAGGATCCACTGGAAAACCGCGTCGTTCCGTGTCGAGTCCCATGCCTTCCTTGATGTGATGGAAAGCGGCTACGCCAAGACCATCGACAACCTCTACATCGGCGAGCGCGCCTATGTTCGCCTCACCGCGCCCGGCCTCAGCCGCAGCGACAAGAACGACACCGCCACCGTCAACATCACTGCCGGCAGCGGTGCCGCCGCTCCGCTCGATCTCTACGAGACCGAACCGCACTCCGGCGTCTTCACCGGCTCGTTCGAGGTCCGCATCGCCAGCGATGGGAAGAACACCGGCAATCTGCCACCCGTCGCCGGCCACGGCTTCCCCGCGCGATACGGCGACACCATCACCATCACACACGGCGATCAATCCCACACCATCGCCGTGAACCTCGGTGCCGATGGTTTGATCGAACCCTTCACCAAACGCTTCGCCGGAGACGACATGGCCATCCAAACCAGCTTCGTGCTTGCCGAGGCCTATTTCGAACTGGCCAAAAAACACAACGAAATGGACGAGGAAAGCCTCGCCCGCCGCCAGATCGGCCAGGCCCACCGGTTGCTCGCGGAAGCCGTCGCCAACCACCACGACGAGAACCTCAAGGCCCATGCCGAATTTCTCCTCGGCAACCTCGCCATGGAATTCGCGGAACTCGCCAGAAACGACGAGGCCCGCATTCCGATGTATCAGGACGCGCTCGCCCGCTTCGTGCTCATTACCGATGACTTTCCCGATTCCGAATTCGCACCCAAGGCCCAGCTCAAGATCGCGCAGACCTATGAACTCATGGGCGAGACATCCAGCGCGATCGAGGAGTATGTGAAACTCGCATACAAATATCCCGATCACGAACTCATCCCCACCGTGATGGCGCGCCTCGGTGCCCACTTCCAGAAAACCGGCCAGGAGTTCAAGGATGAGGCCGATCCGCTGCGCGAAAACCAGGACTCCGAATCCATCGCCGAAGTCGTCCGCCTCGATCAACTCGCCAGCACCGAGTTCCTCAACGCCGCCAATGTTTATGCCAAACTGGAACGCCGCTTCCCGAACGACGCCCTGGCCGGCCTCGCCTCGCTCAGCGCCGGACAGAACTACATGCGCGCCCACCGCTACAACGAAGCCATCGACCAGTTCCAGCGCGTCATCGACAACCCCGAATACGACGGCCCCAGTCTCCGCGCCCAAGCGCTCTACTGGGCCGGCCTCAGCCACGAACGGCTCATCGCCACCTACTCCGAAGACAACTGGAAGGGCAGGGGAACGGCCCAAACTTCAGCCTATCAACTCTACCGGCGCGTCACCTTCGATTTCCCGGATTCCAACTGGGCCAAGTTCGCCCGCGGTCGCCTCGCCGACCCCGCGTTCGAAAGACTCGTCAAGGAAGAAGCCATCAAACGCGCCCGTGTGATCGAGGCGTTGAAGGAAAGCAGAAAGTGACTCCAAAACCCGTCCGTCCGGGCCGCCTCTTCCGTTCCCTATCATGCCATCCCTCACCTTAATGACCGCCACCCGCATCGACACCGGCCGCTGGTGGCGGCCCGCGCCGGTCCGGCTCACCCTGTCGGAAACCGATCTCATCCTGCAAGCCGACGGCCCTCGTCCCTTCCACGCCAGCGTCCCGCTTGCCGAGTGCCATGCCAGCCGCTACCACCACGCCACCGGCGGGTTGATTCTCGAACCCGCCGAATCGCTTCCCATCCGCCATTTGCGGCTCGACCCGCAAGACGCGCTCCGGGTCCTTTCTTCACTCAAATCATCATCAAACCACGCATCCGTATGTTAGAACACCTCCTCAACGGCGGCCCGCTCATGATTCCGCTCATGGCGTGCAGTCTCATCAGCCTCGCCGTCGTCTATGACCGCTGGTTCGCCTTCCGCGACAACCGCCGCATCGATACCCGTTCGCTCAGCGCCAGGGTGCTGGATCACCTCCGTGCGGGGAATGTCGAGACCGCCATTTCCGAGTGCCGCGCCACCGGCGGGCCCGTCGCCGCCGTGCTCCTCGCCGGGCTGCGCTCGTACGGCCATCTGAAGGGCAAGGACGAAAGCCCCGAGACCATGCGCCTCGTCGTCGGCCAGGTTATGGAAGACCACGGCGCGCAGGCCATGAGCGTCGTCAACAAGCGCCTCGACGTGCTCACCACCATCGGCGTCGCCGCGCCGCTGCTCGGAATGACCGGCACCGTCACCGGCATGATCGCCTCCTTCGCCGGCCTCGCCGAAGCCGGCAGCATCGGCGGCAGCGGCGGAGCCGTCGCGGCCGGCATCTCCGAAGCCATGCTCACCACCGCCGTCGGCCTCATCGTCGCCCTCGCCGCCGTCATCCCGCAAAGCGTCTTCAACCGCTGGAGCGACGAAATCGAACTCGAAATCGAGGAGATCAACAGCGAGTTCGTCGAGTTCATCCTCACGCAGCACTGAAAAATGGGGAGCGCGGGCATCCCGCCCGCTTCTTCCTCCGCCCGTCCATCCATGAAACGCCGCCGCCAGGAAAAAAAGCATCGCTCGGGAACCATCCCGACCGACTCCTTTTCCGATATCGCGTTCCTGCTGATCATCTACTTTCTCGTCGCCACCACCCTGGTGAAGATCAAATCGATCACCGCCGACCTCCCTTCCGGCCAGACGTCCAATACTGCCCAGACCGATAAGACCCCGACCATCAACCTCAGCGCCACCGACATCTTCTTCAACGACGCCCGCGTCACCCTCGATGAATTGAACCAACGCCTTGCCGATCTCGATCTCGCCGAACGCGAACCCTCCGCCCGTGTCATCCTGTTGGAGTCGGCCGCCGGCACTCCCTACCAGAACTACTTCCACGCCCTAGCCAGCATCAGCGCCCACGGCGGCGTGGTCGCCCTCGTCGAGGAGGAATAGCCACCATGAAACGCATTCCCCAGCGCAAGAAGAGACGCCCCATTCCGGTGCCCGTCGCCAGCATGGGCGACATCGCGTTCCTGCTCATCATTTTCTTCATGGTCGCCAGCGAGGCATCCAGGAACAACCCCAACATCACCCTCACACCGCCGTTCTCCGATTTCGTCAAAACCAATGAGGCCAACCTCGCCGCCCGCATCTCCATCGACGAAGCCGGGCAACTCTACTTCGACGGCGTCCTCGTCGATGGCCCGAAGGACATCGAGTGGGGCGTGCGCGCCGTGCTCAACGACACCACCACCGACGACCAGCGTCGCGTGCTCTTCTCCTGCCACGATTCCCTGCCCAAGGAAACCTTCGAACCCGTTCTCAAAGCCATCGCCGAAGCCGGCGGCATCATCGAAGCCGTCGGCAAACTTCCGCAATAATATCAACGCCCATGTCCAACGCCACTCAAGATGCCACACCCGATGAATTGATGCAGCGCTTCCGCGGCCGCAGCCTCAAGTCCATGCTCGTCTTCACCATCGTCGCCCATGCCGTCCTCATCCTCGGCACCAGCCTGCCCGGCATCGTGAGAAGCATGGCATCTGGCGATGAATCGATGAGCGAGGAACAACGCGCCGATGTCGCCGTCAAGGAAGCCACCGCATCGCTGCGCGAAATCGCCGAACGCCACGGCATGACCACCCAGGACCTCAGCGCCCGCTTCGCCAATCCCGCCGCCCGGCCCGCTCCAACGACGCCGTCCGCCACTCCGGACACCGCTGCCGTGGCCCCGGAGGAACCGAAATCGGCCATCGAGCAGGAACTCGAAACCGCTGCCGAAGGCCCCACCGTCCCGCCGATTCCCGAAACCGCCGAGGAAGACCTGTTTGAGTGAATTCCGGGAGCGCCGAGCCCCAGCTCGGCACACCTCTTCAGCAAAGTCTGTTCCATCCACCACAGATGCACCCATCCCTCGACACCGCCCCGTCGCCCTTCAAGGCGCGTGTCGTCTGCATGGCGGTGATTCTGCTGGCCGGTCTCGCCGCCGCCGGATGGGCCTGGGCACCACGCGGTCTCGCGGTTTTCCTCGCCGATAACCCGGACGCCGCGGCCCGCCTCACCGGCGATGGTACCGTGCATGCGTTACAGTGGTGTTTTCACGCCTTTGGCGTCGTCGGAATCCTCTGTGCCTTGAGCGGCCTCGCGGCGCTGGTTTTCGCACATCGCAGCACCTATCTCGTTCTCCGTCTCACGCTCTTCGCCGTGGCCGCGGTGCTCGCCGCCTATCTCTATATCACATGGCACGGCTTGTTCGGTCTGCTTGCCGGTGACATCGAATTCAACGGCCAGGAGCACGACCGCGCCACCACCTTCAAGTTCTGGTGGAGCGTCGCATGGCCCGCGCTGGCGCTCGTTCTCTACACCGGCTGGCTCCATGTGATGTTGCGCAGCCGTCCGGTCTTTTCCCGTTTCACCCGCCAATCCGGCGGGCCGATGCCCGGTGACCACATGTTGGAAAACCTTCGCACCCACGGGCGCGATCCGCGCCACCGCCGCAGCCTTTACGCCAGCACCGCCACCCACCTCGTCATCCTCGTGCTCATACCGTGGATTATGAGCCTCGGCGGCTGCGTCGAGGCCTACAAGGTGCCGAAAGGCAGCGGCAATCCGGTCGTCGCCATGGTCACGATGGTCCAGCCGAAGAAGAAGGAAAAGAAAACCATCACCGTCCGTCCGGACTCCGCCATCATCTTCGATATCCCGGATCTCGATGAAACCGAGGTCGATCAGGTTCTCGAACAACAAACCCGCCAGACCTACGAGTCCAACCCCAACGCGCTCGCCGGACAAATGGGCGCCGGCGGCGGCACCGAGGGCGGCTGGCCGGAGGGCATGGACGATTACCGCATCCGCTTCATCTATCTCGAACACGGCGGCGTCGGCTGGGACGACGGCATGGGCGAAAACCTGAGCACCATCAACTTCCTGCGCCACTTCTCGCAGGTCACCGGCTTCCGCAACATCGCCACCGGCGGCGAGAGCCATGCCATCCGCCTGCTCGAAAAATACCCCGACGACGGCTTCCCGCCGTTCGTTTTCCTCAACGGCAACGGAGCCATAAGCGGCATCAGCTCCGATGACGCCCGTATCCTGCGCGAATACTGCCTCAAGGGCGGCATGATCTTCGCCAACGCCGGCAGCCCGTCGTTCCACCAGTCGTTCCTCCATCTCATGCGGCAGGTCTTCCCCGACCGCGCTCTGGTCGATGTGCCGGACGACGACATGATCTATCAGATGCCGTTCCGGTTTCCGAACGGAGCGCCCGCGTTCTGGGCCCACGGCGGCACCCGCGCGCTCGGCGTGCGCCAAGAGGGCCGCCTCTGTGTCTTCTATCATCCCGGTGACATGAACGACGCCTGGAACGATCCCAAGTTCACCGACGTCACCCCGGAACTCCGCCAGACCGCGCTCAACCTCGGCGTCAACATCGTCTATTACGCGTTCACCCATTGGAACGACGCCGTCGCAAAAGCGAAAAAATGATGCGTCCGATCCGACTTATCTAACAAAGCATCCATGTCACTCACCGCAATCTTCAGTCCCATCGGCTGGCTCGGCATCGTCCTTGCCGTGGCGGGGTTGATGCTGTGCCTGCTCTATTATCTGCGCCCGCTGCGCCTCGTCCCGTGGGCCGCGATGGCCGCGTTCGCGTGCTCGTTTCTCTTCGCCCACATCCATTCCACCCGCCACGTCGCCCGCATCCAGATCGAGCGCGACGCCTCCGCCGCGGCGGAAGAAGAACCGTTTTCCTACGCCAAGCTCCTCGAAGCGCGCGGCGAGGACGTCGCTCCCGTCCGCTTCGCCGAGGACTCCCGGTCCGACCTCATCGACCGCGCCGGTCTCAGCGAAGCCGATCTCGCCTACTTCGATTCCGTTGCCGAAAAACCGCCCGCATCCGTCAAGCAGGCCGAAGAATCATCCGGGGAAACCGGGCCGGAACCCATCGTTGTCAGCGAGGCCGGATTCGCGCTCGCCCACCGCATCGACCGCTGGAACCTCAACCTCACCCAAATCCTCCTCGCCCTCGCCGCCTTCCTCGTCGGCTACGACTACCTCCGCCGCTTCAACCAACCCGCCGCGCCCTCGTTTCCGCTGCCACTCCCAAGCGCCATTCCCAACGCGGTGTCTCCGCTGCCCGCACTGGTTGTCGCAGGACCCAAACAGCAGGATCTCACCCGCCAGCTCAGGCGTCTCGCCCGGCGGGGCGATGCGTTTCTTTGCCTCACGGACGCTACCGAGGCCGCCTCGGCAGCCTTCGATTCCCTCACCGCCGCCGCCAAGTGGCCGCGGCCGAAAAGCCTTCTCCGCATCAACGAGGAAAACCCCGCCATTTCCGATGCATTCATTTTCGAGTCCCTCTGGTATGGACGCGCCTCATTCATCATCGATCAAGCGGACCGGGTGCCGCAACTCATCGACTCCACACTCGCCGCCCTCGCCAAGCGCAAGGCCGCCCGTGCCCGCGTCCGCCAATCCGCTCACATCGTCTGGAACCTCAGCGAACCACCAACGGAGTCCCAACAAAACCAACTCACCACACTCGCTCAAGCCACCGGTTTCTCCATCATGATTCTCTGATCAGCAGCGCGCGGGGCTCGCCCGTCGCCTCACACCCCGAATCACACCCGGTTTTTCCCGGCAATCCCCATCTTCCCATTACATGAAGCACACCCTCGCCCTCATCCTCTTTGCGGTGCTCCCGATCTTCGCCCAGGAAGAACGCACCCACACCGAAGAGCAACTGAAACAACTTGAACAAGCTGGCGAACTTGCCCCCGAGCAAGACGCACGCCCCGCAAATCTCTCAGACCTTACCAAGGGCGAACCCCTCCAGCATCCCCGCAAAGGGAAGTTGGTCGTTTGGCACCTCGGCCCCACCGGCATCATCGGGGTGTTGTCCGGCGACCATTTGTCAGGCGATCAATTCCTCGTTCAAGCCACTCACCCCGGTTCTCCGGCAGAAGGGAAAATCCTTCCCGGCGATGTCATCACGGGGCTTAACGGTAAAAAATTCCAAGCCGGAGGACACCTCGGCGTCCTCATCGGCGATGCCATTATCGAGGCCGAACGCGAAATCAACGCAGGTAAGATCACCTTCGATATCTGGCGCGATCACAACTACGTGAAGCGCAACGCAAAACGCGACGTCGCCGGCGTGGACATCGACACCCTCTTCCAGCAAGCCACCGAAGACGACGGTCTCTACGACTGGCAAAGTGACGAACAACGCACCGAAGCCGTCAAACAATCCGGCTTTGACGAGTTTCCCATCGAGCCCGAGAACCTCTCCGTCGAACTCACCCTGCGCGTCCTTCCCGACTACAGCGACACCGCCCCCTACGACTGCCCCAAGACCGCATTCATCCTCGAAGAGGCCTGGAAGCACCTCGAACAAACCTTCATCGCCGATCCCTCAAACAGCCGCAGCGGCCGCGGGGGCATCATCGAAGCCATCGCACTTGTCGCCTCCGGCAAACCCGAACACCGTGAAATCGTCCGCCAATGGGTCCGTGGCCCTCATTCGCCATGGAAGCCCCCGGTCGAACCCATTGGTGCCATATTCGAACCCAACTACCGTGGAGGTAAAGGATTTCGCAGTTGGCACATGGGCTTCAATGGCCTCTCTGCCGCCCTTTACCTCGACGCCACCGGCGACGACTACGTCCGCCCCGCCGTCGAAAAATTCGCCATCGAAACCGCCATGGGGCAAAGCGCTCTCGGCAGTTGGGGGCACACCTTCGCATATCCATCATTCAACGGCGGCGAATTCAATCAGGCCAATCCCGGATACGGCGCGCTCAACGCAGCCGGAAACCGCTGCTTCTTCCTCATCACGCTCGCCAAAAAACTCGGCATCGAAGACCCCCGCGTCGACGCCGCCATCGAACGCTCCCGGAAATTCTTTGGTTCCTACGTTGATCAAGGCGCCATCCCCTACGGCGATCACGTTGCCGCCGGCACCGACGACAGCAACGGCAAAAACACCGGCGTCGCCTTCGCAATGGCACTGTTAGGCGACGATTACGGAGCCAAATACTTCGCCACCATGTCCGCTCACTGCTCGTTCACCCGCCGCGGCGGCCACGCACACGACTATCACGGCAACTGGTCCTCCTGGGCCGCTGCGCTCTGCGGCCCCGAAGTGCGCATCATGGCCGAGCGCAACATGCGCTGGCGGCGTACGCTTTGCCGCCTCCACGACGGATCATTCGTTTATATCTCGAAATACGGTGCCCTCCGCAACCCCACTGCCACCGAAGTCCTCCATCAGGCATTCATTCATCGCCAGACGCTCATCACCGGCAAGGAAATCAACCCCGACCTTCAACTCAAAGGTCGAGACCTCGAACAACTCCTCATCAGCGCCCGCAGCCAGTTCAACGATGAAACCCTGATCGAAAAAGTCGGTCAGCCGATGCTCGAACGCTCCACTGCCGAGCTCTTCGACCTGCTGGACATCTTCATCCCGGTCGGACGCACAAGAATCGCCGATGAACTCGGCAAACGCTACCTCGCCGGCGAAGCCGATATTCTCCCAAAGCTTCTCGAACTCCTCGATCACGAACAACCGCGCTTCCGCGACGGCGCGCTCGCCACCATCCGCGCCTGCGGCGAAAACATCGTGCTCGAAAACCTGACCCAAATCATCCCGCTGTTGGATGATCCCCACGACTTCGTCCGCATCCGAGCCTTCAAGGTGATGGCACACGCCACCGGCAAACCCGAAGTCCGTCTGGCCATGGTCAAATCCCTCCAAAACCCCGGCGACGCGATTGAGCCGAACAGCCTCGGCAATACCGCGCAAAGCATTCTCTTCGCCACCGACACCGAACTCGCCAATTCGCCGTTCACCGCCGGGCTCGACCCCGACCTCGTCCGCAACGCCCTCGAACACGTCCTTCTCCTCGATCCCGCCGGGAATCGCCCGTTCCTCGGCAGCCGTATCGAGGTCTGGGAGCAGGAAACCGTGATCCCGATCGCCGGAGCCCTCGTTTACACCGCCGACATCGATCAGGTCGGCGACCAGATGTTCAACAGCCGCTCGCGCCAGGCCCGCGCCATGCTCGTCAAAGCCGGCTTCCGCGAAGGCTACGAAGGCAGCGCCCACCTCGCCCGCAAACTCGCCGCCGTCCGCCGCGACATCCGCCCCCACGTCGCATTCAAGCGACCCGTCATCGATCCCGACGTCGCCCGCGAAAATCCCGGCGCCTTCAAACCCTTCATCCCCTACCTGGAAACCGTCCTCCTCGATCAACCGACCATGCGCGTCGCGAACCTCGAAAAGGAAACCTTCTCCACCCAGGACATCCTCGATGAAATCATCGCCGCCAAAGACTCCACCCTGCCCAGCCTCACCGCCGAAATCGCCAAGCGCTTCCAACAGGAACTCGACGCACTCGACGGTGCCGGCGCTCAGATCCGCCACTGCCGCGATGAACTCAATGACACCACCAGCCGCGAATACCTCCGCCAAATCGCCGCCATCAGCGCCCTCGCCGAATTGATGGGTCCTGATGCCATCGAAGACCTCGTCCCCTGGCTCGGCCACCCCTACTGGCGCGTCCGCGATCACGCCATCACCACCGCAACCACCCTCGCCAAAGCCGGCGGCCCGGTCTTCCTAACAAGTGCCTTCACCACCGCAACCGACCCCGAAGTCCTCACCGGCATCCTCGCCACCCTTGGCCAATCGCGCGTCACCTCCGCCCTCGCCACCACCCGCGCGGCCATCAAGCACGGCGACCCGCTCGTCCGAGCCGCCGCCATCCGCGCCAACCTGCAAATCGCCGGCCCCGCCGCCATTGACGAAACGCTCGCCCACCTCGCCGCCGCCACCACCATCGACGAACGCATCGCCTGCGAGGAAGCCCTGCTCACCCTGCGCGACGACCCCGCCGCAACCGCCCGCATCCGCGCCGGAGTCGCAAAGCTTCTCTCATCCAGCGACTCCGAAACCCTCCGCCCCGTCCTCTACCACACCCTCGCAAAACTCGGCGACGACGCCTCCCTCGCCATCCTCGAAAACGCCGCCGCCACCGACAGCATCCGCGAGTTCAATGACATCATCCAGGCCCTCTCCTACGCCCCGAACCGCAAGGTCGATGGCATCTTCCTCACCCTCGCAGCCGTCAGCCCCGCCAACGCCAAGGCCATCGCCCCCCACGCCGTGCGCCGCCTCGTCATCGGCCCCAATGGCTTCGGCGACATCACGCCGATAGAGCAAATGGACTTCGCCGAACCCATGCTCAAGCTCGCCCTCGACAACAAACTCGTCGAATACCTCTCCCGCATCCACGATGCCCGCGCCCTGCGCTCCCTGGTCTATTGCCTCCAGCAAGGCCACCAAGCCGCCGCAGAAAACCTCATCCGCAACGCCGAGGGCCTTGGCGACGACCTCACCCCCGCCGACCGCGCCGTCGCCGTGGAGGCCGTGCGGAATGTCATCGAATTCATCGAAGTCACCCGCCTCCGCGGCGGTGCCGAGGCGAACATGGACAAGGACGACAATTATGCCGAATGGAAGGCGCTCCAGGCCCGCGCCGGCAAGGCCCTGCTCGAAATCCACCAACCCGAAACCGCCCCCATCCCCACCTTCGATCCGCTTCTGCTCGATTGACCGGTTGCCTTTCAACGTATCACCCGTTGATTCCCGAAATCATGAAACACCGCCTCATCCGCTTCGCAGCTCCCGCCACGTCCGCACCTACATTCAGGTCGGCGGGGCGATACCCGGATTGGTCAAAGGCCGATGACTAACGGCCGCTTCCCGGCCGGCTCCGCGGGACGTAAGTCTTGCATGGCCTCCGCAGCGGGCTAGAAACGCCGCTTTACGAAGTGAAAAGTTATTTCCTGCGCCGCCTGTTGCTGATCCCGCCCACGCTGGTCGGGATCACGCTGCTGGTTTTCGCGATCACGCGCTTCGTGCCCGGCGGCCCGATGGACCAGGCATTGATGCGCGCCTCGGGCGGAACCGAGGGCGGCGGTGGAGCCACCCGCGACGGCCGCGGCGGCATGAGCGAGGAGCAGATGGAGGAACTCGAGGAGCAATACGGCATCGATAAGTTCGTGCTCCATGCCTACGCCCAGTGGCTCGGCCTGCTGCCGCGCGAAGTCCGCCAGTCGAAGGCGGAATGGGGCGCCCGTGGCGATGAAACGATCGGCGGCGCGGTCGATCCGGAAACCACCGCCATGGTCGTGCTGCGCGGCGACGGGCGGATCGTCCAAGTCAAACGCAAGAACGGCGGGATCGAGTCCGCCATCTTCGCCGCCACCGGCAAACCCGTGGCCGATGATGGCTGGAAAGTGCGGCTGGAGACGGAAAAGGACCGCCAGGCGAGATTCATCCGCCGCATGGGCGCGGATGCCGAGCCGCCCGCCTACCGCGAGCGTGCGGTCGTCTATCAGACGCGCTTCGCCGGTCTGCTGCAAGGCGACCTCGGGCGCTCCACGGCCTACAATGACCCGGTCATCGACATGATTTTCGAGCGCATGCCGGTGGCGATCTATTTCGGCATCCTCACCGCCATCATCAGCTACGGCGTGTGCATTCCGCTGGGCATCCTCAAGGCGCTCAAGCACCGCACTTTCATCGACTCCGCAAGCTCGGTGCTGATTTTCCTCGGCTATTCGATTCCGGGCTTCGCACTCGGTGCGATCCTGCTGGTGCACCTCGGCGCGCGGATGGGCTGGTTCCCGCTGTTCGGACTGACCAGCCCGGATTTCGACCTGCTCGATACGCCGGGCAAAATCAAGGACCTCGCGCACCACACCGTGCTGCCGCTGATCTGTTATGTCATCGGTTCGTTCGCCTATCTGACGATGATGGTGAAGAACAACCTGCTCGACAACCTGTCCGCCGACTACGTGCGCACCGCGGTGGCGAAGGGCGCGGGTTTCCGACGCGCGGTGTTCGGGCATGCGCTGCGCAACTCGATGATCCCGGTGGCCACCACGCTCGGCAACCTGGTCACGGTTTTCATCGGCGGCTCGATGCTCATCGAGACGGTTTTCGACATCCAGGGCTTCGGCTTGTTGCAATATCAATCGGTGATCGCCCGCGACGTGCCGGTGATCATGGGAACGCTCACCATCGCCGCGTTCCTCATGCTGATCGGCCACATCCTGTCCGACCTGATCGTGGCGATGGTGGATCCACGCATCAAATTCGAATGATCCGGCGCGTCATCGGCATCCTGTGGTTGTTGCTCGGCGCGCTGGCCGTGACCGGCGAGCTGCGCGGCATCGCGTTCCCCACCGCGCGCTGGTTCTTCAATGCCAGCCGCGAGCTGCCTTTCCTCAATTTCACTCCTGAAAACGGCGAGCCGTTCCTGTGGTTCGGGTGGTTTTCGACGGCCGTGCTGGTCGTCGCCGGCGTGTTGCTGGTGTGGCGCTCGTTCACCGCCGGGCCGCCCAACCCGATGACGTTGCGCAAGATGCACCGCTTCCGCCAGATCCGCCGCGGCTATGTCTCGCTGCTGCTGCTGCTCGGACTCGCCGGCATCGCCGCGCTCGACCAGGTGATCGTCGGCAAACGCGCACTCGCCGTACAGCACGGCAAGGAGTGGGTGTTTCCGGCGTTCCTGCCGGGCGATTTGAAGAACTCGGACTTCGGCGACACCGGCGAACGGGCCGACGCCAACGTGAATTACCGCGAGCTGAAACGCCGCTTCGCCACGTCCGGTGAAGGCCGCGTGATCATGCCGCTGATTCCCTACGATCCCACCGGCGACACGCTGCCGCCGCGCTCGCGGCCACTGGTCATGCGCGAGGGGATATTTCACGAGGCCGGAAGCCGCGAGCCCTACTCCGGGCTGGCCGCCCGCTATTACGATGTGGCTGCGTCCAAAATCCACATCCGCTACACCCTGCGCGCCGGCGTGCTCGCGGGCCCGGCCGATGGTTGGACCGCCGACGATACCCCGGTTTACAATGCACGCTTCGAAGATGGCAGGCCCGTCGAGCAAAACTTCAGCGGGGAAGGGGAGTTCGCGGATTTCGACCAGCTCACCGGCACCGAACTGCGCGCCATCAAATACCATCCCGCCCCGCCGATGCCCGGCGAGGGCCACCTGCTCGGCACCACTTCGCAGGGCAATGACGTGCTCGCCTACCTCTTCGGCGGACTGCAGGTGAATTTCAAGGCGGCGATGATCTACCTGCCAGTCGTCTATCTCATCGGCATGACCATCGGCCTGCTGATGGGCTTCTTCGGCGGTTGGTTCGACCTCATCGTCCAGCGCCTGATCGAGATTTTCTCCAACATGCCGTTCCTGTTCGTGGTCATCATCCTTTCCAGCATGGTGCCCGAACAGTTCAAGGGGCTGCCGGTCATCCTGACGATTCTGATCCTCTTTGGCTGGATGGGCATGACCTACCTGATGCGCACCGCCGCCTACCGCGACAAGGAGCGGGACTACATCGCGGCCGCCCGTGTGCTCGGTGCCGGCACGCCGCGCATCCTGTTCCGCCATCTGCTGCCCAACACGGTGGCGATCATCGTCACGCTGGTGCCGTTCACGATGTCCGGGCTGATTTTCTCGCTCACCGCGCTTGATTACCTCGGCTTCGGCCTGCCGCCGCAGCACGCCACCTGGGGCCGCCTGCTCAACGACGGCCTCTCCAACCTCTCCGCCCCATGGCTGGTGAGTTCCACCTTCAGCGTGCTGGTGGCCACCCTGGTGCTCATCACCTTCGTCGGTGAGGCGGTGCGCGAGGCCTTCGATCCCAAGACCTTCACCTATTACCGATGATGATGCGAAACCTCCGCCATTGTCTCGCCCTCGCCCTGCTGGCTGTCGCCGGAATGGCCGGTTGCGGCGACCACGGCGCGGAAGCCGGGCGCCGTCTGGAGTTCAACGACTTCATTCCGCTTTATAACAACTATATCCGCAACTGGCTGCTGATCCAACAGGAGGCGACCGCCGGCCAGATCGCCGAACTGGAGCGCGACATTGCCGGTGCCGTGGGAGAGGAGCGCGAACTGCTCGAACTCCAGCTCGAACAGGCAAAGCGCGACGCCGAAAAGTGGGAATTCCGCCTCGGTCTCGGCGATTACCTGAAAATCGCCGGCCCCGACGACCTGCCCGCCGGGCTCGTCTGGCAGAACGGCATGGATCAGCCGGAAATCGGCGATCCCCGCGCGCAAAAAGGCGGTGTGTTCCGACGCTACATCCCCACCTTCCCGCCCACCATCCGACCCTTCGGCGAAAACGCCAACAACAGCTTCCGCGGCGACCTCTACGACTACATCGACATGCCGCTCGTCAACGCCCACCCGGAGACGATCGAGCCGATCCCCGGCGTGGCCAACGAATGGGCGGTCTCGGCAGACGGCCGCACGCTCTACTGCCGCATCGACCCCGAGGCCACCTACTCGGACGGCGTGCCGGTCCGCGCCATGGATTATCTGGTGCGCGTCTATCTGATGGTCTCGGACAATATCGTCAACCCATACTCCAAGCAGTATTTCCGCGAGGAGTTGGCGCAGTTCGCCGTCTATGACGAGCGCACGCTCTCGATCTCGCTGCCCGAGGCGAAACTCTATGCGGCCTACATCGCCGGCAGCATGTATCCCGCCGCACCGCATTTCTACGACGAATACGGCCCGGACTTCGCCGAGCGCTACCAGTGGCGCTTCCCGCCGACCACCGGGGCCTACGAGGTGCTGCCGGAAGACATCGTGAAGGGAGCCTCGATCACCCAGACCCGTGTGCGGGACTGGTGGGCGCGCGACCGCAAATACTACCGTTATCGTTTCAACCCGGACAAGCTGGTCCACCAGGTGGTGCGCGACGAATCGAAGGCCTTCGAGCTGTTCCGCGCCGGCGAGCACGACACCTTCCTCATCACCCGCCCGGAGTTGTGGTATGAAAAGACCGAGATCCCCCCGGTACATAACGGCTACATCGAGCGGGCCACGTTTTACACCCGCTACCCGAAGATTCCCCGCGGGCTTTATCTCAACGTCACCAAGCCGCCTCTCGACAACCTCGACGTCCGGATCGGCATCCATCACTCGATGAACTGGCGCAAGCTCAACGAGATCATGTTCCGCGGCGACTACGAGCGGCTCAACGCGCTCAACGAGGGCTACATGCTCTTCAGCGATCCGGAAATCCGCGCGCGGCCGTATTCCGTGCGGCTCGCCCGCGATGCCTTCGCGCGCGCCGGGTACACCCGCGAGGGCCGCGACGGGATACTGGTCAACGACCGCGGCCAGCGTCTTTCGGTCTCGGTTTCCTATCCGGCCATCCCGCTTACCGACCGCATCTTCTCGTTTCTTCGCGAGGAGGCCCGCCACTGCGGGCTCGATCTCCGCCTCGATGGCGGCGAGGCCACGGTGAATTTCCTCAAAACCACCCAGAAGCAGCACGAAATGGCCTTCACCGGCTGGATGATCCAGCCGATCCAGCCGGATTTCTATCAGATGATCCATTCCTCCACCGCCTTCGACGAGAAGGGCAATCCGAAACCCCACACCAACAACCTGAATGTCTGGGCCCGGCCGGACACCGACCGGCTCTGCATCCAGCACCGCAACGCCCGCACCGTGGAGGAAATGCGCAAGGCCCACCGCGAGCTGCAATGGATCGTCCACAACGAGGCGATCTTCAATCCGGCCTACTCGGTGGATTTCATCCGCATCGGCTCATGGCGCTGGGTGCGCTGGCCGGATTCGGAAACCACCAGATTCTCCCCGCCCTTGCTCTACGATCCCCATGAATCGTTCGTTTACTGGGTGGACGAGGAGATGAAGCAGGAAACCCTCGCCGCGCGGCGCTCCGGTGCCACCTTTCCCGAGGTCAAGAAAGTCGTGGACGTTTACCGCCTGCTGCCCACAGCCGCGGAAGAGCCGGAAGAGGCCGCAACACCGGCTGAAGAATCCACCGAACCAGCCACCGAAGAACCATGAGCCGATCGACCACGGAAAACATCCTGGTGGTGGACAAGCTCATCACCTCGTTCGAGACCGACCGCGGGCTGCTCCGCGCCGTGGACCAGGTGTCCTTCTCGGTGCCCGAAGGCAGGACGCTGGGCATCGTCGGCGAGTCCGGTTGCGGCAAGAGCGTTACCGCCATGTCGATCGTCCGCCTGCTGCCGCAGCCGGCCGGCAAGATTCTCGGCGGCCATGTGTTTTTCAAGGGCCGCGATCTGGTGCGCGCGGGCGATGCGGAGATCCACCGCGTCCGCGGCGGCGAGATCGGCGTGATTTTCCAGGAGCCGATGTCCGCGCTCAATCCGGTGCACCGCATCGGCCGGCAGGTGGCCGAGGCCATCCGCCTGCACAAGAAAATCTCAAGGAAGGACGCATGGGACTCCGCCATCGAGATGCTCAAACTCGTCCGCCTCCCCGCGCCGGAGAAACGTGCGATGGATTACCCGCACCAGCTATCCGGCGGCATGCGCCAGCGCATCGTCATCGCCATGGCGCTCGCCTGCCGGCCGTCGCTCGTCATCGCCGACGAACCGACCACCGCGCTCGATGTCACCGTGCAGGCCCAAATCCTCGACCTGATGGCACGGCTTCAGGACGAGATGAGAATGTCCACCATCCTCATCACCCACGACCTCGGGGTGATCGCGGAAACCTGTGACGAAGTGGTCGTGATGTATGCCGGCCGCGTGGTCGAGCGCGCGCCGGTCAGGGAGTTGTTCTCCCACCCGCTGCACGCTTACACGCGCGGCCTGCTCAACTCGATCCCCACCTTGGAAACCCAGTCGAAATCGTTGCTCAACACGATTCCGGGCATGGTCGCCTCGCTTGCCGAGCACACCCACGGCTGCCGCTTCTGCCAGCGCATGGGCCGCCTCAAGCCCGGCACCCGCGAACGCCCGCGCTTCAGTGAAGTCTCGCCCGGGCACTGGGTCGAGACCTGTCCGCAATGCTACACGCCGGAGGCGTGAACATCGAACATCGAACGTCCAACATCGAACATTGAAGTGAAGAAAGAGAATACAGCGGTTTATGATCTGGAAGAACGTTTGCTGGATTACGGAGCGTCGGTCATCCGGTTGACGCGTGGATTGTCGCAGGATTACGCGGAGCGGCATGTGGGAAACCAACTTTTGAGGTCCGGCACCGCTCCGTGTTCGCATCACGGTGAAGCACAGGCCGCTGAATCACCCGCCGATTTCGTTCACAAAATGCGCTTGGGTCTCAAGGAACTCCGTGAATCCGAGCGCTGGCTGAAACTCATCCAGCGCGCCAGTCTCATTTCCAACACCGACATTCTCGCTTCGCTCCTCAACGAAACCGACCAACTCATCCGCATCTTTGTCACCAGCATCCGCACCGCCGAATCCCGCCGAAAATAACTCTTCCTTCGATGTTCAATGTTGGACGTTCGATGTTCGATGTTCAAAACAGCAATGACTCCGCCCCTCCTATCAGTTTCCAATCTCCGCGTTCACTTCCCGGTCCGCAGTGGCGTCATGCTGCGCCAGACCGGCGCGGTGCGCGCGGTGGATGGGGTTTCACTTGAAATCGCGCCGGGCGAAACGCTCGGACTGGTGGGCGAGTCGGGTTGCGGCAAGACCACCCTCGGCAAGGCCGTGGTGCGATTGTTGAAACCGACATCCGGCACCGTCGCGCACCGCGGCATCGATGTCACCCATGCCGGCCAGCGATCGCTGCGGCCGCTGCGGCGCGATTTCCAGATGATCTTCCAGGATCCCGCCGAATCGCTCGATCCCCGGATGAGCGTGCGCGCCATCATCGAGGAGCCGCTCGTCATCCACCGCATCGGCAACCGCGCGGAGAGAACGCAGCGCGTCAACGAACTGCTCGACCGCGTGGGCCTGCCGGTATCCGCGGCCGACCGCTATTCGTTCGAGTTCTCCGGCGGCCAGCGACAACGCATCGGCATCGCCCGCGCGCTCGCGCTCAACCCGAAACTCATCGTCTGCGACGAACCGGTCTCCGCGCTCGATGTCTCGATCCAGTCGCAGATCCTCAACCTGCTCGTCGAGTTGCAGAAGGATTTCGGTTTGTCCTATCTCTTCATCGCTCACGACCTCTCGGTGGTGAAGCACATCAGCGACCGCGTGGCGGTGATGTATCTCGGGAAAATCGTCGAAGTCGCTCCTGCGGAGACGATCTATCAGGATGCCCGCCACGCCTACACCAAGGCACTCATTTCCGCCATCCCGGTGCCCGATCCCACCTTGCGCCGTTCGCGTATCCTGCTGGAAGGCGACGTGCCATCGCCGATCGATCCGCCGGCCGGCAGCGCCTTCGGCCACCGCATGGGCCACCCGCGCTATCAGGAAAGCGTCGGCATGGACTTGTCGCTGCGCGAAATCGCCCCCGGCCACCTTGTCGCCGCCGATCCCTGCTGCCTGAGTGAGGAGGATTGGAGGACTCTGCGCAGGGATGACGAACCCTCCGCCGTGGTCAGGCACGCCGGGGAGTGAACTCGGTGCCGCATCGTCCGGCAGGCGTCTGATTCGTGGTCGGTCTTGCCGAGCCGTTGTTGCTGGCCATCGTCCGGTCTTTCCCCTTGTTTGGTCGCCGTGAAACGATTTCCCGCCTACGTCCAGATCATCGCCGCGCTGTTGTTGTCCACGCTGACGGCGCTCGTGTTCCGCTCGATCGCCGCCGGTGCGGACGAGGATTCGCAAGTGATGGGTTTCATCGATGGCTCGCTCGCGGTGTGCGCGTTTGTCGGCGATTTGTTCATGCGCGCGCTCAAGATGCTGATTGTGCCGCTGATCCTGACTTCGGTGATTTCCGGTATTGCCAGCCTGCAAGGCGTGCAGGGCTTCGGGCGGCTGGGGATGAAAACGGCGGCGTTCTACATCGGCACCAGCACGCTTTCGATCATCCTCGGCCTGCTGCTCGTCAACACGATCCGTCCCGGTCTCACCGACGGCGCGCCCAACACCGTGATCCGCGACGCCTTCGAGCAAAGCGCCGCCAAGGCGGGTGAGGACACCGTCGCGTCCGTCACCGCGGCCGGCGGACGCAAGGCCGGCGATTTCCTCGAAGTATTTCGCGCGATGCTGCCGGAAAACGTGATTTCCGCCGCCACCAACAACGGCCAGATGCTCGGCGTCATCGTTTTCAGCATCCTGTTCGCGGTGGCGATCACGCGACTGCCGGGCGATGAAATGCGCACCATCCGCGAGTTTTTCCAGGCCGCCTGCGATGCGATGGTCGTGCTCACCAAGTGGGTGATGGCGCTCGCGCCCATCGGCGTGTTCGGGCTGATCCTGCCGGTGGTTTACGCCACCGGTGCGGACCTGTTCGCCAATCTCGGGAAATACTTTCTAACCGTCCTGCTGGCGCTGCTGATCCACCTGCTCGTGGTGCTGCCGTGCATCCTGCGCTTCATCGGCCGGGTCAATCCGCTGGCGCACTTGAAGGCGATGCGTCCCGCGCTATTGCTCGCGTTTTCCACCGCTTCGTCATCGGGCACGCTGCCGGTGACCATGCGCTGCGTGGAGGAGGGGAGCGGTGTTTCGAAAAGGGTCACCAGTTTCACCCTGCCGCTCGGCGCCACCGTCAACATGGATGGCACCGCGCTCTATGAATGCGTGGCGGTGATTTTCGTCGCCCAGGTGATGGGCGTGGAACTCGGCATCGCGGGGCAGTTCTTCGTGGTCGTCGCCGCGCTGCTCACCAGCATCGGCGTGGCCGGCATCCCCTCGGCCAGCATGGTCGCCATCCTGCTCATCCTGAAAAACTCCGGCGTCCCCGGCGCGGAAACCGCGGTGGTCGCCCTGCTGTCGGTGGACCGCCTGCTCGACATGACCCGCACCGCCGTCAACGTCTTCAGCGATTCGTGCGCGGCAGTCGTTGTCGCAAAGTCGGAGGGGGAAACGCTCAATCTGGAGAAGGCCTGAAGTGGAGCGTGGGGGCACACATCAAACGGGACTCAACCCTTCCAGGGTTGTCACCACAACGCATGATGACCCGGGGTAGCCCCGACAGGTCGAGACAACCCCGGGCTACGATGCGCAATCCCGATGGGATTGGACAAGACTCTTATCGTCCTCTCAAAACTGTTACCAGAGTCCAAACACAGCCGAGATGGAATATCCATGGTACCCAGTTGGGCACGAGGTGATGCCTGAAGGATGTTATCACTAAGAACAGTCCGGCGGCGGCAAGTCCCAAAACAATCCGTGGCCAGATTCGGCCACTGCACAGGAAGAGCGATGCGGCAATGACTGCGGCAGGAATGGCGAACATCCCAAGTATAAGTTCCGCAACACACGAGGGAGTAGGGTTGGAACAGATGCCGTGTTGATAAACTTGGATAATGCACTCGACAAGATAGACCGACGACAGGACAAACCATGCCGCGGCGACCAATCCCGTATTCCGTAATTTTTCACGCATGGCCCGATGCGTTTTGCTCAATCCAATTTAGGATGGCTAAGATGCATGGCTGGCACTTGATATAATGCCGAGCGAAGATGGAAGGAAAATGTGTCCGATTCATGGCAAACACCCGCAGGATGTCCTCTTGCCAAGGCGCGTGGCGGATCGCAGTTTCGTGGCGTGGAAACTGTCTTGGACATCCCTTGGACCGCACAAGCCGCGCGTCGCGCGCGGTGGCTGGTGGGCGTGTCCGGTGGCGCGGATTCGGTGGCCTTGCTGCATTTGCTCCACCGCGCGGGTTTCCGCAATCTCGTCGTCTGCCATCTCGACCATCAACTGCGCGGCAGGTCCTCGACGGCCGATGCGCGATTCGTGGAACGGCTCGCGGCGAAACTCTGCTTGGTATGTGAATCCGCCCGGCGCGACGTGCGTGAAATGATGAAACATAGCGGCGAATCGATGGAAACCGCCGCCCGCCGCGCGCGTCATGAGTTTTTAGCGGACTGCGCGCGGAAGCACCGATGCAAACGCGTGCTGCTCGCCCATCACGCCGACGACCAGGCGGAGACCGTGCTGTGGAACCTGCTGCGCGGTTCACACGGACTCAAGGGCATGCGGGACGAACAGGAGATCACGGTGGACGGTTTCAAACTGGAGCTGATCCGTCCGCTGCTGGACAGCCGCCGCGCCGATCTCGTGGCATGGCTGCGCGCCAACCGTCTCAAGTGGCGCGAGGACGCCAGTAATTTGGAAGCCGTTGCCGTCCGTAACCGGCTGCGTCACGAGGCATTGCCGCTGCTGGCGGAAATTTCCGGCCGCGATCCGGTCGAAGCGCTGATCCGCGGGGCGCGCGACACGAACGAGCGGGAGGAGATGGAATGCGAACTCCTGCAACAGGCCAAGCTGCTCGATCCGCAAGGCCGTCTTCACCTCGGCGCACTGCGCTCGCAGCCGCCACCACTGCGGCGCCGTGCCATTGCGGAATTTCTAACAAGCCATGGGATCGGGGACATCGACCGCGCCCTGCTCGACCGCGCGCTCGCCCTACTCGATCCCGCCGCCGCTCCGGCCATCAACTTGCCCAGCGGCCGGCAACTGCGCCGGCGCGCGGGGCGCTTGTTCGTCGCACCGGCCCGAGGTCAGGGCTGAGCGGCATACCTCAGGCGGATCTGATAGAATAACGAAGGGTCGCCGGGCATCGGAAGCACGAACGCGGCACCACCGCCATCGCCTATCCACGGCTCCAGATCCTCCACCGGCGACCATGCGTCGAGATCGGGGCTTTTCCACAGCGAATAGGTGACGGCCGGGCGGGTGGCGAAGTCGAATGAAAGTTCGGCCGGCGCTACGGATGTCGAGATTTCCACGGTGGGCACGACCAGCGGGAATGTGGACGAGCCGCGGGTCCCGGGGCTGCCGAGGTCGGCGCCGAACGCCGTGACCGATGCGGAATACCGGGTGTCGTCGGTCTGCCCGGATGGATGGCCGTTGGCGATGTGGATTTCGCGGGATGTTCCCGGGCTGATGGCGCTGCCTTCGTAGGCGGTGGAGGCGACGAGATCGCCGTTGGCGTCGAGGATGCCGATGATTTCTCCGCTGTTGGTGAGCGTGAGATCGCCGGTTTCGTCGGTCCATACGGCGTCCGGGGCACCTCCCGGATTTCCCCCGCCATTGAGGTCGCCGCTTACCCCGACGACGAACAGGTCTCCGGGTGCGACGACGCCCGAGAACGTCGCGGCATTGCCTCCCCGGTCGATGATCCGCCAACCGGTCATGTCGATCGGGTTTCCGGTTTGATTGAAGAGTTCGAGGTATTCGCCGGTGGCGTCGCCCACCTGTTGCGGATCGGCCATGAATTCGGTGATCACGAGCTGGCCGGTAGGGAGTTCGGGTTCGGGATCGGAAAACAGGGGGAACCCGCTCGTTGAGCGCCTGGATCACAAAAGCCCAGTCGGCCGGATTGCCGGTGCGGACGTCGGGGTCGCATTCCATGTGGATGAAACGTTCCGGGAAAATGGCCGCGGCGGCCTCGGTGCCACATGGATCCGGCGACCCGTTGGTGGCGCGGCCCTGGGTGTTGGTGCTGCCGCTGAGCGAGGGATTTTCACCGGGCTCCTGGTGGCTCACCGCGACCCGTGGGTCCATGGCGTCCGCGAGAATTTCGTTCATCCGTGCGGCCAGCGCGCGGGACAGCGAGTTTCCGTTGAACGGATCGGGCGTGCCATTGCTCACGACGACATCGGCGGGGTCGGAATCATCCGCCATCCCGTGGAAACTAAGGCTGACGGTGCGGGTGAAATGGTCTTCGATCGTTTCGTGCGCCGCCTGGAAAAACGAGTCCGGCGCGTGGGCCATGTCGGAGATCCGGTATGGATTCCCGCCGAGATCGCCGTCGCAGTCGGATTCGACCGGGGAATTGTTGCGGTGGGTGCCTGCGAGAAGAAAGGCGGTGGCATCGGTATGCATGAAAACGTCGATCGAAGGGACAAGTGCGCCGTCATACAGCGGGTGCGGGCATTCCACGACGAGCGCACGCTCGGGAGTGAGGTCGATCACGTAGAGTCCGCCCCAATGGGGATCCGTGTTTTTTTCACGCAGCAGCGTGAAGACATCGTTGGTGACGTTGTCGGTGTATTCCACCACGTCGTAGTTCGCGCCCGCGGCTTCGGCGGCGGCGGTCGGCAAATCGCCATCGAGGGCATGCCGCATTGCCGCGCGGAACGAGGCAAGCTCCGGCGCGGTGGGGAGACGGTATTTGTCCGGGCTGGCGGCATTCGGGATGTGGAAACCTTCGAGCAGTTCACGGAGATTTCCCGTTTCATTGAGGACAGGCTCCGCGGTGGCCATTCCGCCGGCGAGAAACAGAACAGCCATGCGGCCGGGAGTGATTGGAAATGACATGATTCAATATCCTGAAGCATCCATCATGGAACAAATATCCCGAGGCGGAAGGATATAGTTGGCGGCATCACTTCATGAGCGACTCGTCCGCTCCACACAAGGCATCACCCGCAGGGATCGGCGAGCAGCCGCCAACGGGAGTAGCGGCGCAGGGTGAACGTGCGGCGGGTGGCGAGGCCGCGGCGGGATGACCCGTGCTCGGTGCTCACTTCGATGAATCCGTCGTGTCGTTGCAACGCGACGATGCGGAAGACCGGCTCGCGCCGCATTCGCAGGAAACAATACAGCGGCACGTCCGGGTGGGAGGCGTTCCACAGGTATTTCGCGGGCGGGAAATCCGGCACTTGCGCCAGCGCGGCGAGCACTTCGCGCAGTAGTCCAGTGCCATGACGCCGCGCCAACCTTGCGGCCGCCCGTCGCGACAGCAGGTTTTCGATCATCGCCGCGGCCGGGTTGAGCCGGTCTTCCTCCATTTCCGCGATCAACTCGCGCGCATGCACCGCCATCATCGCGTGCAGTTCTTCGCGCTCGATTTCGCCGCGTTCGAAACGCGCGAACAATTCGCCGGGTGAGGGGATCATCGCCGACCATTGATGCCCCATTTCCGCCCGCCGCGCAAATCCCCGCTCGCCGGGTTCAGCCGGTGAAAAACGACGGATACTTCGTGAATCGAAATGTTTCGTAAATCTTGAATATCTCTCATTCGTGCGGAACGGATTTCATATTTCATTGGAAATCAGTGACTCGCCCTTTCGTCCGGAATCTTACGCGATCACGTGGAACTGAGGTTTTGCCCAATGGCCGCATCCGGTGTTCACTTTCCTCGTTCACCCCCCAAGAACCATGAAACCCCATGTGTCCCCCCACTGGGTTGTTTTGATGATCGGCTGCATGGCTCCCCTCCATGCCCAGAATCTGAACGACAACCTCATCACCAGCCGCTCCGGAGAGCGCGGCGCAGCGGCCCTGCGCACTCCATCCGGCGAATATCAGCTGCCTCCCGTCGAGCGGGTGCGCGGCGAAGTGACCGACAAACCGCCGGTCTATGTGGCGCAAGACGCGCCGAGCCTGAAGGTGAAAACCACCGCCAGTGGCGAGACCGCCGGTCGCAAGGCATTGGAAATCCTCCGCAACCCCGCGCCGCGCCGTGCCATGGTCTCGCGCACCCGCGGCCAACGCTACGAAGTGGCGTCGGGCAGCCTGCAGAACGGATTGCAACTGGTGGCCTCGATGTATCGCGAGCTGGGAAAGCCGGAAGCGGCCACTGACTGCGGCATCATCGCGATGTCCGTGGCGCATCGCATCGACGAAGAACCCTCCCGCATGCTGGAGTTCGTCGAGCGCGAAGTGGCCGCCAATCCCAACTGTTCCTGCGAAATCGTCAAAGCGGCCATCCATGCCACGGATGCCGCTCCCGAAACCGTGGCGGCCATCGCCGAAACCGCCATCCTCGCCGCGCCGGATTCGATGCGGCTCATTTCCCAATGCGCCATTGCCGCCTCTCCCGGATCGCTGGCCGCGGTGCAATCCGTGTTGGCCCGTCTCGATCCGAACGCCGGCGAGAGCGCGCATGGCTCAAAGAGCGCCAAGAGCGCGAAAGGCCCGAAGGCGCCGATCATCGAACCACCAGCCTCAGCGGGCAACCCGCTGGATTTTCCGGTCGAGCCGCCTTACATGCCGCCACCCGTCTATCCGCCGCAAATCACCGAGGTGAATCCCGGCAATCCGGGCCGTGGTTTCTAAAATGGCGCTGGCATGGCGGGCCGCTGCCTGCGTAGCCTTTCGGCCATGAAACTCGGCGTGATTGGTTGTGGCAAGATGGGCACTGCGCTGGTGACCGGCGCGATCCGGTCCGGTGCGGTCGCCGCGAATGAAGTGACCGGTGTGGACCCCGTGGCCGCCTCGCGCGAGGCCTTTGCCAAAGCGATCGGTGCCACCACGGGAGAGGAAATTTCCAATGTTGCCGCTTGTGATGTGATCCTGCTGTGCACCAAGCCGCACGACGCGATCGCCGCGTTGGAAAAAACCGCGGTCGTCGTGGAATCGCCCGCACTCTTCATTTCCATCGCCGCCGGCCTCACACTTGAAGCCTTGGAAACCGCCGCCGGCCGCCACCGCGTGATTCGTGCCATGCCCAACACGCCGGCACTCGTCGGCCATGGTGCCGCCGCCTTTTGCCTCGGCACGGCCGCCACGCGCGAGGATGCGGATTTCGCCAAACGTCTGCTCGGCTCGGTGGGTCTGGCAGTCGAGGTGCCGGAGCGTCTGATGGACGCGGTGACCGGCCTTTCCGGCAGTGGGCCCGCTTACATCTATCTGGTTATCGACGCGCTGGCCGACGGCGGCGTGCGCATGGGGCTGCCCCGGCCCGACGCGCTTCGGCTCGCCGCCCAAACCGTGCTGGGTGCCGCCGCCATGGTCATCGAGACCGGCGAACATCCCGCCGCACTCAAGGACATGGTCACCTCGCCGGGCGGCACCACCATCGCCGGACTCGCCGAGTTGGAGCGCCACGGCCTCCGCTCCGCCCTGATCGAGGCCGTCGCCGCCGCCACCCGCCGCGCCACCGAGCTTGGCCGTTGAAATGACCACCACCACTCCGGGGATTTTCCGCTTTCCCGCATCCATCGAGTTCCTATGCTCCGCGCCATGATTCCACGGATCGCCGCTCTCGCCCTTCCACCGATCGCCGCCTTGTTGATCGCCGCCTGTGGCTCGGGCGATGTCCCGGTGCTCGCCGGCCAGGTGAGTGGCGACACGCCCGAGGGTGAGAAACTCTATCAGGAAGCGAAGGCCGCCGACGACGCCGGCAAATCCTCGCGCGCCATCAAGCTCTACGACCGGACGGCCACCCGCTACCCGTTCATCGGCACCGCCGCTCAAGCGCGCTTCCGCCAGGCCCAACTGCTCGAACAGCAGGGTGATCCGCGCAAGGCCTTCGAGGCCTATGACAAGATGCTCGGCCAATACCCCGGCGACCCGCTCTACCCGCAGGCGCTCGACCGCCTCGCCGCCATCGCCAACGACGCCGCCGAGGGCAACATCCAATCGAGTTTCCTCGGCATAAAGCGGAGCGTTTCAATGGACCGCACGGTGGAAATGCTGAGCCGTGTGAAAGACCATGCGCCGCGCTCGCGCACCGCGGCCAAGGCGCAGTTCAAAGTCGGCGAACTCTATCAGTCGAAAAAGAAATTCAAGGAGGCCATCGCCGCCTTCCGCGAGCTGGTGCGCGAGCAGCCGGAATCGCCCGAAGCGCCCGAAGCGCTGTTCCGCGTCGGCGTGATCTATCTGGAGCAGGCCGACCGCGGAAACCAGAACCAGTCCACCCTCGATCTCGCCAACGAGTCCTTCAACGACTACCTCATCCAATACCCCGGCCACTCGCGCAACGCCGAGGCGCACAAGATGATCGCCAGCCTGCGCGGCATGGCACTCGAACGCTCGATGGAAATCGCCGAGTTCTACATGAAAACCGGCCGCACCGAGTCTGCCAAGATCTACTACCGCGACATCGTCCGCAAAACATCCTCCGGCAAACTGCACGATGCCGCCAAGGCCAGACTGAAAGAACTCGGCGAATGATGAAAACCCCGATCCTTGCCATCCTCGCGGCCCCCTGCCTGCTGCTCGCCTCCTGCGCGGGCTACCAGCTAGGCGGCGTGAAACCCGCATCGCTTTCCGCGGTCGAGACCATCGCCGTGCCGATGTTTTCGAATTCCACCCAGCACCCGCGCGCCTCGGCTCTCGCCACATCCGCGGTGGCCGACGCCATCGTCAGGGACGGCACCTACCGCATCGCGGACAGCGACCGTGCCGACGCGATTCTCGAAGGCGACCTCGAGCGCATCAAATACCGCGCCATCCGCGGCACCCGTCAGGATTCCCTGTTTCCCGAAGAGCTGGCCAACACCGTCACCCTGCGCTGGAGGCTGCGCGACGCGCGCGATCCCACGCGCGTGCTGGCCACCGGCAGGTCCGAGGGCACCAGCCAGTTGTTCGTCTCCGCCAACCTCCAGACCGCGCGCAACAACGCGCTGCCCGAGGCGCTGGATCGTGCCGGCGAAGCCCTCGTTTCGCGGCTCGCCAACGGCTATTGATCTCCGGGCATCCCACCGCAGCCGATGCCCGACGCCTCCATCCACACGCTGGGAAAGGTCGTGGCCCGCGCCGGTCCGGTGCTCTACCGCGTCGGACTCCCCAATCGCAAAACCATTCTCGCCCACCTGTCCAAACCGCTGGCGGAGCGCGACGCCGAATTCGATACCGGGGACAATCTCCTGCTCGAACTCACGCCTTACGACTTCGACACCGCCCGCATCCTCGGCCGGCACGACGACTCGCGGAAATGATGCCAGCCAACCCCGGAATCCTCAGGAATCCAGCAGAAACCCGATCTTAACGGTGACCTGCCAGTGGGCGATTTTTTGTTCGTCGATCTGGCCCCGGGTTTCCACGACTTCAAACCAGCGCATGTTGCGCACGCTCCCGGCGGCGCGGGCCAGCGCGTTTTCGATGGCTTCCTGAATGGAATTGGGTGAGGACCCGACGATCTCGATTTTCTTGTAGATATGACTCATCATGACTGGGGGTTCAGGTTTTCCAAATGCGTCTGACGATACACGTTCCCGCGGGAATGGCGACACAAAGAGTGGGGGAATGGTTTGAAAGACGCTGGAAATCGACTGGAAAGGGCCCGCGTTGCCGGAACACCCGTAATTCCGCCCATGACACATCCATCCGCATCATCGAGTTATGGCCATTCGACGAGTCCTCCCATGACCTTGTGCTCAAGGGCGGGGACGAGCACGGACTGCGCGAGCACCTGCGGAAATCCGGTGTTCGCACCTTGTTTCAGGACGGCATGGACAAGGCGGCCAAAGGCGTCACCTCGATGAGCGAACTCCGCAGGCTCGGCATCCTCTACCGTTTGAAAACCGCGGCCGACGGCTCTGTATGAGGGTGCGGCATCAGCGGTTCCCGCCGTCACGGAACGCTCCGGAAATCCCCGGCCGGGCAAGGCCGTGCAACACCAGAATCGCCACCGTCGTGCCGTGCGGGAAATTGAACAGTTGACGATTGCCGCGGCGCTGATGAAACAGCGTCCCCTTTTGCGGATGCTGAGTGCGCCACCCACAATCATCAGCAGGCCGAAAATCCAACCGAAGACGAACTGGAACGCCATGTAGGCGCCGATCAGCCGCACGAAGAAACCGGACTCCTCAGACCCGAACGAGCGGGCGACGGCGACCGGATTCATCCATGAGGCGTCCGCGGCCAGCATCGCCGAGGCAACCGCCATGCCCGAGAACAACAGGGTCATGGCACCCGCCACGAGTTGCAGGTATCCGACGAACAACAGGTATCCCTCTCCACGGTGAAGCGTGGCCGGTTGGTCGTTGGTCGTTGCCATGGCGATCAGTGGGTTTGGTGTTGGAATTTGGTTTGCCGAGGGAGGCTTCCGCAATCGCTGATGGGCGCGCGTGAAGACCGGGAACGGGAGTCCCGGGCAATGCGGGAAAGGAAATCAGGTATGCCAAACCTACTTCGCCGGGCCATCTTGCCAAATCGTTTTTGAAACTTTGTGACCGGCGTCAGTCCTTGGATTCCAATGTTGAAACATGCTGGATTCTCTCCAGCTTCCAGTGCGCAAGCTGTCCGAAGCCCCGCGTGTCCGGGGTCAGCCTCCGGGTTCTTACAAACTCCGGCTGCCGACCTCCGCGGTGATCTCCGCGATGAATTGATCCAGCGGCTTGTTGCCGAGGTCGTCCTTGTCGCGGTGGCGGACGGAGACGGTGCCTTCCTCGGCTTCGCGCTGGCCGATGACGAGCATGTAGGGGACGCGCTCGAGGCGGGCATTGCGGATCTTGGCGCCGATCTTGTCGCTGCTGTGGTCCACGGTGAGGCGGATGCCGGCGTCGGCGAGTTGGGCGGCGGCGGATTGGGCGAACTCGATGGATTTTTCCGAAATCGGCAGGATGCGCACCTGCTCGGGCGCGAGCCATGCGGGGAACTTGCCCTCGAAGTGCTCGATGAGCAGGCCGGTGAAACGCTCCATCGAGCCGAACGGCGCGCGGTGGATCATCACAGGGACGTGCGGCTGGTTGTCCGCACCGATGTAGGAGAGCTTGAATCGAACCGGCAGGTTGTAGTCCACCTGCACGGTGCCGAGCTGCCAGTCGCGGCCGATGACGTCTTTCACCACGAAGTCGATCTTGGGTCCGTAGAACGCGGCCTCGCCGATTTCCTCGGTGTATTCGACGCCGAGCGTCCGCACCGCCTCGCGCAGGGCGGCTTCCGCCTTGTCCCAGTTTTCGGGCGAGCCGACGTATTTGTCGCTCTCCGGGTCGCGCAGCGAGAGGCGCACGCGGTATTCGTGCATGCCGAGCGTGCTGAGGACTTTTTTCACGAGGTCGAGGCAGCCGGTCACTTCGGCGGCCACCTGCTCGGGCGTGCAGAACAGGTGGGCGTCGTCCTGGGTGAAACCGCGGACCCGGGTCATGCCGCCGAGTTCGCCGGATTGCTCCCAGCGGTAAACGGTGCCGAACTCAGCGAGGCGGATCGGCAGGTCGCGGTAGGAATGATGATCGCTCGCGAAAATGCGGATGTGGTGCGGGCAGTTCATCGGCTTGAGCAGGTAACCCTCGTAGGTACCATCGCTGAGGCCGTTGACCAGCTCGGCGCAGCCGGTGTCCTCGTCGGCGAGTTTTTCCAGCACGTCGCGCTCGGGAATCGCCGGATACTGGCTTTCCTGATAGTAGGGGAAGTGGCCGGAAGTGCGGTAGAGGTCGAGCTTGCCGATGTGCGGGGTGAACACCTGCGAGTAACCCTGCTTGTCGAGTTCCTCGGTGATGAAATCCTGCAAGGCGCGTCTAACAAGCGCGCCCTTCGGTTTCCACAACACCAACCCTTGGCCGACCATCTCGTCGATATGGAACAGCCCGAGTTCGCGGCCGAGCCGGCGGTGGTCGCGTTTCTTCGCTTCCTCCAGCCGGTTGAGGTGTTCCTCTAACAACTCCTTGTTCTCGAAGGCGGTGCCGTACAGCCGCTGAAGTTGTCCTTTTGACTCATCGCCCATGTAGAACGACGAGGAAACCGACATCAGTTTCACGTTCTTGCACTTGGCGGTGTAGCCGACATGGGGTCCGGCGCAGAGGTCGATGAACTCGCCGTTCTGATAGCATGAGATGTCCTCGCCCTCGGGGATCTTGTCAATCAGGTCGAGCTTGAAGCGCGACGGATTGCCGGGGCGTTCGGAAAGTCCGCCGAGGCGACCGCTTTCGGCCATCGCCTTGGCTTCCTCGCGCGAGATCACCTTGCGCTCGAACTTCTGGTTTTCCTTGGCGACCTTTTTCATCTCGGCCTCGATTTTCTCGAAGTCCTCCGGAGTGATCCGGTGCTTCATTTCAAAGTCATAGTAGAAACCGTTCTCGATCGGCGGGCCGTAGGCGAACTGGGCGTCAGGCCAGATGCGCAGGATGGCGGTGGCCATGACGTGGGCGCAGGAATGGCGGAGCCGCTCCAGGTCGGTCATCTGCTGGCGTTCGTCAAGGGTCTTGCGGTCGTTCATGGCGGGGAGAGGGAAACCCTGCGGCCGTGCTTTGATCAAGGGGCAAATCCACCGGATAATCGCGCGGTGGGAACATTGATTTTTGACAGTGTCCGCCATTGGCCGTAACAAGGCAGGGCATGCGGATCACGTCCTCACATGCGGAAATTGTCCATTCCCAGCCATGGATTCCAGCCGCTGCCACCAACGGGCCGAATCCTCCTTCACTTGTGATCCGCGGGCGATTTCCGGATTGTTCCACGAATCCCGCATGAATCACCGGAGATGAGGTATTGAAATCCGACACATTCGCATTATCCCGCATTGCCGGGCATCATCATGCAGGAACGACCTCCAGTCGATCGGCACGCGTCACCGATGGTTGAAGCCATCGCCAACGCACGGATGTTCCGCGAGTGGCTCGACTCCTTCCGCGAGTTGACCGGATTCGACCTCCATCTGATCGATGGCGCAGGGGTCGATACCGGCCTGCAACACGCCGCCGAAGCCACCGGATTGTGCCGCCACCTGTGTGTCGGCAGCGATCGCTGCCGTCAGTGTCGTGAGCGTTTCGCCCAACGCTTGCGATCGCGTGGCAACCATCACACCGGCCCCTTTGCGATGCGCTGCTTCGCGGGACTCACGGTCACCGCACTGCCGGTCACGCTCGGCGACAACTCGGTGGCCTTTCTTTATGCGGCCCCGGTCCTGGTCTGGATCCACCGGCGGGCGAGCGCGGCCGGAAGCGTGGTCAGGCGCATCGAAGGAAACCGGATTGGAATTCCATTGCGGCGGCTCCGCGAAACCACCCGCCAGATTCCGGTTTGCGGTCGGCAGCGTTACAACGCCGCGGTTTCGATGCTGCGGATCATTGCCGCCCAGGTCTCGCACCTTTCGCGGCAAATGCTCGCTCCAGCCGACAGCAAACGCCATGAGAGTGCGACCGTCCAGCGCTGCCGCGACTTGCTCGGCCAGTGTTTCACTGACGACGTGCATGTGAACGATATCGCGGAGGAACTCGGCGTCAGCCGCTCCTATCTCTCGCACCTGCTCGCCGGCCATCTGGGAATGTCGTTCACCGACTGTCTCCATGGCTTGCGGCTCGCCGAGTTCAAGCGCCTGCTCGCCGACTCGGAACTGACGGTCACCGAGGCCCTGTTCGCGGCCGGCTTCCAGTCGGTTTCGCAAGCCAACCGGGTGTTCCGCGCGGCCACCGGCATGTCGCCCCGCGACTTTCGCAACTCGGTGACGCCCTGAACAGGGTGAATGGAAACCGGGTGTGAGGAACCATCCGTTCACCGGATGCGCGGTTTTCGTGCACGGCATGCGTGGTCCTGATGTGGCGAACCCACCAGCATTGCCGCAGTTCACCCGTTCTGCCCCCCCAAACCCGAAAAATCAGAGAGGATCTCAACCATGAAAAGAACACTGTTTGGATTCGCCAGCGCGGCATGTCTCGCGATTCCGGCACAGGCGGATTGGTTCCCCGGTGATCCGCACAAGATGCACTATCCGCAGATGCCCGACCCGAATGGCTGGGACATCAACGTGCGTGACTACGTCATCGCCGATGACTGGCAATGCACACAGACGGGGACCGTGTCCGACGTCCACTTCTGGCTGTCATGGAACGACGACGCCGGCGATCCGGGATTGATCAGCGCCATCACCGTGAGCATCCACTCGAATATTCCGGTCGGCCCGCAGGGCTGGAGCGTGCCGGACGAACTGTTGTGGATCCGGACCTTCCTGCCCGGGCAGTTCGTTTTCCAACCGCAGCCCTATGGCATCGGCGACCAGGGATTCATCCACGAGCCGGGTTTTCCGCCACTGGGCCAACCGGCGGTGTTCGACCCGCGGCCGGACCATTTCAACTACTGGCAGATCAACATTTTCGACATCGTCGATCCATACATCCAACAGCAGGGTGAGATCTACTGGCTCGACCTCAGGGTCGAGACCATTGGTGGCTCGACCGTCGGCTGGAAAACCTCGATGGATCACTTCATGGACGATGCCGTCTGGTTCGATCCGGTGTCGGAACAGTGGATCGAAATCCGCGATCCAGAAACGGGCCAGTCGCTCGACATGGCCTTCGTGATCGTTCCCGAGTCGGCCCCGGCACTGCTCGGCCTGCTGGGAACCGCCTTGCTGGTGTTCCGTCGCCGGGATCGATAACCCCCCAGGCTCCCCCCCCACGAAGATCCCGACATGGAACGTCCCCCGCCACTGCCTGGCGGGGGACTTGCTTTTTCGTCATGACCCGCGGCACTCCGGCACAAAGGATTGGCGGATGCAGATGCTTCTGCAACGCTGATCCGCATCATGGCGGACGGACATTTCGACTATCTGGTGATCGGCGGCGGGAGCGGGGGATATGCGGCGGCGCGCACGGCGCGCGAGATCTGCGGCAAGGTGGGAATCATCGATGGCTCGGACGAACTCGGCGGCCTGTGCATCCTGCGCGGCTGCATGCCATCGAAGACGTTGATTTATTCCGCGGAAGTCCTGCATCTCGCGCGGCAGGGCGGGGGATTCGGGCTGGAGATTCCGCAGGCGGCGGCCGACATGGCGGCGTTGCAACAACGCAAGCGCCGGATCATCGGCGAATTCGCCGATTACCGCCGCGGACAGCTGGAAAGCGGGCGTTTCACCCTGTTCCGCAACCGTGCGAGGTTCGTGGATCCGCAGACCGTGGAGTTGGACGACGGGCGGCGACTGACGGCGGACCAATTCATGATAGCGACCGGATCGGTGGTCGCCGTGCCGCCGGTGCCCGGTCTGGCGGAGGTGCCGTTCTGGACCAGCGACGAGGTGCTCGATCTCGATTTCCTGCCGCGAAAGGTGATCGTGCTCGGCGGCGGGGTAGTGGCCTGCGAGCTGGCACAGTTCCTGCACCGGATCGGCAGCGAGGTGGTGCAGATCCAGCGCAGTCCGCACATTTTGACCGGTCACCCGCCGGAGACCGCGGATGTGGTGGCCGGAGCGCTGAGCGAGGAGGGAATCGAACTGTTCACCGGCACGAAAATCCACGAGGTGGATTACGACGGGGAAAACTTCCGGGTGATTTTCGATCACGATGGAACACGCATGGAGGTCGCCGCGCCGCACCTGCTCAACGCACTGGGCCGCCGCCCGGCCAGCGACAAACTGGGACTGGAAGAAGCGGGCGTGGAGACGACCGATGGTGGCCACATCGTCTGTGATGAAATGCAGCGCACCAGCAACCCGCGCGTGCGTGCCTGCGGCGATGTGGCCGGCCCGCACGAAATCGTCCATGTGGCGGTGATGCAGGGGGAACTCGCCGCACGCGACGCCACCGGCCGGACCGCCGCGCCGATCGATTACGACGCGCTCACCACCGTGGTTTTCACCGATCCGCAGCTCGCCACCGCCGGCCGCACCGCGGCATCGCTGGAAAAGGCGGGCGCGGATTTTCTAACAGCGAGTTATGCTTTTGACGACCACGGGAAATCCATCCTGATGAACGCGCCGCACGGGCATGTCCGGGTTTCCTGCGATCCGCAAGGCCGGGTGTTGGGCGCGGAGTGCGTGGGCAGGGACGCGGGCGAGCTGATCCACGCGATGGGTGTGGCCGTGTCCCTCAAGGCGGACCTGCGCGATCTGCTCAAGGTCCACTGGTATCACCCGACGCTCTCGGAAGTCTGGACCTATCCGCTGGAGGAACTCGCCGGGCGGCTGTGAGGGAGGCGGTCACTCCGTGTCGGTATGGCATGCCGTGCCGGCGGAGGTCACAAAGCGATGGCTGAATTGCGGTATTTGCGTTCGAGAGCGGATTTGTCGATCAGTAGAGGAATAAACCAAGGATTTCAGGCACCGATCAAGAGAGCTTTATCCGACAATAACGGCATCCCCAAGTGGATGCCAGAGCCGCCGGAACTCTGGTAAAAATGCGAGAGACATTATGTTTGAGCGTTTTACAGACCATTCTTTGAAATGTCAGACCTGATCCCATTCAGCATTCGGGTCAGAGTGATCGGATTAACATTTTGAATCACGGGTGTCCGGGCAATAGAAGAGTTTATGGTGAACGGGATCATGGTGAACGGGGCCAGAGTATTGGCCGCGATTTTTTCACCGCGCCCAGTATAGAACTTCCTGAGTTTGCGCTGCCGATCCGGTGAGGAGGTTTTCGAGCAGGTTGAGAGCGTTGTTGGACAAGCCTCGCAGGCACAACCCTCAGCCGCTGAGTGGTGAGACTCGTCCGGGCCCGCGCGGAGGGAAAAAATTTGAAGAATCGGCATTCGACTGCGTATTGATCTGAGTTTGAAATCCGTCATGCAGCACGATCCCATGCGCCATCTTTGTTCCGACCACTGCGGTGAGGACCCGCAGGTGCTGGCCTTGCCGGTGCCGGAATCGTTGAAACGCGAGTGGCTCACACTGGCCACGCGCCGCCAGTTTCTAAGCCGCGCCGGCAAGGCACTTGCGTGGGCCGGCCTCGCCGGCTTGATGGGACGCGAACAAATCGCCCGCGCCGCGGGGTCGACGGGGTTGCCGAATTTCGCGCCCAAGGCGAAACGCGCCATCTATCTTTTCATGGCCGGCGCGCCGTCGCAGATCGAGACCTGGGACCCGAAGCCCGGCCTGCACGACCGTTTCGACCAGGATCTCCCCGAATCCGTGCGCGGCGGCCAGGTGCTCACCGGCATGACCGCGAATCAGTCGCGTTTTCCGGTCGCGCCGTCGTATTTCGGCTTCAAACAATATGGCGAGGCCGGTCACTGGATGAGCGACCTGTTTCCGCACACTGCGAAAGTGGCGGATGAACTGGCCGTCATCCGTTCGCTTCACACCGATGCCATCAACCACGAGCCGGCCATCCTGCTGATCAATTCCGGCAACATGGTGCCGGGCCGTCCTTCGATCGGCTCATGGATTTCCTACGGCCTCGGCTCGCTCAACCAAGAGTTGCCGACCTTCGTGGTGCTCACCTCGAAGCTGCCCTTGTTCCAAAACATCCAGGCGCTGTCGTCACGGTTGTGGTCGGCCGGATTCCTTTCGCCAGAGCATGCCGGTGTCGCGCTCCGCTCCGGCGGCGATCCGGTGATCCACCTCAACAACCCGAAAGGTGTCCCCGCCCGCATGCGCCGCGAGATGATCGACGGGGTGAACGAACTCAACCGCCGTCTCCACGACCGCATCGGTGATCCCGAAACCAACGCCCGCATCGCCCAGTACGAGATGGCCTTCCGCATGCAGACCTCGGTGCCGGATCTCACCGATCTTTCGGACGAGCCGGAGTCCACCTGGCTGATGTACGGCCCCAAGGCGCGCGAGAAGGGGACCTATGCCTACAACTGCCTGATGGCCCGCCGTCTCGCCGAGCGCGGCGTCCGTTTCACCCAGGTTTTCCACCGCGGCTGGGACACCCACGGCGACCTGCCCAACCGCATGAAAATCCTCTGCGAGGACATCGACCAGCCGACCGCCGCGCTCCTCGCCGATTTGAAACAACGCGGCATGCTCGACGACACGCTCGTCATCTGGGGCGGCGAGTTCGGCCGCACGGTCTATTCGCAGGGCGGTCTCAGCCGGGAAAAATACGGCCGCGACCACCACCCGCGATGTTTCTCGATGTGGATGGCCGGCGGCGGTGTGAAAGCCGGCACCGTCTATGGCGAAACCGACGAGTTTTCCTACAACATCGTCAAGAACCCGATGCATATCCGCGATCTCAACGCCACGATCCTGCATCTGCTGGGCATCGACCACACAAGGCTTACCTTCCGCTTCCAGGGTCTCGACCAGCGGCTCACCGGCGTGGAGCCCGCGCATGTGGTGCCCGATCTTTTCGCATGATCCGCGGCCGGTCTAACAGACGCGCGCCCACACCAGCTTGAGGTATCGGGACTCCGGATAGTTCGAGAGCGTGGGATGGTCGCCGCCGGCCCCTGTGCGGTCGATGATTTGCAGGCGCCTGCCGAGCTTGTGCGCGGAGGTGGTGACGATGCGCTCGAAGTTCGCGGCGTCGAGCAGGCCGGAACACGAGCAGGAAACGAACAGTCCGCCGGGCGCGACGAGTTGCAGTGAGAGCTTGTTGAGATCGGCGTATTTGCCCTGGCCCTTGTCGTCCTCGCGGCCATGGATGAACTTCGGCGGATCGGCGATCACGAGATCCCAGGTGCGGCCGTTTTCGATCATCGTGCGCACCCAGGTGAAGGCGTCGGCATGAGTGAGTTTGACTTTCGCGCCGTTGAGGTTGGCGTTGCGCTTCGCCATGGCCACCGCCTTCTCGTCGAGGTCCACCCCCGTGACCTCGGTGGCTCCTCCAAGCGCGGCGGAAATGGAAAACCCGCCCGAGTAACAGCACAGGTCGAGCACGCTGCGTCCCGCGGCCAGGGTGCCGAAGCGGCGGCGGTTGTCGCGCTGGTCGCAGAAAAACCCGGTCTTGTGGCCCGCGGAGAAATCCACCTCGTAGCGGATGCCGTGCTCGCGGACCTTCACCGAACGCACGGCGTCGGATTCCACCCCGCCCTTGCGCGGGATGCCTTCCACCCGCGCCAGGTCCTCGTCCACGCCGACCATCACGCGCCGGGTGTCGAAGCATTCGTGGAGCAGTGGCAGCCATTCCGGCAGGCGCTGCCAGGCGGCGAGGTTGGTGATTTCCAACGACAGCACGTCGCCGAACTTGTCCGCCACCAGGCCGGGCAGGAAATCCGCGTCGCCGTGGATGGCACGGTAGCATTCGGTGTCCGCATCCAGCTTGAGAATCTCGC
This sequence comes from Luteolibacter sp., assembly GCA_041686775.1. GTDB lineage: Bacteria > Verrucomicrobiota > Verrucomicrobiia > Verrucomicrobiales > Akkermansiaceae > Luteolibacter. Next base: position 88,122 of record JAWLDG010000010.1, on the reverse strand, counting down.
GGCGCAGAGTGGCGGCGCGGCGGATGGCATCCGCGAAAAACGACTCGTCGATCTCCTCCGCCGAGTGGCGGACGATGCGCAGCGGCATGTTCGAGCGCGGATTCCACAAACCCCAGCCGAACGGCTCGCCTTCCTTGCCCAGCACCCGGACCAGATCGCCCGGTTTGGCATCGGGCGAAACCTCGCTGATCATCTTCGGCCAGATCGATGGATGGAAACTGATGGTCTTGATGCGGACGCTCGGCACGCGCGCAGCATCGGCGCGGCGGACGCGGTCTGTCGATCCAAGGCTGCGGGAAAATCCTGTTGCGGCCCGCGTGCGTCCGGCGGCAGATTGCCGGCGTGCGACCGCATTCAAGGCAGATTCTGACAGTGGAGGAGATTTTCGGCCGCAACGGCTGGCATTGCGAGTTGATCGAAGGCCGCGAGGTCCTGCGCGCCGGTTTCGAGGCCCATCACACGCGGGTGGACCTGATCGCCCAGGCCCATCCGCAGCTCAACGCGCTCGCCATCGTCAGCGAAAGCCCGCTGGAACTCGACGACGAACACCGCCCCGTCGTGCTCGAACTGCTCGCCCGCGCCAACAAACAACTCACACTCGGCGGCTTCGAATACGATATCGACCGAGCGATGCTAGTCTTCCGCATCACCAACCTGTTCGAGCGCGAGGTGTTCGATTCCGACATCGTTTCCTCGATGGTCCACTGCGCCATCGCCGAACTCGACCGCATGACGCCCTACGCAGCGATCGTCCGCAGCACGCCGGCCGACCTGTTGGACGACCTGGATATCGAGCGTCTGCTGATGCGCGAGGATGTGATTCCGCCGCTGCCTGAAAGCGCGGAGGAAGAGGAATACTGAGGATGGCCGCCTGTTCAACCGCCCCGCTGATAGAGCGCGGCGATTCCACCGTTGCTGCGGATGATCTTCTCTGCGGCGGATGCGAGGAAGCGGCGTCTCTCATCACGCAACATCGACCCGAATTTCAACGAGCGTCCGCTTTTCAATTCCGCCACGATTTCCTTGCTGTCGCTGCCGTTGTCATTCCGGGTTTCCACGATACGGATTTTCTTCAGATCCGAGGCATCGAAGCGGCGGGTCCAACACAACGGACCGATGCCGGTGGCGATGCCGACCCTGCCGCGCTCCACGCGGACCACCGTTTTGCCGGCGATGCAGGACAGGAATCCGCCGATCATGCCCGCGCCGATGACGATGAACGGCGTCAGGAAAATCCACAGGAAGATCGTCATGCCCGTGCCCATGGTCTTGCCATTCATCTTCGGCGCGGGAAACCATTCCGGCACGTTCACGTTCAGCAGGTGAAGAGTCGCTGCGACCGCCAGCAGCACGAACACCGAAACAATCCCGTTCCAAAACAAGGCTACGCCGAGCAACGGCAATGCCATGAGCAATGAGCGGTGGCTGGCTCCCACCGCCTCGCCCATCCCGGAAGGACGATGCCAGCACCCCTTCGGCGGCCGGTGAAGATCCACCTTGGGATCCAGTGCGTGGTTGTCCACCAGTTCGGACAGCGAATGGACCTGATTGCAGGAGCGGCACAGCGCGATGTCGCGTGCCACGTTCATGTCATCGACCGGAATGGTCTTGCCGCAGTTCGGACAAATCGGATCACGCATTGCGGTGGGACAATCTCAAACGACATCGGGCCGGTCAATGGCCGGAGACATGTCGTCACGAATCCCAACGGGATTCCGCACCCCAGCCCGGGGTTGGCACAACCCCGGGATGCGCGATGGCATCATATCGAACGCTGAAAGCGTTCCGCAGGGTCGGTGTGGATCAATCCCATACGTATCTCTCGTCGAAATCCACCGCGTGTTTACGCAGGAAAGCCCGATATTCGTCCTGAAACGTCATCTTCCGATGATGCTCATCCTGGTGACGGATGTATTCCACCACCTCGCCCACGCTCGAATGTGACACGGAAAACACCCCGTATCCTTTCTGCCAATGAAATCCCCTCAAATCCGGTGACTGCTCATGAAGCCAATTGGTGGAAACCCGTTTCGTTTCCTTCACCACCCCTGCAACGCTTTGGGTGCGGGGAAACAACACAATATGTGGACGTGATCCTCGACGCCGCCGATCTCCACGGGAACGCATTCCAGATTTTTCATTGTCGCACCGAGATAAGCATGGAGAGCCATGCGAAGTTCCGCGTCGGTCAGGAAGCGTTTGCGGTTTTTCGTCGAAAAGATGATATGCAGATAGATCCGGGAGAGCGATTGGGCATGATGTGGCATCAAGCCTCCACAAGCCCTTCAGGCTTGTCAAACCAGGCCGCCCGAACCCGGGGTTGTGCCAACCCCGGGCTTTGGTTCGGAATCCCTTTGGGATTCAAAATGCGGGCGAAGTTCCGGATATCGCCGTTTTTGATACCACACCGATTCATCCGTATCCCGACAGGATACCACATTCCAACCTGGGGTTGATGACAACTCCGGGATTCCGTGGTTCGGAATCCATTGAAATTCAGGATGAGGTCGAAGTTCCGGATATCGTCGTTTCTTGGCACCACGCCGATTCATCCGTATCCCAACGGGATACCGCATTCCAGCCCGGGGTTGGTCACAACCCCGGGATTGGTTCCGGAATCAAACCGAACGCTGAAGGCGTTCCGCAGTCTCGGCGCTCATCTACTCCCACTCGCAGAGCGATTCCAGATACGCGGCCGATCCGTCGCGGAGCCAGCCGTCTAGCTGGGCCGGGTCCTTGAGCTGCTGGCCGCGCAGGCGGGGGACGGCGATATAACTCGTTTCGATGGTGGAGAGCTGGCTCATGTCCACCCACAGTTTCTCGAACTGGCAGACCGGGAAAACGTCTTCCTGGCCGTGGCCCCAGCGTTTTTTCACGTCCTTGAGCGTGATGTAGGTGGGCATCTTCGCTGCCAGCGCGCGGATGGCGGCGGCGGTTTTCGTTTCGTCGGTTAGATCGTTTCTCGTCAGTTGAAAGGCGGCGAGCAGGGCGTCGATGTCGATCCAGCAGGTGTTCGAGTTGTAGTAGGTGAGATGGAACTCGTCCTCCTCGCGCGGCATGGCGAGGCCCTCGACGAGGCGGACATGGCCGTTGACGCGGGCCAGTCCGCCGCCGCGGTCTTCGAGACGACGGGTAATGACCTCGAAAGTGAGTCCCGCGCCGCTGTTGAGGTGGCGGCCGAGCAGGGCGGGATCGACGTTCATGCCGACGGTGTCGATGTTGTGCATGACGAGCGTCTTGAGCTGCGGGCGCTCCTGCAACAACCGCGCGAGCGTGCCGTTGCGGATGAGATTGGGAACTTCATACCAATGGCCGACGGGATGCAGGCATTGGAGCGGCAGGTTGTCGGTGTAATCGGTGGCCTCGCCTGCGGCGCGCGCCCAGCCGATGAGCGCGGTGCGCAAGCTGTCGCGGACCTTCTGCTGCTGCACGTCGAGCGCCTGCTGCGGCATTTCCTCCCACATGAACCGCAGGTCGCGTTCGGTGGGAACCATCCGCAGGCCGATCGATTTGCCTTCGGATAGAACCAGCGGTCCCTCGTAGCCGAAGTGATGATATTCGCCGAGGAAATCGCTCGTCGGCCGGTGGGAGAAATAGCTGGTGGTGAAAACGTGGGGCAGCGCCGTGTCGCACTCGCGCGAGGTCTTTCGGCTCTTGGCGAGGTGGGTTTCCACGAACGAGCGGTGGCGGCCGCCAAGCCGGCAGAAGGGATTTAGCGCCTTGACCACGCCCGCGCCCTGCGTCCAGCGCGATCCCGCACCGGCGGCCAATGTGACCACGGCAACTTCGCCGTTCTTCAGCGCCGCGAGTCCGCGTTCACGATCGGAGGCGTCGAGCCGCGCGGATTCTGTTAGGTCGCCGGCTTGCACATCCTCGATGGTGCTGTTGGCCGGCAGGCGGTTCTGCGCGAGACCGATGCGGCCGGCGCGCAAGTCCTCGCGGATCTGTTCGTGGGCGATGCGGTCGAATCCGTAGCGGTCGAGGATTTCATTGAGACTGCCCACACTGCCACGGCTTTCCTGTGCGCGCGGGAAAATCGAGTCGAACAAAGTGCGGACCATGCCCTGAAGCTCGGGCCGGGTGCGGCAGGCGTCGGCGAAGTGATCGAGTTCGGCGTGACGCGCGGGACCAAGTTTCTGCCGCTCCATTCGCAACAGCACGGGCACGGTGAAACGGTAGTAGCCGGCTGGCATCAACGCGTCGGGTCCTGTTAGAATATCGGCCCATGAGCCGCGCTCGTTGATGGCGAAGTCATAAACCACCGGCTCCATCGCGAACGGCAGCGCGGCGGCGAGCGCGTGTTTGGTTTCCGACATGAGTTTCTGCAGGAACTCCTGGCCCTCCGCCTTGCGATGCGGCGCGAACATGAAACCCATGCCGCCGCCCGACATGCCGCCGAGCATCCAAAAGCCGCGGAAGTCATCTCCGAATGCCTCGCGGGTCTTGGCAATGAGCAGTTCGGTATAGAGGTTGCTGGCCCACGGGATGATCGTCTGGATCGGACCTAGGAAATTCTCGGTGGTCGCCTTGCCGATGGCGGCGATGTCGCCGGTTTTCAATCCTGTTAGAATGCGGTCGAGGATTTCATGCGTCTCTGACCGCGCCGACCACTCGGGCTGCGAGCGCAGCAGGTATTTTTCGGTGACCATTTCGAGGATCGGCCCCACGTTCTGGGCCATTCCGCCGTGCACGAGAACGAGCGAGTCCTGCAACGCGCGGCGCGCGTCATCGGGCGCGTCGTCGCGGTCGAGCACGCGGTGCGTCGGCATCAACCGTCCGCGGCTGATGCCCTGTTCCGGATCGCCTTCGCCGACGAGCGCGCCGCAGATCAACTTGATGCCAGGCCATACGCCGCCGGAGTCCTGCCAGCCGCCGCCGGAGCCGCCGAGCCACTCGCCGAGCAATGCGCGGGCCAGCACGATGCGGCGTTCGTTTTCCTCCAGCCCGCCAGTCAGGGAACGCGCCTGGCCGGTGGCGCGCATGCACACGCCGATCAGGGCGGCGAGCAGGTTGGTGGAAACCGCGAGCCGCGATCCCTTCGGGATGTTGTTCACGTTGCTGACGATTTCCAATCCGCGGCCGGGACCGACAATACGCTCTAACAGATCGGAAAGATTCTGTCCCGATCCCTCGATGCCGGGCGGGACGATGCCGCTGGCGATGACGGCCGCCTTGAGCAGGCCGAGGTAGTCCTTCGCGAAATCGAAGACCTCGTTGAGAATGGAAATTTCCGCCGAGCAGCCGAGGTCCACGCTGGTCAAGCGCAGCACCGGCTGGTCGATCACGCGCAGGCTGGCCTCGACCGGCGGGTTCGGTTCCTTGTCGCGGCCATGCACGGCGAGGTCCACCGAAATGTTGAGCACCTTCGCGCCCTCGGGGTAATCCATGCCGAGGAAAAAGATGTCGCTCCAACCGCAGTGGGTGAGGTCCATGCGGACGGGCGTGCGCTCGCGCAGCACCGGGTAAAGTCCGCTCGCCGGATCGCGGGTGGCGAGTTCCTTGCGGATGCGCAGCGGCTGGTCGTCGGGATGGCCCATGCGGAACATCCACTGGTTGCCCGCCACGCTGCGCACGCTGCGGCGCACCTGGTCGGCCAGCGTCTGGAACGCGAGTTTCTGATAGGCCGCGGCCAGCGCGCTGGAAATCCCGTCGCCCGGGCCGTGCTCGCGCTGGTATTTGAGGAAAATGTCGATGGCCTCCTCGAAGCGGCGCTCTAGCAGATTTTCATAACCCTTGAACGGAATCGTTCCCGCCGGCGATTCTGTTAGAATCCGCGGGAGGTGGAAGCGGTGGATGGCATGCAGGAAAAGCAATGCACGCACGCGCTGATAGAGGTTGTCGCTCTTGCGGCGGAAACCGTCGAGCGCGTCGGCCTGGGCGAGCAGCTCGTCGAGCGGGAGTTTCGCGCAGGCGGCATCGAGCGACTGGTTGCGGACGTTTTCGTCCGGCGAGACGATCAGGTCGGTGAGGGGAATCATGCGCGTGCTCAGGCTTGGGATTGGGCGAGCAGATCGACGAGCAGGGCGAGCACTTCGTCGCGGTCCTTGCCGGCGAGACCGAGGGCGAGCTGGGTGGCGAGCAGGCCGTAGTGGAGGTCGAGGTCGTGGCGGCGGCCCTGGATTTCGATGGCGAGGTAGCGTTCGCGGCGGGCGTTTTCGGCGAGGGCGGAGGAGAGGTCGGTTTGTCCCGTGGCGATGCGTTGTCCGAGGATTTCCATCACCTGCGGCGTGAGCACGTGCATGCCGAAGAAGCACAGGTAGTTTCCGGCGCGAAGGCCGGGCACGACGAGTTTCTGCTCGGCCTCGGTGGGGGTGGGTTTTTCGATCACGGTTTCCACCTCATAGAGACGCTCGGCACCTTGGACGCGGCGGCCGCCGATGGTGCCGTAGAATGGGAGTTTGCTTTCATGGGTGGCCTGCACGGCGGAGATCGGGCACTTCGCCGTCTCGGCGGCGGCGAGCAGCTGGGCGGTGCAGGATTCGGCGGCGCGGCTGGTGTAGAGGTGATCGCCCACCATCAGGAGAAACGGCTCGCCACCGGTGAAATCCACCGCGCAATGGACCGCATGGCCGTAGCCGAGCGGCTCGGTTTGCGGGATGAATCGCATGCGGCTGGCAAGCGGTCCGGCGGCTTCCGCGTAGGCTGTCTCGTCGCCGGGATGCACGATGACGGCGATCTCGGAAATGCCGGCGGCGGTGATTTCACCGGCGAGGATGGCGAGAGCGGATTTGGAAATTCCATCGCGATCCACTAATGTCTGGAGGGGCAGCGTGCGTTGGTTTTTCCCGGCGGCGGTGATGACGGCTTTGGCGACTTTCACGCCGCGGATGGTGGGAAACCCGCTTCGTTCTGGCAATCACGCGATTGCGTCAGAGATAACCGCTCTGTCATCCGTGCTTTACCCCGGCGAAACGGGCGGCTAATTCCCGCCGCGATGCACGGATTTTCCTACCGAAACGGATCCCTCCACTGCGAGGACGTCGATCTCCAGGCCCTTGCGGCGGAACACGGCACCCCGCTCTATGTCTATTCCGCGGGGACCATCCTCGACCACTACCGGCGGCTCGACGCTGCCTTGGCGGGCGTGGACCACGAGGTGGCCTATGCGGTGAAAGCGAACTCGAATCTTTCCGTGCTGCGGCTGCTGGCCAACGAGGGCGCGGGATTCGACATCGTTTCCGGCGGCGAGTTGTTCCGCGTGATCAAGGCGGGCGGCGATCCGGCGCATTGCACCTTCGCCGGAGTCGGCAAGACGCGCGACGAGATCGTCTATGCGCTCGAAAAGGGAATCTATTCATTCAACGTCGAGAGTGCGGAGGAATTGGGGTATCTCAACCAGGTGGCCGGCGAGCTGGGCGTCACCGCGCCCGCCGCAGTGCGGGTGAATCCGAATGTGGATGCCAAAACCCACAAATACATCTCCACCGGCAAGTCCGAGAACAAGTTCGGCGTGGATTTCGAGGCGATCGCCGGACTTTATGAAATGGCGGCCCGCGAACTGCCGCACATCCGTCTGCGCGGACTGCAGATGCACATCGGCTCGCAGCTCACCTCCATCTCACCCTTCATCGAGGCGGTAGAAAAGGTCGCGCCGCTCGCGCGTATGCTGAAGGAAAAACACGGCATCGAATTCTGGTCGATCGGTGGCGGCATCGGCATCATCTATCAGGATTCTCTGGAGTCGGGTTCGATCGATTGGTGGGAGAAAAAATCCGAAGAGGAGCGCCCGCTGACCATCGAGCAATACGGCCGCGAAATCGTCCCGCGTTTGAAAGACCTCGGACTCAAAATCCTGCTCGAACCCGGACGTTTCATCGTCGGCAACGCCGGCGTGCTGATCACGCGCTGCCTTTACGAAAAGAAAGGCTCGGCCAAAACCTTCAAGATCGTGGACGCCGGCATGAACGACCTCATCCGCCCTGCGCTTTACGAGGGGCACCACGAAATCGTGCCGCTGGAACAGCCGGCCACGGACGACCGCGTCACCGTGGATGTGGTGGGTCCGATCTGCGAAAGCGGCGACTTTTTCTGCCAGAACCGCGAGTTGCCGGACTTCCAGCCGGGCGAATGCATCGCGCTGATGTCGGCCGGCGCCTACGGCTTTGTGATGGCCTCCAATTACAATTCGCGCCCGCTGCCCGCGGAGATACTGGTCGAAGGCGGCACCGCCACGGTGATCCGCAGGCGCCAGACGCTCGACGACCTGGTCGCCGGCGAGCTTTGAGCGCGCCATCCGTACAAAAAAAAACCGCTGTGCCGTTGTTGGCGCCGTGAGCCACGTTCCGTGAACTCAATAAGTGGGATCGTTCGATGGCTTTCTGTCTTCCTCTGCAAGGCGTGACATGGACCACCAAATGATTGACCCCGTAAGTGTGATATCGGTTCGGGCCGGCAACCAGTTAGTCGGACACAGCAGTCGCCATCAAACTAGCGCGTTCGGCGCGTGCCGCAATCCGAAAGAAAAAAAAGAATCGGCTTCACAAACGGCGGATCGTTGTTCCGCGGCGGACGCGGATTCCTGAGCGCGCGTTTCTTGACCACCATGCGATTGCGGCGTAAACGATGGGGGCTGGTTCACAATCCGCATGTCCCGCACATTTCCATTTTTTCCATTCCTTGCGCTTTTGCTGTGTGCGCTGGCGGTCGGGGCGTGTCATCCGGCGGGCCCCGCGTCCACGCCGGTGCGCGCGCGCCAGGTGCTCTACAACTGGTATGACGACGGCGGTCCCGGCAAGGTAACCGTGACCATCAGCCTGTCCGACCAGATCGCCGGGTTTCATCGTGGCGGGCGGCCGATCGGCTGGTGCTACGTGGCGACCGGCCGCGAGGGCCACGGCACCCGGCCCGGGCAATACCGGATCACCGAGAAAATCGTGGACAAGTATTCGAACCGCTATGGATGGATCGAGGACGAGTTCGGCAACATGATCGACAACGACGCGAGATATGACGATCCGGTTCCCGAAGGCATGCGCTACGTGCCGGCCCCCATGCCGTATTGGATGCGTCTCACCTCCTATGGGATCGGCATGCACGGCGGCGTCATTCCGGAGCCCGGCCAACCCGCTTCGCACGGCTGCATCCGGCTGCCGACGGAGATCGTGCCGGTGGTTTTCGATTCGGTGGATGTGGGCACGCGGGTGACCATCACGCGGGAGCCGGCCGACCAGGGACCGTGGATGCATGGAACGCCGCGTCCGATGTTGACGGAAACGGATTCCCGGCCGGAAGGCAACCGGCGGTCTTATTCCCCGGCCTGGTGAATGGTGATTTGGGTGAACGGGATCACCCAGCCTTCCGCGTTGCAGGTTTCCACGCAGGTGCGGGCGACCAACCGGTTAAGCACATTGAACTGGGATGCCACTTCACCGGAGAAATCCGCGCGCACGGCGTAATCGAGCGACGAACTGCCGGCGGCTTCCAGTTGGACCGTCACGTAATGCAGGTTCTCCTGGCCGACCGCAGCGGCCAGCGCGGTTTGCAATGCTTCGGTGAGGCGTTGCGGAATGGCTTCGGTGGCGTCCGCCTGATGGCGGTAATCGATGCCGAATGTGGCCCTGACACGGAAATTCCGCGACAGGTTTTCCGGGGCCTGTTCGAGAAAATCCTCGGCAGGATAGGTTTTGTAACTTCCTCCCCGCCTGACCAGCACCACCTGCTCGGGCGTTTGTTGAACCACCTTGCCGAAGGTGCCGTCGCGCAGGATGACCCAGTCGTCGAGCCGGGAGGGAAACCATGGTTCGTGCGGATCCTGCGGCCGTGATCGCAGTTGGATCAACTCGCGTGCGGGAACCCGCAAGGTGCCGCCGCTGAGTTCGGGGTTGGTCAGATCACAGTAGAAGCCGAGTTTGCTGACCCGCCATGGCAGGCCGTCCATGACGATCCGCTCGCCCTCACGCACCGGGCCGATGTTGAGCAGGAGGCGGATTTGCTCGATGTAGGGCGGCAGGGTGTTGCGGCCGGCCCAGACGATGCCCAGCAGGATGATCGCGGCGAGGGTGAGCAGGACCCAGTCTTCGCGGGCGTAGAGAACGATCAGTCCGGCGATCAGGGTGAACACCGCCAGCAACGCGGCGGCGATGATGTCCGCAAACCGTGAGGCCACTTGGGCACCCTTGCGCCGGTGCAGCGGGCTGATCCGGCGCAGGTATCGGAACACGCGCCGCCCGATGAGGAAGGTCGCCAATGCTGCTGCGATGGCCAGCAGGAGATTCAGTCCCCGCGTCCGCCAGAAATTGCTCAACACCGAAGACGCCTTCTCGATGAACGTGGTGCGCGCGCGTTCGCGTTCTTCGAGTTGCACTTCCAGCACCTTGATGCGGCTGCCGCTTTCCTTGGCGCGCTGTTCCCAAGCCTGGCGGGCCTTGTCGAGAAGGCGTTTCAGTTCGTCGTCCGATGCCTCCGGGGTGTATGAGCGGATCCGGTCGAGCGCCTGCCTGGCCATGGATTGCCGGGCGCGCGCCCGCCGGAGTTCGTTGCGCAGCGCCTCCATTTCCCGCGGGCCGGAACTGGCGTCCCGCAGCTCGCCGAGCAGGGGTTGGAGCAGATCTTTGACCTGCGAGGACAGGTCGGACGTCGGCTCCTCCTTCATGGTGTATTCCGATTCCTCGACTCCGGATGCCACTTCGCGGAAATCCTCGTTGAGCGAGCGCAGATCGGCGCGCTCGTTGGCGAGCTGGGATTCCAGCTCGGCCCGGCGCAGACCATCCGGTGCGGTCGCGAGTTGATCCCGCAGCACGGAAATCCGCGTCTCCGCCGCCTCGATCAAATCGCGCAGTGATTCGAGCGCGCTGATTCCGGAGACCGCAGGCGGTCGCACCGCATCTGTCTGCCGCGTTTCGGGCTGCTGGGCGTCCAGTGCCAGCCATGGCAGGAACAGCCAGGCGAGCAGGAATTGTCTGATGCCCCTTCCGTTCATGCGGGCAGCCTAACGAGTGGCGCCGGGGATGTCTTGTCAAAAGCCAGGGCCGCCCCGCATTCAGTCACGCCCGATGACGCGATCTTGGCGCGATGGCCCAGATTTCCCCGTGGCTCACCGCAAACGACTGGTGATGGCGCACCAGCACCTCGAAGGGCGGGGCGTCGGGTGTCTGGCAGCGCAGGGTGACATCGAGGTAGGCACCCTGGAAGGCGATGCGGGTGATGGTGCCGGTGAGCGCTTCGTGGCCGGACGGGCGGACGAGTTCGAGGTCTTCCGGGCGCACCCAGACGCCGATGCCGGGTTGCTCGCTGGGGCCGGGCGGGCCGACGTGGCAGTGGATGCGCGCGCCGCTCGGATGCGGCAGGCTGCGGATGGGCAGGAAATTGCAGGTGCCGAAAAACGAGGCGACGTAGGAATTGGCCGGCGCGTAATAGACCTCGGGCGGCGCGCCCACTTGCTGCACCCGGCCTTGTTTGAGGACGACGATGCGGTCGGCGATGGAAAGCGCGTCGCCGGTGTCGTGGGTGACGAGCAGGGCGGTGGCGCCGCGTTGTTTGAGGATCGCCTGGGTTTCGTCGCGCACACTGTGGCGCAGGCGGGCATCGAGGCTGCTGAAGGGCTCGTCCAACAACAGCACGCGCGGATTCGGTGCCAATGCGCGGGCCAGCGCGACGCGCTGGCGTTCGCCGCCGGACAGCTCGTGCGGATAGCGCGCACCCATGCCGGAGAGTCCGATCAATTCGAGCAGCGGCGCGATGGCTGCGGGCCGCTCGTTTCGCGGCAGGTGGCGGAGTCCAAAGGCGATGTTTTTTTCCACCGTGAGGTGGGGGAAGAGCGCGTGGTTTTGAAACACGAGCCCGATCCCGCGCCGTTCGGGCGGGGTGACGCCGCGCGGGGTGGAGAGGAGTGAACCGTCGAGGGCGATTTCCCCGGCGTCCGGCTGTTCGAGGCCGGCGATGAGGCGCAGCAAGGTGGATTTGCCGCTGCCGCTCTCGCCGACGAGCGCGAGCAACTTGCCTTCCGGGAGTTCGAAGGAAACATCGTCCACCGCCGCCCGGTCGCCGCGGCGGTAGCGCTTGGTGAGATGGCTGGCGGAGAGGCGGATCATCGGATGCGGATCATGCGGGTGAGCGGAATCAGGCCGGCGAGGCAGACCAGCACCATGAGCAGGCCGGGCACGGAAGCTTCCGGCATGCGCGATTCGCCGGCCATTCGATACGTGCGGGTGGCCAGGGTTTCAAAGTCGAATGGCCGCAGCACCAGTGTGAGGGTGAGTTCCTTGAACACATCCACGAACGCGAGGATCGCGCCGGTGACGATGGCCGGTCGGATCAGCGGCAGATCGATGGTGGCGAGCGCGTGCAGCGGCCCTGCACCGAGCGTGCGGGCGGCGTGATGGAGAGTGCCGGACACCCGTTCGAGTGCCGCCGCGCCCGGCTGGATGGCCACCGCGAGAAAACGGATGAAATACGCCAGCAACAAACCGAAGACCGAAGCACTCAACGCCAGACCGGCGAAGCCTGGACGCGCCGCCAGCCAGGAAACCACCGCCGCCACCCCAACCGCCACGAGTGCGCTCGGCAGCACGTATCCAAGCAGGCCGATGCGTTGGGCGAGCAGCAGCGCACCGCCGGAAAACGCCCGCCGACCGGCCACCAAAACCACCGCGCCAAGGGTGACGAGCCCGGCCGCGCCTGCCGCCAATCCCACCGAGTGGAGCGTGGCGCTGAGGTTGCCGGACCAATCGATGCGTTCGAACGATTGCACGGCCCAGCGCCCCATGCGCCAGCCAGGGATGAGAAATCCGGGCAGCAACGGCAGCAGGCACAGCGACCACGCCAGCAGCACGCCACCGGGTCCGCAATGCCTGCGGGCAAGCGGTTGCGTGGCGGGATCCGCGGCGAAGCGTCGTCGGCCGCGTTGCCAGCGCTCGGCCCCCACCATCACGAGCACCAGAACCATCAGCACCAGCGCCAAGCGCATCGCCGCGCCCGCGTGGCCCTCGCCCCAGGCACGGAAAATCCCCGGGGTGAGCGGCGTGAGACCGAAGGCGGTGACCACCCCGTAATCGTTCATCGTTTCCATCGCCACCAGGCTGGCCCCGGCGGCGATCGCCGGCCGCGCCATCGGCACCGCCACCTGCATGAACCCGCGCAGCGGCGAGGCCCCGAGCATGCGCGCCGCCTCCAAAGGCGCGGCCGCCTCGCGGGCAAACACCGCCCGGCAGGTGAGATAGACATAGGGAAACAGGGTGGATGCCAGAATCCCGACTGCGAACACCCACGGTGTGATTTTTTGCACCATCAGGAAGGCATCGATGCCGAAGCGTTGCCGGACCCACACGAAAAACGGAATCAATCCCTCGGAGAGATCGATGTAGGCCACCGCCGCGACAAATCCCGGCATCGCCAGCGGCAGCAACAGCACCCATTCGAAGATCCTGCGGCCGGGGAAATCGTTCACCGAAACCTGCCACGCGGCCGGCAGACCTAACAGAACCGCCACCACCGTGACCGCGGCCACCAGCACCAGCGATTGCCAGACATGTCCGCCGAGCCGCGGCAATATGAGATCTTCCCACGCCTCACCCGCGGGCATCAGCGCGCGCGCCAGCACCACTGCCACCGGCAGCAGGACCACCAGTGCCGGCAGCCAAACCAGTGCCTTGGCCGGCAGGGCGTTTGTCGGGCGTGTTGGCATCGTGCGCCGGTCTTACTTCCAACCGGCCGCATCGAACAAGCGCTGCGCTTTCGCCTGGTCCTCGCCCATTTTGGGAAACGTGGTCGTATCGATTTTGAAATCGCCCCACTTCGCATGGTGCGGGTTCAGGCTGGTATCCATCGAGACCGGATGTTCGTGACTGCCCTTGGCGAGCATTGCCTGCACTTCGGGAGAAACGAGAAACTCAAGGTATTTGCGGGCGTTTGCCACGTTCTTCGCATGCTTCACCACGCCGGCCGCGCTCACGTTCACGTGCGCGCCGCGACCGTCCTGGTTGGGAAACACCACCCGCATCTTCGCGGCCGCGCGGCGCTCGGCGGGATCGGGCGAGTCAAGCAAAAGCCCGAGATAATACGTGTTGGAAATGCATATATCGGCCAAGCCCGCGGCGCAGGCCTTGATCTGGTCGCGGTCGCCACCCTGCGGCGGCCTCGCCATGTTCGCGGCCACGCCCTTCGCCCAGGCGAGCGCCTTTTCCTCGCCCAGCGCGCTGACCATCGAGGCCATCAACGATTGGTTGTAGCTGTTGGACGACGATCTCACCAGCAAGCGGCCGCGCCACTGCGGCTTGGCGAGATCCTCGTAGTCTTTGATTTCACCCGGTTTCACACGATCCGATGCCACCATGATGACGCGGGCGCGCAGCGTGTAGGGATACCAGAAACCGTCCGGGTCGCGCAGTTCGGGCGGGGTCGCCTTTTCGAGCGTTTCCGAGCGAACCGCCTGCAGCAAGCCATCCTGCCGCGCCCGCTGCATGCGACCGGCGTCCACCGTCACCAGCAGGTCCGCAGGGCTGTTCGCTCCCTCCGCTTTCAGCCGCTCGATCAATTGATCCGCCTCGGCATTCACCACCCGCACCTCGATTCCGGTCTTTTCGGTGAACAGCCGGTTTACCTGCTGGTCCACCTCGTAGTGGCGGTGCGAGTAAATGTTGAGTTCCTCCTTGCCGGAAACGGAGCAGGGGAGCGCGAGGGCGGTGGCTGCCAGAATTGCGAGTCGGCGCTTGTTGCGAATGATTCTCATCAGGGGCGAATGTGGCCCGCCATCCCCATCCCGCAAGCTCAAATGCCATCACGGGCCGCCATGTGGCGGGTTGCGGTGGCGTTCATTCGCGCTATGCTGGCCGCGATTTCGCATGACCGGCCTCGCTCTCAAAATGCTTTTCGGCGACACGGCCAAATACCTGATGCTGGTGGCGGGGCTGTTTTTCGCCACCTTTCTCATCGTCCAGCAAGCCTCGGTGTTCTGCGGCCTGATGATGTGGACCACCTCCACGCTCAAGAACGTGGGCGCGCCGATCTTCGTGGTCGAGGAGCGCGTCGAACAGATCAACGAGATCAATCCGCTGCGCGATACCGATGTTTCGCGCGTGCGCTCGGTGTCCAGCGTACGCTGGGCGATGCCGCTCTACTCGGGCATCCAGCGCGTGCGGCTGGACGACGGGAAATTCAAGACCGTGCAGTTGTTAGGGATCGATCCCGCCTCGCTGGCCGGCGCGCCGATGCGGATGATCGAGGGCCGCATCGAGGACCTGCGGCTGCCCAATACCGTGGTCATCGACGAACTCGCCGTGACCCGCCTGGCGATGGAAAAAGGCAAGTCGATCGGCATAGGCGACCGTTTCGAGATCAACGACATCGAGGCCCGCGTCGTGGGCATCTGCCAGGCGGTGCGCTCGTTCACCGGCGGCCCTTACATCTGGACCACCTACGAGCGCGCGCTGCAATACACGCCGCCCTCGCGGAAGATGTTGTCCGCCGTGATCGCCGCGCCCGTCGAGGGCGTGACGCCGGCCGAGGCCGCGGCCGAAATCCAGCGCCGCACCGGATTGCGCGCTTATGTCAACGAAGGCTTTGGAGATGATATGAACGATTTCAACACCTCCACCATCTGGTGGTATGTGAAAAACACCGGCATCCCGATTTCCTTCGGCACCACCGTGCTGATCGGGTTCATCGTCGGCATCGCCATTGCCTGCCAGACCTTCTATGCCTTCGTGCTCGACAACCTGAAGCACCTCGGCGCGCTCAAGGCGATGGGCATGTCGAATTTCCGCCTCAGCGTGATGCTCGTCATCCAGTCGGCCACGGTGGGTTTGATCGGCTTCGGCATCGGGCTGTTGGCCACCGCGGGTTTCGCCTATGCCTCCATCCAGAACAACCAGCCGCCGTTCGTGATGCCTTGGCAGATTCCGATGATCGCCTTCGGCGTGATCCAGCTCATCTGCATGGCGGCGGCCCTGTTGGGCATCCTGCGCCTGAGTTTCTACGAACCCGCCATGGTCTTCCGCGCATGAAAGATAACGGAGCGCGGACTTCAGTCCGCAAGAATGACATCGGGCGGACTGAAGTCCGCGCTCCAAGCAACGGCAAACTCGTGGTGGACGTGCGCGGTGCGGAGAAACACTTCGGCGAAGGCGCGGAGCGGATTCACGCCCTGAAGCAAGTGAACCTGCAGGCCTTCGCAGGCGAAATCCTCATGCTGGTCGGCCCGTCGGGCTGCGGGAAAACCACGCTGCTCAGCGCCATCGCCGGAACGCTGCGCGTCGAGAGCGGGGAGATCGATGTCTTCGGCAAACCACTCCACCGCATGTCCGGCGGCGCGCTCACCCGTTTCCGCGCCGCGCACATCGGCTTTATTTTCCAGCAGTTCAACCTCATCCCCACGCTCAGCGTCGCGGAAAACGTCGGCATCCCGCTGCTCATCCAAGGCGTGCCCCATTCACAGGCGATCCGCCGCGCCCGCGCCACGCTCGACGCGGTGGACCTCGGCGACCGCTGGAAGGAACGCCCCAACAAACTCTCCGGCGGCCAGCAGCAGCGCGTCGCCATCGCCCGCGCGCTGGTCCACGAACCGCCGCTCGTCATCTGCGACGAACCCACCGCCGCGCTCGATTCACACAACGGCGAGATCGTCCTCGAACTCTTCCGCAACGTCGCCCGCTCGCCCGGCCGCGCCGTCATTATCGTCACCCACGACAACCGCATCTTCTCCTACGCCGACCGCATCGCCCGCATGGACGACGGCGAGATCGTCGGCGAGAAAAAACAGGAGCATGCCGAGCCGCCGCATTTCGTCCACGAGCACGCGCCGGAGTGAGTGCCGGGAGGACCTTCGCTGCGGCGCGGCAATCCGGCGATGTTTTGTCGTGCCAAGCCCAAACTCGACAAGCCATGTCACATGATGCAGATTTCCACCATGCGCTACCCCGTCATGCTTGAACGCATTCCTGAAAAGGAGGGATTGCCCGGTTATTACTACGCCCACGTGCCTTCACTCGGTCTCACCACGCATGGCTGCGGTGTCGAAGGTGCGTTGGAGGCCGCTCGCGAGCTGGTTGCTTTGTGGAATGAGGAAAAGCGCGCGCAGGGCGAATCCGTGACCTCCGCCCCGGAGGCTATTCTGACTACTGTGGAAGTCGCCTGAAATGCCGCATAAAGCGAGGGAAGTTCTGTGCAAACTGAAGCGTGCCGGATTTGAGGAAAGACGGCAGAGCGGTTCCCATCTTGTACTTCGCCACGAAGACGGGCGACAGACTTACCTGCCGATGCACACCGGAGATGTGCCCACGGGGACCTTCAAATCCATACTCAAGCAGGCTGGAATTTCCGAAGAGGAATTCCGTGATCTGTGAGGCAAGGCGGAATCGGGAATTCTGGCCCGCCTCCTGCTTGCCGGCTTGCGGCGGTTTCAGCCCTCCGCCGGTAACCCATGCCCGACATCTGTCTTTGCTTCCAAGTCCACCTGCCGGCGCATCTGCTGCCACGGGAGGAGATGGGCGCGTATGACGGGCTGTGTTTCGAGGATCACGCCGCCGTCGATGCGGCTATGGACCGGTTGGCGGAGTCCTGCTACCTGCCGGCCAATCGGATGCTGCGCGAGGCCATCGCGGAAAACGGCGGACGTTTCCGCATCGCCTTGTCGATCGGCGGCGAGGCGATCGAGCGGATGCGCCGCCATCGCCCGGATGTCCTGGAGTCGTTCCGCGAACTGGTGGCCAGCGGCGGCGTCGAACTCCTCGCCGAACCGTGGCATCACTCGCTTGCCTTTCTCCATTCCAATCGCGAGTTCGACCGACAGGTGGACCTGCACCTTCAGGCGATGGAGCAGCTTTTCCATGTCCGGCCGCGGGTTTTCCTCAATGCCGATCTGATTTACAACGACGCCATCGCCGCCAAGGCGGAAACCATGGGCTTCGATGGCGTGATGGCGGAAGGCGGGGAGACCTGCGAATTGCTCCGCGCACCCGACACCGCGCGCATCGTCACCCTGCCGCGCCACAGCGCGTGGTCCGCGAAACTCGCGATGAATGACGAGCCTTCCCATGATTTCGCCCGGCGTTTGTCCGGATGCGATGGCAATGTCATGATTCTGCTCCAGCGCTACGAATCTCTGGCCGGGATGGATGGCTGCGCGCCCGCCAAAAGGGAATTCTGGCAAACGTTGCCAACGATCGTTCAAGACGAGGGCTTGCAATGGGTGGCGCCCTCGGAAGCGGTCGATCTATACGATGCGGTGCGGGAGTTTCCCTGTCCGCGGCTGACTTCATGGGATGATCCGGAGGGGCTGCACAGTCCGTGGGAAGGCAATGCGCGGCAGGTCGCGACGCTGGAGCGGATTCACGAAATGGAAAAACGCGTCCATGGCAGCGCGGATCCGGAGATCCTCGACGCATGGGCGCGTTTGCAGGCCTCGCACCATTTCCATGCGATGGCCGAATCCGCTGTGGAAAATCCGCATGACGGAGCGACGGAAGCGCATGCCCGCCTGATGGCGGCGCTCGATCTCATCGAGCGGCGGCTGCCGGAAGCCGGAGTCTGATCCGCATCGTGAATCGTCACGCCGCCACCCGGCGAGGCGGGAATCAGCGTTTGCCTTTTTTGCCGACGGTGTTGGAGCGGGTGACGCCCGTCAGTTGGCGGACGCTCTGTCCGTCCAACAGCCCGGCTTCGCCGAGTTCGTTGGCGAGATGCAGCACGGCCACGAAGTAGAGCGCCTCATTGCGGTAGTCCTCGACGGAGCCGAGAGCGTCGAAACGGTCGGCGAGGGTGATTCCCTGCTCGTCCACGCTGTTGGCGACGCCCGTGTCCACGCCGCCGATCACGATGGTCGGCTCGTTGTTCGAGTATGGATTCGCGTCCTCGGAATCCGGGATGCCATCGCCGTCCGAATCCTGGCTCAGCACCCAGATGTGCGCCGCGCCGTAGCCGCCGGTGACGGCATCGCGCAGGCTCGGCTCGCCCGCGGCGAATCCGAGACCTGGCAGAACCGTGAGGAAATCGCCGAGGCCGGTGTAGGGCGCATCGGCGGTTTTTTCGAAGAGCGTGGAACCGTCGGCGCCGGAGACGATGCGGACGCCGCCCACCAATGTGCCATTGACGGTTCCGAAGGCGGATGAGCCCAGCAACCAATCGGTGACTCCGTCGTTGTCGTAATCCAGAGTGCCACCCACCGTCAGCGGACGGAAAACGGGCAACGTGGGAATCGATAGGTCGGTCACCAGCGAGAAATCCGCGCCGGAGACGAGCCAGGCGGTGCCGGTGGAGAAGGAGCCGATCAACAATTCGGCCAGACCATCGCCGTCCACATCCGTGGCGGGAGCGATCGACAAGCCGAGTTGCGCGTAGGTGCCGCTGCCGGCCACCTGCGCGGCCACCGCGCCATCGGAACTGCGGATCAATTGCACGCGGCCAACCGGGTTGAATCCGCCGCTGCGATATCCGGGCGCGCTCACCGCGAGATCGCGCAGGCCGTCGCCGTCGATGTCGTCCATGGCGACGACGCCGCGGCCGAATGAGCTGGATGAAACATCGGTGCCCACCGTGCGCAGGATCGAGCCATCCTTGCCGGAAATCACCAGCACCTGACCGCGGTAGCCGTCGCCGAGCGGCGCGCCCACATAGAGGTCATCGCAGCCATCGCCGTTCTGATCGCCGGCATTCGCCAGCGAGCTTCCAAGCTGGGATTGTGGCGCGCCGGTCACAGTGACAAGCAGCGAACCATCAGCCCCCGAGTAGATCCGGACCGCGCCGGAGCCGTAGGAGCCACCCACCGATTCGCCGGGCGAGCCCACCGCGAGATCGGGGATGCCGTCGCCATCGGCGTCCAGCGACGCCAGCGAGGATCCGAAGTTCTGCGATGGCGCGGGATTGCCGGGGTGGCTGCGCAGCAGGCTGCCATCCAGCCCACTGAGCACGTAAACCGCTCCGGAGGCGAAGAATGAATCGACGCGCGCCGAGCGGTCGGAAACCGCGATGTCCGGCAGGCCGTCGCCATTCACGTCTCCGGCCGCGGCGAACGCCGTGCCGAATTCGAAGTTGTCGCCGGCCGCTGCCAGCGAAAACGTGGGGTCCTGCGCCGCCAATGGCTGGAACAGGATCGGAAGCAGGGAGAGTCCCAGCCATTTCTTGGGTGGTGTGTGTGTGTGTTTCATGGGGTGAAGGGTGAGTTTGTATCATCACCATAAAAAGTCAGGTCATGTCAATATTTTATCTATCAGTTAGTAAGGTGTGATATTTAGGAAAACTTGATTGATAATCATGCCTAACATATTTCCCAGCCCGCGAGATTTTCCGCGGACGGGGGATTGTCGCCGGCGTGCGGGCGGGTATGGTGGCCGGGCAGCGACGCCGTGGCCCAGATTTCCAAGGAAAACATCGAGCAGGTTCTCAGCGCGACGGACATCGTCGATCTGGTGAACTCGTATGTGCCGTTGAAGCGGGCGGGCACGCAGTTCCGGGCGAATTGTCCGTTTCACAACGAGAAGACGCCGTCGTTTTATGTGAACCCGGCGCGGCAGAGTTTCCACTGCTTCGGCTGCGGCAAGGGGGGCGACGCGATCTCGTTCGTGCGTGATTATGAGAACCTGCCCTTCGTCGAGGCGGTGCGGAAGCTGGCGCAGCGCGCGGGTGTGCAGGTGCGCGAGGAGGAGGCGGACCCCGAGGAGGAGCGCCGCCGCCGCGGCAAGGGCCGGCTGCTCGATTTGCATCGCGAGGCGACGGAGTTTTTCCACCGGCAGCTGCTCACCGCGCCCGAGGCGGAGCACGCGCGGGCCTATATCAAGTCGCGCGGCTTCGGGCGGGAAATGGCGGTCAGCTGGCAGGTCGGCTGGATGCCGGAAAACGCCCGGGTATTCCTCGACTGGGCGCGCGAGCGGAAATTCAGCGGCCGCGAGCTGGTGGATTCCGGCATCTGTTATCTGCGCGAGGAGGGGAACCCGGGATCCGGCATCCGCGTGCGTTTCCGCGACCGCCTGATGTTTCCCATCCGCAACGAGATCGGCGACGTGATCGCCTTCAGCGGCCGCCAGTTGCGCGAGGACCCGAACAGCGGGAAATATATCAACTCGCCCGAGACCATCCTGTTCCGCAAGTCGCGCGTGCTGTTCGCGCTCGACCGCGCGCGCAAGCCGATCCTGCGGGAAAAGGCGGCGCTGTTGTGCGAAGGTCAGCTCGATGCGATCGCCTGCCACGAGGCCGGCATCGATCACGCGCTCGCGCCGCTCGGCACCGCCTTCACGCGCGACCACGCCAAGCTGCTCAAGCGCTACACCAAGGACATCGTGATCTGTTATGACGCCGACGCCGCCGGCCTGGCGGCCACCACGCGGGCGTTCCGCGAGTTGTCGCCCGAGGGGCTGGCGGTGCGGGTGGCGCGCATGCCGGCCGGCGAGGATCCGGATTCCTACCTCGGCAAAAACGGAGCCGAGGGGTTCCGGAAACTGCTCGATGAGGCGCGCCCGTTCTTCGAGTTCAAACTCGATGTGGCCCGCGACACCGGCGCGCTCGACAGCGCGGCGGGACGTGCCGACCTGCTCGCCGAGTGCGCCGAGCTGCTCGGCGCGATGGGCGATTTCGGCGACCGGGAAAACCAGATCAACGTCGTGGCAGGCCGCTTGCAGACGTCCGTCACCGCGCTGCGCCAGGAAATCGCGCGACTCAAGGCGAAACCGCAGTGGCGTCAGCGCGGCGAACTGCCTGGCGACGACGGCGAGGCCGCACCGGTCGAGCCGACGCGCATGCACCGGATCGTCGCTTTCATGTGCCACCTCGCGCTCTCGTCCACCGCCGCCCAGCACCTGCTTGCCGAGCAGTTCGAAACCCTGCACGAGGCCGCACCTTGGATCGAGGGCGTTTCGCTGCTGGAAGCCATCCTGACCGCCGCGCCGGACCCGGGTTCGAGTTCCGCGGTGAATGCGTTTCTCTCCGGCCTGCCGGAGGCCGACCGCCTCGCACTGGCGCGGGTAGCGGTGATCGAGGGGGCGCCGGAAGACGGCATGCTCGCCGCCGAGCACTCGCTTTCGCTGCTATCCGGCACCGTTCTGCAGCGCCGCGACGCCGCGGTGAAGGCCGCCCTCAAACAACCCGGACTCACTCCGGAGCGCATCGCGGAACTGATGGCCGAGGCCAAGGAAATCAGCTCCCTGCTCCGCGGAATCGGCCAGCGTTTCGAATTCGACGACGAACTCCCGCCCTCGACCTTCAAGCCGAAGGTGCCGGAGTGGAAAAAACGGTTCCAAAAAGACCGCCCGGCGTGAAACGGCAGCCGCTTTCCGCTTGATGATTCGCGCGAAATCCCGTGGCGTTCGCACATGAGGAACACGCTCACTCGATCACTCGGGGCATTATTTTCATCGATGCTGGCCATCCAATTATCAACTGCCGGCGAGACCCGCGATCTGCTGAACGACGGACCTCTCGACGCCTTCCGCCCGGTGACCGGCTGGCGCGGCGTGGCGGAGGCCGTGGCGGTGGATGGCGAAACCGCGCTGACCCTGCAGGGCGAGGGGAACATCCTGGTGAATGCCGACAAGCCGGGCGACAAGGTGCCCTACCTGCTGACCAAGGAGGAATTCGGCGACGTGCGGATCGATCTGGAATTCATGGTCCCGCGGCGCTCGAACTCCGGGGTTTACGTCATGGGCCGCTACGAGGTGCAGATTCTCGACAGCTACGGCCGCGAGCGCCCCGGCTTCGGCGATCTCGGCGGAATCTATCAGCAACACGACCCGTCACGGCCGAAGGACCATCAGGGATTCGGCGGGATCGCTCCGCTGCACAACGCCGCCAAGGCACCGGGCGAGTGGCAGACGATGACAGTCGTGTTCCGCGCGCCGCGACTCGATGAAAACGGCGGCAAGGTGCGCGATGCGGTGTTCGAGAAAGTCCATGTCAACGGCGTTCTGGTGCAGGACAATGTCTCCACCTCCGGCCACACGCGGTCCGCGCCCCTCGAAGGCGATGCAACCATGGGCCCCATCGCCATCCAGGGCGATCATGGCCCGATCGCGATCCGCTCGTTCAAGGTCACGCCGCTCCCCGATCTCGAAACCGCACGCCTGACCGAACTCGACGCCTACTGGGCCGAGGTCTCGCGCAGCGTGAGGGAAGGGGACTTCGCCGCCTATCAGGCCACCTGCCATCCGGACGGCGTGCTCGTCACCGGCACCAAGAAAACCAGCTATCCGCTCAGCCAGGCGCTGCTGCGCTGGAAGCGCGACTTCACCGACGCCAAGGCCGGCCTCACCCGGCCCGAAGTGGAGTTCCGCCTCTCCCACCGCTACGGCGACGCCACCACCGCCCACGAAACCGGAGTCTTCCGCTACATCTCGCGCGTCGGCGACGAGCCGGAGCAAACCGAATACATCCACTTCGAGGCCCTGCTGCTCAAACGCGACGGCGTGTGGAAAATGATGATGGAATATCAGAAAGGCCGGGCCACCCGGGCGGACTGGGACACACTCGAAAAATGATTGGTCCACCATGGATGCCTTCGACGAAGTTTTCCTTCTCTGGTCGGGCAGGTTTCCGGCTCGGCTTGTTTGCGTGTGGAGGCGGAAATCCACATCCGCCACGACTGGCGGATGCACGGTTCGAGTGGGTTCATGAAGTCGCTTTTGTAATGGCAGGAGACCCGGGCTATTTCGGTTCCAGCGCGGGGCCGAAGGCTTGACTCGTTCCGGTCTCGGTGGGCATGTTCAGGGTCTTGTCCTTGTAGAGCAGCGCGAGCGGCCGCCCGTGCAGCGACTTCACCGTCACTTCGGCGAGTTTGCCGTCGCGCCATGCCATGTCGATTTCGAAGCCGCCGCGAGCCCTCAGACCGGTGACGCGGCCCGTGGGCCACGCGTCGGGCAGGGCGGGGAGGAGGTGGATGGTGCCGGCGTGCGACTGGACGAGCATTTCGCAAACGCCGGCGGCGTAGCCGAAGTTGCCGTCGATCTGGAACGGCGGGTGGAAGCTGAGCAGATTGCCGTGGAAATTGCCGTGGATCTGTTCCTTGAGCAGTTTGTAGGCGCGGTTGCCGTCGTGGAGGCGCGCCCACATGCTGATCTTCCATGCCTTGCTCCAGCCGGTGCCGCCGTCGCCGCGGGCGTTGAGCGAGACCCGCGCGGCCTCGGCGAGTTCGGGCGTGGTGACAGGCGAGATCTGCCGGCACGGATGCACGGCGAGCAGGTGGGAAAGGTGGCGGTGTTTGTCGTTCGGGTCGTCGCGGTCCTCGGCCCATTCCTGGAGCTGGCCCCAGCGCCCGATCTGCGGGCCTAACAGGCGGGAGCGCATCGATGCGATCTTTTCGCGGAACTCCGCGTCGCGATCAAGGACGGTGGAGGCTTCGATGAAGTTGGTGAAGAGATCATGCACCAGTTGTTGCTCGTAGGAATTCCCCTCGGCGGCTGGACCGTGCTCGGGCGAGACGCTCTTGGGACTGACCAGCGTGCCGTCCGGCCGTTCGATCAGCGAGTCTTCCCAGAACTCGCATTGCTCCTTCAGGAGCGGGTAGGCGCGGGTTTCGAGATAGTCGCGGTCGAGCGTGAAGGCATAGTGATCCCAGATGTTCTGCAGCAGCCACGGAGCGTCGCCGGGCACCCAGCGGTAGGACTGGCCGCCGAAGATTCCGTTCTCGGAGCGGTGGACCCAGCCGCGCACCCCGTATTTTTTCCGGGTGGCCTCGCGCTTGACGGGCACCACCGACCACAGCCATTCGGACAGCGGGGTGAAACATTCCGTCAGATTGGCGGGGCCGGTGAACCAGTAGTTCATCTGGATGTTCACGTCGGTGTGATAGTCGCAGCGCCACGGCGGGTTGTTGCTGTGGTTCCAGAGCCCCTGCAGGTTGGCCGGCAGGCAGCCCGGACGGGACGAGGCGATCATCAAATACCGGGCGTATTGGAAGATGAGCGCCTCCAGTCCCGGATCGCTGCGGCCGCCGGCGAGATTGAGCGCGTCCTTTTCATAGACCGTGCCTTTCTGCTGCTTGAGTGGCGCGCCGCGGTAGGCATCGAGCCGGGCGGGTGTGGCAATCTGGTCCGCGTCTTCCGGGCTTTCGCCAAGCTCCAGCGTGACGCGGTCGAAGAGCGCGCGGTGGTCGGCGATGTGTGTGCGGCGGAGTTCTTCGAACGATTGCTTCGCGGCCTTGGACAGCCGCTTCTTGATACGCTCGCTTGGGTGCGCCTGCTTCCATCCCTTGTCGTGGCGGTTGAGATAGTCGGTGCCGCCGTCGAGCAGGATGAGCAGGCTGTCGCAGTCCTTGAAGCGGATCGATTCCGGGCCGCTTTCCAGCGAGCCGCCCTGATGCAGCACCAGCGCGCGCGCCTCGTAATCGAGGCGGATGCCGTAGTTTTCCCCCGGCTTTCCCTTGCCGCCCGAGAGGCTGTGTTTGCCGGACAAGGTTCCCGAGAAAACCAACTCGTTGCCATCGGCACGGACCGTTCCGCCGTGGGCATCCTTCAGGGAGACCGTGCCACTGTAGGCACCGGGCTGGTCGGCGGTGAAGCGGAAGACCAGCACGTTCGCGGGATGGCTGGCGAAGGACTCCCGGCGGTAGGTGACGCCGCCTTGTTGGTAGGTGACGGTGTGGATCGCGTGGCCGATGTCCAGTTCGCGCCGGTAGGATTCATATGTGCCGCCCGCCTGTTCTCCGAACTCGATGAGCAGATCGCCGAAGGCCTGGTAGGAGCCGGTGTCCTCCTCGTCGCCGATCCACACCGTGTCTTCGTTGAACTGGATGTGTTCCTTGTCGATGCCGCCGTAGGTCATCGCCCCGAGGCGGCCGTTGCCGATCGGCAGGCACTCGGATTGCCAATCGGTGGCCGGCCGGTCCTGCCAGATCAGGGGTTCGGCGGTCGCGATGCCCGTGCCGGCGGCGATGGCCAATATGGTGGATGCGAAATGTATCAACTCTTTCATGGCATTCGCTCAGCTCTTCAGTCCGGCGGTGTCGAACGACAACGCGGCCTTGGAGGATACGACATCCTGCCACGTCACGGTCTCACCTTGTTTGTAGCAGGCCTCGCGGGCGAGCAGCGCGAGGTAGTGGGACTGCACGCTGGGGGCGACGGTTTCCTGGGCGAAGTTGCCGGTGGCGATGTTGTGATGGAAGGTCTTCCAGTTCTCGGTGATGCCGCGGTTGTAGATCCCGCGGATCTTTTCCTTCATGAAGCGGTCGCCGTAGAACGACTCCTTGCCGCGGATCATCACCTCGCCGGAATAGTCGGCCAGCAGACTGCCCTCGCTGCCGTGGAGCCGCACGTAGATGCCGTGTTGGTTCGGAAGATCGTGGCCTTCGAAGCGCTTGCCGCGGAACTGGACCTTGAGGTCGTCGCCGTAGTCGAACATCGCGATCCAGTGGTCCTTCACGTCGCCGGGGCGGGGCTCGGGGAGTTTGTCCAACAGAAATCGCCCGCAATCGCCGGTGGCGGCGACGGGATTGCGGCCGATCATCAGGCTGGCCATGTCGATCGAGTGGATGCTGTATTCGACAATCGACTCGCCGCAGAGATCGCGCCATTGCAGCCAGTTTTTGAGTTTCGCCTCCTGGCTGTCTGGCGGGACGCGGAGCTGGAACCCGGGGCAGGTGCCTTCGATTTCGCCGAAGCCGAGGATGCCGAGATCGCCGGCGGCGACGCGGCGCGCGGCTTCGTTGTAGTGGGCGAGCGCGCGGGTCTGGAAATCGACGAGGAAGCAACGTTGTTTCTCAGCGGCCTTGCGGGCGGCGGCCTCGATGCGGGCGACGCCCGGCGCGTCCACGGCGATCGGCTTGGCGAGCCAGACGTGCAACCCGGCCTCGACCGCGGCTTCGACCTGCTCCGGGTGGAAATACGGCGGTGATAGTACTGCGGCGATGTCGATTCCGCCGGCCTCGATCATTTTCCGGAAGCAATCGAGCCCGGTGAAGCGGCGGTTGGCGGGGACGTTGAACTTTTCGCCCTTTTCGTCCACCGCGTCCTGGAAGTAGTCGGCGAGCGCGACGATTTCGAAGCGGCCGTCCTTGAGCGCCATGTCGCCGACGTTGTTCGAGCGTCCGCCGCAGCCGATGATGCCGATGCGGAGTTTCTGGCCGCCGGCGTTTTGGGCTCGGAGGATGTTCGGGAAGGAAACGGCGGCCGCGGCGAGGCCTGAGGAGGCGAGGAATCCGCGGCGGGTGGTGGAGTCGATTTTCATGGTTTGGGAGTGATGTTATGGGATGAGGGAAAGTCGCACCGAAGCGGGTGCGAAGGGTTCGATGCGGACGCTGTTTACACCGTGTTTGAGATGACGGGTCACTTCGAGGCGCAGAGGTTTGCCGATGAATCCTCCGGCGTCCCGGCCATTGAGGGTCACGCGGACCGCCTCCTCGGGTTCGAGTCCGTCCATTTCGAGAATCGCCCTGTTCATATCAAGACCGGCCGGGATTTCGAAGCGGCCCTCGTAGGGATTGCCGGTGACCGGGCTGAGGGTGAGCTTTCCGGTGGGCGAAGGGTCGATGAGCGCACGCGGCGGCGCGGGTGGCGGGACGGGGCCGCCGGTCACCGGGATGTGGTTCGCGGCGGCGAGGGCTTCGTTGGTGAGTCGTGGCGGCAAGGTGCGCCGGGTTTGGTTGAACACAACCAACACGCTCTCCATCGGTTCGAAGGTGAGGGTGAGCGTGACATGATCGCCATCGCGGGTGAATGGCACCGATTCGATTTCATTGCGCATCGGATCCCAGATCTCCGGAAAACCCGCGGCCCTGAGTTTTAGATCGAAAGTCTTGGCAGGGCTGACGTGGTCCTGATTGCAGATCAGAAACACGTCGCGGCCTTCCTTCACCCGGTGCAGCACGTGCAGCCAGTTGTCCGTTTCGCCTTTCAATACTTCGACGACGGGCGGGATGCCGGCATCGCGATGCAGGGCGGCGGTGATCGTGGCGACATCGGGTTTTTCCGGCAGGATGTAGGCCCGACCACCGGCGGCATTGCGGTTGCTGGCGGTGGTGGAGGGTTTCAGGTCGTGCCCCCAAATGGCGTTGCGGAGCGCTTCAATCTCGGAGGACGGGATGCCGACCGTTCCGGACTTCGACGGCAGATGGCCGTAACCGACGACCACGCCGCCTTCGTCGAAGAATGCCTTCGCCTTGGCGAGAGCTGCATGGGTGATGACCTCGGTGGGGGGCACGATCAGGATCTGATAACTCTCCTGGTGGAGTTTGATGCTCGGACCGTCGAGCGAAGCATCGTTTTCAAACGCCTCGAAGGGCAGCCAGTCGCAATCGTAGAGTGCGTCCTGCAATACGGTGGTCATGTCCTCGGGCGTCACATAATTCCCCACCCGGCGGGCGTTGCCGCTGAACAGGATGGTCACCGGGCAGACGTGGTGGCCGCCGGTCAACATCAGACTCAGGCGGCTGGTGTAGTCCGCCCACACACGGTAGAGCGGCCAGCGCGGCTCGTGGCCGTCGTTGTAAAAGTATGGCGGGTAGTCCTTGTCGTAGGGTGACTTCGGATTGAACGAATGCGGGATCATGAAGTTGATGCCGCGGACCTGGTGCTGGTCGGTGAGCCACTTCATTTCCGGATAGGTCAGCACCTGGTTGTAGCCGCCGAATATCTCGCACATCGCGATGTCGTCCTGCTTGCCATAAACGTGCGAGATCGAGCTGCCGAGCTTGGGGGTCTGATAGATGTCATGCGGGCGCTGGCCGGGATACATCTGTTTGACGACGAGGTCGATGCCGCCCATGTCGCTGTATTTCTGCAGGCGCATCATGTCGCCGGCGCAATAGGTCGGATGGACATAGAGCATGCCGTGCTCCATGAAGTGACCGATCGATTTCACACCGCGTTCGCGGCACCACTCGCTCATGCCGCCATACATCACGCGGCCCCAGGCCTCGGCGAGGGCTTCCATGTATTGATAGCGGGCGGCCGCATCGTCGTCGCCGGCGAGCTGGAACTTGTAGGCGATATAGGCCTTTTTCCAATCAACGCCCCATTCCTTGAGGATGACGTCGAGTTCGCTGCCCCAATCGCCCATGGTTTCCGGTTCGTCGTAGAAAAATCCCGGGATGGATTTCCCGAAGTCGTCCTTGAAGCGGTCGTGGTGCGGCTGATAGACGGTCTTGAGAAACCACTCGGTGCAGTCGCGACTCGCGCCATCGACGCTCAGTTCCTTGCCGCCTCGCTGGCCGAGGCCTCGCGCCTGCTTGTGCGTGAACCTGACGACGCGCCAGTTGCCGCGCGGTGGCTGCCAAGTGACCTTGCCATCCTTGATGAAGGGCGCGAGGTCGATGAGCGTGTCGCCGAGAAAGCGGTTGTCCTCGCTAAGTTTTCCCGCCACCGCGCCGATGTAGCGCGGGCCATTGAAGCCGGTGGCCTCGAAGGTGCCGGGAAGCGAGGCATCCATCGCCTCGGCGACCAATGACTTGGCGGCGTATTGCGGCGGCACGGTGCCGGCGACCGACTGGCTGGGCCACCAGCGCTCGTCGAAGATCCACATTTCCAGATCGAGCTGCTTCGCCTTGTTGAGACAGGTTTCCAGATCCTCATACCACTTCGGACCGAGCCAGTCGCTGTGCGGACGCGATTCGGCGGTGAAGCTGCCGTTGCCGCCTTCGGCGACCTTTTCGAGATAGGAACCGAGCCGTTCCGGGGTTTCGTTGGCATCGCCGTGCATCCAGAACAAGGGGCCGGTGAGGCGGCGTGCTTCCATGGGCAGCTCTCGGAATTGCTTCTCCAAGTGCATGATGTCATCGGCCCAGGCAACCCCTGTCAGCAACAGCGTGCCTGTGAGACACAGTGCCGTAAACCTGTTCGCCATGCGTCCGGCGGCATTCACGGATGCTGCCCGGAATGTGTCGTTATGAATCTGCATTCCGTTCATGATTACGGGTGGCTGCCGCCGCTCTTGTCATGCGGAACGCAAGTTGATTCCGCATGCCTTCCATACGTCGGATTACTCCCGCCTTGGCGTTTTCGGAAGCGTGTCCACAGGGCGGGCGTATCGGAAAGCCGGGTTTCAGCGGGTGAGGCGGTTCTGGCGGGCGATGAAGGCGATAGAGATGACAAGGCAGCCGACGGTCATGAGAAGAAGGATGATGCCGCAGTAGCGTTGGGTGTCGATGTAGCCCTCGGGTTCGCGGAAAGTGGTCGCCGCGGTGGGCGGTTCGGCGAGGAACGGGATCGGTTTTTCGAGCGCGTGGAAAACGACGCGGACGTTCTTGTTGCGGTAGTCGTTGCGGAAGGTCTCCGCCTCGCGGATGAGCAGGTCCACGCGTTCGTTGACGAAAAACTCGGATGCGGGACGGACGGCGGGATCGTCTTCCGGCCAGACGATCATGCCCTCGACCTCGCTGCGGGTGCCGGTGGTGGCGAGGCGGCGGATGCGGGCGGCCAGATCGGCGGCTTCCTGCTTGTTGGAAGCACCGGCGGCGAGCAGTCGGCGCAGTCCTTCCTTGGCGAGTTCGAATTTCTCGGCGTCGCGTTTGTCCATCGGCGGTTTGATGTGGCGTGCGCGGTCGATGCGGCGCTGGAGCCGAACGCGCTCGACCTCGAACGGGTTCCTGACACCCTGCGAGACGATCATGCCCTCGTAGGCGTAGCGCAGCGGCATGATCACGGCGGGCACCGGGATGCCGCCCTTTTCGCGGATCTCGCGCGCGTTTTCGAACAAGCCGTGGTTCATTTCCTTGTAGGGCACCAGCGCGCCGGCCAGCAGCATCTGCGGCACCAGCAGCAGCGGCACCGAGGTGAGCGCGGCGCGCTCGGTCTTGACGATCGACGAAACCACCAGCGCCATCGCGGTGCCGGTCCAGGCGGTGAGCGTCATCCAGATCCAGTGGTAGAGGAGCACGCCCTCGATTTCCAGGAAGTGGTTGCCCACAATCAGATAGATGAGGCATTGCACGGCGGCGACGAGCGCGAGCGCGGTGAACTTGGCTGTGAGATAGGAAGTGGCTCCGGGCTGGCAATTTCGCTCGCGGCGCAGCATCGGGCGGTCGCGCAGCACCTCGGTGGCGGAGTTGGTGAGACCCAGAAACATCGCCACGGTCGCGCTCAGGAACAGATAGGCGGGGATGTGCAGCGCGGTGGAAAACTGATAGGAACCCTGCGGCGAGGAACGCAGCGTGATGGAAACGAGCGCGGCCAGCACCGGGGCTTCGAGAAAGGTGCTGTAGAGCGTGCCGCGGTTGCGCAGCTTGGAGAGCAGCGAGCGCAGGAACTGGGTGGCGAACACCGCGACCATGGCATGCAGCCGCCGGGCGGGGCGGGGGGGCAGCGGCATCAGCCCGCCATTGCCGGTGTCGCCCAGCCGTGTGGCCGCGCTGCGCCCGGTCTGCAGGGCGCGCATCAGGTCCGCGCTTTCGAAGCGCTCCTGCCAGAAAGACGACGGGAAGCGCCGCGCCGCGCCGCCACCGCCGGGGCCGATCGCGCTGAGCGGGGTTTCCAGAACATCAAACACGAAATCCGCGCCGAGCGCCGCCTGCCCGCCCACCGCGGGGTGGACGATGCCGAGTTCCATGCAGGCTTCGCGGAAATAGCCGACCAGTCCGGTGGGCGTGCCGAAGTAGGCGAGCCGGCCGCCGCTATCGAGCAGCAGCACCTTGTCGAACAGGCGCAGCACGGGCGCGCCGGGCCGGTGCAGCGAGGCGATCACGATTTTTTCCCTGGCCAGCGAGCGCAGGGTTTCGGCCACGTGCTCCGAGTCCTTCGAGGACAGGCCCGAGATCGGTTCGTCGAAAAGGAACACCTCTGCGCGGCTGCCGAGGTCGAGCCCCAGGTTGAGGCGGCTGCGCTCGCCGCCGGAGAGCGTCTTGTCGCCGGGCGCGCCGACCTTGCGGCGGGCGATCGACTGGAGTCCGAGTTCTGCGAGCATGCTGTCCACGCGGCGTTCGTGCTCGGCGAGGGAGAGCGCGGGGCGGCGGATGGTGACGGCGTGGCGCAGGTGCTCGCGCACCGTGAGCTGCGGGTTGAGCGCCTCCTCCTGCGGCATATAGGCGATGAACGGCACGAGATGCTCGCGGCGGTCATAGAGCGAGATGCCGTTGAGCCGCACCGCGCCGCGGGTGGGCTGGCGCTGGCCGGAAAGCGTGGCCAGCAGCGTGCTCTTGCCGCTGCCGCTGGGGCCGATGATGCAGAGCATCTCGCCGCGTTTCACCTCGAAGCTCACATGGTCGAGCGCCCGCGCGCCGGGACCGAACTCATGCACGACGTCATCCACGCGCAGCGATTCGATGAGCGTGCGTTCCTCGTCGATGAAGCCCTCGCTGAAACGGCAGCGCACCGCCTGGCTGCCGGAGAGGCGGATCAAAGAGCCGTCGCGCAACGGCGCGGTGCCGCGCACCGGCGAGCCGTCCACCTGGATCGGGCCGTGGCTTTCGCGCACTTCGAGCAGACCCACGGCCTTTTGCGCCTCGTAGCGGATGAAGAGCACCGTCTTGGGCGAAAGTTTCGGGCCTAACAAAAGATCGCCGCTGCCCAGTTCCGCGGCGTCGTTGGAGACGAGGTATTCCTGGCGGTCGCCCGCGAGCCGGAACCGCCGCGCCGACTGGGTGGCCTTGCGCCGGAGGTGGTCGATGGTCAGGCTGATGCCGGACGGATCGTTGAGGCGCTCGTGGTTGAGGCAGATGACGCGGTCGCCGCGCTTGAGCGGTCCGCGGCCGCCAGCATTGAGTTTGGTGTCTTGCAGCGCCTCCACTTCCGCATCGAGGCCGAACCTCACCTTCAACACGCTGTGGCGGCCGCGCGTGCGCTCGGCGACAAGGCCGCTCTCTCCAGGCTCCAGGTAAATCACCGGAGCGTTGCCGGTGCGTTTCACATCCAGGAAAAACGTCAGGTCGTCCAGTCCCAGCGACCACCCGGGGACCACCAATGGCTGGCGCTCGCGCATGCGGAGGAACGAGCCGGACTCCACCGAGCGCCCGCGGATCCACAGCGGCGAGACACCGGTATTGCGCACCAGCATCAGGTCGCCGGCCCGGTAAACGCGGAACTCATGTTCCGCCGCCGCGGGTGGCAGGATCACGTCCGCTCCGTCGCGCCCGAAAATCAGCCGCTCGAATGGAAGATCCGCATCCTCCACTCGCGCGTCGCCGCGCATTTCACGCAGGATCGCGCCGCCGATTTCCGGCCGGCCGAGACGTCGCATGAAGACCTCGAAGCTCGCCCGGTTGCGCTCCGAGCGCCCGGCCGCATCCACCAGCGTGAACAACTGCATGCCGAGCGCGAGTTTCTGGGTGTCGTCGTATCCCCCCTTCAACTCCATGGCCAGCGCTTGCAGCGGCCGCGGATGCCGCACCGCGCGCTGGAGACGCCGGCTCAGCCAGCCGTGGTCCACCTCGGGAAACGCGCTGCGGAGCATGTCGAGAATCAGGTCCGCCTCAAGCTGGCTCAATTGCCCGTCGAGCATGGCGAAGGCGGTGAAGGCATCGACCAATGCACCCACTTGTGCGTCGGTGCCGGGCCGCAAGGCCCGCATCCGTCCCACGCCGGGAATCGCCCGCAGCAATCCCATCACCCGGCGGCGGAGGTGCGGACGCGATCCGCCGGCCGATGTCGGTTTGTTGGCAGTCGGCGCATCCACGGGCTTCTTCTAGGCGGAGGTCTCCATGCCTGCAAGCCATCCGGCACAAGGATTCGGGCTGGTCACGCCGCACTATAGCAGACATCATGCAGGTCATGAAAACGACATTGGCCGCCGCTTTCGCACTGATGCTGGCGGTGATTTCCACGCACGCCACCACCATCATGGTGGTGCCGGTATTCGAGCCGCTCAGCCTGCATGGCACGGACGGCGACGAGGCGATCTCGGACACCGGCGAGGCATTGCAGGCCTGCGTCATGTCCCGACCGATGGCGCTCACCGGGGCTTTTCCCGAGGTGTTGGTGGAGTCGATTCGCAGCCCACACCGCATACCCACCAACAACCCGAACTACGAAGTGCAGGAGACCAACCTCCTCGTCCTCGCCAACATCGGGATCGAGGCGGAAATGACCACCGAGGGCCTGGTCGTCACCATGGATGTCTCCAACATGGCGATCCCGCCGGATGTCGATCTCACCGCTCGCCAGATTCTCAAGCTGGCGATCGTCGCGCTGCGCAAGACGCTCGAGGTTTACCAGGAGCCGCAGGACCAGCCGCTCGATGTGCGATTCACCGTGGTGGGGGCTGATGAAAACAAGTCCGGCCTGCTGGAACTCAACGTCGGTTTCACCGTCCGCGGCGTCGCGGCGGGCGGCTGAGCCGTGATTTCGCTTTGCAAGGCGGCGGCATATTTCCTTTGCTCGTCCAGACACCACCCAGCATGCCGGACCGCCCCAAAGATCCCCGACCCTTCAAACGCGCCATTCTCAAACTCAGTGGCGAAGCGCTGCGCGGCACCCAGGCGCGCGACAACATCTCTCCCGAAATCGTGGACCGCATCGCCGTCGAGATCCGCGAGGCGGTCGCCACCGGACTGCAACTCGGCATCGTGGTCGGCGGCGGAAATTTCTGGCGCGGGGCCAGCGCCTCCGCCCGCGGCATGGACCGCGCCACCGCCGACTACGTCGGCATGCTCGCCACCGTCATGAACGCGCTGGCACTTGAAGGCGCGCTCAACCACCACGGCGTGCCCTGCGTGGTGCAATCCGCCATCGAGATGAAAAACGTCGCAGAGACCTTCATCCGCCGCCGCGCCGAACGACAGATGGAGGCGGGCAAGGTGGTCATTTTCGGTGCCGGCACCGGCAATCCGTTCTTCTCCACCGACACCACCGCCGCCCTGCGGGCCAGCGAAATGGGGGCCGACGTCATTCTCAAGGCCACCCAGGTGGATGGAGTTTACGACAGCGACCCGCAGCATAACCCGGATGCAAAGCGCTACGAATGCATCACCTTCCACGAGTGCATCACCAAGCGCCTCAACGTGATGGACGCCACC
Source organism: Luteolibacter sp. (assembly GCA_041686775.1). Lineage (GTDB taxonomy): Bacteria > Verrucomicrobiota > Verrucomicrobiia > Verrucomicrobiales > Akkermansiaceae > Luteolibacter. The sequence goes on along the minus strand of JAWLDG010000010.1, from coordinate 53,330 downwards.
GCGTTCAGTCTTTGCATGGACAATCACATCCCCATCATCGTGTTCGAACTCGCCCCTGACGGCAACCTCTCCCACGCCCTGCGGGGCCAGCCGATCGGCACGCTTGTGCATGGCGATTGAAACTTATCCCAACAACCCAACCCACACCTGCCATGGACCCGGACGAAACCCTGCTAGAAGTCGAGGACGCGATGACCAAATCCGTCGAATACCTGCTGCACGAGTTCGCGGGCGTGCGCACCGGCAAGGCCAGCCCGGCGCTGATCGAGAACATCGACGTGCACGTCCAGGCCTACGGCGGTGTCAGCAAGCTCAAGAGCCTCGCCGTGATCAGCTCGCCGGAGCCGCGCATGCTGATGGTCCAGCCCTTCGATCCCGCCACCACGCGCGACATCGAACGCGCCATCCGCGAGTGCAAGCTCGGCCTCAACCCGGCCGCCGCCGAGCGCTCGCTGCGCGTGCCGATTCCCGAACTCTCCGAGGAGCGCCGCCGCGAAATGGTCAAGCTCGTCAAGCAGCTCGCCGAGGAGGCCAAGGTGCGCCTGCGCGCCACCCGCAAGGACGGCATGGACGCCGCCAAGAAAATGAAGGCCTCCAATGTCATCACCGAGGACGGCCTCAAGGACATCGAAAGCGAAATCCAGGAACTCACCAACAACTTCACCAAGAAGGTGGACGAGCACGCCCAGGCGAAAGAGGCGGAGCTGATGAAGGTCTAACAGTCACCGCCACGGCACCGCCGGACGCATGTCAGGAAACTTCTATCAGACCGCGACCACCGCGCCGGCCACCGCATTCGACGTCTCGCTGCGGCCGCCGGCGTTTTCCGAATTCATTGGCCAGGACAAGGTCAAGGAACGCCTGCTGCTGATGCTCGAGGCCGCCAAGCAGCGCGGCGACGTGCTCGACCACGTCCTGCTCTCCGGCCCGCCCGGTCTCGGCAAGACCACGCTCGCCAACCTGATCGCCCGCGCCGCCGGCACCCAGCTCCACACCACCTCCGGCCCGCAGATCGAAAAGGCGGGCGACCTCGCCGGCATCCTCACCAACATCCAGAAGGGCGACGTGCTCTTCATCGATGAAATCCACCGCCTGCACCCGGCCATCGAGGAATACCTCTATCCGGCGATGGAGGACTACCGGCTCGACATCATCATCGACTCCGGCCCGTCCGCGCGTTCGATCCAGATCAACCTGCCGCGCTTTACTTTGGTCGGCGCGACCACCCGCTCCGGCATGCTTACCGCGCCATTGCGCTCCCGCTTCGGATTGGTGAACCGGCTCGATTATTACAACCGCGAGGAACTCGCCCTCATCGTCGAGCGCTCCGCCGGTCTGTTGGACGTTCCAGTCGATCGCGAGGGCGCTCTCGAAATCGCCGCCCGCTCGCGCGGCACCCCGCGTGTCGCCAACGCACTGCTGCGCTGGGTGCGCGACTTCGCCCAGGTTCGCGGCGAGGGAAACATCACCGGCGCCATCGCCGACGCCGCGCTCGCCATGATCGAGATCGATTCCCAGGGCCTCGACGAAATGGACAAGCGCCTGCTCGAAGTGCTCATCTACAAATTCGGCGGCGGTCCCGTGGGACTCAACTCGCTTGCCGTCGCCGCCGGCGAGGACGCCGCCACCATCGAGGAAGTCCACGAGCCCTTCCTCATCATGCAAGGCTACCTCACCCGCACCCCTCGAGGCCGCGTCGCCATGCCCGCCGCCTATCAGAAAATCGGCGCGCCGCCGCCGCCGCCCGCCGCGGAGGACAATCAGCAGAGCTTTCTCTAGCTGAAAGGCAGGGCTGCATCGCCGGGGCAGCCGGCGAATGGCGGGTGAAAGCATGGTCCAAGGATGGACGGATTGGCTTTGGTTTGCGCGGCTTTTTCGCGTGCCATTCACGTGCGCTCTGCAGCGAGAGCGCGCTACCGGGTGCTTCGCGCTTTTCATGGGCTTCGACGCTCGCAGAGCGCCGCTGCAGTGTGGTGAAATTGCGGGTTTCCATCGTCTCCCGGGCCGCCTATGGTCGCCGCGGACTCCGCACCATGAACCCTGTCGTCAAGGACACCATCGACCGCTGCCGCGAACTCGGCCTGCGCCGCACCAAGGCGCTGGAGGAACTGATCGCCACCCTGCTCGAGGCCGGCCGGCCGATGACTTTGTCGGAACTGGCCGCCTCGAAGCGCCTCGCCGACCAGTGCGACAAGGCCACCGTTTTCCGCCTGCTCCAGCGGCTCGCCGCGCACGGGCTGGTGCGCCGTCTCGGTCTTCACGAGCGCGCCGCGTATTTCACGCTGCTCGTTCCCGGCAAACACAACGACTATCTCATCTGCACCAGTTGCGGCCGCATCGAGGCGATCCAGGCTCCGTGCCCGGTGCACCAGCTCGAGGAGGAAATCCGTGAGAAAACCGGCTACCGGAATCTCTATCATGAACTCGAGTTCTTCGGCGTCTGCCCCGCCTGCGTCTGAGGTTTTCCCAAACACCCGGACATGATAAAGGCGGAACCCCGTGAGAGGTTCCGCCTTGTTTCGAAAAACGAACGCCGGGCCGGATCAGCCCTGCTGGCTGTTGATGTAGTTGATCACATCACCCACCGATTGCAGCTTCTCGGCTTCCTCGTCGGGAACTTCGATGTCGAATTCCTCTTCGAAGGCCATCACCAGTTCCACGGTGTCGAGCGAGTCGGCCCCGAGGTCCTCGACGAATTTGGCTTCCGGCGTGACTTGGTCGGCATTCACGCCGAGCTGGTCGACGATGATGTCCTTGACGCGATCTTCGGTGCTTTTGTCTGACATGTGTTGCTGTGGTTGGTGGTTGGCGTTGCGGGTGATTAGCCCGGCACGCGGTGCCTTGGCAACCCCGAAAAACGATCATCGGATGAAAAGCCCGTAACGGCTGGAATCAGGGATTTTTCCCGGTCTTGCTTTCTTCGTTTTCAGTGACTTGGGCGACCGGTGCGTATTCGAGAATCTCGCCGGAAAAATTCGCCCGGATCTTCCGCATCAGTCGCTCGGCGGGTTCGCCGTCCTCTTTTTTGAAACCGCCGTAGGTCAGGCCGTCGAGGCGGATGCGGCCCTTGCCGGATTCGCCCTCGTAATCGAGAAACGCCAGCCCCTTGGTGTCCCACTTGCGGAGGTCGAGCGTCCGCAGGTCGCGGTAGGGCACGCGTTTCCCGGCGGCGTTGGTGAGCGTGTTGCCGTCCGCACGGATCGAGCGACCCATGGTGCGCAGCAGGAAAAACAAGGCGGCCAGCGCCAGCGCCAGGCAGATCCAGAACACCACCCATTGTTCGCGGATCTTGTTGGCGGGGTAGGGTTGTTCGGGAGGATTCGCGCTTAGGCCTTGTTCCCCGGAGTATTCCTCCCACAGCGCTTTCCATTGCAGCGGTTTCACGCGCTCGTAATCGTGCAGAATTTCCGGCCATTGCATCGGCAGTTCCACCCCTGCGGGCAGGATTTTGCCGGCATCCTCGGGAAACGCCACGGTTTGGCCGGCGGCGAATCCCTTCCATTCCTCCGCCGTCAGCTCGCCGTTCTCGTTCTGTTTGGAAAACTCCTTGCTCGCCGTCTCGAAGGTCTTGTGCAGGTAAAACACCTGGTTTTTCTTCCGATAGCCGGTGGTGGCATCGAGGTAAAACCAGCCGGCGAAGACCGCGAACATCGCGAACATCACCAGCGCCCGGAACTTGAACCACGGAGTGGGCCGGCAGACGATCGGATCGGCGGAGGAAGCGGTGGGGGAGGTGTCGTTCATGAACTGCCGCAGAATGCCGGGCGCAGGCGGTTTGGCAAGCCCAAGAGGGCTGTCTGTATCGCAGGATATGCCGCGATTTCCGCGGATTACGGCTTGTCGCCCGCCGGGTCCGCGATTACCCAGACGGCGTCATGCCTATCGCAACACCTGCCCAGTACCGTGCCATGCTCGATGCCGCTCAAAAAGGCGGCTACGCGTATCCCGCGATCAACGTCACCTCCATCGTCACGCTCAACGGCGCGCTGCGCGCCTTCGCCGAGGCCAAGTCCGACGGCATCATCCAGATCTCCACCGGCGGCGGCGAGTTCGCCTCCGGCACCGCCGTCAAGGACGCCGCCTTCGGTGCCATCGTGCTCGCCGAGGCCGCCCACCGCCTTGCGGAAAAATACGACGTCCTCATCGCCCTGCACACCGACCACTGCCAGCCGAAGAAAGTGGAACCTTTCCTGCGCCCGCTGCTCGAAGCCTCGCGCGATCGCATCGCCGCCGGCAAGGGCCCGCTGTTCCAAAGCCACATGCTCGACGCCTCCGAACTCCCGCTCGAGGAAAACCTCGAACTCTCGATGAAACTGCTCAAGGAGTGCGTGGAACTCGATATCATCCTCGAAGTCGAAGCCGGCGTCGTCGGCGGTGAGGAGGACGGTCACGACACCTCCGGCGTTGCAGCCGACAAGCTCTACACCACTCCCGGCGACATGCTCGCCGTTTACGAGGCACTGCAACCGATCGGCCGCTTCCTGTTCGCCGCCACTTTCGGCAACGTCCACGGCGCCTACAAACCCGGCGCGGTGAAACTCAAGCCCACCATCCTGCGCGACGGCCAGAAAGCCGTGATGGACAAGCACGGCAAGGAAGCCGAGATGGACCTTGTTTTCCACGGCGGCTCCGGCTCCGCGCTCGAGGAAATCCGCGAGACCCTCGACTACGGCGTGGTCAAGATGAACATCGACACCGACACCCAATACGCCTTCACCCGCCCGATCGTCACCCACATCTGCCAGAACATCGAGGGCGTGCTCAAGATCGACGGCGAGGTCGGCGACAAGAAGACCTACGATCCCCGTTCCTACCTCAAGAAAGCCGAGGCCAGCCTCTGCGAGCGCATGAAGGTCGCCTGCGACGACCTCCGCTCCACCGGCCACACCATCTTCGGCAAGGCCTGATCGAACGGAGCGCGGACTTCAGTCCGCCCGATTCCCCAAACCAAAGCGGACCCCGAAAAAGGGTCCGCTTTTTTCTTTAACTCGAAAACGTAATTCCAACCACGAAAAACACCAAACTTCACGAAATGGAAGGGGCTCGGAGGATTATCCCGCATTTCTCACATTCAAGGAGCGGCGAAACGCGTTCGCCGCTTCAATGGGTGGATCATGCGAGGTGCGAATGCCCGTTTCATGAGTGTTCCATTGGCACGGCGGACATATTCCGCCGCTCCTTGTGGCACGGCTCTGTTCCTTCTTCGGGCTTCGTTTCATTTCACACTTCCGCCTCAGGACGCCGTCTTCCCGTCAGTTTCCTGCTCCTTCGCCGCCTGGTGATGGATCAGGTGCACGTCCCGCTGCGGGAACGGAATGCTGATGCCTTCGCGGTCGAAGCGCTGTTTCACCGCAAGCTGCATTTCGAAGAAGAAGTCCCAGAAATCCTCCTTCTTCAGCCACGGCCGGACCGCGAAGTTCACCGAACTGGCGCCCAGTTCCGTGATCACGATCTGCGGCGCGGGATCGGGCAGCACCCGCGGGTCCGCGGCGATCATCTCTTGCAGGATCGAGCGCACCTTGCCCAGGTCGTCCGTGTAGCTCACTCCGAAGGTCATGTCGCAGCGCCGCGTGTCGTTGGCGGTGACGTTGGTGATCACGCCGGCCATGATGGTGGAGTTCGGAGCGATGATCTTCTTGTTGTCCGGAGTCCTCATTTCCGTAAACAGGATGCCGATCGCCTCGACGATGCCGGCCGTGCCGCCGGCCTCGATGAAGTCGCCGATTCGAAACGGGCGGAACAGGATGATCAGCACGCCCGCCGCGAAGTTCGAGAGCGACCCCTGCAAGGCCAAGCCAACCGCCAGACCGGCCGCACCGAGCACCGCCACCAGCGAGGTGGTGTTGATGCCGAGCTTGGCGATCGTCGCCAGAATCACGAAAACCAGCAGCAGCGCGTACATCAGGCTGCTCACGAACGAGACCAGCGCCGCATCCACCTGCCTCTTCTCCATCAGGCCGCGCGACGTGCGCGTCAGCACCTTCGCCACCCAGCGGCCGATGAAGAATATCAACAGCGCGGCCAGCACCCTCAGTCCCCAGTCCGTTCCCAGTTCGATCAGTTTGTCTATTTGCTCCTGGTTCATCGTAAATATCGTCTAATGTGCGGACACATCCTAACGACATGCGCCGTCGGGGCAAACGATGAATCCCGGAAAATGCCGCGCGCGCCACGTGAAAACCGCTCAGGGCACCACGCGCACACGGTGGAAGCGCCGCGGATCGCCACTGCCGTCCTCATGGGTCAGCACCGTGGCGGTACCGGTGGCTTCCACCGGGTCGCCCACCGGTGTCCAGTCGTTCGGTGCGAGCGTGGTGCTGGTTTCGAGTTGATAGGTTTTTCCCGGAACGCTGGAAATGGTGATGGTGACATCGTTGCCGTCGATCGCGGTGGCGGTGGCCTTGAGCAGCGAGTTGCTGTCGAAAGGATCGGTGCCGGCCACGTCTTCCGCCGCGTTGTTCTGGCCGTCGCCGTCGCGGTCGCCGGCGGGATCGAGCAGTTCGACTGACAAACTCGCCGTGCTGGAGGTCCCCTCAATGCCGGCGGCGCTGATCGGAACGACAAAAGCGTAGAGATTCTGGCCGATGCTGCCGGCGAACTCGTAACTCGAGACGCTGCCGACGTTCTGGCTGAACACCGTGCTGTCGTCGCCGACGGTCTTGATCACGAGTTTGTAGCCGGTGACGTGGTCATCGGCGGTGTTCGACGGTGACGGATTCCAGGCAAAGGTGACATTGCCGCCAATCACATAACTCTTGCCGGCGGTTTCCGCGGGCTGCGTCGGCGCGGGTGGCGGGGTGACGTCGTAGAGCTTGAGGTATTGCGCCTCGTAGGGTTCTGCGATCCAATCCGAGTTGGCGACTGGAACCTTGTAGAGGTTGACCGCAAATCCGCCGCTCTTGAGGCCCGCGCCGGTGATGCCGGAACCCCATAGCCAGGCGTTGCGACGGCCGGTCACGCCGATGTCGGGGTTTTCGTAGGCGGCGATGTTCTTCACGTTGTAGGTGCGGCCGTCCTTGAGGCCGAGCAGGTCCGCCAGGGTGCCGGGGATGACATAGGTGTCGCCCTGGTTGTTGGAGAGATCGAGGTTGGCGAAGGCCAGCACCACGTCCTGGAAGGCGGGCGAGGTGCCGGCGGTTTCATATTTCGCCACGCCGTAAAGCTGGCCGTTGAAGCTGTTGCCATCGATGAACCAGCGGTTCGAACTGCGCAGCGCCGGACTGTTGGCACGGGCTTGGTTGATCGCGGCGTAAACCTTGTAAAGCTGGTCATTGCCGAAATTGGTGTCGTTCCACAACGGCATCATCGAGTTGTAGGTTTTGAAATGCGGGATGTATTTCCCGAAATTCTTCTCCATCAGGTCGTAGCCGTAGAAGGTGGAGATGCCGAGTTCCTGACCGGGAAAGATCATCGGCGCGCCGTCGATGGTGGAAAAGGTGGCGAAGCGGGCGAGCGCGGCCCACGGGTTGCCGTAGTTGTCCTCGTCGTGGGACACGGTGTTGAGCAGCACCAGCCCATGGCCGAAGCTGCTGCGGCGCGATTCGAACATGTTGACGAAGTCATATTTGTTGGTCGCGCCCTTCGCGGCGAAGAGGATGTTTTCGTTGAGAATGTCGAAGTGGCGGTTCGAACGGTAGGGCGGTTCGCCGCCGTCGAGTGTTTCGGCCATGAACACGAAGCTCCATTTGTGGCTGCGGGCGACGTTGATGATGTATTCCCACGCCTGCGGCGGCAGGCCCTGGCCGAAGTCGCAGCGAAGGCCGTCGATGCCGCGCGCGTCCCATGCGTAACGCGCCGCCGCATCGCCATCCGATGGCAGGCTGTTGCGGTTCTGTCCGGCGGGCCGGGTTTTTTCCAGCCAGTAGGGTGCGTAGCGGGCGAAGTAACGCCAGGTGGCGCGGGTGTAGGCGTCGAAGCTGCCGCCGCTGCCGGGATCGTTCGAATTCGTGCCGTATTCATATTCATTGGCGTCGAACCAATCGCCCTCGTTGCGGTAGTTGTTGGTTTCACTGCCGTCCTGCGCGCCGACCAGCGCGGCATAGCGGCCGAAGAACACATCGCACACATCGAGCCACTTGCCGAAGTCGGTGCGGTCCGGAGCCGGAGCGATGTTGTTGTCGAAGAAGCTGTTATAAAAGGACGCGCGTTTCCGATAGTCGCCGGCTTGGCTGAAGACGCGCAATTCGCGGTCGTGGATGAGATCGGTTTTCGCCCAACCGGACGCGCCCTGGGCGGCCAGCCATGAGACGTTCGGGTTGCCGCCATCGGTGGCGATGCCAGGTTCACCCAGTTCCACGTCCCATGCGGTGTGGTTGAAGGCGGCGTCGGGCATGATATTGATTCCTTCGGCGTCGGCATCGGCGACGAAGTTTTGGAACGAGACCATCGCGTTGTCGCGGTTGGCCTGGCTGCTGACGTCGTTGATGTCGGTGGGATCGCCCGTGAAACTGGCGGACATCCGCGGGTCGATTTCCCAGAAGTTCTTCACCGCATAGGGGCTGCCGAGCGCGAAGGGATAGTTGACGTCCTCGGAGGGCGATCCGCCGTTCCACAGCCAGGTGGAGGCGTTGGCTCCGGGCGCGCGGTCGTTGATATTCTTTGCGCTGAGGTGGCGTCCTTCCCAGCCGTAGGGGTGATAGGGTTGGAACCAGAGCCAGTTGATGCCGAGGTTTTTGGCGTATTGCAGATTCCAGTTGTTGCTGCGGCCAGGGCTGGTGTGGAGCGCGCCGGGACGGTCGCTGAGATCCTCGAAAGTGCTGCGCTGGGAGAACTGGGTTCCCGAAGCCTCGATGTTCAGCGTGTTGATTTCATAGAGTCGGATGTTGCGCGAGATCATCGGCGATACGACGATGGCGTGGTCCCGTCCCACATACCATGGCACGCGGTTGTTGTACCAGCGCCAGGTTCCGGGAGCGTCACCAGTGAGGCGGTAGCGGGCGGTGAGCCGGTAGGCTCCGGTCTGATCCGCATACAGCGTGAGGTAATAGCCGTCGCCGCCCGCGCTCATCGGATGCGCCTTGAAGTAGTGGCTGTCGTCACCTGAAGCGATGGTGTTTCCATCCACCGGCTTGATGCCGTCGTGGATGCCGTCGGCGTTGGCGTCGTCGTCGGCGCGGTCGCGGCGGTTGAGGTTGGTGAAGACATCCACCGTCTCCACACCGAGCGCCTGCGGATCGAAGAACACGGTGATCGGAATGCTGTCGCCCGCGATTTCATCCACGAACAGATGGGTCGTGGTGTAGTCCGCTTCGATTTCCGTGCCGGCCTGGCGCGTCGCGGAGTTGGCCGAGATCCGCAAAATATCGGCATGCAACGAGGCACATGCGGCGAGCACCAACGATGCGGCAAGGAACGGGCGATGGAAAATCATGGGTTTCATTGCAAGGCTTCGGAGGCTGGATGGGTTTGTCGCCAGCCTCTGATATTGAAATGTGGGTTAAACTCCGTCGGTTTAGAGATACCATCGGCCACGCGCCGCTCAAGGGTGGGAATCTCGCGGTTTGCATTTTTTCAAGGAGTGCGGGACTGTGGCCCGCACCGGGTCGCCCGGAGTGCGACCCTCCTTAACGCTGCGGAATCTGCGAACAACTCGCCATTACGGTTCCGGCAGGCCGATTTCCAAACGATAGAAGCGTTTCGGCTGGTCGGCGGCGGGTGATGGGTCGAAGCGTTCGAATGCCGGATCGGCGGCTTGGCCTGAGGTGTCGGTGTCGGGCGGCAGCGGGGTCCAGTCGGTTAGATCGTCACCATGCCAGATGCGGTAACGGCGGTCGGGGATGGTGGGGAATTCCAAACGCACGGAACCGTCGGGCTGGCGCTCGGCCTTGAGTTTCGGATAGAGGTTGCGGTCGTCGATGGTCGGATTCAGGCCGACGAGCCATTCGATTCGGTTCTTGATGCCGTCGAGGTCGGGGTCGCCGTCGGGGCCGTTGTTGATATCAATCGAGCCGTCGTCCGCGGTACTGAGACCGTAGAGGGATTCCCAATCGTCGGGCAGGCCGTCGTTGTCGGCGTCGTTGTTCGCGATGGCGCTGAGTTCGAGGTCGAAGGTGAAGGCGGTGCTGCTGCCGTGGATTTCGACCTGCTCGGTCTGCGCCTGGTTGCGCATGTTGAGGGTATCCGGATCGAAGGGCGTGCCGGCTCCGGGCGCTGAGTCGATGGCGCTTTCATTGACTACCGCGCCGCCAAGGCCTGGACCGTCGTAGCGCAACGCGGTGGTGACGCCGGCTTTGGAAATGGTTTTCACGCCATTCGCGACGGGTGGCGATTGCATGCCGGATTGGCCGGAAACGAGCAACTCTTCCAAGTGAGGCGAGAGGCCGAAGCGGATGTATAGCTCGGTGGCATCGCCGGTGAGTTGATAACCCGCGCGCAGGCGGTTCGAGAGATCGTCGAGCGTGATGGTCTTGGCGATTTTTCCGTCGGACGAGGTGAAGGTCCATGCATTCGGGCCGGCGGCGGAAACCACATAGAGATCGTTCACATAGCCGATTCCCGTTCCCACGGCGAACCAGTCCTTGAAGCCGGAAGTGCGGCGCGCGCCGGTGCCGCCGATGCCGTTGTCGTGGCTGGTGCCTTCCTCCTCGGTTTCGCGGTCGTTGTAGGCGAGGAAGTTTCCGGAAACCTGATAGACCGCTCCGCCGACGGGGTCGCGCGCCCACGCGGCGGTCATGCGGCCGCCGATGGCTTCGAACAGGGCAAACACGCGGTCGTTGCGCAGCAGGTATTCGTTTTCACCGTCGAGATCGACGTCAATGGCCACGGCTTCGGCCGCGGCCGGCGGATTCGCGGCCCATGACTCGATTGCCTGATAGATCGCGGCGAAACGCAACTGCGACTGGCTGCGCGCGGCGATAGGAGCGAGCGTGTTGAAATCGGTGTCTGGATTGGTGTAGGCGCCGGTGCTGTATTTGCTCAGGTCGTTGTTCTGCTGGTTGTGGAACGCGGTGAGCAGGGTGGCGGTGTGCGCGGTGGCGCGGGCGAGCAGAAATGGCGAGGCCGCTCCCGAGCCGCCATTCATGCTGGAAACCGCATTCCATGACAGGTCGGCGAGTTTGCCATCGCCGAGCGTCTGCATGCCGAACTCGCGGTTCGCGGGCAGCGGCGCGCCGGGGCGGATGTCGAAGAGTTTTCCCGACAAGCCCTCCTCGCGGCCGGACTGGCCGAGATACCAGTTGTCATAATTTTCCTGCGTCGCGTGGTCGATCCAGTCCTGCGAGACCTTCGGCAGGGTGGGGGAGCCGCGGTCGATGACGAACCACGCATCGCCGCTGCCGTCGCGGTTGAGGTCGATCTGGTTGTCGAGGATTTCCTCCGGCGTGGTAATGCGGATCCACGGCTTGTTGGCGGCCCAGCGGAGGTTGCGGTCGTAGGCCGCGGCGCTGGCGGTGTTGCCGAATTCCTCCCACCAGTTCTGCACCACGACCACCTGGTCCTGCGTGCCGCTGCGGGCCTTGCGGTGGAACAGGTTGCGCCACGGGTTCGGGAATCCATTGTCGAGGTTTTGGAAACGATAGGACGATGCCTGGTCGTTGATCACGAAGCAAGTGACGCCGTGGTAGCGGTTGAGGCGGTAGCCGTCGTCCGAGAGCGCGGTGTTGCGGCCCTGCCATTTATAGAGATGGCGCATCTGGTCGATGAAGGTGTGGGTGAAGCCCATCGCGGCGATGCGCTGGAATGCGGTGGCGTCGGCCACCCGTTCCGGGTTCCAGAACACCCGGTTGGACGGCGTCTGCTGATAGATCCGCTGCATGAATTCTCCGGCGAGCGCGACGTTGTCGTTGTTATATCCGTTGGAGAAATAGGCGATCATGTGGTCGCTGAACGTGGTGCCGGGCAACTCGATGTTTCCGGCGGCCATGCGTCCGGCGAGGCGTTGGTTGAAGGAGAGTCCGTCGCGCCAGGGCTTGTTCGCGGCGGGATCGGCCGACGCCCACTGGATGGCGGTGGCCAATGTCGGCGTGAGATGCAGCGTGAGCGGTAGGTCGAAGGCCTCGTGGGCGTCCACCGTGCGGTGATAGCCGGTGGAGAAGCCAGAGTTGATGAGTCGCTGGGTTTCCGCGCCGGGCAGCACCGGCTGGTGGCCGTGGGTTAGCAGGATCATTTTCGCGGCCTTGCGCTGGTCCGGATAAAGACCGTTGCCATCCACGCCGATCCAATTGTAGAGGCGGCCGTTGGCGGAAATATTCGCCTGCGCGCTCCAATAGTCTTCGGACAACCAGTCGTCGGTGAGCGTGTCGCGCAAATCGTTGCGCCCGCCGATGTCGCCGAGGCCGGGGCCGTTCGCTCCGGAGTTGTTGGTGCCGTCGCGGGTGGTGAAAACCTGATAGTTGAACTTCGACGACCCGTTCCAGCCGGCATCGAGCAAAGCCTGGCGGCTGATCGAGAATTCCACCGCATCCAGCTCGTGATTGAAGTAGGCCCGGCCGAATCCGTCGGGCGAGTTCTGGTCGCGCACGACCACGCCATTGGCACCGGTCAGCGTTTCGTTGACGGTGGTGGAGTTCACTGCCGGATTGGTGTCGATATAGACGCGTCCGTTGTCGGTCTGATAGCAGGCGACCACGGCCTCCCATTTCATTTCCGTGAGGATGTCCACATCGTCCGGCAGGGCGGACTCGCCGCTGGCGGGGTTGCCGGTGTCGATGACCACATAGATGTCGAGATGGCCCTCTTCGGCCTGCGGGCGGAGGTCCTGCATGTCGAGACGGAAGTAGAAATTGCCGTCGGCCCCGCCATCGCGGGCGTAGAAGGCGACCATGTCTCGCGACGAGTCGAAACCGTCCCAGCCCATGAAGACATCGCCGCCCTGGTTGTTCGGTCCTTCGCCCTCGAATTCGTCGAACACGACGAGATCGTCGATGGTCCAGTCGGTGAATGCATTGTCATTGACGGCCAGCCCGTGGGTGACGGTGTCCCCCGGACCGATGACGATCGAGTTGGCGGGCGGCGGTTCGCTGTTGTCGGAAACGAGCGGCTTGGTGCCGTTCTGGAGTTCCTGCTGGTTGGTGAAACCATCGCCGTCGGGATCGCCGTTCGCGCCTTGGTTGGGGTCGCCGGCCTCGCCGGTGCGCAGGTTGATGGTGCCGTTGTCGAGCGGATCGAGTCCGTTGGTGGTTTCCCAGCCGTCCGGCAGACCGTCGCCGTCGGTGTCGGCGTTGAGCGGATCGGTTTCCTGCCACAGGATCCGCGGATAGTTGCCGGATGGATATGCGGCGTCGAGTGCCGCGCGGTTGATCGCGCGTGATTTCATCCCGGCCAGGCTGGAACCGATCAGATAGGCCGAGTTTTCCGGGGCTGATAGATCGAATGGCTCCGGCGGCGAACCTTCCGAGGCGACGATCTGCAAATCGACGCGGCCGTTGTCATTGATATCTTCCGCGCCATCGGACAGGCCGTCCCCGTCGGTATCCGGATTATTGGGATCGGATTCGAGGAAACGGGCGTTGGTTGGCAGCGCGGAGCGATCCACGCGCGAGGTGTTGTAAACCGTGACCGGCGAGGCGATCACCGAGGTGGCGGTGCCATTGCCATCCAACAGCGCGATGTCCACCCGGCCGTTGCGGTTGGCGTCCTCGGTGCTGTCGCGCAGGCCGTCGTTGTCGGTGTCGGACTTGTTGGGATCGGTCATGGAACCGCCGATCTGGTCGGTGCGCGAGCGGTTGAAGTCGTAGCGCGGGTGCGCCCAGTTGTCGGTGGTGTTGAAGATCGGCGGATCGACATCGGCGATGAAGTTCGGGAAACCATCGCCATCGGTATCCGTGGTGGTGTCGGTGTCTGGAATGAACGCGGCGGCGATGCCGGATTCGAGACCGTCGGGGAGCAGATCGTCGTCAGTGTCCGGGCTGACGGGATTGGTCAGGCCGGCGATGCGCCAGAAGTGGACTTCGCCATTGGTCCAGGTTTCGGAATTGGTGGTGGGGAGGCTCTTGCGTGTGAGCTCGTCGGAATCGGGGAGACCGTCGTCGTCATCGTCGTTTTCCTCCGGGTCTTCATCGACGAACTGGCGGATCACCACCGTGACATCGCGGCGCGCGGTGGCGGAAATTGGCCCACTTTCCTCCAGATAGGCGTCGGCGCGCAGTCGGTAGCTGCCCGCGTCCAGGCCCGACCAGCGGAATTGCCAGATTTTCGAGGTTCCGGATTCCTCGACACCAAGAAAATCGATGGTGCCGCCGCCGAGTTCGGCGACCAGGTTCACTTCCACGACGCGCGAGTCGGTGTCGATGCGCACGGTGGTCGCGCGGTCGTCGGGTGTCGGTTCGGCGAGCGCGGGAAGCACCAGTTCATACAGCCGCCCGTCGCTGCCGACCGCCGGGGGAGTGGTGATGGCGAGGTAGGGCGTTTCGCTGATCGCGGCACGCACCACGCGGGTGGCGCGCAGAGTGACGCTGGCGCGGGTGTGGGTGACGGAAATGTGGTGAAGGAAATCCGGTTGGCCGTTGTAAAGCGGCGGGATGGGGAAGGCGAGCGCGTGGTAGTCGGCGGTTTCGTCGCGCACGATGCTATAACTTGACCGATCCTGCGCCACCTCGCCGACGTCGCTGCCGCTCACCGTGCTGCCGATGCTGACGAGAAACTCATCGATCAACTGCTGGTCGCTCACTCCATCGCCGAGGTTCTTGGTGAAATAGGCCTTGAGGATGTAGTCATCTCCCACCGTGTTGCCATCGGCCTGCGGGAAGGAGACGAAGAGCCGGGTTTCCGGACCGTCGGTGTTCACGTTGCGGAACAGTGTGGTGTAGTGGCCGTCCACATCGGACAGCGAGTTGTCCGCGCTGGAGGAAATCTCCTTCAACCGCACCTTGATCTGGGCGCTGCCGGAAGCCGGGATGTTGCGGTAGTCGAGACGCCATTCGAGCGGGTAGGAGCTGTTGATGGATGTCGTGGCCTGCACCGGTGTGGCGCGAACCCACGACTCGGCGAGATCGTCGTCCCATGTGCCGTTGCCGTTGAGATCCTCGAACGGTTCGCCGGGATCGCGCGTGCCGTTGTTGTTGGCGTCGGTGAACGGTTCGAATCCCGCGCCATTGCCATTGAGGACACCGGTTTCGGCATCGTCGTTGCCGGTTTCCGAATCGACGATCTGATACCAGACTTCGCGGACGCTGCGGTCGGTGCGCACCACCACGCCGTAGCTCTGCTGGGACAATGTATCATTTTCCGTGGGAAATACGATTTCGCCTTCCGGACGCGCGGCATCGTAATAGAACGTCTGGACATAGGTGTTGTAGATTGGCGCGCCGTCCTGTGACGAGTTCAGGTTTTCGAAACGCTTGATGAAAGCCCGTGCGCGCAGCACGTGGAATCCTTCCTCCAGCCCGGTTTCGGTGGCCCAGTCCCATTCGCTGTAAGGGGCTTCGGAATCCTGCACGCGGGCGTAGTCGTTGTGCGGGAAATACTCGACGGTGTCCGCATTGAAGCCGCTGATTTCAAACGCGCTCGTCATTCCGCCAATGCGCTCCACCGCGGTGGAATTTCCCGGGAACCATGACGCCGAACCTTCCTTGAAGATGCCGATCTTGTATTTGAAGGTATCGGATGCGGGTTTGGGAATCGTGGCGCTCATCCACCAGTCGTCGCTGCCCTCGTTGTGGCTGAAGTTCATCTCCGCCACCTGGGTCGTGCCCGCTCCGCTGCCGGCCGCGCCTTCGGGATTGCTGCCGTCGGTGGTGAAATAACAATACATACGGAAGCCGCCGCCGACGCTGTTGGGTTTCGCCCAAAGTGAAATGGTATTGGCGTTCTCGGTGTATTGCAGCGGCGCGACTCCACCCGGCCAGCCGCCTCCCGGCGTGCCTCCCACCGTGGCTTCGGGATCGTGTTCCAGAAATTCCGCGGCATCGCCTCCAAGGTTGTTGTCGTGGTCCCCGTTTTCCGACGCCTGGGTAATAGTGAATCCCGGTGTGCCGATATCCTTGGCATAGGTTTCCGCACCGATGGAGCCGAACTTGTTGCGGGTCTGGACCACCGCGGCGAATTTCTCCGGCTGGTTGCGGCGGACGAAACTCGTCTGCTCGTAGCCGAGGAACACATCGGTCGAAAGCGCGGGCGGATTGTCGCGCTTGGCGGGGTCGGAACCCGTGCCGTTCAAATCGATGCCGCCGTTGAGTTTGAGCAGGATGTTGTCCGCCGAACCGTCCGCGCGGACCACGAAACTCAGGTTCGAACCGTTGGTCACGCGGGGGACCGGGTATTCATAAGTGAAATCCTCCGGATCGTCGTCGGGCAGGCCGTAGGGGTTGAAGCCAGGATCGCCGTCCGGGCCGTCTTTGCGCGGCACCATCACGGTGTCCAATGTTTCCCCGCCGTTCTGATAGATTTCGATCGCCCTGCCGCCGCCCTGTGTCCATGCGGGCGCGGGGTCGGGGTTTTTCCATGAGAAGATATAATATCCGCCAGGCGGTACAATCACGCCGTTGGTTTGGCCGAGGTCGGCGGAAACCGAGCCCCTGCCGCCGCCGGCGTCGCCCAGCGTGATGAAGAACGGCTGCATCGACTGTCCGTTGGCCGCCGCGCCGCGGGCGTATTGATAAAGATAGGCACCGGGTGGGAAACTGGTGCTGAAATCCTGCCCCACTCCGCTTGCGAAGTTGTCATTCACCATCACCAGCGCCACGGCGCCTGCCGCGTCGTTGGATGCGCCGGTGCGGAGGTCGATGCGCTCGTAGGCGACGAAGTCCGCGTTACTCCACGCGCCCTTCTGGAATCCGCGGGCGAGGTTCTGGTGCAACTGCATCAGGTTCGGCAGCCGGTTGTCGCCGAACTGCCCGAGAAACGCGGTATTGGCATGCCTTGGAAACGCGCCGCCGCTCTGACTCAGCGTTTCCGCCTGGTAGTTGCCGTCGGTGTAAACCAGCGGAATGCCGGCGCGTGTGAAGTAGAACGCATGCTGCAACTCGCGGCGCGCGGCGAAATCGTTGTCATGGCTCTGCGCGTGCATCACCGCCACGTCGGGGCCGAAACCGCCGGAGCCGGGTTGGTCGTAGCCTTGAAGGCCCGCCGACGGATTTCCTAACAGGTTGTTGAAATTACTCCGCAGGTCGTTGTCGATCAGCCGCATCCCGCGGTCGATGTAGCCGCCGTAGCCGGGCGGCTGGCCGAGGTGCTCGCCGAAGAGCATCGCGTCGTCGCGCGATTTTTCGGTATCAAACACCGTGTCGCGGTGGTTGTCCCAGTCGCTGAAACCGCGGCTCAGGTTGTATTGCGCCTGTGCCTGGCCGGTGTAGCCGTAGGTGCTCGACTCCTTGCCCACGCCGGTCGCGCCGAAGAAGTCCTCGGGCACGTGTTTCACCGCGTCGAGCCGCAGGCCGTCGGCGCGCGTGCGGTCCATCTTCCAACGCACCGAGCGGTGCAGCAGGTCCTCGACGTATTCCGCGTAGAAATCCTCGTTGTCGGCGAGAAACTGCGCGGTCAGTCCGTTGCCGGGACCGAATCCGACATACTGCCCCTCGTTGTTCGAGTGCTTCTGCCCCGGCGCGGTCGGTTTGAAGCAGTAGTAATCCGGATTCTGCGGATGGCGCAGGAAGCGGATCTTGCGGATGCGGTCGCCCTCGTTGCGGCCGAAGTTGTTGTTCCATTCACCCGGCTCGGTGGCGATGTCGATCAGGTCGGAGAGACCGAGATGCTGGACCTGCCAGGCGTCGCCCCAATTGCGCGTGTTGTCCCATTTCCGGTAAAACCCCTCCTCGGTCACCCGCAGGTGGAAATCCTCCGGCACGAAGCCCGGGTACACGTCGATCGGCGTGGATTCGTTGAATCCCGGGATATCGAACGCGTTGTGGTTCATGATATTGTCAAAATACACCCGGATCCCGAAGCGATGCGCCGCGCGCATCATGCTGAGCAGGTCCGCCTCGGTGCCATAGCGGGTGCCCACCGTGCCGCGCTGGTCCTTCGAGCCGAGGTCGAAGCGGTCCCACAGGTCGTAACCCACCGAGAGCCCGCCGCTGGCTTTCGTCGGTGGCGGCAGCCACAGCGACTCGTAGCCGGCCTCCGCCAATTCGGGCATCTTGGCCTCGATCTCGCGCCAGGTGGTTCCGAAATACTGGAGCATGGCCTCCCCGGCGGCGGGTAGTGCCAGCACCAGCCACAGCAGAATCAGGCGCGCAAAGGTGGGTTTCATGGGTTCGAAGACAAGCCGCGCCACCGGGTCAATGGCACTGGCTCCTGTAAATACATGTCGCACCGCTCCCGCAGGTTTACAAATCCATCCACGCGGGTGTGCCAGTTTCGGAAAATCAGTTGGTGGCCCGCCATATCCGGCCTATACCACCCGTGATGAGTCATCCGTCCGCCAACGCCAAGCGCCCGCGAGTCAATGTCCGCCGGCCCGACGTCATGGAGCTGGTCGCCGCCCAGGTCGCCGGGCATTTCAATTCCACCGTCGTCGAAAAACTCCGCAGCCAGGGCGGCCGCATGTCCATCGGCAACACCACCGTGCTGCTCGCCCAGCAGTTCGGCTTCTGCTACGGCGTCGAACGCGCCATCGATCTCGCCTACGCCGCGCGGCGCGTGTTTCCCGTCGAGCGCATTTTCCTCATCGGCGAAATCATCCACAACCCCGACGTCAACCGCCACCTGCGCGAAATGAACATCGTCTCGCTGCCGTGGCGCGAAATGACCGCCGAATACCAGGATCTCGGCCCCGACGACGTGGTCATCGTCCCCGCCTTCGGTGCGCCCACCGCGTTCATGGATTTCATCGAGCGACGCGGCTGCTACGTGGTGGACACCACCTGCGGCGACGTGATGAAGGTCTGGAAACGCGTGCGCGGTTATGCCAAGGACGGTGTCACTTCCATCATCCACGGCAAGTCCGATCACGAGGAAACCCGCGCCACCGCCTCGCGCGCCCTCGGCGAGGACGGCAAGGGGAGTTATCTGGTGATCCTCACGCTCGCCGACACCGATTTCGTCTGCGACTACATCCGCCACGGCGGCGACAAGAACGGCTTCCTCAAGCGCTTCACCGGCTGCCACTCGCCCGGCTTCGATCCGGACCTGCATCTCGCCAAGGTCGGCGTTGCCAACCAGACGACCATGCTCAAGGGCGAGACCGAGGAAATCCAGCGCCGCGTCCGCCAGGCGGTGCTCGACCGCGATGGCGACACCGCCAATTTCCATTTCTTCGACACCATCTGCGGCGCCACCCAGGAGCGGCAGGACGCGCTCTTCGACATGCTCAAGCAGCCGATGGACCTGCTGCTCGTCGTCGGCGGCTACAACAGCTCCAACACCGCCCACCTCGTCGAGATCGCCGAGCCCGAACTGCCCACCTTTTTCATCCGCGATTCCTCCTGCCTGCGCTCGATGGAGGAAATCAGCCACTACGACCTCCACCGCCGCGAGGAAATCGTCTCCCGCCACGGCACATGGACCGATCCCGCCAAGCCGGTCACCATCGGCATCACCGCCGGCGCCTCCTGCCCGAACAACCTGATCGAGGAAACCGTGCTCAAGGTCTTCGAACTCCGCGGCGTGCCGGGCGACAAGGTCGTCTGAGGAGTGCGGGACTGCGGCCCGCACCAGGTCGCCCGAAGTGCGACCCTCCTTAATGCGGGAAATCTACCTGGGTGCCAGTTAAGGAACCGCCGCATCACTCGCCACTCAGGAACGCGAACACGCCCTTCTTGTTTGCAATGCCGAGATCGGTGATGCCGTCGCCATTGATGTCCGCCACCGCCACCTGCGTGCCCGCTCCGGTGTCGTCATGCAGCAGGTGGGGGATGAAGGTCGCGGTTTTGCCGTCGCGCCGCAGCTCGAACCAGTATAGCACGACGCGGCCCTTGGCATCGGGATCGCGGCCGTTGTGCGCCCAATAGCGCTTGCCAGTCACGAAATCGGTCAGGCCGTCGCCGTTGAAGTCGCCGGTCGCCAGCGCGTGGGCCTGGGTGAATCGGATCCCGCCGACCCCGGGCGCGTCCGTTTCCGGCATCAGTTCGTGTTTCCGGAAGGTGATGCGACCTTCTTCCCGAACGTTCTCGAACCACGCCAGCCCCCAGGCGTGCGCCGCGAGGCTGGTCACGATGTCATTGTCGCCATCGCCATCCACGTCATAGACGAGCATCTGCGCGCCGCCCGGTTCGGAAAACCGGAAGCTGTGGTAAGGCCATTCATCCGTCATCGGTTTCTCCGGAGCCTCGAACCAGCCGTCCTTTTCCACGATGTCGGGGCGGCCGTCGCCATTCACATCGCCGATCCCCATGCCGTGGAAATAGGGAAACGGCTTGCGCTCGCCGGAGATCGCATGGAACGGCCACGGCTGCGTCGGATCGTCCGTCGGAATGGAAAAGAACCCGAAACGCCCCTCGTGCATCGCCACCAGCTCCGGCACCCCGTCGCCGGTCACATCCGTGAACTCGGGCGATTCG
Source organism: Luteolibacter sp. (assembly GCA_041686775.1). Taxonomy (GTDB): domain Bacteria; phylum Verrucomicrobiota; class Verrucomicrobiia; order Verrucomicrobiales; family Akkermansiaceae; genus Luteolibacter. The sequence goes on along the minus strand of JAWLDG010000010.1, from coordinate 32,958 downwards.
TGGCCGAAGCGCTCCACCACCACATGACGCGGCCAGTTTTCCGACGCCTCTTCGGGTTGCAGATACAGCACAAGGTTGAAGCCCTGCTTGTGGCCCACCTGCAAAATGTCCGCCCGGCCGTCCTTGTTGAAATCGTGCACCCAGCTCAGGAAACAGTCATGACCGTAGCCATTCGGCGAGGTCGCCTCGCCCGGCCGGAAACGGTAAGACTCCTTGAGGTCGGGTCCCCGGTAAACCAACGGCCCGGCCACCAGGTCCAGCGCGCCGTCGCCATCCACATCCGCGAAACAGGCACCCTCGGCAAACACACCCGGAGACAGCACCAGCCGCCGGTGATCCGGCGCGCTTCCCGGCAGCGCCGCCGCCACACAAGCCATCGCCAGCACCGGCAACAGCAACGGCCCCATTTTCCCGTAGCGCGCGATCGTCATGCCCATGCCCCCAGTCAAACCGCTCCCCACCACTCCCGGCAAGGCGAAGTTTGCCGTCACCCGGACCGCAAACAGGGGAGCGTGGGCCGCCTGCCCTGCATAGCCGAGGGCGACGCATGGGTCCCGCCCGCATCATCCAAACATCCAAGCTATCCCAATTCCCCCTCGATGAAGTCGAGCACGAGGTCAACGAGTTCGTCCATGCCGGTGGAGAGGTCTTCCTCGATGGTGCGGAGGTATTCCTCTTCGGTGGCGCTGTAGTCGTTGCGGTCGTCGCTGCGGGTCTCGCACCATTGGCTGGCGTTGAGGGCATCGACCAGGGTGGACGCGCCGATGAGGTCGAACGACTTGATCACCCGCTGTTGATTCAGGCCGCTGTGCCAGAACCCATGCAGGCAGTCTTCGCTTTCGAGAATGGACACGGTTTCAATCACATCCATCAGGGCGCGTTCCTCGCGGCTCAGGGCACGCGCGGACGATTCGTTATCAAGCTGATCGACGAGAATCTCGACTTCTTCCGGCCATTCAATCGGTTCCAGGGAAAACATTTCGCGCGGGGTCTAGAACGCCGGATCACGGCTTGCAAAGCGAATTCATGGTTCATTCAAGCCAGGGCTGCGCTGCCGGGATGGTAGGGCTGCACCGCCGGGGCAGCCGGAGAATGAGAGGTGAAAGCATCGTCCAAGGATCGACGGCTGGGCTTTGGCTTGGGCGGTTCTTTCGCGGACCATTCGCGTGCGCTCTGCATCGAGAGCGCGCTACCGGGGCTTCTGCCGCATGTTTCCGTCCCTTCCATCAATCAGCTCCTGCCGCAGAGGCCTTGTGAACAAGCTGTGAACGACCGTGAAAAACTTCCTTCGACGGCCCGCAGCCGCGTCTCGCCCGCAACTTCCAAACATCCTGTAGCCCAAGACATGTTTCGGCTGGCACGGGCGCGGGGATTTGGCTAGCACCTGTTAGCCATCGCTCCGCATGCCAGCACGGAAGAAAGCCAGCCCCAAAGACTCCACCGCCCACCTCGGCTTCGAGGCCAAGCTCTGGCTCGCCGCCGACAAGCTCCGCAACAACATGGACGCGGCGGAGTACAAACACGTCGTCCTCGGCCTGATCTTCCTCAAGTACATCTCCGACTCCTTCGAAGCCCACCACGCCAAGCTCCTCGCCGGGGAGGGCGACTACGCCGGGGCCGATTCCGAGGATCCGGACGAATACAAGGCGGAGAACATCTTCTGGGTGCCGCAAGAAGCCCGCTGGTCCCACCTCCAAGGCCGCGCCAAGCTGCCCACCATCGGCAAGGACGTGGACGACGCCATGGACGCCATCGAGCGTGACAACCCGCGGCTCAAGGGTGCGCTCAACAAGAACTACGGCCGCGCCGACCTCGACAAGCACCGCCTCGGCGAGCTGATCGACCTCATCGGCTCCATCGAGCTGAAGGAGGAGGCGGGTCGGTCGAAGGACATCCTTGGCCGCGTCTTCGAATACTTCCTCACCCAGTTCGCCAGCGCCGAGGGCAAGAACGGCGGGCAGTTCTACACGCCCTCCTGCGTCGTCCGCCTGCTGGTGGAAATGCTCGCCCCCTACAAGGGCCGCATCTACGACCCCGCCTGCGGCTCCGGCGGCATGTTCGTCCAGTCGGAAAAGTTCGTCGAATCCCACGGCGGCAAACTCGGGGACATCAGCATCTACGGCCAGGAGAGCAACCCGACCACCCGCCGCCTCGCCATCATGAACCTCGCCCTGCGCGGCATCGAGGCCGACTTCGGCAAGGAACACGCCGACACCTTCCGCAACGTCCAGCACCCCGATCTTCGCGCCGACTACGTGCTGGCCAACCCGCCCTTCAACGACAGCGACTGGCACCGCAAGGACGACGACGTGCGCTGGCAGTTCGGCGTCCCGCCCAAGGGCAACGCCAACTTCGCCTGGGTCCAGCACTTCATCCACCACCTCGCCCCGCAGGGTATGGCCGGCTTCGTCCTGGCCAATGGCAGCATGAGCTCGAACCAGTCCGGCGAGGGCGAGATCCGCAAGGCCATCATCGAGGCCGACCTCGTCGACTGCATGGTCGCCCTGCCCGGCCAGCTCTTCTACTCCACCCAGATCCCCGTCTGCCTCTGGTTCCTCGCCCGCAACAAGAACGACGGGAAACGCCGCGACCGCCGCGGCGAAACCCTCTTCATCGACGCCCGCAAGATGGGCAGCATGGTCAGCCGCGTGAACCGCGAACTCACCGAGGATGACATCGCCAAAATCACCGGCACCTACCACGCCTGGCGGGGCGACCCTCTTGCTGAAAACTTGAAACTGAAAACTGAAAACTCCGGGGTCGCTTACGCCGATCTGCCAGGATTCTGTTTTTCAGCAACAACGAAGCAAATCGCGTCCCACGGCCATGTGTTGACCCCGGGGCGCTACGTCGGCGCCGAGGAAGCCGAGGACGACGGCGAACCTTTCGAGGAAAAAATGCCGCGCCTCGTCGCGGAGCTGAACGCCCAGTTCGCCGAGTCCGCGAAACTGGAAGAGGCCATCAAATCAAACCTTAAGGGGCTGGGATATGGTGCCTGAAGCTGCGTTAGGAACCGGCCGAACGGGTGGCAGAGATGCCACGACCGGTGTGATTCCAGGAAAGTTTGCTTTGTCTGTAGGTTGTCCATACACCGAGCCTCCGACGGGTTGGAAATGGACAGCGTTGAGCAGTGTCGCCCAACTCGAGAGCGGTCACACTCCGAGTCGCAAGCACGCTGAGTATTGGGATGGTGACATTCCTTGGATCGGAATTAAGGACGCCACCGAGAACCACGGGCGGACGTTGGAGGACACCTATCAGCACGTGAGCGCGCTCGGGCTTCAGAATTCATCTGCCAGACTTCTGCCTGAGAATACCGTCTGCCTTTCGCGCACAGCATCAGTTGGCTTCGTTGTCTTGATGGGCCGACCAATGGCTACCAGCCAAGATTTTGTGAACTGGGTTTGTGGCCCCGGTATCGACCCGCATTTCCTCAAATACGTCCTCCTAGCGGAGAATGAGGCTCTCTGGCGATTTGCGAGCGGAACGACCCACCAAACGATTTATTACCCAGAGGCAAAGGCGTTTCACGTCTGCCTTCCTCCCCTCCCCGAGCAAAAAGCCATCGCGGCGGTGCTGGGGGCGCTGGACGACAAGATCGAGTCGAACCGGCGGATGAACGCGACGCTGGAGGTGATGGCGCGGGCGCTGTTCCAGAGCTGGTTCGTGGATTTCGACCCCGTCCGCGCCAAACTCGACGGCCGCCAGCCCCCCAACCTCGACCCCGCCACCGCCACTGCCACACTTTTCCCCGAGCATTTCGAGCACGGCGAAGACGGATTGCTTCCCGTTGGCTGGCGTCACGCCACTATCGAAGAACTCTGCGAAATCAACGGCTGGACTCTGGGCAAGAGCGACGACTTGGAGACTCTGGAATATGTCGAGATTTCCGAAGTCAGCCGGGGCAACATCGCGAACATCGCGACCTACACTCGCGGCGAAGAACCCAGCCGGGCCCGCCGCCGCCTGCGCCACGGAGACACCGTTCTCTCCACCGTCCGCCCCGACCGTGGCTCCTACTTCCTCGCGCTGAATCCGCCCGAGAACCGTGTCGCCTCCACCGGCTTCGCCGTGCTCACCCCAACGAAAGTCCCATGGTCATTCCTCCACGCCGCGCTGACGCAGCCCGAAGTCTCCGACCACCTCGGCCAAATGGCAGACGGCGGAGCCTATCCCGCCGTGCGCCCCGAAATCATGGGAGCCATGAAAGTCGCGATGCCGAGCGAACCAAAGATTCTCGAAGCCTTCCACCGCATCTGCGCGCCGCTCTTCGAGCAAGCCGAAGCCAACCGCACCCAATCCCGCACCCTCGCCACCCTGCGCGACACGCTCCTGCCGAAGCTGCTGAGCGGGGAGCTAAGGCCGAAAATCTACTGTAATGCCGAAATTTAATAAACCAGCCAAAGCGGCGGAAAGCGAGGCGAATGTCACCCAGCCAGCAATCGCCCATCCGAAACCCAAAATCCTAATGCTGGATGTGGACGACGACGCATGCGACGGATTGACCCGAAAGGGCTTCAATGTTCGTAAGGGGTCATTTGGTAAACCTTACAAGGTTGCAAAGGACGGTGGTTTTGAACCTGTCATCGGGAAGCCTAATCTCCCGAATTTTACCGAGCAGGAAATCGTGGTCGTCGACTTATTTGCCCCTAACCGTGATTCTGGGCCACAAGGAAAAAAACATCGTCCAGATAGTGAATCTGATCTCTGGGCAAAGTGTGACAGGGGTTACATTGATCCCAGGGTGAGAGCAATGTGGCACGTTCGCGACAGCTTTGATCGAATTTTGAGTGGAGGTGGTGCTTTTGTAGTCTTCGCCGAAGCTAAACAGAAACAAGAGCTCCAATTCGCGAAGGTCAGCAGAGGTCACTTTCGTGAGCTTTACGACGTTGAGCCATTCAGAGCAGATATTTGGGATTTTCTTTCCGCGTGTAAAGACCTTGTGGTTGAGGAGGATCATGGTGAGGAAATGGTGCCATGCGACGCAGATCACGACCTCGGAAAGCTTGTCGCCAAACATCTTTCTGGTGGCAATTTTTCTTGCACGATCTACGGGGGCACCCGAGATGGTCTTAAGTGGATAGACCTATGCCAGAACAAATTCGGCGAAGTGGTAGGTGTGGCTTGGCTTGGGGGAGAAAAGGGGACTGTAATCGTCGTTCCCCAGATTGAAGATAAGGCAGGATTCCTTGAGAACCTCTTTACCGAAATCCTGCCCGAACTCGCGCCTCACCTTTTTCCGGGCATTGTTCGTGGAAAGTGGGTTCACCAGTCGGAGTACGAACTTCCACGGGTGTTGGAGCTGCAGAATGAACGCGAGGAGGTAGAGCGCCGAGCAAAGAACGAGCTTGATGGGCTTGACCAACAGATCGAGCAGGAGCGCACTACCTATGGGTGGCTTCACGAGCTCATAACCGGAACCGATGCTGACCTTGTCGAATCAGTGAAGCAAGCGCTGTGCGAACTAGGCTTCCAAAGGGTCGTCGATGTAGATGAGGAAAGGGACAAGGAGGGGATGGCCCGAAGGGAAGACCTGCAGATTCACGACGCTTCTCCTACGCTCATTGTTGACATCAAGGGGCTGGGAGGACACCCGGCTGATGCTGACGCCTTTCAGTCTCACAAGCATGCCACGCTTCGGCTGCAGGAATGGAAACGCTTCGACGTCCAAGCTCTCACCATCATCAATCACCAGCGTCACATGCCTCCATTGTCGCGCGACAATGGAATGCCATTCCGCCAAGAGATTTTGGATTTTGCGGACGAGGTGAAGATGGGACTGCTTACTGCTTGGGATTTGTTCCGGTTTGTTCGCAGTGCGCTCAAATGGAATTGGGATCCAAAGCACACGATGCCAGTCTTGTATGATTTGGGGCGAATCGATCCAATTCCGAAGCATTATGAATATCTCGGGCGGGTTGCTCACGTTTGGAGCGGTGCCGTTAGCATACAGATTGAAGCGGCTGGTTTGCAAATGCACGATCGCATTGCTTTCGAACTCGATGTTGAATTTGAGGAGCAGGACGTCACATCGCTCCAAATCAACAAGGAGGCGGTTCAGACTGGTGAAATCGGGAGTTGCGTAGGCACCGAGTCGCAATTGATGCGTCCAAAGGTCAAAGATGGAATGCGGGTCTTTCTTGTTCGTCAGTAGCCAATGACCCTCACCGAATCCACCGTCGAAGAAGCCGCTCTCGAATGGTTCGGGGAGCTGGGCTATGCCATCGGCCACGGGCCGGAGATGGCTCCGGGCGAAGCGGCGGCGGAGCGGGAGGAGCGATGGAACATCGAACATCGAACGCCCAACATCGAACGTCGAAGGGTGGAAAGGAGAATCAGCCGTTGAGCTATTCCCCGTCACGCGCTCTCGAACTCCTCCGCCTCGGAACGCTGAATCCGGACGCCGAATTCCGCGACGACCAGGAGGAGGCGATCCGGCACATCGTGGATGGCCGGGGCCGGTTGCTGGTGGTGCAGAAGACCGGGTGGGGCAAGAGCTCGGTCTATTTCATCGCGACCAAGTTGCTACGGGAGCAAGGGCTCGGTCCGGCGATCCTTATTTCGCCGCTGCTCGCCCTGATGCGGAACCAGATCGCGGCGGCGGAGCGGATGGGCGTGCGGGCCTTGACGATCCATTCCGGCAACACGGCAGAGTGGGATGAGGTGAAGGCAGCGGTGCAGCGCAATGAGGTGGACATCCTGCTTATCTCGCCCGAGCGGCTTTCCAACGAGTATTTCCGCAATGAAGTGCTCGGTCCGGTGTCGGGGAGGATTTCGCTGCTGGTGGTGGATGAGGCGCACTGCATTTCGGACTGGGGCCACGATTTCCGTCCCCACTACCGGTTCATCGAGCGGATCGTCCGCCAGATGCCTGCGAATCTGAGGCTGCTGGCCACGACGGCGACCGCCAACCGGCGCGTGATGGAAGACCTGGAGCAGATTCTCGGGCCGAACCTTGGGGTTTCGCGTGGAGAACTGGGGAGGCCGTCGCTCTTCTTGCAGACGATCCGATTGGCCGGACAGGCGGAGCGCCTGGCGTGGCTGGCGCAGCATTTGCCGGGGATTCCGGGAAGCGGAATCGTTTACACACTGACGGTCAGGGACGCCGCCCAAGTGGCGGAATGGCTAGGGTCGCGGGGAATCAATGCAAGGGCTTACACCGGGCAATCGGGCGAGGAGCGGCCGGAGCTTGAGGACGCCTTGTTGCGGAACGAGGTGAAGATGCTTGTGGCGACGACGGCGCTGGGGATGGGCTTCGACAAGCCGGATATGGCCTTCGTGATCCATTTCCAGATGCCGGGATCGGTGGTGGCCTATTACCAGCAGGTGGGCCGTGCGGGGCGGAACATCGAATCGGCCTATGGCATCCTTCTGAGCGGAGAAGAGGAACAGGAGATCAACGATTATTTCATTGAGAGTGCCTTCCCCAAACGGGAGGAAGTGTCCGCCGTTCTGGACGCATTGGAAGAAGCGGAGGACGGGCTTTCCGTTCCGGAACTGATGGCGAGGGTGAATGTCACGATGGGCCGGATCGACAAGGCACTTCTTCTGATGAGTCTCGAATCGCCCGCCGCGGTCGTGAAGGAGGGAACGAAGTGGAAGCTCACGGCAGCGGGATTATCCGAGGGTTTCTGGACCCGTGCGGAGCGGTTGACCGCGCTGCGTCGTGGCGAGCAGGAGCAGATGAGGAATTATGTCGCGCTGGAAGAAGGGCACATGGAGTTCCTCATTTCCGCTTTGGATGGCGATCCCGGGAGATTTGTTCCGCCCGCCGTCGCCGCCATTCCCCGGGAGGTGAATCCGGCATTGATCCGTGAGGCGGAGAGCTTCCTCCGCCGGACCGGGCTGCCTCTTGAGCCTCGCAGAAAATGGCCGAACGGAGGTCTGCCGCAGATGAATGTCCGCGGCAACATTCCAGAGGAGCATCGGGCGGAGGGAGGCAAGGTCCTCTGCTATTGGGGCGGTGCGGGCTGGGGTTCCGAGGTGCGGCGAGGGAAGTATCACGATGGCAGCTTTTCCGACGACCTTGTGGCCGCCTGTGTGGCCATGGTGAGGGAGTGGAACCCGCAGCCTGCTCCGGAGTGGGTCACCTGTGTGCCGTCCCTGAGGCACCCGGACTTGGTTCCGGACTTCGCACGCCGGTTGGCATCGGCACTTGGATTGCCGTTTGTCGCAGCACTCCGGAAGGCCGATGCCCGACCCGAGCAAAAGACCATGGCCAACAGTATTCAACAGGCACGCAATATCGATGGATCGCTCGAAATCCTGGATCGATCCGTAAGGGAAGGGGTTGTTTTATTGGTCGACGATATGGTGGATTCCAAATGGACTCTCACTGTGGCAGCCTACCTCCTCCGAATCAACGGGAGCGGACCGGTCCACCCGCTGGCCCTGGCCTCAACCGCACACGCCGAATAAGCATGGAAATCTCGCCCAACACCCAAGCCATCCTTCTGCTGACCGCGCCGTTGATCGTCGGGAAGGCGGCGGAGCCTGCCATGCTGCTGACGCTGGCTGACTACAACCGTTTGGCAAGGTTTCTGCGGGAGGCAGGCAAGGAGCCTGTGGATTTGCTGGGAGCCGAGGCAGGGACGTTGCTGGAGTCGTGTGGTTCACGTTTCGGGCGGGAGCGTCTGGATTCGCTTCTTGCCCGAGGTTTTCAGCTCAGCCAGGCGGCGGATCAGTGGCATTCTCGCGGGATCTGGGTGATCAGTCGGGCCGATCCCGTTTATCCACGTCGTTTGAAGACGCGGTTGCGCGAGGATGCGCCTCCGGTCCTTTATGGTTGTGGGGAAAGAGCTTTGTTGGACGCCGGCGGACTGGCGGTGGTCGGCTCGCGTCAAGTGGATGACGAGCTGGTCCAATACACGACCCGGCTGGGATCGATGGCAGCGGAGGCCGGAGTTGCGATCGTTTCGGGCGCAGCCCGTGGCATCGACAGTTCGGCCATGTCCGGCGCACTTGATGCTGGAGGCCGGGTGATCGGGGTAATGGCGGACAGCCTGGGGCGTGCCGCGCTCGCCAAAGGAAATCGGGAAGCATTCCGTGATGGGAGGCTCGTCATGGTATCGGCCTACGATCCGGCGGCCGGATTCAACGTCGGGCACGCCATGCAGCGGAACAAGGCGATCTACGCCATGTCGGACGCCGGCTTGGTGGTGACCTCGGATTTCAACAAGGGAGGGACATGGACGGGTGCGACCGAGCAGTTGCAGAAGCTCAAGCTCGTTCCGGTCTTTGTTCGGAATGGGACCTCTGCCGGAAAAGGAAATCAGGCTCTGATCCAACAGGGAGGTTTGCCGTGGCCCGAGCCCAGGAATGGAGTGGAACTCACGGATGCCATTTGCAGGGCGATAGAGGAACGTGCCAAAGAACCCAAACAAGAGGCGCTTGAACTGCATCTCCATGAGGATGAGGGCAAGTATGTGACCGAAGTTGTCCAGACGTTGGTAGCGCCCGCAGACGTTAAAAAACCAGAGGAGCAACCGAGCAAACCATCTCCATCCGAGCAACTGATGTCAGCGGTATCGGCGATCATGGTGGACGTTCTGAGAGAGCCCATGAGCGACAAGGAGATCGCCGATTTTCTCAATGTATCCAAACCCCAGGTGCAGACGTGGCTGAAGGTGCTGATAGAACAAGGGGCAGTGGAGAAACTTTCCAAGCCAGTCCGATATCAGGCTGCGAACGCCAACGGGAAACTTCTTTGAGAAGCGAGCATCCAGCCAAGCACGAACATGAGTGATCCGATACTCCACAAACTCAGCCGTGAAGAGCTATATGAGAAGGTGTGGGCTACATCCGGTGTCAAATTGTCGGAAGAGATTGGTGTGTCGGATGTCGCGATCGCGAAACGCTGCCGGAAGTTGAACATTCCCCGGCCACCGCGGGGCTACTGGGCGAAGGTCGAAGCGGGTCGGAAGCCAAAACGTCCGCCGCTTCCTCCTACAGCCGAGCAGGTGTTTATTCAGGAAGCGCGGAAGCCAGTGGGGAAAAAATTGGCTCTACCAAAGGATACCGAGAATCTCCATCCCCTTGCGGCGGCGTTTCTCGATGGGGTGGGTAAAAGCAAGCTCAGCTACGATAAGAAGCGTGTGCATTTTCGGGAAAGCCCGCTTCCCGAAGCGGACATCAGCAAAGAGATCGCATCACGGGCGGCGAAGGCTTTCCATGCGGTGCTTCAGGTCGTGGAGCCTCGCGGAATCCATTTTCGCAAGTCCCAGAGTTCATATGATGGAGGTCATTTCCGCAAAGGGAATGACCGGTTGTATCTGAAGTTTGAGGAGGAGCTTAAGGACGTTTCCGGCGGGAGTGGACCCGGGAGGTCGGGGTATGGACATCGTGAACCGAAGACCGTTCCGTGTGGTAAGCTGACCATCACGATCAAGACCGAACGATACGGTTCCTCGAAGGGGAAGAGTTGGGTCGAGTCTGACAATCCGGCGCTCGAAGTTATTCTGGTGGAGGTTGCGGCCTTCATCTGTAGGCACTTCGCGGAGGCACAGGTGCGCCGTGAAACCGAGAAGGTCGAGCGGGAGAGGCAACGGGTGGAGAACGAGATACGCTGGAAGAAACACCAGGAAGTGGAGCGGTTGCGAAAGGAAGAGGAGGCACGACAGAAGCATGCCGAGTCGCTCCTCAATGTTGCGAGCCAGCGAAGGGAGGATTTGGTGAAGGCTTCCGAGTGGTGGCGGTTCTACAACTCAACAATTGCCTTCGTGGACGAGGTGGAGCGCCGATGGCTGGAAGGCCAGGAGGGAGAGGTAACCGCTGAGCAGCAGGATTGGCTGGCATGGGCTCGCGAGACAGCGAAAGGACTTTCCCCCTTTGACTCCGATTTCCCCGATCCATCGAAAGACGGAGTCTTTGATCCGGAAAATGTTCCGTTTGGCGGTCCCTATCCTCCGACTCGCCAGTTTCCCAACCCACCAAGTATGCCGGAGATCCCTGCTCCGGTCGCTGTTCAGCAAGGCTACGGGGCGTCCGGCTATCAGACACCTCCCGCTCCCAAACCGTATCCCTTTTGGCTCAGGCATCTGCCGCGTTAAGCACTCCGAATCAGGAAAAAATCCATGTCCCTCACTAAATCCACCGTCGAAAAAGCCGCCCTCGAATGGGAGATTGAACATCCAACATCGAACGCCAAACATCGAACATCGAAGTGAAGAGATGGATTTGAAAACAAGCGTACCATGAACCCACCCGTCACCATCACTGAAGTCATCGGACGATCCGAGCAAGGGGCGACGCGGCCGTTTCTCTGCCATGCGGATGACTGGATGGCGTATTACGTGAAGGGCGCGTATGCCGGGAAAAATTCGCTGTGCTGCGAGTGGGTGGCCTCGAGGTTGGCGAAGCTGTTGGTGGATGAGGAGCCGCTCGGTTTGCCGTGGTTTCGGATGGCGGAGGTGCCGGTGGAGTTGATCGAGGCCAGTGCGAGGCCGGACATCCGGGATCTGGGTGCGGGAATGGTTTTTGCCTCGATGCAGGTCGATGGCGGGCAGGAGCTGACTTGGACGACAGCGCAAGGTTGGCCGGAGGGAACCATGGCGCTGGTGCTGCTGATGGACTTGTGGCTGCAGAATGAGGACCGGAGTCTCTCGGCCCATGGCGGGAATCCGAACCTGCTGGTGGAGCGGATTCCTCCGCTGCCGGATGACGATCCGGAGGGCGCGCTGTGGAAGGATCAACCGCGGCGCGAGATGTTGTGGGTTTATGATTTCAACCTGGCCTTCGACGAGGATTTCGACCGCAAGCGGTTCTTCGGCGCCCATGTCTTCGGGCAAATGTTGAAGCAGTGGCAAGTGGGGTTCCGCGAGCGGATGGAACCGCGGATGCGGGATGCGCTTTCCCAAGTGAAGGGCATCTTCGGTGAACTCCCGCTGGAGTGGCTGCATGTGGATGGGGACGATTCTTTGCCTGTGCAACTGGATGTCGAACGGGTAAGATCCGTCCTCGAACTTCCATTCACCGATCCCGAAACCTTCTGGAAACTGCCATGAATCCCGCGACGCCAGTATGCAATTATGCCATGCTCCGCTTTCTGCCCTATCCGGAGACCGGGGAGTTTGTGAATGTGGGAGTGCTGGTCACCTGCCAGCAGCCCTGCCTGTTGGAATTCCAGATGGAGCAGGAAATGCCCGCCAGGGTGAAGGCCCTTTTTCCCAAGCAGGATGAGGACAGGTTCCGTGATGCCGCACGCGCCATGCAGGCGGAGATGGAACGGGTGAGGGGCATGGTTCGGGATCCAAAGACCAGCCAACTCGCCTTCCTCGAAGCAGTGCGTCCCCGTGAATCCGTCCTGCGCTTCGGCGAGGTGAGAACCATCCTGACACCGGAGCCCGCCACGCTGACCGGGGCCTTGTTCCGCAAATATGTGATGATGGAAACCTCCAAGGGAGCACCGCTGGCGGGTGTTTGACCTCACATGTCCTCCCTCAACGAAAGCCACGTCGAAGACGCCGCGCTCGAATGGTTCGGGGAGCTGGGCTATGCGGTCGGGCACGGGCCGCATCTCGCGCCCGGCGAAGCGGCGGCGGAACGGGATTCGTTTGGCGAGGTGGTGCTGGTGGGGAGCTTGCGCGAGGCCATCCGGCGGCTGAATCCGGCCATTCCCGAGGTGGCGCGGGACGAGGCCTTGCGCAAAGTGCTGCGTGTGGGGACGCCTGCGCTCGTGCAGACGAACCGGGCCTTTCACCAGATGCTGCGCGATGGCGTGCCGGTGGAGTATCCCCGGCCCGATGGCAGCATCGCGGGCGATCATGTGCGGCTGGTGGATTTCGACGATGTGCGGGCGAACGACTGGCTGGCGGTGAACCAGTTCACGGTGATCGAGGGGCAGCACAACCGGCGGCCGGACATCGTGGTCTTCATCAACGGGCTGCCGCTGGGCCTGATCGAGCTGAAAAACGCGGCGGATGAGGACGCGACGATCTGGAGCGCCTACGCCCAACTGCAAACCTACAAGGCGGAGATTCCCACGCTGCTGCATTACAACGCGGCGCTGGTGGTGAGCGACGGCTTGCAGGCGCGGATGGGATCACTGACGGCGAGCGAGGAGTGGTTCAAGGTGTGGCGGACGATCACCGGCGAGGAGGGCGCGCCGAAGGGATCGCTGGAGCTGGAGGTGCTGGTGCGGGGGGTATTCGAGCGGCGGCGGTTTCTCGACCTACTGCAGCATTTCATCGTCTTCGAGGAAGACCCGGACAACGGCGCGGTGCACAAGATCCTGGCGGGCTACCACCAGTTCCACGCGGTGAACGCGGCGGTGGAGGAGACGGTGCGGGCCAGCGGGATGGCCGAGGCGGGCAAGGTGAAGGACGACGAAGGCCGCTACTGGGCGGGGCGGATGCACGGCGGGAAGGCGGGCGACCGACGGGCCGGGGTGGTGTGGCACACGCAGGGCAGCGGCAAGAGTTTCTCAATGCTCTTCTACGCGGCGCGGGTGATCCGGCATTCGGCGATGAAGAATCCGACGCTGGTGGTGCTGACCGACCGCAACGACCTGGACGACCAGCTTTTCGGGCAGTTCCAGCGTTGTGAGGATTTGCTCGGGCAGAAGCCGGTGCAGGCGGAGAGCCGGGAGCATTTGCAGGAGCTGCTCAACCGGGCCTCGGGTGGCGTGGTGTTCACGACCATCCACAAGTTCATGCCGGAACGCGGCGAGGCGATGCAGGAGCTGTGCGAGCGCCAGAACATCGTGGTCATCGCCGACGAGGCGCACCGCAGCCAATACGGCTTCGGCGGCAAGGTGAGCGCCGAGGGGCGGATGACCTACGGCTTCGCCAGCAACTTGCGTGACGCCCTTCCGAACGCCTCCTTCATCGGCTTTACCGGCACGCCGGTGGAGAAGACGGACGCCAACACGCGTGCGGTCTTCGGCGACTACATTTCGATCTACGACATCCAGCGGGCGGTGGCGGACAAGGCGACGGTGGCGATCTACTACGAAAGCCGGATCGCCAAGCTGGCGCTCAACGCCGCTGCGCTGCCAAAGATTGATTCCGAGTTCGACGAGATCACCGAGGGCGAGGAGTTCACCAAGAAGGAGAAGCTCAAGACGAAGTGGGCCGCGCTGGAGGCATTGGTGGGCGACCCGAAGCGGATTGGGCTCATCGCCGCGGACCTGGTGGCGCACTTCGAGAAGCGCGTGGAGGCGATGGAGGGCAAGGCGATGATCGTCTGCATGAGCCGCCGCATCTGCGTGGATCTCTACGAGGCCCTGATCAAGCTGCGGCCGGAGTGGGCGGACGATGCGCTGAAGGTGGTGATGACCGGCAGCGCGGCGGACGGGCCGGAGTGGCAGAAGCATCTGACGACGAAAAAGCAGCGCCGCGAACTGGCGAACCGCTTCAAGAACCCCAAGGATCCGTTCAAAATCGTGATTGTGCGGGACATGTGGCTGACGGGCTTCGATGCACCCTGCCTGCACACGATGTATGCGGACAAGCCGATGCAAGGCCACGGCCTGATGCAGGCGATCGCACGGGTGAACCGGGTGTTCAAGGACAAGCCGGGCGGACTGGTGGTGGACTACCTCGGCCTGGCCGATCAACTGAAGCACGCGCTGGCGACCTACACTCAGAGCGGCGGCAAGGGCGACCCGGTCTTCGACACCGCGCAGGCCGTCGCCGTGATGCTGGAGAAGCACCACATCGCCTGCGACATGATGCACGGCTTCGACTGGAGCAAGTGGACGACCGGCACGCCGACTCAGCGTCTGCAACTGATCCCCGCGGGACAGGAACACATCCTCGAACAGGAGGACGGCAAGCAGAGATGGGTGCAGGTGGTGACCGAGCTTTCCCGCGCCTTCGCCCTGTGCGCCGCGAGCGACGAGGCGGTAGTGATCCGCGACGACGTGTCGTTTTTCCAAGCGATCCAGGCGGCGCTGAACAAGCGTATGGGCGAGAACCGCAAGAGCCCGGAGCAGATCGACGCGGCGATCCGGCAATTGGTGAGCAAGGCAATCACCACCGAGGGCGAGGTGATCGACGTCTTCACCGCGGCGGGCTTGCAAAAGCCGGACATTTCGATTTTGTCAGACGGCTTCCTCGCCGAGGTTCGCGGGCTGAAGCACAAGAACGTGGCGGCGGAGTTGCTGGAGAAGCTGCTGAAGGACGAGATCAAGGTCCGCTCGAAGCGCAACCTGGTGCAAAGCCAGCTTTTCTCCGACAAGCTGAAGAAGACGCTCAACGCCTATCACAACCGGGCGATCTCCACGCTGGAGGTGATCGAGGAGCTTATCAAGCTGGCCAAGGAGATGGACGCCGCCACCAAGCGCGGCGAGGAGCTCGGCCTGACGGATGATGAAGTTGCCTTCTACGACGCCCTCGCCGCCAACGAGAGCGCGGTGTTGGCGCTGGGCGACGACCAGCTCAAGGTCATCGCCGCAGAGTTGATCACGATGGTCCGCAAGAGCGTGACGATCGACTGGACACTGCGCGAAAGCGCGAGGGCGAAGATCCGGGTGATCGTGAAGCGGATCCTGAACAAGTATGGCTACCCGCCGGATCTCCAGGCGGAGGCGGTGAAGACGGTGCTCGCGCAGGCGGAACTGCTTTGCGCGGAGTGGGTGTGATAACCAATCCGGGCCACCCGATCTTTCTGCCACATTGTTTTCATGAACCTGAACGACGAGGGAAACCCGCAGCCCGCTGGAAGACTCAACGGTGTGTTGGCGGAATGGAATGACGCCCGTGGATTCGGTTGGGTGGAGGTGATGGGCAAGCGGAGCTTTGGTTGTGAAGGTAGGGCTGCACCGCCCCGTCTTCGCTTGGCTACGCCGGGCAAGCCGGGGCAGCCGGGGAATGAGGGTGAAAGCATTGCCCGAGGATGGAAGGATGGGCTTTGGCTTGGGCGGTTCTTTCGCGGGCCATTCGCGTGCGCTCTGCGGCGAGAGCGCGCTACCGGGGCTTCGCGCTTTTCTTTGGCTTCGACGCTCATGGAGCGACGCGACCATCGGGGCAGTCGCGGCTTGCGGGGTGGCGGGGTGGGGGATAGTTTTCTGGCAGATGTGGATGGAGGGCGTTTGCCGCTGCTGACGCCCCGCCATTTTTCAACGCCCGTTGCGACATGAACCACGAATTCGATCCCGAGCAGGCGATCACCGAGGCGCGCCGTGAGTTTGGCGAGCATGGCGGGGTGGCACCCTCCATCGAGCGGTCATCGACGTTCACGGTGATGGAACCGCACCAGATGCCGGAGATTTTTTCCGGCAAGCGCAGTCCGGACCGCGGCGGATGTTATCTCTACAGCCGCCACTTCAATCCGACCGTCGATGTGCTCGACCGCTACCTGGCGGCGATGGAGGGGACCGAGTTCGCGGTGAGCACGGCGAGCGGGATGTCGGCCATCGCCTGCACGCTGCTGCAGATCTGTGCGAATGGCGGGCACATCGTGGCGAGCCACATGGTCTATGGCGGCACCCACGCGCTGCTCAGCGAACTGCTGCCGCAGATGGGAGTCGCGACGACCTTCGTGCCGCCGGACGACCTCGCGGCGGTCGAGCGGGCGATCCGGCCGGAGACGAGGGTGATTTATGTGGAAACCGTCGGCAACCCGACGCTGGTGGTGGCGGACATTCCCGCGCTGGCGGCGATCGCCCATGCGCGCGGGATCAGGCTGGTGGTGGACAACACGTTCACGCCGATGATCGTCTCGCCGGCCCGGCTGGGGGCGGATGTGGTGGTTTACTCGATGACCAAATATATCAATGGCGCGAGCGATATCATCGCCGGCTGCATCTGTTGCACGCGCGAGTTCGGTCACTCGCTTTACGACCTCCACACCGGTCGGGTGATGTTGCTGGGGCCGACGCTCGATCCGCGTGCGGCCTTCGACATCATCCAGCGCCTGCCGCATTTGGGCATCCGGATGCGCGAGCACAGCCGCCGCGCGCTGGCCATCGCCTCGCGGCTGAAGGAGGAGAAGGTGCCGGTGATTTATCCGGGGCTGGAGAGTCACGCCGGTCGCGAGCTGTTCGAAAAAATGGCGAACCGCGGTTATGGATTCGGCGGCATGCTGGCGGTGGATTGCGGCACGGCGGAGCGCGCCGAAGCCCTGCTCAGCATGTTGCAGAACGAGGAGCGCTTCGGACTGATCGCGGTCTCACTGGGATATTACGACACGCTGATGAGTTGCTCCGGCTCCTCGACCTCGTCGGAGATCTCCGCCGACGAACAACGCAGCATCGGCCTCTCGCCCGGGCTGCTGCGAATCTCGGTCGGCTACACCGGCTCGCTGGAATCGCGCATCGCACAAATCGTCCGCGTGGTGAAAAAAGCCGGGCTGGGTTAGCTTGTTACTCCACGTCATCCGCCAGTTTCGGCGGGATGAGGAAGCGGAGCGTGCCGTGCCGTGAGGGCGGCTGGATGTTGAGGCAGACGAGCGCGCCTTTCTTGACCATCACGCTGCCGCCGGCGACGCCGAGTATCCATTCGACGAGGTTCGAGAAATCCGGTTCGTGGCCGACGATGGCGACACGCTTGAACTCGCCGAAGCCGGCGAGTTCCTCAAGCGCGCGTTCGGGTTTCATGCCGCAGGCCAGCCAGCCCTGGATCACCGCGCCGGGGAGTTCGGCGGCCTCGCAGAATTCATCGGCCGTCTGGCGGGCGCGGACCAGCGGGCTGGTGAGCACGATTTCCGGCCGCCACTTCGAACGCAGCAGCAGCTTGCCCGCCTTGCGCGCCTGCGCCCGGCCTTTTTCCACCAGCGCGCGCGCGGCGTCGCCGTCCTTGTGAAAATCCTCCGCCTTGCCGTGCCGTAGAAGTATCAGGTCCATTGGTGGGTAAATGCTGAAAAGCTGATAGAGATATCACATCGTCATGCCGCCATCGACAGCGAAGACCTGGCCGGTGATGTAGCGGGCGGAGGGGGAGGCGAGGAAGGCGACCATTTCCGCGATGTCGGTGGTTTCGCCGAAGGTGCCGAGCGGGATTTTCTGCAACACGGCTTCCTTCACCGCCTCGGGCAGCTCGCCGGTCATGTCGGTGGTGATGAATCCGGGAGCGACCGCATTGCAGGTGACGTTGCGGCCGGCGAGTTCGCGGGCGACCGCCTTGGTGAATCCGATCAGGCCGGCCTTGCTCGCCGAGTAGTTGGTCTGGCCGGCGTTGCCGATCAGGCCGATCACCGAGGCGATGTTGATGATGCGCGGATCCTCGGCCTTCATCAGCGGCCGCATGAAGGCCTTCACGGTGTTGAACGCGCCCTTGAGATTGGTGTCGAGCACGGTGTCCCAGTCCTCCTCCTTCATGCGCATCAGCAGCGTGTCGCGGGTGACGCCGGCGTTGTTGACGAGGATGTTCACCGGGCCGAGGTCGTCGGCGATTTGTTTCGCGAGTTCCTGCACCGCCGCGTGGTCGGCCACATCCACGGCATAGGCCTTGGCCGCGCCGGAAAACTCCGCGTTGATCTCGTCGGCGGCCTTGCCGCAGCTCGACTCGCTGCGGCTGACCACCGCGACCTTGGCACCTTCGGCAGCGAGCTTGCGGGCGATTTCCTGACCGATTCCCCGGCCACCGCCGGTGACCACCGCGATCTTGTTGGCAAAACGTGACATGCGCGAAGCGTGGCGGCACACCCGACGCCGTGTCAATGCCCGCGGCCAAGGCTGGCGCTGCGGCGGAAAGCACGCTATCCCTCGCGGGCGTGGAAGTTTTTTCCTCCGGCATGCGTTTCCCGAGACAAGAGCCCACGCGGCCATCGCTACCATGGATAACATCGATCCCACCATGCCGCCATTGACCCCCGTCAAAGAGGTCCATGAAGCCGCCGCGTCCGAATGGCGCGAGTGGATCGAGACGCATGGTCCCAAGATGTTCCTCTTCGCGCGCCAGCAAACGCGCAGCTACGAGGATGCCCAGGACGTCTTGCAGGATGCGTTCGTCAAGCTGGTGGAAAAGATCCGCAACGACGAGTTTGTCGGCGGCACCGAGGCGTGGCAGCCGTATCTTTACACCACCATCCGCCGGCTCGCAATCGACCTGAGCCGCCGCGACGACCGCCGCAAGCGCCGCGAGGACACCGTGGGACATGACGAGGAGGAGACGAGCCACGAGTCATTTCATCCATGGTTCGACAGCGAATCGTCCGACGACGAGACGCGCGGGCAGCTCGAAGCGAAACTCAAGGAACTGCCGGAAAAATTCGCCGAAGTGATCGTGATGAAAATCTGGGGCGAGCGGACCTTCGCCGAGATCGCGGAAATTCTCGGCATTTCGCAAAACACGGCGGCCTCCCGGTATCGCTATGGACTTGAAGCCCTCAAGCGCAGCCTCAAGGGCGCCCGACGCAGGGGAGACCTTTCGATTTGATCCGACCCCATCCGAACCGACCGCATCCGTTGATCCACATGTCCGACGACCTCGCAGCCCTCGAAAACGAATTGCGCGCGCTCCTCCCCGCGGCGCTCGACGACGCGTTTGTGGAACGTCTCGAACAATGCGCCGATGGTAGCTGGGATTTCACGAGTCCGTTCGAACTCGGCATGGAACACCAACTCCGTGCCGAAGCGCCGTTGGCGCTCGATCCCGAAATGGCCGAGCGCCTGCTCGCGGAGGTGATGGAGCTGCCGTTTCCGGAATCGCCGCCGAAGATCCTGCCGTTTCCGGCAACGGTGGCCGCGGAGCCCGCCAGGGAAACTTCCCGTCGTGGCGGTCGCTGGCTGGCCGCCGCCGCCGCGGTGGCGCTCATGGGCGCGCTCGCCGGATGGTTCGTGCCACAGGGTTCACGCAACATTGCGCCGCTCGCCAGTGAAAACACGAGTGTGGCTCCCGCTCCCGCAGCCACTCCTTCACCATCCGGCCTGATGCCCGCCGGTCTCAACCGCGGCCTCAGCGAGGCCACCGACGAAGGCGTGATCCTTCACGGCAACAACCGGCCGCACCGCGTGCTCAAGTTCGTTTATCGCGAGCAAGTCACGCTCAAGGACGCACAGGGCAGGACCTATCAGGTCGAGCAGCCGCGCGTGGAATATCTCATCGTGCCCGCCAAGACCGATTGAGTGTTCTTTGCGAAAGACAAATCGCCAACCGTGTTCCGCTATATGGGTGAAAACACAATTCGTCCGACCATGAGCTTCCGTATCGCCATCACACCGTCGCTTGCCGTATTGCTCGCCTCGCCGGTGATCGCCATCGAGGCACCGCCCGACGACGCCCCGCCGCCGCCGGAACTGGCCCCGGCCGAAAAGGCCGCTGGCCTTGAAGCCGACCAAGCCGCCGCACGCGCCTACCTTGGTGTGGTCGCCGAACGGGTGCCCGAAATGCTGGCCGCACACCTCGGTCTGGATGCCAAATCCGGCGTGGTCCTGCGAGCGGTCATGCCCGGCAGTCCCGCCGCCAAGGCCGGGCTGGAAGTGCATGACGTCATCACCCGCCTCGCCGGCGATCCCGTTTCATGCTCGGACGACCTCACCGCCTCTATCAACGCCCGCAAGCCCGGCGACGAGGTCCAGCTCGATCTGATCCGCCGCGGCGAGCCACAGAAACTCGACGTCACTCTCGAAAACCGTCCCGCAGAACTGGCCGGGCCCGCCATTCGTCCGCTGGAACGGCTCAATCTCGATGGTATCCCCGATCCGTTCGCCGAACGCGTGCGCCGCATGCTCGAAGGCAATGTGGCAGAGCCGATGCTCGATTTCGGCGAAGGCATCCACGATGTTCCGGCGGATATCGACAAGGCGATGCGCCAGATGCACGAGCGCATGCTTCAAATGGCGGAAGGCATGCCGGAGATCCCCGATGTAGGCGGTATCCGCATGAATCATGGCACCACATTCCGGCTGATGGATGAGGAAGGCAGCATCGAGCTGAAATCCATCGAAGGCGGCAAGGAGGTCACCGCGCGCGATCCGCAGGGCAATGTCACGTGGACCGGTCCATGGGACACCGAACAGGACAAGGCCGGCGCGCCGGAAGACGTGCGCCGCCGCGTCGAGCGCCTCAACATCGAGGACAACGCCAACGGCCTGCGACTGAAATTCCGTCAGGGTGGCATTGGTCTCGGCGGTCCCTGATCAAGCAAATTTCTTGGGCAATTCGAACGCTTGGATGCGTTCATGGAGGACACCCGCGTCCGGCTCCGGCCGGGCGCGGGTGAATCCTTTTCCGGGCGATTCCTCATTTTTTCCTCGCCGTGACCCATGCCGGGACTAGGTTTCAAGCGTCATGAAAACTCCGACCCTCCGCTTCCTGGCTGTCTGTACCGCCTGTGTCCTCGCACTCGGCATGTCATCCGCAGGCGCCCGTGAATTCACCCAGAAGGAAACGGGCAAGACGCTGCAAGGCAAGGTGCTGGCGGTGAACAACGACGCCGGCACCGTCACGATGCGGCTCCAAGGCGGCCGCACCGTCACCTTCAAACACGACGTCCTGGTCGAGGACGATGTCGATTTCCTCAACGAATGGGCGCGGAAAAACGCGCTCGCCAGCCGCGTTTCAATGTCGGCCACCCGTGTCGCCGGCGAGCGCGGCAAGGAGAAAAGCGGTGAGATCTACGAATACCGCTCGGAGGAAAGCGGTTTCAGGATTTCCGTTCGCAACAGCCATACCAGTGAGACCATCCCCGAGATTCCCATCAACTGGTATCTGGTCGTCACCCGCTCCAACGGCAACACCGAGGTGATCAGCGGATCGGAGACCCTCAAGTTCCTCACCGCGGGCTCCACGCGGGACATTTCCACCGATCTGGTCAAGCTCCGCACCTCCTGCAAATCGCTCAGTTCGTGCCCGAAGTGTGTCGATCATGCCAGTGAATTCAAGGGTGACCGGCTCGAAGGCATCCTGATCGAACTCGCCGACGAAAACGGTGAGACGATTCAGGAGGTGATCAGTCCCGACATGCGGGCGTCGCGAATCCGCGAGGCGCTTGAGTCCAAAGGCTCGAAGTGATCGTGGAGTGGCGCGTTGCAAGCGCCATGAATTCGCAACGGCGGCTTTCAAGCCGCCTGTGGGTTTTTCTTCGGTGCATGAAGCGATCCCGTCGCATCACGGCTTGACGCGCCGCAGTCGGCTGATGACTCTCCACGCATGGGTCCGCGCGTATCGTTTTACACACTCGGTCTGTTATGCGGCCTGGTGGTCGCCGGCGGGTGGTTCGCCTGGCTGGGGCAGCAGGATGAGGCCGGCGATGGTGGTGCCAGGGTGCTGCAAGTCGCCCACGGGCTGCCGGTCAGCCATCCGGTTCACCGCGGTCTCGAGGAAATGGCGCGACTGGTGGAGGAGAAATCCGGCGGCCGGATGAAGTTCCAGCTCTTTCACAGCGAGCAGCTCGGCACCGAGGTGGAATGCCTCGAAAAGGCCCAGGCCGGCACGCTCGCCATCACCAAGGTGAGCGCCGGCGTGGTCGGAAATTTCGTGCCGGTCTATCAGGCGTTCAGCCTGCCCTATCTGTTTCGTGACGAAGGACACTTCTGGCGCGTGCTCGACGGCGAAATCGGCGACGCCATGCTCGAACGACTCGCCACCCGGGCCGACGGCTCGACCAGCGGACTGCACGGGCTGGCATGGTATGACTCCGGCAGCCGCAGTTTCTACACCAAGACCCCGGTGCGCGGTCCCGACGACCTGCGCGGCCTCAAGATCCGCACCATGAGTGATCCGGTGGCGATGGACATGGTGCAGGCGATGGGCGGCTCGCCCACCCCGATCGCCTGGGGCGAACTTTACACCGCGCTGCGCCAGGGCACCGTGGACGGCGCGGAAAACAACCCGCCGAGCCTGCTTTCCAGCCGCCACTTCGAGATCTGCAAGCATTACATTCTCGATCACCACTCGCGCATTCCCGACGTGCTCGTGATGAGTGCCGCGGTCTGGCAGGATCTCAGCGCCGAGGAACGCGGCTGGATCACCGAGGCGGCGCGCGAGTCCGGAATCTATCAGCGCAAGGTCTGGGCCGAGGAATCCGACAAGGCGATCGAGGAAGTCAAAAAAGCCGGGGTGAACGTGGTCGAGGCCGACCTCGAGGAATTCGCCGCGCGGACCGAATCCGTGATGAAGAAACACGCCACCGGCGAAATCGGCGAACTGGTGGAAACAATCCGCGCGGTGGAATGATCAAGGGCATCCTCAAAGCGCTCGACGCCCTGCTCGGCCCGCTCTGCGCGCTGGTCTTCGTGGTGCTGTTGCTCGACGTGCTGTGGGGGGTGTTCACGCGTTATCTGTTAGGCGACCAGGCGCGCTGGACCGAGGAACTCGCGCGTTTCCTGATGGTCTGGCTGGCGTTTCTCGGCGCGGCGCTCGCCTACACCCGCCAGGCACACCTCGGCGTGGACATCCTGGTGGCCCGTATGGACCCGCAGGCCCGCCGCATCGCGCTGCTCGTCGAGCATGGGGTCGTGTTTCTCTTCGCCGTGCTGGTCCTTGGCATCGGCGGCGGTGAGTTGTTCCGCGAGCGCTTCGCCTCCGGCCAGACGATGCCGGCGCTTGGCATCCTCAAGGCTTGGCAATACTTCTGCCTCCCGGTGAGCGGTGCGTTGATCGGACTGATCGCAGTCGGCCACTTCGCGGAAACCTTGCTGACGAAACCGCAGGACGGGGAGGTGCGGCCATGAGCGACGGACTTGCCATCATGCTGGTGGTTTTCACCGCGCTGCTGCTGCTGCGCACGCCGGTGGCCATCGTGATCGGCGCGTCCACCGTGCTCGCCGGCTGGGCGCTCGGTTACCAATCGGTGCTGCCCACCACCTCGAGGGAAATGGCCAACGGTCTCGACAACTACCCGCTGCTCGCGATCCCGTTCTTCGTGCTCGCCGGCGACATCATGGGCGCGGGCGGACTCGCCCGGCGCTTGATCGATCTCGCCGCCTCACTGGTCGGGCGTTTCCGCGGCGGACTGGCGGCGGTCAACACCGTCACCTGCATGTTGTTCGGCGCGATTTCCGGTTCCGCGCTGGCCGCCGTCTCGTCGGTGGGCGGCACGCTCATTCCGGAAATGAATCGCAAGGGCTATGACAAGAATTTCAACATCGCCGTCACCGCCACCGCCGCCACCACCGGCCTGCTGATTCCGCCGAGCAACGTGATGATCGTCTATGCGGTGGTCGCTTCCAACGTGTCGATCGGCGCGCTGTTCATCGCCGGCGTGCTGCCGGGCCTGATGATGGGGCTGTTCATCATGGCGGTAGGCGTGGCGATCAGCATCCGTCGCGGCTATGGCAAGGTGACCGCCGACGGCACGGAGATGACGATCCCGCCGTTTTGGCTTTCGGCATGGCGGGCATTTCCCAGTCTGCTGCTGATCGTTTTCGTGCTGTGGGGGATTCTTTCCGGCGCCTTCACCGCCACAGAAGCATCCGCGGTGGCAGTGCTGTGGGCCTTCATCCTCGCCGTCGTCTGCTACCGGGAAATCCCGTTCAAGAACCTGCCCAAGCTGGTGATGGGTTCCGCCCGCACTTCCGGCGTGGTGCTGCTGCTGGTGGCCGCCTCCGCCGCCATGAGCCGCCTGCTCACCTCCGAACAGGTGCCGCAACTCGTCAGCGAGGCGCTGCTCGCCCTTTCCTCCAATCCTCTCATGATCCTGCTCACCATCAACATCATCCTGTTGATCGTCGGCACCTTCATGGACATGACGCCCGCGGTGCTCGTCTTCACCCCGATCTTCCTGCCGGTGGCGGTCGGCATCGGACTCGATCCCATCCACTTCGGCATCATCATGATCGCCAACCTCTGCATCGGCATCTGCACCCCGCCGGTCGGCACCTGCCTGTTCCTCGGCTGCACCGTCGGAAACTCATCCATCGGCGCGGTTTCCAGGGCGATGATCTGGTTCTACGCCGCGATGATCGCCGCGCTGGGCCTTATCACCTACTGGCCGGACCTCACCTTGTGGCTGCCGCGGGCGATGGGCGTGATGGGTGGATGAAACCGGAGGGGGCAACCCGAGCCGTCCGCCGGTAATGGAACCACAACGCCACATTCACGTCCTTGTTTATCAATGGGTTTAACTTGTTTTGCTCCAATCATGAAACGCGTCATTCTCTGCGCTCTCGCCATTTCCATGGCAAACGCCGCCATCGCCACGGCCAAAGATGAATTCTACGCCGAGCCCCCAATATTCCACTTCTATCCGGATCCGAACGCCTCCACCAACATCATCGGCCGGCTCGGTCCCATCGGCCTCGCGCTGGAGCTCCACAAGCCCGCGTTCACCATGCACATCAAGACGGTCGAGGAAGGTTCGCCCGCCGCGGCCACCGGCAAGCTCAAACCCGGGCAGATCATCGAATCGATCAACGGCGAGACGCTCAAGGACATCGATCCCCGCGTCCAACTCGGCAACCTGATCACGAAAATCGAGGCCACAGACGGCGCGGTGCGCCTGATGATCAAGGACAACGCCAAGGCCGATGCCTACCCCGTGACCTTCAAAATCCCGGTGCTCGGCACCTACAGCGAGACCTGGCCGGTGGATTGCCCAAAGTCCGACGCCATCGTCAAAACCATGGCGAAAAAATTGCGCGAGGCCGAGACCTGGGGCTGGGGCGCGTCGCTGTTCCTGCTCTCGACCGGGGAAAAGGAAGACCTCGAGGAAGTGCGCAAGCGCCTGAGCGGCAAGCTCGGAACCGACAACCCGGGGTTCCCGTGGTCGATCGGATACGACGACATGGCGGTGTGCGAATACTACCTGAAAACCGGCGACGAGACCGTGCTCCCCGCCATCAAGTCGAAGTGCGATTATCTGTTGGACAAGATGTACAACGACTCGTGGATGGGCCGTGGCGGCGCGAACTTCGGCTACATGGCCGGTGGTCACCTCAACGCCGCCGGCCTGCACGCGGTGACCTTCCTTTTGCTCGCCAAGGAGTGCGGCGTGGAGGTCGATGAAACCCTGCTCAACCGGACCTTCCGCCATCTTTTCCGCTATGCCGGACGCAACATGGTGGCCTACGGCGACCAGATGCCCGAAGGCGGATTTTCCGACAACGGCAAGGTCGCCAAGCTCGCATTCACCCTCCAGGCCGCGGCCAACCTCAGCCCGCAAGGCGAGGATTCCGTGTATGCCCGGGCGCGCGACATCAGCGCCACCAAGAGCCATTATTCGACCTCATGGTTGTTCCACGGCCACACCGGCGGCGGCATCGGCGAATTCTGGCGCGGCCCGGCGATGGGCCTGGTGAAGGACAAACGCCCCGTGCAATACCGCTCGTTCATGGACGAGCGCCGCTGGATGTATGAACTCGCCCGCACCCACGACGGCATGTTCGGCTGGGCCGCCGGCCTCAACGTCAACTACACCTCCGTCAACACCGGCAACCCGTGCGGCAACTACATCCCGCTCATCTACACGCTGCCGCGCAAGCAACTGCGCATCTTCGGCGCACCGCCCACGAAGTTTTCGAAAACCTACGACCTCCCCGAGCGCGCCTGGGGCACCGCCGCCGATGATGTTTTCTACTCGCTCGAACCGGGCGAATACGCACCGGGCAAGCGGCTCGACATTTCCCGGGAAACCATCCGCACCGGGGCCTCCCGGGCCATCTTCGACATCATCGGCAAACCCGACGTCACCGAGGAAACCCTGCTCGGATACGCCCTCCACATCGACCAGGGCATCCGCGCCTCGGCCATGGGCCAGATCACCAAGCGGGGGCTGCGCCACCTGACGATGCAGTTGCTCAAATCCAGCGACCCGCGCGGTCGCCACTCCGGTCTGCTGGGCGTCACCGCCCTGCCCAAGCCGATGAGCGACGAAGTCGCCGGCCTGCTCACCGCCATGATCAGCGACCCCGAGGAATCCTGGTGGGTGGTGATGGAGGCCCTCAAAAACCTTGAACACGCCAGCGCCGACCAGCTCGCGCCGCACCTGGCCGCCATCGAGAAATGGATGGATCACGACGACTGGTGGCTGCAGGCCTGCGCCGTGCAGGCATCCTCACCGCTCGTCGTCGATGCGCGTTTCTATCAGCGCCTGCTGCCGAAAATCGCCGACATCATGTCGAAAAACCAGCGCCCGGGCCTGAGCGGCGCGATCCGCAAGGTCACACAACTCGCGCAACAGGCCGACCCTGCGATCCAACAATTCGCCAAGGCGGAATTCGCCAAAGCCTACGGCGAATTCCCGGAACGAATCTCCGCCCCGGGCGGCCAGGACATGACCGACGGCACCGAATACATGCTGCGCGCCGCCGCCACCGCCGTGGCCGACATTCCCGGCGGGCTCGACGCCCTCTACGAAGCGGCGAAAGCGCGTTTCCCCAACGCCACCCTGCCGCACAAGGAAGTCTACCTCCAGGCCGACCCGTCGCGCTTCAGCCCGGAGCTGAAGACGTCGATGAAACAAATCATCCTCGAAGACCTGATCCCCGAATACATCGGCACCGGCCACCATCCGCAAAGCAACCGCGTCTACCTCCGCAACGAGGCCACCGGCGCCGAGCCGATCGAGTGGAACTTCTACTACCGCCAACCGCGCATGACCGGTCTGGTCGATCTCTATCAGCGCGCCGATGTGCGCGACCACGACTGGCACGACTTCGGCCCCAAATGGGATGAAATGACGTGGCACTACCACACCTTCGACCCGCCGGAGAAGAAACTCCCCGGCACCGGCACCCGCTACCGCGAGGTCACCCTGCCCGCCGGCACGGAGGAATGGTTCAAACCGGGATTCGATCCCGTGAAAGCCGGCTGGCCATCCGGTCGCCAGCCGTTCGGCCAGAAGAACGGCAAGCTGGCCGACAAGTTGCGCGGCTGCGGCCAGGATTACTGCCGCTGCGACCAACCGATGCACACGCTGTGGGACAAGGAAGTGATGTTGCTCACCGGCCGCTTTGAATTCCCCAAACCCAAGGAAGGCCGTTTCTACCGCCTGCTCGTCGGCGGTCTGTCGCACGTCAACGCCGGCGATGGCTTCCGGATTTATGTCAATGGCAAGCCCTTGTTCGAGCGCGACCGCGGCGTCGGCAAGCGCGAGGGCGGCGCGCCGCTCGCCTTCTACCTCGACCAATCGTGGTGGCCGGAATTCGGCAATGGCAAGACCACCCTTTCCGCCATCAGCTTCCTGCGCATGGACCAGAACGCGACCACCCAGCACTTCTCGGTCTGGCTGCAGGAAATGGACGTCCCGCCGCTCGGTCGCGACGTCATGCTCGTGTCCGCCACCAAGGTGCCGATGCTCTCCTCCGATTGGCAGGCGCTGCAGAACCCCGATACCTTCGTCGATCCCGAAGCAGGGAAATTCCGCTGGGACGGCAAGTTCACCGCCAACCCGGAAATCGCCGGAGCCTGGACGCAAATCGGCAGCGTTGCTGCCATCGGCGAATTCAAGCCGGACGCGCCGGCCAAAGGCAAAACCCCGCCGCTCGGAGACATCACCTTCCAAACGGACGGCGGCACCCACGATGAATTCCTCATCTGGAGCGGCGACGTGCTGATGGACCTCCGGAAAAACCAGGCGATGAAAATCACCCCCGCCACGATCGACGACACCGACTACCTCTTCATCGAGACTGGCGGCTTCCACGCCAAAAACGGCCCGGATTGGAAACCGCCGCTCCACGTGATGAAGCGGAAATGACGGATTCCGCCCGTGGCTCCCATGCTTTTTGTTGTTTCGCGTTTTTCGTGGTTCATCTTCCGGTTTTCGGCCTTAAACCACGTGCATGAACGTCCGCACCCGCTTCGCTCCCTCGCCCACCGGTTACCTGCACGTCGGCGGCGCGCGCACCGCGCTTTTCAACTGGCTGTTCGCCCGCAGGCACGGCGGCAGCTTCGTGCTCCGCGTCGAGGACACCGACGAGGCTCGCAACACGGAGGAGGCGCGGCAGGCGATCTTCGACGGCATGTCGTGGCTCGGCCTCGATTGGGACGAGGGCCCGGACAAGGGCGGCCCGCTCGGGCCGTATTTCCAGAGCGAGCGCCGCGAAATCTACGACAATTGGTTCCAGAAACTCGTGGATGCCGGCCGCGTCTATCAGGACGACGGCGCCTGGCGTTTCCGCTTCGAGCGCAAGCCGGTGACCATGAACGACATGGTCTGCGGCGAGGTGACCATCGATTACCGCGACGCCTCGAACACGCCCGACATGGTGGTGAAGCGCTCGGACGGGAGTTATGTGTTTCATTTCGTCAACGTGGTGGACGATCTCGAAATGCGCATCACCCATGTGATTCGCGGCGAGGACCACCTGATGAACACGCCCAAGCATCTCCAGCTCATCGATGCCTTCGGCGGCAACGCGCCGCAATACGCGCACATCCCGCTGATCCTGAATCCGGACGGGTCGAAGATGTCGAAGCGCGACGAGGGCGCGGCCGTCGGTGATTACCCGCGCCAGGGATTCCTGCCGCAGGCGGTGGTCAATTTCATCGCGCTGCTCGGCTGGAACCCGAAGACCGACGAGGAAATCTTCACCATGGACGAACTCGTCGCGCGCTTCTCGCTCGAGAACGTCAACCGCGCGCCCGCCCGCTTCGACCTGGAAAAATGCAAGTGGGTGAACCAGCAGCACCTGATGAGACTCGGCGCGGAGGAATTCGCCGCCGCGGCGAAACCGTTCGTCGAAGCCGCCGGTCTGCCGGTGTCGGAGTGTTTCCCGCAAGTCGCCGCCGCGGTGCAGGAAAAGGTGCGGCTGCTCTCCGAAGTGCCGGCCGCCGTGGATTTCCTGTTGGCCGACGATTTTTCCTACGACGGGGAAGCCGTCGCCAAGGCGCGCGGCAACGCCCATGCCAAGGAGGTCTTCGCCAGCCTGCCGGAAACCTTCGCCGGCATCGCCGATTGGTCCGCCGACCACGCCAAGGCCGCGCTCGGCGAGGCCGCCAAGGCCGCCGGCGCGAAACCCGGCCAGCTCATGTTCCCGCTGCGCGTCGCCCTTTCCGGCCGCGGTCATGGACCCGACCTCGGCGATATCCTCAACCTCCTCGGCCGCGACCGCTGCGTGGCGCGGGTGAAACGCTTTGCGGAGATGATCTGAACCATGAGCGCGCAAAAGAAATCCGCCCGCAAGCAAGCCCGTCCTGCCCCATCCGGCGGCTTGCTCATCCCGGAAAAAATCGCCCCGCTCGTCCGCGTGCTGCGCCATGAGAAGGTCATCATGGACTCGGACCTGGCGGAGCTTTACGGGGTGACGACCAAGGTTCTCAATCAGGCGGTTCAGCGAAATCTTGAACGTTTTCCTCCCGATTTCATGTTCCAAGTCACTGAGAATGAATTGGAAGTTTTGAGGTCACAAATTGTGACCTCAAAGAATGCGGAGGATGCTTTGCCATTCCAAATCGGAATGGCAAAAGACGCGGATCTTTCTTTAAGGTCACAATTTGCGACCTTAAAGCCCGGCCGAGGAGGTCGGCGCACGCTTCCCTACGTCTTCACCGAACAGGGAGTCGCGATGCTATCCAGCGTGCTTCGCTCGCCGCGCGCGGTGGAAGTGAACATCGCCATCATGCGCACCTTCGTGCAACTGCGCCGCCTGATGGACTCCAACGCCCTGCTCGCCGAGAAGATCGAAGCGCTCGAAGCCAAATACGCCGAACACGACCAGAACTTCGAGGTCGTTTTCGAGGCGATCCGCCAACTCATCGCCACTCCCGCACCACCGGCCCGTGAAATCGGTTTTCACACTCACCGGGCACAATGCACCCGCATTTGATGAAACCTGTTTACACGATCGACGACTTGGCTTCCCGCGACCTGCTCGATGCCGGCGCGGACAAGCCGGCGCGGCTGGCGGTGCTCGGCTGGCCGGTGGCGCACTCGGCCTCGCCCGGCATGCACC
This sequence comes from Luteolibacter sp., assembly GCA_041686775.1. GTDB lineage: Bacteria > Verrucomicrobiota > Verrucomicrobiia > Verrucomicrobiales > Akkermansiaceae > Luteolibacter. The sequence continues at coordinate 2,243 of JAWLDG010000010.1, read as the reverse complement.
AACCGGCGCTCGATGAGGAAAAAATCGACGCCCGTTACATCCGGCTCGAAGTCGAACCGGGGAAAATCCCCGAAGCTTTCGAGCGGATGCGCGCGCTGGGATTCATCGGCTGCAACGTGACCGTGCCGCACAAGCTCGCCGCCATGGAAAACTGCACCGCGGTCGATCCCGCCGCGCGGGCGATGGGCGCGGTGAACACGGTGCGCTTCGAAACGGATGCAATCCGCGGTTTCAATACCGACGGCCCGGGATTCGAGCGCGCGATCGCCGATGACTTCGGCATTCCTCTCGCGGATTTGAAAACCACCATTGTCGGCGCCGGCGGGGGGGCGGGGCAGGGGCTCGCCACGCAGTGCGTGCTTTGCGGCACGCCGCGGCTGGTGCTGGCGAACCGCACTCATGACAAACTTGCACCGATGGTCGAAAAACTCCGCGCCCTCGGCAGCGACACGGAAATCGTCCCGCTGGCTCTCGATGACCCGCAACTCGCGGCCTGCTGCCTGGATAGCGACCTGATCGTCAACACCGCCTCGGTGGGCTTGAAATCCGGCGATCCATCCATTCTAACAGCCTCGTGCTTGAAACCGGAACACATGGTGTACGACACGATCTATCAGCCCGCGGTGACGCCCTTGCTGGCGCTGGCCGCCAGCCGCGGCTGTCGCACCGCCAACGGGCTTACGATGCTGCTGCACCAGGGCGCGCTGGCGTTCCAGCACTGGTTTCCAGGAAGCGATCCGCTCGCCGTGATGCGCGCCGCGCTCGCCATCCCGCCATCCCGCATTTCCTGAAATGGCCGATTCCTCCAAACCGATCCGCGAATTCAAGGGCCTGCGCGTGCGCGTGGACCAGGTGGTTTACATGCCCGGCCTCGATGCCCCGCCGGACAAGCCGCACCCGTTCGTGTATTTCATTTCCATCCACAACGACTCGCCGGTGCCGGTGACCATCCTCGGCCGCAAGTGGGTGGTGCGCGAGGACGACGGCGAGGTCACCGTGGTCGAAGGCGACGGCGTGGTGGGCCAGACGCCGGTGATCGAACCGGGCGGGCATTTTTCCTACAACAGTTATCACGTGGTCGCGCACGACGCGGAGGTGAGCGGCGCGTTCTTCGGCCTCGCCGCCGGCGACCGCATCTTCACCCGCATCCCGCCGTTCAACTTGACGGTGGATGAGCCGCCATTCTGATCGGGGCTAACAGAATATCACTTCGTCCATCGCGATGTCGTGTAGGTTGGTTCTGTTTCCGCCATTTTTGACAGCAGGCTGTTGTGGTTCGCATGCATCGTAGATCTGACCGTTTCCGCCGCGATTTCCACCGCGCCTTTGCCGAAACGTCCGAGGTGCAGGTCCTTGAGCCGCTCTGCCGGGCCGGCGGCGGGATTGAGCAGGATGTTGGCGAGCTGTTTCTCGGTTTGCGGATCGAGCAGCTCGCAGCGCACGACGAATACGCGGGAGATGTTTTGCGGTTTTGGCGTGATTTCGAGTGGAAGCTGGCGGTCCACCCAGTCGGGATCGGCGATGGTGAAGATTCTCTGCCCTTCCTCGCTGAACCATGTGCCGTCCCATGTGCGGATCATGGCCAGGGCTTCATCGCGGGTTAGGCCGCGCGCGGTGAGTTCGTTGAGAAACACTTCGCTGAGTTCGGCGATGGCTTGTTCCACCGGTTTGTCGACAGCGGGGAGTGTGGTTCGGAACGAGGTGTCGGTGTCTTTTTCCAAGGGTTTCCACGATGTCATGCCGCCGCGCACTTGGAGTGCGATCGCCCATGGTTCCGCCATTTGGTCCATGCGGGTTAGTGCGAAGGTCCGGTCTTCGTCCAATGTTGCCCGCCATGGCGTCGAAGTCCGGGAGGCTCCTCGGTAGAAGATGAATTTGTCCACGGGGTGGATGTCGGGTTGGTCCTTGATGTGGATCACGGGTGTGTTGGACGCGAAAAGCCAGGCATCGGGCACGGCGCGGGCGGCAGCGTAGTTTTCCACGGTGCCTTCCGGAACCGGCGGAATGGAAGCGGCCATCGGATGGCCGGGCGGCAGCAATTTTCCCTTCCATGTGGTGACAGGAGGCGCGTCGGATTGCCTCGTGGACGGCGTCTGATACTCGGCCACGTTGAAATGCGACGGCGGAAACCGCTCGGTGATCATGGGGGGTGTAAAGATTTGTCTGTAAAAGTCCGCACGAGGCATTGGTCCGCCGCACTGGCAGCCGATGGAGCGTAGCGGAATCGGCTGCCAGTGCGGCGG
>JAWLDG010000009.1:0-185355 GCA_041686775.1 Luteolibacter sp. | reverse complement strand
GATACAACGCTCTGAAATTCAGGATCTTCACACCCCTGTCAGAGTCCGGAACGGCGGGTGTGTCACGCCTTCACCTCTCAGCAAAACTGACGGAGAGCCGAAAAAATCCCCCACTCCGGGCGGCATGCGCCTGGTTCCGCGACTGATGTGTTACACCATCGCATTTTTAGCACTCATTGCCGCGCGCGAGTCTTTCATCAAGGGCGGTGGACCGTTCACCAAATCGCTCGGCCGCAGCTACAACGGCCTTCTCATGACGGGTTCCAAACTCGGTCTCGGTTTCGCGATCCTGTGTGAGGAGAAAACCGATCGCGAATCCGCGGTGGGCCGGGGTGCAAACAAACTCGGCCGGGCGTCGCACAAGGCGTTCATCGACGCGTCCAAGGTGGAGATTTACGGAAACTGAGACACCCGTTCCGTCCGCCATCACAGCCCGCGCATCCGTTTCTGCTCCGCGATCCAATCGAGGTCGTCGTCCGAGAGCTTGTTCTCGTGCGTGCGGCAGCGGGTGCCGTCAGGCTCGATCAGGATGAGGTTGCCCTTGGAATAGGAAACGAGCCTGGCGAAGACCCTGCGGCCCCGGCGGTCGTGCCAGTCGCGGTAGCCTTTCTTTTCCAGTCCCTCGCGCCATGCCTTGTGGGAAACGGAGGAAGCCACCTCGCCCTGCCTGATGAGACCCCAGTAATACTCCGCCTGGCCACGCTTGTAGCCGCGGTAGCGGCCGAGCACCTTGCCGTCAGGTCCGCACATGACCAGAATCGGGTTGCCGAGGATCTTGTACCGTTTCCGCATGCTCTCGACGTAATTCCTGCGGTCCACGAGCAGGGTTTCCTTTTCCCCGAGCGAGAGGTCCGGATCGTCCACCACGACGTTGGAATCGACCCTCAGGCGGATGATTTTTTCCGTGGCCCAGTCGTTGAATTCGGGATCGTTGAAAAGCTCCTGCGCGAGCGCCTTGCACATCGGGCTGCGCGCGGAATCGGTGAACCAGATGAGCAGCGGCTTGCCCTCGCGCGCGGCGAGCCGGCGGGCGATGGTTTCGCTGCGTTCCCACGGCTCGCGGCGGTCGGGCGCGGCGGCGAGCACGGTGGACAGCTCGGGCAGGCTGCCCTCCGGGTTGTCGGGATCGGTGAAAAAAATGTCCTCCTCGGGAGTGAGTTCGACTTGCTGCGGCAAATTACCGGGACCGGCCGGCGCCTCAGCCTGCCGGCCGGCGGCGAGTTGCGGCGGCACGCCGGTGCCACCGAAGCCCGCGGTGGTGGGCTTGGGCGGTCCTCCTTTGTTTCCGCACGCGGCCGGCAGCAGGCACAGCGCCAGAACACAGTGACGGCGGACGGTTTTTTCGAAAGAGGCGATCATTCCTTGAGGCGCACCGGCGTTCCGCAGTGGGTGCAGCGGAACCAGTGGAACAGCAGGATGTGGATGCAAAGCGGAAAAATGTAGCCCAAGCCCGGAACGCGGTGCGCGCGGTTGTTCTTGAGATGCGCGCGGTGGCGGAACAATCCCTGACCGCAGATCCGGCAACTCCCGCTCAATCCCCAGATGAGATAGCAGATGCCGGCCAGCGGTAGCACGAGCGGGAAAACGATCAGCCAGCCGGGAACCCATGCGAACCGTTCGGGCATCTCACCGGACAGCAGCAGCAACACGGCCGATACCACCGCCAGAGGCGTCAGCAGCATCACCAGCAGCGTGACGAGCGCGCCAACATAAATGCTGACGGGATGGCTGTGCAACACGCCGCGGATGTAGCGGCGCGATTCCGGGTTGCGGCCCTTGTTCGTCTCGGAGCGCGGCGCGCGAATCAGCGCGAGCCGGTCCTCGGAGGGCGACGCCTTCACCCTGGGCGTGCGCTGTGGCAGCGGCACGGGATCGCTGGTGGTGCGCAGGCGGCTGGTGTCGATTTCCAGCCGTTGTGCCGCGTTCTCGGCGATCCTCACAAAGTGGCTTGCACCAGCGTGGGTTTTCGCCGCGCGGTTTTCCGGCAGATGACGCCTGGTGCGGACCTCCGTCCCGGCATCGGCGGGATTGAAAAGCAGTGCCGGCGGAATGTCGGCCACCGCAAGCTGATGGTTCATCAGTATCCTGGCGGGCAGCGGGATCGCCACGGGAGCCAGGGCGACCAGAGCGGCATCCTCGGGTGTGATTTCGTAATCAACCGGCTCGGGCAGCGCTGCGTGCTGCGGTTCATGACTTGCTTCGGTTTCGATACCCTCGATCTCCCGCGCGTGACCGATCCATTGGGCGACCGATTTTTCCGACGGCACCTGCTTGGCGATCTTGAGGATCGAATTGCACTGTTTCAGTTCCGACGCCAAAACGTCCGGCTTGGCCACGGCCAGCGATTCGACGGTGAGAAAACCTGCCGCCTCAAGCAGTTCGAGCGAGGTTTTTCCGATGCCGGGAATGCTGGCGAGATCACTCATGGGTCAGGCGCGGACGGGCAGTCTAGTTTTCCGGCCGGGCATGGCAAGGAATCATCCGAGCGCCGCGAGCATACCGGAAAGCTGCGCGAGTTTGGCCTGCCACTCGGCGAGGCGGGCTTTTTCCTGCTCGACGACTTCCGGCGGCGCGCGGTCCACGAAGCTGGCATTGCCGAGCTTGCCCTCGCACTTTTTCACTTCGATTTTAATTTTCTCGATTTCCTTTGTCAGGCGGGCGCGCTCGGCTTCCACGTCGATCAGTCCTTCCAGCGGCAGATAAACCTCGCCAACCGGAGTAAGTGAAACGGGCGTGCCCTGCGGCGCTTCGTAACCGGCATCGATGACAATTTCCGCCGCGCCGCAAAGCAGCGCGAGCACCTTGGCCTCGGCGGCGAGCCAGGCGGGCGCGCCCTTGGCGACGAAACGCACGTCCTTGCGCGTGGCCACGTTGTATTCGGTCTTGAGGTTGCGCAGGCGTCCGGCGGTCTCGTAGATCGCGGCAGCCCTGGCTTGCGCGTCGGCGGAATCGAAACCGACCAGCGGCTCCTTCGGCAGCGTTTTCTCCATCACGAACTCGCCTTCCTTTACATAGCCCATGCGCGTCGAGAGTTCCTCGGCGATGTGCGGCATGTAGGGACTGAGCAACTGGAGATAGCGCGCCATCACGGCATCGAAGGTGGCAAGCGTCGCCTCGCGCGCCTCGGGCGTGGCGCTTTCGCGCAGGTCGAGCTTCACCGCTTCGAGGAACTTGTCGCAGAACTCGTTCCACAGGAATTCATACAACAAGTGCGCCACCTCGCCGAAGCGATACTCCGCGTAGGCCGCCTTCAGGTTCACCGCCAGCCCGTCGAGCTTCGCCATGATATCGATATGATATGGCGGCAGGTCCGTAGGCGCGTTCGTGAGAACGCGGGGCTCGGTGCCCGCCATCTGCCGGAAGCGGCAGGCGTTGTAGATCTTGTTGGCGAAATTGCGGCCTTCCCCGATCTGCGCCTCGTCGAAGCGGATGTCGCTGCCGACCGGTGCGATGCGGATCAGCCCGAAACGCAGCGCGTCGGCGCCGTATTTGTCCATCAACTCGATGGGGTCCGGCGAGTTGCCGAGCGACTTGCTCATCTTGCGGCCCTGAAGGTCGCGAATGATCGAGGTGAAATAGACGTTCTTGAACGGCAGTCCGTCGGCAAAGCGGTAGCCAGCCATGATCATTCGCGCGACCCAGAAGAAGATGATGTCGGGCCCGGTGACGAGATCGGTGGTGGGATAGAATTTTTTCAGCGTGGCGCTGTTTTCCCCAAGGTCGCTCATGGTGGCGAAGGGCCAGAGCCATGAGGAAAACCAGGTGTCCATGACGTCTTCGTCTTGCACCCAGTTTTCGGGATCGGTGGGTGGTTCGGATGAGACATACAGGTCGCCATGGGACAGGTGGGACGTATCAAGAGAATCCGCTTCCTTGAGGGCGGCGAACTTGTCTTTCCGATACCACACCGGAATCTGATGCCCCCACCAGAGCTGGCGGCTGATGCACCAGTCCTGGAGGTTTTCCATCCAGTGGGCGTAGGTCTTCGCCCAGCGTTCGGGCCGGAACTGGATGTCGCCATTCGCCACGGCGTCGGCGGCTTGCTTTTCACAGGGGTATTTCAAAAACCACTGCATCGAAATGCGCGGCTCGACCGGCACGTGCGCGCGCTCAGAGAATCCGACATTGTTCTCGTATTCCTCCACCTTGAGTAGCAAACCCATCTCTTCGAGTTTCGCCGCGGCCTTCTTGCGGGCGATGAAACGGTCCAAGCCGTGGAGATCCGGGCAGTCCGGGCAGTGGATGTGCGCGTCGGGCGTGAGCACGTCGATGATCTCCAGCCCGTGGCGCATGCCGATGTCGAAGTCCGCCTTGTCATGGGCCGGAGTGATCTTGAGCGCGCCGGTGCCGAACTCGATGTCCACATGGTCGTCGGCGATCACCGGGATTTCCGCGTGCGGGAACGGACGCTTCACCATGCGGCCGATGTATTTGGCATATCTCGGGTCCTTCGGGTTCACCGCCACCGCCACGTCGCCCATCAGCGTTTCCGGGCGGGTGGTGGAGATTTGCAGAAACTCGCCGGGCGAGTCGGCGAGTTCGTATTTCATGTAATACAACTTCGACTTCTGCGGAGTCATGATGACCTCCTCGTCGGACAAGGCGGTCAGCGAGACCGGGCACCAGTTGACGATGCGCTTGCCGCGGTAGATCAGGCCTTCCTTGAACAGCTCGACGAACACGTGGCCCACCCATTTCGAGTAGGCCTCGTCCATGGTGAAGCGTTCGCGGCTCCAATCGCACGAGCAGCCGAGGCGCTTGAGCTGCTGGATGATGATGCCGCCGTGGTGGTCCTTCCAATCCCACACGCGCTTGAGAAACTCCTCGCGGCCAAGTTCGCGGCGGGTTTTTCCCTCCTTCTCGCGCAGTTCGCGCTCGACCTTCGCCTGCGTGGCGATGCCGGCGTGGTCGGTGCCGGGGAGCCAGAGCACTTCCTTGCCTTCCTGCCGCGCGCGGCGGGCGAGGATGTCCTGCAAGGCGTTGTTGAGCACGTGCCCGAGGTGCAGGATGCCGGTGACGTTCGGCGGCGGAATGACGATCGAATACGCCTCCTTCTCCGAAGAAGGATCGGCTTCGAAGCATTTCCCGTCGATCCAGGCGGCGTACCATTTGGCTTCCACCGCCTGGGGTTCATAGGCTTTCGCTAACTCGGACATGGGCGCGGAGGGATGCCAGACCCCGCGGGCTTTGTCCAGCATCGGAAAAAACCCGGCTTTGCGCGTGAAAATATCGGATTCCATTCGTTTTCCGACCTGCTAGTTTGCACGCATGGCCAAGGGCTACGAGCTGCACCAGCTGCGGATGATGGTCTTGCAAGGCATGGGCAAGGATCTTGCACGGCGCGCGAAATCGCGCTGCGAAATCACCGGTGCCTCCGGCGTGAAACTGTTTCCCTACGAGGTCCCGCCGGTGCCCGCCGAGCCGGACATCGAGCGCACCATCCTCGTTTCCGAGCCGTGCCTCGAAATGATCGAGCACCCGGAACGCATGAAAGGCCGCGAGTGGCAGTGCCTGTCGGAAGCGGTGTGGAGCGACCTGCCCGCCGTGCAGGTCACCGCCTGGCGGATGCTGCGCGAACTCGCCAAACGCGAGGACTGGGCGCGCGAGACATTGGAGGAAACCTTTCTCGACCCCGATATCGAAGACTGGGCGCATGCGGACATTACCTGACCGCAACTTCACCACCCGCGCGGGGTTTCCCAAGCATGTCCGGCACCGCGGACACAGCGACACTGATTTTTCCGACCATGGAGCACACCCCCGGCGACGAACGCGATGACGCGAGCGATGTCGATTTCGCGCTCATGGCCCGGATCGGTGCGGGCGATCACGAGGCGTTCCGCCAGCTCGTCGAGCGCCACCAGAACGCGGTGGTCGGCACCGTGGCGAAAATGCTCGGCAACATCCACGACGCCGAGGACATCGCCCAGCAGGTGTTTCTGCGCATCTGGCGCAACGCCCGCCGCTACCAGCCCGACGCGAAGTTCACCACCTGGCTCTTCACCATCACCCGCAACCTCGTCTTCAACGAAACCCGCCGCCGCAGCCGCAAAAAGGAGGTCTCCGCCGACGAACGCGAGGAAAACGCCCACCATGTCATCGAAGACAGCCCGGAATACCGCCCGGACCACGAGATGCTCCAGAACGAACTCCGCGAAGCCGTGGACGCCGCCATCGCCGCCCTGCCGGAAACCCAGCGCATGGCCGTGGTGCTCCGCCGCTACGAACAACTCCCCTACGAGGAAATCGCCACCGTCCTCAAACTCTCCGTCCCCGCCGTGAAAAGCCTGCTGTTCAGAGCGCGCACCACGCTCCGTGAATCGCTCGCGGCGTATCTGGATGAAGGTTGATCACCCATTTTCCAACAACCGGTCAGGCCCCGGAAAAGATGCATGCATCAATCACCGCGAGCACTTCCTCCAGAAACTCCTTGGACGCGGTCCCGATACGCTTGGCCGATCTTGCCCGGAAATCGACGGACTTCACTTGTTCACACATCACGAACCCTGTCAGTCCCGATTCGCCCGGCACGGCAACATGAAAAGCTGTCTTCCGATCCGTGTTGGTAATCGGGCAGCAGATGGCCAAACCGGTCGCCCGGTTGAACGCCGTCACACTGACCACCAAAGCCGGACGGCGGCCCTTCTGCTCGTGACCGGCCTGGGGATCGAATGAGAGTGTCACAAAGTCGCCTTGAGCCGGAGCCTTGCCACGCATCACCAAACCTCCTTCCCTTGGGGCGTGCCCCAGTCGTGCTCGCCGGAGAATGCCCTTGGGGAACTCTCCGCGATCAGATCCTCGATCCGATGCCGCCCGCGGACCGGACGATGGTCCTTCGCCGGTTTGAGCGTGATCCGGGATTGGTCTTCGGAAACCTCCACGATCACCGTCGAACCAACGGTCATTCCGAGGGATTCCACGATGGATTTGGGAAGGCGCACTCCCTGGCTGTTGCCCCAGCGCTGCAATGTCGTTTTCACAGATCGAGTATAGCCCTCGGATATACATCGCCTAGGAAAAATTTTCCCATTCACTTGTCGCGACGACCGGTGGCTGGGAATCACTTCCCTCACCCGATCACACACGGCACCAGCACCGCGTCGCTCATGCCGTGGATTTTCTTCTTATCGGCGGGCACGATGGTGGCGAGGCAGCCGTGGAATGAGGTGTTTCCCGCATCGTCGGTGAAATAATACGGGCACAGCCGCACACGGCCCTCCATCATTTCTACCGAGCCGTCGTCGCGGAACACCGGATGCGTGACGCGCCGGCCTTCGCGGAATTCCTGCAGGATCCAGGGTTGCTCGCCGGATTGCTCGAGTGCGTTTTTCAGCCGCTCGGCCCACTCGGCACATGGCATGTCGTGACCGATGAACACGCCGCGCGAACCCCACGCGGTTTCGTGGAAACCGCTCACTTTGAGCACGAGGTGGCGGTCCTTCTGGCTGAACGCCGCCACTTCCTCCCATGAATGCGCGTCGAGCCGCGGCAGCGCGGCGTGTGGCGGCAGCGGCGTGGGATCGAGCACCCAGCCGTAGGGGACCAGCTCGTGCAATCGCTGCAAATGACTGCCCCGCAGCGATTGCTCCCAGACTTTTTTCAAGGCCGGCGACCACAGCAGCGCGAGCCACAACTTGTCTTCAAGGTGCGGCTTGATCGGCGGCGTGATCTTCAACTCACCGGCCAGCGAGGCCGCGGCGATCGCTTTCACCGTCGGCACGGATTCCCAGTCGAACAGCTCGAAAAACCGATAGAGCGCGCGGCCGTCCGGTTCGTATTCCTCGGCGGTGGCGCACTGCCATGCCTCCCCGAGCTGGCGGCAGATCCATTCCATTTCCGGGCGGTAGTCTCCCGCTTCTTCGGAAACCAGCACCGCGCCGCCGTCCGGCAGCATCGAGCGGAAACCGTCGATCATGCCATCCGCGCCGCCCAAGATGTCATAGTCGGCGTTCGCATAGATCCGCGACAACCACGCGGTCACACCGATGCCGCCCGGCACGCTGTCGAGCTCGGTGAGCGCGAAACCGTCGTCTGTCAGAACGAGGTCCGGCCGGATCACGCGCGGCAGAATTTCCGCCCCGCGCGGGTCGCGCTGGAGACGGGCCATCCACTCCGGCTTGCCCTCGTCGAGCAATTCGGCGAGCCAGCCAGGCAGGTTGCCCGACGCGCTGCGGCGGTAAAGTTGGTCGCAGGTCTGCTGGAAACGCGCCAAAGGATGGCCGAGCGACGCGATCCGGCGCGCCTCCGATTTGCTCAGTTGGAACGGCTCGGGCGACCACCGCCAGCCGCCGCCACCGAACAATCCACCCTCGGGCAAGGCATCGCGCAGTTCCGCCAGTTCCAATCCCATCGCGCCCCCAGATTCCACCGCCGCACGGCGCTTGCCAAGGCGGGATCAGGCTTGGGTCCCAAAAATTTTGGATTCACCGCCAAGACGCCAAGTGCGCCAAGTTTCAAACCCATGAAAATCAACAAAATGATCGAGCCTTGGTTTGATCTGACAGCCGACACGCTCCCTATCTTACCTTGGCGTGCTTGGCGTCTTGGCGGTGAAATAATTCAAACAGGCATCCGTGCATGCAGCCCCAAAGAACTCGACTCCCCCCGCGCCGGCGTTCCACATTCCGCCCATGAAACCGCGGTTTTCCGCAGACCGACCCAAACACGGCATCCAGGCGCGTGAAAACCGCCACGTGCAGACGCAGGAAAAATCCGTGCCGTCGCTCGACGAGGACGAGCTGATGGCCATCGTCGCCGCGGAAAAAACGCCCTTCGTCCTGATTCTCGATTGCATCCAGGACCCGCACAACCTGGGTGCCATCCTGCGCAGCGCCGACGCCGCCGGCGTGCATGCCGTGGTCGCGCCCAAGGACAAGGCGGTGGGCCTCACCGAAACCGTCCGCCGCATCTCGGTCGGCGCGGCCGACCATGTTCCGTTCGCGCAAGTCACCAACCTCGCCCGCACGATGGAGAAACTCAAGGCCGCCGGGCTGTGGTTCGTCGGCACCTCGGACCATGCGAAAGCGAAGTCGATCTACGAACTCGACCTGACCGGACCGCTGGCCATCGTGATGGGCGCGGAAGGCAAGGGGATGCGCCGCCTAACGGAGGAAAACTGCGATTTCCTCGCCTCGATCCCGATGGCCGGAAAAGTCGAATGCCTCAACGTCTCGGTGGCCACCGGCGTGTGCCTGTTCGAAGCGGTTAGACAACGCCATGCGCGCCCATGAAGGAACCGGTGCGCATTTTCTCGGACCTGCATCTCGGCCACAAGGTGTCGCGGATTCCGGAGGTGTCCATGCTGCGCCCGCTCATCGCCGGCGCGGGCACCGTCATCTTCAACGGCGACACCTGGCAGGAACTCGCCGCGCCATTCCGCCAGCGCGCGGAAGTCATGCTAACAGAACTGCGGGCGCTCTGTGCCGAAGAAGGCGCTGAGCCGATTTTCCTGCCCGGAAACCACGACCCAGGATGGCCCGGTCCGGGTTGGCTCGAACTCGCCGGAGGCAAGATCGTCGTCACCCACGGCGACACCCTGTTCCGCGCCAGTTCGCCGTGGAAACGCGAGATCCTGACCGCCCCCGAACGCGTCGAGGAAATCTGGGCCAAGTATCCCGAAGCGGAAAGCGATCCCGCACAACGCCACCAAGTCGCCCGCGCCATCGCCAGCGACCTCTGCTCGGTGGAATACCCGCTCGGCCGCCACCTCATCCAACGCGCCTGGGACGCCATCACCCCGCCGCACCGTGCGCTGTGGATGCTCTACGCATGGTTCACCCAGGGCCGCGCCGGCGCGCGCTTCTGCGACACCTGGTTCCCCAACGCGAAAATCCTCGTCATCGGCCACTTCCACCACCGCGGCTGCTGGCGGCGCGACGGCAGAACCATCATCAACACCGGCTCCTTCCTCGACCCCGGCCGCGCGGGATGGGTGGAATGGAACGGCGGCGTGCTGTCGCACGGATTGATCGACGAATTGCCCGGCGAATGCCGGATCGGTCGAAGTCTCGGCGTCTATACCATCAATTCCAAAAAGGGGAGCGTGGGCGTCCCGCCCGCATCTTCAACAACCGATAGTTGAAATGCGATACCTGACCCGATCCACTTGACTTGAAACTCAGTCAATATTCCGGCTTAAATTCGAATTTCACGACCACATCATCACCTCGACGATGATCATTAATCAAATTTGGACCATTCGACCACACATGAATTTCGTCGCCCAGAATCATGCAATGGATCGGATTCCCCCAACCATCGTTAAAGTCCGCTTCATAAATTTCTTTTGGAATAACCTTTCTAATATGATATTCCTTTTCATTATTAGATAGATCAATATTAAATCTATTAATTTCACTATTACTTAAAATAGTTCTACATTGCTCCAGAATCTTTTCCGTGATTATTAAGCTCCTTGCTTCGGATTTTTCACTTTTGCATGATGGCAAAAAAAGGACGCAAACACACCAAAATAATACAAAGGCTATTCGGCTCAGGTGTTGCATTTCAACATCTCCAGTATAGACCAACAAGCACTGGCGTTTGATTTTCATCCAAGTGGGCAGAGTTTCAGGGCATTCGCGTGGGGATGACGCGGCGGACGAGGCGGCGGTAGATCTTGAAGTCGGAGTCGGCGGTCAGTGTAAGGGGTCAGAGTAATCGAGTTCACATTCGTGGGGTTTTGCACGTCAACATGACGGTGTCTGCCATGGTTCACAGCTCCAGTTTGGCGAGCAACTCCTCGACGGTGAGTTTGTGGTGGGCGGCCACGGGTTTCAAGACGCCGCCGAGCAGGGTGCCGGTTTTCAGCGGGCGATGGTTTGGAATCGTCACATGGTGCGTTCCGCCCAGGGTGGTCGTCAGACAGATGTGGGAGCCGTCCTGTCGCACCGACTCGTAGCCGAGCACCCGCAGGGCGCGGATGAGATCGGACGCGCCGATGTCGCGGGGGGATTTTCATACGGCCATGGCCTCGTCACGGACGAAGTGGAGGCGGATGATCTTCGGCATCGGTCCGGGCACTCCGTCGCCAAAATGGCACCGCACGGCGTCGCGCGCCATTTCCCGTAGTTCTTCGAGGGTATCGCCCTGGGTGGCGATGGCATGACCCAAGGCGGTGGCCACGAAGCCTCCGTCCACCTCATCCTCACGCACTTCAAAGATGATTTCATCCATGCGGGGAACATCGCACAAGCGAAGGAACCCGGGCAAGGCACAATCTCACGCGTCAGCCATATTCCCCGATCCTCCCCAACTCCGCTCCTTAGGGAGCATAAAACGGAATTTGAACCACAGATTACGCAGATTGCGCAGATTTTGGATTCAATGAACGAGTTTCATTAAGGATGAAGGCTCCCTTTGTCCTTTCCGCAGGTTTCCTCACCAAAACAATCCGTGTAATCTGTGTAATCCGTGGTTTATCCGCCCATTTTCCCGGAGGACTTTCCCTGATGTAGACAAGCATCCCACGAAATCCGGACTCGGCACGCGCGGCGTGAAATGCCACTACCGCGCCGCAGACATGGATGCTCCCACTTCCCCGCACGAACTCAGCGCGCGCGACGTGCGGCGGAACTTCGCCTGTCTGGTGTGGATGGGTTCGGTGTTCGCGATGGGCTGGGCCGAGGTGATGGTGGTGTTGCAGCCGCTGCTGGTCCACTACGAGGCAAGCAACACGCAGATCGGCATCGTCCAGGGAGTGTTGATCGCCACGCTGCCGGGCATGTTTCTCTCGCCGTGGATCACGCGTCGCTTCCGGCACAAGAAACTCTATCTGTTTGTCACCGACACGCTTTACCTGCTGCCCATCGGCATCGTCGGCGCGGTGGTCTGGTCGGGCGGCATCGGCGGCAACCAGACGATGGTGCTGTTCATCATGCTGCTGTTCCTGTTCGGGCAGATCGCGGCGGGTTTCGGCGGCTTGCCGAACCAGGAATTCTTCACCTCGTGCATCCCGATGCGACTGCGCGGGCGGCTCGCCGGGGTTTCCGCCGGACTCGGCGGCGTGCTGGGACTCGCCGCCACCGGCTTCGCGGCTTGGGTGCTCGATGCCTTGCCGAAACCCCAGGCTTACGGCGCGCTGCTGGTGCTCGCCTGGCTGTTGTGCCAGCTCGCCGATTCCGCGGTGTTGTTCGCCAGGGAGCCGCCGACACCGGTCGAGAAATCGCCCAAGCCGTGGCGGCGGGAAATGTGGCGGGCGTTTTTCCACGACACGAAGTTCCTGCGGCTGGCGCTGGTCATCTGCCTGATCACGCCGCTGCTCGGGCAGCTTGCGGTGTTTTCCAGCGTCTTCGGTTTCCGCGATCTCGACTTCAAACCGCAGATGGCCGCGTGGCTCGGCATGACCGCCGCCGGCGCGCGGCTCGTCCTCAGCCCGGCCGGCGGTTGGCTGACGGATGCCTGGGGAGCGCGCCGCGCGCTCGCGCTGTGGACCGCGCTGGCCGGTGTGGGATTCCTGCTCCTCGCCCTGTTTCCCTCCACCGTCACCGTCTTCGCCGCCGCCGGCATCGCCGCGGTGGCATGGAGCGGATTTTCCGGAGCCATGAACGCACTCACCAGCGGCATTCCGAAACCGGAACACCGCGCCGGCCATTTCACGCTGCTCGGCTTCTGCATGATCGCCGCCAACTCGGCGGGCCCGCTGCTCGTCGGCCGGCTGTTCGATGCCGTCTCCTACCGCACCGGCTTCGCCATCCTCGCCGGACTCATGACGCTGCTGGTCCTGCTCGCCATTCTCCTGCTCCGCCACCTCAGCCCGCACACCGAGGACTACGCGTGATGAAGTATGCCGACATGATGCCCGAGGACACTCGGTCTCCCCCACTTGACTTCGGGATTCTCACGTCGTCGGCGGCTATGGCGGATCAACATGGTTTGCGCTTTGACGCCGCTGGGTTCTGTCGAAGTTATTTGTGGCGTTTCACAGGGCCTTGATGAACTCCTCCGCAGTCACACCTGCCTGTTTCAGCAAACCGGCCAGAGTGCCCGTCTTGATTTCGCGGTGCATCGGCACCACGCAGCCGTCCTCGCCGCGCCGCATCACGACATGGCTGCCGTTTTGCCGGGCTCTCGCGTAGCCCAGCCTGCCCAGCGCCTTGCAGCACTCCTTCCCGCTAACAACCGGCAGCTTGGGCATCGCTCAGTTCAAAACTGGTCATCATGGCCGCGCCCTTCACAGGATGCGGAAACTCTTCCAAATAAAGTGCCGTGGCCTCGCGCAGGTTGGCCAGAGCCTCGTCCCGCGTCTCGCCCTGTGTGGTGGTGCCGGTTTCCGGATTGTAGGCGATGAACCCACCTTCCTCCGCCTCCGTGATGATCGCGCTCAGAATCATGACTGCACCCTAGCTCCTTCTCCGCCGTTTGTCGATGCCAGTGATCTTGCCCGGCCGCCGACCATCCGGCCGAATTCCGCATCAACCCCGGGCTGGAGTTCGGAATCCCGTTGGGATTCACGGCGGGCACCTCCGGCTGGTCTTTGTCCCGTACAGGTTTCATGAAAAATTTCGTCCCGCTTCGTGGGGATGGAGAGCACACGCGCCCTCGCATCACAATAGGCGCAACGGTTGGCATGACGTTTTTTCCTGTATCCGGCCCCGAGTCGCCGGGAATCGCGGCTTGCCAATGTGGCCTGGCGGCGGTACCCACTCGCCCCCCGCCGCGGACGGCGCGGGTTTTTCCACTGTCCTATGAAGTTGGCGAAGCTGCTCAGCGCGGACCAGATCATCCTCGACATGAAGTCCGTGGAGCACTGGCCGGCGATCATCGAACTGGTCGATCACCTGGTCGGGGTGGGAAAACTGCCCGCCGAGTTGCGCGAGGAGTCGCTGGCGGCGTTGAAGGCCCGCGAGGAGCAGGTGAGCACCGGGATCGGCTCGGGCGTGGCCATTCCGCATGCGTTTTCGGACCAGATCGAGGAAGTGGTGGCGGTATTCGGCCGCTCGAAGGAAGGGATCGATTTCGAGGCGCTGGACAACGCGCCGGTCCACTTCGCCATCCTCTTCATCGTGCCGCGCAAGGATTACCAACTGCATCTGCGGACGCTGGCGGCGATCGCCAAGCTGTTCACCAACAGCGAGATGCGCCAGCAATTCGCGGCAGCGCAGACGCGCGATGAAATCCTCGCCATTCTCGGTGCCAAACCGCAACAACCCGCCGCTCAAGACCCAGCCTGATTTTCCAAATGACGCTGCTTCAAGATCTCGAAACCCGTCTGTCCGTCGCCCTCGCCGCCGTGCTGGGCGAACCGGTGCCCGCCGTCGTGACGCCTGCGGCCGACCTGCGCTTCGGCGATTACCAGAGCAACGCGGCGATGGTGCTGGCCAAGCAGCGCAAGACGAATCCCCGCGCGCTGGCGCAGGAAATCATCGACCGCGTCGATCTCACAGGCCTCGCCACTGCCGAGATCGCCGGACCGGGATTCATCAACTTCCGCATCCTGCCCGAGGCCTTCGCCGCGAAGGCGAAAGAGCTGCTCGGCGATGCGAATCTCGGCGTGCCCGCCATCGGCGAGGGCAGGACCGTGGTGGTGGATTTCTCCGCGCCGAACGTCGCCAAGCCGATGCACGTCGGCCACATCCGCTCGACGATCATCGGCGACGCGCTGTGCCGCATCGCGCGCTGCCTCGGATTCAAGGTGATCGCGGACAACCACATCGGCGACTGGGGGACGCAGTTCGGGATGATCATCCACGGCTGGAAAACCCGGCTCGACCACGCCGCGCTCGACGCCGATCCGATCGGCGAGCTGGTGCGCGTTTACCGCCAGGTGAACGCCGCGACCAAGGAGGACCCCGCGGTGTTGGAGGCCTGCAAGGCGGAGTTGGTGAAACTCCAGGCCGGCGATGCGGAGAACCTCGCGATCTGGCGGGAATGCATCGAGGTTTCCAAGGCCGGGCTCGACAGGATCTATCAGACGCTCGACGTGAAGTTCGATCACTGGCTCGGTGAGAGTTATTACAACGAGCGCCTGCCGGGACTGGTCGAGGAACTGCTGGCCAAGGGGATCGCCCGCGAAAGTCAGGGGGCGGTTTGTATTTTCTCCGACGGCAGCAGGAAACCCGAGGAAGATCCGTTCATGGTCCACAAGGAGGACGGCTGGACGGACAACCCGGCGATCGTCCGCAAGGCGGATGGCGGATTCCTTTACGCCACCACCGACCTCGCCACGCTCGAATACCGCATCGACCAATGGAACGCCGACAGCATCTGGTATGTCGTCGGCGTGCCGCAGACGCTGCATTTCCGCCAGATTTTCGACGCCGCCGCGCGCTGGGGGAAAACCGGCGATTTCCAGCATGTCGCGTTCGGCTCGATCCTCGGCGAGGATCGCAAGCTGATGAAGACCCGCTCCGGCGACAACGTCGGGCTGGTGGAGGTGCTCGACGAGGCAGTCGAACGCGCCGCGAAGATCATCGCCGAGAAAAACCCGGATCTCACAGGTGACGAGGCGGCCGAGGTCGCTCGCATCGTCGGCATCGGCGCGGTGAAGTTCGCGGAACTCTCGCAAAACCGTCTCACCGACTACGTTTTCGCCTGGGACCGCATGCTCGCCTTGCAGGGCGACACCGCGCCCTATCTTCAGTATTCATCGGTCCGCATCCGCTCGATTTTCCGCAAGCTCGACGGCGCATTCGACGCCGGCAGCGCGGGCATCGTGTTGGAAAAGGACGAGGAAATCCACCTCGCCCGCCTGCACGCGCGTTTTGGCGAGTTGTTGCCGTTGGTGCTCGACGATTTCCGCCCGAACCTGCTGGCCAACTACCTGCTGGAACTCGCCCGCGCCTTCCACTCGTTCTTCGAAGCCTGCCCGGTGCTCAAGTCGGACGAACCCGTCCGCACCAGCCGCCTCGCGCTGTGCGAACTCACCTCACGCATCCTGACCACCGGTCTGGGTCTGTTAGGAATCAGGTGCCCGGAGCGGATGTGAACCGCCAGAATCAATCGCGCATCCGCCCGGTCCTGAGCCGCTCGGTGGTGACCAGCGCGAGAAACCGCGAGTAATCCTCCTCGCGGGTGGAGGAAAGCATGAGATAGGTATAACTCCGCCAATGTGTCATCTCGTCGAGCGCGTTGGCCATGCGCAGGGCGATGACTTCCTCGCTGTCGGTGCCGCGGCCGGAGAGGCGGTTGCGAAGTTCCGTTTCGTTGGACGGCATCACGAACAGGTCCACGATCGCGCGGCGGATCACGGGATCGTCGCAGGCTCGGATCTGCGCCGCGCCCTGGACATCGATGTCCATCACCACGTCACGGCCGGCTTCGAGGTGGGTCAGGACTTCGGATTTCAGCGAGCCGTAGAAATTGCCGTGCACCTCGGCGTGTTCGATGAAGTCACCGGCGGCGAGGCGCGCTTCGAAGTCGGGACGGGCGAGGAAATGATAGTCGAGGCCGTCGATTTCCCCGGAACGTGGATGGCGCGTTGTGCAGGAAATCGAGTAATGGGCCTCCCCGGCGTCAGCGAGGCGGCGGCAGAGCGTGGTTTTCCCGGAGCCGGAGGGGCCGGAAACGACGAGCAGCATTCCAGTGCGTGCGGGCATGCCGCGATCATGCGGACCGTACGCCCGCTGGCAATCCGCGATGCGTGTGGAAGGTCGCGGGCGCGACTGAATCTGGCGGGCAAAGCCGCACGGAGGGGCGATACTTGATCGCCCATGCCCATGGGCGTGGCAATGAGGTGAGCGGAAGCACGGCAGATTGGCTTTCCATGGACATCGGCGGACATGTTCCGCCGCTCCTTGTGCTCACCAGTTTGAGTTGCACCTGAAAATCGCGCATTGATCCGCGGCGGGGTCCGGCGGATGCTCGGCGGCGGAACCCATGCTCTCACCCGTATTCCAGGATCTGCTCAAGCCGCAGTGGCGGTTGGTGATCGAGACGCTCAAGCGGCACGGCGGCATGCCGGTGAGCGAGTTGGCGCGGCTGACGGAGTCGAACTACATGACGGTCAAAACGCACTGCGACCAGCTTGCGGCGGCCGGCTACCTGACGCTCACGCGGCTGCCGCGCACCCAGGTCGGGCGCCCCGAGTATTTCTACAGCCTCTCGGCCAAGGCGGACGCATTGTTTCCGGAGGCGGGCGCGGATTTCACCATCGGCCTGCTCGACTCCTTGTGCCAGATGCAGGGGGAAAATGCGGCGGACAAGTTGTTGTTCCAGTATTTCCACACGCTCGCCGATCAACTGGAAAAACCGCTCGAACCGCTCAAGACGCCGGAGGCGCGGGCACGCAAGCTGGCGAAATTGCGGGTCGCGGCCGGCCATGCCTGTGAAGTCGAGCATGAGAGCGGGCAGCCCGCCCGGCTCGTCGAGTGGCACAACCCGCTCGGGCGGATCCTGGAGAAGTATCCGCACGCGGTCGGCTTCGAGCAGCGGATGATCGAGCAATTGCTCGGCACCCGCGTGGTCCGCACGGAGATCCCGGCCGGCCGCGAAACCATGCCGCATGTGGTCTTCGAACTGGTCTGAGCTGGTGGCGGTGAAAATTTCCGAATGGCCGGCCGGTCCGCCGCGTCGAAGAAAGCCGAATCCCAACCTCTCGCGCCATGAACATCCCCACCCTCGCGCCACTCGTCGCATGCAGTCTGTTTTTCCTCACCGGCTGCGAAAAACCCGACCGCGATGCCGCCGCGCAAGTGGCAGAGGCCGAGCAGCGCGCCGAAGAAGCCATGGCCAGACAGGCCGAACTCGAACGCCAACTCGAAGAACAACGGCTGGCCGCCGAGCGCGACGCCATCGAGCGCGAACGCATGGAACTCGAACAAGCGCGCGAGGCCATCGCTCTGGAACAGGCCGATGCCACCGCCGCGGAGATGGAGGAAATCCGCAAGCGCGAGGAGGAGATCGCCCGCCGCGAGGCTGAGGCGCTGACGACGGCAGAGGAACTGGCGCGACGCGATGCGGAGTTGGAGCAACTCGGCGCGGAACTGAGCGAGCGCGAACTCGAACTGGCCGGTCAGGAAGCCTTGACGGACGCTGATTTTTCCGAAGGACCCGGCGGACCGGTGGCGGATTACGGGGTGTTTTACGATTCGCTATCCGACTACGGCTCGTGGTTTCACACACCGACTTATGGCTATGTCTGGCAGCCGGTGGTCGTGCGGCAGGTGGTCAGTTGGCGGCCCTACACGCGCGGTCGCTGGGTTTGCACCGATTACGGCTGGACGTGGATCTCCGAAGAACCCTTCGGCTGGGCCACCTACCACTACGGCCGCTGGGCGCTGCTCAGCGGGATCGGCTGGGTCTGGGTGCCCGGCTCGCAATGGGCGCCGGCATGGGTGACATGGCGCTCGGGCGGCGATTACATCGGCTGGGCGCCGCTGCCGCCGGAGACCCTCGCATGGCGCGATCACCACTGGGATTCCTCGGTGGAAGTCGCGTTCGGCATCGGAGCCGGATGGTTCAACTTCGTGCAATACCGTCATTTCGGCGGCTCCATATACCCGCACTGCCTGCCCTATCGGCGCAACCCGGGTTATATCAAATACACGACCAACATCACCAACATCCACGTGCGCGACCGGCGGGTGTTCTGCGGCGGACCGAAATATGACGACCTCTCGCGCCGCATCGGCAAGCGGCTGCCGTTTTACCGACTCGA
The DNA here is from genome assembly GCA_041686775.1 of Luteolibacter sp. GTDB lineage: Bacteria > Verrucomicrobiota > Verrucomicrobiia > Verrucomicrobiales > Akkermansiaceae > Luteolibacter. Next base: position 166,760 of record JAWLDG010000009.1, on the reverse strand, counting down.
CCTCGACCGCCAGCGCCGCCCGGGCCGTGACTCGCTCGCCATGCGCCACCGCATCGATGGTTCAAGGCTCCACATCGCCGCGCCGGCGGTGGATGCGGATTGGAACTCCGCTCTGCGCCCGGTGCGGGTGGCACGGCGTTTGGAAAACGTGAAAGTCGAGCGCCCGAGCGAACCGCGTCCGGAAATGCTGGAAAAGTTCCGCGAAAACCGCCGGCAAAACCGTGAACGCGCCGATCGCATCATCGCCGAATCCGGCGGAAGCGAAAAATTCAGCCGCAAACGCATCGAACTGCTGCAGGAAAACCGCCGCGAGGCCAGCCGGGAGCGCCAGCCACGGCAAGCCGTGGAGAATCCAGAGACCAGAATCCAGAGACCAGAGGTCTCAGGCACGCGCGAGGAAACCACCCGGGAACGCCGAGCCCCAGCTCGGCGCGAAACGCGGCAAGCTGTGGAGAGACCAGAGACCAGAATCCAGAGACCAGAGGTTCCAGGCACGCGCGAGCCACGCGAGGAAACCACCCGGGAGCGCCGAGACCCAGCTCGGCGCGAAATACCCAGATCCCCGGATCGCGAACAAATCGACGAAGCACGCCGCCAACAAATGGAAGTAGCGCGCCGACAACAAGAGCAGCAAGCTCGTGAGCAAGCGGCGGAAACCCAACGCGGGCAAATCGAAGCAGCTCGTCGCCAGCAGCGGGAGACGCAGGACCAAGCCCGCAGTCAACAGGAAGAATCCCAACGTCGACAAATCGAGGGAACACGTCGCCAGCAGATGGAAGAGGCTCGTCGCCAACAAGAGCAGCAAGCCCGTCAGCAGGCCGTAGAAGCCCAACGCAGGCAAGTCGAGGAATCGCGCCGCCAGCAGATGGAAGAGGCTCGTCGACAGCAGGAACAGCAAGCCCGTCAACAGGCCGAAGAAGCCCAACGCAGGCAAGTCGAGGAGTCGCGCCGCCAGCAGATGGAAGAGGCCCGGCAACAGCAAGAACAGCAGGCCCGCGAGCAAGCCCGTCAACAGGCCGAAGAGGCCCGTCGGCAGCAACAGGAGATGCGGGAACGGGCCCGCCAACAGCAGGAGGAAGCCCAACGTCGCCAGATCGAGGAAGCCCGCCGCCAACAAGAACAGCAAGCCCGGGAACAGGCACGCCGGCAGATGGAGGAAGCCCAACGCAGGCAAGCCGATGAGGCCCGGCGACAACAGCAGGAGATGCGGGAACGGGCCCGCCAACAGCAGGAGGAAGCCCAACGCCGGCAGATCGAAGACGCGCGCCGCCAACAAATGGAGCGGGGCCAACAGGAACAACAGCGCCGACAGGTGGAAGAGGCTCGACGACAGCAACAACAGCAACAACAGCAAGGCGGGGAACTCCGCCAACGCTTCGAGGATGCCAGGCAACGAGGCGGCGGATTCCGCCGCTGACAGGCATTCGCCAACCGGAACCGGTCATCGACTTCGGGACGATTCACGGTTCCGACACCGTCCGCAGCCGCATCACCCCGGTCGGCGTTTCCAAGCATATCGCCGTCCTCCACGCCTCCGGCATCGTCCGCCGCATCTGCGCTTCGATTGAGCCACGCTTCATCGCCGCATCAAGCCAGCAGTCCTTTATGTCCATTCATTTTCCACGAAACAAGGCTTGATCCCGTGCCATTCGGGACTGTCCCGGTCATCAATCTTGAAATCCAAGGTCCCCGGTCACCTTTCCGTGCGCGCCATATCCATGTTGTTAGAATGAAAGTCTAACGATTTTAGATTATTCACATAGATGAATGGGTTGCTTGAAAAAAATCACGAAGTGCCGCCACCACCTGCATAGGGCGGCTTTTGTCCGCCCTCGCAATCGTTCCATGCCTTGCCGCAGTAGGGGAATATCGCTTTTCCCATTCCCCGGATTCGGGCTAACTCCGTCGTCTAACAATCCGGATAACGGCAACGCCGAAGACACGCTCACGGTTTTATGCTTCCAGCGAGGCGTGCCATGCCTTACCCCAAGGTTTGCGAAAAAATAACCTGCAACGCCAAATATCACCATGAAACGATACTACTCCAAGCCACGCCGAAGCGTCATCGTCGGATACGATGGCAAGCACCTCGTGGGTGCGAAATCCGAAGCGGAACTGCTCTCCGGATCGGGGATTCTGCTCGGTGGGACCGCGATGATCGGCTCGCTGGTTCTGCGCAATGAGACCATCTCGCGGCGGCGGATGTTCGCCCGGATTGGATTGGGCGGGCTGCTGTTCTGCGGGGTCAGCGGGACAACCCGGGCGGACTTCAATGTCGGCTTTGCGAAGAAGCCGTCCACGAGTGATTTCCTGCTGAGCTTCGATTCCATGGTTCCCGGGAAACTCATTCTCGTGGAGACTTCGGATTCGCTCGAGTCAGGGTCGTGGATGAAGGCCATTCCGCGGGTGCGCACCCGACTGCACGATGAGCGGAAGGAGGTTGACATCGTGCGGGACGGCGCGGTCCGCTTCTATCGAATCAGCGAAATCGGGGAATACGATTACCACAACGCCTGGCTAAAAATATCAGATTCTCCTTTGGCTTATATACCCTACAACGCCAAACAAGGATTCTTCTACAACGGCCGCAACGACGGTGAGGAGTACATCTGTGGCGGAGCGCACGACGGATACGTGATCGACAGCGAGGGCTACCACATTGTTGGCGGAATGTATGCCGGCCCGCCGTTGGTTGACCCGGACGGGACTTTGGTATTCGGCGGAGCCTATGCCGCCGCAGCCACAGTCACACAACCTGACGGAGCAATCCACTGCTCAGGCAACAATGCCTCGTCCTACACGAATCCCGATGGATACAAGGTTCTCGGTGGAGAAAGTGCGGACTTGGAAACGAATCCCGATGGATCCTTTGCTATTGGTGGAGCTTATTCAAGCGGCCTTTCAAGCTTTGCGGAAAATCCCGATGGCACGTTTATTGTGGGATGGAACTATACTTATATTAAGTTTAATCCAAATGGTCATTACTCCGTTGGAGGACAGTATACTAGTTCAAGGTATAACGCTGATGGATCATACACTTTAGGTGGAAACTTTACAATCTTCAGAACAGGAGGGCATGAAAGTATTGGAAAGGTTTACTGTGGAGCCAGCTACGACGAGCACCAGAGCGGCACCGATGGCAAAGTCGCAGTTGGAGGCCTTTACGATGGATGCCAACCAAACCCATAAAACCAACCGGGAACCGGAGAGTGCCTGGGGTCAGCGGACACCGATTCTGTCGCGCATTCGACGTTTCTTGCACACCTTTCAGGGTGCGGATTCAAGAGGCCATCCAACCCGGGGTGGTCGTCGCGATCGCTCCTCGATCCCGGGCTATCGGCTGTAATCCTTTCAGGATAAAGAATCCCGGCGTCCGCTTAGCCAATCCCTAAAGGCATTGATACCAGCCCGCGTTGCGGCCGACCAAGGGCGTTCCATTTCCATCGCATTCTTCCGCAATCAGCGAATTCAATTGGCGGACGTGAACCAGTCCTCTCCTACATGCTGCGCAGCATCGCGAGGGTTTCGGTGAGTTTGTCGGCGGGTTGTTCCGCTTTGAGTCTTGGGAAGCGACGGCCTTCAAGCAGGATGTAATCTTTATTGCGGTGGAGCATCAGGCGCTGGCTCTGGATTTCGACCGACGATATGTTTTCGGCTGCGGCGAGGGCCTTGATGCGGGCGATGGTGAGGAGGTTTTCCGCGGCCTCGGGCAGGCGGCCGAAGCGGTCGCGCCAGGCGGATTCGAGGGCATCGACGGCTTTCTCGGTGCCGGCCTCGGAGAGTTCGCGATAGGCGGCGATGCGAAGCCGGGTTTCGGCGAGCCAGTTGGATGGGAGGAATGCCGGAAGAGGTTGAACCGCCAAGACGCCAAGTTCGCCAAGGTTTTGTCTGGTGTTCTTGCTCTGGTTTCTGGTTTCTGGACTCTGGTCTCTGGAAACCCACTGGGTTTCCGTGGCGGCGATGAAGTCGGCCTTGAAGGTGGATTCGCCGCGCGGGGCGTCCTGGCGGCCCTTGAGGCGTTCGACGGATTGGCGGAGGAGCTGGCAGTAGAGTTCGAAGCCGATCTGGGCGATGTGGCCGGACTGCCTGGTGCCTAACAAATTTCCCGCGCCGCGGATTTCGAGGTCGCGCATGGCGATTTTGAAGCCGGAGCCGAGCGCGGTGTATTCCTTGATGGCGTGGATGCGCTTGCGGGCGTCGCCGACGGTCATCATGTCGCGCGGCAGCAGCAGGATGGCATAGGCCTTTTCCCCGGCGCGGCCGACCCGGCCGCGGAGCTGATAGAGATCGGCGAGGCCGAAGCGGTCGGCGCGGTCGATGAGGATGGTGTTGGCGTTGGGGATGTCGATGCCGGTCTCGATGATGGTGGTGGCGAGCAGGACGTCGGCCGCGCCATTGACGAAGGCGTGCATGACGGTTTCGAGGTCGTGTTTTTCCATCTGGCCGTGGCCGACGAGGATGCGGGCCTCGGGGACGAGTTCGGCGATGCGGGCGCGCATCATGTCGATGGATTTGACGCGGTTGTGGAGGAAGAACACCTGGCCGCCACGTTTCATCTCGCGGCGGATGGCGTCGCGGATGACGCGTTCGTCGTAGGCGCAGACGGTGGTGGCGACGGGAACCCGGTTGGGCGGCGGGGTGTCGATGGTGGACATGTCGCGCGCGCCCATCAGCGCCATGTAGAGCGTGCGCGGGATCGGCGTGGCGGAAAGCGTGAGCACGTCGATCTGGCGGAAGAGCTGCTTGAACTTCTCCTTGTGCGCCACGCCGAAGCGCTGCTCCTCGTCGATGACGATGAGGCCGAGGTTTTTGAAATGGACGTCGCCGGAGACCAGGCGGTGGGTGCCGATGACCACGTCCACCGAGCCATCTGCGAGGCCGGCGATGGTGTCGCGGACTTCCTGCGCGGAGCGGAAGCGGTTGAGCAGGTCGATCCTGACAGGATAATCCGACATGCGCTCGCGGAAGGTGCGCCAGTGCTGCTCGGCGAGCACGGTGGTGGGCACGAGGATGGCGGCCTGCTTGCCGCCGGTGACGGCCTTGAACACCGCGCGGATGGCGACCTCAGTCTTGCCGAAGCCGACATCGCCGCAGATCAGCCGGTCCATCGGGCGCGGCTGTTCGAGGTCGAGCTTGGTTTCCTCGATGGCGCGGCGCTGGTCGGGCGTCTCTGTGAAGTGGAACGAGCGCTCGAATTCCCACATCCATTTCGTGTCGGGCGGGTGGGGGTGGCCGGGTTCGTGCTGGCGCTCGGCCTGCACGCGGAGCAGTTGTGCGGCATAGTCGAGGATTGATTTCTCGGCGGCCTTGCGGGCGTTTTTCCATGCCGCGCCGCCGAGCTTGTTGAGATCGGGCGTGCGGCCGCCCATGCCGATGTATTTGCCGACGAGGTGGGCCTGTTCGAGCGGCACGCCGAGCAGCGCGCCGTCGCGGTATTCGAGCACCATTTCCTCGCCCTCGTCGCCTTGCTGGATGCCGCGGAATTTTGCGAGGCCGTATTCGTAGTGGACGACCATGTCGCCCTCTTCCATTTCGTCCACGGTGGCCTTGGCGCGGGCGGCGCGGGCTTTTTCGAGAATGTTGCGGCGCACCGTGCCGGGCGTGCGGTAGCGGCCGAAGAGTTCGGACGAGGAAAGCACGGCCAGCCGGATCACGGGCAGGGTGAATCCCGCCATCAACTCGCCGCGGACCGGCGTGAGTCCGAGGTCGCGCTGAAGCTCCTTGCCGGCGAGTTCGGCGAAACGTTCCTGCTCGCCCTTGTTGGCGAAGACCATCGCGATGTCCCAGCCGTCGCGTTTCCACTCGTTGAGCTGGCGGAAGAAGTTTTCACGACGCAGTTCCTCCAACACGAAATCGCCGGCCTCGAAAGTGCCGAGCGGGCTGCCATAACTGGCGAGCGTGAAATCCTCCTCGCCATCCTGCGATGCGGCGCCTTCCAGAATGACGACGCCGGGATTTTCGATCTCCGAATCCACCGCCACGATCACATCCCCGTTGCGGCGATAATCGGCCACGGTGGCGTCGGCGGCCGGCTCGGCGAGCAGCAATTCGGCCTCTAACAACTTCGTGGTGGATGCCTGCGAGTCGAGATCGAACTCGCGGACCGATTCGAGGTCGGTATCGAAAAACTCCAGTCGCAGCGGCCGCGCGGCCTGCCAGGCGAAAAGATCGACGATGCCGCCGCGCACCGCGAACTGCCCGCGCGCGGCGACGGTGGGGACGCGTTCGTAGCAGTGATCGGCGAGCGATTTCGCCAGTTCTTCCGGATCGAGCGCCATGCCCGGCTTGAGCGATGTCCGGGACGACCGCAGCGCGGCGGGCGAGGGGGCGCGGGCGGCGAACGACTCGCTGTCGCAAATCACCACGCAGCGATCCGCGCGGGCGAGGACTTCCAGCACCGCGAACCACTCCGCGGCCGACTCCGGATCGGCGATGGTGCCTTCCTCCGTCTCGGTGGGCGCTTCAGGCAGGACGAGCGCATTGACGCCCCAGAGTTCCATTTCCGCCCCCAGTCGTTCGCGCTGGCGCGGCATGTCGCAGACGATCCAGACGCGAGGTTTGCGACGATCAGCCGCCGCTTCGCAAACCAGCGACAGCATGAAGCCTTGCGAGGCCTCGGCGACATGATCGAGCACAAGTGCGCCTTCGCCGGTGGCCATGGCGGCCAGGCGTGTGGCGAAATCCGGATGGGTCACGGCGCGGCGCAGCCAGCCGTGTGCGGGATCGTCCTTGCGGGACACGGCGCAGCGATACGCGTGCGTGCCCGGCACGGCAAGCCGTCATTCCTTGAGCCGGATCACGAGCCTGCCGCGTTCGATCTTGAACTCCTCCACGCCGGCGATGGGGCCGCCGACGGTTTTTTCCAGCAGGTCCTGGCCTTTGAGTCCGCCGAGCCAGTCGTTGGGCAGGGACACGCCCCAGACGGTGAGATCGTCGAGCACGAGCGAGGGTTTTCCCGCCGTGTCGCTGACGAGGAATCGGGCGCGCGCCTTGAGTTTCCTGCCGCCGACGATCGGCAGGTCCGGATCGAGATCGGTTTCGATGCGGGCGTGCACGGCACCGGTGGCGAGTTGGAAACTCACGGTCTGGCCGAGGCCGGTGTTATGATTCAGCAATCCGTTGAGTTCGCGCTCGGTGAGGATGATCTCGCGCGTGCCTTTCTCATACACCGGTTCCTCCGCAGGCTCGGGTGCTTCGGGCGTCACGGGTTGGTGAATCGCTTCGATCTTTTGTTCGACCACCTGTTTTTCCTGCGGTGTGAGGACCACCGGTTGGATCGGCCGGTTGTACCACCACCAGGCAAACCCCAGCAGCAGCGCGACGAGCAATATTATCCCGAGGACGATGGGCAGGCGCGACTTTCCGACGCGTTTCTCGGCAGGAGCCTCATTCATGACCCGGAAGATATCTCCGAATCACCCGCCGTCCATTCCAATGACGGCGGGCATTCGGAGTTGTATGCGCGCATTTCACACACCAAGGAGCGGCGGAACGTGTCCGCCGTGCCCAAGCGAAGCCAATGCCCGGCGTATGCACCCTCCCATTGTCGATTCATGGACATGGGCCAACATGTTTCGCCGCTCCTTGGCGGGTGATATCCCAGGCTGCTAGGATTTCTTCATGTGGCTGATGCCGTAGGGCGCGCGCTCGGGGCGGCTGAGCAGGGCGTTGGCGGCGTCGTCGCCGTCGAAGCGCTCGTTGACCGGATCCCACTTGAGCTTGCGGCCGAGTTTCATGGCGATCCAGCCGAGGATGCAGGCGCTGGTCGAGCGATGCGCCTGTTCGGCGTTGGTCGCGGCCGGCTTGCGCGTCTGCATGCTGGTGATCCAGTCGAGGTGATGGTCGCCGTTCGGGCTTTCGTGCAGGCGGATGTCGTTTTCGCCGAGCGGGGTCCTGAAGATGTCCATGTTGCTGGCCTGCAGCGCTTTCGCGGCGTTGCCGGCGGGCACGGGATCGGAGGAGGTGACACGCTCCGCGCCGCGAGTGACGAAGATCCAGCCGTCGCTGCCCTCGAAACGGATACCGTTAGGAAACTTGTGATCGATGACCATGGTCACGCCGTTGGCATAACTCATTTCGATATGATAGGGACCGTGGACGTTCCACAGGCCGGACTTGGGAAACTCCGCCTTGCCATCGACCGCGATCGGGCCGGTGAGTTCGGTGTCCATGCCCCAGTGGCCGATGTCCACGTGGTGCGATCCCCAGCCGGTGATCATGCCGAGGCAATAACTCTCGATGCGCAGCCAGCCGGGGCGCGGACCGTAGCGTTCCCTCACGGTGTCGGCCTGATGGTGGACGCGGTCGGCGGTGTAGGGAACCACCGGCGTGCAGCCGAGCCACTTGTCATAATTGAGGTTGGGCGGCACGGGAATTTCCTGGATGCTGCCACCCGAGGGATCGCTAGGCAGGCCCACCTTGACGGTGTGGAGTTTTCCGATGCGGCCGTTGCGGACCATTTCGCAGGCGATGCGGAACTGGCCGCCGGATCGCTGCTGGCTGCCGATCTGGAACATGCAGTTGTTTTTCCTCACAATATCACTCACCGCGCGGCCTTCCTCGAGGGTCATGGTGAGCGGCTTCTGAACATAGATGTCTTTTTTCATCAGCGCCGCGGCGATGATCGGTTCGGCGTGCCAGTGGTCGGGCGTGCTGATGGAAACCGCGTCGATGTCCTTGTGCTGGAGCGCCTCGCGGTAGTCTTCGTAGGCACCCACTTCGAGATCCACGCCTTTCTTCTTGTAGTGGCTTTGCACCATGTCCTTGCCGTCGGCGAGGCGCAGCGAATCGACATCGCACACGGCGACCATCCGGGTGGCGTCGTGGCGCAGCACGCCGGGAATGTCCATGCCGCGGGCGATGCGGCCGCAGCCGATCTGGGCGACATGGATTTTGTTGCTCGGGGCATCCGCACCGAGCACGCGGGACGGGATGATGGTGGGAAATCCGAAGGCGGCACCGGCGAGTCCGGCGGTTTTGAGGAAGCTGCGGCGGGGTTGTGTGTTCATTTCGGTTTGCAGGTTGGGTTGGGGATCAATCGGTTTCGCTGAGTTGGAAGCCATCGCGGTATTCGCGGTGGAGCATGGCGGCGGTGGCGGGATCGTCGAGGATGGTTTCGCCAACAGGGTCCCACTTGATGGTGCGGCCGGTGGTCATGGCGAGGTGGTGGAGCACGCAGATGGTGTTGGAGCGGTGGCCCGCTTCGACCGGCGCGACCGGGTCCTTGCCGCTGCGCAGGCAATCGATGAAATTGCCGATGTGGTTGGAAGAGGTGGCGAGTTCGATGCCACCTTCGGGTTTCTCGCGCAGAAGGGCGGGATTGCCGGCCTTGAAACCGCCGCGTTCCACTTCCAGCCAGCCTTCGCTGCCGGTGATGCGGACGAGGCCACCCTTGCCGGTGCCGGATTTCAGGATCACGCCGTTGGCATAACTCGCGACGCCACTGTAGCGGGTGTGGACGTCGAACAAGCCGCGTTCGGGGAAATCTCCTTCGGCCTGGATTTCGACCGGGCCGGAATCGAGGTCGGTGCCGAGCGCCCACTGGGCGATGTCATAATTGTGCGCGCCCCAGTTGCAGACGTTGCCGCGGCAATAGTCCGAGATCTGCATCCAGCCGGGGCGCCTGCCGATTTTGTCAGCGCCCTGCGGATGGCAGCGGTCCTCGGTGTATGGCGCGTCGGTGGTGGGGCCCATCCACGCGAGGTAATCGAGGTTGTCCGGGACCGTCATCGGCGTGGCATCGCCCTCGCCCCTGTCGAGCGGGGTGAAGACCTCGATCTCGCGGATCTCGCCGATGCGGCCGTTGCGTGCGAGCCAGCAGACACGGTGGAAATAGACCGAACTGCGCTGCTGCGAGCCGGTTTGCAGGACAACGCCGTGTTTTCTAACAGCCTTCACCAGGGCCTGTCCCTCGGGAATGGTGTAAGTGAGCGGCTTCTCCAGATAGATGCCCTTGCCGGCGCGGGCGGCGGCGATGGCGACATGGGCGTGGGCGAAATCCGGCGTGCAGATGAAGACGCCATCGATGTCGTCGCGGGCGAGCAGCTCGCGATAGTCGTGATGGACGCGGATCTTGTCGTGCTTGTCGCCGTGGATTTCGCGGCCCTTGGTTTCCGCGGTTTCGCGGGCGGCTTCGGCGCGGATGCGGTCCACATCGCAGACGGCGACGACTTGCGAGTCGTGTTTTTTGCCGAGGCCGATGGCGGTGACCATGTTGCCGGAGCCCATGCGGCCGGTGCCGATGCAGCCGAGGCGCAACGTCTTGCTCGGGGCCTGCGCGCCGAGCAGGCGCGCGGGAACGATCATCGGCGCGGCACCGGCGGCGAGCATCGCGGCGAGGAAGCCGCGGCGCGGGATGTGGGTTTTATGATATGATTCCGGCATCGGTCTAACGGCTCATGCGGTAGGCATCCATGATGGTGCGGTATTTGGCCAGCGTGTTGGGCACCTCCCATGCGGGCATTTGGCCTTTTTTCAGATAGCCGAGGAAATCCTCCGCCACCTGCGAGAAATGGGCTTCGTGGCCGAGGCGGTAGGAATCCGGGAAATTGACCACCCAGCCGGCGTCGGTGCGGGCGACTTCCACGCCGGGCCAGGTGGCGACGGCTTTCTTGACGGCGGCGGCGAGCGGTTCTTCAAGGCTGGCCGGATCGACGCCTTCGCGGGGTTCGAGATAGAGCATCGGTTTGTATCCCTGCTCCTTGCCCTGGCGGATGATCGCCGAGATCTTGGTGCCGCGCATCAGCGAGTAATGTGTGTCGCCACCACCGGCGGGCGCTTCATAGTCCCAGACCACCGAAATCTTGGCATGCACGCCGTGGATCTTGAACACGAACTCGCCATTGCTGGCGACTTCCAGGTTGCCTTCGGCGTTGAGCTTGGGCTTCAGGTAATCCGGGATTTCATCGACCTTGGTCGAACGGGTGAACTGGGCGGGGGTAAGGGTGGTGTTCCATGTTTTCGCTGACAGCACCTTGGCGTCGTCGAGGCCGAGGATTTTTTCGGGAAACACCTCCCACTGGACGAGATCGACGAGGTGGGTGGTGACATCGACGATGCCCTCGCCCTGTTGCGCGGTGTCATAGAACCAAGCCGGCCGCTGCAGCGGCGCACCGGCCACGGTCTTGTAGAAATGGTGAACGCTTTCCTTGGTCACCGAAGGATCGTCCGGTGTGCCGGGGTCGATCTCGCCGAAGAAATCCGTCTGGTGGGCGAAGAATTTCTGCAGGCGGGTGGTGATCTCGTGCCGCTCGGTCATGATGTCGGTGATCATGACATTCTTTTCCGCGGCAATGGCGTAGGCCTCCTGCAGCATCTTGAAGTCGTCGGGCGTGATGGCCATCGGCTTGTCCGAGAGCACGTGCAGGCCGGCCTTGACGGATTCGAGAATGTAGCGGGTTTTTGCGCGGTTGTTGCCGGCGAGCACGACGATGTTGCCGGGTTTTTCGGCGAGCATGCGTTCGAGGAAATCGGGGCCGGCGTGGATCTTCGTTTCCCATGAGGTCGGGTTTTCCGCGCGGGAGTTGAAGCTCTCGATCCGCGACATGTGCAGTTGGAGGTCCGGACCTTCGGGCGCATAGACGTGGACCACGGGAGAGACGCCCGGCAGCATGCTCTTCTGCACCAACGCGGCATGGAAATGGCCGGGGTCGAGCGTGATCAGGCGGAACGCGGGTTCCTCGGCGTGGATCATGGCGGTGGCCGCGCAGGTGGCGGCGATGACGGCGTTTCGTAACGATATCGGCTTCATGTGTGGTTAGGAATCGGCTTTGGAGAATTCAGCATGCTTTCCGGCGATGTCGATGGATTCCGGCGTGCCGGTGAAAATCAGCACACGGTAACGCAGGCGCAGGCTGGAATCTTTGGTTAGACGCGTGGATTTTCCATCCGCGGGCCAGAACATCGGGGTGGGGGAGAGGAACCCGTAATCGCGGGTGAACCACGGCGACGGATAGCCGGGGTTCGACGGGTGCTGGAGGATGGCGAGGCCTTCGGGTTTTCCGCCGCGCGGACCGAAGCAGGCGAGCCACGGCGAGGGCTTGCCGAAAGTGCCTTTCTCGCCGGCGAGACCTTCCGCATTGATCATGCGGCCGCCATACTGCGGAGTGAGATCGGGGTCCATGCGGGCGCTGAACAGCGAGTGGTTGGTTTTCTGGATCACCACGTCCTCCATGGCTGTTAGAGTGATGTCGAAATCGATTTCCCGCAGCTCAGCGGACGGCGCGCGGATCGCGATGCGGCGGGTGTCGCGTAACGGTTGTGCGGCATCGGGACGCTGCCAGTCGCAGACGTCGGTGATGACGATTTCCGGGCCGTTGTTGGATTCGATTTTCGGACCCTGCGAGAGGATCTGCCCGCGTTCGTTACCTTCCTGCCAGTAGTTGCCGCCGTTGACCTTGTCGCAGCCGAAAAACAGCGAGCTGTGGTGCGGATACTGGCCGTTGCGCATTGAAGTAACGGAAGCTCCCGAGGGGCCGTTCACCGGGAAAAGCAGCGGGTATTTCTCATCCTTGGAAAACCGGTAGCTGGTGAAGAACGCGCCGTTCACGGTGACGTCGATGCGCGAGCCGGTCATCACGGCCTGCAATTTGGCCGGTTGGTTCGCGTGGAGCGAAGCGGTTGCCAGACCGATGATTGTGGCCGCAGCAGGGATGTAGGATGTGAATCGTCTCATAAACTGTGATGGAATTCCGACGTTCGCCGGCTCGCCGATACGCTAAGGGGTGCATGGATCTTGCATCAAGCCCGGTCCGCCGGCTGGCGGCGCGCATTTCCGCGGATTTCGATCGGCTGGCCGACTGATGCCGGTGCCCCGCACGCTCAATCGAGCAATTCGCCGTAGCGCTTGCGGGCGATCTCGAGCGAGAGGTCGAGGATGCCCTGGGAGCGGGTGTGGCGGAGCGCCTCGTCGGCCATGGCGGCGCACTCCGCGAAGCTGAGTGAACGGATGGCCTGGCCGACGGACGGGACCTGCTGCGGTCCGACCGAAAGTTCCTCGACGCCGAGGCCGATGATGAGCGGGGTGAGTTGGATGTCGCCGGCCATTTCGCCGCAGATCGCGGTCCAGATGCCGTGGTCGTTGGCGGCATCGATGGTGCGCTTGATCAGGCGGATGACCGCCGGGTGGGTGGGGCGGTAGAGGTCGGCCACGTGCGGGTTCACGCGATCCGCGGCGACGGTGTATTGGATCAGGTCGTTGGTGCCGATGGAGAAGAAATCGACTTCCGGCGCCAACAGGTCGGCGCAGAGGGCTGCGGCGGGGACCTCGATCATCACGCCGACCGGGATGTCGTGATCGAATGGGATGCCCTCCTCGTCGAGTTCCTCCTTGCAGCGGCGGACCATTTCCTTGCAGCGCCAGATTTCGGAAAGGCCGGAAATCATCGGGAACATCATCGCCACCCTGCCCTTGGCGCTGGAGCGGATGATGGCACGCACCTGCTCGCGGAACATCGCGGGGCGGTCGAGCGAGACACGGATGCCGCGCCAGCCCAGAAACGGGTTGGGCTCGGGGTCGGTGAGCGGTTCGACGGGCAGCTTGTCGCCGCCGGCGTCGAGCGTGCGGATGATCACGCGGTGGGGCTGCATTTCCCGGACGACCTTGGTGTAAATCTCCGCCTGCGCGTTTTCCCCGGGCATGTCGTCGCCGTTGAGCAGCAGGTATTCGGTGCGGTAGAGGCCGATGCCCTTGGCACCGCTGCGTTTTACCAGGGCGAGTTCCTCGACGATCTCGATGTTGGCGGAAACGGCGATCTGGCGGCCGTCGATGGTCTCGGTGGCGGCTCCGCGTTTGGCCTCGAGTTCGCTGCGCACGCGCGCCTTGGCATCGCTGAGTTTGTGGTAGCGGGCGAGCGTTGCGGCCGAAGGGTGGAGGATGAGTTTGCCGGCGTAGCCGTCGAGAATGGCGGGGGAGAGCGCCATGATGTCGATGACGGTGCCTCCTTCGAGACCGACCACGGCGGGAATGCCGAAGGCGCGGGCGAGGATGGCGGTGTGGGAATTCACGCTGCCTTGCTCGGTGGCGAAGCCGAGCACATGGCGGCGGTTCATCGAGGCGGTGTCGGACGGCGCGAGATCGTAGGCGACGAGGATGTGGCGGTCATCGGGTGCCGGATGGACGCGGTGGTCTCCGTCGGGCGAGAAATTGCGCAGCACTCGTTGGGCGACGTCCTCGATGTCGGCGGTGCGCTCGCGCAGGTAGGGGTCCGGGATGCGGCGCATGGCTTCGAGGAAGTTCTGCATCACGGCGTAGAACGCGAACTCCGCGTTCTGCTTGCGGCTCTCGATGGCGGCCAGCACGCGCTCCACCACGCTGCGGTCCTCGATCATCATGACGTGGGCCTCGAAGATGCCGCTTTCGTTTTCCCCGGAGAGATCCTCGAGCCGGCTCTGCAGTTCGATGAGCTGTTTCTTGGTGATTTCCACCGCCTTGCGGAATCGTTCCTGCTCGGCGGTCACCTCGGATTCCTCGATCTCGTAAACCTCCGGCGCGGAAAATCCGCGGGCGATCACGTGCACCGGAGCGATGGCAATTCCCGGAGAGGCGGGGATCCCCTCATAGATCACTTCTGGTTCTTCTCCGGGTTTGGGCATGAACTGCCGTGAGAATGATGAGCCGGCAAGGCGCGATCAAGGCGCAATTTCCGCGGAGCGTTGCAGGGAGTTCACACCAGGGAGCGTAATACTCTCTTGCCGCATCGCATGGGGAAACAGGGGACCGCGAAGGCGCGAAGAGGCAAAGTCTGAGGAAGGATGGGTAATTGAGAAAGATTTCCGGATTTTTCAGCTTTATTGAAAAATTATCAAAAAAAGTTCTTTGCAAAAACTGAATTTCAGTCATTGTGTCCCTGTTCCGCAGCGCTTCGGCCTGTGAAACACCAGTTGCAAACCGTGCCAGGTTTTCATTCGCGCTTGATCTCCGGGGGGAAGTCAAGCCGTTGCACCCAGTGCCGGAGCAGCTGCCAAACAGCGCGCGTTGCGATCTCCGGGGGGAAGTCCAACGCGCGCTTTTTTTGTCCCGTTCCACGACGATCCGGAATGCCGGGCGTGTTGGCTGAGACCGGTGATTATTCAACACAAGCTGCTGGAAAACATCGCGTTAATGGCCTGTGTCGGATGGCGACAATGCCAGCTTGGGGGAGGAAACTGAGAGTCAACGGATTTTGTCAGGAGATCCCTTCCATCTGTCCCGGGGAATCCATCCCATACGGGTAGTTGATTCCAAAATTGAAACATTTGATTAAAGTGATTTAAAATATTTCGTTGGGGCATGGCAAAATTTTAAAATACATTGACAGTTTCAGAGCACTGATTATTAATTCGCACGCCTTATGGCAGGTATTGCCTGTTGTTTTCACCCCTCACCCCACCCGATTTTGAAACGCCGAGACGTAGAGATCATCCAGAAAGACGGCCGGATCCTCGTGATGCTGGCCCGCGAACCGTTGCCCTTGTCGCTGAGCCAGCTTGCCCGCGAGGTGGATTTCCGGATGGCGGGCTTGTGCGATCGAATCGGCGTGAGCGAGCGCCACTTGCGGCGGGTGTTCGACGAGGGGCTGGGGATCAGTCCGAAGGAATGGCTGCGGCAGGAGCGGATGGTGGCGGCGCGCAATTTGCTGCGTCACGGCTCGCCGATCAAGGAGGTGGCGATCGATCTGGGATTTTCCAACTCGAAGGTGTTCTCACGGGATTTTGTGAGTTTCCACGGCGTGCGGCCCACGGATTTCCAGCGCAAGGAAACCGAGCGGGTGCTGCGGGCGATCACGGTGTGATCCATTGGCCCCGGATCAGTGTCCGCTGAGGTAACGCTCGGCCTCGAGCGCGGCGGCGCAGCCTTGGCCGGCGGCGGTGATGGCCTGGCGGTAATAGTGGTCGGCCACGTCGCCCGCGGCGAAAAGTCCGGGCGTTTTGGTGGCGGTGCGGCCGGATTTCTGGACGATGTAGCCGTTTTCGTCGGTGTCGACCAGATCGCCGAGGAAGCCGCTGTTGGGAGTGTGGCCGATGGCGACAAACACGCATGCGACTTCGAGCTCGGAGTCGGCACCGGTCTGGACGTTGTGCACTTTGACGGCGCGCATCTCACCCTTGTCGTCGGTGAGGTATTCGGTGACGGTGGAATTCCAGACCGGTTCGATCTTCGGATTGTCGAGCACGCGGTCGGCCATGATTTTCGAGGCGCGCAACTCGTCGCGGCGGTGGATGAGATGGACCTTGCTGGCGAAACGGGTGAGGAAATCGGCCTCCTCGCAGGCGCTGTCGCCGCCGCCGATCACGCAGACGGGGACGTCGCGGTAGAATGCCCCGTCGCAGGTGGCGCAGGAGGTGAGGCCGTGGCCGATGAGTTTCTGTTCGCCGGGCAGACCGAGATGGCGCGGCGCGGCGCCGGTGGCGACGATGACGGTTTTGGCATGGTGGGTTTCGCCGCCGGCCTTGAGCAGGAAACTGCCGTCAGCGCGGCGTTCGATGGATTCGACGTTGGCCCACGCGATGCGCGCGCCGAATTTTTCCGCCTGCTGCTGCATCCGCGTCATCAGTTCCGGTCCCATGATGCCTTCCGGGAAACCGGGGAAATTCTCGACCTCGGTGGTGGTGGTGAGCTGGCCGCCGGGCTGGGTGCCAGTGAGCATGAGCGGACGGAGATTGGCGCGGGCGGTGTAGATGGCGGCGGTGTAGCCGGCGCAGCCGGTGCCGATGATAATGACGTTTTCCATGGATCGGTGGGAGAGTTGCGGGCGCGGAGTATTCCGACGGATGCGGGGCGGAGTCAATCGCCGGACGGATTCACTCGGTGGCCTCGGGGCGGGCGACGAGGGCGGTGAAGCGGTCTTCGAGTTGTTGGATGACGACGGGGTCGAGCACCTTGCCGCCTTCGGGAGTGGTGATGTAGAGGGTGTCCATGGCCACGCCTTTTTCGGTGCAGATGCGGGCATGGGCGGTGTTGAGGCCGTAGAGGTTGATGGTGTGGAAGAGGTCGTGGAGCAGGCCGATGCGGTCGAGCGCCTGGAGTTCGACGGTGGTGCAGGCGGGATGCAGTTCGTTGCTGACGTAGGCGCGGACGGGGACGGGGATGCCGTTGTCGGTGCGGGGTTTGAGGAAGTTGGCGCGGCGTTTGAGGAAGCGCTCAGGGGTGTATTTTTCCGCGGCGAGGATCGAGCCGAAGGTTTCGAGCACGCGCTTGCGGGTGGCTTCGGAGGAGACGGATTCGAAGTTGGTGGTACAGACGCGGAAGATGTTGACGACGATGCCGTCGCTGCGGGTGAAGAGGTCGGCTGATAGAATGTTGATCTGCTCGGCGGCGAGGGCGCAGCAGATTTTTTCCAGCAGCAGCGGCTTGTCGCGGGTGGCGAGGACGAGTTCGGAATAACCCTGGGCGCTGTGGTCGATCCACTTGATGCAGAAGGCGAGGGGATCGTCTTGCCCGGTCTCGCGCTGGAGGAAATGGCGCACGGTGCGGACCTGGGTGACGATCTGCTTGGGCTGGCGGAAGTGGAAGGCGGAGTCCGGCATCCGCTCGAAGTGGCGCTTGACGTCGGGGTGGTAGTCCTCGCGCATCAGTTCGATGACGGCGTGGCGCAGGGCGAGGCGGTCCTCGTCGAGTTTCTTCGAGTATTTCTCGCGGCCGTTTTCGAGGAAATTGCGGGCGGCGCTGTGGAGCTGGAGCATCAGACTCTGTTTCCAGCCGTTCCAGGATTCGGGCGAGGTGGCGTTGGAATCGACGTAGGTGAAGAGCAGCAGGGCGTCGAGGTTGGCGGGGGTTTTCATGATGGCGCAGAACTCGGCAATGACCTCCGGGTCGTCGAGATTGCGGGTGGTGGCGGTGCGCCAGAAGGTGAGGTGGTTGTCCACCAGGAACATGATGAGGCGGCGGCGCGCGCCCTCGATCTGTAGGCGGTTGCAGAGCTTGGCGGCGAGGATGGCGGAGCCGTCGATGTGTTCGCGGATGTTTTCGGCGCGGCCAGTGTCGTGGAGGATCACGGCGAGGTGGAAGGCGTAGGGATCGGCCACTTCGTGGAACAGCCGGCGGAAGATTTGCGGCCGGGATTTGTCGTGGCCGACGAGGGCGTCGAGTTCGTCGATGCAGCGCAGCGTGTGTTCGTCGGCGGTGTAGCGGTGGAAGAACTCGTGTTGGACGAGGCAATCGAGCGCGCCGAACTCGGGAAGGTATCGGCCGAGGAAGCCAATGCGGTGCATGAGGCGCAGGGTGCGCGCGACATCGCCTTTGCGTTCGAGGATGGCTTGGAAGATCTTGCGGTTTTCCTTGGAGTAGCGGAACTGGCGGTCGATGTCGCCCCAGTGCTGGGCGATGAGGCGGCGGAGCTGCGGGCTGAGGCCGAGGTTGCGGAGCTGGCAGTGCTGGAACAACCGCATCAGGCGGTTGGGATCGTCCTTGAAGATGTCCTGGTGGGCGGGAAACAGACGTCCCTCGCGGGCGATGAAGCCGTCGAATTCCTCGCGGCTTTTCTTGCGGAAGGTGAGGAACGAACGGATGCCGGAATCGGCGCGCGTGGCCTGCTCGATCTCGAAGGCCTCCATCAGCGAGGTGGTGTGACGGTAGATGTGGCGGGTGTGGCGGTAGTAATCGCGCATGAACGCCTCGGTGCTGCGGAGGATGTCCGGCTGCGGATATTTGAAGGCGGTGGCCACCACGCCCTGGAGATGGAGGGTGAGCTGGTCGGTGGACTTGCCGGAGTGATAGTGCAGCTCGTTGCGGACGCGGTGGAGGAAATCGTAAGCCTGCTCCATTTCGCGGAATGCGGCGGGAGTGAGGAGCTTGCTTTTCACCAAGTCCTCGAGGCGGCCGCTGCCCTGTTTCACGCGCGCGACCCACTGCACGCTCTGGTAGTCGCGCATGGCGCCACAGCCTTCCTTGACGTTGGGTTCCTGGAGGAAAACGGTGTGCGAGTGCTTGGCGTGGCGGTCGCGGATGTCCTGACTGCGCAGTTCGAAAAACGCCTGCTGGCCTTTTTCGATGCATTCGCGGGCGAAGCGGGTGGTGAATTGGGTAAACAAGTCCGCATCGCCCGTCACCAGCCGGGCGTCCATGAGCGCGGTCTTGTTTTCCTGGTCGGCGCGCGCCTGCTCGATGCACTCGCTGGTCGAACGGCAGGCGTGCCCCACCTTGAAGCCCACGTCCCAGAGGAAATAGAGCACATCCTGCACCAATTCCTGCAGCGGCTTGGGCAGCTTGGTGGAGGCGCGAGGAAGCAGGAACAGGATGTCGATGTCCGAGCGCGGATTGAGCAGGCCGCGGCCGTAGCCGCCGGTGGCCACCAGAGCCATGCGCGGCGTTTGCGAGCCGACCGCGCGTTTCGCCAGCGCGGCATTCAGCGTGGCGGTGAGGATGATGTCGATCAGCCGGGCGCGGGCGCGGGCGATGTCGAGTCCGCCCGCGCCGGCGCGGTGGAAGGCGAGGATGCGTTTCTCCTCGATCTTGAGGAAACGCTTGAACAGGGCGATGCGCTCGGCGGGCGAGAGTTGTCCTTCGAGCGCGGGTTTGAGGAATTCCCGGGCGTGTTTTTCCAGCGTCTTGGTGTGATCGGTCATGAAGGTTTCGAAACGCGCGCAGCTTGGCCGGTGGCGGAGAGAGGTCAAGCGGTGCGGGCCATCCGCGTGCCGACGCGGGCGTAGAGTTCGGTTTGTCTCGCCGAGTGTTCCAACAGGTCGGATTCCAGAACCACCGCGCCGGGTTCGAAGAGGGTGATCACCGAAGAGCCGCCGAACTCGAAGTATCCTTTCTCCCCACCCTTCGCCACCGCTTGTCCCGGAGTGAAAGTCTGCCGGATCGAGCCGACGCAGGTGGCTCCGATTTCCACGATCCACACGCTGCCGCAGCGGTCGCTTTCGAGCCGGGTGATGACGCGCTTGTTTTCCCACAGATAGGCGAGGCGCTTGCGCAGCGCGAGTGGCGAGACCGAATACAACGGGCCGTTGATCAATCGCGCTTCTCCCGGCACGCCGGCCACGGGAAAATGGAAGCGGTGGTAATCCACCGGGCACAAGCGGGAGAGCACCAGCGATCCATGCTCCAACCGCGTCCCGAGCCGGTCGTCGGAGAGCAGTTTTCCGAGATCGAATTTCTGCCCTTTCACGAACACTCCCCCGATCTCTGAAGCCTTCGCGAATCCAAGATGGCGGCCGTCCGCCGGAAACACCACCGCGTCATCGGCGGGATCGACGGGGCGGGATTCCGGTTTCAGCTTGCGGTAAAAAAATTCGTTGAAGCTGCGCAAGGTATCGGGTGAATCCAGAAACTCCGCCGCGTCCAACCCGTAGCGATCGATGAACGGCCGGACCTTCGCCGCGGATGCCGGTGCGCTCATGCGGCGGCCATACCATGCGGAAAAAAACCGCCGCTTCACCAGCGCCGCCAGCGCGAGGGCTCCGAGCGGGTGGCCGTAGGTCCAGCGCAGCAAGCCCTCGCCGTAGATTTCCTCGGTCTCCATGCGCCCGGTGTGGCGGTTGAAATAGCGGATCGGTTCCATGCCCGGTGTCTAGCGGCGGATACCCCGCCCGACAAGGGTGACGAAGCGGGTGTCCGACGAATCCGAATTATCAGGCAAAATTGATTTCCTTTTTTTATCGGAATGTGCTAAGGCCCGCTCGTGCGTTTTCTCAGTTGGTTCATTCCCTTGTCCGTATTGCTGGCGGTCTGCCTCCAATGCCGGCCCGTCGGGCCGTCCATCGGTTCGTCGCGCGTGCCCACCTCGTCGAGTTTCTCGGGCCAGACCGGCAAGATCCCCATGTCCCTCATGTTGCGTGAAGTGAACTTGAAATCCGACATGGTCCCGCGCGGCAGGCACGGCCGCAAGGTGGTCCGGCCGATGCGGCCGCGCTACATCACCATCCACTCCACACAGAACTACAGCGCCGACGCCTGGAGGCACTCGCAAGCCCTCAAGAACGGCGCGCTGCGATCGCCCAAGACCCGCTACGGCAACCGCATCGGATACCTCATCTGGCACTTCACCACCGACGACAAGGTGGCGATCCAGCACATGCCCACCAGCGAGCAGGGCGAGCACGCCGATTTCCACGGACCCGGCAACCGCCTCTCGATCGGCATCGAAATGTGCGAGCACCGTGGCAGCAACAAGCGCGAGACCATCGAGCGCACCGCCAGGCTCACCGCGGTGCTGATGAAGAAAAACCAGATCCCGCTCCGCAACGTGGTGCCGCATTACCACTGGCCGCGCAGGGGGCGCACCCCGGCCCACAAGAACTGCCCGCACTTCCTTCTGGACAACGGCAGGCCCGGCGCGAAATGGCGCTGGTTCCTCAGCCGCGTGAATTATCATTACCAGCGCATCGAGTGAGCGGGGCAAACCGGCGTTGACCGGGAAATCCACCGCCCGCATCCTCCTGTCCGTGCGCGTCCTCGCCATCGATCCCGCTGTTAGAAACACCGGCTACGCCGTGTTGGAGGGAGACCCGCGCAAGCCGGCCGTGCTGGGATACGATGTGATCTCCATTTCCAAAAGCATCCCGCAATCCGCCGCGCTGGCCGCCGTCCGGCAGCACCTCGCCAACCTGATCGCCAAGTTCCAGCCCGACGAGGTCGCCGTCGAGGGCATCATCTACGTGCAGTCCCACCAGACCGCCATCACCATGGGTGCCGCGCGCGCCGCCGCGCTCATCGCCGCCGCGGACAGCGGGCTCAAGGTCTATGAATACCCGCCCAAGAAGGTGAAAAACGCGGTGGTCGGTCATGGCAATGCGGACAAATCCCAGGTCGCCTTCATGGTCCGTGCGCTGTTGGGACTCGCCGAAACCCCGCCGCCGGACGCCGCCGACGCGCTCGCCATCGCCATCGCCCATCTCCAGTCCTCCGATCCGCTCAAGGCGAAACTGCTTGAGCGGCGTCTGGTTTGAAAACGCGGCGGACTGTGTCCGTCGAAGCGAGTGCGGTGTGAAGGACGTGTCGTTCTTTGGCTTTTCCTTGCATCAACGCTCGCAGAGCGCCGCTACAGGGCCTGCCATTGGCAAAGCGGCGTTGACCGGCGGCAGGCGGTCCGCAACCTTCCGACCGTGTTGCGAATTCTCCGTCTTCCCGAGCGCGTGACTTATGAGGAGGGTCTGCGCCTGCAACAAAGCCACGTCGATGCCATCCTTGGCGGCGGAGCAGGGGACACGCTCCTGCTGTTAGAGCATGAGCCCGTTTACACCATCGGACGGTTGCGCGACCGGTCGTCGTTGCGCGAGGCATCGATGCTGCCGCACCCGGTTTTCGAGACCAACCGCGGCGGTCAGGCGACCTATCATGGTCCGGGGCAGTTGGTTGGTTATCCGATTTTCGATCTGAATCCGCGCGGACGGGATTTGCACGCGCATTTGCGGAATCTGGAAGACATCCTGATCCGCGCCTGCGCGCACTTCGGGGTGAACGCCAAGCGGCGCGAGGGGCTCACCGGCGTGTGGGTGGAAAACCGCAAGCTCGCCTCGATCGGCGTGGGCGTCAGGAAATGGATCAGCATGCACGGCTTCGCCATCAACATCACGAAAGAATGCCTGCCGCCGTTTTTCGCCATCACGCCCTGCGGCCTCGATGGCGTGAGCATGACCTGTCTGGAAAACGAGGCCGGTCGCGCGATCACGGTGGACGAGGCGGCGGAAGCGATCGGGCGTTTGTTCTAACAAGTATTACCCACGGAGCGGCGGAACATGTCCGCCGTGCCAATGGAAAGCCCATGAATTGGGCATTCGCACGCCGCATGATCCGCCCATTGACGCGGCGAACGCGTTTCGCCGCTCCATGAGCGTGGAAATGTGGGCTAAAGCCTGCCGCGCAGGTGCTCCAGCAGGCCGCGGCAGCCGTCCTCGACGATGTCGGCGACTTGATCGAATCCCTTCGCGCCGCCGTAATACGGATCGGGCACGTGGCCCAGCGGGTTGTCCGAGCAGAACGAGGAAAACGGCCGGATTTCCGCGCGGCGGGCATCGCGCGCCATGCTCCGCAGGTCCGCCTCGTTCTCGTCGTCCATCGGCAGGATCAGGTCGAATTCGTCGAAATCCGCAAGACGCACCTGGCGTGCGCTGCCGTGAGGATGGTAGCCGCGCGCCTTGAGCGTGGCGGACATGCGGCGGTCCGGGGGATTGCCGGAGTGATAGCCGATGGTGCCGGCGGAATCGATTTCGATGCGGTGTTCCAGTCCCGCTTCGGCGATCATGTGGCGGAAGACGACTTCCGCGGCCGGTGAGCGGCAGATGTTTCCCATGCAGACGAAGAGCACGCGGAGGGGTTCACGGTCGGCGGGATCGTTCATGCGGCCGATGTTTTCCGGCCTCCGCCATCGGGCAAGACGAAACCTGCCGCGCACGGAATCGCCGAAACGCGCAAAAATGAGTGGCTATGCCGCGTTGAGGTGGTTGGCTGGCCGCGAGCACATGACCCATCACGCGATCCAATATCTCATCAGTTGCGAGCACGCCACCTGCGCCGTGCCGGAAGCCCACCGGGAAATTTTCAAGGGGGAGGAAGAGGTGGTGGCATCCGGCGAAGGCTGGGAACCCGGTGCGCTGAATCTCGCGCAGGCATTCTCGATGCGCTACCGCACGCCGCTGGTGCATGGCGACGTGACGCGCCTGCTCATCGATCTCGAGCGTGACGGCGATGCCCGCTGGAGCCGCTACACGGCAGAACTTCCCGAGGCCACGCGCCTGAAACTGGCGGACCGCCACGAGCGGCCGTTCCGCACGCAGTTGTCACAGCGGGTGCGCGATGGCGCGAGACGCCAGCAACCGCTGCTGCACCTGCTGGTCCACACCTCGCCAGAGGTGGACGGGCGGGTGATCCTGGAAACCTTCTCCGGCATGCGGCCGGCCGAGGAACTGGCCTCGGCATGGCGCGGTCTGCTGCGTGCCGCCAATGTGGACGTGATGCACCTGCACAATGCCACCCCCAACGCGCTGGAAGCCTGGCTGACCGGGCAGGCGGGCGATGCCGGCTATACGCCCGTCCGGCTCACGGTGGCCCAGTCGTTTTTCCTCGAAGGCCGGCCGCGGCGCTGGGAGGAAATGAAAAAACTGCTCATCGAGACGCTCAACCAGGCGGTGAGCGAGGCGCCGCCGCTCAGCGGCCCAGAATCCCGCGCGATTGCTCAAGGCTGAGCTTTCGCTGCTCGCTCCACTCGATGATCTCCGGCGGCTGATAGACGCGCCGGCGCACGTCGGTCTCGGCATCGGACGGCTTGTCGAGGCGGCTGGCGGAGGACTCGCGGGCGTCGCCGGTGCGGTAGCCGCCGGTCTGGTAGGAATCGTCGCCGCCGCGCGCGGCCCGGCCTGTTTCGCCGGCGCTTTGGCCGTCGAGGCGCGAGGTCTGGCGCAGATGGCCGGCGTCGGTGTTTCCCTGGTAGCTACTACGGCCGTAGTCCTTGTTGCCCCACCATGACTTGCGGGCGTAGTCGCCGGTGCGGTATTCCTTGTTCTGGTTCGGATTGCCGCCCTTGAAATACGGCGATTCGCCCTGGGATTCGAATGAACTGCGGCGGTCGTTGCGCGGCACCCAGTTGCCCTCGGAATCGACCTTGAAGCCATTGCTCTCGTTGAGGCGCTGGCTCAGCGGCTTGGTGCCACCGCCCGCGGACGAGCCGGTGCCGCCGTCCTTGGCGCAGGAAACGGCGAGGCAGGCGACGAGCGGGACGAGGAATCTCATGGCTTGGCGATTTTTTCCTCCAGCGCGGGATCGGGCAGCGCGCCGCGTTCGAGCGCTTGTTGATAGTATTCGCGGGCGTCCTTGTGGCGGCCCTCGCGCGAATAAATGAGCGCGAGGTTGTAATACGGTTCGCTGGGCATCGGATCGGCGTTGATGGCGGCCTTGAAGTGGGATTCCGCCTCGCCGGTGTGGCCCAGCCGGTAAAGCACGGTGGCGAGCAGGATCTGGCTTCTGGCGTCCGCGGGATCGAGTTCCACGGCCTGCCGCGCGGCCTGTTCCGCGGCGGACATTTCGCCGAGTTGCATGAGCGAGAATGAGAGCATGCGGTGGGCGTAGGAATTGCCGCCATCGAGTTCCACCGCGCGGCGGAACGCATCGGCCGCCTCCTCCGTTTCCTCCAGCCGAAGGTGGACCACGCCGAGCCGGCACAGCGAAGGGGTGTGGCCGGGGTGTTGGTCGAGAACCATCTGATAGAGTTCGCGGGTCGGCAGCATGCGGCCGGCGAGGAACGATTTCTCGGCGGTGCGTTCGAACACGGCGATGTCGCGCTGCAACTCGCCGGTCGAGCGGTTGACGCTGGCGCGGTCGCGGGCGAAGGGGGAGATGAACTCGCCGTCCACCTCGCGGTCGGCGACGAGTTTCTGCTCCTCGGGTGTGAGCGCGAGTTCCTGGTCGTTGAAGAGTTCGATGGCCTGGGCGAGGCGTTCGTCGCCGGTGCCGAGGTCCTTGGCGGCGGCGATCAGGAGTTCGCGCGCCTGGCGGCGGCGCTCCTGCATGGTGAGTTGGCGGCGGATGATGTCGCGCAGCATCTTCACTTCGGCGGGGTCGGCGTCGATGCGGCCGGAGGCCAGCGCGCTTTCCTCGTCCCGGAGTCGTTGCTCCAACTCGGCGAGGCGGCGATCCTGGTCGCGTTTTTCCTGGTTGAGGCGGTTGATCTGGGACTTGGCGATGGCGAGGTCGCGCAGGGCATCGGTGTAGGCGTCCTTGTCGGCGTTGCTCTCGCGGTGCAGGCGGTCGATTTTCTCGTTGGCCTCGCGCAGGTTCTTGGCGAGCGCCATGTTTTGCTCGATGAGTTCCTGGATGCGGCCTGCCTCGTTGAGCTGGAGCAGGGCGGCCATCTGGTCGCGTTCCTGGAGCAGCGAGTCGCGTTCGTCGCGGAGCTGGGAAAACGCCTGGCGGCTTTCCTCGAGTTCCTGGATCAGGCTGGAAATGCGCAGGTTGGCGGCGGTGAGTTCCTCGTTTTTCTGTCTGAGTTGTTTTTCCAGCGCGTCGAGTTGTCTCCGCTGGCCGGCGACCACCGAGTTGGCGATTTTGCGTTCGGCTTCGAGATCGCGTTTCAAGTCGGCCTGTTGCTGGCGCATTTCGTCGAGTTCCGCCTCAAGCGCGGCGTTGCGACTCTGCGCCTCCTCATGCGCGCGGCGGCTCTGGCCCAGTGCCATGGCCATGGCATCGCGCTCTTGTTCCAGCGACTCGATGCGGCGCTCGATGGCTGACATTTCCTCCCGCACGGGTGCCGCGGTGAGTTGCTGCCGCAAGGCCCGCGCCTCGGCTTCGGCGGCGCGCAAACGGGCTTGCACAGCGTTCTGCCGGGCGCGGTCGCTTTGACTGGCCAGAAGACCGCGCAGGCGCTCGGCTTCCGCTTCGGCGGCACGCAGCCGGCGGGTGGCCAGCGGGTCGGCCTCGAGGACGCCGGGCGCGAGCGGTGCCGCCGGATCGGGCACCGTGGTGCCGCTGCGCACGCCGCCTTCCAGTTCGGCCAGCGCGTTGCGGCGTTTCAGAAGTTCCTGCTCCGCCATCGGGCGGACGCGGCCGATGGTCTCGGTGGTTCTATCGCTGCGCCCGGTGACCATCGCCGGTTTCCAATCCGGATGGAATTTGCGGATCGTGTCGAACAATTGGTCCGCCCTTTCGAGTTTCTCCAGCGCGCCGATGAAGTCGCCCGTTTCTTCAAGCTGCTCGGCCGAGCGGACCGCGAGGTAGCCTTGGAAATACACGTCCGAGGGATCGAACCGCGCCGGGGCCACCGGCGGCGGAGGGGACTGCGCCACGGCGGAAACGGCAAGAACCACCGACAATAACACGCCCGCGCCGCGCAAGCGGCCGGCCGGATGTCTCGGATTCCGTTTCAGCATGGGCCGGCAAACTAGGCACCCGCCGTCGGCACTGCAAGCGGGATCATTCCAGTCCACGCCGGCAGCGGGGGCACCGGCTTCAGCCGGTATACCGCAATTTGCCCTCCCTGAGGACCACATCGGGCGAGGGACCGATCGTGCCGCCGGGCACAAACTCCGCGGATGTGAAAAACTGGCGCATGTCCCGCTTGCCGTGGCTCATGTTGGTCACCCAGCGGACGACCCGCCGCACAAGCGGATCGCTGTCCCATCGGATGTGGCTGACGGGCGGCTGGCACCAGTCGAAGGTCACGTCCTGATCCGGACAGATCAGCGAAACCTCCTCCGGCACCCGCAGCCGCTTCCGCGCGAGAAATTGCTGCGCTGCGACAAACAACGGCACCTCGTCCACGATCATCGCACTCGGCGGTGAGATCCGGAACAGCGCGGCGAGGCACGCATGAAACCCCTCCCTCGTTTGCTCCCATGCTGGCAGGTTGTAGTCGCTGACCGGGAGTCCGTGTGCCGCCAGTTCGTGGAGAAACGCCTGCTCGATCGCCCCCGGCTTTGGAAGTCGCCGCTGTGCGCGGGCCAGCAGCACGATGCGGCGGTGGCCGAGGCGGATGAGTGTCCGCGTGGCGGCGGCATAGGCGGGCGCCTTGTCGGTTGCCGCGCAGGCGATCCGCACGTGTCGCACCCGGCCGAACAGGGCCAGGGCAGGTGTGGATTGTGCCGAAAACCACTCCAGCACCTCGCGCGAGCCGGCACACACCACCCAGGCATCCGCTGCGGTCTTGTCCACCAACCGTGCCATGCGCCTGACATCCATCCCAAGCTTCAGCAGCGTGGTTTTGGCAAAGAACGCGGCATGTCCTTGCTCCGTGAGCAGATGCTGCAGGCGCACCATGTAATCCCGCTTCCGGTCGCTTTCCTCGCAAAGCAGGATCGCCACCCGCATCTTGCGCACGGCCTTGGTTCCGTCCGGAAGCCGGATCCGACGCGGTCGTCCCGCGCCTTGCGGCAGCAGCAGATTTTCGTTTTCCAACTGGCGCAGCGCGGCCTCCACGGTCTTGCGGTCGATCCCCAGTTCCGCTGCCAGCAGAGGAGCCCCGGGCATCGTCCCGATCCATGTCCCCCGCCTCAACTCCTCGCGCAGGTAGTCGGCGCACTGCCAGGAGGGGCGGAGAATCTTCAACTTTGGCATAAGATCAACCTGCCCAAGTCGGGGTAGGTGTCGAGATGAAAATATATCGACAGTCCGGATTGGGGAGGCTTTGAATCACATCAAAGCACGAAGGTGCTGATTAAAACCCGGTATTTGGCATGCAGGACCAGGCACACCGGACAACCATATTGCATCATCATGAAACCGAAATTAATACTCCGCAAATTCGCCATCGGCTGCAGTTTGCTCTTGGCCGCTGGCGCACTCCACGCCGCGCCAACCCCCGATCCGATGACTTGGGACAGCCCGCCCGCCGCAGTATCCGGCCCGGCCGGTGAGACCAAGATCACCATGACCGCCACCACCGCCAGCGATCCGGAGGGTGTCGAATACTACTTCACCGAAACTAGCGGCAATCCGGGTGGCGACGACAGCGGCTGGCAGGCCAGTCCGACCTATACCGACGACGGGCTCGCCCCGGGCACCACTTATTCCTACAACGTCAAGGCGCGGGAACTTCTCGCGTTCACCGAAACCGCCGTGTCCACCCCCGACGCGTCCGCCACCACCACCGCGTCCGACGGGACCGAGCAACTCATTTACGAACCATTCAACTACCCGGCGGGCGGACTCAACGGCGCCTCCGGACTCAGCGAGATCGGTTTGGATGGGGTTTGGTCCGCAAATGGAGACAGCGTGGTCGCGGCGTCCACCCTCAATTATGGGACCCTGCCAAGCACCGGGGGCTCGATCTCCGGCTTGAACGGTGGTGTGAACCGCTTCGGCGGAGCCCGCGCGGTGAGCGCATCGGCCCTGGCGTCCAACGGCCTGCTCGATGACGGCGCGATCCTCTGGTTCAGCGTGATCATGGGCTACGATGCCGGCGGCAACCGCACCAACTCACGCTTGGTCTTTGTCCTGGCTGACGAGTCGCTGAGCACCAGTAACGCCAATTACTCGCTCCCCACCCCGGGAGCCACAGGCTTGGGCGTGACGCTCGGAAACTTAGGTGGCAACGGCAAGTTCGCCGCCACGGAGGTCCGCGATTCGACCTTTGGCGGGGGTACCGTCGGCAACGTGTTGGGCACCATCAGTTCCGCCATCCTGCCCAGCTCCCCCAACACCAACGTCGATACCGCGCTGATCGTCGGCAAGATCACCTGGGGGGCCACTTCGGCCGATCCTGATCTCATCGAGCTGTTCGCTCCCGGCACCGATCTGGCTTTCCCGGACACCTCCACCCCGATCTCGACGCTCTCGGTGAACGTCGACCAGTCAGGCTACGACACCATCACCTGGGCGCGGGGCGACAAGGTCGTGTTGGACGAGATCCGCTTCGGCGCGAGCTACAACGACGTGATCCAGGCCGACCTCGTGACCACTCCGGACACCGATATCCCGACTCCCGACCCGGCGAGCTTTGCGGTCGTCCCGACCGCGATCGACGATGCCAATGTCACCATGACCGCCACGGTCGCCAACGACCCGAGCGAGGTGCAATACTACTTTGCGGAAACATCCGGCAATCCCGGCGGAGATGACAGCGGCTGGCAGGACAGCCCGACCTACACGGACTCCGGGCTTTCGCCCTCGACCTTGTACACCTACACGGTCCAGACGCGTGACAAATCGGTGGCCAACAACACCGGCACGGCTTCGGCGGGCGAGGACGCCACCACCCCGGCGATCGATGTGATTCCGCCGACTCCCAACCCGATGACCTTTGCGGTCAATCCGACCGCCATCTCGGACACCGCGATCACGATGACGGCCACGACCGCCACCGACAACACCTATGGCGTGGAATATCAGTTCCACAACACCACCCTCAACACCTTCAGCGACTGGCAGAGCAGTGAAACGTGGACCGATAACGGGCTGAGTCCGTCCACCAGCTACACCTACACCGTCACCGCACGGGACACGGGGCCGCTCAACAACGCGGGAACCGCCTCGGACCCGGAATCGACCTCCACCGTGGCGACCGACAATACGGCACCGACACCGGATCCCGCGACCTGGGCCGTGGTTCCCACCGCTGTCTCGGACACCGAGGTGACGATGACCGCGACGACGGCCACCGATGACCAGTACGGGGTGGAATACTACTTCGCCAACCGGAGCGTGATCGACGGTACGCACGACAGCGGCTGGCAGGCCAGTCCGACCTACAATGACACCGGTCTCGCCCCCTTCACCAGTTACACCTATCAGGTGACGGTCCGCGACACGTCCTACAACAACAACGAAACCGTTCAGGCGACGGCTGCCGTGGTCACCGATCCCGATCCCGCCGTGGTGACACCAACCCTGTCGGAGGGCCCCTTCTATATCGTCGGTTCACAGAACAACGGTGGCGCTGCTTTCGACCTCTCGTTGTTTCCGGGTGCCGCAAGGTATGCGGGCACGGGCGGAGCCAATGGTCCCGTCTACTCGGGTTTCGGCGACGGCACGCCGCTTGACTATAACTTGTTCAAGGAAGACGGTGGGGCCATCGTCAGCGTCGCCGACGGCGGCGCAGGTCTTGTCGGGCTCGCGTCCGGCTCTCCGGGCAGCAGTTCGAGTTATGCGGATGTCTGGACCACGTCTGATCCCGGCGATGACTTCACGGCCAATACCGCCGACTTCACATCGGGCGTCGGCGCTGGAGGTATTAATACCTCGGTCACCGGTAGCATCAACATCTCGGGGATGACCGAGGGGATCATCTACTACATCTACGGTTGTTATCGGAACAGACCCAACATCGATCTGGTCATGAGCGGCTCCGGGCAAACGGACGTCACACTCGATGACGCCGGGGACGAGGATAGCGCCAACAACGCCGAAAACTACGTCGTGGCAGTAAGCTTCCAGAATGCGGGTGATTACGACACCATCAGCTACACCTACAACACCACCAACGGTATCCTATTCGGTGTGGTCCTCGATGGCGAGTCCACCGGCGGTCCCGGCAATCCCTACTCCACCTGGGCGTCCACCAATGCACCGACCACCGGCGATGATCCCAGCGCCGACGAGGATGGCGACGGCGTCTCCAATGGCGTGGAATTCGTGCTCGGTGGAACCATCGGCACCGACGACCTCGATAAACTGCCGGTGACTGCCACCGACGGCACGGACATGACCTTCACCTTCGTGCGTGATCAGGACTCCATCGAAGCCTCCACGGTGGTGACCATCGAGGTGAGCACGGATTTGGCGGACTGGACGACGGGCTCCTCCCCGTATGCCGTGCCCGACACCGACACGGGTGGTGTCGTCAATCCCGGTGTGACCGTGGTGGACAACGCGGATGGCACTGACACCGTCACCCTCACGGTGCCGCAGTCTCCGGACGCGAAGAAGTTTGCCCGCCTCAAGGTGGTCGTCACCCCGTAAAACCCGCATTGGCGGATAACCTCATTATCCACCCCAACCCTCCGGCCCGGTGGCTCACGCCCCGGGCCGGATTTTATGCCCGATTGCCATTCGGCATCCCGATGCGAAACTCTCGCAATCCTCCCCAAGCTTCGACCCATCATCCACAGCCCATATTCGCCGACTTATGAAATCATTCCTTCACTACGCCTCCCCGTTTCTGGGTTTCGGCATCATCGCCGCCTCCATTGCAACCCTCTCCGCCCAACAGTCCGGCACCAGTCCGGTGAAGATCTTCATCATGGCCGGTCAATCGAACATGCTGGGGCAGGGGAACATGTCGCCGGTCACCACCGAGGGAACCCTCGAATACATCACCGCAGCGGCGAACGACCCCGACGGAGACTATCAGTTCATTGTCAACGGCGGTTCCCCGTGGGCGGTGCGTGATGACGTGTGGATTCGGGACCAGAATGGAGCGCTTGGCGGTCTGACGGCAGGATACGGATCCAATTCGGGGACCGTGGGCCCGGAGCTGGGATTCGGTCATCACGCGGGCGACCTTTACGACAAGCAGATCATCATCGTGAAGGCCGCATGGGGAGGCAAGGACCTGGCGAATGATTTCCGGCCGCCGAGTTCCGGTGGCACGACGGGATTCTACTACAATGAGATCCTCCGCCTGGTCAGCGAGATGACCGACAATCTGGATACGGACCCCAGCACCTACTTCCCGGACTACGATTTTTCCGGCGGCTACGAGATCGCCGGCTTCTGCTGGCACCAAGGATGGAACGACCGGATCGATGCCGGTCGCAGCGCGGAGTATGAGGTCAACATGGCGAACTTCATTCGCGACATGCGGACGGACCTTGGCGTGCCTGGCATGCCCTTCGTGATTGCCACCACCGGCATGGACGGCGGCCCGGCCTACACCACCGTCGAACTCGCCCAGTTGGAAATGGCCAACACCACCAAGTATCCCGACTTTGCAGGCAACGTCGCGGTGATCGACACCCGCACCACCTACGACGGGCTCGAGTTCTGGCAACCGGTCGCCAACTCCCCGGCCGATCAGGGCTTCCACTGGAACCGAAATGCCAAGACTTATGTCAACATCGGCCTCGCGATGGGGGATGCCATGTCGACCCTCTCGCCGGCCCGCTGCCCGTTCCGTCTGCGGGGCAGCGGCGGTCCCGGCGGTGTCACGCTCACGTGGCAGAACGGGTCGGAGCTCCCGACCAGTGTGCGCGTCCTGCGCAACTCCGTCGAAATCGCGGCTGACGCCCCGACCAACCCGGCCAGCTTCATCGATGCCGCCGCCTTGCCCGGACTGCATGATTACGAACTGCAGTTCACCATGCCCGGCGATTCCTGCGACCCGCTCACGCTCACCTTTGATGCCGGCATCACCAACCTCGAGGCCTTCCGCAGCCCGGGGGGCATCGCCCTCACCTGGACCAACAACCTCACCTACACCGCCATCGAGGTGCGGCGCGATGGTGTCCTGATCGAACCATCGCTCTCCGGCACCGCCACTACCTACACCGATGCCTCTCCGCCGTCCTCTGGAGTGGTCACCTACAGCGTGGTGCCGACCAATGGCACTGCGGCTCCCACCGAACTCCAGATCGATCTCGACGGACCGCCGTCCGGCAACGCCGTGATCTACGAGCCATTCGACTACACGGTGGGTGAGCTGAACCTGCAGGGTGGTGCCGAGGCGGGACTGGATGGAAGCTGGTTTGCAAATTCGACCACCCTCGTCACGGCCGGGACCTTGAGCTACGGGGGATTGCCGGTCGGTGGAGCCAAGCTCTCCGACTTCACGGCCAGCCAGAACCGTTTCGGCGGGTCCCGCTCCATCCTGCCTTCCGCCCTTGCCGCCAATGGCCTCCTGGATCACGGCGCCGTGCTCTGGTTCAGCTTCATCACCGGAATCGAGGAGGGCGCGAACCGGACCAACTCCCGCCTCGCCGTCGCGCTCGCCGCCGGCCCCTTCGGCGGCGGCAATGCCGACTTCTTTATCAGCGGCGGCACCGGGGTCGGATTCGACATGGGTGCCGGCATCCCGCGCGCCGCCTCGTTCCCCGCCGACACCGGCGGCTCCAGCCGGGCCAGCAACAATTCGCCCCAATACCAGGTCAGCGAATTCGACCTGATCGTCGGCAGGATCACCTGGGGTGCCGACGCCAGCTCGGTGGACACCATCGAGCTCTTCAAGCCGGGGAACGATCTCGCCCTGCCCGCATCGCCGATTTCGACCCACACCGTCGTCGTCGATCAGAGCACCTACGATACTCTCACCTTTCGGCGCGGCGACCGGCCGATGCTCGACGAGATCCGCTTCGGGCAGAGCTACAACGATGTGATCGGAGCCGACCTCGTTGCCCCGGACACCGACCCGCCGAATCCCGATCCGCTGACATGGGCCAGCGTCCCCGCCGCGGCCGGCGACAGTCAGGTCAGCATGACCGCCACCACCGCTATCGACCCGGGCGGCGTGGAGTATTTCTTCGAGGAAATGAGCGGTAATCCCGGCGGCAGCGACAGCGGCTGGCAGAACAGCGCCACCTACACCGACGACGGCCTGAATTCCGCCACGTCGTATTCCTACCGGGTGAAGGCCCGCGACAAGTCGCCCAATGCCAACGAAACCGGTTGGTCTTCCACCGAGTCCGCCACCACCGACGCCCCGGACACCCTGCCGCCCACCCCGAGTCCCATGACCTGGGACAGCCTGCCCACCGCCATTTCTCCGAGCGAGGTCAGCATGACCGCCACCACCGCCAGCGATCCGAGCGGGGTGGAGTATTATTTCACCGAAACCAGCGGCAACCCGGGCGGCACCGACAGCGGCTGGCAGGACAATCCGACCTACATCGCCACCGGCCTCGATCCCGCCACGACCTATGCCTACACGGTGACCGCCCGCGACAAGTCGAGCTTCGCCAACCAGGGTGCGCCGTCGTCTCCCGCCGCTCCTGTCACCACTCCGGACGTGCCAAGCGGCCCGGGCGGCGCGATCCTCTACGAACCATTCAACTACGATGCGGGCAACATCGCCGGCAATGATGGAGGCACTGGTTTTGGCGGAGCCTGGAGCAACACGCGCAACAGCCCGGTTGTGGACTACCCCGGAAAGATCTGGGGAGCCCTCACCGCGGCGGGAGGCTTCGTCAAAGGCAACGCCTGGAGTGGCATCCAGCGTCCGATCGGCACCTCCCTGTTCGACGCCGGCCTGATGAGCAACGGCGCCACCCTCTGGTTCAGCGTCATATTCGACCTCGACGGGCAGAACACCGCCAACGCCGACATCAGCCTGTCGCTAGGGACCGACCGCTTCGTATCGAGCACCTTCGGAGAACGGGAGAACCTGCTTGGAACCGGCTCGGAAGGCATTGGCGTGACCCACAGCGGTGGCGTCATTGAAGGCGTCTATTGGCAGGATGTCGGTGGTGACGGCGTGGGCGAACGCACCGAGAATGACAGCACCCTCAACATCGGTGCCGGCCGGGGCCTCGTCGTCGGCAGGATCGACTGGGGGGCGGATGGCAGTGCCAACGAATCGCTGACCCTTTACGCCCCCGATACCAACCTGAACCAAGGCAGCCCGATCATGGCGATCTGGTCGGTGCCCGCGCTCGACCAATCGGCCTTCGACACCCTGGCGATCCAGTTCAAGGACACCTCCCAGGTCGATGAGATCCGCTTTGGCGCCACCTATGACGATGTCGTCGGGCTCGGCGGCAGTGACGATCCCTACACCAACTGGGCGTCGACCAACGCCCCGACCGGCACCCCGGAGGACGACTTCGATGGGGATGGCGTGGAGAACGGCGTGGAGTTCGTGCTCGGCGGCGACAAGGACACCAACGACCTGGACAAATTGCCGACGGGAACGACGACCCCCGGCGGGGACTTTGTCTTCAGCTTCGTGCGCGATCAGGCATCGATTGCGGTCGGAGTGGCGGTGACCATCGAAGTGGGCACGGATCTGGCCTCTTGGCCGGACAGCTACTCCGTGCCGGATGCGGATACGGCGGGCGTTGTCAATCCCGGCGTCACCGTGGTCGAGGACAGTCCGGGTGTTGGCTCAGACACTGTCACGCTCACGGTGCCTAAGGCACCGGACACTAAAAAGTTCGCCCGCCTCAAGGTGGCGGTGACTCCGTGAATACTCCACGGAAATGCGTGATGGCATTGCTTTCGGGGCATGCTATGAATGTCCGCCCTAAACCCATGCAACCAGAACGATCCGCAAGTCCGCGCTGCCGGACATTACTTGTCCATCTTGTGGGTTTGTCCGGCCTGCTAGGCACGGCCGTCGCCGCTCCGCCCGATCTAACAAGCGGCGGCGCCCCCGGCGATTCCGTGACGATCCATCTCGGGCCCACCGGCATGCGCGGCTGGGTCCATCATGTGAAAGCCAACACCGACGAGAGCCGGCAGATACTAGTGAAGGTGGTGGACTCAGACTCGCCAGCCGATGGTATCCTGGCGGTCGATGATGTCATTCTCGGCGCGGATGGCAGCGGAGCGGATCCGGTGTATTTTTCCGCAGACGCGCGGAAACGTCTGGCAGATGCCATCAACGACGCCGAGGCCCGCAATCCCGCCATCCTGAAACTCATCCGTTGGCGCGCGGGCACGACCGACACGGTGGAACTCACCCTCCGCACCATGGGGGCCTACGCAGCCACCGCGCCCTACAATTGCCCGAAGTCGGCACAGATCCTCGAAGAAGGCCTCGAATACATCATGACCAGCGAAACGGCCGGACGGTATTCCTTCGGCACGATCGGCCTGCTGGCGGGCAACGACCCCGCGAATCCCAACAATGCCGCGCGCCGCGCACGGGCGCAAACCGAGGCGCACGCCCTGATTCCCACGGCAGCGGTGAGGGAGCAGATGATGTCCGATGTCAGGGACACCGCCTCGACCTGGCAGCGCGGGCACACGTTGATCGTGCTGGCGGAGTATTTTCTGGTGACCGGTGACGCCCAGGTTCTACCCGCCATCGAGGCCTATGCGGTGAACATCGCAAGAAACCAGAGCCTGTTCGGCACGGTCGGCCATATCTATGCGGAGAAAAATCCCGACGGCAGCGACAACGGGCCGATGGGCGGTGTTTACGGCACCGTCAATTCCACCGGCCTGCCTTGTTTTCTCGGCCTGCTGCTGGCAAAACAGTGCGGGCTGACCAATCCGGAAATCGATCCCGCGATCGAACGCACGAGCCGGTTTTTCGCCTCTTACGCCGGCCTTGGCGCGATCCCCTACGGCGAGCACGATCCCTACTGGCAGGGACATGAGAACAATGGCAAAAGCGGACTCGCCGCCGTGGCGTTCGCACTTCAGGACAACCGGGCGGAGGAGCAGGGATTCTTCGCCAAAATGTGCACCGCCTCCGCCTCCGAGCGTGAGAATGGACACACCGGGGCGTTCTTCAATTATCTATGGGCTCCCCTGGGCGCGGCAACCGGCAGCGAAGAGGCCGCCGCCTCGCTGTTCAGCCGGCTCCGCAGCTACTACGATCTCGCGCGTCGCTGGGACGGAGGTTTCGAATACGACTGTCTCAACGAAGGCCCTAACAGCGGCTCGCAGTACAACGACTTCCGGATGAGCACCGCGATCCTGCTGACCTACGCGCTGCCGCTGCGGCAGCTCCATCTCACCGGCCGCGGCCACGATGAGGCACGCTGGCTTTCCACCACCGACGTCGCCGAGGCGGAAGCGGTGGACGGCTACCTCGCGTCGTCGCGGACGATCAATGAACTCGTTTCCGATCTCGGCAGTTGGTCGCCGAAAGTCCAGCGGCTGGCCGGCAACGAATTCGCCAATCGCTCCGTCACTGCCGCGACCATCACCCAGATCACCAACCTCGCCACCGATCCCGCCGGCACGTCCCGCCTGGGTGCGTGCTTCGCTCTTGGAAAGATCAGCGACTCCGGATCGGCCGCCGCCCGTGCCGCCACGCTCGCCGGGCTCCTGACCGATCCCGATAACCACGTCCGCTACATGGCCGCCGAAAGCATGCGCTATCTTCCTCAAAGCGCGAAACTCGGCGAACTCAACGCCATCCTCGCCGCCGCCGCGAGCACCGGGGCACCGCTGCTGCCCTACAACGAGGAGGATCCGCTGCATTTCGCCCACGGCCGGCTGGCGTCGCTGCTTTTCTACAGCGGAAACGCCTACGGCCCCAAGGGTTGCATCTGGGGCAGCGGCATCAATGGCGTGGATCGCAACCATCTCTATCCGGCCATCCGGGCGGTGGCGGCCAATCCGGTCGGATTTGCCCGCAGCACCTTGAATCAAACCTATAAGAATCTCACCCTGGCGGATGTCGAGGCGCTGGCCGACACCATCGTCGATTCGGTGCATTATCGCGCGCCGGCCGACAAGATGTTCAGCGGTGGCATCCGCCAAGGAGGGCTCGATATCCTCCAGGCTTACGACATCGCCGAGGGCGTTCCCCTGAGCATGATATATGATAAGAACGACACCCGCGGCAGTGTGACATCCAACGTCCTCGCAGTGCTCGGAAATTACGCCGGATCGGTGAACACCGTAAATCCGGATCCCGGCGTGGCCGCTTACCTCAACGAACTCCTCGGCGGAGACAAGGCGGCCGAAGCCCAGGCCGTGCTGGATGCGATCGCCGCAGACACGTCCCCCACGGTGCTCACTCCTTTCAAAAGCATCCAGTCGGTTGTCGCGGATTCCCCGCAACTCACCCTGCCCGCCAACTCGACCATCCTGCGCGTCAATTCCTTCGACCATGCCAAGGGCGACAGCATCTTCACGTGGCGCAAGGTCCAGGGCCCCGGAGCGGTCTTCTTCAGCGGCAACGGCACCACCGATGGCGATGAGAGCGCCATCGTGATCGATCCCGTTCCCGGCTATTATATCTTCGAGGTCACCATGTCCGACCCGCGCGCACTCACCGAGGTTTCCCGAACGGTGGAACTCACGCTCTTCAACTCCGATGGCGTCGTGCCGATCAACCTGCCACCCACCGCCCATCCGCAACTGGTGACGCTGAAACGCGGCGCGATCACCCCCGTCACCCTCGCAGGCAGCGACCCGGAAGGCTATGAACTCGTCCATTCGGTCCTCAGCCAGCCATCTAACGGAACGCTCGACGGCACCGCACCAAACCTGCTCTACACGCCGGCGACCGGCTTTGTCGGCGACGACAGTTTCACCTTCCGGGTCATCGACAGCGGGGGCGAGGTCTCGGAAGCCACGGTTTCGCTCATGATTCTCGATACGAGCCCGGCGATCGTGCTTCATGAACCGTTCGATTACGTCGCCGGCAACATCAGCGGCGGGAACGGCGGCATCGGTTTCGGTGGCGCATGGAGCAACACACGGAACAATCCCATGATCGATGCGGGGAGCAGGTCGTGGGGAATTCTTCCCACGGTGGGCAATCATGTGCGCGGCGCGGCATGGAGCGGTTTGGTCCGCCCGCTCGGCAACAGCCTGGGCGACGCCGGTTTGATGCAGAACGGGGCGACCCTGTGGTTCGGTGTCGTGTTCGATCTCGAAGCGCAGAATTTCACCAATGCGGACCTGAACCTCGCACTCGGCACCCACGCGTTCGTCAACAACGACTACGGGACGCGCCAGAACCTCGCCGGCGGCGAAGGCATCGGCGTGACCCACAGCGGGGGAACAATCCAAGGCGCGTATTGGAAGCAAAACGACGGCGATCCCCAGGCCGGGCGCGTGGTCAACAACAGCAAGACGGTGATGACCACGGTGAATTTCCGCGCCCTGGTCGTCGGGAAAATCGAATGGGGGGCGGGGGATGCCGATCCGGAGAAACTCACCCTTTACACCCCTGATGAGAGCCTGTCGTCCGGCGCGCCGGCGATGCTCACGTGGACCATTCCCGCTCTGGATCAATCGCAATTCGATACCCTCGCCCTTCAATTCAAGGACACTCCGAAGATGGATGAAATCCGCTTCGGCCGAACCTTCCACGATGTGGTCACCGGTCTAACCGACACCCCGCCGGTGGCTCATCCGCAATCGCTCGCGCTCGTCCAGGACAGCCCGGCCGCGATCGACCTGACCGGCGAGACCCCGGGTGGCGGCCCGCCCGTTTTCGCGGTGACCCGGCAGCCATCCCACGGCACGCTCTCCGGCACCGTCCCGAACCTCACCTACACGCCGCAGCCCGGCTTTGACGGCGATGATCGTTTCGTCTTCTCGGTGACGGACGCCGCGGACTTCGTCGATGAGGCCATGGTCACGATCACGGTCCAACCGCCGCCCGATGACTACGAAACCTGGGCTGCCAGTTGGCCCGAAGCGGACCTCGGTGACCCGCAGGCCGACCACGACGGTGACGGACTCACCAACCACGAGGAACGCATCTGGGGGCTCGATCCCACCAACGGTGCATCCAGTCAGCCGATCCGGACTTCGCTCGACTCCGCTACCCTCATGTTCAGTTATTCGCGCCGCAGCCCGGACCGCACAGGAATCAACTATACGATATGGACATCAACGGATTTAAGGACATGGAGCGAGGACACCGGAGCCGTTCAGACGCCCGGAACAGCCGGTTCGGATCAGGTCGAAACCGTCGATGTCACGCTATCGGTCACTCCGCCAGAAGGCGGCAGGCTGTTCGTCAGGGTGCAGGCTGAGTAAGGATACGGCCCGGCGCTCCCGCGAGAACGGATTCCCGTCAGATGAGCCTTTCCCGCAGCGCCTTGGCGACCGCGCCGGTGTTGGTGCGCACGTGGAGTTTCTCGTAAACCCGCTGGAGGTGGGTGGACAGCGGGTCGGCTTCGAGGACGCCGGGTGCCAGCGGTGCCGCCGGATCGGGCACCGTGGTGCCGCTGCGCACGCCGCCTTCCAGCTCGGCCAGCGCGTTGCGGCGTTTGAGAAGTTCCTGTTCCGCCATCGGGCGGACGCGGCCGAGGGTCTCGCTGGTTCTCTCGCTGCGACCGCTGACCATCGCCGGTTTTCAATCCGGATGGAATTTGCGGATCGTGCCGAACAACTCGTCGGCTTTCTCCAGTTTCTCCAGCGCACCGATGAAGTCGCCCGCTTCTTCAAGCTGCTCGGCCGAGCGGACCGCGAGGTAGCCTTGGAAATACACGTCCGAGGGATCGAACCGCGCCGGTGCCGGAGGCGGGGACTGCGCCACGGCGGAAACGGCGAGAACCACCGACAACAACAGGCCCCTGCCGCACAAGCGGCCGACCGGATGTGTCGGTTTCCTTCTCAGCATGGGCCGGCAAACTAGGCATCCCTGGTCCGCACCGCAAGCCGGATCATGCGCGCCCGCTCCAAGGCCCGGTCCGCCATCGGACGGGGTTTTCAAAGGGAGCGTGCTTTCACCGCGCCGATGGTGCCGCCGGTGACGAACTCCGCCTTGACCACCGTCTGGCGCAGGTCCTTTTTGCCACGGCTCAGATTGGCTGCCCATTGCAGAATGCGCCGCACCACCGGCCCGCTGTCCCAGCGGATGTGGGAAACCGGCGGCTTGCACCAACTGAACGCGGGATCGGCATCGTTGCAGACCAACGATACGTCCTCCGGAACATTCAGGCCGCGCCGGGCGAGAAAATGCCGCGCCGCGACAAAAAACGGTGCCTCATCGACCATCAGTGCCGTGGGTGGCGTCACGCGGAACAATGCCTCAAGCCGCGCGTGGAAACCATTGATATGCTCCTCCCAGTCCGGCAGGTGATAGCCCCCCGGGGAAATTCCCTGGGACGCCAACTCGTTCAGAAAAGCCTGCTCGCTCAGCCCTGGAATCGGCAGGCGCTGCCGCTTCCGCGCCAGCAGCACGATCCGCCGGTGGCCCATCCCGGCGAGCGCCCGGACCACCGCTGCGATGGCCTGTGTCTTGTCCGGTCCGACGCCCGCCATCGGCAGACCCTGACGCCTCCCGAATATCGCGAAGGCCGGCACTTCCCGCGCCGCGAACCATTCGAGAATCTCGCGCGTGCCGGCGAACACCAGCCAGCCATCCGCGGCGGTTTTTTCCACCATCGCCGCGATGCGCCCGGCATCCATGCCCAGCCCCGCCATCGACCGGGGCGCGTGCGCCACCGTGTGTCCGGCCTCCCTCAGCTCGTGCTCGAACTCCACCACGTAGTCCAGCCTCCGGTCGCTCTTGTCACTGGTCAGGATCGCCAACCGCATGCGCCTCGCAGGACCTTGATCCGGGATCAAGGCGATCCGCCGCCCGCGCCGCCGCCCCTGGGTCACCAGCAGCCCTTCGCCCTCCAACCGCCGCAAGGCCGCCTCCACCGTATCGCTCCCCACGCCCAGCTCGGCCGCCAACCGGTCGCCGCCGGGCATCAGGCCGGTCCATGCCCCCTGCAGCAGCTCGTTTCTCAGGTGCGCGGCCACCTGCTCGGCGGCCGTCAGGATGGTCAGGCGCGACATGCCCGGAAACTACCGGAATCCAGGGGTAGATGCGAGCAGGAAATAGCTTCGACAGCCTTCTCAGACTCACCGATCAGATAAGCTGTAAATTGATTTCCCCCCATCCTCCTGATTCGTCCGCAACCAGTATCCATTTCTCGACAATCATGAAACCCACTAACTTCCTGCGCTCAGTCATTTTCGCTTCCACATGGTTTGCCGTTTCCGGTCTCCACGCCGTTGATCTCACATGGGATGCCAACAATGCCGGTGCCGGCCAAACCGACGGTGCGGGTGTCTGGCTCAACGCCGATCAATGGTGGGACGGAACCGACAATGTCAACTGGGCCGATTATGTGGCTCCCAATGCGATCTTTGGCAACAGCGGTGCCGGCGGTGCAGTCACGCTGGCCAGTCCGACCACGATCGGCTCGCTTGTTTTCAACACCTTTTCCGGCACCTACACGCTCGGCA
This sequence comes from Luteolibacter sp., assembly GCA_041686775.1. Taxonomy (GTDB): domain Bacteria; phylum Verrucomicrobiota; class Verrucomicrobiia; order Verrucomicrobiales; family Akkermansiaceae; genus Luteolibacter. The sequence continues at coordinate 124,606 of JAWLDG010000009.1, read as the reverse complement.
CCTCCGGCCAGGCCATCACACTGAACGGCGGCATCACGAAGAACTCCGATTCCGGCGCGGTCACGATTTTGAGTCCGATCACCCTCGGCGGTGCCCAAACCTGGACGAACAATTCGACCGGTCTGCTGCTCACCGGCAATGGTACAAACCTGATCACCAATGGCGGCTATCAGCTCACCGTGGATGGCACGGGCAATACGACGTTCGGGGTATTGAACAATGCCGCCGTCACGCTATCGGGCTCGGGTGCGCTGGTGAAGAATGGTACCGGGATCCTTTCGATTGGCGGCAACAATACGGGTTTCAGTGGTGCTGTCACCCTCAACGACGGCATCTTGAATTATGGTGACAATCCTGGCTCTCTGGGCAGCGGGAATCTCAATATCACCAACGGGATTATTGAATCGCGCTGGAGCACAGGCATCACCCGAACGCAGGGAACCGGTGTGGGGGAAATTCAAATCACCGGCGGTGAAAGCGGTTTTGCCCTGAACGGCAATACTGGTGTCACCTTCAATATCGGCGCGATTACCTGGGGCAGTGCGACCTTCAATCCGACCAAGTTCGTACTCCAGACTCAATATTCCCAGTCCAATTCCAACCTCACTCTCTCCAGCGCGATCAACCTCAACGGTGCCAACCGCACCATTGTCGTCAATGGCGGCACGACCGGTGCCGCACGCGCCATTCTCTCAGGTGCCATCAGCAACAGCACCGGCACGGCGGGCCTGATCAAGGAAGGACCCGGCATGCTCAACCTCACCAACAACACCAGCGCTTGGAACGGAAACACCACGGTGAGCGGAGGTATTCTGGATTTCGGTGGTATCAACATCAACACCAACATCGGCGGCGGTTCCGGACGCAACATCAGTGTGGCCGCTGGTGCCGGAGTTCGATTCAACGCCCTCTCCAACGCCATCCTCAACCGCCTCGTCGAGACCAATTCCGAAATCATCGTCATGACGGGCGGCACGTCGAACGCGCTGGATTTCAGCAGTTCCACAGGCGCAAACCTTCCCAATGCGTTTCTCAGCAACTGGGCCAGCAACGGTGCGAAAACCGAGATCAGCGGAATCATCACCCCCGGCGGTGGAGCTTACCGTCTTGGCTCGCTGAGGCAATCAGGCGCGTTGGGAATTCGTCAGGAATCACTTCTTTCGGGCAACAACCAACTGATCATCGGCGGCAACCGCGTTGTGATTGTCGGCGCGCACACTTTCACCGGAGACACGACCATCCGTGATGGAGGTCGCTTGGGTCTCTCTGCCGCCGGAACGGTTTCTACGCCCAATACCAACAGCCTTGCTCTGCAAAACAGTGTTTTCGACCTTGGAGCGCCTGGCTCGACCGGGCAGTTCTTTCTCGAGGCTTCGACTACGGCCGGCCCAATTACCGGTTCCAATCCTTCATCGGTGGGAGGCACGCAGAGTGCCACATTCGGTGGGCTCAAGGGCAGTAGAAACCTCCATGCGGCATACATCGCCGGAAATACGGGCAACAACACCTCGGGTGCAGCCCAAACCAGCATCACCGGCTTCACCCTCAATGTCGGCACCGGCAACAATGTCACCTACTCCGGAGCCATCGGCGGCTTCGGCGCGGGGGCATCCGGCGGCAACGGCGGCGCGATGACCCTCACCAAGACCGGTGACGGGACGCAGGTTCTCTCCGGCACCAGCAGCTACACCGGCGCCACCGATGTCGTTGCCGGCACGCTGATTATCGACGGAAACATTTCCACCAGCGTGCTCACCACCGTCAAGACCGGCGCCACCCTCGGCGGCAGCGGCACCGTCGGCGACCTGACCATCGATGCAGGTGGCTTCTTCTCCCCGGGTAACAGCCCTGGCATCATGACCGTCGCTGGGGATTACATCCAGAACGGAACCCTTGTCACAGAGGTGACCGGCCTCACCCCGGGGGTGGGCGGACACGATCAAGCCGTCGTGAATGGAACCGTCACGCTCAACGGCGCACTCGGTCTCTCGTTCAACACCTTCACCCCGGTCAACGGCGACCTGATCTTCATTCTGCTCAACGACGGCAGCGACGCCATCGCCGGCACCTTCTCCGGCCTGGCCCAAGGAGACGTGGCGGGCACTTACGGCGGATTCAACTGGCAGATCAGCTACCTCGCGGATTCCACCGGTGCCACATTCACGGGTGGCAACGACATTGCGCTCCAAGCCGTGGTCATTCCCGAGCCCCGTGCCGCGTTGCTTGGTGCCCTCGGAATTATCGCCCTTCTGCGTCGCCGGCGGTGATTGAACTCCAACGGCGGTTTCTGACCGTCGCCGATTCCCTTCTTCGCCGTTAGTTATCCTCCCAATCTCCCTCAATCACCTCGACGGTCACAGACCGCCGCTAGAAGCACCAGTTCCTCCACGCAACCGCCTCGACAAGCGTTTCATCCTCGATCCGCCATCCAAGATCTCCAATCCCAACTTCCAAAAACCATGAAATCCAAATCAAAACTCCACTCGTTTCTTTTCTTATCCGGCAGTTCGCTGCTCGCCGTTTCCACTCTCCACGCCGTGCCCCTCACATGGGATCCCGGTAGCGACGGCACGACCGACGGAGCCGGAGCCTGGCTCGGCACCGGCTTGTGGTGGGACGGCACCACCAACGTCGATTGGACTTCCGGCGACAGCGCGACATTCGGCAATAGCGGAGCCGGCGGCGCGGTCACCCTTGCCAGTCCGACCACCGCCCAATCCATCACATTCAACAGCTTTACCGGCACATACACTCTGGGCACCTCGGGCCAGGCGATCATACTCAACGGCGGCATCACCAAGAACGCGGGTTCCGCCGCGGCCACTTTCGTCAGCCCCATCATCCTCGGCGGCGCGCAGACCTGGACGAACAACTCGGCCGGCCAGTTGCTCACCGGCAATGGAACCAACCTCATCGACAATGGAGGATTCCAACTCACTGTCGATGGCATCGGCAATACAACGTTTGGTGTTTTGAACAATTCGGCTGTCACGCTCTCGGGGACCGGCGCGCTGGTCAAGAGTGGCACCGGCATTCTGTCAACCGGCGGCGACAACAGCGCGATCTTCAGCGGAGCCGTCACCCTCAATGGCGGAATCCTGTTTTATGGAGATTTCCCCGGATCTCTCGGTACCGGCAACATCCTGATCACCAACGGGGTTCTTGAATCGCGGTGGAGCACAGGCATCACCCGCACCCAGGGAACCGGTGCGGGGCAGATTCAAATCACCGGCGGAGAAAGCGGCTTTGCTTTGAACGGCAACACCGGCGTGACCTTCAACATCGGCGCGATTACATGGGGTAGTGCGACCTTCAATCCGACCAAATTCCTGCTTCAAACCGCACGTTCGCAATCCAATTCCAATATTACCTTGCCCAGTACGATTGACCTCAACGGTGCCGACCGCACCATTGTCGTCAGTGGCGGTACGACCGGTGCGGCCCGTGCCATTCTCTCAGGTGCGATCAGCAACGGCACTGGTACGGGGGGGCTGATCAAGGAGGGCTCCGGAAGGCTCAACATCACCAACAACTCCAGCGCATGGAATGGCAACACCACCGTCAGCGGAGGCATTTTGGATTTGGGCGGAGTAAACCTCGCCAACATCGGTGGCGGGAGCGGGCGCAATATTGCGGTGGCAGCGGATGCCGGTGTGCGTTTCAATAACGTTTCCAATGCAATTCTCAACCGCATCGTCGAAACCACCGACGAAATCATCGTGCAGACGGGCACCACTTCCAATCCGCTTGATTTCAGCAGCAGCACCGGAGCCACACTCCCCAACGCGTTCCTCAGCAACTGGGCCAGCAACGGCGCGAAAACCGAACTCAGCGGCGTGATCACGCCGGGTGGCGGGGCTTACCGCCTCGGGTCCGTCGGCCAGTCGGGAGCTTTGGGAATCAGGAAGGAATCACTCCTTTCCGGCAGCAATCAACTGATCGTTGGCGGCAACCGCGTCGTGATCGTCGGGGCTCATACGTTCACCGGAGACACCACCATCCGTAATGGAGGTCGTCTGGGGCTCTCTGCCGCCGGAACGGTTGATGAGCCAAATACCAACAGCCTTGCCCTGCAAAACAGTGTTCTTGACCTTGGAGCACCTGGCGCGACCGGTCAGTTCTTTCTTGAGGCATCGACTACGGCTGGTCCAATTGCAGGCTCCAATCCCTCATCGGTCGGAGGCACGCAGAGCGCCACATTCGGCGGGCTCAAAGGCAGCAGAAATCTTTATGCGGCTTATGTTGCGGGAAACACCGGCAACAATACCTCGGGCGCAGCCCAAACCAGCATCACCGGCTTTACTCTCAATGTCGGCACGGGCAACACCGTCACCTACTCCGGAATCATCGGCGGCTTCGGCGCGGGAGCTGTCAGTGGCACAGGCGGCGCGATGACCCTCACCAAATCCGGCGAAGGCACGCAAGTCTTCGAAGGCATCCACACCTACACAGGTGCCACCACCATCGAAGGTGGTATCCTGCGGATCACCAATCCTTATTTGGATGACGCCTCGGACGTGATCATCAGTGCCAGCGCCCAACTGGACCTGCAGTTTGATGAATCCGGCGGAGACGTCACCGACACCGTGGAAACACTCACCATTGGCGGTGTGCAGCAGGCTGCGGGGATCTACGGTGCCACCGGCTCGGGAGCCACCACCATCGATGATGTTCACTTCGCTGGAGTCGGCACGCTAACGGTGACCAGCGGCCCCGGCGGTGGCTCGGCCTACGACACCTGGGCGGCCGGTCCGTTTGACGCCACACTCACCGACCCCTCGCCGTCGCTCGACTTCGACAACGGCGGACTGGACACCGGAATCGAGTGGGTCGTCGGCGGTGATCCGACCGATGGCAGCGACGATGCCGGCAACACGCCAACGGTCAGCGAAGACGGCACCTATCTCGTCTTCACCTACAACCGCACCGATGCGGCCAACGACGATCCGAACACCGAAATCAAGGTGGAATACGGCAGCGACCTGACCGGTTGGACCCCCGCCGAGAACGCGGTCTCCGGCGTGATCATCAATGAAACGCCAGGTTCAGCATCCGATGTCGTCGAGGTGAAGATCCCGATGTCCCTCGCGGTGGGCGACAAGCTCTTCGCCCGCCTCAATGTGGTTGTCACACCGTGAATCGGCCTAACCGGCAGCCACAAGCATCAATCCCAACCCTCCGGCCCGGTGGCTCACTCCCCGGGCCGGATTTCGTGTTGAACCTGCTGGCTTTTTAGTCTGGCAGGCACGGCAAGCCTCTAATTTTTCACGACAGACAAATGCAATTCCACCCCTACATTCCCGCGATGAACCGCGCCATTCACCGCCCTTCAATCTTTTCTTCCCGGCTTCTTGCCGCATCCTCGGCGTTGCTTGCATTCGTCTCCAACGCCCCTATCCAACAAGCCGGTGCCAGCCCCGTGAAGATTTTCATCGTGGCCGGGCAGTCGAACATGCTCGGCAAGGGCACGGTTTCCCCGGTCACCACGCCGGGAACCTTGGACTACATCGTCGCGAACGATCCGGAAGGAAAATACCAGTTTCTCAAAAGCGGCGGCAGTTATGTGGTGCGCGATGATGTATGGATCCGCGATCAGGATCCCGTCTGGGGTGGTCTCACGGTGGGGTTTGGCGGAGAGGCGGCTGGACTCATCGGGCCCGAACTCGGCTTCGGCCACGTCGTTGGCGACGCGATGGAAAACCCGGTCCTCATCGTTAAATGCGCATGGGGCGGCAAGAGCCTTGGTTTCGATTTCTGCCCACCCAGCTCGCGCGTCGGTGCCCCCGCGCCCGTTGCCGCGGGCGATCTTGGTTTTTACTACAACGAGGTCCTGCGCCTTGTGAACGCGGCGACCTCGAACCTCGCCGCCTATGTCCCCGGCTATGCCGGTGAAGGTTATGAGCGCGGGCTTCGGATGGCATCAGGGATGGAACGACCGCGTGACCCCGGCTTGCAGCGCGGCCTATGAGGTGAACATGGCGAATTTCATCAATGACATCCGCGACGACCTCGGCGTGGCCGACATGCCCTTCGTCATCGCCACCACCGGCATGGATGGCAAGCAGGGCCACGGCTACACGCAGGTCGAACTTGCCCAGTTGAAAATGGCCGATGCCACCGCCTTTCCGGCATTCGCCGGCAATGTCGCCGTGATCGATGCCCGCGCCACGTATGAAGGACTTGATTTCTGGCAACCGGTGTCACTCGCACCCGCCGACGAAGGTTATCATTGGAACCGCAGCGGGAAAACCTATCTCCATCTTGGCCTCGCCATGGGCGATGCCATGAACCTGCTCGCCCCCGGCCGCGCGCCCTACCGGCTTCGCGCCAGCGGTACCACGCTCACATGGAAAAACGGCACCGAAATTCCGACCAGCGTGCGCGTCCTGCGCAACAGCGTGGAGATCGCCGCCGCCGCGCCCGCCGATCCGCCGGTATTTGTCGATGCCACCGCCCCGCTGGGCGATCTCGAATACGAACTCCAGTTCACCATGCCCGGCGCGCCCGCCGCGCCGCTTGCCATCAGCCACAGCACCGGCGTTACCGGTCTAACGGCCAGCTACCGGTCCAACGGCATGCGCCTGTCATGGTCTAACAATCTATCCTACACGGGCATCGAGGTGCACCGCAACGGTTCCCTGATCAACACCCTTCCCGGCAACGCCATGTTCTACACCGATCCCACGCCGCCCGTGGGTGCCAACACCTATGCCGTCGCTCCCGCCGATCCCGGCTCCACTCCGGCTCAGGTCGCCGTCAACGTCAGCGCCGTGCCGCGCGGCACTGCCACCATTTACAAACCCTTCGACATGCCGGTCGGAGCGCAGCTTCCGGGTCAGCCCGGCGGCATCGGCATCGACAACCTGTGGCACGGCGACACCAATGTCACCGTCGCTTCCGGAAATCTAACATTCGGCGCGCTGCCCGTCTTCGGCAACCGCACCACCCGCAGCACCGGCAGCGGAGCCTGCTCGCTCTTCCTCGGCGACGTTCTTCAGGAGGCCGGCCTGATCAGTTCCGGTTCGGAACTGTGGTTCAGCTTCCTCGTGCCGAATCCTAACAACACCGGCGTCAGCACCGCGTTCGTCATTGGCAACGAAGCACCCACCGGCACCACCACCATCAGCAACAGCGGCAGCGCCATCGGCGTTCGCCTCAACCAAGGCACGCAGGTGCAGCCGATGATTTATCAAAACGGCTCCGCCCTCGCCACCGGCGCCACGCAAGCCACGTTGGCCGCCAGCGAAACCGCCCTCGTCGTCGGCCGCATCCAGTGGGCGTCCACGCCCGGTGCGAATTCGACGATCAGCGTTTACACGCCGTCATCCGGCACCCTCGAACTCGACACGCCCCAGTCGGTTGCCTCCGCCATCGATCCCTCGAACTTCCGCATCCTCTCGATCTGGGGCAACACCACCGCTCCCGCCATCGATGAAATCCGCTTCGGCGCGACTTATGAGGATGTCATCGGTGCGGGTGCCGATACCTCCGACGACATCACTCCGCCGACGCCCGGCGTGATGTCCTTCGCGGTGCCGCCCGCCGCCGTTTCGGAAACGGAGATCACCATGACCGCCACCACCGCCACGGATGACAACGGCGTCCAATACCGTTTCCACAACGTCACCCTCGGCAAATACAGCCTTTGGCAGGGCAGCCCGGTGTTCACCGACACCGGCCTCATTCCCGGCACCGGATACAGCTATGCCGTCCAGGCCCGCGACAAATCGGTGAACCAGAACACCAACACCGCCTCGCCGGAAACCAACGCCAGCACCCCTCCGCCCGACCTCACCCCTCCGCCGGTTCCCGGCTTCGCGTCGCCACCCACCGCCATTTCCACCACCGCCATTACCATGACGGCGACCACCGTCGCCGACCCCGAGGGCACTGGCGTCGAATACCGTTTCCACAACACCACGCTCGGCACCGACAGCGGCTGGCAGGCATCCACCTCCTTCACCGCCACCGGTCTCTCTCCCGCCACCAACTACGTCTTCACCGTCCAGGCCAGGGACACCGCGTTCTATCAGAACGAAAGCGCGCAGTCCTCTCCGCTCGACGCCACCACCTATTCCATCACCTTCAACAACGGCACATGGATCGCGAGTTCCGGCGGCGACTGGAGCGACGCCACCAAGTGGCTCGGCAACCTTGTCGCCAACGGCGCGGGTTTCACCGCCAGCTTCAACATGACCGGCAGCGGCGACCGCACCATCGCCGTGGACACCGTCCGCACCATCGGCAACCTCGGCCGAAGCTGGGCGCAGAACAACATCCTCACCATCGGCGGTACCAGCGTGCTCACCATGGAAGTTCCCTCCGGCATTCCCACCATCACCAACAACGATGCCGCCGCGGCCCGCCGCATGATCATCACCGCGCCGATCACCGGCAGTCAGGGACTTGCGTTCGCCGGTGGCGGAATGATCCAGCTCAACAACAACACCATCGCTTATACCGGCCCCACCTTGGTGAACGGCGGCAGTTTCCTCTACTTCGGCGGCCTGCCCGCCGCCAACATCGGCGGCGGCACCGGACGCAACATCACGGTGAACGCGGGTTCCACCCTGCGCTTCAACACCTTGAGCAATTCCTTCCTCAACCGCATCGTCGAAACCACCGACGAGATCGTGCTGATGACCGGCAGCACCGGCAACGCCATCAACTTCAGCAGCAGTACCGGAGCCAGTCTGCCCAATGCGTTCCTCGGCAACTGGGCCGGCAACGGTGCCAAGACCACTTATACCGGCACCCTCACCCCCGCCAGCGACAACTACCGGCTGGGATCGCCGACCAGCAGCGGATTGCTCGGAATCACCAACGTCCTCGGTGGCACCCAAGGCCTCATTGTCGGCGGCGGCCGCGTGAATCTCGTCGCCGCCAACACCTTCAGCGGCGACACCGTCATCCGCGCCGGCGGCAAGCTCACCATCGGCAACAACCTGGCGCTGCAAAACAGCGCGCTGGATGTAGGGAACGCAGGTGAAAACTTCGCACTCGCCGCAGGTACCAACAGCGGAAGGATCACCGGCGAAACACCCGCCCCCAGCCCGACCTTCGGGGGGATCAAGGGCAGCCGGAACCTGTTGTCGGTCTTCACCAACTCCGGCGGCAACAACGAAACCAACCTCGCATCGAGCGCCGTGACCGGCTTCACGCTCAACCCCGGCACCGGCAAAACCTGTATCTATTCCGGCCTGATCGCCAACTTCGCCCCCAACACCACCATCACCAAGACCGGCCTCGGCACGCAGGTTCTATCAGGTGCCAACACCTACACCGGCGCAACCAGTGTCAGCCAAGGCACCCTCGCGCTGGTCGGCGGTAGTCAAAAGTCCCCGATCACCGTGAACCCGGGCGCTTCACTTGGCTTCACACTCGGTTCGCCGACGACCTCCACCTCCTCGGTCAATCTCGCCAATGGCACGGTGAAAATCACGGGTACGGTGGACAATGCATCCGACTATCTGTTGATGACCGCCACCACCATTTCCGGCACGCCGGCACTCGATTCTCCAATTCCCGGTTACGAACTTCATAAGGCTTCCGGGGAAACACAGTTGGTGCTTGTTCACATCGGCGGAGTTTCACCCTACGCCACCTGGTCCGGCGGTGCGCCGCCGGATTCCGATGCCAACGGTGACGGCGTTCAAAACGCCATCGCGTGGGCGCTTGGCGCGGCAAGTCCGGACGAAATCGCCCTCGACTTGCTGCCGGCCCCGGATCCCACCAGCGATCCGGAATACTTGATCTTTACTTTCGAGCGTGCCGATGCGGCCAACGACGACCCCGGCACCATCATCACCGTGGAATATGGCGACGATCTCCACGGCTGGACCCATGCGGTCCATGATGATGACAATGTGATCATCGAGGTAACCGACGGCGATCCGACCGACGTGGTGAAAGTGAAAATCAAGCGCGCCACCATCGGCGCGGCCGGGAAAGTCTTTGTGCGTCTCCGGGTGGTGGTGACGCCATAATCCGCTCAGATGAGCCGTTCCCGCAGCGCCTTGGCCACCGCGCCGGTGTTGGTGCGCACGTGGAGTTTCTCGTAAACCCGCTGGAGGTGGGTGGACACGGTGTGCGAACTGATGCCGATGGCTTCGCCGATCTCCTTCTTGACCAGTCCGTCCGCCAGTAGGCGCAGGATTTCCTGCTCGCGGGGGGTCAGGTTGTAGTCGTTCTGTTCCGCGGCGGCCACGGCGTCCATCCGTGCGAAGCCGTCGAGCACCTTGCGCGCGACCGCGGGCGTCATCGGCGCGCCGCCCTCGATGACCTGGCCGATCGCCTCGCCGATGGCGTCGATGCCGGCGGATTTCAGGACATAGCCGGATGCCCCGGCGCAGACCGCGCGGAAGATTTTGTCGGCGTCGTCGAAGACGGTGAGGATGATGATGCGTGCCTGCGGCGCGCGTGCCTTGAAGGTGGCCAGCGCCGAAATGCCGTCGAGCCCGGGCAACTGCACGTCGAGCAGGATCACATCCGGCGATTCCCCCCGGGCGAGCGCATCGAAGGCCTGCTCGACCGAGTTGAAACCTCCGGTGCAGACCATGCCGTCGAAGTTGTCGATCACCCGCCGCACGCTGGTGGCGAAGATCGTGTTGTCCTCGACCAGCCAGATCTTTGTGGGCTTTTCGGTTGTCGTTTGCATGTGGATCAGGATTTGAGCGGAGCGGAAAATGTCACGACGGAACCGTGGCAGGGCCGGCTTTCGATGCGGCAGGTTCCCTTGAGCCTCGCCGCCCGGCGTTGCAGGTTGCCCAGGCCGCGTCCCTGCGACTGTGCGGCTTGCGGATCGAACCCGATGCCGTCATCGCGGACGCTGAAAGTCAATCGGGACGCATCCACCCGGATATGGGTTTCGATCCGTTCCGCATCGGCGTGCTTGCGCACGTTGTTGAGCGTTTCCTTGAAGGCGAAAAAGACATGGCGGCGGAACAACAGGCTCAACTGGCGATCCTTGAAATCGGCGGGCTCGACGTCCATCGCCAACTCCTTGTCGCCGAGCATCACTTGCGAGGACTGGCGCATCCGGGCCACCAGCTCGCGCAATCCCGAGCCGCCCCGATGGATCAGCCAGACGATGTCCATCATCGATTCCGAGGCCTCGTCGGCGGCTTCCTTGATCGCCTGGAAGTCCGCGCGCGACTGCGGGTCCGCGCTATGCCTGCCGCCAATCTCGCTCAACAGGACGATGCCGCCGAGGTTGCTGCCGATGTCGTCGTGCAGGTCGCGCGCGATCTGCTCGCGCAGCATCACCACCGATTGCCGCCGGATTTGCCGCTGGCGCGTCAGCAGCCACAGGCTGCCGAGCACTCCCAAGGTTCCGAGCGCGCCTCCGCCATAACCGAGCATGAGTCCGGTGACGCGCAGTTTGCGCCCGTATCGCGCCAGCAGCCGGTCCCGTTCCCGTTCCAGGATGTTGCGCCGCGACAGCAGGTCAAGATACCCGGGAATCTCAATCAAACGATGGCGGCTGCTGAAGCCGTTCGTCGCGAAGGCCGGCGTGCCGGCGTTTCCGGTCTCCGCTTGGTCGCTGGCGGTGACGGGTCTGCCCAGCGCCACGTTGTCATCGCCGGCGTAGGCCTGGATTTCCGCGAGGCCGTAACCATAGCGGTCCTGGGTTCCCCAAAGTTGCAGTGCCACAAAACGCAGGTGACGTCCGCGATTTCCGTCACAAGGAACGATCACCGCGCAATCGCCGGGGTAGCCGACCAGATTGGTGGCCGGTGATTGGTGCTGCCAGACGGTCCGTTCAAACGCCGGATCCTCTGCCAGTTCCAGTGCCCATGCCCGCGGGAACGACCGCTCGCCCAGCGTCTCGTGACTGCCGGACTGGATGGGAACCAGCCGGATTTCGTCAATCGCATGCTCTCCGCCCAGGTCCACGTGCAACCACTTCGATTCAAAGTGATCGGCGGTCAATGCACTCAGGTATCCGGGCGTCGGGCTGGGCTCGGCCGTCACCGGCAGGCCCAGCGCGCTCTGGCCGTCCTGCACCCGTGCAGCCGACCAGTTGGGAAACATTTCCAGGCTGTTCGACGAGGTGACCGGACGCCAGTTGGCCACCGATCGGTTGCCTGAGAGCACCATCAATTCCTCCAAGGCCCAGATGAAACCCTCATCGATCGGAAAATGCCGCGTCGAGGTGAAACGCACGTAACGCCCCGTCACGGCAGGCTCGATGCGGAAATCCGCCGGATAGCGGCCGGGGTGGGGGAAATCGGATGCGGTGTGGTCCACCACGGCGACCGCGTCCTTCATGTCGGGATCGTTGCCGGTCTCGATCTTGAAACGCCGGGGAAATCCGTAGCCTTCCCCTGCCTTGCCCAGTGTCGGGATGTGCGCCGGTACCACCGCGATCCGGTCGATCGTTTCCTCGCGTTGGAGATCGATCTGCAGCCAGTGCGGCTCTTCCGGGTCCAACACCGTCCTGCTGCGGAAGCCGTAACGCCAGGCCAGTGGCCGCGGCACCAGCGCGGGCAGTTTTTCCAATTGCCCCTCCAACTCATCCAGCCGGCTCCGGATCTGCCGGAACTCCGGACTGAGCGCCCGGGCTACTCGCTCGACCGGACCGCCGCCCGTGGTTTCCGCGCGCGCCAGGCCCACCGCCAACGCAAAGGCGGAAAAGGCGGATATCTTTGTGCAGAGCACGGCTTTCATTCGCGCGCAACGTAACGAGCCCTCAGCCGAACGCCAGCCTGCTTCGACCTGCATCCATTGGACCGCGGACTTCAGTCCGCCCATGCCGTCGGCGCCTCGGCCTCAATGGCGAATCGCGGGACTGGGCCATGCCAAACTCTTCCTCACCGAGCATTACCTGCTCACGCATCCATTCTATTGCCCGGTTGCCACCAATCTCGCGAAGCCATTGGACCCGCTCACGGGAATCGCGACGCTCACATGATCCGTGTCCACACCGGGGGTGATGGTCACGCTGCCGGAACTTGTCAGGGGAATCGTCACCTTGGTCCAAACAACGAAATCGGTGGTGTGTTCCACCACCTGCGCAACGTCAGGCACGGAATCCTTGTTGCGGTCGTATTCGAAAGTCCAGGTGCCGGCTGACGGGGCGTTGCCCGTCGGCAGGATGCTTGAATCACCGACCATCGGATTTCCCCGCAGCACGAACTCGAGCAAGTTATGGATGCCGTCGAAGTCCGGATCGTCGAGCGGTCCGTCGTTCACATCTTTGGTCAGCCCTTGCGCGGGATCGGCGGCCCATGTCTGAAAGGCGCTTTGCGGAGTGGTAGAGAGCAATTCGAGCATTGCCTCGCCCATCGCCTCGCCGATCTGGAAGTAACCCTCGCCGTTGCCATTCCAGTGGTAGCCTTGGTCGATGGGCGACTGGAACGCGCCGTAGTCGAACGGCCGGGTATCCACGGTCGTCACCGTTCCGGCGAACTCCGGATGTTTCGCGGGATCGGAAACATTTCCCTGTGCATCGATCAGCGTGCCCGGACCCGAAGGCGCGTTGGCCATGCCGGTATTGGCGATCACGAAAGGCATGTCCGGCACGTTGAATTCGTCGCGGATGTCGTTGATGAGATGGGTGAGGTTCGCCTCGTATTCGGCCACGGCGCTTCCATCAATCCGGTCGTTCCATCCCTGGTGCCAGCCGAAGCCGCAAAGCTCGTAGCCGCCGCCATCGTAGTCCGGATAGTAGGTGGCGAGATTGTCCAGCACCGTGTGCACCTTGTCCACCATGTCCAGATAGAAGGGGCCGGTCGTGCCGCCCGAACTGGGCGGACGGAAATCGACTTTCAACGACTTGCCGCCCCATGCGGTCTTGATCAGAAGCACCTTGTCGCCGAGTCCGGCGCCCACCACGTGACCGAATCCATATTCGGGACCGATGCGGCCGTCGGTGGTCGAGAAACTCACGCCGAACATCGCGTCGAGGTAGCCAGCACGTTTCACCGCGGTATTGCCACTCACGGTGTCCCAGTAAGAGACATAAACGTCGTCGCGTGTGATGAGTCTTGGCAGCCCGTTGGTGGCGAGCACATCCGGATCGAGCAGATAGCCATACTTCAGCGGATCGCGTGTGGTGGCGCCTCGCAGGCTGCCGATGCCGCCGACGACCAGCGGTGCGGTCAGGTTTTCGGGATTGCGTCCGAATTCCGTCCTGCCGTGTCCCTGCATGTTCGATTGCCCGGCGAGGATGAAAACCTTCAGCTTGCCGTTGCCCGCGGGCGCGTCCACATGCTGGGTGTAGATGCCGGAGCCGGGTTTATTGGCAAGGTCGCCCGAGTATAGGGCGGTGATGCGCCGCACGCCGTTGGGCAGGGCGCTGGTGCTGACGCTCGCTTCGAACGAACCGCTCAGCGCGCTGCTTCCGATCAGGTTGTCGCGATCGTAGAACTCCACCGTGCCGGTGGGCGATGAACCCGCGACCGTCGCCGTGTAGGTCACGGACGCGCCGGAAGGCAAGGGGTTGGTTCCGCTGGTCAGGGCGAGCGTGGTGGTGGTCGCCGCGCGCTCGTCAACGACCTGGACAGGCAGCGGTGTCGAGGTGCTGCTGGCATAAGTCGCATCGCCTTGATATTGCGCGACGATGTTGCGAGTGCCTTCCGGCAGCGCCGTGGTGGATACGCTGGCTTGAAACGATCCGTCCAGCGGGCTGGTTCCGAGTTGGGTGAGACCGTCGTAGAACGCGACCGTCCCGGTGGGCGAGCCGCCGCTGACGGTGGCCGTGAACGTCACCGACAGGCCGATATCCGTCGGGTTGGTGCCGGCGGTTTGCGCGATGCTCGTGGTGGTCGGGGTTTTCGGCGGGCCGACGGTCACGATGCCGAGACCGGAAAAATAGGTGTCGTTCCGGTTGTCGGCCGGAGAGGCGGACGATCCCCACGTGCCGTTGGCAACGGTCATGCCGCCCAAGGACAACGAGGTGGCATTGGCGGAGCCGACGAAGTCGAGTTGCAGCTTCGCACCCGAGGAGATTGAGAGCGCACCGGTTCCAAGCGAGTTTTCCGTTTCACAGACGATCGTGCCCGCGGCGAGGATCGTGCCGCCGTAGCTGTTGTTTCCGGATAGGATCAGCGTGCTGGCGTTCTGCCATTTGTTCAACGTGCCGCCGCCGGTGATCGGTCCGCTCAGCCGCAGCGTGGCGGTGGCGTTGGTGCAATACACGTTGAGGAATTTGCCGGCGTTGATGACGAAGGCATTGGTGACGCCGTCCGGGTAGGTGGTGTTGCCCGGCAGATCGGTGCCTACCATGAAACCGCCGCCTCCCGAAGTCAGCAGGTTCTGGTTCGCGGTGAAGGGGCCGGTGCCGAGCGCGGTGTAGGAAGCGATGAGCAGGCCCGCGTTTCCGGTGGCGTCGATGGTGGTTCCGCCCTCGTAGGTGTTGTTGCCGGACATGGCAAGTGACCTGCTCGATCCCGTGATCCTGATTCCTCCGGGGCCGGAGACCACGCCGTTGCGGAACCAGCTTCCCTTGTTGTCGTTTCCGAAAGCCATGGGGAACTCGACGAGGCCTCCTGATAGAACGAAGTTGTTGTCGATGTGCTCATTGTTGAAATTAAAACGCCCTTCCTCGCTGGCTTGGATAAATTTCGAGCCACCCGCAAGGGTCACCGTGCCGGTGCCGAGCGCCGCGCGCGAGCGGATGCGCAGAGTGCCCGCATTCACCGTGACGCTGGAGAACGAGTTGGAATACTTGTTGCGATCCCCGGCGGCGCCGAATTGCTGGCCTAACAAGGGATCGCCGAGTTCCAGTTCGCCGCTTCCGTTTTTCACGAGCGCGCCTGTTAGGATCGACGGGCCGCCGATGGGCTTGGTGTCCCCCATGATGCCGGTGGCGAAGGTGACCTTGTTGTCCGAAGTGACGGTGGTGGAGGCGGGTGACCGGCTGACGATTTCGGTGATCACTCCGCTGGTGCCGCTGAAGAGCACCGCATCGCCGTCCGCAAAGACCGTGTCATCGCCCGACCAGTTGGCGTCGGTGGTGTTCCACAAGTTGTTCGTTGCGCCGGTCCATGTGAGATTGTCCGCCTTGGCGAGGCATGGGAGGAGGAAAGCGGCGGCCAGCATGGCCCTTTTGAGTATTCTGCGGTTTTGAATCATGGGCAATGCGGGGAAATAAAGGTTTCTCAGTGGTGTCGCGCGGCGGCTGAACCAACAACCGCGAATCGCAAACCGCAACGCCGTTCTTGAATCATTTTCCCCGTTACATCGACTTCATCGATGCTGGAAATCGGACGAAATTCAGTGCTTCTTTGCGTGAATCCACGGTCTGGTTTCCTCCCAAGGACGACGGCAGCCACTGGCACAACCAAGGCGAAACGCCATGGCATGGGGCGGGGGTAGGACGGGTTGTTTCATCCATTTTCAGCTCTGTTTAAAGAGCCATGAATTTCAACAAATGTGGATATTTTCCCCGTCCTTGGGTGGTTGATCATACGATCATGCGACTTCTCAAACCTCCGGTTTTCATCACATCGTCCAGAACATTAATAGGTCGATCATTTTCCAAACAACCCAAGCAACCGACATTCCCACCATGAAAAAACACCTCGTTATTCCAATCGCCATCCTCAGCCTCGCCGCAGCGCTGCCATCCCATGCCGAGATTTACACCCTGCCGGACTTTACCCGCACCGCCGGGGAAACAGCCAATAACGATGTTCACTTCGACTTTGATCCGAACGACGGCTGGTCCGGCACGCCGCCGAATGCCATCTCGAATGAGACTTCGCTCTACCTGAAGTTTACGGTGAGTTGGGCGCCGACCACCGATCTCGGATCGTTCCTTGTCAGATTCAATGTCTTTGACGATGGCGCCGGTGCCCGGATCGGTGCCGGGACTGATGGCTCCGGATTCGCGCTGATCAACGGAAATGCTGTCTCCGATGGTGATGGCGCTGGTCCCGCCACGGTCAGGCCGACGGTCGATTCAGTCGATAAGGAGGCGGTCACCTCGGCCACTTTTGTTCTCAAGGTCGATCAAACAAAGCCGAGTCCGGGTGGTGACTGGTGGTTTGGCGATACGACGCAGCAGGATGGTGCCAACCAATTCCTCTACATCAATCCCGACCTCGGCATGAACGAGGCACTCCAATCGACCAAATGGGCCGCATGGCGCAGCGGACAAAACAACTATCAGGGTGTGACGTTCCGAACCAACACCAATGCCGTGGATCTCAACTTCACCGACATCGCCCTCTATACTGGTGATGACACGCCGTTCTCCACGGCGGTCGGCGGTGTGGACGCCGATACCTCGACCGTGACGGCCACTCCGACGAGCATCCCCGCAAATGGCATCACGACCTCCACCGTCACCGTCACCGTGAAGGACGCGGGCGGCATTCCCCTCGCGGACAAATTGGTTTCCCTGGCGAATACCGCCGGACCGGGCGCGCCCGACATCGATCCCGCCACCGACACGACGGATTTCTTCGGTGTGGCGACCTTCACCGTCAATTCGACCACCGTCGGCACGGAGGAGTTCACGGCCACGGCTGATTCGGTGCCGATCACCCAAACCGCCAGCGTGGATTTCGTCTCCGCCGTCACGGACGCAGGCACGTCCACGGTGGAAGCCTCGCCGGACAAAATCGCAGCCGATGGGGCGGCGGAGTCCATCGTCACCGTCACCCTGCGCAATTCCCTCGGCATGCCTCTTCCCGGCAAACTGGTCTCTCTGGCGAACACCTCCGGACCGGGCACGCCCACCATCAATCCTGCCGAAAGCGGCTCGGACACGTCCGATGCCGATGGCGTCGCCACGTTTGTCGTAACTTCGGACACCATCGGGACAGAGGAGTTCACCGCCACCGACACGACGGACGCGGTCGTGGTCACCCAGACCGCGAGTGTGGAATTCGCCGATCCCACGATCCAGCGTGGTTTCAATGTCAGCTTCGCCCAGTTCACCCCTTCTACGGGTAGTTTCGAAGATCCCGCTTCCCTGGTGGGTCCCGCCGGGGGATTGGGTGAGTCGTGGAGCCAGTTTGCCGCGGCGTCGGGAAGCAACCTGATCGCCTCGGATGGCACGGCGACTTCCGTGGGTGTGACCACCAACTTCACGGAAGGCCGCTACGATGGCACCGGAGCCACTCCGATGCTCCGTGCAACCCTGACGGATTTCGCGAGAGGCACGGCCCGCACATTCACCATCACCGGCCTGCCGCCGGGGGCCTTGTATGACGTCTGGCTCACCAGTTTCCGCAACCAAGCCAGCGCCGCCGAGCGCACCTACGGCAGGTGGACCGCCAACAACCCGACTACTTCGAGCGGCGTCCAATTCATCGACAACCGCGACGGACAGAACGGCACGACCTTCGTGGAGGGCTATAACTACGTCGTCTTCACCGGTGTCGTGGCGGATGAAAGCGGCCAGATCTCGTTCGACGGCAAAGGCATGACTTTGGCGGATGACGCCGATGCCGACTACCGGTTGGGCCTGAGCGGCTTCCAAATCGCTCCTGCGGCTGGACCGCCACCACCCACCACCACCTTGGTCATCGACCTCGGCGAGGGCACCGAAATTCTCGGCGGCCAGTTCATCGGCAGCGGCCCCACCAACCTGCCGATCCCCGAACTGCCCGTCGGCTCGATCCTGCGCTCGATCGAAATGGATGTCGCTCTTGAGGCAACCGACAACGACAACTTCGCCTCGGATCTCGCGGTGTTGCTGGATCCGACGCCGGAAGCTCCGGGAGGCGATTTCTCGGTCGAGATTACGAACGGAACCTCGCCCTTCGGCGCGACCGTGTCACTCGGCTGGTCATCCGGTGACGCCGGTCCAGTCACCCCCTTGACCGATACCAAGACAGCGGCTGATTGGGCGGCGGTTTCACCGATCGATCTCGCCACCACCGGCCTGTTCCTCGGCAATGCCTTCGGCAGCGCGCCCGCTGGCGGCACCTGGTCGGGCACCATCACGCTGACCTATGACGTGGTGAGTCCCGCCACCGAGTATGAAAACTGGGCTGGAGGCGAGCCGTTCGATGACGACAAGAACGGCGACGGCGTGGACAACGGTATCGCCTTCCTGCTCGGTGCGGACAATCCGGACGACAATGCCAACGGCCTTCTGCCCGCGGCCAGCAACGACGGCAGCGGTCTGGTGCTCGAGTTCAGCATGCTCAACTCCGACAATCGCGGTGACGCTTCACTGACCCTGCAATGGAGCAGCGACCTCGGTGTGACCGACCTGTGGGAGAACAACGAAGCCGTCGTGCCCGATGAATCCGGCACGGTCAACGGTGTCGGATTCATCATCACTCCCGGCGATCCGACCAACGCCGTGGAGGCGACCATCCCCGATACGGAAGGCGCGGGCGGCAAGCTCTTCGGCCGGCTTTCGGGCAGTGAAAACTGATGCTCACCAATCAATATGCATCATCACCCGGCCCGGATGTTTTCTTCCGGGCCGGGTCTCGTTTATTTGCATGTGCCCCGATCATTCCGCACGGCCGCTTCCCGCATAGATCCATTCGGCGCGTCAAGAAAACCATTGTTCTCATGGCTTGAACGCGTTCCGCAGCGAGTTATAATGATACAAGCAGTTGCGAATTAAAAACCCATGATCCCATGCGCATGACGTCCCAGTGTGTTTCCGCGACTGTGAAGTATGAATACCGGTCCGCCGCCCGCATTGCCCGATGCCTGGTGGCGGCATTCGGCTTGCTGACAAGCCTGGCAAGCCACGCCCAGGCCGCGCCTCCCGATCTCACCGCCGGCGGTGTGCCGGACAATACCCGAACCATCAATCTCGGCCCGACCGGCATGCGCGGCTGGGTCTATCATGTCAACTCCGGCGGCCGCCGCGCCGACACCGGCGAAGCGCGCCAGATTCTCGTCACGAGCGTGGCCGCCGACTCGCCCGCCGCGGGGATTCTCGCCGCCGACGATGTCATTCTGGGTGCGGACGGCACCGGTGCCTCCGCCACGGATTTCACCTACGACGCCCGCAAGGCGCTCGCCGACGCGATCAACGCGGCCGAGGCCCGCACTCCGGCCACACTCAGCCTGCTGCGGTGGCGTGACGGCGGCACCACCACCGTCACCATCACTCTCCAGACGATGGGTGCCTACAGCGCCACCGCGCCCTACAACTGCCCGAAATCCGCGCTCATCCTGCAGCAGGGCCTCGCGGCGATCATGGCAGGGGAAACCGCCGGTCGTTACTCCTTCAGCACCCTTGGCCTGCTCGCGGCAAACGATCCTGAAGATCCCGCCAACGCCGCGCGCCTGGCCCGCGCCCAAGACGAGGCCCGCGCCCGGATCCCCACCGAGGCCCAAATGCAACTGATGATGTCCGACCAACGCGACACCGCTTCGCCATGGGAGCGCGGCCACACGCTCGTCATGCTTGCCGAGTATTATCTGCTCACCGGCGACGAGGAGGTCATTCCCGCCATCGAGGCTTACGCGGTGAACATCGCCCGCAACAGCAGCCTGTTCGGCACCATGGGTCATATCTTCGCCACCAAGAATCCCGACGGCAGCGACAACGGCCCGATGGGTGGCGTTTACGGCCCGGTCAACAACGCCGGCATGCCCTGCTACCTCGGCCTCGTCCTCGCCCGCGAGTGCGGCATCGTCCATCCCTCGATCACGCCCGCCATCGAGCGCATGAACGTCTTTTACCGTGGATATATCGGGTTGGGCACCATTCCCTACGGCGAGCACGAACCGGCATGGGACGGCCACGAAAACAACGGCAAAAGCGGTTTGGCCGCGCTCGCCTACACCCTCCAGAACGACCGCATCGACGAGGGCAGATACTATGCACAAATGGCCACCGCTTCCGCCGCCGACCGCGAACTCGGCCATACCGGGGCGTTTTTCAACTACCTCTGGGCACCGCTCGGCGCGGCCTGTGGTGGTGACGAGGCCGCCGCCTCGCACTTCAGCCGCATCCGCTGGATGCTCGACCTCAACCGCCGCTGGGACCACCGCTTCGACTACGACTGCCTCAATGCCGAAGGCCCCAACAGCGGATCGCAATACAACGATTTCCGGATGAGCACCGCCGCCCTGCTCACCTACGCGCTGCCGCTGCGCCAACTCCGCATCACCGGCAGGGATCACGATCCTGACCGCTGGCTAAGCTCCGCCGACGTCGCCGCCGCCGCCGCCGTGGACGGCTACAACGCGGTGCCGCGCACCAACAGCCAGCTCATCGCCGATCTCGGCAGTTGGTCGCCCTGCGCCCAGCGCCGCGCCGCCATGCAGCTCGCCACCCGCTCGATCGACACCGCCACCCTCAACCAGCTCACCGCGCTCGCCAACGATCCCGGCGGCAGCTCGCGCGTCGGTGCCTGCCTCACGCTCGGCCGCATCATCAACAGCTCCACCGCCAACGCCCGCGCCGCCACGCTCGCCGCGCTTCTGACCGACCCTGACAAAAGCGTCCGCTTCATGGCCGCCGAAGGCATGCGTTACCTTCCGCAGACGGCGAAAATGACCCAACTCAACGCCATCCTCTCCGCCGCCGCCACCACCGCCAAGCCGCTCTTCCCCCTGAACCCGGACGATCCGCTCCACTTCGCCCACGGCCGCCTCGCCATGCTGCTTTTTTACAGCGGCAACGCCTACGGCCCGCGCGGCGTGATCTGGGGATCCGGGATCAACGGAGTGGACCGCAACCCGCTTTACCCCGCCATCCGGGCCGTCGCCGCCAACCCCGTCGGCCAGGCCCGCAGTTGCCTTACCCAGACCTACCGCAGCCTGACCGCCGCCGATGTCGATGCCCTTGCCCCGTCGATTGTCGAGTCCGTGCGCTTCGGCGCGCCCTCCGACAAGATGTTCAACGGCGGCGTCCGCCAAGGCGGGCTCGATGCCTTGGAAAAATTCAACAAAGCCGAGGGCGTGCCACTGAGCATGATCTACATGGTCGATGACACGCGTGGCGATGCCTACACTTTCGGACTCAACATCCTCACCAAATACGCCGGCAGTGGCACCACCGTCACACCCGATCCGAACGTCATCGGTTTCTGCCAGGCGTTGCTGGGAAGCTCGCACGTCTCCGCCGCTCAGGCCGTCCTCAATGCCATCGCCGCCGATCCCGATCCCGCGCCTCTCACCCCGTTCAAAAGCGTCCAGTCGGTCACCACGGACGCCTCCTCGCTCAACCTCCCCGCCAACCAGACCACCCTCCGCGCCAACGCCACCGATCTCGCCGAGGGCGATCTCGTTTACACATGGCGCAAGGTCCACGGCGCGGGAAACGCCGGCTTCACACCCAACGGCACCGCCGATGCCAAGGACTGTGTCATTCAGTTCGACGACACCCCGGGACAATATCTTTTCGAAGTCACTGTATCCGACGCTCGCGGCCTCACCGAGGTGTATGGCACCGTCGCCGTCACCCTGCGCAATCCGGACGGCACCCTCCCGCCGAACGATCCGCCCGTCGCCCACCCGCAGGGGGTTTCGGCCAATCCGGGTTCGATCACCCCGATCACCCTCACCGGCACCGATCCCGAGGCCTATCCGCTGGTGTTTTCCGTGACCAGCCAGCCGGCCAATGGTTCGGTCGAGGGTATCGCTCCCAATGTGACCTACATGTCGAACGCCGGCTTTACCGGCACCGACAGCTTCACTTTCGAGGTGATGGACAGCGAGGGCCAAACCTCATCGGCCACCGTCACCATTGATGTCAGCACCGCCGGTATCGAACTGTACGTTTACGAGGGCTTCGATTACGACGTCGGCTCGCTCACGGGCCGCAACGGCGGCAGCGGATTCGCCGCGGGGTGGGTCGCCAGCACCGGCGCGAACCAGGCGGCTTCGGTCTGGGACGAGACCACCGACGTGGTTTTTGACAATGCCAACTTGAATTGGGACGGCATCCTCAACAACGGCTTCCCGACCACGCCCGGAACCGGCTCGCGCTATGTAGGGGCCACTCCGTCCGTCTCCTCCGACGTGAGTATTTCGCGCGCTCTTGCCTCCAGTGCCGCGGAAATGGCCGGCCCGGACGGCGTGCTGTGGATGAGCGGGGTCTTCCACTTCGAGAACCGCAACTTCGGTGCCGGCATCACCATGGGCCTGGGGAATGGTTACATCCACAACCGCGGCCGGGCGTTCCAATCGACCTCGACGGGCTTCATCGGCGTGAACGGTTCCACCTCGCCCTCCTCGGCAAACAACCGGCTGAATGCCATGGCGACGGCAGGCGGTTGGACGGAGGGTCAGTTCGCCTTCACCGGGGGAACGGCCAATCTGCCGACGCCAAGCACCACCGATCTCATCGTGATCATGAAATTCACCTTCGGGGAATCCGACAGCGTGGAAACCGCTTTTTTCACCGAGGACACCCCGCTGGCGGATATCACCGAGGCTAATTTCCATTCGAGCTTCAGCAAGGTCACCGCGACCCTTCCTAACGGCATCGATGCGAGCAGCCTCAACGTCCTCAGCATTTCCCAGGGACGCTTCAACAACGCAATGGATGAAATCCGCATCGGCAACAGCTTCGCCGCCGTGATCGGTGTGCCGCCGCCGCCGCCGGACACCACATCGCCGACCGTCGTGAGCATCGTCGATGACCGCGCCGGCGAAACCATGCAGCAGGGGCAGCCGGTCACCTACACGCTCACCTTCAGCGAACCGATGGACACCGGCACCCTCGACGCGGGCGATTTCGGCAACGCCGGGACTTCGACTGTGGTCATCGACGCGGTGAACCAGGTCTTGCCGGGAACCGTCACCGTGACCTTGACTCCCGTCACCACCGGCAGCCTGCAGTTCCGCGTGTTGCAGGACGCCGTTCTAACTGATATTGCGGGCAACGCGCTCGATACCAGTGCGGCGATCGACGACGACACCGTCATCACCGTCAATCCGTCGATGAGCGATGTTCCGTTCGTGGTCGGAATGCAGCAGGCCGAGGCCGAAACCGTGATCGCCGGAGTTGGTCTCACTGTGGGTATCGTCAGTTTTCAAAACAGCGCGGGCAACGCGCCAGGAAGCGTCATCAGCCAGAACCCGTCCGGCGGCACCAGCCTGGCCTCTGGTTCCTCGGTCGATTTGGTGGTCTCGCTGGGTCCGGCCATGACGACGGTCCCGAACGTCGTGGGTCTCGCCCAGGCGACCGCCGAGGCTGAGATCATCGCCGCAAACCTCGTCGTGGGGACGGTCACCACGGAAAATCATGCCATTGTTCCGGTCGGCCAGGTGATCAGCCAGAATCCGACTGGCGATACGGGCGTCGCCGAGGGATCGGCTGTGGATCTTGTCGTCTCGCTGGGTCCTGTCATGACGGCGGTTCCGAATGTCGTGGGTCTCGTTCAGGCGACCGCCGAGGCGGAAATCGTCGCCGCGGACCTTTTGGTGGGGGCGGTCACCACGGAACACCACGCCACCGTCCCGGCGGGCGAGGTGATCGGCCAGAACCCGTCCGGCGGCACCAGCCTGGCCTCTGGTTCCCAGGTCGATTTGGTGGTCTCGCTGGGTAGTGGCACCGTCTTCGACCTCGCGATCGCCGATATTCCGGTGTCCGGAACGGTCGGCGGCGGCTTTGCAAACACCCATGCCAGTGACAACATCTATCAGGAACTCACCGAGATCGAATCGGACGGCAATCCACGTTACAGCTACCTGGAGCACCAGTGGGAGTTCAATGTCACCGGCGGCAACACCGTTACCTTCCAGGTCGAGGCACACCACAGCGTCAACAACGAGAGTGACGACTTCATGTTCGCCTATTCAACCGACGGCTTGAATGGGACCTGGCACGACATGTTCATGGTCACCAAGACCGGCGACAACGATGCCTCCCAGGCCTATGTCCTGCCGCCGGGCACCAGCGGCTCGGTTCATGTCCGGGTGCGGGACACCAACCGCAGACAGGGGAGGAAGTCGCTCGACACTCTGTTCATCGACCGGATGTTCATTCTTTCGGAAAACAGCGTGCCGGACCCACCGGTGGTGCCCGACGAACTGGCATGGAGCAATGCCTATCCGGATGCGGACCTCAGCGACCCGTCCGCCGATTGGGACGGAGACGGTTTGGGCAACGGCGAGGAGCGCATCTGGGGACTCGATCCCACCAGCGCGGCTTCATCCAATCCCATCCGCATACCGCTCGATCCCGCTACCGGGATTTTCAGTTACAGCCGGCGCGACCGCGCGCTGACCGGCCTGACCTACACCGTCTGGACATCCGCGGATCTGGTGAACTGGTCCGAGGACTTCACCTCCGGGCAACTGCCCGGCGAGCCGGACGAAAACGGCGTGCTGATCGAGGAAGTCACCCTCAGTCCTGACTTGCTGGAGTCGCCAAACCTCTTTATCCAAGTGCGTTCCAGCGAATGATTCCCGACTTTCCCCTGCGGCAACGGCGGTCCCCGCATCGAACTATCCGGTGCATGACAGTGCGATTATGCCGAAAAGTAGTCTGAAAAACTGGCAGCTTGGTGGAATGTTTGGACTTGCGGAAACGATCGTCGGTGTGAAACTTGAAATTACTTTGTGTTTACATGATTGATGAACAGCCCCAAACACCCATGACAACCAATCCGCGCAACCAAACAGCCTCCCGAGGCTTCGCACTGGTGGTCACGGTGTCGCTGATGGTGTTGCTGTCGGTGATCGCGGTCGGTCTGCTGGGATTGTCGGCGATCGCGCTGCGCGGTTCCTCGCAAGGCGTGGCCCAGGCGGAGGCGCAGGCAAACGCGCGGCTCGCGATGATGCTGGCGATCGGGGAACTGCAGAAGACTCTGGGGCCGGACCAGCGGGTTTCCGCCCGTGCTGAAATTCTCGACTCGGACCCCGCCACGCTGGAAGCGGACGATGTCGCCCATCCTCACTATCTGGGTGTGTGGGATTCGTGGAACACCTGGCTGACGGACAGGAAGGATTCGCTCTCCATACAAGACACCTACAAGCGGGGGAGGGACGTGTCGTTGTTCCGCAGATGGCTGGTCAGCGGTCCGGATGTGGATCGTCTGGCATACGTCACCGACGGCGGCGAGCTGACGGATCCAGTGGTGATTTGCGGCCCGGGCGCTTCCGGGCCCGAACCCCGCAATCACGTGGAAGTGTCCCGGCTCGGAATCCGCTCCAGTGACCGGGCGAGCGGAAAATACGCGTGGTGGGTCTCGGACGAGGCCCACAAGGCGCGGCTCAATCTGAAGGACCGCGAAGACGCCGGCTCGGTCGCCGATGCCCAACTGGTGACCGCCCACACGGGCCGCATGGGAATCCACAGGATGACCGCGATGGGCGACTTCAATTTGGCACCGGATTCCTCTCTGAAAATGGTCACCACCGGCCAGGCCGGCATTGTCTCGGAAGAGGCGCACAGGCGTTTTCACGATCTTACCGCCCACAGCCTGGGCTTGCTCACCGATGTCCGTTTCGG
Source organism: Luteolibacter sp. (assembly GCA_041686775.1). Lineage (GTDB taxonomy): Bacteria > Verrucomicrobiota > Verrucomicrobiia > Verrucomicrobiales > Akkermansiaceae > Luteolibacter. Next base: position 98,271 of record JAWLDG010000009.1, on the reverse strand, counting down.
AGGATTCAAGAGCGACCTGAACCTGGCCTTCGAGTCGGACGAGGTGCCGGAACAAATGGACCAGGCTTCATTGTATGGCAGTGGCAGGACTCCGGGGCGTCAGTTCGACGCGCCGATCCGCCCGATGACCGGCAGTTTGGCGGATATCCGGCCGCAAAACCCCTACATCGCCCCGATGTCATGGCGTCAGATGCGCGAGTATTACCGCCTGTATCGCGGCGGATTCGCGGACAGTGCCGCCATGCAGCCGGTGGCGTGGGACCGCGGCAAACCCGTGAGCCGCCGCCTGCTCATGGGGAGGGGGAGGGACCAGCCATCGGGCAAGTGGGAGGAACGGGACACCAAGGGCTATGCCCGGGATTTGGTGATGCTGCGCCAGACATGGATCATCGCCACCAAGAGCGAGAACAATCCCGCCGCGCCCGGTGGTGTGAACTACTATGTCCTCTGCATCCCCATCGTCACCCTGTGGAACCCCTACAACATCACCCTCAAGGTGGATTCCGCGGAACTCTCCTTCCTCGGTTCAATGTATTGGGCGGCCAGCATGCGCCAAAGAACCTATCGTGGCAATGTGCTGCTGGGTGATATTCCGTTCCCGGACAGCACCGTCTGGCCGGGAAACCAGAGGCCCAACCACAACCTGACCGCGAACCAGCTCGGCTATCGAATGGTTCCCACGAGTGGATCGAGAAGCACGGTGATGGATTTCCAGCCGGGTGAAGTGCGGGTCTTCAGCACCGATGCGGAGGTTCTCCATGGTGTGAACGAACTGGGGGCTCCGGGAGCGATGAACAGCCGGCATTTCTTCGCCAGTCCCGGATACACGCCGGTGCAGGACACCCGCTCCGGTGTCCTGCGGGGATTGAAATACCAGGTCAATCCCGGATCGGGCAGTGGAGTCCTGTCATTCTCGCTGCGTCTCGCGATTGCGGAATCCCAAAACGACAATTTCTGGTTCGGCGCATCCAAAAAAGGCGGCCATGTGTGGCAAATGCACGAGGTCTTCGCCGCGAAACATGGCGCGGTGTATGAAAATGGCACGGTCGTCAACAAGCAGGGGGCGGGCGAATGGCAGGATGTCGCCTACATGGGCGCCACCTCGGTGGACTGGGTGCGCGAGAACGAACTGGGTGAGGCATGGATCATCAAGGACGATGCGGCGAGCCGCGCGCAGTGGCCGCCCCCGGGATCTCCGCCGATGCCGGTCGGGATTTTCAGCATCGTGGCCAAGTCCGCGGAACGGCTGGAATTCGATACCACCGCCGGTTATGCAAAGGATTTCCGCAATCGCAGCTGGTTGCACGCGCCACCCACCCGGTTGGCGAACTTCCTGATGAATCCCGAGGATCTCAACCGCGCCGCGTTTCCCTATCAGATGCATTTCCGGCCGGTCAACGGAGACCAGGAGGTTTCCCAGTTTCTGCAGGCCAATGGCCCGCTGGGCTACTTCGGCGGCGGCTACACACCCTCGCGCGGGCAGACCCACATCGCGGCGCTTGGCATTCCTGCCGCGCCGATCGTGAATCTCGGATCCTTTGCCGGCGTGCGAATGAATCCGGGCCGCGCCGGGTTCCCGGGCACCTTGCGTTATGACAACATCAAGCACATCGCGCATGCCGGTGCCGCCTTCGGGGTGGGCATCGGCAACGCCGTCGCGCACCCGATGATCGATCCGGCCGAAGTTTACACCCGGAATAATTTCGGCAGCGACTCCGGATGGGACGGCTCGGGAGCCACCAATCTGCCGGTCACCGACGATTACTGGGACCACCTGTTCCTCGCCAACGAGGAGCTGTGGGACAGTTGGTTCTGCTCGGGAATCGCGCCGGTGGTCAGCAACGGCCAGGTGAGAGTGCCGAAGCGCAGCGTTGCCGAGGACTTCTTTTCCAATCAGCCAAGTCCGCTGTCCCCGCACTTCCAGCCGCATTTGCGGGAGAAGACCGCCGGAGACCTTGCGGACCTCGTGGATAACGACCGTGGCAAGCCCTGGGAACGGATCGCCTCCCACATGCTCAACGCAGGCCAGTTCAACGTGAACAGCACATCCAAGGAGGCATGGAAAGCCCTGCTGATGAGCATGGCGGACCGGCCCATCGCCCACAATCCGGTCAGTGGCTCATCCTCGGTCATTCCGCGGGATCCGGACGAAACCAGTCTCTCGCGTCATCTCATGGCCAACAGCGATCAGGGAGCCAGCGGTCCGCGCGATGACAACGCATGGCGCGGAATCCGCAAACTCTCCGACTCGCAAATCGACAAGCTCGCCGAGGAGATCGTCCGGCAGGTGAAACTGCGCGGTCCGTTTCTCAATATGGCGGAATTCATCAACCGCAGGCTCACCAACGACGATACCGGCGTATCAGGTGCATTGCAGGCCGCCATCGATTGGGACGAGTTCAACGCCGGCTACAACGGCACCGCCTCCGGCTCGGGAGAGAGCATCAACGGCGCCTACAAGAGCGCCGAAGCCATGATTTCCACCGGCAACCTGCCGGCGTCATACCCCAACCCCAAGGCGGCCACCGGATCGCGCTACGCCGGCATTCCCGGCTACGTGATGCAATCCGACATCCTGCAGGGAATCTCCTCGTCGATCAGCGTGAGGGGCGACACCTTCCTCATCCGCGCCTACGGCGAAAGTCTGGAGCCGGACGGCGGTGTGGCCGCCACCGCCTGGTGCGAGGCGGTGGTCCAGCGCATGCCGGTCTATGTCGATCCGGCAGACCCGGCCGATAAACTCCTCCGTGACCCGCAGAATGCGCCCGGTGCCGAATCCGATCTCGCGCCGGCGAACCAAGCGTTCGGCCGCCAATTTGAAATCGTCTCTTTCCGCTGGCTCAATCCAAATGAAATCTGACATTCCCTCCCTGTTGTGTGGCGTCCTTTTGCTGGTGATGCCCGATGTCCACGGCCAGGCCGCGCGGAAGGGCGGCGTCGAAGTCGCCGTGGCCGCCTTGGCATTGCCCGACGAATCCACCGGCCTGGTGCACTGGAGCGCGGCGGATCCCTCCACCACTCCGTTGCAGCTCAGCACCCGGTACTTTTCCGAACGCGTGAAGGTGTCCGGGAACGTGATTCGTTTCTATCAGAATCCCGTGACGCCGGAAGATTCCGGCGATGTGCCCCAGGAACCGCTGGCTGCCGTCAGAATCCCGGCGAACACGGCGCTCGCCTATGTCATCTTGTGGTCCGCGGAAACCGACGATGGCGGCAGCGAATGGAAGGCGATGCTCATGCGCGGTGAGGATTGGAAAACGGGCAGTCTGAAGTTGCTCAACGGCTCGGCAGGAACTTTGGGCATCGTCGCCGGAGAAAAACGCATGCAGCTCCGCAACGGCAGGCATCTGGACTTCATGGCGAGCGATTATGGTGACGCCTTCCCGGTGAAGATCTACCGGATCGAACCCGAAACCAGACTGGTGTTTTCCTCGACCTGGCGGGTGGCCGCGGGACGCCGCGAGCTTTGTTTCCTCAGCGGCGGGGGCGACTCGGTTTCGTTGCGTTCCCTGATGGATCTGGCCGCCCCGCCTCGTGATGCACAGCGCTGACATGATATCTTCACCGCCTCTCCGGAACCCCGTTGCCGGTCCGCGAATGAATCTAGCTGAAATTTTATCGGACCGCGATTTCGGATTGCGGATGCGGTTTTCCAAAGGGGACATTGCTTCGTTTTTCAAGCCGGGCGCGTCTCATGCATCGCTGGTCGCTGAGCGCCGCAAGTGGCTGGCGCGGGATGCGCGGCTTTATCTCGCCCTCATGCCGCAGGGTGTGGGTCTGTTGGACGAAACGGTGAAGCTGGCGGTGGATCTGCGCACTCTGCCGGGTGGGGAAAGCGGGGAAAACTTCGCCCGGCTAGAACCGCTGGAACGTTGCAGGCTGTTAGGTGAACTCTGGGAAGCGGACTTTCTTCTAATGAAACCGGACGGCGAGGGTATGTTCCGTTTGTATGGCGGCTGCGTGTGCTTTCCATCCCACTGGGATCTGCGGGACAAACTCGGAAGGACGATGGCGGAAATTCACGCGCCCGTTCCCGGCTTGAACGAAACCCTGGGCCGTCAGATCGATGGCTTCCTAAGCCGCATCGGTCCCGGTGTTTCATGGGAGCGCTCGAATTGGGGACTCAGCCGGTCGCCGGAGTTGAACCTTCATCCCTCGCGCCAACTACCGCGTCTCGATGCCGGTGTCGCTCTCGAAGAAGTCTGGTTCCGGCTGGAGGAACAATCGCTCGTCGCGCTGCCCGCCACCGGTGGCATCCTGTTCGGCATCCGTCTCGTGATCCGGCCGATGGCTGAAATCAAATCCGACCCCGCCGCCCGCCAGGGCATGATCCGCGCGCTGCGCACGATGCCGGATGCGATGGCGGCCTACAAGGGCATCGCCCCGGCGCGCGGGCGTTTGTTGGAGTTGATGGAAAACGAATGAGAAGCGCGACCGTATTCCGCATATCTGTGATGAAAACACTGTTAGCCACCACACTGTTACTGGCCACCGCTTCCCTGCACGCCGGATTGTCCGAGGAGGATTTCCGCAATCCGCCCGCCGATGCCCTCCCATCGGCCTTGTGGACGTGGTTGAACGGTCACTTCGATCACCGGCAGATCACCCGTGAACTGGAGGAAATGAAGGACAAGGGGATGCGTGGCGCGCTCATCTGGGACGTCGGTGCCTTGTCCAATCCGGACGGCATGATTCCCGCCGGCCCGCAATTCCTCGGCCCGGAGTCGCTCAAGGCGATCCACCACGCCATGGACGAGGCCGAACGCCTCGGGCTCGAACTCGGGCTGTTCGCCTCCAGCAGTTGGAACGCAGGCGGCACCTGGATCACCCCGAAGGACGGCAGCAAGGCGCTGCTCATCAGTGAAGTGAAAGTGCAGGGACCGCATGCCTACTCCGAAGTCCTGCCCCTGCCGGAAAAAACCACCGAACATCACGAGGATGTGGCGGTGCTGGCCGTGCCGGATGATTCGGACAAAACCGTCGCGTCGGTGGAAACTTCCGTCCGCCTCGACAAACACCTGTCCGATGACGGTACGCTGACATGGCAGGTGCCCGAAGGTTCGTGGCGTATCCTGCGTTTCGTAAGCAACAACACCGGCGAATTCCTCAACTGCCCGAGTCCGAATTCCAAGGGACTGGTCATCGACCACCTCAGCCGCGAGGCGACCGATTCCTACATGATCCACATTCTCGACAAGCTCAAGGAAGGCCGTGATGGCTATGGGCCGATGAAGATCCTAATGCTCGACAGTTATGAAGTGCGCCCCGGCATCGACTGGACACCGGATTTCATCGCCGAGTTCACCAAACACAACGGCTACGACCCCACGCCATGGCTGCCGGTGCTCGCCGGGTGGACGGTGGCGAGCGAGGAATTCAGCGAACGCTTCCGCCACGACTACAGGAAAATGGTCAGCGACCTGATGGTGGACAACCACTTCGCCCGCTGCCGCGAGCTGCTCAACGAGCGCGGCCTCAAACTCATGGCGGAGGGCGGGCACGGCGGCCACCCGCGTGTCGATCCGCTCAAGGCGCTCGGCGCGGCGGACATCCCGATGGGCGAGTTCTGGAACCATCGGAAAAACTGGGTCACCAAGGAGGCCGCCAGCGCCGCCAACATCTATGGCAGGAAATACGTGGCCTCGGAATCGTTCACCGGCTGGCAAAACTGGCAGGACGGCCCGGCGGACTTGAAGCGGCTGTTCGACATCGCCCTCTGCGCCGGACTCAACCAGGTGGTCTTCCACACGTTTTCCCACAACCCGCCGGAAGCCGGGCGTCCCGGATTCGCCTACCACGCCGGCGAACATTTCAACGTCAACAACACCTGGTGGCCCTACGCCGGGCCGATGCTCGAAGACATGTCGCGCGCCTGCCACCTGCTGCAACAAGGCCGCTTCGTCGCGGATGTCTGCGTCTATTACGGTGACGAGGCTCCCAATCTCGTCCCGGCGCGCCGCATCGCCCCGACCATCGAGTCCCAGTGGCCGGACGACCATTGCGCCCACTGTGGAATTCTAAAGCCGGTGAACCTCGATTCACTCGGCCATGGGCATGACTACGATTATGTGAACGAGCAGGTTCTGTTAGAAAGAATGCGGGTTCGCGACGGCCGGCTGGTGTTGCCGGATGGCATGAACTACCGCCTGCTGGTATTGCCCGACCGCGAGACCATCTCTCTTGCCGTGCTGCGCCGGATCGGCGAGTTGGTGAAAGCGGGTGCCACCGTGTCCGGCCGCATGCCATTGCGTTCCAACAGCCTCAAGGGCTACCCGGACTGCGACCGCGAGGTGCGCGAGCTGGCCGCGGAAATCTGGGGTGCCTGCGACGGCGACAAGGTGAAGTCCGCAAGCCATGGCAAGGGCCGCGTGTTCTGGAACGTGTCGCTCGACGAGGTGCTCGCGGAACTCGATGTCCCGCCGGCTTTCATCGTGGAAAACCAAGCCAACAAAAACCGCGAGATCGATTTCATTCATCGCGAGACGGACGACGAGGATATCTATCTCGTGGCCAATACCACGATGGAGCATCAGTCGGTGATTTGTCGTTTCCGCGCCGCGGAAGGTCGCGTGCCGAGCTTGTGGCAGGCGCAGGACGGCAGCGTGACGCCGTGCCATGTCTATCAGGATGAAGATGGATTCGTGAAACTGCCGCTCGAACTGCCGCCCGCATCATCGGTATTTGTGGTCTTCCGCAATGAAGACCGCGATCACCATCTCGTCCGTCTCGATTCGCAAAACGGGGCGCTCCGGATCACGGGCAGGGAGCCGTCGGCATTCACCGCCGTCGCGCACCGCTCCGGAAGTTATGCTTATCGCACCGCAGGAGGTTACGAAGGCTCCGTCACTGTCGATGTGCCGGACGACCGGATCATCGATGGACCGTGGACACTGTCGTTTCCCGAGGATTCCGGCGCGCCGCCCGCGGCGGAGATGGAACGGCTCGCCGACTGGACGGAGTCGTCCGATCCGGGGATCCGGTATTTTTCCGGCACGGCAATCTATCGGAAATCGTTCACGCTTTCCGATCCGCCGCCCGCCGGCGAGGTCGTGCTCGACATCGGCACGGTGCGGGAGGTCGCCGCGGTCCGGGTGAACGGCATGGAGGCTGGCATTCTATGGAAGGAGCCTTTTTCCACAAATATCGGGCATTTGCTCAAAGCGGGAGAGAACCGGCTCGAAATCGCCGTAACCAATGTCTGGAACAACCGGATCGTCGGCGACCTGCAGCCGGACGCCGCAAAATCCTTTGCCCGGACCAACCTCAAGGGCAAGTTCCGCGCCAACACGCCGCTGCGTTCCTCCGGCCTGCTCGGCCCTGTGAAACTCCGATTCCCGATGTCCGTCAATCTGCCAACCCAGCCATAGTCACGATGAAATCCATGCCCCGTTTCCTGTTCGCACTGCTCTCCGCGCTTGCCTGCTCGCTGGCCACATCCGTCGCCGCGCCGCAACAGCTTCCCAATCCGGATTTTACCAAGGGTGAGCCGATCCCCGAGGGGGCCACGCACGATTGGACGCTCGGTGCCACCGGCGCGCGCGGCTGGATGTATTCCCACCAACTCGAAACCACCAAGGCCCGCCAGATCCGCATCACCGCGGTGGCCAAGGGCTCGCCCGCCGATGGCGTGCTAGAAACCGGCGACGTGATCCTCGGCGTGGCCGGTGGCATGTTCCAGAGCGACCCGCGCGTCGAGTTCGGCAGGGCGCTCACCGCCGCCGAGACCGAGGCGGCACGCGGGCAGTTGAAACTCACCCGCTGGCGCGACGGGCGGACGCAGGAGGTGGTGGTGAAACTGCCGGTGCTCGGCACCTACAGCGCCACCGCGCCGTACGATTGCAAGAAGTCCGCACGCATCCTGCAGATGGGCTGCAAGGCGCTTGCGGAGCGGATGAAACAGCCGGACTACGAGCGTTCGCAGAGTCCCATCACCCGCTCGCTCAATGCGCTCGCGCTGCTCGCCAGCGGCGAAAGCGAATACCTACCCTTGGTGAAACGCGAGACCGAATGGGCCTCGGGTTATTCCGTCAACAGCATGGCCACCTGGTATTACGGTTATGTGCTGACCTTGCTGGCCGAGTATCAACTTGCGACCGGCGACAAGACTTTTGAAGACGGGCTGCGGCGCATCGCCATGGAAGCGGCCAATGGCCAGAGCATCGTCGGTTCGTGGGGCCACAAGTTCGCCGGACCCGACGGGCGGCTGGTCGGCTACGGCATGATGAACGCGCCCGGCCTGCCGCTGACCACCGCGTTGATCCTCGCCCGCGAGGCCGGGGTGAAGGAACCGCAGATCGACCTCGCCATCGACCGCAGCGCGAAGTTCCTGCGCTTTTACATCGGCAAGGGCGCCATTCCCTACGGCGATCATCATCCATGGATCCAGACTCACGAAGACAACGGCAAGTGCGGCATGACCGCGGTGATGTTCAACCTGATGGGCGAGGAGAAAGGCACGGAGTTCTTCGCCCGCATGAGCCTCGCCTCGCACGGCCCCGAGCGCGATACCGGCCACACCGGCAATTTCTGGAACATGACCTGGGCGATGCCCGCCGTCGCGCTCTCCGGCCCGCAGGCCGCCGGCGCGTGGATGCGCGAGTTCGGCGCATGGTATTACGACCTCGCCCGCGGCTGGGACGGATCGTTCCGCCATCAGGGACCGCCCCAGCCGCGACCCGACAGCACCGGCAGGTGGGACGCCACCGGAGCCTATCTGCTCGCTTATGCGATGCCGCTGAAAAAAATCCACCTCACCGGCAAGTCGCCGTCCATCGCCCCGCAGCTCGATGCCGAAACCGTCGCCCAAACGCTGCGCGACGGGCGCGGCTGGAGCAACAGCGACCGCAACAGCGCCTATGATTCGCTCAAAACCGACCAGTTGCTCGAAAGGCTTTCAAGCTGGTCGCCGATCGTTCGCGAGCGCGCCGCGTCGGCACTGGCCCGCCGCCAGGATGTGGCGGTGGAACCGATCGTGAAACTGCTCGAATCGCCCGACCTCAACACCCGCCTCGGTGCCTGCAAGGCGCTCGGCCAGTTTCGTGACCGGGCCGCGCCCGCCGTGCCCGCGTTGCGCGATACGCTCAAGGCCGATGACATGTGGCTGCGGCTCGAAGCGGCCGCCGCGCTGGCCGGCATCGGCGAACCCGCCATGGCAGCCGCGCCAGACATGCTGGAAATGCTCGCCAGGGAACCCGGTCCGGACGATCCGCGCGGCATGGAGCAGCGCTATCTCTGCTTCGCCCTCTTCAACCGCGCCGGACTGCTCGGCAAGTCGCTCGACAGCGTGGACCGCGACCTGCTCATGAAAGCCGTCCGCGCCGGATTGAAAAACCAGGACGGCCGCGCCCGCGGAGCGTTCGATTCGGTCTATCAAAATCTCGCTTTCCAGGAACTCAAGCCGCTGCTGCCCGCCATTCACGAGGCGATCCACACGCCCTCACCCAGCGGCATCATGTTTTCCGAACAAATCCGCATGGCCGGCCTGGAATTGTTCACCAAGCACCGCGTCGCCGAGGGCATCGACCTGATGGCCGATTACATCCGCCACCAGAAACACCATGGCAGCGAGAAGCGCCAGCCGGTTGTTCTGCAGATGCTCGAATCCTACGGCAAACACGCGCAACGCGTCCTCCCCCAACTCGAAGCGGCGGCCGATTACATCGAGAACGATCCCGCCGACTACCCGCGGAAGCTCTCACTGGAAAAAGCGCAGGGCATCCGGGAATCCATCGAACGCATCAAGGCGGCGACCGACGAACCGTCGTTGATCTCCATCAAGGACGTGTGAGCATCGCAATCACTCGCCGAGGGTGTCCACCAGCCACTCGCGGAAGGCGTGCTTGTCGGCCGCCATGGAAACGGCGTGTTTTTCGCGCTCCGCGAGCACTGCGAGACGTTCGGGGATTTCCAGCGCGCCTTTACCGAGTTCGGCCTCGATCACGTCGGGAAACTTCGCGGGGTGGGCGGTTTCGAGCGTGACGGTGGCGGCGCACGGGTGTTGTGCGCGCCATGCCTTGGCGGCGAGCCAGCCGACCGCGCCGTGGGGGTCGATCACATAGTCGTGCAGCGATTTCACCTCGCGGATCGCGGCGCGCGTCTGATCGTCGTCGAATGCGATGCCGGAGACATGTTGTTTCATTTCCTCCCACGATTGGCCGAACAGCGCCTGCATGCGGACGAAGTTGGACGGCGCGCCGACGTCCATGGCATTCGAGATCGTCTGCTGGCTGGGGCGTGGCTGATAGATTCCGGTGCGCAGGAACTCGGGAACCACGTCGTTGCGGTTGGTGGCGGCGACGAAATGATCGACTGGCAGCCCCAGTTTCATCGCAAGCAGTCCGGCGGTCAGGTTGCCGAAGTTTCCGGAGGGAACGACGAACACCGGCTTCACGCCCTCCGGCAACTGGCGCGCGGCGTGGATGTAATAGAAGCTCTGCGGCACGAGCCGTGCGAGGTTGATTGAGTTGGCGGAGGTGAGGTTGAGATTTTCGGACAGGTCGCGATCGAGGAACGCGGACTTCACCATCGCCTGGCAGTCGTCGAACGAGCCGTCCACCTCCAGCGCGGTGATGTTGCCGCCGAGCGCGGTGAGTTGTTTTTCCTGCAAGCCGGAGACTTTGCCCTTGGGATAAAGAATCACCACCCGGGTGCCCTCGACGTGGTGGAAGGCGGAGGCGACCGCGCCGCCGGTGTCGCCGGAGGTGGCGACGAGTACGGTGAGTGTGCGGTCCTCGTCACGCGTGAGCCAGGCCATCAGCCGGGCCATGAAACGCGCGCCGAAGTCCTTGAATGCAAGCGTCGGCCCGTGGAACAGCTCGAGGATGTGGTCGCCGGGCGCGAGCGTGACGAGCGGCGCCTCGAATTCCAGCGTGCCCTCGACGATTTCGCGGAGGGCGGAAGCGGGCACGTCGTCGCCGAAAAACGCCTCGGCCACCGCGAAGCCGGTTTCCCGGAAATCGAGGTGACGCCAGATTTTCCAGAATTCGTCACCGAGCACCGGCAGCGATTCCGGCATGTAGAGGCCGTTGTCCGGCGGCAGCGAGCGCAGGATGGCTTCCTTGAGATCGACCCGGTGGGACGGGCTGTTGGTGGAGTGGTAGAGCATGGGATCAGAAGAATAGGAAACCTCGTTTTTTCTTCCGCTTGTAGGAACCGTCGCCGACGGAGAGCACTTCGAGGCGGGTGGTGGTGAGGCCCTTGTGCTTGAAGCCGAGTTTTTTGGCGGCGCGCGGGGTGACGTCGAGGTGGCGGCCGGCGATGAACGGGCCGCGGTCGTTGAGGCGGAGTTTCACCGACTTGCCGTTCTCCAGATTGGTCACCTTGACGATGCAGGGCAGGGGAAGCGTCTTGTGCGCGCCGGTGAGGTGCCATGGCATCACCTTCTCGCCGAGCGAGGTGTTGCCGCGCTTGAGGCCGAACCATTTCGATTCGTCATACCACGAGCAGATGCCGGTTTCCTCGAAATCGAGCGCCCGCTCGACGCTCATCGGCTGGTAGGACTGGCCGCGCACGGTGTAGCCGCGGGTCATGTAGCCGTCATAGCCGGATGGGCGTGCGCAGGACGCGGCGAGCAGGCAGGCGATGACTGCGGCAGCCGGTTTGATCCATCGCCCGACTATCAAACAACGATCCCTGCAAATCATGTCATCCGCTTCGACGTTCGATGTTGGACGTTCAATGTTCGATGTTCGTCCCCGCCGCGACGGTTACTTCTTCTCGCGGATGATCTTGAGGGTGGTGGCCACTTTCTCCTTCATCTCCTTGCCGGGCTTGAACTTGACCGCGGCACGGGCGGGGATGGGCACGTCCTTGGCGGGGTCCTTCGGGTTGCGCCCGATCTTGGCTTTCATTTCCCGCACCTGGAAGGCTCCGAAATTGCGCATCACCACGGTTTCACCCCTGGCGAGTGATTCGATGATTTCATCTATGAGGGTTTGAATCACCTCAAGGACTTCCTGCTGGGTAATCCGGTGGTTTTCCGCACCGAGGCGGTTGGTGATCTTGATGGCGAGGTCGCGTTTGGTGATGGTTTCCATGGCAGGGGAATGCGTGGCGTTTTTTGACTTCGCGGAATAAATAGCGGTCGTAATCGATTTGTCGCGCGAAAAAATCGCTTAATTTGCAACGTCTTACGCCTCATCCGTGGCATCTGCCGGCGGGAGGGCGAGAACCACCGCGGTGGTCTTGAAATGGAGCTTGGCCACTTTCCCGAGGGCCTCGCGGCCGTGGCGGCCGATCATTTCGCGCCCGGCGGTCACCACGGCATTGGACGCTCCGAGCGGCAGTTTCACCCCGCTCGCGGCGGAGGTCTTGTCCATCCAATCGACGAAGCGTTCGCGTGCGAGGATGGACGCGGCGGCCACGGCGATGTCGGACTCGCCCTTGGTGCGCTGTTCGAGTCGCAGGGCGAGGCCCTTGTCCCGGAGCGCGCGTTCCAGCACGTCGCGGCGGGCGAACTGGTCGCTGAGCGCGCGCGGGCAGCCGGGCCGGGCGGCGGCCAGTTTTTCGATCACCCGCGCGTGGCCCCAGGCGAGCAGGCGGTTGAGGTTTTTGAACGAGGCATACATTTCGTTGTAGCGCTCGGGGCCGATCGACACGATCTCGAACGCGATGCCTGGAACCGCGCGGATGGCGGCGGCGATCAGGCGGATGCGCGCGGCGCCGGTGACGCGCTTCGAGTCCATCACACCGGCGTCGATGAGTTTGCGGGCGATGGCGGCATCGGTGAACACTCCGGCGATGACGAGCGGGCCGAAGAAGTCGCCCTTGCCGCTTTCGTCGATCCCGAAGTGCGGCTCGAACTGGTCGGGGTCCTGGATTTCCTCGTAGCCGAGTTTCGCCTCGCCGATCACCTCGGGTTCGAGCGTGAAACGAACAAAGTCCTCCGTGTCCTTGCCCTGCACCAGCACCTTGGGGCCTTTCTGATAGACCGTGACGTTCAACTTGCCCTTGCGCGCGGAAAACATCGCGTGCGGTTTGGTTTCGAACTCGAATCCGTGCTCATCGAGGATTTTCCGCAGTGTCGCGGTCTGCGCGGTGGTGAGTGTTGCGGTATGGCTGGTCACGGGCCGCGAGACTTCCCGCCCGGCGACGGGGAATCAAGGCGATAGACTTGCGGCTTGCGGGCACTGCCGCCGCGGACAGAATCCCGCCCGTGGATTCCGCGCCCCTTGGATTTTTCGACTCCGGCGTCGGCGGCCTGACGGTCGTGCGCGCCGTGCAGGAATTGCTGCCCGCGGAAAACATCCTCTACCTCGGCGACACGGCGCGGCTGCCCTACGGCTCGAAAAGCCCGGAAACGATCCGCCAGTTCGCCGACGAGGACGCGCGTTTTCTCATCGAGCGCGGCGTCAAGGCGATCATCGTCGCCTGCAACACCGCCACCGCCCACGCCCTGTCGGGACTGCGGGAAAAATACCGCCTGCCCATCCTCGGCGTGATCGAGGCCGGCGTGGAATCCGCGCTCGCCAATCCCGACGCCGAGCGTATCGGCATCATCGCCACCCGCGGCACGATCCGCTCGCACGCCTACCAGCACGCGCTCGCGCTGCGCCGCACCGGCCTGATCATCCATGCGGTGGAAACCCCGCTGCTCGTCCCGCTCGTCGAGGAAAACTGGCTCGAACACCCGGCCACCGGAATCGTCCTCCGCTCGTATCTTGATCCCCTCGTCGAACGCGGCATCGACACGCTGTTGCTCGCCTGCACGCACTATCCCTTGCTTATCCCCGCATTGGAAAAACTGCTGCCGAACGACGTGCGGCTCGTCGATTCCGCCACCACCTGTGCCGAGCATCTGCGAAGGGAACTGACGCACATGAAGCTGCTCGCCGCCGGACCGGACGACGGAAAACTCGAACTGTATCTTACCGACTTGTCCGAAGAGTTCGAAGCACTTGCCCGGCGTTTCCTGAAACGCGCTCCCGGCAAGATCCACCGTGCAGTGCTGTCGTGATCCAAAACCTTTGTTGAAGTGGTTTCGAGCAGCGGGAAACAGGTGATTTCAACGAAACGGGTTTTTGATCGTGATTCCCTGGATGTTCTGACCATCGGCGAGATCCTCGGAGATGAGTTCGGCGCATTTGGCCGCCGAGGCGCTGGCGACGATCAGGCCATCCCAGAAAGAGATCGTGTGGAGGATGGAGCAATCGACTCCTTCCTCGATGATCGCCGGCGTGACCTGAACGATGTCGAAAACGTGGAAGTCCCGCAGGTGTTGACGGGCTTGGTGCGGCGCGATTCCGAGTTTCCGTGTGGCCGCTGAGTAATATTCCTGGAGGACCTGGGTGGAGATGACTCCCGTTCGCTCCTTGGCATGTCGGGCGATCAATCCGAGGGCCGTTTCCTGTTTGGCGCGATCCGCGCGGTCCACCGAATAGATGAGGACATTGGTATCGAGAAAACTCCGGCGGGCCATGGTTCAGTAGCGGTGGAGTTCTTCCCGGGTGAATTTCTCGCCTTTGGAGTCGCCCGCCGTTTGCTTGAGGCGCTCGATCATCGCATCGACCGAGGCATCGGGGTTTGAGACGGCATCGGCCAGCAGTTTGCGAACCAATGCGTTCAAGCTGGTTCCTCTCGCCCGGGCGTAGCTGCGTCCTCGATTGAGCAGCTCATCGTCGATGGAAAGGGTGATGTTCGCCATGCACACAGGCTATGTGCGCACGGGTTGTTTGTCAACCCGGTGGAAAGGATGTGCTCCAGTCGGGGGGCGGCGTTGCAATCGGACGAATGCCATAGGGCTCACAGCGGGTTGTGCTCGCCTGACCATTACGCGAACGCGCGGAAATGCGGCTTGATCGCGCATCCCGGAAAGGAGATAAGAACGGCGTCTTTTTTGTGATTCTGCTCTCGCTCCGTTGCGCAATCCGGCCTGGAAAATGTGGGCTTTGTCGGTTTGTCGCAGCCGAATCCACGTTCCGGACGATCTTGCCGGTATGACTTTTCCCATTTTCCCATGACTCCCAACCACGAAAGAAAACTCTTCGGGACCGACGGCATTCGCGGTCGGGTCAACGAATTCCCGATCACCGCGGAAGTCGCCCTGCGCACCGGCAAGGCGGTGGCCAACGTGCTGCGTTCGTCCGGCCCCAACCGCAACCGCGTGCTGGTCGGCAAGGACACCCGCATTTCCGGCTACATGCTTGAAACCGCGCTGACCAGCGGCCTCGTTTCGATGGGAATGGACGTGTTCATGGTTGGTCCGCTGCCGACGCCTGCCGTGGCCCACTTGACGAAATCGATGGGCACCGCCGCCGGCATCATGATCACCGCCTCTCACAATCCCTACGAGGACAACGGGCTGAAAATCTTCGGCCCGGACGGCTACAAGCTCTCGGACGAATTGGAACAACTCATCGAACGCCACATCCTCGGCGACGAGCCCGAACCTCCTCCTCCGCCGCCGCGCCAGATCGGCAAGGCGCACCGCATCGACGACGCCCGCGGCCGCTACATCGAGTTCGCGAAACACACCGCCGACAACGTCCCGCTTCACGGCCTCAAGGTGGTGGTCGATTGCGGGCATGGTGCCGCCTATTTCATCGCTCCGCTCATTTTCAAGGAACTCGGCGCGGAAGTCATCACCGCAGGCATCCAGCCCGACGGACTCAACATCAACCACGGCTGCGGCGCGCTGCACCCGGAACACGCCGGCGAACTCGTCCGCCGCCACAACGCCGACCTCGGTATCTCGTTCGACGGCGACGCCGACCGCGTGATTTTCACCGACGCCAACGGTCAGGTGGTCAGCGGCGACCGCATCCTCGCGCTCTGCGCTATCAGTATGAAAGAGCAGGGGAAACTGCGGCAGGACACGCTGGTCGCCACCGTGATGAGCAACCTCGGCCTGATCGAGGCGATGAAAAACCACGGCATCAAGGTGGAAACCACCGCGGTGGGCGACCGCCACGTGATCGAGTGCATCCGCAAAAACGGTTACTCGTTCGGCGGTGAAAACTCCGGCCATCTGATCTTCGCCGACCACGCCACCACCGGCGACGGCATCCTCAGCGCGCTGCAAGTACTGCGCATGATGCGCGAGCGCAATGCCACGCTCGCCCAGCTCGCCACCGTGATGCAGGAGTACCCCTCGCAACTTGCCAACATGCCGGTGCCCACCAAGCCGCCGATCGACTCGCTGCCGAATCTCGGCAAGCTGATGAAGGAGGCCACCACTCAATTCGGCGACCACGGCCGCCACCTGATCCGCTACTCGGGTACCGAGAACAAAATCCGCGTGCTCGTCGAGCACCGCGACATCGACGCCTGCCGCGAGTGGGTGAGCCGCTTCGCCGCGGTGATCCGCGAGGAAATCGGGTGATAGATACTACGATGAAAACGATCAGTGGCGACGAATGCCAGCCGCTCTCCCTGACGCGGCGCATCGAGGATTTTCCCATCGGCAACATTCCATTGCCCGGGCATCGAAAGCATCTGCCGATTGCCACCGGAGTCACCGTGCATCCGCACGCATGGCTGGAGACAACCGATTTCGCGGAATTCATCGCTTCCGATGATGCGGCACTGGTTGGCTTTGACAGCAGCGCACTGGCATGGCGTGGCAATACGCCCGATCTTTCATCCCCCCGTGTTGCCCGGCAGTCGTTCCTGATCCGTTACCCGTGGGACATCCTGGCTGCCAACGAACGATATGTTTCGTCGCTCGCCGCAAACCGGATCGAGGGCGAGGTTCACCCGTCCGCGGTGATCGAAGGCATCATTCATCTCGGCCGGGGCACTCGGATCCTGCCCGGCGTGTTCATCGAAGGAAACGTCGTCATCGGCGCGAACTGCAAAATCGGACCGAATTGTTACATCCGCGGCAATACCAGCATCGGCGATGGCTGCCACATCGGCCAGTCGGTCGAAATCAAGAACTGCCTGATTCTTTCCCAAACCAACGTCGGCCACTTGTCCTATGTCGGCGATTCGGTGCTCGGTGAAAAAGTCAACTTCGGCGCGGGCACCATCGTTTCCAACCTCCGCCACGACGGCAAAAACCACCGATCGATGGTCAACGGCGGACTCATCGACACCGGCCGCCGCAAGTTCGGCTGCATCGTCGGCGACGGCGTTCACACCGGCATCCACACCGCCATCTACCCCGGCCGCAAACTCTGGCCCAACACCTCCACCCGCCCCGGCGAAATCATCAGCAAGGACCTTGTTGCTGAAAACTGAACACTGAAAACTAACAAACTTTCCCCATGTGCGGCATCGTCGGATATATAGGCAAAGCGGACGCGCCCGGCGTCCTCATCAACGGCCTGCGACGTCTCGAATACCGCGGTTACGATTCCGCGGGCGTGGCGGTGCTGGACGACGGGCGCATCGCCCTCGCCAAGTCTCCGGGCAAGGTTTCCTCGCTCAGTGATCGCGCACGCGCCGAGTGGCCGGTCGATCGTTTCGAGCGTTGCACCACCGGCATCGCCCACACCCGCTGGGCCACCCACGGCCCGCCCACCGAGGTCAACGCCCACCCGCATCTCGACCGCTCCGGCGACATCGCGCTCGTCCACAACGGCATCATCGAAAACTACCGCGCCCTGCGCGCGCGGCTCGAAGGCAAGGGCCACCTGTTTCTATCCGAAACCGACACCGAGGTGCTCGCCCATCTCATTGGCGATTGCGACAAGGGCGATCTTTTCCAAGCCGTTTGCGACGCGCTGCACCAGGTCGAGGGCACGTTCGGCATCGCCGTGCTGTCCGCCCGCGAGCCGGAGAAAATCATCACCGCGCGCCGCGGCAGCCCGATCGTCATCGGCGTGGGCGAAGGCGAAACGATCATCGCCTCCGACGCCTCCGCCATCCTCGCCCACACCCAGCGGGTGATCTATCTCGACGACAACGACATCGCCATCGTCACCGCCGACTCGGTGGATATCCGCGATTTGCACAACGTCCCGGTCACCCGCGAGATCGCCGAACTCGGTCTTGATGCGGGCGCGGCTGAAAAAGGCGGCTTCGAGCACTTCATGCTCAAGGAAATCCACGAGCAGCCGGATTCACTCGCCAACGCCATCCGCGGCCGGCTCGATTTCAACCTCGGCTCCGCCGTGCTCTCCGGCATGGGCACCTCGCCGCGCGAACTGGCCGAACTCGGCCGCGTGGTGCTCGTTGGCTGCGGCACTTCATTGCACGCCGGACTCGTCGGCGAATATGCCTTCGAGGACCTCGCCGACATCCACGCGGAGGTGCAACAGGCGGCCGAGTTCCGCTACCGCAATCCCATCCTCGGCAGCCGCGATCTGGTCGTTGCCATCTCACAGTCGGGCGAAACCGCCGACACGCTCGCCGCCGTGCGCGAAGCGCGGCAGAAGGGCGCGTTCGTGATGAGTCTGTGCAACGTCGTCGGTTCCACCATCGCCCGCGAGACAGGCCGCGGTGTCTATCTGCACGCCGGCCCTGAAATTTCCGTGGCCTCCACCAAGGCCTTCACCTGCCAGGTCGCCGTGCTGCTCATGATGGCGCTCAAACTCGGCCGCGGCCGCCGTTTCTCCCGTGACGAAGGCATCCGGCTCGCCCGCGGAATCGAACGCATTCCGCAACTTGTCGCGGAAGTCATCCAGCACAACGACCGCATCGCCGCCATCGCGGAAAGTTATGCCAACAACGAACACGCCTTCTTCATCGGCCGTGGTCCGATGTTTCCGGTGGCGCTCGAAGGCGCGCTCAAGCTCAAGGAAATCTCCTACATCCACGCCGAGGGCTATCACGCCGCGGAGTTGAAGCACGGGCCGATCGCACTGTTGGAAAAAGACACGCCGGTCATCGCCATCGCCTGCGACATCCCCGGCAAGGACAAGACGCTCGGCAACGTCGAGGAATGCCGTGCCCGCGGCGCGCGCATCCTCGGCCTCGTCACCGAGGGCGACGTCGATGCCGCCGCGCACATGAACGACTTCATTCTCATCCCGCGCTGTCATCCGCTTGTCGCCACCATCCCCGCTGCCGTGGCCCTGCAACTCTTCGCCTATCACGTCGCCCGCTTCCGCGGCTGCGAGATCGACCAACCGCGCAACCTCGCCAAGAGCGTGACGGTGGAGTGATGTGACAGGGGGGCAGCCACGCCACGCCGCCAGTTGGAGCTGATAGGGAAACAGCGCGGTGAGAATGAGCGGCATCGCCAGATTCGCGGGCAGCAGGAGATGAAAACGCGGATCGCGCGGAAAATGCCGGCCCGCACCGGAAAGCGGCCGGGTTTCATGGCGCACCACGGCGGACATCGGATTGCGCCGCAGCAACGACTGCGTGGCCGGCATGAAGACCAGCAGCATCAACGCTCCTAACAGCATCCAACTCATGCGCCCGAAATGAGTCTCCGCAAACGGGTGGGGCCGCAATCCGTGTGGCAAGGGGCGGCAGTCCTCAGGGGGATCGCAACACTCAGTGAAACACGTGGTTCCCGGGGAAAATGGCATTGAAAATCGGTAAATACATCGGCAATGGTGCGGAGCTCCTGACAAAAGAACCCGGAGGTAACCGGATTATCGCAAGAATATGCCTCCAATCCGCGTCTCCAGTTATTCCAACGTAAATACCGCAAAGCCGCTCATGAAACTCTTTCGCCTTTCCCTCCTGCTCGCCACCTTCTTCCCGGCTACCGCATTCGGCGCGAAACCCAACTTCGTCCTCATCTTCACCGATGACCAGGGCTACGGCGATCTCGGCTGCTTCGGCTCCACCACCATCCGCACACCCCATCTCGACCGGCTCGCCAGGGAAGGCCGCAAGTTCACCAGCTTCGTCTCAGCTTCGTCGGTTTGCACGCCGTCGCGCGCCGCCCTGCTCACCGGCAGTTATCCAAAGCGCGTTGGGATGGCCAAGGGCGTGCTCTTTCCCACATCGACCACCGGCCTGCACCCGGACGAGCACACCATCGCCGATCATTTGAAGCAGCAGGGCTATGCCACCGCCTGTTTCGGCAAGTGGCACCTCGGCCACCATCCGGAAACCCTGCCGCGCCAGCACGGCTTCGACGTGTATTTCGGAATTCCCTACTCGAACGACATGAACCATCCCGACAACCAGGGCAAACCCAGGGGCGGCCCCGCAGGAATGGACATCCTCTGGAACGAGCCCGAATCCACCCTCACCAAGTGGAAAACCCCGCTCATGGAAAACGAGGAAATCGTCGAACTCCCGGTGGATCAGCGCACCATCACCCGCCGCTGCACCGACCGCGGCGTCGCTTTCATCAAGGAAAACAAGGACCGCCCGTTTTTCCTCTATCTGCCCTACTCGATGCCGCACATCCCGCTCTACGTCCCCGACGACGTCCGCGACCCCGATCCCAAGCGCGCCTACATCAATACCATCGAGCACATTGACACCGAGGTCGGACGCATCTTCGGCACCCTGCGCGAACTCGACCTCGCGGAAAACACATATGTCATCTTCACCACCGACAACGGCCCGTGGCTCCCGTTCAAGCATCACGGCGGCTCCGCCGGCCCGCTGCGCGACGGCAAAATGAGCACCTTCGAGGGCGGCCACCGCGTGCCCGCAATCATCTGGGCCCCCGGCCGCATCCCGGCCGGCACCGAGACCGCCGCGCTCGCCTCCACCATCGATCTGCTCCCGACCATCGCCGCTCTCACCGGCACGCCCTTGCCCGCCGGCCGCGTCATCGACGGCATGGACATCTCCGACTTGCTCACCGGCGACGCGAAATCGCCGCGTGAGGATTTCCTTTATTACTCAAAAGACGGACGGATCGATGGCATCCGCCAAGGCGATTGGAAACTCCTGGTGATGCCGCCGAAGGGCAAGGGCGAGCCGAACATCATGCTCTTCAACCTCTCCGAAGACATCGGCGAAAAGAACAACCTCGCTGATGCAAACCCCGGACTCGTCAAACGCCTGCGTCAGCGCATGATGGAACTCGATGCCGTCATCGAAGCCGAAGCGCGACCTGTTTGGAAAAAGTCCTGATCCCCATGGATTGAAGGCTCCAATCAATAATCAACGATTCAAACCGGACTCATGAATCCCCTGAAAAACCTGCTCCCACTGCTTTTCACGGCCTCGATCCTGCACGCCGCCGAAAAACCCAACATCCTTCTCCTCTACGCCGATGACCTCGGCTTCGGCGATCTCGGCTGCTACAACGGGAAATCGAAAATCCCCACGCCACATCTCGACAAGCTCGCCTCGCAAGGGATCCGTTTCACCGATGCCCATAGCTCGTCGGGCATCTGCACGCCCTCGCGCTACGCCATGCTCACCGGCCGCCACCACTGGCGCGACTTTCATGGCATCGTCAACGCATTCGGCAAGTCGGTGTTCAAAGCCGAACGGCTCACCCTTCCCGAGATGCTGCAAGCCAAGGGCTACAAGACCGCCGCCATCGGCAAATGGCACCTCGGCTGGGACTGGGACGCGATCCGTAAACCCGGCACGAAAAAGAACGGCATCGGGCCCGAGGACTTCGACTGGTCCAAGCCCATCCCCGACGGACCGCTCGCACATGGTTTCGACCATTACTTCGGCGACACCGTGATCAATTTCCCGCCATACTGCTGGATCGAGGACGACAGGGTGCTCACGCCTCCCGATACCATGATGGACCCCAGGAAGTGGAAGACCATCAAGGAGGGCAATTGGGAATGCCGCCCCGGCCCCATGGTCAGCGGCTGGGATCCCTATCAGAACATTCCCGAGACCACCCGCCGCGGCGTCGAATACATCAAGGCGCAAAAGGACTCCGATAAACCCTTCTTCCTCTATTTCGCCTATCCCTCGCCCCACGCACCCATCATCCCGAACGATGAGTTCGACGGCAAATCGCAGGCCGGCCCCTATGGCGATTTCGTTTTTGAAACCGACGACTCCATCGGCCAACTGCTCAAAGCGCTTGAAGATTCCGGTCTTTCCGAAAACACCCTCGTCATCTTCTCCGCCGACAACGGCTCCGAAGCCTATGCATGGGAGCGCGATGAGAAGTTCGACCACTGGTCGTCCCATCCGCTGCGCGGCCTGAAGCGCGACATCTACGAAGGCGGCCATCGCGTGCCGACGATCATCAAGTGGCCCGGCGTCACCAAGGCGGGCATCGTCTCCGACGCTCTCGTCTCGCAGGTCGATTTCATGGCGACCCTCGCCGCCGTCCTCGATCACGAACTGCCCGCCGACTCCGCCGAGGATTCCCACAACCTCCTGCCGCTGCTCAAGGGCGAGTCGGAATCCGTCCGCAGCACCCACGTCCACAACACGAAGAAGGATCACTACGCCATCCGCGACGGCAAGTGGCTGCTCATCGATGCGAAAACCGGTTACCTCCGCAAGCCGCCGCAAAGCTGGAATGAAAAGCATAACATGCCTGCCGATGACGATGCCCCCGTCGAACTCTACGATCTCGAAAACGACATCGGCCAGAAGCACAACCTCGCCGCCAAGCACCCGGAGCGCGTCGCCGAACTCCGTGCCCTCCTGAAAAAGATCCGCGAGCAGGGACACTCCGCACCACGCTTGGCCAAGTGACATTTGATCAATCCATCATTCCATACCTCACAACATCTTCTTATGAAATTGAAACTCCTCACCGCCGCTCTCGCTCTGATCCTGCCCTTGGCCGCCGCGCCGAAACCCAACATCGTTTTCATCATCGCCGATGACCTTGGCTACGGAGATCTCGGCTGCTTCGGCCAGAAAACCATCAAGACCCCGGTGCTCGACAAGCTCGCCGCCGAAGGCATCCGTTTCACGAATCACTATTCCGGCTCCACCGTCTGCGCGCCGTCGCGCAGCAGCCTCATGACAGGACTCGATACCGGCAGCACCTGGCTGCGCGGCAATGGCGAGTTCGAGTTGCGGCCCGATCCCGAGGATCTGACCGTGGCGACCCTGCTGCAACGCGCGGGCTACCGCACCGCGATGGTCGGCAAGTCCTGCGTTTCCGGAAACACCCAGAACCCGCAACACGTGCTCAACAAGGGCTTCGATGTCTTCTACGGCACCACCAGCCACAAGGACGGCCACTTCCGCTATCCGCTCTTCGTTTACGACCAGGAAAAAAAGGTCGAACTCGAGGGCAACCAACTCCACACCGGCAAACAGTACGACGCCGAACTCTACACCCTGCGCGCCGAACGATTCATTGATGAAACCACCGCCCCGTTTTTCCTGCTCCTTTCCTACCCGATCCCGCACGCCGCCGTGCTGGGACCGGAGGGCTCCGTGCCGGGCGGAGCCGGCATGAAGCACTCCAAAGGCCACTACACCCAGGTCAAGGATCCTGCCGCGCATTACCGTGCCATGGTCGAGGCGCTTGACGGCTACGTCGGCCGCGTTCACGCCGCGCTGGAGAAAAAAGGCGTGGAGAAAGACACGCTCGTCATCTTCACCAGTGACAACGGCCCCCACTTCGAGGGAGGCTACAATCCCAAAATGCTTAACTCGTCCGGCCCGTTGCGCGGCGGCAAGCGCGATCTTTACGAGGGCGGCATCCGCGTGCCAACCATCGCCCACTGGCCGGCCGGCATCGCCAAACCCGGTGACAGCGACCACGCCAGCGCGTTCTGGGATTTCCTGCCCACCGCCTGCGAACTCGCCGGCATCGACGCGCCCGAAGGACTCCACGGCATTTCCTTCGCACCCACCCTCACCGGCAAGAGCGAGCAGCGCGCGCACGATTTCCTCTACTGGGAATTCCACGAGATCGGCACCCGCCGCGCCCTGCGCCAGGGCGATTGGAAGCTCGTGCAATATGATGTGTCCAAAAACGGCAAGCCCGAACTCTACCATCTCGGCAAGGACCTCGGCGAAACCAATGATCTCGCCGCCGAACAACCCGAACGCGTGGCCGCCATGCTCAAGATCATGGACGACCGCCACCAGCCCTCGCCGATCTTTCCCAACAAGGCGCTGGATTGATGAACCTTGGTCCAACTGCAATCACTGACAAACCACCCCAATGAAACGCCTCACCGCCCTGTTTGCCGCCTTGCTGCTGTCGGACTCCCACTCCGCCGCTGATAAGCCGAACATCCTCTTCATCATCTCCGATGACCAGAGCTACGAGACCGTCCGGGCATTCGGGCACACTGACATCGACACGCCGAACCTCGACCGCCTCGCCGAGAGCGGCACGACTTTCACCCACGCCTACAACATGGGTGCATGGCACGGTGCGGTCTGTGTCGCGAGCCGCGCAATGCTCATCAGCGGTCGCACGATCTGGCGGGCCAAGGCCGCAGAAAAGAAGCTGAAAGACGATCTGCAAGCGAATCGACTCTGGCCGCAACGAATGGCCGCGCAAGGCTACGAAACTTACTTCAGCGGCAAGTGGCACATCCAGGCCGATGCCACGAAAGCCTTCCAGCACAGCACCCACATCCGCCCGGGCATGCCGGGAGCGAAACCCGAGGGCTACAACCGCCCCATCACCGGTCAGCCCGACCCCTGGAGTCCCAGCGATCCGAAATTCGGCGGCTTCTGGCAGGGAGGCAAACACTGGAGCGAAGTGCTCGGCGACGATAGCGTCGGCTTCCTCGCGCAGGTCGCGAAGTCGGACAAGCCCTTCTTCATGTATCTCGCCTTCAACGCGCCCCACGACCCGCGCCAATCGCCAGAGGAATACGTGGAACGCTATCCGCTCGATCGCATCAAGATGCCGGAAAGTTTCCTCCCCGAGTATCCACAGAAAGAACAGATCGGTGCCGGCAAGGGACTCCGCGACGAGAAACTCGCGCCCTTTCCCCGCGACGAGCACGCCGTGAAGGTCAACCGCCAGGAATACTACGCCATCGTCACCCACATGGACACCCAGGTCGGGCGCATCTTCGACGCTCTGGAGCAATCCGGCAAAGCCGATAACACTTATATCATCTTCACCTCCGACCATGGACTCGCCTGCGGCCATCATGGTCTCATGGGCAAGCAGAACATGTATGACCACAGTCTGCGCGTGCCCTTCATCGTGAGCGGCCGCGGCGTCAAGGCGGGCGCGAAAATCGACGCCCCCATCCACCTCCAGGATGCCATGGCCACCGCCCTTGACCTCGCTGGAGCCGACCGCGAGGGCGTCGAGTTCCAAAGCGTGCGTTCGCTTCTTGCCGGGGAAAAAGGCGGTCTCGATGCGGTTTACGGCGCCTACATGGACGTTCAGCGCGCCGTGATCCACGACGGCTGGAAACTCATCCTGTATCCCGAAGCCAAAGTCGCGAAACTCTATCACCTCGCCGAAGACCCGCAGGAAACGAAAGATCTCTCCGCGGATCCCGCGATGGCCGACCGCAAGAAAGCGCTCTTCGCGAAGTTCCGCGACTTGCAGGAGCGGTATGATGACCGTCTGAAGCTGGATACGGTTTTCCCGGAACTCAGTGATGCAAAATGAAAGCGGCATCGAACGCACTCGGAACCATTGCTCTCGCCGCATTGCTGGCGGCCTTCACTCATTCGGCGCACGCCTCTAACAAGCCAAACATCGTCTTCATCATGACCGATGACCAGGGCTACGGTGACGCCGGTTCCTACAATCCCGAATCGAAGATCCCCACGCCCGGCATTGACCGCATCGCCCGGGAAGGCATTCGTTTCACCGACGCCCACAGCCCCTCCGCCGTCTGCACACCCACACGCTACGCGCTTCTAACAGGTCGTTACTCGTGGCGCAGCCGCCTGCAGCAGGGAGTCATGGTCACGGGAGGCAAGTGTCTCATCGATTCATCCGTTCTCACCGTCCCGGAATTTCTCAAACAACACGGCTACCAAACCGCCCTCGTCGGCAAGTGGCATCTCGGGTACGGCTACAAGTTCCCCGCAGGCGAAAACGGACTCAGGAACCTCACCACGGAAAAACCCTACGGAAAGTTCAACGTCAAGTCGGCGCCCGTCGGCTCGAAAATCATCGATGGCCCGGTCGAACACGGCTTCGACGAATTCCACGGCTTCCACCACGCCCGCGAAATGCATTCATGGTCGAGGAACGACGAGGTCGTCGAAGCCATCCCGCTCGACCAGGTCATCACCCGCTCCACGGAACACAGCATCCGTTTCATCGAGGAACAGGCGAAAACGCCCGAACCCTTCTTCCTCTACCTCGCCCTCGGCTCGCCGCACACTCCCATCATCCCATCCGACGAATGGGTCGGCAAAAGCGGCATCAACACCTATGCCGACTTCGTCATGGAGACCGACCACGCGACCGTGCGTGTTCTCGAAACCCTCGATCGACTCAATATCTCCGACAACACCCTCGTCTTCTTTACCACCGACAACGGCTGCTCGCCCGAGGCGGATTTCAAGGAACTGCGGGAAAAAGGCCACGATCCGAGTTACACCCTCCGCGGCATGAAATCCGATGCCTGGGACGGCGGCCACCGCGTGCCGTACGTCGTCCGCTGGCCCGGCGTGATCGAACCCGGTCGTGTATCAAACGACCTCATCTGTCACAACAACCTCATGGCCACCTGTGCCGACATCCTCGGCGCGAAACTCCCCGCCGACGCCGGGGTGGACAGTTTCACCATCCTGCCCGTGCTGCGCGGCGGGAAGGACGCGGAACCGACCCACCCGTTTGTGATCCATCATTCCATCAAGGGACGTTTCGCGATCCGCAAGGGCGACTGGAAATTCATCGCCGCCAGAGGTTCCGGCGGGTGGTCGAAAGGCGACGACGGCAAACCCGGCCAGCTCTACCACATGGCCACCGACCGCGAGGAATCGCACAACCTCGTGGACGCAAAACCCGAAATCGTCGCGGAACTTGCAAGGCTGTTGGAAGCCGCCGTCGGAAACGGCCGCACCACCCCGGGTCCCAACCAAACGAACGACGTCAAGGTCGTCATCTGGAAGGATCGGACGGGAGCGGAAAAGGAGCGGAACAGAAAAGAGCAATGAGTTTCCTTTTGGCTCCAACTCCAGTCCATGCCTGCCATTCCAGAATTCGCCAACCCACCATGAAGAGCATACTGGTCCTCACCACGATCCTCGCCTTTGCCATCACGTCACCGGCGGCGGAGAAACCCAACATCCTCTTCATCGCCATTGACGACCTCCGCCCGGAACTCGGTTGTTACGGCAGCGCGCAGGTAAAATCCCCGCACATCGACAAGCTGGCTTCCGAAGGGATGGTTTTCACCAGCGCCTATTGCCAGGTGCCGGTCTGCGGCGCGTCGCGCGCCAGCCTGCTGACCGGGATTCTTCCGACCCGTCAGCGCTTCGTCAGTTATGACACGCAGGCGGAAAAGGACGCCCCTCGAGCCGTGACCCTTCCCGAAGCGTTTAAAAACGCCGGCTATACCACGCTCTCCAACGGGAAGATTTTCCACCACAAGGCAGACACCCAGGATCGGAGCTGGAGCGAGCCTGCCTGGCGAACTGGCGAGCACATGCCAGGCCATGACCCGGAGACCACCCGCCGACTTTCGAAAACGAGGCAGCGCGGCCGCATTTTCGAGTCTCCCGATGTGCCTGACGACGCCTACCCCGATGGGCAGGTCGCGAAAAAGACGATTGAAGACCTCCAACGCCTCAAAGAAAGCGGCCGGCCCTTCTTTCTCGCCTGCGGTTTCGTCAAGCCGCACCTGCCCTTCTACGCCCCGAAGAAATACTGGGATCTCTACGACCGCGAAAAAATCGACCTCGCCGAAAACCGCCAACGCCCGGAAAACGCGCCCAAGCATCTGAAAGGAAGCGGCGAGTTCCGCTCCTATCACCTTGCGGACTTCGACGAGGACTCCGACGAATTCCACCGCATGATGCGCCACGGCTACCTCGCCTGCACCAGCTATGTGGACAAACTCACCGGCGACGTCCTCGCCGAACTCGACCGGCTCGGCCTCGCCGAAAACACCATCGTCATCCTCTGGGGCGATCATGGTTTCCACCTCGGCGAGCACAACTTCTGGGGAAAGCACAACACCATGCACCTCGCCACCCGCGTGCCGCTCATCGTCAAAGTCCCCGGCAAGAACGCGGGAACTACTACATCGATCGTCGAAACTTCCGACTTGTTTCCCACCCTCTGCGCACTCGTCGGCATCGCGACGCCGGACACCGTCCAAGGCCGCGATTTTTCCCGACTGCTCGATGATCCGGGAAAGCCCTTCCGCGAAGCCGCCTACAGCCGCTTCATGAATGGCGACGCAATCATCACCCCGCGTTTCAACTACACCAGCTACAACGGGGGCAAAGCCGCGATGCTCTACGATCTGGAAAAAGATCCCGGCGAAAACATCAATGTCGCCAGCCATCCGGAATACCGCGAGACGGTGCGAACCATGACGGATTTGCTGAAACAACGTCAGGAGGAGGCGGAACGATTCCGGAAATAAGCATGGGAAACCAAGACGAACCATCCAGCAAAAATCCATGAAACGGCTCATCCTTCTCCTCTCCGCTTTCTGCGGCCTCTCGTTCGCCGCAGGGAAACCCAACATCATCCTCATCCTCGCCGACGACATGGGTTACGGCGACGTTGCCGCATACAACCCCAAGTCGAAGATCCCCACCCCGAACATCGACCGCCTCGCCAGCGAGGGCATGAAGTTCACCGACGGACACTCGGCCTCCGCCGTCTGCACCCCCACCCGCTACAGCCTGCTCACCGGCCGCTACCACTGGCGCACCCGCCTCCAGCAAAGCGTTCTCTTCGGATACTCACTCCCCCTCATTTCCCCCGACCGTCTCACCCTGCCCGCACTCCTCGGCAAGCACGGCTACCACAGCGCCTGCATCGGGAAATGGCATCTCGGCATGAAATGGCCGCTCAAGGACGGCACCGTCGTTGATGACCAGGCGGACTTCACCAACCCGATCAAAGATCTTGACCAAATCGACTACGCCGCCCCCATCCAAGGCGGCCCGGTCGATGTCGGGTTCGATCATTTCCACGGCATCAGCGCCTCGCTCGACATGCCTCCTTATGTCTGGATCAAAGACCGCCTTCCCACCGAGATCGCCACCGAGACCAAGGCCTTCCACCGGCGCGGCCCCGCCGGCAAGGACTTCGAGGCCATCGACGTCCAGCCCGGCATCACCACCCGCACCATCGAATACATCGGCGAACGCGCCGCCGATGCCAGAAACGGCAAACCCTTCTTCGCCTACGTGCCGCTTGCCTCGCCTCACACCCCCATCGTGCCTACACCCGAATTCCAGGGCAAAAGCGGCATCAATGCCTACGCCGATTTCATCCTCCAGATCGACCGAGACATGGGCCTCATCCTCGACGCCCTCGAAAAACACGGCCTCACCGAAAACACCGTTGTCATCTTCACCACCGACAACGGCTGCTCGCCCCAAGCGAAATTTCCCCAACTCCATGCCGTCGGCCACCACCCCAGCCACATCTTCCGCGGCCACAAGGCCGACCTCTACGAAGGCGGCGTCCGCGTGCCCTTCCTCGTCCGCTGGCCCGCGAAAATCAAGGCCGCCAGCGTCAGCGACCAACTCGTCGGCCAGATCGACTTCCTCGCCACCTTCGCCGAAATCATCGGCGCGGAAATCCCGGACGACGCCGGCGAGGACAGTGTCAGCTTTCTAACAGCCCTGCTTGGCGAGGACGATGGCCCCATCCGCACCACACTCATCAGCCAATCCTTCAACGGCAGCTTCGCCATCCGCGACGGCCAGTGGAAACTCTGCCTCGCCCCCGATTCCGGCGGTTGGAGCGATCCGCGCCCCGGCAGCCCGGAAACAAGGGGCCTGCCCCCGTTCCAACTCTACGATCTATCTAACGATCCCGGCGAGATAACCAACCTCTACAACAAGCATCCCGAACGCGTCGCAAAGATGAAAGCCATGATGGAGGAAGCCATCGCCCGCGGCCGCACCACCCCCGGCCCCGATCTCGCCAACGACGTGCCCGTCAAACTCGTCAAATCCGTTCCCGCCCGGATAAAACCGTAGTGCCGCCATCCTCATCCCGGAAACGCATGAAGCCACTTCTTCTCGCCGCGCTCTCCCTCATCCCGCTTGCCGCCGCCGCAGGAAGCGGCGACGAAGCGCATCCTGCCCCCGCCAAACCCAACATCCTCATCATCTACGCCGACGACCTCGGCTACGGCGATGTTTCCAGCTACAACCCGGAACGCGGGAAAATCCCCACCCCGCACATCGACAAGCTCGCGGCCCAGGGGATGCGCTTCACCGACGCCCACTCCTCCTCCGGCGTCTGCTCGCCCTCGCGCTACACCCTCCTTACCGGCCGTTACCATTGGCGCGGGCGGCTGCAGCGCGGCATCGTCGGCCTGTGGGCGCCGCCTGCGATCGCTACGGATCGCCTGACCATCGGCACCCTCGCCAAGAAAAACGGCTACCGCACCGCCTGCATCGGCAAGTGGCACCTCGGCTGGGACTGGCCGATTCCGAAGGAAAAGCGCAAGTTGATGGCGGGCAGCAAACAAGAAGACATCCCCGCCACCGAAGCGCACCAGGCATTCTGGGAAACGCTCTTTTCCCAACCGATCCCCGGCGGCCCCACCGCGCGCGGCTTCGATCTCTATTTCGGCACCGACGTCCCGAACTGGCCGCCCTTCTGTTTCATCGAGAACGACCGCACCGTCGGAATCCCGTCCGAATTCCTGCCCGTCAGGCTTTTTGAGAACAACCAGGCCAGCAACCAGGGCCCCGCGCTGGCGGATTGGACACTCGAACCCATTCTCCCCGCCATCGGCGACCGCGCCGCCACCTACATCTCAGAGTCCGCGAAGAAGCCCGAACCGTTCATGCTCTATTTTTCCCTCACCTCGCCCCACACGCCACTCGCCGTGAACAAGAAATGGATCGGCAAAAGCGGCCTCGGACTCTTCGGCGATTTCGTCATGGAAACCGACGCCATCGTCGGCCAAGTGCTCGCGGCTCTCGATGAAAGCGGCGCGGCGGACCGCACGCTCGTCATCTTCACCTCCGACAACGGCTGCGCCCATTACATCGGCGTGGAGGATTTGGAAAAAAACGGCCATTTCCCCAGTGGCGGCCTGCGCGGATACAAATCCGACGCATGGGAGGGCGGCCACCGCGTCCCGTTCATCGTCCGTTGGCCCGGAGTGGTCAAGCCGGACGCAGTCAGCGGCCAACTCGTCCATCAGGCCGACCTGATGCGCACCTTCGCCGATGCGATGGGCGCGGAACTCCCGGACAAGGCCGGCGAGGACAGCTTCAGCCTGCTGGCGCTGCTCAAAGGCGCGGACCATCCCGTGCGCACCCACGCCGTGAGCAACTCGATCGGCGGCGTGCCCGCCGTGCGCGATGGTCATTGGAAATACATCGCCGCGCCCGGCTCCGGCGGCTGGACCAAGGGCGGCGACCCGAGCCAGCCGGTCCAGTTGTATCACCTCGCCGACGACCCCGCCGAAACCCACAACCTCGCCGCCACCATGCCGGAAAAGGTTGCCGAAATGCAGGCGCTGCTCGAAAAACTCATCACCGACGGCCGCAGCACGCCCGGTGCGAAACAGCAAAACGACGCAAACGTCGTCCGCCACCCGACAGCACCCTGACCTGTTCGACAGGCTCTTCTTTCCCTGAAACCCGAAGACATCATCCTCGCGCCATCCCCGCCGGAAACATCCAGGCCCAGGTCGCCGACGTCACCGACCTCCTGCCCACCATCACCGCCCTCACCGGAACCGCCCCGCCCGCCGGCCATCCCGTCGATGGCAAGCCTCTTCAAACCCTTCTAACAGAAATGTACGATTACGCCCGCGCCGAGAGCTTCCTCATGCACTACCCCCACGGCCCGCACCGCAGCAACTACTTCACCACCTGGCGCGATGGCGCCTGGAAGGTGATCTACCATTACCTCCCCGAAACCAAAACCCATGGCGACTTCCTCCAATCCGCCGGCAACCGGTACCAGCTTTTCAACCTAAAGACCGATCCCTTCGAGCAAACCGATCTCGCGGAAAAGGAGCCCGCCCGCCTGCGCCGGATGATGGAAGGACTTATCACGCAGACCGAAGCCCACTACGCCCGCTACCCCGTCGCCAAAGACGGCGAAACCCGCCTGAAGCCGGAACTTCCATGAAACTCAAAATCGTCGCCCTCCTTCACGGTGCCTGGAAGAATTGGAAAAGGATGTCGGCGAAAGAGGGCAGGGGAGTGGATTGCCGTTTTGTCCCGATACCAGGCCATATACGTCTCATTCACGCCCCGTCATCAACCACCGGATACTGAATCAATTGAAAATTTCACGCGATGTCTCCGTTATACTATCCGGCTGAACGATGGAACCAAATCATGAAACGACAATTCTTTCTGAAGACATTTGCCATGGCCGTGGTGTGCGCGACCGTGCCACACGCCGCCATCTCCGCCGCTGACGACAAGCGCCCGAACCTGCTCATCATCCTCACCGACGACCACGGCTACGGCGACGTATCCGCCTACCGGGAAACCGATGTCCGCACGCCGCACATCGACCGGATCGGATCGGAGGGCATGCTTTTCACCTCGATGCGCTCGAACTGCACCGTCTGCTCGCCATCCCGCGCCGCGCTGCTCACCGGGCGAAATGCCGACCGCGTCGGCGTGCCCGGCGTGATCCGCACCCATGCGCACAGCTCGTGGGGATACTTCGATCCGGACGTCCCCACGCTCGCCGAAGAACTCAAGCGCGCCGGCTACCACACCAGCCTGATCGGCAAATGGCATCTCGGTCTGGAATCACCGAATCTGCCGAACGAACGCGGCTTCGATCTCTTCCACGGATTTCTCGGTGACATGATGGACGACTACTACAAACACAGTCGTCACGGAAACCACTACATGCGTCGCAATGAAAAGTCCGTCAAGCTAGAGGGCCACGCCACCGAAGTCTTCACCGACTGGGCCATAGACCATTTCCGCGAGCACAGGGACGCCGGGCCGTTTTTCATGTTTCTCGCCTACAACGCCCCGCACTTCCCGATCCAGCCGCCCGGGGAATGGTTTGAGAAAATCAAACAACGCCATCCGGACATGGCTCCCGCCCGCGCCCGCAACGTCGCCTTCGTCGAGCATCTCGACCACCACATCGGCCGCGTGCTCGCCGCCCTCGACGAAACCGGCCTCGCGAAAAACACCGTGGTCGTCTTCTCCGCCGACAACGGCGGATCCATCCCCCACGCCCAGAACAACGACCCGTGGCGCGGCGGCAAGCAGGACCACTACGATGGCGGACTGCGCGTCCCGTTCATGGTCCGCTGGCCCGCCCACATCGTGGCCGGAGGCCGCAGCGACTACCCCGGGCTGCTGTTCGATATTTTCCCCACTTTCCTTGAACTCGCCGGAGCCGGCCTGCCGTCCGGTCTCGACGCGGTGAGCCTCGCTCCAATCCTCCGCAACGAGGCATTCGAAACTCCGGAACGCGAACTCTACTTCGTCCGCCGCGAGGGCAACAACCGTCACCTCGGCAAGGCTTACCACGCCCTCATCCAGGGCGATTGGAAAATCCTGCAGAACCATCCATTCCAGCCCTTCGAACTCTACAACCTCAAGGACGACCCGCGGGAACAGAACGACCTTGCCAAGGCCAAGCCTGACGTTTTCGCTGATCTCGCAATCGCCCTTTCCCGTCACATTCAGCGCGGCGGTGCCACTCCGTGGCAACCGCCGAAGAAATGATCCACCTCCAGCCTGATTCCCATGAAACTCCCCAGTCTATTTCTGCTGTCCGCTGCCACGCTCCTTTCCGCCGCGGAAAAACCGAAGTCGCCCAACATCCTCTTCATCTTCTCCGACGACCACGCGCTCCAGGCCATCACCGCCTACGGCAACAGCCGCTACGCCGGGCATTTCCAGACGCCCAATATCGACCGCCTCGCCAAGGAAGGCGCGTTGTTCGTGAACTCGTTCTGCGCCAACTCGATCTGCGGTCCGTCCCGCGCCAGCGTGCTTACCGGCAAGCACTCGGTGCAAAACGGCTTCGTGGATAACAGCTCGCGCTTCGACGGCTCCCAACCCACCGTGAACAAATACCTCGGTGCAGCCGGATATGAAACCGCCGTCATCGGCAAGTGGCACCTTGTCACCAAGCCCGTCGGCTTCGATCACTGGGAAATCCTCCCCGGCCAGGGCAGCTATTGGAACCCCGACTTCATCCAGATGGACGGCAGCAAAAAGCGCTTCGAGGGCTACGTCACCGACATCATCACCGACAAGACCCTCGATTGGCTTGAAAACCGCTCCGACAAGGACAAGCCCTTCCTCCTGATGAGCCAGCACAAGGCCCCGCACCGCAACTGGATGCCCGCCGAGCGCCACCTCATGATGTTCGACGGCATCGACCTGCCCGAACCCGAGACCCTCTTCGACGACTACGCCAACCGCAGCGAGGCACTCAAAAAACAAGCCATGACCATCTCCGACCATTTCTTCTGGGGTTGGGACATGTTTTTCCACGAGGCCCCGCCCGCAGCCGCCGGCATGATGGACGGTCTCGCCAACGGCGAATACAAGCGCATGACGCCCCTCCAGCAGCGCTCCTTTGACTTCGCCTACGGCCCGCGCCAACAGCAGTTCCTCACCGAACTCGCCGCCGGCAATCTAAGTGAAAAAGACATCACAAGCTGGAAATACCAGCGCTACATCAAGAACTACCTCCGCACCATCCGCGCCGTGGACGAGAACGTCGGTCGACTCCTCGCCTACCTCGATGAGACCGGCCTCGGCGAAAACACCATCGTCATCTACTCGTCCGACCAGAGCTTCTACCTCGGCGAAAAAGGCTGGTATGACAAACGCTGGATCTTCGAGGAATCCCTCGCCATGCCCTTCCTCATCCGCTGGCCCGGCGTGGTGAAACCCGGCATCCGTCCCGAGGCGCTGATCCAGAACATCGACTACGCCCCCACCTTCCTCGAAGCCGCAGGCCTCGAAATCCCCGCCGACATCCAGGGCCGCAGCCTCGTCCCCATCCTCAAGAACGAAGGCAAGGCTCCCGAAAACTGGCGCGATGCCATCTACTACTTCTACAGTGGCGAAGGCGTCCATCAGGTCGCCGCCCACGACGGCGTCCGCACCGACCGCCATAAGATCTTCTACCTCCCGCGCACCGACGAATGGCAGCTCTTCGATCTCGAAAAGGATCCCCACGAGCAACGCAGCGTCCACGCCGACCCCGCCTACGCCAAAGTCTTCGCGGAAATGAAAACCCGTTATCAGGAACTCCGCGGCCGCTACAAAGTCCCCGACGGCCTGCCCAAGTAAGCCATATCGACTTCGTTCAATAGAGCCACTCCTCCACTTCCTGTCCGCCGAGCGGACGGGATCCATGGTTCAGTTATTAACCTTTCCGGCGTTGCCGGCCTTGAAGGGAATCGAGGTCTTTGCAGTCTCTTCCTCCCATTGGTCAAGCAACTGGCCCAAGGCCACAACCTGTGCCGGGTGGGAGTCCGCGAGGTTGTTTTTTTTCCCCAAGGTCGTTCTTGAGATGGTAGAGCGCGGTTTGGTAGCGATCACCTCCCAGCGGTTTGTAGGTTCGGAGTATCTTCCAATCGCCTTTCCTAACAGCCGATTGGCGGATTGCGTTCTCACCTTTCGATGCCGCCACCACGCGACGGCGGAAGAAAATCGGGCGGTCCGCCGGAAGTTCGGCTTTCCCGGTGAGGACTGGCACAAGGTCGACGCCGTCGAAGGGTTTTCCGGAACGGGGCTTTGCTCCGCCTGCCGCAGCAACCGTGGCGGTAAGATCCATGACGGTGACGGGTGTGGAAAATTCCTTTTCTTTGGGCAATACCGCCGGCCAACGCAGGATCAGCGGCACGCGGATGCCACCTTCTAACAATTCCTGTTTGGCACCTTTGAGTGGCAGGTTCCTACCGAGGATCGGGGTGCCACCATTGTCGCTGGTCAGGATGACGAGCGTGTTGTCCGCCAGCTTCCCTTCGTCCAGCGCCTGAAGCACCCGCCCGACCTCGGTGTCCATCCGCTCGATCATTTTCACCAGAACCGGACGGTTCTTGGGGTCTTTGGTGGAGAGTCGCTCCGCAAAAGGTTGGTCCGGATCCTGGATCGGATCGTGCGGGGTCTGAAAGGGCAGGAAAATGAAGAACGGCTTTTCGTTTTTCGCCTTGATGAATTGGATCGCCTCATCGGCGAAAACCGTATCCGACCAGATGCCCTTGCGGTCGAGCGGCTTGTCGTCCCTGAAGAGGTCGTGCTCGCCTTTGGCGACGAGCTTGTGGGTGTAGAAGTCGTGGTTGAGGTGCAACCCGACCCATGAATCGAAGCCGAAAGCATTGGCCGGAGTCCGGTTCATATTGGAGACATTCCATTTTCCGAAGCAGCCGGTGCGATAGCCGGCCTCCTTCATCAATTGCCCGATGGTCGGATGCTCGACCGGATCGAGTTCGGGGGAACCGTGTCCGAAGTAATCCTCGTAGGTGGGGCCGAACCGCTGCGGATGGCGCCCTGTTAGAATGGCGGCGCGGCTGGGTGAGCAAACAGGGAACGCGGCGTAGCCATCGGTGCAGCGGACGCCCTCAGCGGCGAGCCGATCCATGTGCGGGGTTTTCACGGGGCCACCGTAGCAACCGAGTTCTCCGTAACCGAGATCATCGGCGAGGATGAGGATGACGTTGGGCTTGGTGGTTTCAGCGCCACCCGCTGCCGTCAGCAAGCTCGCAGCGAGCCATGGGAGAGTGTGTCGTAGTCCGATTCTCATTTTCCAAATACTTCGTTGATCGCTTCCAGCATCATGGTGCCTGATCCTTTGGTTGGGGCGACGATGCCGCCTTCGCCGAACTCGTTCCATGCGTAGATCGTGAAAGCCTTCTGTATGGTGCCGTCTTTCTTGGGCAGACCGAGCGATGGGTGCTCCGCGAAGGATTGCTTCAGGTTTTGCAATTCGGCGGTGAACTCCTCACGGGTCGGGAAACTGAAAAAGCATTGATAGTGAGGAGCTGCTTTCGGGTGGTGCCAGGGGCGTGGATTCCATCCGGCGGCGAGGTACGGCATCCAGGGCAAAGGATCATCGACGCGCTGCGCAAGTGTCTCACGCGCCTGGGCGGCAAGGGTGGCGTAGGGATATTCTTGCTTTCGCCCCTTCACTTTCGGCACGCACATGTAATTGCCGGTGAAATCGAAGACCGAGGCCGGTGGCCATTTGGGCCCCAGTGTCGGAGTTCGGCCGGAAACCCCGACCCCGATGATCATTTCTCCCAGTCCTGCTTTCCGCACCGCGTCGCGCAGCATGTCGAGACGTTTGCGGCAGAGATCGAGTTCGTTGTCGTTAGCTCGGAGAAACTCGGTGACTCCATGCACCTTGAAAACCAGTCGTCCGTCCACCCGCAGGTAGCTCGGATGTTTCATCGCCTCGACCCAGACCGGAATGCACTGCGCCCATTGCGCATCGCCCTCGGCGGAGAAGCGCGGTGAATTGCAGTATTCGATGCAAAAGCGCATTCTGCGGGCCTCCGGCGAGGCGATGAAACATTCCAGACCACGGTTGAGCTTCGGGGCGTTCTTCGACTCCTGCGTATCGGGTTTCGGGTAATACCAGAGGATGGCGAAAAAATCGACGCCGTGGCTGGATGCGGCGATGATCTCACGATCCATGGTGGCTTGGTCGTTATACTCACCAAGTGTTGGAACACGTTCGGGAAACTCGGGGCGCCAATCGGGCTGACCCAATTTCCAACCCTGCCCATGCCACTTGTTAGGCAGTTCCTTCCACCAACCGGCAAAGTAGTTCACGCCGACGAGGACTTCCTTTTCCTGTTCGACGCCCTCGGTCGCCTGTGCATGGGCGATGGTAATCTGGATAAAGATCGTGCATGCTGAGGCGAGGAGGGGTCGTAGGATTGTGTGTGGCATAGGCACGTTCGCAGTCGTTTCATTTTTCCAATGGATCGTTCGGCTCATTGAAGTTGGCGGTGCCGAGCATATGAATGAGGTATTCGGTGAGGTTCTTGAACCTGGCATCCGGGGTGTTGAGCTGGATGAGGAGGCACTCGATACCAAGTTCCTCACAACGCTGTTGCAGGCCGAGGCCGAAATTGGGCGAGTGGGTGGGATCGGACTGTTTTTCACCCATCGCGGGAGACCGCGGATTGAAAAGTGCGACCGGCGGATCGCCCTTGCTCGCGAGGGAGTAAGGCGAATATTCGTTGATCAACGACAGGATGCTGTCCCGCTCCGCGAGGAGTTGGGCGAAGTTCTTTTTTCCGAACGCATGTGAGCCGTAATGGCTGTTCGGGATCCACTGCTTGGCCAGCTCAGGATCGAGGGTGGTCTGCGCGTTGAGCGCCGCGACGCAATACAGCCGGGTGGACTGGCGGGAAACGGGGTCGTCGCTCTCGGGGTCGGCGAGGTCGTCGTGATAGGCGAGCCAAAGGCTGGTACAGGCACCAGCGGAACCGCCCGCCGCTCCGATGCGCATGGTATCGATGTTCCATTCCGCTGCCTTGCTGCGGAGAAATTGCAGGGCACGGGAGGAGTCGTGCATGGGAGCCTTTACCGGCGGTGTGACGCCATCGGCCGTGGCATCCTTGATCAGCCGGTAGTTGTTGGCAGCCACGGAGATCCCCGCGTCGAGGAGGGCCTGGACGTTGACGAACCGGTGGACCCGCTCCTTGCTGAAGGAGTTCCAGCCGCCGCCATGGATCACCAGGACGAGGGGCGAGGGTTTGTCGGACTCGGCCTGCCAGAAGTCGAGGACGTGGCGCGAGTGAGGGCCGTAGCTCACCTCGGAATGGGTGGGTTTGGGCACGCTTTTGTCGTAGGCCTGCTCGGCGTGGAGAAGTGTCGAGGCGAGGAGAAGAATGGATACGGATTTCATGAGCGACAGTTGTGGACCAACATTCTTCCGCCGTCTCAGCGAAAGTTCAAGTCCTCGAATCGCATGGTCTCATGGAGTCACGCCCACCTTGAGGCGGGCAAAGATTCTGTCGCCCGTGCCGAGGGTGGAGCGTTTGAGTTTCACCTCGACCGCGTCCATCGGACTGCCCCCGGTGACATCGACGATCACGTTGTCGCCATCGTGGACGGCGGTGTTCCAGCCGACGAGGTCGTTGCCGTATTCCACGTCGATGGTGGTGTCGGGATCTTCATTGGCTTCGTCCGCGCGATCAAAGGTGAAGATGAGGTAGTCCGGGTCGCTGCTGTTGTCCAAGGTCGGCAACAGGCCGATCGCGTCTTCATTAGGACACAATGCGCCGAGTGCCCAGGCCACGCCGTTGGCCACGCCGTCGTGGTTGCTGTCGACGTCGGCGGGCGCGCCGGCCGACCAGCTTGCGTAGCCGCTGGCAGGAGTGCCCGCACCGATCACGCTTTCGTAGCTGGCCCCGAAACGGATCTCGTCCATGACCACCCGGTCGCCGCGTTTGAAGCTGACGGTGTCGTAGCCCGACTGATCCACATCCGTCGTCAAAGTCGAGTGAACCGGGCCGAGATTCAGGTTCGCGTCGGGAAGGAAGAGGTCGATGGTGTCCGAGGATTCTCCCCAAGTGATGCGGCCAACGATGAACGCGTAGTCCACGGTGGTGTTGGTGGCGGCTGGGACAACGGGATTTGACCCATCCGAACCGGTTCCATAAACGAGGTCCGCATCATTCGTCCGTGTGGCGACAATGTTGCCGTTGACGCTGTTGAACCTGCCAAAGGTCACTCCCAAGCCGGTGGTGCCGGTCGTGAAGGTATAGTCATTTCCGTTCGCGGTGCTGATCGCCTCGGTGCCCAACACGAATGAAAGGCGCGAGTTCGTTCGGTTGCCGGCGGTGTCATATCCCATCATCAGGCTGAACCAAAGCTCCGTTCCGTTCGCCAGCAATCCGGGAGTGGCGAGGTCGATCGCGCGGGAAGCACCGAAGCGGTTGATGGCGGCAGCGAGGTCGCCAATGCTGCCACCGCTCGTGTCGAGGCTGCTATAAGTTAAATCGGAATCGGTGACCAAGGTCGCGCTGTTCGATGACCAATTCCCATTCCAGCCGGATCCGCCGCTGGCGGAACCCAATGCACCGGCAGGGTAGTCGAAGGGTTCATAGGCAATCGCCGAACCAGGACCGCTGGGCGGGTCGTCGGTGGTGGCGGATGCCGGCGGGGAGGACGCCGCGGTCTCGTTCTGCTGCGACGACTTGTCCCGCGCCTTCACCTCATACGTGTAGGTCGTCGAGGGAGTGAGACCGCTATCGGTGAAAACGGGGCTGTCCTGCCAGCCGCTGTCGTTTCCGCCGCCCGAGGTGCAGGTGAAATAATATTCCACCCCGCTCGGATCGGCAGCGGTGCTTGCGGTCATGGTGATCTCCGTCGAGGAAACCGGCGTTGGTGCCACGGCCCAGGTCACCGGGTTGGGAGTCGGCGCGGTGGTGTCGGGTGCTGCGGTGGTCGCACTGACCGGGTCCGAGGCGGTGCCGGTGTTTCCAAGACGGTCCCGCATGGTCACGGTGTAGGTGTATTGCGTCGATGGATTCAAGCCGTCGTCGGTGTAGCTCGGGCTGGTCTGCCAGCCGCTGCTGGTTCCGTTGGTCTCTGTGAAAAGATACTCGACCGGCCCGCTGGCATCGGTTCCGGTCAGGGCTGTCATGCTGATGGCCGAATCGCCGTTCGCCGAAGGCACCGAGGCAAAGCCCGCCGGGTTCGGGGACGGCGGATCATTGTCGGGGGCCACGTCGCCTCCGATCACGCTCTCGTAGCTGGCTCCGAAGCGGATCTCGTCGAGCACCACCATGTCGCCCCGGGCCATGCTGAGG
Source organism: Luteolibacter sp. (assembly GCA_041686775.1). GTDB lineage: Bacteria > Verrucomicrobiota > Verrucomicrobiia > Verrucomicrobiales > Akkermansiaceae > Luteolibacter. Next base: position 57,661 of record JAWLDG010000009.1, on the reverse strand, counting down.
GTGTCATAGCCCGACTGATCCACATTCACCGTCAAGGACGAGTGAACGGACGCAGGAAGTGCGAGGTCGGAGCCCGGCAGGAAAAGATCGACGGTGTCTTCCGCGGCACCCCAGGTGACGCGGCCGACGACCAGAGTGTAGTCCACGTTGGTACTGCTGGACGGCAGCACGGCTCCCGGGCTAGTCCCGGCTTGGTTGGGAGTGTTCTGATCCGTCATCAGATAGGGTTGAATGTGACCGGCATTCCCGAGGTTGACGCCGAGCCCGGTCGCTCCCGGGGAATTCATATAATAGGTGTTGTTTCCGGTGCTTTGCGACTCGTCTCCCAGAATGAATGCGAGGCGCGTATTGGTGCGGTTGCCGCCAGCATCGTAGCCCAGCAGCACGCTGAACCAGAGCGTCGCGCCGTCGTTGAGCATGCCCTGATCGGCCAGGGCGCTTGCATTGATGCCGCGGGTTCCAATGAAGCGGTTCACCCCTCCGTTGAAGTCCGACAATTTTCCGCCTCCCACCGGCAGACTGCCGTAGCTCAACGTGCCTGCCGTCACCAGGGTCGTGCTGTTGGCCTCCCAGAGATTGGTCAGTCCGACCTCGGAAATGCCCGATTGGGCGTTGAGCCCGCCCACCACATAGTCGAAGGGTTCGTAAATCAGGGCGCTGCCGGATGGCAGGCCGCTGAGATTGATCTGTGCGGAGGCCGTGGTGGAGGTTCCGGTGGTGGGACTCACCGTGTAGGTGACGATGCCGGACGCGGGCGGCGCGGTGTCGGTGAAACTGGTGGCGGTGCCAGGCAGGTTTCCTTCGAGCAGCACCTCATCGCGCCTGATTTCGATGCCGGCATAGGTCATCGGGTTCTCCCATGTCAGGCCGACCCCGCCGGGACTGCGGAAGGCCAGGAGCTTGTTGATGCTGCCGTTGAAAGTGACTGTCAGCGGGTCGCAGGGATCTCCCGGCATGGTAAAGGTCAGCTCGTAGGTGTGAATCCCGGGCAGCGCCGTAGTGTCGATGAAGCTGGCCGGACTCACGGGAGCGGCGGCGGCAATTTCGACGCCGTTGCGTTTGACCTGCACGCTGCTCGGCGTTTCCAAACCATTCTGCCAGGTCAGTTCGATGCCGCCTGCCACACCGGACGCCCGCAGGCGCGAAGGGCAGCGCCCCGGGCTGAGATCGGCCATGGCATCGCCCATGGCCAGGCCGATGTTGACGTAGGTTTTGGCATTTCGGTTCCAGTGGAAATCCTCAGCAACCGGCGACTCGATCACCGGATGCCAGAACTGCAGGCCTTTGTAGGTCTGGCGCGCGTCAACCACCACCACGTTGCCGATGAAATCGTCATAGCGGGCCGGCTGGCTTGGATCGGTCAATTCCGGATCGGCCATCGCCCGCTGTGCCAGTTCCACCTGGGTGTAGGCGGCCGGCCCGTTGCCGTCCATCGCGCTGGTGACGATGACAAATGGCAGACCAGGAACATCCAGGCCCTTGTCGCTGCTGCGCATGTCCCGGATGAAATGCGCCATGTTGGTTTCGTAAGCCGCGCTGAATCCCGCATCGATCCGGTCGTTGAACCCCTGGTGCCAGCCGAAGCCCGCGATTTCGAAACCCTGTTCGGCATAGCCGGGAAAATACTCGCCGAGATTGCCGGTGACCAGGGAGACCAGGCGGAGGATCTCCGCGTAGTAGAAGCCCTTGTCTCCGTCGCCTTGGGGAGTCGGGTAGCTCTCGGCGCTCGGCGGCAGGAAATCCAGCCCCAGGCTCTTGCCGCCCCAAGCGCATTTGATGATCAGCACCTGGTTTTCGTATTGCTCCGATGCCATCTGGCCGAACCCGATTTCCGGGCCGACGTGACCACTGGAAGTACCATATCCGGTCGTGAGGTCACCTTTGATCGTCCCACCACTTCTCGCGTAATGAATCCACACGTCGTCCCAAGACCTCCAATTCTCGCCATCGACCAGGAATTGATAAGCCAAAGCCGTGTCGTTGACGGGATCGACAAGGTGCTCAAGCGTGTTGACCGCCGTAGCGGGCGTCATGTTGCCGTGGCCGACCATGTTCGACTGTCCCGCGAGAATGAAAATTTTCACCGGTTCGGTGGTCGAACCCTGCGCCTTGACCTCGGAGAGCGAGGTCAAGAGCAGGGCGGAGAAGGACAGGAGGAAGGAATGAAGGAACGTTTTCAAAGAAGGGTATGTCGATGGAGTTTCTGGCAGGAAAGCCATCACGGATCATCCGCTCTGGCAGGCAGTGGATAGAAAGCGGGGTCGCTTGCGAACAAACGACCCCGCGGATGAAGTAGGCGTTTGCTGAAGCATCAGCGGCGGCGGCGCAGCAGCGCGAGCAGTCCGAGGCCACCGAGCAGCGCGGCACGCGGCTCGGGGATGGGAGTCACTGATGCATAACTGGATCCAAAGCGGATTTCGTCCATCACCACCCTGTCGCCGCGTTTGAAGCTGATAGTGTCGTAGCCGGACTGATCCACATTCGTTGTCAAGGTCGAGTGAACCGAGCCAAGATTCAGGTTCGCGTCGGGAAGGAAGAGGTCGATCGTGTCCGAAAGCTCACCCCAAGTGATGCGGCCAACGACGAACGCGTAGTCCACTTGGAGAGAATCGGCTGCGTAAACGACGGGGTTCGAACCATCCGATCCGGTTCCGAATACGAGGTCCGCATCATTCGTCCGGGTGGCGACAATGTTGCCGTTGGTGCTGCCGAACCGGCCGAAGGTCACTCCCAGTCCGGTGGTGCCGGTAGTGAAGGTATAGTCATTTCCGTTCGCGGTGCTGATCGCCTCGGTACCCAAAACGAATGAAAGGCGCGAGTTCGTCCGGTTGCCGGCTGTATCATATCCCATCATCAGGCTGAACCAAAGCTCCGATCCGTTCGCCAGCAGTCCGGGAGTGGCTAGGTCGATGGTGCGGGATGCTCCGAAGCGGTTGATGGCGGCAGCGAGGTTGCCAATGCTGCCACCGCTCGTGTCGAGGCTGCCATACGTCAGATCGGAATCGGTGACCAAGGTCGCGCTGTTCGATGACCAATTCCCACTCCATCCGGTTCCGCCGGATGCGGAACCCAAGGCTCCGGCTGCGTAGTCGAAACCTTCGTAAGCAACCAAGGCGGCTTCGGATTTGCCAGGCATCAATAGGCCACCAAGTGCCATGAGTGCGAAAGCGAGCGTGTTTGAGCCGGTAGACCGGCGTTGAGTTTTGGTTTTCATCGTGAATGGGAGATCGGTTGTTTGAACTGGGGTGTGAATTGGATTAATCCGCGTCTTCTGAAAATCTACTCCACGGACACGGCTCGGATGAAGGTGGCGGGCTTGCTGGTTCCGAGATTGAACTGCACTGTCGCGTCGCCATTGGCGTCCGTCGTCACTTGGTTGACATTAAGAGTACCTACCGTGGCCCCCGTCAAAGGAATCGGGTCTTGATCGGGAGCTGAGAAGTCCAAATCGTCCGCCTCGGTCAGCTTGTAGTCGGTGTTGGCGGTGCCCTTGATGCTGACTTCGGAGGCTCCATCGAGCGGGTTGTAGGTGAAATCGACCAACTGCGGTGCCGAATCCGACACCAGCTCCGGCAGGACGTCCTCCACGGTGGCCCCGAAACGGATCTCGTCCATGACCACCCTGTCGCCGCGTTTCGAACTGATGGTATCATAGCCGGACTGATCGACATCCGTCGTCAAGGTCGAGTGGACATCTCCAAGGTTCAGGTTCGCGTCTGGAAGAAACAGGTCGATGGTGTCCGACAACTCTCCCCATGTGATGCGGCCAACGATGAGCGCGTAGTCCACGTTGGTATTGGTGGCGGCTGGGACAACGGGATTTGAACCATCCGATCCGGTTCCGAAAACGAGGTCCGCATCATTCGTCCGGGTGGCGACAATGTTGCCGTTGACGCTGTTGAACCTGCCGAAGGTCACACCCAGTCCGGTGGCGGTTTCGGTCGTAAAGGTATAGTCATTTCCGTTCGCGGTGCTGATCGAATCGGTGCCCAACACAAGTGCCAGCCGCGAGTTCGTCCGGTTGCCGGCGGTGTCATAGCCCATGATCACGCTGAACCAAAGCTCCGTTCCGTCCTCTAATAATCCGGGAGTGGAGAGGTCGATCGCACGGGAACCCACGAAGCGGTTGATGGCGGCACCTAGGTCGCCAATGCTGCCACCGCTCGTGTCGAGGCTGCCAAACGTCAGATCGTTGGCCGCCACAAACGTAGCGCTGCTGGACGACCAGTCGCCTGCCCATCCGGTTCCGCCGGATGCGGAGCCCAAGGCTCCGGCAGGGTAGTCGAAAGGTTCGTAAGCGACCGCATCCGCCTGAATGGTTGGGGCAAGTGAGACTACAGCGACGACAACCGAAGCCCGCAGAGCCTGCCGGAGGGAACACCGAACTAGATAGGGAAGGGCAATCATGACGAGGATAGATTGGGTCGAGTTTCGCCGGATGCCGGCTGACGCCTCGACACAAATATCCTGCCGCCAGGAAGCACAACAGGGAATTCGCTTGCCAACCTGTCATTGTTCCCGACAGGTTCTGGTCATGCGGGTTCGAAAATTCAGCACCCTGACCGACCACGTCACGGAGCAGATACGCCTGGGCATGGTCGAAGGCCACTGGCGGGAAACCTTGCCCGGACGCGACCGACTTGCCGAGGAGCTGGGCTGCAGCCACTCGACGGTGGAGGAGGCCCTGCAACGGCTGGCCATCAAAGGTTTTCTGGTCTCGCAAGGCCCGGGCCGTCGAAGGAGGATCCAGCTGACCGAAGAAGTGATTCGGCCCCGTGCCCTCCGGGTCGCCATCCTTCTCTACGAGCCGTCCGACAGGAAGATGGGCTATCTTGTCGAACTCGTCCACCGTCTCGGGGGCTCCGGTCACGAGGCGGCTTTCGCGCCAAAGACGATGCATGACCTCGGTATGGACCTGAAGCGGATCTCCAGATTTGTCGAAGCCACGGAAGCCGACGCGTGGGTGATCGTGGCAGGCTCCCGGGAAGTGCTTGAATGGTTCATGGGACGGGAGACTCCGGCATTCGCGTTGTTCGGACGTCAACGGCAAATGAACATCGCGGGAGCCGGGGTGAACAAGGCTCCGGCGTATGTCGAGGTCGTGGACCGCTTGGTCACCATGGGCCATCGCCGCATCGTGAATCTGGTCCGGGAGGAGCGCCGAAAACCCGTGCCTGGATTTCTGGATCGTCTGTTTCTCGACCAGCTTTCCCGGCACGGGATCCAGACGGGTCCATACAACTTGCCGGATTGGGAAAACAGCCCGAAGGGCCTGCACACCCTGCTCGACTCGCTTTTTCGGACCACACCGCCCACAGCGCTGCTCCTCGATGAACCCACGTTCTTCATTTCCGCGAGGGACCACCTCGCCCGGAAAGGAATCATCGCCCCGGAAAGCGTCTCCCTGGTCTGCTGCGATGCGGACCCCAGCTTCGACTGGTGCCTGCCCCAGATCACTCACATCCGCTGGGACTCCCGTCTCATCGTCCAGCGCGTGGTCAGATGGGCCGACCAGATCGGACGCGGCAAGGACGACCGGCGGCAGAGCGCCAGCAAGGCTCATCTGGTCGTCGGCGGGACCATCGGCCCCGCGCCCGGGTCGTCCTTTCGCTTAATCCTTCCACAGTCAACGAACCCATGAAATCATTATTCATCCTTTTTTCCGCCACCGCCGTTCTCCACGCCGCGGAGAAACCGAACATCGTCTTCATTGTCACCGATGACCAGGGCCACGGCGAAATCGCCGCCCATGGCAACCCGATCATCAAGACCCCGCACATGGATGCCCTGCATGCGGAGAGCGTGCGGTTCACCGACTTCCACGTCGATCCCACCTGCTCGCCGACCCGCGCCGCGCTGATCACCGGTCGCTACTCGACGCGCACCGGCGTCTGGCACACCATCAACGGCCGCTCGATGATGCGCGGCGAGGAACTCACCCTGCCGGAAATCCTCAAGGCCAACGGCTACGACACCGCCTTTATCGGCAAATGGCACATCGGCGACAACCATCCCTGCCGCCCCGATGACCAAGGCTACGACCACGTCGTCTGGCACCACGGCGGCGGTCTCGGCAACGGACCCGATTACTGGGGCAACGATTATTACGACGACACCTTCAAGGTGAACGGCGAGTGGAAACAATCCGCAGGCTACTGCACCGACGTCTGGTTCGACGAGGCGATCCGCTACATCGAGCAACCGCGCGACAAGCCGTTTTTCCTCTCCATTCACACCAATGCCCCGCACGACCCCTACATCGTGCCGGATTCCTACGCCGCACCCTACCGCGAGGCCGGTCTCTCCAAAACGATGGCCATCTTCTACGGCATGATCACCTGCATCGATGACAACATCGGCCGCTTCCGCGCGCGCCTTGAAGAACTCGGTCTGGCGGAAAACACCCTGCTCGTTTTCCTGACCGACAACGGCACCGCCGCCGGATGGATCACCCTTAACTCCGGCGAGCATTATTATAACTCCGGCATGCGCGGCTGGAAATCCTCCGCCTACGACGGCGGCCACCGCGTGCCGGGTTTCTGGCACTGGCCCAAGGCGGGACTCACCGGAGGGCGCGACGTCTCCGATCTCACCGCCCACATCGACGTCGTCCCCACCATCATCGACCTGCTTGGGTTGAAAAAACCGGACGGCCCGCCGCTCGACGGCATCTCGCTCGCGCCGCTGCTGCGCGATCCCGCCGCCACATTGCCCGAGCGTTCCCTCTTCGTCCACGTCCAGCGCCAATACCTGCCACCGAAATGGAAGGACTCCGCCGTGATGACCCGCCGCTGGCGCCTCGTCCACGGCGGCGAACTCTACGACATCCAAGCCGACCCCGGCCAGCAACACGACGTCGCGAAGGAACATCCGGAGACTGTTAGACAACTCCGCGACGACTACGAGGCGTGGTGGAAATCGCTCGGACCCGACATGAAACAAACCGTGCATTATGGCCTCGGCGGCGCCGAAAACCCGATGACGCTCTCCAGCCACGACTGGCTGATGGAACCCGGCGAACGCGACGCCGTCTGGCATCAAATCCATATCAAACGCGGCGACATCGGCAACGGCCCCTGGGCCGTCAACATCGAACGCGCCGGCGATTACGAAATCACCCTCCACCGCTGGGCGCCCTACCTCGACAAACCCATGGGCATGGTCGAAGCGCGCCTGCGCCTCGGCGACCGGGTGGAAACCATGCCGCTCGAGGAATCGGATACTGGAGCCACCTTCCGGCTCAAGCTCGACGCCGGGCCCGCGATGCTCAAAACCTGGCTCAAGCGCCCCGGCCCCGAACGCCTTGAACACGGTGCCTATTACGTGCGGGTTCGTTACCTCAATCCGTGAGCCAACTGATCGACTCCAATCAAGGCACCCCCGCCACCCACGATGAAATTCCTGTTTCCGCTCCTGTCCGCCGCCGGTGGCGTGATGACCTGCGGTTCACATCGCGATCAAACCGGCCGCTTGGACATGTAGTGGGCCACGGCTTCGGCGCGGGAGCGCACGTGCATCTTGGTGTAGATGTTCTTGAGGTGGCTGCGCACGGTCTCGATGCTGAGGCTGAGTTGATCGGCGATTTCCTTGTTGGAATACCCCTTGGTGAGAAACACCAGGATTTCCTCCTCGCGGGCGGTGAGGGAGATGGACGGGTCCAAGCCGCCGCCCTTGCGGCGGAACGAGGCCACCACGTGGCGGGCGATCTCGCTGGTCATGGGCGCGCCGCCGCTCATTACGTCGAGCAGGGCGTCGCGCAGTTCCGTCGGCTTGGTGCGCTTGAGCAGGTAGCCGTCGGCGCCGGATTCGAGGGCGAGGAAGAGGATTTCGTCCTCATCGGAGGCGGTGAGCATCACGATCGGGGTGTCCGGAAGCTGACCCTTGAGGCGCGAGGTGCACTCGATGCCGGACATCTTGGGCAGGAAGACATCCATCAGGATGACGTCGGGGTTTTCCTCCGGGATGACGCGCAGCGCCTCCTCGGCGGAGGCACAGGTGCAGCAGCAGGTGAAATCGGGAAACGAGGAAATCAGGCGGCTCCAGCTTTCCCGGGTGTCGCGCTGGTCTTCGACGAGTGCGACGCGCAGGGGCGCGCGGGTGGCGGCATCGGTTGGGTTTTTGGATGGGGTGGATTTCATGAAGCGGGGGTTTTGGCAGGACCTGCGGCGGGTGTGGGTGTGCCGCGGATGGCGGCGAGTGCCGGGTCAGGGTCTGCGGCGGAAGGATGGGCCTGCAAGCGGGTTTTGGGAAGCGGCACTTGGAATTCCACCCGGCATCCCGCGCCGGGCTTGGTGACGATCCGGCATTCGCCGCCGGCTTCCTTCATGCGCTCGGCCATGTTGGTGAGGCCGTTGCGGGAGTCGTCCGCCCGCGCGCGGTCGAAACCTTCGCCATCGTCCTCGATGCTGACCGCCAGCGTTTGGCCGCGGAGCAGGATGCTCAGCCGGATTTCGGAGGCGTTGGCGTATTTCACCGCGTTGTTGAGCGCTTCCTTCACGCCGAGCAGCAGGTTGCGGCGGACGGGGAGGGGGAGGTGGGCGTCGGGCAGGTGGGCGTCCACGTCCAGACGGCAGCGGATCGTGGTTTGGGAAAGGAAGCGTTGGGCGTGCTTGCAGGCGAAATTGGCGAAGTCGCGCAGCGTGTCGCGCCGTGAATTCAGCACCCACACCAGCTCGTCCATGGCACCTGATGCCGCGCGCGCCTTTTCGCAGAGCGCGTCGAGTTTCGATCCCGCCGAGGATCCCGGCGGGAGCTCGGTCTGGATCACTTCGCCCTCGAGCGCGAGTTCGGTCAGGCGTGCGCCGAGTTCGTCGTGGATGTCCCGCGCGATCCGTGACCGTTCGCGGTTCAGAAGTTCCTGGGCCCTGGACTGCATGGCCAGCCGGGCCATCAGGCGCAGGCACAGCAGCGCCGCGACCGTGGCAAACGCCCACAGTGCCACTTGGAACCAGACGCTCTGCAGGAAACCCAGTTTGACTGGTGGCGGCACCGAGACCTTCATCAGGGAGATGGGTTTTCTTTCATGCCATGCCGAGGGGTTTTCCGGTCGGGGAAGAAACGACCCGACCTCGACCGCACGATCCCAGTTCGCGGGTGCGCGCTGGATTTTTTCCCAGTTTTTTACGCCAAGCGGCACCAGACGCCAGTCTGTGTCGGATGTGATTTCGATCTTTCCGCCGTCAGCCAGGTCGATCGTCATCCCGAACTGCATGCCGGCCTCGCGATTGTCGTTGAAACCCTCGACCGCCACCACGTGTGTGCCGGGTTTGAGGTGATTTCCCAGGTCGTATTCGGTGATGCTGCGCCAGTCGCTGCCCACACCGATCAGGCGTCCGTCGAGCATCAGGTGGTATCCGTTGTCCACTGAAATGCGGATCTTCGCGCTGGTTACAGTGGCGTCGCGCGGGATATGGAAAGAGCGCCAGAGGCGGCAGGTCTGCTTGTCATGGGTCTCCGGGCTCCAGATCCATGGACCGACGCCCCAGGTTTCGCGCAACTCGCTGGTGGAAACCGTGTTGCCGGGTGCTTCGTTTGCGATGATGTCGATTTCCGCCCGTAGCGGCTCCGTGCTGGCCAACAGCAGCAGCGAAAGAACGCATGCCAAGGTCATCCGAATCCGCCATGAATCGTGTCTCGCAGGATTCCAGCGTGCCGCAAAAGTGCGGCATCCTGCGTGGAAGGACGGGTGACTGGCGTTTCCGGGCATTGGCTTTGGTGCAATGCACCACATGCCTGCCGGGGATTCAAGCGTGGAGCACGGTCGATCTCACCCGCTTGGGGGATGAGGCATCACCCTGTCGAGGGGTCGACACGGGTGGTGTTTCGGGCATACTTGAGGGGTCTAATGAGCTTCAAAAACCCCAAGAAATCCGTGGCAGCCACCATCGCGCTGTTTGCGGTGTCGCTGTCATTTGCCTCCGGAGAACTTCCGCGCGAAGCGGGTTTTCCGGCTGGCATCCAACTTCCGGCCAAGGCGCGCGGCGAGGCCGCGATCGCGGCACTGGGCAAGCGTCTGCCGGAAGTCGCCGCATTTTACGGAAAATCCCCGCAGCAACTCCGCGGGATTCTGCGGAAGGACGAGACACTCTGGGTCGATCCCGCCGGCGCGCTTTATTTCGCCTGTCCGCCCCAATGCGCGCATTGCGCGCACGAGGTGACCGCGGAAGGTGAGGTGGCCGCCGAAATCGGGCCCATCGATCCGGGACCTTATGACACCTCCCAGGCGTTCAGCCTGCACAGCCGGCCCGGTGCGAACCGGGTGATCTACCTCGATTTCGACGGACACGTCGATAACACCCCGGGAAACTGGAAGGATGGGGCCTACGCGCCCCCTTACAACATTCCCAACAGCGACCCCAACACCTTCAGCACCGAGGAACGCAACCGCATCATCGAGATTTGGCAACGGGTCGCGGAGGATTTCTCGATGTATGAAATCAATGTCACCACCGAGGAACCGAACATCGAGGATTTGAGAAAAACCAGTCCCGGCGACTCCCGCTACGGCATCCGCGTCTGCATTGGTGGCAGTGGCAACGACTGGTATGGCAGCGGCGTGGGTGGCGTCGCCTTCGTGGGATCGTTCGATGCGGGCAATGACGTCCCTTGCTGGGTGTTTCCCGCAGGCTCCGGATACACCGCGAAAAACATCGCCGAGGCCGCCAGCCACGAGGTCGGGCACACGCTTGGATTGTTTCACGACGGCATCGAGGGCGGTGCGGGCTATTACTCCGGCCAAGGCAACTGGGGACCGATCATGGGTGTCAGTTACAGCAAGCCGATCAGCCAATGGAGCAAGGGCGAGTATGCCAATCCCAACAACACCCAGGACGATCTGGCCGTGATGCTCACCCAGGGTGCCGTTTACCGTCCCGACGATCACGGCGGCACCATCGCCAGCGCCACCGAACTCACCGCCGATTCCGACACGGCCTCCGCCGCCGGTGTCATCGAACGCAGCACGGATCTGGATTTTTTCCGAATCGATGCGGTGGGCGGCCAGCTCGAGGTCAATGTCGATCCCGCGCCCAATGGCGCCAATCTCCGGCTTGAGGTGAAGTTGTATGACGCGGCTGGCGTGGAGTTGGAAACCGCCACCACCCCCGACACCAGTGCCGGCACCCAGCCGGTCACGCTTTCCCGCACGGTCGCAGCCGGCAATTATTACGTTTCCGTGGACGGGATCGGAAGCGGCGATCCGCTCACCACCGGATACACGGACTACGCCAGTCTCGGCCAATACAACGTGGTCGTCTCCGGCGTGGTTCCCGGTGGATTCACCTGGCTGCCGGTGGCGGCGGGCACCTATCAGTGGACCGGAGCGTCCAACTGGGCATCCGGCAGCGCGCCCGTCGGAGCCGCCACCAGCGCGAGGATCAACAACGACATCTCGGGCAACCAGACGATCCAGCTCACCGAACCCACCACGCTCGGCAGGTTGTTTCTGGGCGATTCCAACAACACCCATGCCTTCACGATCGCGCCCGCCGGAGGGTCGATGGTTTTCGACAACTCCGGCGTTTCCTCAAGCCTGAGCAAGACGACCGGTGGCAACGACGTCATCTCGGCGCCGGTATCCGCGGTGGGGCAGCTGGACATCAATCAGTCCGCGTCCGGCACGCTGGAATTCACCGGCGGGATCGGTGGCTCCGGTTCCCTGAACAAAACCGGCGCGGGCACGCTCGTGTTCGGAACGCCCAACACCTACACCGGCGCGACCACGCTCAGCGACGGGCTGCTGCGGCTCGATGACGCCGGCGGGATCCCGGGCGGCATCGACAATGCGGCGGGTGCGGGCGAAAGTGCGCTGCTTTTCAAGGGCGGTGTGCTCGGGCTCGCCAGCGGTGACTTCACCCGCCAGCTCGGCACAGGAGCCGGGCAGTTGAATTGGAATCCGAGTACGGGTGGCGCGGGCAGCGGTGGTTTCGCCGCCATCGGCGCGGATCGCGAGGTCAGGCTCAACAACGGCACGGGCACTTTTTCCTGGGCTACACAGATTCTCGGCACGGGCCGCACCCTGATTCTCAGTCATCCGACAGCCACCCATACTTTGAATTTCAGGAATGACATCAGCTTCTCGACGCAAAAACGAACCGTGCAGGTGGAAGATGGTGCCGCAGCCGTGGATGCCATCCTAAGTGGAAGGCTGATCGGTACGGTGGATACACCGGCCGGATTGAACAAGACGGGCCCCGGCGTGCTCTCGCTCACCAATGCCAACACCTATCCAGGCACCACCACCTTGAGCGAAGGAGTCCTGCGACTTGACAACCCCGGCGCGCTGCCCTCCGGGAATCTGGAACTCACTGGCGGCGGCATCCTCGGTCTTGGTACCGGGGACTTCTTCAACCGCACCATCGGCACCGGCGTCGATCAGCTCCGCTGGTCCGGCGATGGCGGTTTCGCCGCCTTTGGCGCGGATCGTGTGGTGAGATTCACCCCGGAACCGGACACCTCCACCGGCAGTTCCATCAATTGGACCGCCACGAATTTCATCGGCACCGGCCGCGCGCTCATTCTGGGCCATGAAACGTCCGACGCCACGATCGACTGGCAACAGCGGATCTCCCTCGCGGGCACCACCCGCATCATCCAGGTCGAGGACGGCTCGGCCGACATCGATGCGAAGATGAGCGGCATCGTGGCCGGGGGCACCAGCAGCAACACCAACAACCGATTCAACAAAACCGGACCCGGCACGCTCGCCTTCACCGCCCAGAACAGCTATTGGGGCAACACCATCGTGAGCGGCGGCACCCTGATGATCGGCGATGGTGGCAACGTGGGCGGTGCTTCGATGAACTCGGCCGAAATCATCGTGGAAGCCGGGGCCACCCTCGCGGTGAATCGCGCCAACACCGTGACCCAGGGCTCGAATCCGTTCGCGGCACCCGTCACCGGCGATGGTGGCTTCGCTCAAATCGGAGCCGGCAACACCGTGCTCACGCTCGCCAACACCTACATCGGGCCGACCCGCATTGACGCCGGCACGCTCACCCTGGGTGCCGCAGGCGTCCTGCCGGACGGGACCGAGGTCGTCATCGGCAACGCCACGCTCGACGCCGGTTCCGCCGCGGAAACCGCAGGCCGCCTCGACATTGATGGCCCCGCCACCATCCATCTGGGTGCCGGTGCCTCGCTTGCCTTCGCCGACAGCGGTTCCGTGGACTGGACCGATGGCACGCTCGATCTGACAGGCACCTTCGTTTCCGGCACCTCGCTGCGTTTCGGCAACGACAGCGGCGGCCTGAGCCCCTCCCAGCTCGCCCTCATCTCGGCGGACGGCTTCACCAACTTCGCCCTCAATGCCGACGGCTACCTCACGGCCGAAACTCCCTTCGGTTTCGACACGTGGATCGCCGGCACTTTCGCCAACGGCTCCGTCCCCATCGACCAGCGCGGACCCAATGACGATTTAGACAACGACGGCGTTCCCAACCTGGTGGAATTCGCGCTCTCCGGACAGGATCCCACGGTGGCCGATCCCAAGGTCGGCGACTTCACGGGAATCAACCTGAGTTTCACCAAGCGACCCGGTGCCAGCGGCCTCAGCTACGCCATCGAGATATCCGACGACCTCGGTCAGTCCGATCCATGGGCGGAAGTCGGCGGCGCTTCCTATGTCAACACCCCGGACACCATCTCATATGCCTTGCCCGATGGCCCGCCCCGGTCTTTCCTGCGGCTACGTGTCTCGTCGGATTGAACCATCCCGGCGCTCTCACCCTTTCGGGGGAGGCCTGTTCCCCCGCTTGCGGGATGGACAGCATGCCGAAATCATGCGAATGGTTCATAACTAACCGAATAATCCCGCCACCATTTTCCGAATCATGAAAAAAACCGCTGTCAAAAATCCGCTTCGAGGGTTCACGCTCACCGAACTGCTCGTTGTCATTGTCATCATTGTGGTTCTCGCCTCTCTGGCCATGGTGGGAATGAGGAGAATGAGGGACATGGCGGACAAGGCCACGACGATCCGCAGTCTGTCACAGCTCCAGATCGCCAATGCGAGTTTTGCATCGGAGAATTCCGGCAGATACGTGAGCTATCAAGTCATGGACGAGAATGGCAAGCGCGCGGGCTGGTGGTATCAGGTTCCCCAGTTTCTCATTTACTTCCGCGGCGAGGTTTACAAGGCGGACGGCAGTCCGGACAAAACCGTGCCGCTCTCCATGCTCGATCCCAAAGTGGTGCGTGCCAAGGTCGATAATTTCCACAAGAGCATGGCGGGCTCCTTTGGCATGAACAACGCCGGTCTGCCCAACGTGGTCGGCACCCCGAATGGGGAATCATACTACACGTTGGCCAATGTGAGCCAGCCGGAGCGGTCCATGGCATTCGCCACCGCCACCGACGTCCGTCTCGCATACGCTTCCCGGTTCAGATGGGACGGAACGGAAGGCAAGACCAGCAACGGCGCCATCGCCTACCGGCACGGCGACAAGGCGATCGTCGTTTACTTCGACGGCCATGTCGGCGAAATGAGCAAAGGCGACATGCGGCAAATCGACAAAAAGCGCGGAAGCAACAACCCGTTCTGGAATCCGAGAGCGAATTGAGCGGCTGGCGGCGTGTCGATGGTGCCGGCGATTTGACAGGGACGGATGCGCCCCCGCGTAAAGGGCGGATCGATGATGAATTCATCCAATCCTTCGCCTGGCATTCTCTGCCTCATGTTCACCGGTCTCATGCTGCCGGTCGGCGCTGCAGAGACCGTCTCTTCGGAGCCCGTTAATCCCGAGGCCCGTGCCGCCTATCCGCGGCCGTTTTCCCGTCCGCCGTCCATGGGAAAAAACTACGACACCTGGGCCGATGCGGCCGGGCCGGACGTCGGAGAGTTGAAACCCGACATCAAGCGTCTGCCATCGCGGGTCGATAACTCCACCCGCCCGCAGTATCCGCCGGTTTACAAGCAGATCTGGGGCGCTTGCGGCCAGTTCGCCTCGGTGGCCTCGATTTTCACCTACGAGATGAATGTCTTGAACGGCACCGCCGCCGACTCCGATGCGACGCGGTTCCCCGCACACTTTTCGTGGAACATGATGAACCGTGCGGAAAACAAAGGCTCGGAGGCCTATCACGGCTGGGAGGTGGCCAAGCGGATCGGTATCCCGACGGCCAAATCGTATGGCGGCGTCCGGTTGGATGAAATCGGCCGCTGGCCCAACGGCTACGGGATTTGGCGGGAGGCGATGGAATATCGCGTCGCCGGATATCGCTACTCGCCCGCCCAAACCATCGTGCAACTCAACGAAGCGCGCGGTTGGCTCTATGACCGCAATCAGCCCGATCCGGAAAAACCCGCCATCGGCGGATTGTTCGCGATGGATGGCCGGATGGGCGAAAAAGAAAAGGTCACCGTGACCATTCCGGAAGGAAACCACGCCGCCGGCGAGGATCTCTGGATCCGCTGGGGGCCGAGCGGCTACGGCCACGGGCTCACCTGCGTGGGATACGACGACGAGGTCGGCTACGATTTGAACGGCGATGGCAAAATCACCAACGACCTCGACCTCGACGGCGACGGCGAGGTGACCCTCGCCGACTGGGAACGCGGGGCCTACATCGTCGTCAACTCGTGGGGAGCCGGTTGGTCGAAGGACGGCCGGATTTATCTGCTCTACAGCGCGATGATCGATTCGACATGGGAACGGGGAAACTACCTCGGCCGGGTCGAAGTGGCGCGTTACATTCCCCGCAGGACCCTGAGGCTCAAGCTGGCTTGCAACGACCGCAGCGGACTGCGGATGAGCATCGGCGTTTCCCGCGATCCGGCCGCCACGGTACCTGCGCACGAATTTTCCCCGGAAGCGTTCAACGGCTGGCCGCTCTTCGGCGGATCGAATGCCGGAAACGTGCCCATGGCCGGTCCCGATGATTCCACCCCGCTCGAAGTCGGCATCGATCTCACCTCACTGCTCGAGAAACCCGGCCCTGACCGGGTCGGAAAAGGCCGCTTCTTCCTCCGGCTCAGCCGGGCCGATGGCAGTGAAGCCGCGGGCGAACTGCTCGAATGCGCGCTTCGCAGCTATGATGCCGAAGGGCGTTTCCTCCACGAAGCGCCCGTTCCGATCGCCGACGGGAAGTTCGGAGATACGCCACTCAGGCTCGAAGCGGATCTCGGCCGCCTCGAGCGCGGCGCTTCCGCAAGCCTCTGAGGATTCAAGCGCAAGGAGCGGCGGAGCATGTCCGCCGATGCTCATGGAAAGCCAATGTCGGCGCGTCCGCTCAACTCATTGCCAGCTCATGGACATCGGCGAACACGTTTCGCCGCTCCCTGGCCCTTGGTTTGAAGCGCGTGGCATTCTCCGGACGGATGTGCGCAACCGGACTCCGGTATGTCCCGCCCGCCCATCACCCGTTCGGGTGAACGGTTTTCACCCGGTCATGGGATGGACGAACGGCTCCCGGAATCTTCATCATCTCCGGGATGGAATGAGAAAATCCGATTCCGCGTCCCCCACTAGCGAATCCGGCATGCCCGGCCGGGTGATCGAATGAATCCCTGACAACCCAGACTCCACAACCGCAAAAAACCGTGAAAACCCGCAAACACAGCCTTATCGCCACCCTTGGCAGCATAGCCGCATTCGTACCGGCCGCTTTGCCTGCCGCCACGCTCATTGTTGGCTGGGATACGTTTAATTCGGCAACAAATCCGACGGCAACCCAAGTGGCTGCCGATACCACGGCGACCCTTACGACCAGCGCGACCGGTGGTAACTGGAGTCGGTGGAACAACAACGAATTCGGTGCGAGCACTGACGGCACGTTCGGAAGCCTGAGCGCCACGGTTGCGTCAGCTTCTACGAGCGGTGGCGCAAATGCCAACTTGAGCCTGAATCGCAGTGTCAAGCCAGGCACCATCACCATCACCCTGACGAACAATTCCACCGTAGATCGGGAGTTGGACGGCTTCTATTTCGACGCGGTCAGACGGTTCACACAGTCGGCCAATAACTGGACCCTCACCTTCAGTGGTGCGATCTCCGGAACGGCTGCCAGCGGAACGCTCACCCAAGCGGACATGATGGCTGCAACCGCCGCACAGCGCGACTGGGCGGTCGATCTCACCGGCTTGACGGACAACGTCTGGGAGGCGGGCACTAGCGCCATTTTCACCCTCACCTTTACTGGTGGAGACGCCTCCACAGGCACCGGCGGCGGCCAAGAAACCTTGGTCGACAACATCGGCATCACCGTCATCCCCGAACCTTCGGCGATGCTTCTCGGCTCGCTCGGCATGCTGGGCCTGCTCCGCCGCCGCCGCTGAAAGGCCGTTCTTCACAAATATCCCATTCATCAGACAAAATCTCAGCAAGTCTCCAAACCAAAGTTCATCGAAACGAAAAATCCACACGAACTCACAAATCCATGAAAACCCGATCGACTCCCATCAAACATCTCTCCCGCGCCGCGATGGCCGGCTTTGTCCTCTCCGCCACGCCACTCCATGCGGACACCCTGCTGTTTCTCGACACCTTCAACCGTCCGAACAGCACCGACCTGAACGCATCCACGGCAGGAAAATCCGGCTCTCTCGGCGCCCTCACGTGGACCGGGGTGACCACCCTGTTCGGCGCCACCTCAAACATCGTGGACATCAACAACAACAGGCTGCGCATGGATCCGGTTGCCTCGAACGGTGCCGACGGCTGCCTCGCCTACATCAGTGATCACAACTTCACCGATGCCAGTATCAAGACCGCCGGCTCTTTCACGGTGAGTGTCGATATTCCCACAGGCTCATCGTCTGGCGATGGCCGCCACATGGGCTTCGGGATCGGTTCGTCACTGGCGGAACTCGTGGCGGTGACTTCCGCAAGCCCTACCGCCAACCCTTCGGATGTTTACTTCGCCTACGACATCATTGGCACCACCAAGGGGTTTCGGGTCTATCATAATGGTGCCGGGCAGGGCACCGGATTGAGCGCTTTTCCAGCCGGCACCGGCGTGCTTCCGGATACGATTACGGGGAAATTCACCTTTGTCGACATGAACGCCGGAACCACGCTCAACTACGAGTTTTTCATTGATGGGATCTCGGTCGTCACGGGTTCCACCGTCTGGAGTGGAACCGATGAGAACTACATCTGTCTGGAGAGCAATTACACGAATGCGAGCACGTTCGACAACTTCCAGGTCTCGGTGCCAGGTCCGCCGTTGCTCCTCACCAAAAATCCCGCTGACGGTGCCATCAACATCGCGCCATCCCAGGATCTGGTAGCCACCTTCGACGAGCCGATCTTCCTCAACACCACGGGAAGCATCACCATCAAGAACCTGACCACCTTGGCCGATACGGTGATTTCCCTACCCGGTCCCGATCCCGATGGCGACTTGTCGGTGGTAGGGAACGTGCTGACTCTCGTTCCCGCGACCGATCTCGGCGCGCCGGGCGATGAAATCGCCATCGAGATCAGTGCGGACGCCATCAAGGATGCCGACGATGAATTCTACGCCGGGCTTCTCTCCACGGACGACCCCAACTGGAGTTTCACCATCGACGATATTCCGCCGGCACCTACCTACTTCCACCCGATTTCCGGATCAGCCAACGCGCCGTTGGATGGCTCGCTTTTCATCGCCTTTGATGATGAACCCGTCATCGGCACCGGCAATATCGGCATCTATCGGGTGGCCGACGACTCGTTGGTGGAGAACATCGACGTGACATCCGTGACCCAGAACGGCAACAGGATCGCCATCACCCCCACGGTTCCACTGGATTATGAAACCTCCTATTATGTCCTGATCGATAGCGGCTCCTTCACGGATGCCTTGGGCAATGCCTATGCGGGCATCAGCGACCCGGCCGCCTGGACCTTCACGACGATCTCAAACGATCCCGCAGTCCTGTTCGGCGATTCCTTCAACCGCCCGAATGACATCGACCTCAACGCATCCGCCGCCAAGTATGGATCCCTCGGTGCCTTGACCTACACCGAGGTGCTCGTCGGTGTCGCCAACGTGCAACTCTCGGACGGCCAGTTGTTGCTCGAATCGAATGAGAGCGCCGGCGGCTCCGGACCAGTGGTTTATCCCAACCACAACTTCACCGACACAGCCATTTCGACCGCCGGAGGATTCAGCGTCACGGTCGATCTCAACGCCTATCTCACCGGCGGAACCGCCCGCTACATGAGTGTCGCTGTGGGACAGTCCTCTGCCGATATCGACGCACAGACCAGCGCAAGTGCCTCAGGCTCCGCAGGCGATCTCGTGATCGGCTACAGGGGCAACAACAGCACACTTTTGGTCATAGCGAATGGAATCAGCACCAGCATCGCGTCGCTGCCCGCGACGCCGACGACCATGCGCATCGACTACGCGCTGTCCGACTTCAATGCCGGCTCGACAGTTGACTACGAAGTGTTCTTTGACGACAGCGTGACTCCCTTCACCTCGGGATCTTTCACATGGAGCGGCACCGACGAGAATTACATCAGCCTGTCCGCGAATCTCATCGTGACCTCCACGCCTGGCGAACGCCACGCCCTCTTCGACAACCTCCAGATCCGCACGCTGGCCAGTGTGAGCGGCTCCGACTTCGCGTCCTGGCAAGCCGCCAACAGCACCGCAGGCGGCTTAGATGAAGACCACGATGGCGACGGTGTTTCCAACGGCGTCGAATACTTCATCGGCGGCCCCAACGGCAACACCACCGGTTTCACCGCGCTGCCTAGTGTGACCAACGACGCAGAAACCCTGAGCGTCACCTTCACCAAGGCCGCGGATTACGCCGGCGTCTATGGCACCGACTTCGTGGTGGAAACCTCGGCCACCCTGGCACTCGGCAGTTGGGTGAATGCTGCCGAGGGTGCGGGCGCGGATCAGGTGGAAATCACCGGCAACGACGTGAAATACACCTTCCCGGCCGGCACGAAGAACTTCGCCCGGCTCAAGGTGACCGGTCCCTGAGCGCCACGCCCAAACACACTCCATCGCCCCGGTTTCCCGCCATGTCAGGGATTCCGGGGCTTTTTTATCCGGTCTCACCCGTTCGGGTGAGTTGATTGTGCGGGCGGTTGGAAGTATGTGTGCCCGTCCAAAGGTGAGAATGCCCCCGCCTGACTCTCCGGTCGGCATCCGCCTCTGGAATCCAATCCCGCGATGCATCCGATCCTCCGCCTGTTCCGAGCGCTGCCCGGCCTTGCCTGCCTTGCCCTGTTGCTTCCCGCCGCCGCTCCGATGGCGGGTGCAGGGACGATCTACGGCCTGACTGCCGATACCGACGTGCGCGCCGATGGATTTCTGGTGGCCAACACTTCCAGCGGTCTGTTGCCGGGCGGTTCCGG
Source organism: Luteolibacter sp. (assembly GCA_041686775.1). Lineage (GTDB taxonomy): Bacteria > Verrucomicrobiota > Verrucomicrobiia > Verrucomicrobiales > Akkermansiaceae > Luteolibacter. The sequence continues at coordinate 37,364 of JAWLDG010000009.1, read as the reverse complement.
CAGCCCGGCGCAAGACCGCTCTTCGGTCTTCGTTTTCCAGCTTCCGAACCTCGGGGCGGTGGCGGATCCGTTCGAGTTCGCGGATTTCAGATTCAATGTCTCCCTGATCGAGAGCGGCCCGCCAAACGTCGATCTCTACGGCATCCCGCGCCGGAGTTCCCCCAGCGTGCTGGCTTCCGACTACTACGGAGAAACCTCCGTCCCCGATCCCACCAACGCCACCCTGCTACAAACCGACATTCTCACCTCGTCGCTCGGAACCGGACTCAAATCCACCGGCATCTCCGGCAGGACCGCGCTGCGGGATTTCCTCAACGGTCAATATGCCGGCGGCGCGGGGGCCGGAGAGTATGTTTTTCTGCGCCTCAGCACCAACAGCCCTCCCGGCGGAGTCAAACGCTACACCGTCACCTCGGCCGACGGCGGCGTGGCATCGCCGGTCGATACCCGCCCGCGGATCGTTTACAACGAGCCGCCGGTGCTGGCACCACGGCCGTTCATCTGGGTGCGGGATTCGGAAAAGGCGGACATCCTCGCCAAGATCGCCGGCAACGCCTGGGCGACCAGCCTGCGCAACAGCCTGCAATCGCGCATGAATTCCGCGGTGGCCAGCCACCAGTCCAATCGCGACGCCTACATCCGCGAACTGCCGGTCGATTGGAACCTCTCGCCCGCCGTTTACCGGACGACTCAAAACTATACCGAAAGCCAGGTGCGCGGCCCGAGCGAGAGCAAGTTCAACGCCGCACTCGACTGCGCCGTGCTGTATTATCTTACCGGCAACACTCAATACGCCCGGCTCGCCGGCGACATCCTCCACAACACGGTGCGGACGCTCATTCGTGCCCAGGCATCGACCAGCGTGGGCAACGGCGGCTGGATCTTCTATACGGACTTCCTCAAGGAGGCGCGGGTCACCGGCACCCAGCTGCCGATGGTCTATGACTTCCTTTACCAATACTTGAACGACAACCAGGTTTACGACGTCCAGACCGCCGGCATGACCGACTTCGCCTTCGACGACGCGCAGGCGGTGTTCCGCAAGCTCTATCAACTCTGCCGCGACCACGGCCAGACCGGCAGCAACTGGTCGGCATTGATGTCCACCTGCATGCTCAACAACCTGCTGGCCCTCGACGACGAGACCGAGCGCAACGCCTCCCTGCAGGCTTATCTCACCACCGGCGGCCCGCGCCAGAGATCGCTGGCCGCCGACTATCAATATTACGACGAACCCGGCGACGTCTGGCCGGAATCGCTCCAATACGCCTCCGCGGTGGGCAATATCCGCACCACCCACATGGTGCTCATCGAGCGCTACGATCCTTCGCGCAATCTCTTCGGAACCTATCCGAATTACCCGCTCAGCCTGCCGCGCGTCAGTTTCCTGGTGAATCCGAACAACCAGTTGATCCGCTTCGGCGATGGCCAGCGGACCGGCGGCACGCCGCCCTACGACCGTTACGAATATGTCTATCAGCATGCCCTCGCCCGGGGGCGCGCCGATCTCACCTCGTTCTTCGGCCCGCTCATCAATGCCGGCATCCAGGCGGGGCAACACAACCGTGCGACGCTCAGCTCCTATTCCTCGCTCGGCCAGCACGACGAGCTTCTCAAGCTGCTATGGTCCGCGCCCACGATCGCCGAGCCGGCCAGCCCGCCGGTGCTTCCGCGCACCGACCGCCTGCCCTTCGCCGGCGTCACGCTGCAGCGCAACCCGTCGCCCAACGGCGCCAACCACGGTTTGATGTGCTTTGTCGGAGGTGCCGGCCACGTCCACAGCCACGCCAGCGGCATGAGCATGGAACTCTACGGCCTCGGACACGTGCTCGGCGCGAAAGGCGGCCGCGACAGTAGTTACGGCAGCGCCATTCATGAAAAATACTACCGACTCTTCGCGGCCAACAACACCGTGATCGTCAACGGCGCCTCGCGCGGCCAGGGCGGCTGGGCGGACATCGGAATCAACACCGTGCAGAACGTCGCCATGGAGCCGGCCGCCAACAGCCAACCGGTCTCGCCCGACCATTCGTTCAGCGTCAGTTCGTTCGTGGACGACAAGGGATCGCTCGCCCAAGGCACCCAGCAGCGGACGCTCGCACTGGTCCGCACCTCGCCGACCAGTGGGTTCTACGTCGATTTCTTCCGCACCAAATCCACCGTCACCAACCGCACCGCCACCACCCTCAACGGCAACATCACGAACCAATATCATGATTATATCTATCGAAACGTCGGCAACCTGAATCCCGAGGTGCTGCTCGACGGCTCGCCGGCGACATTCGTGAGCCAGGCCAACCGTTTCCAGAACGACATCGGCGATGCCTACGACCAGCCCGGCTGGCGTTATTTTACCAACACGATGGTGACCTATCCGGTCAACCAAACGATGCGCGCCCGCTTCGTCGCCACCATCAGCGGGCAGGACCGTTGCATGACGATGCACATGCCCGCCGTCGCCACTCGCGAGATCGCCAAGGTCGAGAGCCCGGCCATCGCCGACGCGCCCAGCCCCTACACCAGCGCGAAATCACCCACGCTCGTCATCCGCCAGATCGGCGACGCATGGGATCGTCCGTTCGCCACCGTGTATGAGCCGCACTTCGGTGTGGCTGGCGGCACGGTGCAGAACGTCACCCAACTGGAGAAAAACGGCGTCGTCGTGGGCGTCAAGGTCGAGGGCAACGTCGCAGGGGAAGACACCGTGCACTACATCCTCGCCAATCCGGCCGACGGACAAACTTTCGAGGATCCATCCGTTGGTCTGGCCTTCACCGGTCGCCTCGGCATCGTGGCGGATCTGGGCGGCGGAAACCTCAGCCTCTATCTGGGACAGGGATCCTCGCTGGCTTACCGCGGGCACACGCTTTCCACCAACAGCGGCGGCAGCTCCCAGGCGGAAGCGCGCTTCGCGCCCGGCATCGCGCCGGATGTCACCGCCAATACCGCGGTCAACGTCAGCGAGCCACCGCCGCCGTTCATCAGTGTCATCGACGACCAGTTCATCACTCCCGCAACCTCGCCGGCGTCCGTGCCGTTCACGGTTTCCGATTTCTCGGTGCCGATATCGGAAATCGTCGTTACGGCCAGTTCATCCGATCCGACCCTGTTCCCCACGGGCAGCCTGGTGGTCTCCGGCACCGGCGGGGAACGCACCCTCACGCTCTCACCCGCGCCGGATGTTTCCGGCACCGCCACCATCACCCTGTTCGCGGACAACGGCAACTCGGTCGGCACCCGATCGTTCGATGTCACGGTGGCGTCCGGCTCCTTCATCACGAACATTCTTCCGAGTCTGGCCGCCGATGCGGGCATCACTGACGCGCCTGTCATCGAGAATCTCACCTCCACCACCGGCATGCTCGGAACCGGAGGCAATGATCCATGGGTGGACCGCTGCGCGGTCTTTGTCTTCCAGTTGCCCGACTTCGGCCCGGTGGCGGAACCGTTCGTCAACGCCAGCTTCTCGTTCAATTACCCGTCCAAGACAAACACGCCCGCATCCAACGACCTCTATGGCATCGCTCCGCGCGCAGCCGCCACCGTGTTGAACTCCGATTACTACGGGAAAACGACCACTCCCGACCCGAAACCCGGCACCGTCCGGCTGCAAACGGACATCCTCAACGGCACCACGCCATTCGGCATCATCACCACCTCGGAATCCGGCAACACGGCGCTCATCGATTACCTCAACGCGGCCTATGCATCCGGTGCCGGTGCGGGGAAACACGTTTTCCTCAGACTCAACAGCGTCACGCCGAAAACCGGCGTCAAGCGCGCCAACATCACCTTCTCCGAAGGCGGAGTCGAGGGGCCGCCCGACACCCGGCCGCGCATCGAGTTCACCGCGCTGGTGCCCGATCCCGAGCCCACCGTTTCCACGCCAGACGATCTCAGTTTCGGAGTCGGCGATCCCGTCGCCCCGGTGCTTGTAACAGTCGGTGATGCCACGGCCCCGGTGGAATCCCTCGTGCTCACCGCGGCCTCCTCGAATCAGTCATTGCTGCCGGACGCGCAAATCCTCGTTTCCGGCAGCGGCGCGGAACGCACGCTCACGCTCACTCCCACTCCCGACCGCCTCGGCACCGCCACCATCACGCTCACCGTGGACAACGGCAACAATACCGCGAGCACCGGTTTCCAACTCGAAATCACCGGCGACGCCCGCCAGCAATGGCGGTTCCACCATTTCGGTACCACCGCAAATACCGGCCCGGCCGCCATGACCGCCAATGCGGACGGCGACATCTTCGACAACGAAACCGAATACCTCTTCGGCACCGATCCCGCCGCGCCGGACATTGAACCGCTTCTGGATTTCAATCCCACCGGCGAGGAGCCCTCGCTTGAATTCACCGCTCTCCAGGCGGAAGGACCCGGCTACGACGGGCTGGTTCGTCACTACTCGGTTGAAGTTTCCGAAAATCTCACGAACTGGCAAGCGCTGCCCGAGGCGGACAATCTGGTCGGTTTCAACCAATCCGTCCTCATCGAGATCCCCGCCGCCGATGGCACCCGCTTCTATCGACTCAAGGCAGTGCTCGGTCCATGAGCCTGAGCCGGTGCTTCCCGAAGGCGACTTCATCACCCTTTCGGGTGAGTGATTTCACCCTAAAGGGGGATGGACAGAAAATTTACCATTTCACAATTTGTCACTATCGACCGGAATTGATTCGGGCGTTTTGGCGTTTTGCCGCTGGAATGCCCGTAACCCGCCAAAACCCGAAACAACCCGAACTCCCTGATAATCCCCAAACCAGATATCCCGAAACCCATGAAAACCCACGATTGTATCCCAAGCCGCTCCCGTCTGGCTGTTGCCTCCTCGCTTGCTTTGATCACTTGTTTCGCTGCATCGCAGGTCCAAGCTCAGGAATTCTGGGTCGGTGGTGGTGGTAGCTCATCCTGGGGCACCGGCGCAAACTGGCTGGATGGCACGGCGACTTTCGGCTTCAATGTCGACTTGGAGTTTTCCCACACGTCCTGGACGGGTGCCGATACCCGCATAGGTGGGGACCGCATTGTGCGCAGCATCACTTACAACGACAATTGGGGAAGCGCCAACGGCTCGGTTCGTTTCAACAACAATGGCTCCAGCGGCACCACCGATACCGCGCGGAATCTGACATTCAGGAGTCCCAGCATCTCCTTGTCACCCCGGCTCCTTCTTACTTCGGGTATGTCCGGCAGCCTCATCTGGGGCACCAATGGCAACGCCGTGTTCGGCAATCTCGTGTTGAACTCCGAAGCGGACGACAACCTGATCCTGCAGGTTGACGGATCCGGTTCGCTGAGAATCAATGCTCCGATTACGGAATCCGCTTCCAACCAAGGCATCATCAGGAATGGAGCAGGGTCCGGCGTGATTACCTTCGGCCCTTATGCGTCAACCTACAATGGTGATACCAGGGTCGATGCCGGCAAACTCCGGGCGGTCGCAGGCGGCAGTTGCGCGAATTCGGAAGTGGTCCTGAATGGTGCAGGCGCCACCTTCGGCATTTTGATCAACAACAACGCCAACAGTTGGACCTGCAGCGACCTGACTGTCGCCGCGGCCGGAACGCTTGAGTTCGATTTCGGTGCGGTTGCGCCCAGCACCTCCGTCAGCCCGCTGATTGTCACCACCAACGGAACCAGCACTGGCACCGCCACATTCACCGCCACTCCGACGATCAGTGTTCTGGTGGATTCCGGTCTCGCCGCCGGCGTTTATCCCCTGATGACATGGGATTCCGTAAGCGGCGCAGTGCCCACCGCCGTCACCTTGAACAATCTCCTTGCCGAGACCTACGTTGAACTCAGCGTCACCGACAACACTCTCAATCTGGTGGTAATTGCAACCGCTCCGAATATTGTCAAAGCCGACAACACGGACGACCTCGACCTTGGCAGCAGTTGGGTGGGAGGCGTGGCACCAACATCCACCGATGCCGCCGTATGGGACGGCACGGTGACCTCGGCCAACACCACTGTGCTGGGTGCCGATCTGACTTGGGCGGGACTTTCCATCAAGGACCCTACAGGCCCGGTAACGATCAATGCGGGCAATACCCTGACGCTGGGTGACAACCCGGTGGATATCGACATGAGCGCGGCCACGGCCGATCTCACCCTGAACTGCGATCTGACGCTCGGCGATGCCAATGTCTGGGACATCCCGGATTTTCGGACATTGACCATCGGCGGGGCGGTTTCCGGAGACTTCCCCCTGGACATACAGGGTAGCGGCACCGTGCGACTGGGTGCCGGCGATCTCCTCCCCGATGGCACTGGCAACGGCAATATCACGCTCGATGCAACGCTCGATCTCAACGGCAATTCCGAGACCATCAACGGCCTGAATGGCAGCGGCATCGTGGACACCACCGCCGCGAGCGCCGCCGTCACCCTCACCGTCGGAGCCAACAACCAGAGCGGCACCTTCGATGGCGTGCTTCAAAACACCGGCACTTCCGCCACCCTCAACCTGGTCAAGACGGGAACCGGCACGCTCGTGCTGAACGGCGAGAACACCCTCGGCGGATCCGTTTCCATCATGGAAGGCACGCTGGGGCTGAACGGTGCCAATGCCATGGACAATGTCACCGGAATCACGATGAACGATGGAACCGTGCTGCGGGCACAACTCACGGGCACGACGATCGTCTCGCCGATTACCTTGGGAGCTGCGGCCACCACCTCCACGATCGCCGCGCCGCTCTTGCCGCCCGACAACACGGCTGCCACGACACAGAAGGTGCTGAATCTCCAAGGGGCGATCTCCGGTGACGGGGATCTGGTTCTCGCCGGCGTCAACGGATACAATCAATATGGAAGAATCGACCTTGAGGCGCAGAACGACTACACCGGGGCCACGCTCATCACCACGCTGAGCGCCTACGACGGTGCCCCTCCCAACAACTCCAATATCTTCGTCAACCTTGGGGTTCCCGACGCGCTGCCGACGACCACGGTTCTGACCTTGGACGGCGGCGATGGCGGTGGCGGCGGCCGGTTTTGCGAACTCAACCTCAACGGAAACAACCAGACTCTGGCTGGTTTGACGAACGTGTCGGACAGAAATCTTCGGTTTCAACAAGTCGTCAACAGAAATGGCAATGCCGCCACTTTGACCATTAACAATTCCGAACCCTACACTTATGCCGCGCGAATCGGCGCGCCGACACAAACCGGCCTGGCGACGGACGGCAACAACATGGCTCTCACCAAGTCCGGTGCGGGCGTCTTCACCCTCTCCGGCAACAACACCTACACCGGCACCACCACCATCACCGGCGGCACGCTGGCACTGGGTTCGTCCACCGCGCTTCCCGAGGCCAGCGCCGTCTCCATCGGAGCCGCGACGCTCGATGTCGGGGCGGCGGTATCCGCCGCCACCACCGGCACCTTGGAATGCACCGGAGCCGCCACCATCAACCTGGGCGGCGGCACTTCCGCGATCACGTTTGGCGACAGCAGCGGTGTCACCTGGTCCGGCTCGCTCACCATCACCGGGTCTTTCGTTTCCGGGTCATCCCTGCGCTTCGGCACCGATGCCAATGGCCTGACAAGCGGCCAACTCGCCGCCATTTCCGGTCCGGGACTTTCCGGCATCGGCATCGACTCCAATGGCTTCATCACCGCCACCGTCGATAGCGGCGGCTATGCCGCCTGGGCGGCAACCAACGCCGGCGGACAAGGGCCCGAACTCGACTTCGATGGCGACGGCGTGGCAAACGGCATCGAGTTTTTCCTCAACGCCGCCCCCGGCTTCACCGCCCTGCCCGCCCTCGACGGCTCAAACAGCATCACCTGGACCAACGGCGGCAACATCCCCGCCTCCGCCTATGGCACCCAGTTCGTGATCCAGACCTCCGGCAACCTTGCAGGCTGGACCGATGTCCCCGTCGGCGAACTCACCGCCAACACCGACGGCCCCGCCGGATCGCTCAGCTACACGCTTACCGGTGGTTCGCCGCGCTTCGTGCGCCTGAAGGTGATGCCGGAGTGATGCAAGATATGAAATCGGTTGAATGATAACTGCCAAGTCTGATGACACATCCCTTCAATTTTATAAAACTTGCATGCTTTGGCTCATTCGCCATCGCACCTGCCAGCCACGCCGCCGTGCTCGCCGGTTGGGATACATGGGCCTCAGGCGGAGAGCCCGCTACTGTCACTTCTCTGAATGCGACCGGTTCGTCGAGCGAGGAAGGCGACTGGCGGGAAGCCTCTGCCGCAGCGTCCAATGACGGCACTTTTGGAACGCTCGCGGGTGCGGACACCAGCACAGGTGCGGCATCCAGCGGCACCTATATCGGGGTGTCGGACAACGGCGGCACTCCCACCGGGGCTTACAACTTCACCGTTTCCGCGGGAATTACCGGCCTGATCATCGAGTCGTTCCATTTTGATGCCCGTCGGAAGCGCAGCAACTCCGCCACAACGTGGTCACTGAGTGTCACCGACGGGTCGATTTCTCTCGGTAATGTGCTAAGTGGAAGTTTGGGCGGTGCCTTGGGTGGCAATGGCCCGACGAATCATCTCGATTTCGATATCGATCTCTCTGGTCTTGCCGACAACGAATTGGCACCCGGTGAGTTTGCAACCTTCCGTCTTGAGTTCAGTGGTGGCAGCTACAGCAACGCCGATCAGCACACCTATCTCGACAATGTGGCCATTGCCGGAAGCGTCGTCCCCGAACCCTCCGCCGCACTGCTGGGGACTCTCGGTGCCCTGACACTGCTGCGCCGTCGTCGGCGTTGAGCCGCGGATTCTTGGAGTTGTGTTGGTTTTTCAAAAGGTCTCGACCACAGGTATTTTGGAAGGCAACCGCGGGAAAACAAAGGCTTCCAGAGCCTCACGGAGGGGCGAATTCCATGCTTCCCCGATCCAACGGTGGAAGTCGGATTGAACCGCCGTCGCCCGTGGGCTGGATGTCTTCACCACAATGATCCTGCGGGCGGAAGTTATGCCAATTCCGCCTCTCTCCGGGAATCCCGGTGGATCATATCATGTTTTCCGACTCGCCCGTTTGGGGGAGGAGCTTCCACCCGGTCGGGGGATGGACGGCCCGCATGGATTCCCTATCATGCGTAAATTGGCATACGCCGATTCCGCTCCGCCCGGGAGCGGGGGAAACCCAACTGTCTTCGTAAACCCATGGGAAGCCGCAGATTCACGCCATTCCGTTCGTCGCCAAGCTCCGGTGATTCCACGTCCCTGTAAGATTCAAGCGCACCTGTCGATGACTACTGAGAAACCCATGCCTCGACAGTCGCTGAATCGCGGCTTCGCACTGGTTGTGACCCTCTCGCTGATGATCCTGCTCACGGTCATCGCTGTGGGCCTGCTCGGTCTCTCGGCCGTGTCCCTGCGGGCGTCGTCCGATGGCCAGGCGGCGGCCGAAGCGCGTGCCAACGCCAGGCTGGCCTTGATGCTGGCGATTGGCCAGTTGCAGAAGGAAATGGGGCCGGACTCACGCATTTCCGCCGCCCACGACGCGGGATCGGCCACCACAGGTGGCCAACCGCACTGGACGGCGGTCTATGACGCCTGGCGGCGTCCGGAGGATCCGGGCACCCCGGAATCCCCGCAAGACCGCAACCCCACATTCCGCGGCTGGCTGGTCTCCGGTGTCAATCCCGCGGGCGCGCCCGGTGGCGCTGGTAAGAATGCGTTGCTAGTGGGCCCCGGCAGTTTGGCTAACAACGCCCGGCCGGAAGACGAAATCCGAGTGCCGATGCAGGCCGTCAATGTTGGAAACCGGAAAGGCCATGTCGCCTGGTGGGCTGCCGACGAGTCGATGAAGGCGAAGGTCAATGCCGGACCGGATGCGGAAACCGCCACCAGTCCCCTGTTCGGCTCGCAGTCCGCTCCCCACATCGGTCATCGGGCGATCGAGGTTCTGAAGGATTTCGAATGGAAACCGGGCCAACGCCGGATCTCCGTCACCAACGCCTCGGTCAATCTCGCCGCGGAACTTGGCAACCGTGGCATCGGCAACCTCGATCACGATATCACCGTTCATTCCACCGGCCTGCTCTGCGATGTCCGCGGGGGCCGTCTCAAGCGGGATCTATCCAATTTGCTCGCCTATCCGATTGCGGAACTCCAGGACAAGCCGCTCTACCTGGCGGATGGCCGGATGAACCGGATTCAGATCTCCGAGTCCGGTCAGATTTCCAACGGCCCGGGCATCCCGTCAAATCCGCGCGGCGCCCTCAACACACCTGCCGAATGCGGAATCAATCTGGAGGAACTCCATCTTTTCCACAACATACACCGCGAACTCTCCTGGAGCGGCGGCGAACCGCGGCTCGCGATGAGGAACGCCCGCGAGCAGGTCGTCAACGACCGTTATTATCTCTACAAGCGGCCGGTCATCGACGCCGTGCAGTTCATCCTCTCGCTCAAGGCGGAATCGTCAGGCGGCGGGAAATACCGCATGGTGATGATGCTCGATGGCATGGTCGCGCTGTCGAATCCCAATGATGTCTCGATCATCTGGCCGGCCGGGCTGATCTTCCCCGTGCAACTCCAGAACGTGCCATACAGCCTGAAATGGAACATTCAAACGGCCGACGGCATCTCAAAGAACACCAATACCGCCTCGACCTCGGACTTCGGACTTTTCGTCGGCCGGATCGGCGGCGGTTCCCGCGGGCGCGCGGCGGGATTCACGCTCGCTCCGGGCGAGGCGGCCGTGTTCGGTTCCACCACCGGCAACGGCCCCCAGCTCGACCTGATGCGGGGATTCCTGCCCAGCGGCGGCGTCAGGATCAATCCCAACGCCAACAACGGCTGGGATCTCAGGGCCGCCAACCTGTCACCGGACGACGAGATCGATTTCACTCTCACCAGGGGCGATGTCGGTTATCAGGGAAGTTATACCTATTACAATGCATGGATCGGCGACCGCCGCACCGGCGGAGGCGCGAAAGGCTGGCAGATCGACGCCTGCTCGCTCAGCTCCGGCGGGAACATCAACAACGAAAGGATGCAGGAATTGCTCATTTCGCCGATCCGCCCCACGCAGGTCAGGCCGGTGAGCGACTTCGTCAACAAGCCGCAGCCGGTCATGATGATCAGTTTCCTCCGCAACGTGGAGCGGGACTCCGGCACCGCGCCCCCGGATGCCTTCGCCTCACGGCCATTCCAACTGGCCGAGCCCGCCGCCGGATGGAGCGCCTATTCGTCATCCACGGTGGAATCCGGCCTGCATGGCTGGCAGCGCCTGATCACCGCGGAGCCGCTCAATTACCAGTTCCGCACCCTCGCCGCGGGTCAGGGCGGGCGCAACGTCTATCAGGGCGGCGGCCGCCAGCCGAATCTCGGGGGGAGTTTTCATGTTTTCCGGCGTCGCATTCCCTTCGCGCCGCCGCTCTCGCTCGGTGCCTTTGAAAACGCGATCGCATCCGGTTTCACGGAGCGGTTCAAGAACGCTCCCGCGATCGGTCCCGATCCCTATCCCGCCAATGCGATGGCCCTGAGCGGCGATGACGCGGCCTGGCCCGAGATTTCCAAGGCGATCGGCAACTCGCACGGCACGCCATTCCTGCAAATCGGGGAAGTCTATCGCGCCGGCACTGGCAACAGGGCCGACACCAAGACCGCCACCGACCACTCGTGGATGGCCAACACCGCGCTCTGGGACTCATGGTTCCTCTCCGGCATCGTCGATGGCCGCGGCCCGGGCGGTAACACTTTCCAACAGGACTCCCGTTCTCCTCGCCAGCAGTTCGAGGACCTCGCCAGGGCCACCGGAAACCTGCGAAACACGCGCTATCTTTTCCATCCCCACCGCTCGCCGGATGAAGCGATCAAGGAAATCTTCGATGGCGAGACGCTCAAGAAATCCTCGCTCAACCATCTCGCGAAATACCTGCTCGTCGATGGCTCCTTCAATGTGAACTCGACTTCCGTGTATGCCTGGAAAGCCCTGTTCGCCAGCGTGCGCGACCAGGAACTGCTCGTCAGCGGCGGGGGAACGAAAAAATTCGGCCTCCCTTACGGAACTCTGGGCTATGCCCATGATACTTCCACTGACAACGACTGGATCGGCTTGCGCGATCTTTCCGACATGGAAATCGACTCGCTGGCCGACGCCATCGTCAACGAAGTGAAGGCGCGCGGGCCCTTCCTCAGCCTCGCCGACTTCGTCAACCGCCGCCCGAACGCCAGCGACCCGAACCAGCAGGCCTTGGGTGCCCTGCAGGCGGCCATCGACAAGGCGGGCGTCAACGAGCGTTTCATTGGTGGCGGACGGAGTGTCACAGCGGCCGACTTCGGAGCCCTTGTCGGCGGCGGCGCGGTCGATCCGGAATACGCTCCCGCCCGCTCGCTCGGCAGCGCGGGGCACCTGACCCAGGCCAGGCTGCTCACCGCCATCGGCGCACAGATCACGGTGCGCTCTGACACTTTCGTCATCCGCACCTATGGCGATGCGCGCGACGACTTGGGTAAAATCCTCGCCAGGAGCTGGTGCGAGGCGCTGGTCCAGCGCGTGCCGGAGTATGTGGACGCCGCAGACAGCCCGGAAGCCCAGGACGGCTGGCCGCAGCCCGGCGCCAACCTTGTGCCCGCAAACGCACGCTTCGGACGCCGCTGGGAAATCAAATCGTTCCGCTGGCTCGATAGCGGGGAAATCCTCGGCGCATGATCCATGATACAACCCGCCCCATCCATATGATTCTTTCCATGTCATCCCGCCCGTTGATGCGTTTCGCATTCATTTGTCTCGGTCTCTTTTTGTCATTGGAAGGACTGCATGCTGAAGCCAAGCTGCGCTTCATCTGCGTTTCCGGACTTCCCGGGGAAAAGGAAACCGTTCTCGCCTCGCGCAATCGGCAAGGGGTTCTGGAAATGCTCGCAAAAGTCGATCTCCGCCCGTCCGGCATCACGGACTGGATGTCTGCCGCGGAGGGGGAAATGCATCTGGCCGTGCGGCGGGACGGGGCTTTGGAATCGGTCTGCGCATTCCAATATCCAGTCGGCGCGCAACGCGCGCTCGTCGCGCTGGCCGCGGACAAGGAAACCAACTCCTACAACTCCCATGTGATCGATACCGACAAGATCGACTTCGACAAGGGCTCCGTGCTGGTCGTCAATATCAGCGGAAAAAAAGCACTCGTGGCGCTCGGATCCAACGGGCGCAAGATCGAGCCCGGCCAGCAGGCGGTGCTCAAACCCGGCATCGAGGAAGACATCACTTACCGGCAGACGGTGTCCTGCCTCGATGACAATGACAAGGAGGTGCTGTGCCACGACCGCCATGTCCCTGACAATCCGGATTCGCGGGAAATGCTGTTCATGCTGCCCGACAAGACACTGGTCCTGAAAGTCGTCTCTCTGCCGATCTATGGATCGATCGATTGATGGCATGATTCATCCGGATTCCGCCCGCATATGATATACCATTTTCCATCACGTCTGTTGCCTCGGTTCCTCGCCCTCGTTCTCGCCCTGACCGTATCCGTGATGGGCCAAGAAGGCGAAAAGGCACCCGAAAAGAAAAAAAAGGACGAGCCCCAGTTGCGGTTGATCTGCGTGTCGAGTCTCCAACCGGATCAGGAAGTCATTCTCGCCTCCCGCGATGACAAAGGAGAGTGGTTGGAGCTCGGCAAGGCCGGCCTCAGGCCATCCTTCATCTCGGACTGGTTGCCGGCCAAGCCGGGTCAACTCCACCTGGTCTTGCCCGGCGGCGATGAGCCGGTATCCATCTGCCGCTTCAACTATCCGGCCGGTGCCCGACGCGTGCTGGTGGTGCTCATCGCGGATCCGGCCGGCAACATCTACCGGGCCGGTGTTTTCGATCCGGAGAAACTCGACTTCACCAAAGGCTCCGTGCTGGCCATCAACTTCAGTCCGCGGCCCGGCATGGTGGTTCTCGGAGAGAAGAAGGCATTGCTCAAATCCGGCGGACAATCGGTCGTCAATCCGTCACTGGAAGCGAATGGCATGTATCGCTTGCTTGTCGCCTACGAGGATGAGGAGCGCAAGCCGGTGCCATGCTACGATCGCTACGTCCAGGGCAATCCCGATTCCCGCGATCTGCTTTTCCTGCTCCCGGACCAGTCTGTCGGAATCAAGGTGTTCAGCCTTCCCATTTTCGGCTCTTTCGACTGATACACTTGCCCAACCGGGATAGTATCCCCATCATGTGCCAAGCCATGCATTACATCCGACTCTTCTGCCTTTCATCGGTTTCATTTCTGTTTGCACATTTCACCCAAGCGGAGGAACTGGACCCATTCCGAATCGTTTCCGCCCTGAAACGCTCCGCGGACTGGCAGCTCGCCAATCCCAGCCGCACGGAGATCCGCGATTGGATTATCGCGCCGCTCTACGACGGCCTGCTGCGCGCCTCGCTGGCCACCAATGACCCGAAATACCTCGCCGCCGTGGTCCGCATGGGCACCCAGGCGGGCTGGACCGCCTCCAACCGGATCTATCACGCGGATGACCACGCCGTCGGCCATGCGTGGCTGGACATCTATCTGATGGACAAGTCACGCGAGGAATGCCTGGCCCCGATGCGTGACCGTCTTTCCCATGTGATCGCGAATCCGATCACGGAGAACCTCGAGTTCGGCAAACGTCCGCAGACCAAGGGCGTGGCGATCACCGACCGCTGGACCTGGTGCGACGCGCTTTACATGGCACCGCCCACGCTGGCCCGACTCCACACGGCCACCGGCGAGCGCAAGTATCTCGACTTCCTGGATGCCGAGTTCCAATACACCTACGACCATCTCTACGATCCCGCGGAAAAACTGTTTTATCGCGACGCGAAGTTTTTTGACAAGAAGACCCCCAACGGCAAAAAGGTCTTCTGGAGCCGCGGCAACGGCTGGGTCTATGGCGGCATCGCCCTGATGCTGGAGCATCTGCCGAAGGACCATGCGAAGCGCGGGTTTTACGAAAACCTGTTCAAGGAAATGACCTCCTCCATCCTTGCCGCGCAGCAGCCGGACGGCTTGTGGCGTCCCAGCCTGCTCGACCCCGGGGAAATCCCCGTCAGCGAAACCAGCGGCAGCGGCTTCTTCACCTTCGGCCTGGCATGGGGCGTCAACCACGGCCTGCTCGACCGCGCCACGCATCTTCCGGCCATCACCCGCGCGTGGAACGGCCTCATGACCCGCATCAAGCCGGATGGCACGGTGGGTTATGTGCAGCCGATCGGTGCCGCCCCGGACCACCTGGAGCCGCATTCCACCCAGGACTACGGCACCGGAGCCTTCCTGCTCGCCGGCGCGGAAATTCTCAAATTGCTGGGAGTGGAGCCGGCCGACGGGCCAACGCTGCTGAAGGCGGCTGAACAACTCATTGCCGATGACACCACGTCCCGCGCCTGGGCCCGGCTGGTGCCCGAGCGCAAGGACGACCTCGCATGGGAAAACGACAAGATGGCGTTCCGCGTTTACGGACCCGCGCTGCGCGACAGCGTGGAGGATAGCGGCATCGACGCCTGGACCAAGCGCGTCGCACGCCCGGTGATCGGAAAATGGTATGTGGACGAGTTGAAGCATGGCATCAGTTATCACAAGGACCACGGCGAGGGGCTGGATGCCTACAAGGTGGGCGACACGCTAGGCTGCGGCGGCCTCGGGTTCTGGATTGATGGCAAGTTGGTCACGGCGAATACCTACCTCTCCGCGGAAATCCTCTGGACCGGTCCCGAGGTGGCTGAGTTTCACACGGTTTATCGCTATCCGGTAAAAGTGAATGGGCGGCCGCTGTTGGAGTATCGCGTCACCCGCCTGCGGCTGGGCGAGCGGTTGTGCGAAATGACCTCCATCTTCTCGGACCGGCCGAACCAACGGTTCCGCAGTGCCAAACGTGGTGTCAAAATCCCCCACGAAGTGGCCATCGGCCTGACCGCGCAGAGCAAGGACGATCGTTTTACCCTGGATGCCGCCAAGGGGCTCGCAGCGATCCACGGCCCGTTCGCCGGCAGCACGCTCGGCACCGGCATTGTGGTCGATCCCGTCACGGTCGTCCGTACCGAACAAGTCCCCGCCGCGGGCAAGGACAGCCCCGGCCCGCAGGTCTTGTTGATCGTCCGCCCGGATGAAAACGGCCGGGTTTCCTGGCGCGCCGGCTTCGCGTGGGCCGCCGATGGCGAAATCACCACGGAGGATGCCTGGATTGGTTATCTGCGTTCACAAAGTCCATGAGTTATCGCTTTCATCTCGCTTGCATGGTGCTTGCCACGGCATGCGCCACCGCCGCGCCGCGCCCGAACATCCTGCTGATTGTCTCCGACGATATGGGCTATTCCGACATCGGTTGTTACGGCGGTGAAATCCAAACGCCGCGGCTCGACCGTCTGGCGGCGGACGGCCTGCGTTTCACGCGCTTTTACAACGCCTCGCGCTGCTGGGCGTCGCGCGCGTCCATTCTAACCGGTTATTACCCGCAGGCGATTCGCCGCGACATGCTGCCCGACGAGGACCGCGGCGAATACGGGATGTTCGGTGAGACCAGCGGCGCCAACGGCATCCGCCCGCGCTGGGCGCGCATGCTGCCCGCCTGGCTGCGCGAGGCCGGATACCGCAACTATCATTCCGGGAAATGGCACATGGACGGCGACCGCCTGCCGGCCGGATTCGACCGCTCGTATTCGCTCGAAGACCACAACCGCTTCTTCTCGCCGGAAAACCATTACCTCGACGATGTGAAACTGCCGCCGGTGAAGCGCGACAGTGGCTATTACTCGACCATTCATATTGCGGATCACGCGATCCAGTGCCTCAAGGAGCACGCGGAAAAGCATGCCGACCGGCCGTTTTTCGAATACCTCGCCTTCACTGCGCCGCATTTCCCACTGCACGCGTTGCCGGAGGACATTGCCATCTATCGCGACCGCTATCTGGCGGGCTGGGACAAGATCCGCGACGAGCGCTTCGCGCGTCTCAGAGAGATGGGCATCGTGACAGGCGAACTGCCACCACCCGAACCACTGGTTTTCCCGCGCTGGAATCTCACCCAGGAGGAACAAATCGGCCAGATCAGTCCGCATGAGGTCGCCTTTGCCGTGGCATGGGATTCGCTCACGCCGGAACAGCAACGCTTCCAAGCCACTAAAATGGCGATCCACGCCGCGATGATTCACCGCATGGACATCGAGATCGGCCGCGTGCTCGCTCAGATCGAGGCGATGGGCAAGATGGATGACACGATCGTCATTTTCCTCGCCGACAACGGAGCCAGCCCCGAGCAGATCCTGCGCGGCGACGGCCACGATCCCGCCGCCGAGCCAGGATCGGCGGGTTGCTATCTCGGCCTCGGTGCCGGTTGGTCCACCGCCGCGAACACGCCGTTCCGCCTGCACAAGTCATGGACGCACGAGGGTGGCATCCGCACGCCGTTCATCGTCCATTGGCCGGCGGGATTCAGGGAGCGCGGCTCGCTGCGGCATCAGGCCGCGCATGCCAACGACCTGGTCCCCACGCTGCTGGAACTGGCCGGGGTGAAGGTGCCGGAAGCGATCGATGGTCTGGACGTTCCACCATTGCACGGCAGGAGCCTGGTGCCCGTGATGCACGATGCGGCCGCCGCTTCGCCGCATGACGCACTGTGGTTTTATCACGACGGCCACCGTGGCCTGATCGCCGGCGACTGGAAACTCGTCGTCCGCTTCGGCATGCCGCCGGAACTCTATCGAATTTCCGGCGATCCCGGCGAAACGATGAACCTCGCCGCGGAAAACCCGGACAAGGTGAGTGAACTCGAGCGCATCTTCAACCGCCTCGCCGAGGACTTCCGTCAACTCGCCACGCAGGATCCTCCCGCATCCGAAAGCCTTCCCGTCGTGGACCCCAACGCGGTGAAGAACGATGCCCGGGCAACCAAAGTGGCCTTCAAGCTCAAGCTCAAACCCGGCATGGCGGAGGAATACAGGAAACGCCACGACGAAATCTGGCCGGAGCTTTCCAAGGCGATCCGCGACGCCGGAGTCAGCGACTTCACCATCTATCTCGACGAGGAAACGAACACGCTTTTCTCCGTGCAGAAGCTCGCCCCCGATCACACGGCGGCGAAGCTGCGCGATACCGAACTCATGCGCAAATGGTGGGCGCACATGGCCCCGCTCATGGAAACCCACCAAGACCTCTCACCCGTCCGCTCGCCCCTGAAGGAAGTGTTCCATCAGGATTGACTGTGGCGCGGGCATCCTGCCCGCAGCCTTCTCACGAACAATTCTCCATCGACATACAATGATCATGAATTGCAAACCGCTTGCCCTCCTGCCGGTTCTCCTCGCCCTTTCGCTCGCCGCATCCGCCGCACCGGTCCATCTGGTGGACGAACCGCCCGTTGCCATCGAGCGCATCGATGACGACACGGTGCTGGTCGATTTCGGGCGCGTCTCGTTCGGCAACATTCATCTCATCCCGCCGGACAAGACCGGCCATGAAGTGACCGTGCACTTCGGCGAGGATCTCGTGAACGGCCGCGTGAACCGCAAGCCGCCGGGCACCGTGCGATATGCCGCGGCGAAGACGGAGTTGAAAGGGGAGGCACCCATCCGCGTTGCTCCGCCACCCGACGCGCGCAACACGCAGACCGACCATCCGACGACTCCGCCGGCCGTACTCACCCCACCCGAGTGGGGCGTCATCCTGCCGTTCCGCTGGGTCGAGATCGAGGGCTGGCCGGGCGACCTCCGCTCGCAATACATCGTCCGAAAATCCGCCTTTCCCACCACATGGGACGAGGATGCCGCGGCCTTCGAGTGTTCCGACGAAACGCTCAATCGCATCTGGGAACTGTGCCGCTACTCGATCAAGGCAACCAGTTTCGCCGGCATCTATGTCGATGGCGACCGCGAGCGCATTCCCTACGAGGCGGACGCCTATCTCAACCAACTGAGCCATTACTACACGGACAATGATATCACGATGGCGCGCGACACCTTCGATTGGCTGATGAAACATCCGACCTGGCCGACCGAGTGGGCATTTCACATGATCTTCGTGGCGCATGCGGACTACATGCACACCGGTGACACCGGGTGGCTGGCCGCGCGCTACGAATCGCTGAAACCCAAACTGCTGCTCGATCGCGCGCGTGAGGACGGATTGATCACCAGCACTCCGCAACAGATCAAGAAAGGCGACATCGTGGACTGGCCGAAAGCCGAACGCGACGGATTCGTGTTCAAGCCGGTCAATACCGTGGTGAACGCCTTCCACATCCGCTCGCTCCAGATGATGGCGGAACTGGCCGCCGTGCTTGGCAGGAAGGACGAGGCGAGGAAATACGACCGCATGGCATCGAGGGCGCATGCCGTGTTTCAAAAGCTGATGTTCATTCCCGCCAAAGGCGCTTACCGCGACGGCGTGGGCACGGATCATACTTCGCAGCATGCCAGCCTGTTTCCACTGGCCTTCGGGCTGGTGCCGGACGGACACGTCGCGGCCGTGACCGATTTTGTCGGCAAACGCGGCATGGCCTGTTCGGTATACGCCGCGCAATACCTGATGGAAGGCATGTTCGCCAACGGCAAGGCGAAGCGCGCGCTGGAACTCATCACCGCGCCCGGCGACCGCAGTTGGCGGCACATGCTCGAAAGCGGCACCACCATCACCTGGGAGGCTTGGGACCTGAAATACAAACCCAATCAGGACTGGAACCACGCCTGGGGCGCCGCACCCGCCAACCTGCTGCCGCGCTTCGTCCTCGGTGTCGAAGCTGACGAACCGGGCTGGAAGGTGGCGCGAATCCGTCCGTACACCGGCACGCTCAACCATGCCAAAGGCAAGGTGCCGACCCCGCGCGGACCGATCGAAGTGGGTTGGGAAAACAAGTCATCCTTCCGGATGAACATAAATCTTCCCGACGGAATGACCGCCCGCCTCGAATTGCCCGCTTCGCCAACTTCCAAAGGAGTGTCGATCAATGGTGAGACGGTTCCAGCCAAGCGAAGCGGATCGCGTTGGATCGTCAGCGAGCATGTTTCAGGAACGGTGGGTGTCGTGGTGGAGTGATATCAGGACTCCGGCAATGCGAAACTCACCTGGATGCGCGCGGACCTGACATCCTTCAGTTCCACCGCCAGTTTGCGGCGTCCATCGTTCGACGCTTGCTTGGGCGGGTTCGGTGACGCGCGACCGGGTCGCGCGGGGAGCACTTCGAATACGGCGTCGTCGGGCGAGAGCAGGTTCGCTACCAGCGATTTGCCCGCCTGTCGGAGCGTGGCTTGCCGCTTGTCCGGTGAAAGTTCCACTTCCGCAGCCGTGTGGAAGAACGAGTGGATGTCCGAGGCTTTGCGGCAAGTGATGTCATCGGTGACGACGAAGGATTTTCCACGAAACAACTCGAAGGTCCTCTCGATGCGGCGCGCCTGATCCCGGAAGGCGGGGGTGAGGTTGAGCACGGCCTTGGCGGTATCCGGCCTCGATTCGAAGGACGTGAATGCGGCCAGTCCGTCAGGCTCCTGGCCCGGCCCCTTGTCCGGATCGATGACGAGCGTGTTGTGTCCCTCGGCGCGCACGCGGTAGAAGTCCTCGCGGTTTTGCCGGTTCACATGGCGCTGATAGGTCTCACGCTCCTTGCCGGAATCGATGATCCAGCGGACTCCGTCGGCTTCGAGAATGAACGATCCGAGATCGTAATGACGGTGGGTCCAACGGTTGGATCCGCCCTGCAGGGCGACGGTGAAACCATGCGAATCGACCCACGAATCGCGCATCGAAGCGACCTCCGCGCCGGCGAAATGCCGGTCGAGGGGCAATTGCGCGGATGGATTTTTGGCCACATCCGCATCGAACCACAGCAGGTCCCACACGCCTCCGTCCGATCTTTCGCGCAGGGCGTTGTATCGAAACGACGAATAAGCCGGAATCCCGTAGCGCCTGCCCATCCAGAAGTGCTGCGGCGTGGAGAGGGCGTAGTGATTGCAATCGCCGAAATCGAAACTCATGCGGCCGGCTCCCGACAGGTATATCTGATAGGCTCCACTCTGCCGGAAGCCGTCGATCCCGGCCAGGCCGAAGTCCTTTCCCAGCGCGCTATCGAGCGATGCGAGCAGCATGATGTTGTACTGGCTGCCGAAGGCCCAATAGCCGACGCCCTCCTTGCCGGCGCCGTCCGGCGCGTAGGCCTCCATGGCGCGGGGAATGCTGGCAATGGCGCGGGCGACGATTTCGCGCGCCAGACGGGGCTCGTCCTCCGCCACCGCGAGCGCGCCCATGGCGATGCCGGCGTTGCAGATCTGGTTCCAGTTGTAATCCACCCGGTGCCATCCGCGATCGGCCTGATAGACTTCCATCGCCGGTTCGAGGCCGAGTTTGACGATGGCCTCGCGCAGCCGCGTCCGTTGTTCCGGCGTCCATTGGTGCCACAGCCAGTCGAGGCCGATGGCCAGCGCGCAGGTCATCACGGCGGTGTCGAGGAAATGGGCGGGATTCCAGTCCTTGAATCCGGCCGCCGCATCGAGATCCGCCCAGGCCCGCTCCACATAGTCCTTCCTGCCGGTCATGTGGAAGGCGTAGGCAAGCGTGGTGACGCGTTGCAGGACCTCGCTGCTGACATACAACAATCGCCGGCCGTCGCGCAGCCGGTGTTTCGGTGGAGATTGCTTCAGCGCCAGGTCCGCATTCGCCAGAATCCTCGTGTGGATGCGCGCCGCCACCGGATCGCCGGCCACCGATTTGCGGATGCTTCCCAGCGCGGCCGCATCCAGCATCAGCCGCGGGTGCCGCTCATTCAGGGTGCGCAGCACGGATTGAGGTTTGGGCGGGCGGATTTCCTTTCCCTGGCTGTTCGTGGCAGTGGCCAGAGTCAATGCAAGGAATCCGCACAAACCGAGACGCATGGCTCGGGACGGCAGTCCCTTCGGTTTTTCGCTGTCATGTCTTGTCATGGGAGAATCATTCGAACTGGGCTCCCGAGACGAAGATCATCGCATTGTGCCTGACCGGGTTGTTGCCGAGATACATGCCCCAGCGGAAGTTATTGGTGCCTTGGGGTCTTGCATAGGCGCCTTCGCCGACCTTTTTTCCATTGTAATAAACCTCGTAGTCGTGACCGTTGTCCCGCACGCGGAGGTGGAACGGTTTGCCGGTCATGTTTTTCGCGATGTACTTGTCCTGTCCCCGGCGGTGGTTGAGGCGCACGTCGCCGTCGTCGTTGATGTTGATCATGACCGACCAGTCGTTGATGTTGTTTTTGGATTGGAAAATCGCGCAGCTATGCGGTTTGACGATGGTATAGGTGCCGCTCCACTCGTGCCAGTCGCCGCGTTTGAAATCCAGGTTGGAGAAGGCTTCAATCCGTGCGGCGTTTTCGCGCGAGTTGCGCACGTTCACCTCGTTCTTGAACAATCGGAAGACTTGGGTGCTGCCGTCTTCCTGGTACCAGCGCGACCATTTTTTGAACTCGCCGCGCGGGATCACGCTGTTGCCCAGCGTGTGGATGCGGATATCTTTCGGGATCCGGCGTTTCGCCTCCGGAGTCAGCTCGACGAGTTCGTGGTTGATCTGGACTTTCGATCCGGTGACGCCCTTTCTGGAATTCTCCCCCTTGGGCAGATTCCTGCCGCCCGCGATCTCCTCGAACGGCCGATCGGTTCCGCGCTGTTGGTATAACTCTGCCGACCACGCCGGACAGTTCACGGCCAGGGAAAACAATGCCGCGATGACTTTCATACGGGATAACATGTGCGGGCGATGGGTTATGATATCAATCGGATACGGGTGTCAGACGCAGTTTTCGGAGGTGGACGGGTTTCCATGCTTCATCCACCGGCTTGAGTTCGAGGGTGGACTCGCCGGCGGGCAGATCGATCCCGCCAAGTGTCACGGTTTTCCATGTGATGTCCGGTCCTGTGGCGGGGATTTCCACCGGTGTGGGGGATTTCGCCAGGCCGATGGTGAGCTTGCTGGCTTCCGGCGCGGCGACTTCCGCCTCGACCGACCACTTGCCGGCCTTGCCGGTTTTGAGTTGGTATTCGATCCGGAATTGCGGCCTTGTCCAACCGGTGAGGTAGGCGTCCGCCCCCGATCCCTCGACGACGATGTTGCCACCCACCACGCCATGTGGATCGGCATCGTGTGCGAGCAGGGTGATCGAACCATCGGTCGCAGGGGTGGCGAAGGGTTGCTGGGTGATGGCGATAGTGCCGGGGAAATCAAGCCTCGCCACGGAAGCATCGGGGTCGGGGGCGGTGCCTGGCAGTTGCACCACCACGCCGTCTGCGGTCTGTTGCGTGGTGACCGCGGCGCCGTTGGCGAGCAGTTTGCCGGTGGTGGGAAGACCCTGGAGCGTGGGAAGCAGGATCCTGCCGTCGGCCGGCCAGTCCCAGACGTGGAGATAAAGAATGGTGCCGCCGTTTTCCGCGGTCTTTTGCGTCACGCGCCCCCATGGCAAGCGGCGCGGGAAGGGACTGGCCTGGGTGGCGTAAATCGCCTCGCCGTTCACATCCATCCAGCGGCCGACGGCCTGGAGCCGGTCGATGCTTTCCTGAGGGATGCTGCCGTCGGCCTTGGGACCGATGTTGAGCAGGAAATTGCCGCCCTTGCTTGCGATGTCGGAGAGCATGCGGACGAGCCGCTGGGCGCTTTTCCAGTTGTGGTCGTTTTTCTTGTATCCCCATGTGTCGTTCATGGTCATGCAGACCTCGAACATTTTCCCGGGATAGCCGCGCGGGGGGATGTGTTGCTCTGGCGTCATGGTGTCGCCCTCGAAGCCCTTGCCGAGGCGGTTGTTGTTGATGATATGCGGGTGCTTCGCCATCAGTTCGGCGAAGGGTTTCACCCGCTCCTCGGTCATGTCCACCGGGGTGTCCCACCACAGGATGGCGGGCTGGAATTTGGCGATGACTTCCTTGGCCTGGGGCAGGGCGATGGTTGCGAGATACTTGTCATAATCGCCCTCGTGGGCGGGATCCCAACCGGTGGTCTTGCCGCCGTATTTCGCGCCGCCCGGGTGCGTCCAGTCCTGCGCTTGGGAGTAGTAGAGTCCGAACTTGAGTCCCTCCGCGCGCACGGCTTCGGCGAGCGGGGCGAGCAGGTCGCGGCCGGCGGCGGAGTTCATCACGTCCCAGTCGGTGACGGCGGAATCGTAAAGCGCGAAGCCGTCGTGGTGCTTGGAGGTGATGACGACGTATTTCATGCCGGCCTGTTTCGCGAGTTTCGCCCAGGCGGCGGGGTCGTATTTTTCCGCGGTGAAGTCTCTGGTGAATTTCTGGTATTCGGCCACCGGGATTTTGCCGTTTTTCATGATCCACTCGCCGATGCCGCCGATCTCCTCGCCCTGCCACTCGCCGGCGGGCACGGCGTAGAGTCCCCAGTGGATGAACATCCCGAAACGGGCGTCATGGAACCATTGGGTGCGGTCGGCACGGGCGGTGGCTCCAAGGACGAGGGTGGAGCACAACAGGGCGGCGAGGCGGTGTTTCATGGGCGTGGTGTTTGGGTTGAAGTCCGGCCGATGGGGAACGGTGTCAATTGCTACGCTTGCACAGGCGGCTATCTGACAGCGAATCGCAGGATTTCCGCAGAGTTGGCATCCATGGTGTCAGTCGGTCCTCAGGCGCTTCGCTTTTTCAAAAAACAACTCGAAATCCCCGCCGCTCGCCGCGAGTAAGGACTGGAAAACCGGCATCATGTCGGCATAGATGTTGAGCGACACGATGTGCGCGTTGTTGAGATCCCCCACAAGCCATGTCTCAAGACCGCGGCCGCCCCAGCGGCGACGAAGCTCGCGGAACTGATCGCGTAGTTTTGACAGAATGACCGCCTTTTCACGGCGCTTGGCCTCGTCGGGCAGGGCGGACGCGTATAGCGCCTCGAGGCTGCGGCGCGCCTGGTCCACTTCCTGATGGAACTCGCGCCTTCTGATCAACCTGCCCTCATACCTCCGCAGGTCCTCAAGCCTGCCCTCGTGCCGCAGCCATCGTTTCACGCCCTCCTCCGCGACCGCATTCGCCAGCGACTCGTTGAACATGGTGTCATCCCGCCGGAAGAGCTTGCGATGGGTGAGTTCGTGGAAAATCGTCTCCGCCAGATCGATGTCGGGGTAATCCACGAAGGTGTTGAGCACGGGATCGTGGAACCAGCCGAGCGTGGAGTAGGCGTTCACGCCATCAAGATGGACATCGTATCCTTGCTGGCGAAGCGATTCCGCCAGCGATGCGGAGGCTTCGGGGCTGAAATACCCGCGGTAAGCCATTTGCCCGATGATCGGATAATGCCAGGTCTTCGGTTCCAATGAGAACTCAGGGGCCGCAAACAGCACCCAGGCGACATGCGGCCGTCCGAGATCGGCGTATTTCCCATAACTCTCACCACCGGGAAGGGCGAGATGTCCGGTGGCGAAGTGGCGGATTCGCTCCACCACCGCTAGTTGTCGACGCAGGCTTTCCGACGTGGCGGTATCCGCGGTCACTTCGCGATTGGGCCGGCTTTTCCGAAGGATTTCAAACTGGCCCTGCACTGCCTGGCCATAGAAGCGGAGCGTTTGGCACGAAGGGAGAAGCAACAGCGCCACGAGAATGGATGGAAGTGTCAAGCCGGTCATCGTGTGAGAAGTGACAACCTTCCGCATCCGGCCGGTTTTGCAAGGAAGCGCTTCCGCGTTCCCCCGGCCAGATGCAGGATCCTGTCAATCCGTGTCCCCGACCCGATTCAATTAACGGCGGTGCGCCATGAAATAGAGCACCGGCACCGCCATCCGGCTGATCAGCAGGCTGGCGATTTCTCCAGCCATCAATGCAATGGCAAGGCCTTGGAAAATCGGATCGGCGAGGATGACGGCCGCGCCGACGATGACTGCCATGGCGGTGAGCAGCATCGGGCGGAAGCGCACCGCGCCGGCATCGATCACCGCCTCACTCAGAGGCATGCCTTCGCGGAGGCGCAGTTCGATGAAGTCCACGAGGATGATGGAATTGCGCACCACGATGCCGCCGCCGGCCATGAAGCCGATCATGCTGGTGGCGGTAAAGAACGCGCCCATCAACCCGTGCGCGGGAAGAATGCCGACCAGTGAGAACGGAATGGCAATCATCACGATCGCGGGCGTGATGAAGCTGCGGAACCAACCGACCATCAACACATAGATGAGGATGAGACAGGCGGCGAAAGCCGCACCGAGATCGCGAAAGACCTCAATGGTGATGTGCCACTCGCCATCCCATTTCATCGAGGGCTCGGCATCGCTGAAGGGCATCGCGGAGTTATGGATCTTCAACTCCGCGCCGCTGCCACCGAATTCGCGGGTGTCGAGTTTCCGCAGCGCCTCGTTCATCCTGAAAATGGCATACACCGGGCTTTCCACCACTCCCGCCACGTCACCGATGACATAGGTCACGGGCATCAGGTTCTTGTGATAGCGGCTTTTCTCCACGGTGACGTGCTCCACCTTCACCAACTCGCGCAGCGGCACAAGGGGAGGGGATGAGGAACCCGGTTCCGGCAGCGCGTTCGCATCGCCGGAGCGCACGCGCAGCGCCAGCAACTCCTCGGGTGTGGTTTTCGCGGAGCGCGGCAGTTCGAGACGGATGTTCACATCCTCGCGTTCCTCCGGCTGATGGAGCAGATCGACCGTCTCGCCATCCACGGCGATCTTCAAGGTTTGGGAAATCGTGGCGGCGCTGATGCCGTGCAGCGCGGCTTTTTCCTTGTCGATGACAAAGCGCGCCTTCTGCTGGTCGGCCTCGATATACCAATCGACATCGACGACGCCCGGCGTGCTCTTGAAGATGTTTTTCACTTCCTCGGCGAGTTTGAGGCGCGCCTCATCGTCGGGGCCGTAGATTTCCGCGACGAGCGTCTGGAGCACTGGCGGGCCGGGCGGCACCTCGGCGATGGCCACGCGCGCGCCGTAACGCTCCGCGATGGCCGCGACGCGGGGTCGCACGCGCTTGGCGATGTCGTGGCTCTGCGCCTTGCGCTCGTGCTTGGAGACGAGGTTCACCTGGATGTCCGCCACATTCGCGCCGCGGCGCATGAAGTAGTGGCGCACCAGGCCGTTGAAATTGTAGGGCGATGAAACACCGGCATAAACCTGATAGTCGGTGACTTCCGGTTCGCTGCGGATGGCGGCGGCCATCTCGCGCGCCACGGAGGTGGTTTGCTCCAAAGATGATCCCTCAGGCATGTTGAGGATCACCTGGAACTCGCTTTTGTTATCAAATGGCAGCATTTTCACCTTCACCCAGCCGAAGCCCACGGTTGCCATCGCGCCTAACAGCAGCGCGGTGATGGCGGCGAGGAAAACCCAGCGCCAGCCGCCGTGATGGATCAGCGGACCCATCATGCGGCGGTAGAGTGTCGTGAAGAAATCCTCTGGGTGCTCGCTGGCCTGATGAGGTTCAAGATCCTTGGCGGATGGCGTGCCTTCGGTGAGTTTGGAATACTTCTTTCCCCAACGCAGGATACGAATGGAGGCCCACGGCGTGACGATGAACGCGATCAGCAGCGACCAGAACATCGCCGCGCTCGCGCCGATCGGGATCGGCCGCATGTAGGGGCCCATCAACCCGCCGACGAAGGCCATCGGCAGCACCGCGGCGATCACCGCGAAGGTGGCGAGAATGGTGGGATTGCCGACCTCGCCGACGGCCTCCACCGCGATGGCGGGCCAGTCGCGCCCCTTGTTCTGCGGCAGGTGGAAATGCCGCACGATGTTTTCCACCACCACGATGGCGTCATCTACGAGGATGCCGATGCTGAAAATCAGTGCGAAGAGCGTGATGCGGTTGAGCGTGAAACCATAGAGATAGAAGACCAGCAGCGTGAGCGCCAGCGTGGCGGGGATGGCCACGGCGACGATGCCGCTCTCGCGCCAGCCGAGCGTGAGCCAGATGAGGATCGCCACGCTGAACACGGCGATGCTCATGTGCAGCAGCAGTTCGTTGGACTTTTCCGCGGCGGTCTCGCCGTAGTTGCGCGTGACGCTCACCGTGACATCGGTGGGGATGATAGAACCTTTGAGCAGTTCCACCTTGCGCAGCACCTGATGGGCCACGGAAATGGCGTTGGCCCCCGGGCGTTTGGCGATACTCAGGGTAACGGCGGGTTCCTCAGCGCTCTTCGTTCCGTAAAACACATATTGCGAAGCCTCTTCGCCGCCATCGTGGATTTCCGCGACTTCCCGCAGATAGACCGGACGCCCGCCGAACACACCGACGACGACATTGCCGACATCCTTGGCCGTTTCGAGAAACGCGCCGGTTTCTATCAGAACTTCTCGGTTGCCGGTGGTCAGTCCGCCGGCGCGGAACTGGCGGTTCGCCTGCTGGAGCATTGGCACCAGGCCCGCCGGACTCAGGTTGCGAGACGCCAGTTTCACGGGATCGAGCAACACGCGCACCGTGCGGCGCGAACCGCCGTGCAGCGTGGTCTCCGCCACCAATGGCACCTGCTTGACCGATTCATCGACCTGCGCGGCCAGCCGCCGCAGCGTGAGATGATCGTAGCGCGGGCTGTGGAAGGTGAGCGCGAGGATGGGCACGTCGTCGATGCTCTTCGGCTTGATGAGTGGCGGGGTGACACCCATCGGGATGCGGTCGAAATTCGAGCGCAGTTTTTCGGTGAGTTTCACCATGCTGGCCTCCGGGTCCTCGCCCACCTTGAAGCGCACGATGACGAGGCTCTCGCTGTCCCGCGAAGTGCTGTAAATGTATTCCACGCCGGGGATTTCCCACAGCAGCTTCTCCATCGGCCGCGTGGCACGCTCTTCGATCTCCTTCGACGAGGAACCGGGCATCGAGACCATCACGTCGATCATCGGCACCTTGATCTGCGGCTCCTCCTCGCGCGGCAGCAGGATGACCGCCGCCGTGCCTAACAGAACCGAGGCAATGATGACGAGCGGCGTGAGCTTGGAATCGATGAAGGTCGCTGCGATGCGGCCGGCGATTCCAAGATGCGGTGATGGCTGGCTCATGGCTGGAGGGTCACGGGTTGGCCGTCGGCGAGTCTCGCGGGATCGTCGGTGACGACCCTTTCGCCTTCTTCCAGACCGGAAAGCACCTCCACTTGTCCATCGAGTGTTTTACCGGTCTTGACCAGGCGCAGAGCGGCCTTGCCGTCTCTAACAACGAACACCATCTCCATCTGGCCGCGCTTGATCACTGCGGATTGCGGCACCAGCAGCAGCATCACCTCCGCCACCGGCACCGAGACGCGCCCGAACTGCCCGGTGCGCAGGCCCGCGGCGGGCGGCAGGTCGAGTTTCACCTGAAAGGTCCGGCTCGCCGCGTCCGCCACCGGCGCGATCTCGCTCACCACGGCCTCCAGCGGATCGCCTGCCGAAGCAACCATCACCTTCATCTTGTCGCCGAGTTTCACATTGCCGAGAAGCGCCTCGGGAAGATCGGCTTCGAAGCGCAGGTTTGTGGGAGCTTCGATTTCAAGCAGCGGCTTGCCCGGCATCGCGAGGTCGCCCACGTCGGCGAGCTTGCGCGTGATCACCCCGTCGAAGGGCGCGGTGACGCGGGCATAACTCATCATTGTTTCCGCCTCGTTCACGGCCGCCTCGCCCACTTCAACGCGCGCCTGCGCGGAGTCGAACTCCCGACGGGTCGTTGCATTGGTGGCGATGAGTTTTTCCTGGCGGGCGAAATCGCGCCGCGCCTGGTCGAGCATCGCCTTCGCCTGATCCACCCTGGCCTGGACCTCGCGGGCGTCGAGCGTGGCAAGCAGGTCGCCGGCCTTGACCATTTCGCCGGGGACGGCGGTGTATTCGAGCACGCGCCCGCTGACTTTGGCTTCGACGGCGGCGTGCATCTTCGAGCGCACGGAGCCGACGACTTCTTCGACCGCCATGTGGGGCTTGCTGATTGCGGACTGCGTCGTGACGGCTGCGGCGTTCGAATCGGTGGCTTTGCCGTTTGTGTCCTTGTTGCCGCCACAGCCAGCCAGCATGCAAACCAGTGGAACGATGAATGGAAGCGATGCCTTCATGAAGTGGATGGGCACATGCCCATGCCTTTCCCGGTAATTCACCTTATGCCTTGATTGGCATCCCGGCAATTGGCAATTCCCGACCCTTGTCAGCCAGTCCGCGATCCATGTTTCCGATGGCAAACGCGGATGTTGGAGGGAGTCACAGGATTTCCCGGACGAAGGCCTCGCGTTGGAAAAGCGCAAACGCCTCGGGTTCCTCGCCGGTGCCGAGGAAGCGAGGCGGGATGCCGAGTTGGTCGTGGATGGTCACGGCGATGCCGCCCTTGCCGGAGCCGTCGAGCTTGGTGACGATGAGTCCGTCGAGCGAACTGGCCTTGTGGAATTCCTTCGCCTGGTTGAGCGCGTTGGTGCCGGTGGTGGCATCGACGACGAGCAGTGTGAGGTGCGGCGCGGATGCGTCCTGCTTGGCGAGCGTGCGGCGGATTTTCCCCAGTTCCTCCATCAGGTTGTGGCGGGTGTGGATGCGCCCGGCGGTGTCGCAGAGGAGGAACTTCGCGCCCTCGGCGATCGCCTTCTGGTGGGCGTGGAAACAGACCGACGAGGGGTCGGCATTGGGGTTGCCTTTTACCACGGGCAGGTCGAGGCGGCCGGCCCAGCGTTCGAGTTGCTCGACAGCGGCGGCGCGAAAGGTATCCGCCGCAGCGAGGACGGTGGAAAATCCGCGGTTTTTCAGCCACAGGCCGAGCTTGGCGGTGGAGGTGGTTTTTCCCGTGCCGTTGACGCCCACGACGAGGATGACGAAGGGCTTGCCATCCGGACGCGGGAGCGGTGGCGGGGAGTCCACCGGCAGCTTGCCCGAGAGGTGGCGGCGCGTGGTTTCCACCACGTCCTCGGCGGTCACCTTGCGGCCGAGATCGCGCAATTCGTCGATGATGGCGGTAGTGAGTCGGATGCCGAGGTCGGAGGCGATGAGGTCCGCTTCGAGTTCGTCCCAGTCGATTTCGGCGCGATTGGAGACCTTGTTGTACAGCGATTTGAAAAATCCGGCCATGGGTGCGCGCGCAGGGTAGTGGCGGCCGCTGACGGGGAAAGCCCAAAGAGGTGGAATGTACGTCAGATGCGGCAGCGCTTGCGGACCTTTTCGAGCAACACGGGATCGGCCTCGAGTGTGTCGGCCACGGCGCGGATCACTTCGAGTGTGGGGCGCGAGACGTGGTGTTCCATGCCTTCGACGTCGCGGTAGATGGTGTCTTCATCGAGTCCGAAGAGGCGGAGGAAACGGGTGAGCGTTTCGTGGCGCTCGATGATGGCACCGGCGATGCGGTGGCCTTCCTCGGTGAGAATGGTGCCGCGGTATTTCTCGTGTTTGACGAGTCCCTCGGCATCGAGGCGGCGCAGCATGTTGGTGACGCTGGCCTGGGAGATGCCGAGATTGCGCGAGATGTCGATGGCGCGGGCGTAGCCCTTGGCCTCGATCAGATGCAGGATCTGCTCGAGGTAATCGTCCATCGCGGTCGAGCCGCTGGTGCGTCGGGAGGCCGCAGGCATGGGACGGGCAGGCTAGGGCGATTCCGCGGGATGGGAAAGCCCGCTTTTTCGATAGAGGTCGGCGTTGGATGCCTGGAACTCGGCTTTCAGGCGCACTTTGAGTTTTGAAAGATCCACCAGACGCCAGCCGCCGAAGGTCCACGCGCCGTCCTTGCCGTCATGCTCGATGCCGATGAGCAGGTGCACCGCGTCGTCGGTGATCTTGAGTGTCTCGTCCTTGGGTTCGAAATAGAAGGTGCGGAGCGTGCTGTTGACGGAGCTTTGTTCGACGAGTTTGGGGTCGAGATAGAATACCGTGCCGGTTTCCCGGTCAACGAGGCGGAGGTCGGGATAGCCGCTGCGCTGGCGTCCGCCGCCACGGGTGGGAGGGGTGTCGCAGTCGAGGCCGGGCATGGCGTCGAGGCGGGCTTGCAGGCCTTGCTCGAAAAACCGCGAGGCTTCGTTGATGCGGCGGAGTTTTCGCACGGGGGAGTCGGGCGCGTTGAGTTCGCGGATGGTCCCCGTGAGTGCGTTCTCGATGGCTGCCAGAATGCGACGGTGGGCGGGCGAGTCATCCAGCGGCAGCACGCGCTTGCCCGAGCAGGCCTCGGCGACGGTGGCGAAGTCGAAGCTGCGCCCGCCGAGGTTTTCGCGCAGCAGGGATTTGACGAGCGTCGCATCCGCTTCCTGCTGTGTCGTCTGCGGACCCAGTTCCTCGCCGGCTGTGGCGAGAAACATTCCAGTTACCGCGCCGGTCAGTATCACGCCAAGACGGGCCGGGAGCTTGCGTGTGGCACAAGCCAGCAGGGTTTTCACACATCCGGGAATTTTCATCGCACCCGCATTGTCAACTGCCGCAGCCTCCGCGCAACGCGAAACGGGATCCAACATTCCACACCCGGAACCAGTGCCCGGCGGATGCAAGGGTATCGGGGTTTGTGTGATGTTTTGTGAAGTAATGAGGCAGTTGCCGCGCTTTTGTCATTGGTGAGAGTTGATCCCGGCACGGTTACGGGAGCTATGCCGGCAACCTGTTGCGCCGCCGGGTTATCCAGACCGCGCAGACGGGGAGGATCATCCAAATGAGTCCCGTTTCAGGGATGATGATCATGATGTCCCGGCCACTGATGCCGGCTGAGTAGTCGATGGTGAACGGCAACGGTTCCGTTCCCATCGCGTAGTAAACCATGCCCTCCAGCAGTTGGATGGGCACGTTTTCGTAATACGGATCCACCAGCCAGAAACCCTCGCCGTAACTGGCCATGCCGTTGTTCTGGAACAGCGTGTAGGAGCCATTCTCCGGTGCGCCTCCCAGCGGGAAGGCCAACTGCAAAAGGGCTTGGCTGCCGATGGTCAGCGAGCCTTGGGCCCCGATCCGCGTCATGTCGTGGTCGCTGCTGCTGATCAATTCAAAGACGCTGAAATTGCCGTTCAACAGCAGATCGCCGGTCACATCGTTGATGCCGGTGGATGTGCCCGGGCGGTAAAATGAACCGGACTCCATGCGGAGATCCTGGATGGTGCCCACACCGCAGTAGGTCGAGCCGAACCCACCGACCATGGTTCGATCCCCGGTGTTCACGGCACCGTTGTTCAACAGGGTCTGACCGTTGGCAAGCGCGTAGGAATCCGCCGCAACGCCGCTGATGTCGAGCAAGGTCCCCGGATTCAATATGATAGTTGAACTGCGATGGATCGAACCCGCCGGCCCGATTGCCAGCACGCCTTCCGCCACGATGGTGCTGCCGGTGTATTCGTTGTCGCCATGGAGTGTCAGCCGGCCGCCGCCCCGTTTGGTCAG
Source organism: Luteolibacter sp. (assembly GCA_041686775.1). Lineage (GTDB taxonomy): Bacteria > Verrucomicrobiota > Verrucomicrobiia > Verrucomicrobiales > Akkermansiaceae > Luteolibacter. The sequence continues at coordinate 4,193 of JAWLDG010000009.1, read as the reverse complement.
GCTGCCGTTGCCGCCGCCGCCGATCGCATGCGCGAGGGCGACGTTGTTGTTGTGCGTGTCCAAGGTTGCTCCGCCAGCCGCGAAATAAGTGGTGCGCACCGAGACGTCCGCCGTGCTGCCGGCAGCCCACTGCAGGCCGCCGCCATCGAACTCGATCTGTGAACCGGCACCCAGATTGGCCACGCTGGCGAAGTTCACCAGTCCGCCTTGGATTGCGAGGCTGCCACCGAAGGCGTTGTTGCCCCGCAGCGACAGCACGCCGCTTCCGGTCTTGGTCACCACTCCACTGCCAGTGGCATTGTCCGAGATGATTCCGGAGAAAAGCGTGCTGCGGTCATTGCTTCCGACGTAAAGTGTCCGTGCTCCCAAAAAGAGCTGGCCCGCCCCTTCCAGCGATCCCAGGTTGAGGGAACTGCGGTCGGATTCCGTGGCCACCAGCCAGGTATCGCCATCCACGAGGTTCACACTGGCGTTGTTGCCGTTGGCCAAGCCTTGGAAATGAATCACGCTCGATCCCGATGCGGTCAACTGCGCTTGTTCCGCCATCGAGTCGTCCCTGAAGAACAGCCCGGCGTAATCTCCGTCAATATGGATGGCGGCGCTGCCAGCCCGTGAAGTGCTGTTGAAATAAACGAGGCCACCGTTGCCGAATTCGGTCGAGGCGCTGATGGTGGCGCTACCGGCGCTGGAGCTACCGTTGAAGATCAACTGACTGGTACCCGCCCCACTGGTGTGATTCGGCAGCAGCGCAATGGTCGCATTGCCGGCCGAGCCGTTCGAGAAGGTGATCTGGCCCGAACTCGACACGTTGGCATCACTGGCCAGAGGTGCCGGCGATTCGAGCAGCAGCCGGCCCCAGTCTTCCACAATGATGTTCGAGGAGTTTGCGATGCTCCCGGTCGGGCGCATTTGCAGCGTGCCGGCACTGACGGTAGTGGTGCCATGGTAGGTATTGGTGCCACTGAGCATCAGCGTGTTGTTGCCGACCTTGGCAAGGGAACCACCGAGCCCGCCGTCGCTGATGATGCCTGAAAAATGGGTCATCTCGTTGTTGCTTCCCACCTCGAGCAGGCAGGAGCCGAGGTCGACACTGCCGCCCATGCCCAGCCCGCCGAAGCGCACGGTGCCCGGGCCTTGCAGCCGCGCGCTGCCCACAACATCCACCGTTCCCTTGATCGCCATCACTTCGGTCTGGGACGGGCGCAGATTGAACTCGGTGCCGGCGTCCACCCACACGTAGTTCGTGCCGATCAGGCCTGCCGTCGTGGAGACGTTGTCGCCCACCTGCAGCGTGCCGCCCTCGATGAAGGTGTCGCCCCGGTAAGTGTTGCCGCCGGTCAGGACCAAGCGTCCCGGGCCTTCCTTGGTGATCCGCGCCGCAAGCAGTCCGGCGACACCGGAACTGGCCGGGTCGGCGATGCTTCCGGCAATCAACCTGCTGCCACTATTCACGTTCAATGTCGTGTTGCTGGAGACGAAGAATGCCGAACCGGCACCGGTGCCGGCCGTTCCTGCCGTGGCGACGCCTCCACCGGAGCCACCGCTGCCACCGATGGCCGCGCCGGCGTCCGTGCCGCAGTCGTTGACGGTTAGCGTGCCATTGTTACCGACGAAGACGGCTCCGCCCAAGGCGGCCCCGCCGCCCCCGCCGCCGTGGCCGTAAATCGAGGCGGCCCCGGCACCGCCCGCGCCGCCGGCCCCGCCGGTACCGGGAGATCCTCCGCCGGTGTCAGTCCCCGGTTGGCCGGGCAGGCCGGGGGCACCCTCAACGCCCAAGCCACTGCTGCCGCCGTGCCCGCCGTGCCCGCCGTAGCCACCGGCCCCATAGAAAGTGAGTTCCGCGTGCCCGCCGTCGCCGCCATCGCCTCCATGGCCGCCGTGTCCGCCAGCCCCGGCGGCACCTTGCCCGCCGCTTCCACCAAAGGCACCACTCAATCCGCCGAGTGCGCCCACCGCACCGGCACCGCCCGCGCCACCGGCCCCACCGGTGCCGCCGACCCCGCCACTAAGAGTGGAGGTGCCTGTATCGCCATCACTGCCTGCGCCACCGGCACCGCCGGCACCGCCGGCACCACCACCACCGCCGCCGGCTCCGAAGCCGCCCGCACCGCCAACCCCGCCAATCCCTCCAGCACCGCCAGGGTCGCCATCTTCACCGTTGACAGTCCACCATAGATCTCCGCCGGCCTGTCCGGCACCGCCGGCACCGCCTCCATGGCCGCCCAAGCCGCCAATGCCGTAAGCCCCCGCCGCGCCGCTGGTGCCGCCTGCGCCAGTCGCTCCGGCAGCCGCCGCCGTGGTGTTCAACCCCGTGCCGCCCGCGCCACCCGCTCCGCCAGCCACGGTGTTGCCCTCAAAGTTCACCTGTGTGATGGTCAGGTTCCCGGAGGTCACATAGATCCCCCCGCCTGCCGCCAGCGATCCGCCACCGCCTCCGGTAGCGTTGCCCGCCGCACCCGCCGCGCCCTGCACGAATCCATGCGCCACCGTCAGGTTGGAGAGACCCACGGCCGCGTAGGGCGCGGTGTTGATGGAGAAACAGCGGAACTGGCCGTTGCCGCTGACGGAGCTGCCCGCTCCGTCCAACTGGACGGGCTGTGTGATTTCCGGCAGGGCACTGGCCAATGTGATGTTGTGGCTGCCGCTAAAGGTGATGGTTCCGTCCGTGGCCGATGCGTTCAGGTCGAGAATGGCCTGCCGCAGCGATCCCGGCCCGCTGTCGAGGGCGTTGGTACAACGAAGGCTCCGGCGCTCGCGCCGGCTGCCGCTGCAAACTTGACCGCGAGAACGGCCGACCAGAGAACATGGTTCGTTTTCATATTTTTTCGGAGTGTTTGTTTGATGCTGTCTGGAAATTGGCAGGGACGTATTCACGTCGCGTTCGCGGGATCGAATAGGGAATGATGCGCGCGCTTGCGGCAGGGTCATCCACATCCCGGTCAGATGGGTCGTTTGGAAATTGGTTACTGCACCGGCAAGATTCGGACAGTCTCTCAGGATGCAACCAGACTGCCGGACGGCGGTCCAAGGATCGGGCGGGAGGGTTGATCTAACAGGGAGTCGGCCAGCGAGAGATGCTGCGGTGTGACAATGGGCAAAAGGGGGAATTAAGAACTGTGCCTATAAGACTGATTCATCCTTTTGAGACAATAGCCCTATACTCGGATCAGGAAGATTTCGTCAAATGCCATCACCGCGCAAATCCTGCCAAATACCGCGCATGAATTGACCAACGCGCCAAATCGGTCACACGCAAATCAAGCCAGCCAATTGCATTTTGGCGTATCTGCCCCGGCCTCCGAGTCTTCCTCACGATCATGCACCCGCGCCCGCTTGGAAAATTCCCACGCTCGGCGCACGCTGGCTTGCAGCCAGTAGGCATCATCGGTTGCGGGCAATCGCAGTGGTGTTTTGCGGATCACGCTATGATTTCCTCGCCCGGTGCCATGCCGAGGTGTCCGGGCGGGCCAGGGACTCAGCGTGATGCCCGGTGAGGTCGAGATCCCGGATGAGACGTTCCAGCAAAACCAGTGAGGCGACCGCGTCAAACAAGGCATCATGCCAGGATTTTCCCGGCACCAGGGTATTCACCGCAGCGGTGAGGCCGCGATGTTCGCAAAGCGCGCCCAGCGAGTGGTCGGGCAAGTCCGGCCATGCGGCGCGGGCGAGCAGCAGGGTGTCGATCCACGGGCCGAAGCCATGGCCGGGAAACGCGCGCAGGAAGCGTTTTTCGGTGCCCTTGCCGTGGGCGACAACGACCGCTCCGGCAAGTCGCGACTTCAGTTCCGGCCACAACGTGAGCAGTGGCGGCGCGTCGGCGAGTTGCTCCGGCCCGATGCCATGCACCTTGCGGGCGGCCCACTGCACCGGTTGGTCGGTGCGGAGATAGGAAACAAAGGGGTCGTCATGGCCGCCATCCATCGACCACGAGGCAAGCCCGATCTGCACCGGCGAGTCAGTCGAGCCCCGCGCCGCGCCGGCACTCTCGAAATCGATGGCGGTGAACCGGCAGTGGCGGACGAGCGGCATGGCGGGATGCTGACAGGCGCTTCATGGCGTCATCAACGCGAAACCTCGCTCCCGCCACCAAAGAAAAAAGGCTCTCCGTCAGTTTTGCTGGAGGGATTGAGCTCTGAGCTTGAGAAAAAGGTAGTCGAGATTGCTCACGCCACATGAGCGGTGGATCAAGCGGG
>JAWLDG010000008.1:0-193023 GCA_041686775.1 Luteolibacter sp. | reverse complement strand
GCCGCCGCACTGGCAGCCGATTCCGCTACGCTCCATCGGCTGCCAGTGCGGCGGACCAATGCCTCGTGCGGACTTTTACAGACAAATCTTTACACCCCCATTGCGACCAAACGGTCAGCAGAAAGTTCCTTGCTTCTCGACCTGGGGAGGAGCCCTGGCTAGGATCCGCAGTCGCCATGCCGGACCACATGGATGCCCGCACTCGCGACCGCCTGAAGGCGTTCTGCAAGGTTGGGCGGATTCAATCGTTGAAGTCCTTCACGGAGGAAAGGCTAGGTGGCCAAACCGATCCCAGTTGACTTTGTATTCGGATCGAGATTTGTAATAGCGGACATGGAAGATCAGCTGGATGAAAAAGTAGCAAGGGCTGTGGAGATCCGTGCCGCAAGGCATGCTGGGTTCGAGAATTCGATCAGTTCCCACCCTGTGGAGGTTCGTGAACGATTGTTGAAATCGTATCAGGAACAAGATTCCAGAAGGGAACGTGAGGTGAGAGATTTTCTATCAAGGCTTACGGGAATGCGCGGTGCGTGAGAACGCCCACAAGCAATGTAGCCTCACTAGGATTCGAACCTAGAATAACGGAATCAGAATCCGTGGTGTTACCATTACACTATGAGGCTTTACCTGCCGAGCGCCATTGGCGCTGAAGGCAAGTCGGCGCTACTTCTTGAGGCCGGCCTGCTTGGCCGCCGCCGCCTGCTTTTTCGCCTGGGCGGCGTTGCCCGCTTTGGCCTGTTTTTGCGCCGACTTCTTCTGGTTCGCTTTAGGGGATTTGTCGCCCATGGTTTTAGTGGGTTGATCGATTGGACCGGGTGCAGGCCGATTGCCCCCATCCAGCGATTCCAACTTCTGTGATTCAGCCGTCGAAGTCAAGGGGGCCGGCGGAGAAGCAGTCGTCCGGTCGGGAGTGTCGGGGGAGCATGGGACCACCGACGGCGATCTACAGATGTCTCGCGATTAGTGTGGCACTCGACCCCTGTTTTTGACCCGCATCCATGCTGCCCCGTCTCCGACTCAAGAGCTTATGGCATGCTGATTACGCATGTCGGTGTCCACATCCCTTTACGCAAGCGCCTTGTCCGTGGCATCGACCAGGCCATTGAGGAACCGGATGGCCTTGGCCAGATCCTCACGCTTCACCGGGTGGGCCTTGGAAGGACCGCCATCATCAGGCTCCTTCGACCTGTGGACGATGTCACCCCGTATCCCGAGCAACTCGTCCAGTTTCTTCTTCGCGGATGCCGACTCGTATCCAGGCCACTTCCAATGCATCGTCACATCGATGCCCGCATAGTCGAGGAACAGTTTCCGGGTCTTGTCGGAGGATGGACATGGCACCCGCCCCACCTCCGCCCCGCTGGTGTGGATGTGATGGCTCTACCCTGCGGAAGAAAGCCATCCATCGCTTGGCGGCAACTCTCAGCATTTCAGATTCTCCGGCACCTGCCCGCACTCACTCACCCCGGCCGCCGGCCCGTGGCGGCACCTTGCTGCATAAGCGAATGACTTCCAGTGATGAACCTAGCAATCAAGAACCCCGCTTCAAGCTGACCTCGAAACCGGGGTCTCCCGGAGTGACGTCGATAACCAGCGTGTTGTTGCCGTTTTCGAGCAATTCGCGGGTCACCGGTTTGAGAAGAATGTTCACCGGACTGGCGCCAGGTCGCTCGAAGACGAGGTCGATGATCAGTGTGCCGTTGAGCCGGACCTTGAGGGTCTTGGCCATTTGGCAGCTCAGAAAGAGGCGGTCGACTTCGTCGGGGGCGGTGACTTCGAACTCCTGGCTCAAGGTGTGGGTCTTGCCGGGTTTGTGATCGGGGCCGGGCTTGAGGGTGGTGATGGCCTTGCCGGCACGGAGCGAGACCGGGTGCGCATCCTTGAGCGCCTCCACCGCTGCCTTGCCGTAGGGGGCGTCCGGTTTGTTGGCCAAGCTCTTGAGTATGCCGTGTCCGCGGGCATCGGCGCACGGGATGATGGCGTTGAAGCCCTTTTCGCCCTCCATGCCCGGGCCCTTGATCGCGCGGTCGAACTGGGCGCCGTTCCTGAGGATCTCCTCAAGGTTGGGATCCTTCATGGCCTCGTGGAATTTGGCGAGGCGATCGTCATCGGGCTTGAGCACGGACCCGATGGCCAGCAACTGATACTTGAGGGTGTACAAATCCCCGGCCTTCAGGTTGCGCTCCATGCTTTCAAGGTTGAGGGGAATGCTTTCCATGTTACGCCGGGCCACACCCTCTAGTTGGGTGGCGAGCTTGGCCACGCGGGGATCGGCGGACTTCCGGAGTTCCTGTGCCTTGTAGATCGTGGTCTCGTAGTCCTTGATCCGGAAAAAATTGAGTGCCGGTTTGAGCTCGGCGGGGGCGTCGATTGCGAAGCAACTGTCGCGACGACCCAGCATGGCGAGGCGTTGGCTGCCCGCGAGGTAGCTCAGGGCGAAGCTGCCGGTGCTCCACATCGGTCCCTTGCTGACGTAGTTGCCGGTGCCGAGGTCGCCCTCGCGCTTGTGCGGCCATGGCTGGGTCATGAAGGAACCGTCGCGGCGACGGCAGAGGTCGCGGTAGGAAAGGAAGCGCTTCCAGAAGGCGATGGTGTTGTCGCGTCCGGCCAACTGCACGCCCAAGGGGGTCCAGGTTTGGTTGAAATAGTTGCCGCTGTGTCCGCTCTCGAATTCCTTGAGGTTGGAACTCGCACTGAGCCGGGCGAACCACTGCGTGGCGGGATGGGCGTCGAGCATGTAAAAACAAAGCGCCGCCTTGCCTCCCTTGCCGCCGTTGGAGGTGGAGAAATAGGGAGTGTGGTCGCCGTAGGGGATGTTGCCGCGACCGGCGTATTTGCCATAGAAGCCGGCGCTGTTGGCGATGGCCTTGTCGGAGTAGGTCACGCCCGCCTGCTTGCCGAGGATCAGAGAGTAGAAGCAGACGAGGCCGGTGGAGTTGACCGAGCCGTAGCCGGGAGGGGTCCAGTTGGGAACGGCGCGGTGCCCCCAGGTGCCGGGGTTGCACTGGCCGTCGGCCAGCACCTTGGCGAAGCCCTCGATGGTGGGCAGCACCCGCTCGTCGCCGGTGGCGAGGTAGTATTCGGCGAGGAAGGTGTTGGTGTTGCCCCAACGCCAGGTTTCGTGACCGGCGTCGCTGATGGTGTGCAACTCGCTCATGCGGATTGCCGAGCGGCGGACATGGTCGAGGTATTGCGGGTCATGGGTGGCGAGCAACAGGTTGGCGTGGTGAGGCTCGCCGACACCCGGTGCGTATCCGTCGGCGGGCATCTGGCTGGCGAGGAAGGCGGCGGCGTCCTTGACGATCCTGGCCGACTTCGGGCAGTCGAACGGCGCGGTGTCGCTGTAGGTGCCCATCACCGGGAGTTCGACGGTGACCGTTTCGGTTTCACCGTCGCGGCAGCGCAGCAACTTGAGCTGGCCTTTGCCAAGGTCGCTCTCCGCCCAGGTGATGGCCCGTGCGATGCTGAGGCGGGCATCGGAGTCGAAAGGTTTGACCGCAGGCGCGGTCTTCCAACTGCTGGCGGGGGTGTTGGGTGGAACGGCGGCACCGGTGATGATGTCATAAGGTTCGAGCACGCCGTCCGCAGGCGAGCCGGGCTCGATGCTCTTGATGAGGATTTCGCGGCTGTCGTGGCTGTCGCCACTGTTGCCCAGGACCCAGCCGCGGGCACCGGTGGCTCCCAGGTTCTGGGTGAGGTGGTAGTCGCGCGAACCCGCGTAGGGCACCGGCGTCTGGTATTTGGGCAGCTTGGCCAGGTCCTTTTCCTGGGCGTGGGCGAACGGCAGCAAGGAAAGCAGGGCCAGCGGGGCGTGAATGGGGAAACGTTTCATGGTGGTGTGTGAGTGGGATTACAGGCTTTCGATCTGCTGGATGGTTTGCTCGAGTTTTTTGAGTCCGGCGTCGATGTCGCGGTTGGGGCGGATCTTGGCGTTCTGGCCATTGGCCTTGATGTCGGCGGCAATGCTTTTGAGTTCGGGCAGGATGACCTTGGCATCCGCACCGAAGGCTGCAATGGCCTCCAAACAGACATGGAAGAGGCCGTCTCCCCTTTCGATCTTGCCCATCGCCTTGGGCAGCAGCGGGATCACCTGCGCCTCCTTGAAACCGGTCAGCATCTGGATCGCCAACTCCTGCCCGCCGGCGGCGAACATGGTGTCGCGATCCGGGAACCAGGCGACGTGCTCGACGAGCACCGGGATGAAGCGCCGCTGGTCCTCGGGCTTGAGCTTGCTGATGATCTGCACGATGTGGCCCTTGCCGTTGGGCAGCGGGCCTCCCATGGCAGCCTTCAGGCCCGCCTCGATGTCTTCGATGGGCAGTTGGTATGCGGTGAAGAACTTGTTGAGAGCCACCTTGGCATCCTGGGCAAGGTATTCGTTGGGGTCGGTGCACATGGCGAGCACGGCCAGTGTGGCTTCCCGGGTTTTTGGGGTCAGTGTGGCGAGCGCTTCGAGAGCGGCGACCCGCACTTCGTGCTCTTCGTCGGTGCTGAGGCGGATGAAGTCCCCGGCCAGGTCGGCAGGCAGTTGCTCCGCCGGCAGGCGCTTGCAGATGGCGGCGAGCGCGGTGGCCGATCCGGCCCGGACCTTGTTGTTGTCGGAGTGGCAGCCCTTGCGCAGCTCGGCGATGACCTCGCTGCCGCGCGTGCCCAGCGCCTTGGCGGCTTCCATGCGCAGCACCGGGTTCCAACTGTCGAGCATACCGATCAGCTTGTTGGCGTCCATGGACGCCAGTTCGTGCGAGTCGGGGATCGGGGTGACAATGTCGGGATATTGCTGCGGGCATTGGGCGTTCACCTTGGCCAGCAGTTCCTGGTAGGGCTCGGTGTAGCCGGTGGGGGCATTGGGGGCTGCGATGTCGGGCGAGGCGATCAGGCCGGCCGTGACAGGCTCCTGCTCCGTCTGCTTTTCATTGCCGCCTTTGCTTTCGCTCCGGCAGGCAGTCGGCAGCATGCAGGCGAGGACAATGAGGAGGGGAGCAGGTTGCGTTTTCATGGGTTCCTTATACGCCGCCAACATCGGAATCTTGCCGGAGGGTGTCGATCCGCGAGACGCTGCACCAACGTCCTTCCGCGACCCTCGGCATGGGCGGCGGTGGAAGATGGTGCGCGTCACATCCCCGGCACGGTAAGCGCCTTGCCATTGTGGCGGGTGCCCAGTGATGCAAGGTAGGGCACGGCCGCCTTGGCCCATTCCTCGGGGGTCGGGTAGCTGCCGGCCCCCTCGCCGAAACACGAGCGCAACATCCGGGTGTCGATGATGCCCGGGTTGAGTGCCACGGCAGCGAGGTCGGCGGGAAGCTCCTGAGCCAGCGCGGCGGTCAGTCCCTCGATCCCCCGCTTGGTGGCGCAATACGGGGCCACCTCCGGCGACGTGCTGCGGCCCCAGCCGGAGGAGAAGTTTACCACGACGCCACTGCCGCGCTGGATCATGCCGGGCAGGAAGTCCTCGTGCAACAGTTCGGCCATGGCGCTGCGGTCGAACCAAAGACGGTGGAGGTGCCAGTCACTGCCGGGTTTCAGCGTCCAGTTGCGAAAACCGGGAGTAGCGCACGGCAAGCATCTTGACCGACTCAATGCCTGCTACAGGAGTTGTGACCCGTATTCAGGGAGCGCTGCTGATTTTCACCAATCGATAGTAACGGGACGATACCTTGGAAGGATGCGGCTCCGTCTTGGGCGGACCGTTGTCGATCCACTGCAGACGATTGGCGGAAGCCGTGATTTCACCGGCAGCGGATCTCCATTCAAGCAAGTCCGGGGAGTGCTCGACGCGGTACGTCGCGCCGGACTCGCTGGAGAATTCCACCATTAGACTGCCGTCCCAAAGTCGCGCGATCCGGGAAGGAGCGAGTCCCATCCCGGACGGCTCCGGCACGGGTTCCGGTTGGTTGAGTAGTTCGACCACGAAATCCGGCGTAAAACCGGTTGCACGGTTCGGCACATGAATTTCGACCGTGAGTTCCACGCTTGCATTTGGCTCAAGTGTCCGGTTGTAGAGCAGATATGGCAGAGATTCCGTGCCGCCCACCCCTGAAGCGTTCACGACCGTGGCTCCGGAGGGCAGCCCGTTCACATAGAGCCTGAACGCCGGGATGGCAGTGGAGTTATTGTTGCTGATACGCACCTTCCCCACCAGCAAACCGCTCTGCCTTTCGAGATTCGGAACCACCGTGGCCTCGACACCGGTCCAAGCCCCACTGATAACGGAGGCTTGCGCTACCGCCTGGTTATCCTCCGGAGTCACGTCGGGAGGTGTGGATTCGGCAAGATCCAGTCCGTAGGAGAAATCTCCTGCAGCCGCACTCACATCGGCCTGCAAGGTCAGCGTCAGGGTTGCTGATTGCCCCCCCTGAAGTGCCAACAACCAGCGTCGCGACGTGAAGTTTCCGGCGCTAGCCCCGGTTCTGACGATCCTCAATCCCGAAGGCAGCGGAGCCAACTCTTGGAATACCACCCTGCTCGCTGGGGTGGCCCCGAAATTGGTAGCGGTGAAACGGAGGATGTCTTGCGGTTGGCCACCGGCGACCAGCACGGGGGCCAGGGTCTGCACTGTGATCGAGATTCTCGACGCTTCGTCCAACCGATAGACGTAAACTCGCCCCTGCGAGTCGGCAGGGGTTCCCGTCAGGGAGAACCCGTCCTCACCAGGCGCTCCCACGAACAGCGTGTCGCCATCAAGCGCCAGCGCCCCACCGAAGTAATAGAGAAATCCTGGATTCGGACTCCGCGTCACACCCTTTGGCGACCATTCACCAGCAGCTTCCTTGAACAAATGCACGCTGCCTGCGTCGGAGGCTCCCACATCGTCACGGGGTGCGCCGATAACCGCCACGCCGTCGCTCAAGTCCAGTGCCATGGCGAAGCCCGTCCCCACCGTCCCGTCGATCGGTTCCAATTTCACGTCCTCACTCCAACCGGCACCGGCCCGGCTGAAAACATAGGCGCCCCCGCCTCCGCTGATCAGCACGCGGTTGCCGTCCATTGCCAATGCATAACCGAAGGAGCCGCCTTCAGCACCGTCCGATGGAAGAAGCACGCCCTCTTCCGTCCACACACCCGTAGCGGAGCGAGTGTGCACGAAAACCGCTCCAGAGCGGTTTCCTTTGCGATCGGCCCACGGCGCGGCGGCAAATACCGTATTCCCCGTGACGGCCACACTCCATCCGTAGTTATCCTCACTGCCGCCGGAAGGATCGAAGAATTTCGCCTCCTGCCTCCAAACCGCACCCTCCCTGTGGAACGCATAGGCAGAGCCCCGCCTGGCACGGTCCCAGTAGGAGCCCACTACCGCCAGATCACCATCGACATCGACCGCAATGCCGAAATAGTCCAGCGATTCGATGTCGGCGGGCAGCAACTTCGCCTGCTGGGACCAGAATCCCCCCGAGCGGACAAACACGTAGGCGCTGCCGCTGTTGTAAGTCGAGTCATTGACATCATCGAGATAGGCGCCGACAACCGCGGTGTCGCCACTTAATGAAACGGAAATTCCGAACTTGTCGCCCGCCGCACCATCCGCGGCCGCCAACCGGGCCTGGTTCGACCATACTCCTCCGACCCTGATCATCACATAGGCGGTTCCAACGTCGGCTCCCGCAGGCGTGTTGTCATCGACTGCTCCGATTAGCGCGGTGTCACCCTCAAGGGCCAGGCTCGTCCCGAAACGGTCGCCGGCGGCGCTGTCTCCTGAAAGGACGATCCTTGCGGTCTCATTCCAAACACTTCCGAGCCCATCAAACACGTAGGCGCTTCCCGTGACGCCCAGAGAAGCGCCGAGTTCGCCGCCCGCCCCGACCAACGCCGTTGTTCCTGCGAGTGCCACCGAGTTGCCGGAAAATGAGGACCCTCCCGTGGCGCTGCCCACCAGCTTCGCCTGCTGTGACCAGCTTGATCCATTCCACCCGAAAATGTAGGCGCTCCCGCTGAGGTTGCCGGTCTCGTCCGCCCACGGAGCTCCAACGATGACCCGGTTGCCATCCATGGACACCGCGGAGCCGAAACGATCCCCCGACTCGCTGTCGGTCGGCACCAGCTTTGCCTCCTGCTCCCAAACGCCTCCAATGCGGGAAAAAACATAGGCCGAGCCGGAATCATTTCCGAAATTGTCGTCTTGGTTTGACCCGACGGCAATGCGATCGCCAGAGATCGAGACCGATGAACCGAAGAAATCAGCGACGGCCCCGTCGGCGGGTCCAAGTTCCACCTGCTGTTCCCATTTCGTGCCATTGAACACGAAGACATAAGCACTCCCGGAATCGACTCCCGAAATGCTTCCCCTCCGCGCGCCGACCACCGCCGAGAATCCGTCGATGGAAACCGATCTCCCGAATTCGTCGAGAGACTCCAGGTCGGCCGGAGCAAGGTCCGCCTGTTTCAGCCAAGAGCCTCCCGAAAGCTGGTAGATGTAGGCTTTCCCTGAAGCGCTTCCCGCATCGTCGTCGCCACTGGCACCAACCACGACGTGGTCGCCGGAAATCGCCACCGACCGGCCGAAGTAATCGAACGCTCCGAGCCCGGATACCGGCAAGCGGGCTTCCTGCGACCATGTGCCCGAGGTTCTTCGGAACACATAGGCCGCGCCGGTGTTGGACGCGTTCCACGCCCCGATGACCGCTCTATCCCCGTCCAGATCCAGCGCACCGCCGAAGCGGTGGTTTCCAAAGGTGTCGGACCCCAACAAGCTGGCGCTTTGAGTCCAGGCATTCCCCGATCGCGTGAACACATAGACAATACCCGAAAGCGATCCTCTCACCGTGTCCGCCTCCGATGCTCCGATCAGTGCGGTGTCGCCCTCGATTGCCACCGCAACTCCAAACGCGTCGTCCTCTTGGCCCACCCCGGTGATTTCGGGGCCGAGCGTCTGCACAAGAGACGTGATCAGTGGATCGATCGTGACCGGGTAAAGGACCTCCGTCGCCTCCACGAACAGACCGATGCCGCCGGGCACCGGCTCCATTCGCGCGGGAAGGGGACGGCCGGTCGCATCCCAAGCGTGCGGTTTCGCATAGGAAAGCAGCGCCTTTCCGGAATCATCGCGAAGTATGATCGAACCCTCCGGCCCGGCCTCGCATGCCGCACCCTCGATGCCCAGTTCGATCCGCAATTGGTCGCCCGGCGTTACGGGTTCCCGGACGGTGAAACCGTGATCGATCCCCTCAGGTCGATTCTCGAACCATTCGGTGATCGTGTCCCGCTGATACTCGACCCTTGCCGCGCTGGAAACGACCCGTGCGGCCTCCGGCAGATCGAGCGGGCGGAACGACACCTGCCACTCGTCCCCACGGCGCCCCGAGGTGATCCTGACCGAGTCTTGCAGAAACCGCGCACAGATTTTCTGGCCCGGGTTCTGTGCGAAATAGAGAACTCCGTGGTTGGTTGGCATCGCCGCTTCCCCGGGAGTCAAACCGACTACCGCATGCCGAGCTTCGGAGAACGCCCTCCACAGCGACTGCTGCTCGGGCGGCGCCTCCGGCCGGGGATCACTCTGCTCGTCCAATCCAGGGGACAGATCCCGCGGCGCACCGAGATATGCGGGAGAGCGCGCATCCCCCACGTCCGCGGACGATGGACCGATGTCGGCCCCGACGGGTCGTGACACGAGCATTTCAACGCCCGGATCTCCCGGGTCCGTCGAACCACCGTCCTTCCGGTCCGGCAACGCGAGCCGCGCGATCACTGCAACCGCCAACGCGACACCAAACACCCGGATCATCGAACGTTTCATGCGCGAATATCATCAAGATGGATTATCATCGGCCACAAGGGTCGGGGGCAGCCGGTCACGGAGCATGCGAGCTGATAGCCCGGATCTGAAAGTCGTTGTCGTATCCCCTTTCCACGTCCTGCCGTCAAGCTCCGAGCCGGCGTCCTGGCGAACATATCCATCGTGCCGCGCGATTGTAACAAGCTCGGCAAAAAAAAACCGCGTCCCGGGAGGGGCGCGGTTTTTTGTGAGATGGCAGGATCGCGGAGGATCAGCGCTTGGAGAACTGGAAGCGCTTGCGGGCACCGGGCTGGCCGGACTTTTTGCGCTCCTTCATGCGCGGATCGCGGGTCAGGAAACCGAGCGGCTTGATGATCTTGCGGGTCTCGGGGTCGATCTGGGTGAGGCTGCGCGAGATGGCGTGGCGGATGGCCACGGCCTGGGCGACGCTGCCGCCGCCTTTGACGGAGACCTTGACGTCGTATTTGTTGGAGAGGTTGGCCGCCTGAAAGGGGGCGAGGACGCTGTTTTGCAGTTCCAGGCTCGGCAGGTAATCCTCGAAGTGGCGGTTGTTGATGGTGATCTGGCCGGTGCCTTCGGTGAGCCAGACGCGGGCCACGGCGGTTTTGCGGCGGCCGGTGGTGCTTTGGGTGGGAGTGGCGGTCATGGAATGAAAATGTGACGGGGTGGGGAAAATCAGCGGACGGCGTGCTCGACGGGTTGTTGCGCTTCGTGCGGGTGTTCGGTGCCGGCGTACACCTTGAGCTTGGTGTATTGGGCCTTGCCGAGGCGGGTCTTGGGGAGCATGCCGTAAACGGCGCGCTCGACCAGCAGCACCGGTCGGCGCTCGCGCACCATGCGCGGGGTTTCCGCCTTCTGTCCGCCGACGTAGCCGGAGAAACGGGTGTAGATTTTCTGGTGTTCCTTGGTCCCGCTCAGCACGACCTTGTCGGCATTGATCACGATCACGAAGTCGCCGGTATCGATGTGCGAGGTGAAAATCGGCTTGTGCTTGCCGCGCAGCAGGCGGGCGGCTTCGACGGCCACTTGGCCGAGGATTTTGTCCTTGGCGTCGATCACATGCCACTTGCGTTCGACCTCGTGAGGCTTGGCGGAAAAAGTCTTCATTCGATTGGATGGAAAAAATACCTTCGGCACCGACCGGGTGCGCGAAGGGGCACGCAAGCTAGGGGGACGCCCGGGGGGTGTCAACCGGGAAATCGGCGGAAAATTTCACCGATCGGGAGTGGCTGCGGACGGGGTTTTGAAGTGCTTGGAACGCGACCTTGCCCTGACGGGCGGGCGGCCTCAGATTATCCGCGTATGGACGATCAACGGCATGATTTCAGCGATCGCGACGCCGTGAAGCTCGAACGGCTGGAGTTGGCGCTCAAGGCGTCCAACGAGGGGATCTGGGACTGGTGGACGGGCCGCGGCGAAATCTACTACTCGCGCCGGATATTGGAGTTTCTGGAATGCGGCAGAGGGCACGCGCCGCACCTGTTCCAGCCGCCCTATGAATGGATCCACCCGCAGGAACGGATGAAGTTCCAGCGGGCGATGGACCAGGCGCTCGGCCGCAACGGCCCGGAGACGCTGGCGGTGGACGCCCGCGTCCGCACCGGTGCGGGCGACTGGCGCTGGCTGCGCATCCGCGGCACCGTGGTGCGCGACCGCGAAGGGCGGACCTACCGCATCGCGGGATCGATGATCGACATCAGCCGCCGCAAGCAGGCGGAGGCGCAGGTGGAGGAGGAACGCTACCTGCTGCGGCAATTGATCGACCACGTGCCGGTGCAGATTTATTTCAAGGATCTGGCGTCGCGCATCGTGATGGCCAACAAGCATATGGCCGAGTGGGTGGGGCTCAAGGAAGGCTCCGAACTCACCGGCAAGCACGACCGCGACTTTTTCGACGAAGATCACTGGAAACCGGCCGAGGCCGACGAGCGGCGCATCATCGAGACCGGCGAGCCTGTCACCGGCCAGCTCGAACACGAGGTATGGACGGATGGAGACGAGACCTGGGTAATGACCTCGAAGTTTCCCTGGCGCGACCGCCAAGGCCAGATCATGGGCACCTTCGGGGTTTCCAACGACGTGACGCGCATCATCAAGGCACAGCGCAAGGCGACCGAACTGGCCGCCGAGCTGCAGGAGAAAAACCACATCTACGAGGAGGAGCTGATGCTGGCGCGCGAGATCCAGCAGGCCTTCGCGACGATGGATTTCACTGAGCTGAGGGCCGACGGCATGCGCTTCCGCTTCGGTTCGCGCTACATCCCGATCTCCGGGCTCGCGGGCGATTTCTTCGAGGTCATTCCGCTGCCGGAAAACCGCGCCGGCATGCTCATTTGCGACGTGATGGGACATGGCGTGCGGTCCGCCCTGATCGTGGCGATGCTGCGCGGGCTGATCGAAAAACAGCGGGCGCAGGCCACCGATCCCGCGGCTTTCCTGCACGGTCTCAACGACGGGCTGACGGCGATCCTGGAACGCGCCGGAACCACGATGTTCGCCACCGCGTTTTATGGCGTGATCGATCCCGCGGCGGGCATGTTTCATTATGCCTGTGCCGGTCATCCAGGACCGGTGATCGAGTCCACCGCCGGGGTGCGCCAGATCGCCACCGGGCGCGATACCCGCGGCCCCGCACTCGGACTCAGCAAGGAGGCGGGATACCCCGCCGGATCGCTGGATCTCACCGCCTTCAAGCGCATGATTCTTTTCACCGACGGGGTTCTGGAGGCCGAAAACCAGGAGGGCGAACCGTTTTTCGAGCGTCGCCTGCTCGACATCATCGCCGGCCATTCCGGCGACACGCTCGAATGCCTGCTGGACGACATCCTCGGCAGCGTGTTGGCGTTTTCCGAGGCGCGGCATTTCGACGACGACGTCTGCCTGCTCGGTGTCGAGATCACCAGGATTTGAAATAAACCCAGGGCTTTGGACTCGTCGTGGGGTGTGGATCCTGCGTAAATCAAGTCCATGAATCACAGAGGGACGTTCTTCGAAAGTGTCAGCCGGTATTTCGATGAGGCGGCTCGATACACCGACCTGGATTCCGGGCTGCTCGCACAGGTCAGGGCGTGCAACGCGGTGTACCGGATGCGTTTTCCGGTGCGCGACGACGAGGGGCGCGTGAAAGTCGTCGAGGCATTCCGGGCGGAGCACAGTTTCCACCGGCTGCCCACGAAAGGCGGCATCCGTTTCAGCAGCAAGGTGGGCCTCAACGAAACCGTCGCGCTGGCGGCATTGATGACCTACAAGTGCGCCATCGTCGGTGTTCCCTTCGGCGGGGCGAAAGGTGGCGTGAAGATCGATTCGACAACAGCGAGCGTCGGTTTCCGCGAGCGCGTCATCCGCCGTTACACCGCGGAGTTGATCCGCAAGAATTTCATCGGCCCGGACATCGACGTGCCGGCACCGGACTACGGCACCGGCGAGCGCGAGATGGGCTGGATCGCGGACACCTGCAAGAACATCCGCATGAACACGCCGGACGTCTATGCCTCGGTGACCGGCAAGCCGCTGGCGATGCAGGGTATCCCCGGACGCGCGAGCGCCACCGGGCTGGGCGTGTATTTCGGCGTGCGGGTGGCGATGGAAAACAGCACGGAAATGAAGGCCCTCGGCCTGACTCCGGGCATGGCGGGCAAGCGCGTGATCGTCCAGGGACTGGGCAACGTGGGCTACCACGCGGCGCGATTCATGCAAGTGGATGGCGGCGCGGTCATCACCGGCATCGCCGAGCGCGAAGGCTGCATCCACCATCCCGACGGCCTGGATGTGGACGAGGTTTTCCGGCATCGTCGCGAAACCGGGTCGATCTTGCATTTTCCCGGTGCGGAGAACGTGGCGGATTTCGACACCCTGATCGAGCGCCCGTGCGAGATTCTGGTGCCGGCGGCGCTGGAAAGCCAGATCCACAGCGGCAACGCGGAGCGAGTCAGCGCCCGCATCATCGCCGAGGCGGCCAACGGCCCGGTGAGCCACCAGGCGGAGGCCATCCTCCGGCAGCGCGGCGTCCACATCATCCCGGATCTGTTACTCAACGCGGGCGGCGTCACCGTTTCCTACTTCGAATGGCTCAAGAACAAGGCCGGCGTCAGCTTCGACCGCATGATGTCGCGCCATGAGGAACTGCTGAAACGCGAACTCATCGAACGAATGGAGGATCTGGTGGGCAAACGCCTCGCGGACGAGGATCGCGAGCGGTTGATTCGCGGCCCCGGCGAGGAGCAGTTGGTGCGGGCCGCGCTGGAACAAACGATGATGACCGCATACCATCGGATCCACCGCCTGATGAAGGAACGCGATCTGCCGACGATGCGCTCGGCGGCGTTCCTGCTGGCGATCGAGCGTGTCGGCGACAGCTACCGCCACCACGGGATCTTTCCGTGATCATGAAGTCACATGGAGATAGCCTGCAGTGGGATTCTGTGGGCTTGTGCGTCACGGGGCGGCGGGTATTTTCCGCGGCATGGGCAGGTGGATAAGCGCGCTGGCGGTCCTGGCGGCGCTGACCGCTCTGGGTTGGTGGGCGATTCGCGAACCACTGGCACGGCACCGGCCGCAAGAGGTGAATGCGGCGACGAAGTCGCGGCCGGATGCCGCGACCTACGTCGTGCTGGCCTCGGAGCTGGAACGCTGGCGCAAGGAACTCGCGGAGCGCCACCGCCGCGCGCGCGGTCCGGAGCAGCGTGCGGCGGTGGAAAACGACGCCCGACTGCTGCTCGAGCGGGTTTTGCCCGAGATGATGCGCTGCTGGCTGGGCACGCCGTGGGATTTCAACGGCATCGCGGAACGACCGGGCGAAGAGGGCATCGCCTGCGGATATTTCGTGGCGACCCTGCTCAAGGACGCGGGTTTCCGGCTCGACCGCTACCGGCTCGCCAAACAGCCGTCGGAAAACATCCTGCGCTCGTTCCTGCCGCGCGAGTCGTGCGTGCTGCGCGTCGGCGAGGATTACCAGGTCTATGCCGACCGGCTTGATGCGGCGGAGCCGGGCATTCATCTGGTGGGTCTCGACACGCATGTGGGATTCGTCGTCACGGGGACGGACGGCGGCTTCCGTTTCATTCATTCCTCGGGCTCCGATCCGTGGTGCGTGGTGGATGAGAATCGCGACGATGCGGTGGTATTGCGCCGCTCGCGCTGGCGCATGCTGGGAAATCTCACCGCCGATCGGCAGGTGATCCGGCGCTGGCTGCACTGCGAAAAGATCGTTGTTCACGGTGTCGGACGCCGATAGCGTGCGCGGCCGATGAATGGAAAATCCGCACATCCGACGTTCCGTGAGGCGCTGGCCGTGTGGATCAGGATCGGCCTGTTGAGCTTCGGCGGGCCGGCGGGCCAGATCGCGCTGATGCACCGCGAGTTGGTGGAGCGTCGGCGCTGGCTGGGCGAGCGCCGGTTTCTGCACGCGCTGAACTATTGCATGCTTCTGCCCGGACCCGAGGCGCAGCAGCTCGCCATCCACACCGGCTGGCTGCTGCACGGCACTCGCGGTGGCATCGCGGCCGGCACCTTGTTCGTGCTGCCGGGCGCGCTGCTGATGTGGTGCATCTCGTGCATCTATGTCTATCAGGGCGACCTGCAATGGGTGGAATGGGTGTTTTACGGACTGAAGGCCGCGGTGATGGCCATCGTGGTGGCGGCGATGCTGCGGATCGGGAAAAAGGTGCTGCATCATCCATGGCTGTGGGCCGTGGCCGTGACCGCCTTGCTGGCCCTTCTCGTTTTCAAACTGCCGTTTCCGCTGATCGTGATCACCGCGTTGGTGGCCGGGCTGGCTTTCGGCAAGCGGCTGCCGGGGATGGACAATCCAGAGTTTCCTGAAAATGATATCTCCGCGAGCCGTGATGCCATGCCATCGTGGAAAAGCACGTTCGGCAAATGCGTGCTGTGGCTGGCGGTGTGGCTCGCGCCGCTGGTGCTGTGCCTTGCAGTGTTTGGAAAATCGCACGCGCTCACGGTCGGTTCCGCGTTTTTCAGCAAGGCGGCGTTGCTCACATTCGGCGGTGCCTACGCGGTGCTGCCCTACGTGGCCCAGCAGGCGGTGGAAACCCACGCGTGGCTCACGCCCGGACAGATGATCGACGGCCTCGGCCTCGCGGAAACGACTCCGGGACCGCTGGTATTGGTGCTGCAATTCGTCGGTTTCCTCGGCGCGTGGAACTCACCCGGCACGCTGCCTCCGCTGGCCGCCGCGAGCATCGGCGCGTTTCTCACCACCTGGGCGACCTTCGTGCCCGGATTCCTGTTCATCTTCGCCGGCGCGCCATGGATCGAGCGCACGCTCGGGAACCCGCGCCTCGGCGGTGCGCTCACCGTGGTGACCGCCGCGGTGGTCGGCGTGATCGCGAACCTCGCAATCTGGTTCGGCTGGAACGTGGTGGTGCCGGAACCGGGGGAAACCGATTTCGTGCCACTGGCCATGGCGGCGGCGTTTTTCCTGCTGCTGCGCTCCGGCAAGTGCGGCGTCACCACCGTCGTCGGCCTCGGCGCGCTCGCCGGTCTGGCCGCGGGATGGCTGGGTGCGGCGTAGGCTTCGGGACGGTGTCCACCGGGAGTCATGCCTGCTGGCTCCATGCATCGAATCGGGGCATGTGTTTCACGGAGCAACAATTTCTTGATTTGCGGCCCGCCATGTCCAACCGTCCGCCACCCGCGACGGGGCGTAGCTCAGCCTGGTAGAGCGCCTGCTTTGGGAGCAGGAAGTCGTCAGTTCGAATCTGGCCGCCCCGACCACTTCAAAAAGATCAGGCCCGAACTTGGGTTTTTTGAATGTGGTCAACGGATATGGATCAATTCAGGGCGTTCATCGGCTTCCTGGAGAAACTCGATGGTTTCGCGAACGTTCCGCGCCTTGCTCTTGCTGAGATGCAACGGGAAGCCTTCCTCGCCATCGGCGAAGCCAGCGGCCAGGTGCTCGAGTTCGGGGATTGTCCGTTTGGCATGGGCGCCATAGCTGCGCAGGATTTCCAGCAGCACCGGGGTGCGCTTTTCGCTGCCCCAGTGGTTCTGGTTGGCGAGGTAGAACATGCAGGCATCGATGCCTTCGGCGGCCTTCCACTGGCCCAGCAGCTTGAGTCCTTCGATGCGGATGCCGTCGGCGAACATGATGCCGCTGGGTGAGGGGTTTACCACTGCGTAGTGGACCTCGGGCAGCAGTGCCTTGAGTTCCGCCGGCGGCAGGTTGCGATAGACTGAGAGGAAGGCGGAACGGGCCCGCCCGTCCTGGTTCCGCAGGCCGGCGTGCACGGCGGCTTTGAGGAGCTGGCGGTCAACGCCTTCGAGCGAGTTCGAGATCAGCCCGCTCCGGTTGTCGAACAGCGCGAAGCTGAGGTAACGCTGTTCCATGCCCCGCGGGTCGTCGGGTCCGGGATCACGGGCCAGCATTCTGAGCAGATCGGGCACCGCGGGTTTGGCCGCTTCACCGATGGCCGCAAGTGCGTCGGCGGCCTTGACCCGCAGCCACAGGTTCTCGGCCTTGAGGATTTCCCGAAGTTTGGGCACGGCCTCCGCCGCCCTGGCCTTTTGCTGGGCGAGCGCCTGGCAGGCCCCGAGCCGCGTTTCTAGTGAGGGTGAATCCAGCATGTCGATCAGGGTCTTCACCACGACCGCCTTGTTGCGGGCCAGCGCGGTGGCCGCACGCTCGCGGACGACGGGTGACCAACTGCCGAGACGTTCCAGCAGCACTTCGGTGGAAAGCCCGTCGTAGGCGCTGTAGCGGTCGGCATTGCTCCAGCCGCGGCCGTCATCGATGATGGCTTTGGCCTGCGCGGCATCGAGTTGCGGGGTGGTGGCCGGCCGTTTGCCGGTGATCATGAGGGTCTTGAGCGGCATTGCGTAAGCCAGCAGATAGGCGCCGCTGGCGTCCCAGCCGTTGGTGTGGTCCGGCTGGGCCTGCGGTGGCCCTTGGTGGCGGAACAGGCCGTTGTGGTCGCGCGCCAGGTCGTAATACCAAGTGCCGAATTCCTTCATCCACGCGCCCGTCGCCTGCGGGCCGGACTGGCTCACGCCGGGCATCGCCCAGGCGATATTCCAGAAATTGCCGGTGTGGCCGGTGTCGCGCTCCGACCCGTGTGAGGCGAGGCTCATCCGCGAGAAGAATTCGGCGCCCATTTCCTCCCCGAGCAGGTTGAAAAGCACGGCGGCCATGCCGCACTTGCCGTTGTCCTCGTGGGTCTGGATCCACGGGTGGTGATCGCCGTAGGGCACGGCACCCTTGCCGATGTAGAAGCGCAGCAGCTTGGCGCTGCGTTCGATGGCTTCCGGGATCTCCTTGTCATCGACTCCGGCGCGGCGAGCGAGTTCGAGTGAGATCGTCAGCGGCACTCCCGGCGCGTTCATCATGCCATAGCCGACGAGGCGTCCGTCCTTGCCGGCGAACTTGTGTCCCCATGAGCCGACAATGCTCTGGCCTTCGGCCGATTCCATGGCCAGCCGCCGCAGCCCGGGCATCACCGATTCGTCGCCGGTCACCATGACGTATTCGGCCAGGAAGCTGATGACGTAGCCGTAATACCAGGTGCTGAATTTGTCCGCCGAGTAATCGGCCGCCCAGGCCGCCTCTTTTTTTAACAGCGGAAGGTAGTCTCCATTGCCGCTGGCAAGCAGTGCGAGGGCGTTGAGCGAGCGGGAGATCGGGCTCACGCGGTAGCCGGGGCTGCTGATTTCTTCCGCGAGCGCCCGGCAGCCCTGATCCATGATACGCTTGGACTTGGGGCAGTCGTAGGGAGCGGTGGCGCTGTAGTCGCCGAGCACCGGCAACACGACAGTCACCTCCTCGGTTTTGCCGCCGCGCCAGCGCAGCAGCCGGAGCTGTCCCTTGCCGGTCTCCGATTCGGCGGCGGTCAGGGCTCTGCCGAAGGCGGGACGCGGATCGGAGGCGAAGGGTTCGCCGTCAATTCCGAGAATCACATCGCCGACTTGCAGCACGCCCTCGGCGGGTGAGTCCTTGGCCACCATGGTGATGGCGATCTGGCGGGCCTTGCGGGTTTCGAGGTTTTCCGAATAAATCCACCCGCGGGCACCTGTGGCACCGAGCGTCCAGTCGTGGGTGGCGCCTTCGGGGATCTGTTCGCCCTTGGTGAAGTCCGGGTTGGGCAGTTGGGGCTTGCGCGCTGCGGCCGGGTCCGCCGCGATCAACAGGGCCGCCACGGTGCCTGCGAAGGCGGAGAAGCGGATGGCGTGTTTGGAAGTGGATGAGCGGATCATGGTGGAAGTATAAGAGATCAACGTCCGGCAAGGGTCCCGGTCTTTCGCAAAAGCTCCGTATGAGAGACCGGGCAGGATGAGAGCCGGAGCCTTTGACATGCGGGCCCCGCCTTCGGCACAGGCGCATGTATGGCTTTGTACCCACCGCCGGGAATGGGGCCGGTCTTCCGGGGAAACCGTTTCAACGTTTCTCAATCCACTCGGCCAAGCGTGCCGTCCAGCCCACCGCCTCGCCCTTGCCCGCGAAGCCGTAGCCATGCCCGCCCGTGGGGTAAACATGTGCCGTCACAGGGACCTTGTGTTCCACACAGGCATCGATGAAATCCAGAGCATTGCGCAACGGCACCACCGCGTCATCGGCCGAATGCACGACCAGCACCGGCGGGGTTTTCTCCGTGACGCGCAGCGAGGTGTCGCAGCGTGCCACGAGTTCCGGCGGCGGGTTTTCTCCTAACAGCCGTCGCTTCGATCCACCGTGTCCGTATGGCTTGCTCATCGCGATGACCGGATAGACGAGAATCCCGAACGACGGCCGGCAACTCAGCGCGTCGATGGCGTCGTTCGTTTCCTGCGGAAACGTGTCGTCGAACATCGTCACACAGGTCGAGGCGAGGTGGCCGCCGGCGGAAAAGCCCATGATGCCCACCCGCTCGGGATCGATCTGCCATTCCTCCGCCATGCCGCGCGCCACCCGGATCGCGCGGCGCGCGTCCATCTGGGGCACCGGAAAATGATATCTTTTATCATCGCTGCCGGAGATCCGGTATTTCACCACCATCGTGGTGATGCCCTGCTTCGCGAACCATTCGCCGAACTGCCGGCCTTCATGATCGCCGGCGAGCGCGCCGTAGCCGCCGCCGGGCAGCACCACCACGCACAGGCCGTTCGGCTTTTCCGGACGGAAGACATGATATTGCGGCACCTCGACCTCCCTGAATCGCCAGCCGTCTTTGACGATTTCCGTTCCCGCCGCCGGACGCGGCGCGCCGGGTGCCTCGCCGGGCCAGAGGTTCGTCCACTCCCCGGCCAGCGCCGGGAATGCCAGGGTGAGAAGAAGCAGGATGTGTTTCATGGGTTTGGTGGGTCTCGGTGTTGGGAGCGTGAGAGGAAAATCCGGGTGTGAAAAGAGCGGATTGCATCACAGCGTGCTGCCCTGGATGATGCCGCGTTCGGCGAGCGTGCGGTCGATGAACTGCTGCACGGCGGACTTGTCGAGCCCCCACTTCGGAGCGATCAGCAGGTACGGGTCGGCCAGGCCGAACAGGCGCTGGATCACGATCTCGGGACGCAACCGCGGCAGGAATTCGCACAGGAAACCGGCATACTCCGGCAGCGTGAACAAGGGGAACGGATCGCGACGGTATTGGGCGGCGAGGATCGAGCCCTCGACCACATGCAGGTGGTGGAGTTTCACAAAACGGATTTGCGGAAATCGGTTCAGCTCGTCCGCGGTCGCGAGCATCATCCCGCGGCTTTCCCATGGAAATCCCAGGACCGTGTGCACACATAACTGCAGCGGGCTGTCGCGCAGGCGCTTCATCAGTGCCGTGAAGTCGGCATGCGTGCAGCAGCGGTTGATGCGTTGCAGGGTGTGGTCGTGCATCGACTCCATGCCGATTTCCAGATCCACATTGATGCGTTTGGCATAACTTTCCAGCAGTGCGATTTTTCCCTCATCCAGGCAATCCGGACGCGTCCCGACCGCGAGGCCGACGACTCCTTCCGGCGCGGCGTCGAGCGCCTCGTCATAGGCCGCCTTGAGCGTTTCCACCGGCGCGTGGGTGTTGCTGTTCGGCTGGAAGTAGAGGATGAATTTTTCCGCGCCGTAATGTTCGCGGGCGTGCCGGATGCCATGCAGCACCTGCTGGCGAATGCCGGGCAGTGACTGCGCGGTGGCCGGGGTGAAGGAATCGACGTTGCAGTAGGCGCACCCGCCGAAGCCCTTGGTGCCGTCGCGGTTCGGGCAGGAAAATCCCGCATTGACGACCACTTTGTGCACGCGCCCTCCGAATCTGGCGCGCAGCCAGCGGCCGTAGCGGTTGTAGGTGGCATGAGACGGCTGGCCGATCATCGTTCTGGCGGGTGGAAACCCGCGGCCGGGTTTCAGAAACGCAGATGCGCGATGGCATCCCGCAGGTCGTCCATGGTGATGTCGCCGGTGACGTGCGCGCTGCCCGGCGCGTCGAGCACGACGAAGCGGATCGCGCCGGCGGCGAACTTCTTGTCGGTGGCGAGCCGCGCCATGACGGTGTCGGTGGAAATCGATTCCGGCAACACGAGCGGCAGGCCGAATTGTTCCAGCAGCGCGAGGATTTTCCGCGAGGCCGCGGGATCGAGCCCGGCCTTGCGTTCTGATAGATGGAGCGCCGCCCGCATGCCGAGGGCGATCGCCTCGCCATGCAACAACTCGCCGTAGGGCACCGCGGCTTCGATGCCGTGGCCGATGGTGTGGCCGAAGTTGAGCAGCGCGCGGATGCCGAGCGTTTCCTGTTCGTCGGCTTCGACGATGCGCGCCTTGATCGCGATGTTGCGCGCGATCAGATCCGCCGGCACGTCGCGGTCTGAGGGATCGAGTGCGGCGAGATCGTCGAGCATCGCGGCGTCGCGGATGGCGGCGTGCTTGATCGCCTCGGCGAATCCTTCGCGGAACTCGCGGTCCGGCAAGGTGCGCAAGGTTTCGGGATCAACGATCACCAGCCGCGGCTGGTGGAACGCTCCTAACAGGTTTTTCCCCTCCGCTACGTTCACCCCGGTCTTGCCGCCCACCGAGGAATCGACCTGCGAGACGATGGTGGTTGGAATCTGCACGAATGGGAGGCCGCGGTAGAAAATCGCGGCCACGAACCCCGCCAGATCGCCCACCACGCCGCCGCCGAGCGCGATGACGAACGATTTGCGATCGTGCCCCGAGCGGATCATTTCGCGGCAAACGCTTTCGGCATGAGTCATCGATTTCGACGCCTCGCCGGCCGGCACGGTGTGCAGCGTGGGACGGAAACCGGCGCTTTCAAGCGATGGGATCAGTTTCCCCGCATGCAGCGCCGCCACCGTTTCATCGCTGATCACCGCGGCACGGCGTCCCTCCAGTCCGACTTCGCCAACCCACCCCGCCACCTTGCCGAGGCCACCGGCATCGACAATCACCTCATACGAGCGCTCCGCGAGATCGACATGGACGGTGGGCATGCGCGCGAGCATGGAACATCCGCCCGCCATGTCGAGTGTGCAGGCGTGGCAAGGCGCTGCTCGGTTGCGGGTGTCACGGCATTTGCGCCACCACCGGCCGTCAGGGAAACATGTTGCGGGATGGTTGTGTCCGGGCTGAAAAAGCCGCGGGCGCCGGATCCCTTGTTCCGACGCCCGCGGGCCCTTTGGGGGGCAGTGTGCTATCCCTTACACGCGGGTCATCATGCCACATTCCGGCCACACCGCCATCACGCGATCGCGTGGTAATATCAGATGCGACCCGCAGCCTTGATGTCGGTGTAGCGGTTGGCCAGGGCCACGGGGAAATCCTGGGCGGTGCTGTCGAGCGTGAGGAGTCCCAGTGTGCCGAGCCGGACCAGGATCTCGCGGCGTTCCTGAAGATAGCGGTCGGCGGCGAGATGTCTCAGCGCGGAGTTGAAAGAATCGGCGGGCCGGCGGATCGCGTCGCGCACCACCTCCTCGCGCATGCTGGCGAGGAGCACGAGATGGCGTGTTTGCAGAACCTGCAAGGCAGGCAGCAGTTCGCCGCCGTCCTCGCCGCGCAGGTTGGTGAGAAGGATCACCAGCGAGCGGCGGCGCTGGCGCGTCATGAGTTTTTCCACCGCCTCGGTGAAATCGCTCGGTGCCGCCGTGGTCTGGTAGTCGTAGAGGTGGTTGAGCAATACCGGCATCGCATGGCCGCCTTTCACCGGCGGCAGCCAGCGGTCGCTGCCGCCGAACGATTTCACCGCCACCTGGTCGCCCTGGCGCAGCGCGACATGCGAAACCAGCAGCACCGCGTTGAGCACATGGTCGAACTGCGGCAATCCGCCGTCCATCGCCCGCATCCGCCGGCCGGTGTCCAACAGAAAAACCACCGACTGGTCGCGCTGTTCCTGATAGTCGCGGCTGATGAGCACCTGGCGGCGCGAAGTCGCCTTCCAATCGATCTGCGAAAACGGATCGCCGTCGCGGTAGTCGCGCAATTGATGGAAATCCCGGCTCGTCCCCGGCCGCGGGCGCCGCACGATGCCGAGCGGGTTGTCGCGGTGCTGCATGGCAAGCAGGGCGAAACGTACGACCGGCTCATAGTTCGGATAGACCTTCACTCGTTCCTCGCCAAGGTGGCGGGTCTGGCGCGCCCACAAGCCGAGAGGCGAGACTCGTCGCACGCTTACCGGACCGAAGCTCACCTCGCCACGTTCGAGCAGTTTCACCGGATGAAACACCTTCGTCTCGCGCCGCGGCGGCAGCATGCCCGACCACGGCATGGACTCGGCCACCGCGCGCTGCGGAATGCCGTCGAACACCTCGACGCTTGCCGCAGACGTCCCGGCATGGGTCAGTGCCAGCATCACCTCGCCCGGTTCGCCAAGCGCGAAGCGTCCGGGCAGAACGCGGCGCACGAGCGGCGGTTTCAACAGACGCAGCCACGCCATGTCACAGAGCGTGATCAGGCCCGCGGCGATGCCCGACCATTTCCATACCGGCTGCAATACGGGAAAAAACACCGCAGCCACCGCGGCAATCATCCAGCCGAGCGCGAGTGTCAGCAACCTGCGGGTGGGAATCATTGCGCTACTGGATGAAGCCGTGTCCTGTGGCATGGGCCCCGATGGTGGTGGGTTTTCGGGATACATCCAGCCGCAATGCATCCCATGCCGCGACTCACGCCTCATCCGGCCTCCCGTCGCAGGCAGGGATTTCATTTCCAGAGCGGGACCGAGCCATCATGGACGCGGCGGATTCCGGCTAGCCGGCGAATCCACGATCGCCTTCATGAGGCGGGTGAGTTCGGCGACGCGATCCGGGCTTTCCCGATAGAGATTGTTCCGCTCCGCCGGATCGCTGCGAAGATTGTAGAGTTGTCCGGGCGGATCGCCGGGTTGTGGTTTCGGGGATTTGGAAAATCCGCCCGAACCGGGACGGTCGATGAGCTTCCAGTCGCCGGCCCGGATGACCATCGCGCCTTTGCTTCCCGACTGCATGACTATCGGTCCGCGTACCGGTTGGTCGTCGGGCTGGCGGCCTTCGAGGACTGGAAGCAGGCTGAAGCTGTCCGGCCCGGCACCGTCGGGAAGCTCCGTTCCGACCGCCTCCGCGAAGGTGGCCATGAGGTCGGTGAAACAGATCGTCTGGTCGCTGGTGGAGCCCGCCGCGACCCGTTCCGGCCAGCGGACGATGAATGGCATGCGGTGGCCGGCTTCCCATGCGTCGCCCTTCATGCCGCGCAAGCCTCCGGCAGAATCGTGGGAGAAGCGCTCGATATCCAGCGGATACCAGACCGGGCCGTTGTCGGAAGTGAAAACAAGCAGGGTCTCTTCGGACATCCCGGCCGCGTCCAACGCGGCAACCACCCGGCCGATCTCGTGATCGACCATCATCACGAAATCGCCATACATTCCGGCTTCGCTCTTGCCTTCGAATTCGGGCGTAGGCAGCCACGGCGTGTGCGGCGCGGGATAGGCGAGATAGAGCATCAGTGGTTTGGCGGGGTCGCGCCTTTTGATGACCGAGATCGCCTCGTCGGTGAATCGCGGCAGCACGTCGATCAGCTTCAGATCGGGCGCGATGCCGCCCTCGCGCCAGAACGCGCCCTGGATCGGCGACCAGCCGTCGCTCTGGTTTGCGGCGATGTGATCCGTCGGAGGCTTCACGGCGCGGTCACCACGGATGTAGAAATACGGTGGAATGTCGGTCGAGGCGCGGATGCCGAAAAACTCATCGAATCCCCGATCCACCGGCCCGCCGGGAAGCGGCTTGTCATAACCGTCCTCGGCGAATCCAAGATGCCATTTGCCTACCATGGCGGTGGCATGGCCTGAGTCGCGCAGCAGCGAGGCGATGGTCACCTGATCTTCATCGATCAGCGGTTGCTTCGGCCATTTCGAGGTGTCGGTCCGGAACGGATAGCGCCCGGTCAGCAGCCCGTAGCGCGAGGGATGACAAAGCGCGCCGGGCGCGTGGGCGTCGGTGAAACGCATGCCTTCGCTCGCCAAACGGTCGATGTGCGGAGTGGCGATCTTCGACCGTGGATTGTAACAACCCGTGTCGCCGTAGCCCATGTCGTCCACAAGGATGATGACGATGTCAGGGCTCTTTGCCGGAGCCGCTTCCGCAGCGTGTGGACTGCCGCAAACGAACGATGCCGCCATCATGGCGATCATTCGGGATGATTCGTACGGGCTTGTCTGACGCGCAGGCATGATGAGGTATATCGTGTTTTCCGGTCATGATTGCATCTATCTTGCGGCGGGGAATCCTTGTTGGAGGAGCCTGACCATTCGTTTGCGGGTGGCCTCATGCCCGGGCTGATCGGCGAGGTTGTGATACTCGCCATGGTCAGAATCGTGATCGTAAAGCTCGACTCCGGCTTTCCCATCCGGTCCCCACTCGGTGTAGCGCCAGCGTTTGGTCCGCACGCTGCGGCCGACGGTTTTCCCGCGGTTCACCTGGCTGAAGGCGGCTTCCTTGCCGGGGTGTCCGGGGTCGTCGAAGACCGGGCGCAGGCTTGTGCCCGCGAGCTTGTGAGGTGCCTCGAGTCCGGCGTAGTCAATGAGGGTCGGGTAGAGATCGATGAACTCGATGATGGCGTCGGTGGGTTTCCCCATACCTTTCGTACCGGGCATCCAGACCAGCATCGGCGAGCGAGCGCCCAATTCGTAAACCGTCACTTTGTTCCACCAGCCGTGCTCGCCGAGGTGATAGCCATGGTCGCCGATGACCACGAGCATGGTGTTATCCCAGAGTTTGAGGCGGTCCATGGCTTCCATGAGTCTCCCCAGTTGTGCGTCCGCGAAGCTGACGCAGGCCTGATAGGCGCGCTTGAATTCGCGCCGTTCCCGGTCGGTGAACGCGTCAAAGTCCTTGCTGTTGGGAATCGCGTGGCGGACCTGCGGCGTGCGGTCTGACGGCTCCCGTGCCAGCTTGGTGGAACCTTCCGGATAAAAATCGAAGTATTTCTTCGGCGCGACAAACGGGTCGTGCGGTTTGTGCAGTCCGAGCGCGATGAAGAAGGGTTTGTCGTGATGTTCTTCGAGGATGCGGAGGGCGGTACTGGTGTTCAATCCATCGGGTTGGTCGTCATCGTCGCCGTTGGCGGCGCGCCACTCGCACCATTTGAGACGGCCGTCGGTCAGGTTGCGTCCCTCGCCGGTCCGTCCGACCCTTGGTGCGGCGTGCAGACTGTCGAAAAAGTAGTCCCACGACAATGGATCCTGGAACAACACCGGCTTGCCTTCGCGGTCCTGGCCGAGGTGGAAAATCTTGCCGATTCCTGCGGTGAAGTAGCCGTTCTGGCGGAAGAGTTGGGGCAGGCTCACGGTGTCCGGCAATTTCGCGCGGAACGGGACCTCGTTCGACACGATGCCACACTCGTCCGGCCGCAGGCCGGATAGGAACGACGCCCGGCTCGGGTTGCAGACCGGATACTGGGCGAAGGCATTGTGGCAAAGCATGCCCATCGACGCCAGGCGGTCGAAGTTGGGTGAAACGACTTCCTTCACGCCATAGCAGCCGAGTTCCGGCCGCAGGTCATCGACCACGACGAACAGGACGTTCATCGGCTTGTCTGCCCGTGCGTGGGCCGTCAAGGGGAGACAGACGAGTGCGGACATGGCAGAGCGGAAGACTTTCCCGCAAATCGGCATTTGGTAAACTTTCATCACATTGTTTGGGTTATGGTCGTGGCGGTTGAAAACCGCCGCCACGTTTCAGCGACCGGCGTCACCGGTTGTTGTGCGTTCGGGCATGGATCGTGAGTGGGGGCGCTCACCGCGCAACATCCTGGTGGCTTCGCCGACCAGCCAGAGATAATGATCTGATGGTAGGTCGCCGTAGGTCTTGAACCCGCTCGCGCCGACCGGCGGGTCGTTGGTGACCTTGAAGATCTGGGTGCCTTCGTCGAGTTCGTCGAACATTGCCTGATAGATCATCTTCGCGCCGGTTTCACGGACCAAGGCCTCGTATTGCGCCCACAGGAAGCGGCCGCCGTCGCGGTCGATGAATGCATCGGGATTTTCGTCGGTTCCCTTCTTCAGGTTGGCCCAGCAGAAACCGGGGAAGACCACCGGCATGAAATCGATGCCGAGCCGGTCGCACAGGGCCTTGTCCTCGCGGGCGCGTCCCACGGCGTATTCGCGGGCGCCGCGGGCGTCGCGGAAGCGGCCGACCATCCACGGCGATATGATGTCAGCCGCCTTGTAAACCGGCGCCCACTCGGCGACATCGGGGTCGGCGTCGCGCTCGCCGAGTCGCCAGCCGGTCGGCACGCCGAGCATCACGGTGTTGCCGCCGTATTGCGGGTCGTTCTTGAGGAAATCGATAATTTCCGCGCAGTCCTTCGCGGTGTAGGGTCGGCCCTTGAAACCGACGCCCCACACGGCGACGACCGGTTTTCCGCGGTGGTGTTGGTAAGACCTGTCGCCCGGGTTGCGGGTGATTTTCATTTCATCGACCAGGAAGCGCCAGTCGGCCTTGAAGTCCTCCGCGCATCCGGCACCCATGCCTGATAGATCGTACATCACGGCGTAGGTGCGGCCGCGTTCGTTGGCGGCGGCGCGGCAGTGTGACAGCACGGTGTTGACCGATTTCCCCCGCGGCTGGCGGATGCGGTTGCCTCGCGTCTCGGAGAGGAAGCGCTGCACGAACACGCCATCGATGCCATATTCCCGCATCCAATGGAAATGGCGCGAAACGGTGGCGGGATGGTGCGAGCTGAAAACGAGGGCCGGGCTGCCGTCGGCATGGCGGAACGGGGTCTTGAATTTCTCGTCCTCGCCGAGTTCGGTGGTGTCCGGCCAGAAATCGATGCCCGCGTGGCCGGGTTTGAAGCCGCCTTTCGGGTGACGATAGTGAACCCAATCCAGCCCCGACCCGTCGCCCGGGGCACGGAACCATCCCTGGTATCCGCACATCACCTTGCCGGTGAGGGTGCTGGCATCGACATGGTCGTCAGCGGTCGATGCGGTGGCGAGGGCGAGCGAACCGAAAGCCGTGATCATCGTTTTCATGGTGCCGGGGTTTGGTTCATGGATTTTTCCCCCTCGACGGCGGAATCGTAAAGGTTGGTTTTCGGCAGGTTGCGGTACCGGATGAGATAGCTGGAAACCAGCCAGTTGTTTTTGCGGTTGGTGCCGCGCATGTTCCTCACATTTTCGTTCCAACTTCCGCCGCGGATCACGCACCCTGTTCCTGCCCGCGGGGAGCGGGCACGGCGTTGACGATTTCCGCGAGCACCTCGTCCACCTGCTGGCCGCTGATCGCCACCTCGGGCGTGAGCTGGACGCGGTGGCGGAGCACCGGCAGCGCGGCGGACTTGATATCGTCCGGAATCACATAACTCCGTCCGTCCATCGCGGCGAAGGCCTTGCCGATCCGCACCAGGCTGATCGCGCCGCGCGTGCCGGCCCCGAGCGAAATGGCGCGGGACTCGCGTGTGGCCCTCGCGATTTCCACCGCGTAGGCCACCACGTCGTGGACTACGGCCACCGCGGCTGTTGCGGCCTGTGCGGCGACGATGTCCGCGGGGCCGCAAATGACATCGACATCCGCTTTTTCATAACTCGGCACCTCGGCGGCGGCGCGCTGCACGATTTCGCACTCGGGATCGCGCTCGGGGTAATCGATGAGCACTTTCATCACAAAGCGGTCGAGCTGCGCTTCCGGCAGCGGATAGGTGCCCTCGTGCTCCACCGGGTTCTGTGTGGCCAGCGTCATGAACGGCGGTTCGAGCCGGATGGTTTCACCGTCGATGGTGACCTGGCGTTCCTGCATCACTTCCAGCAGCGCGGCCTGGGTCTTGGCTGGCGCGCGGTTGATTTCATCGGCCAGCAGAAGATTGGTGAACACCGGTCCTTTGCGCAGTTGGAAGGTCTGGCTGCGCATGTCGAACATGCGGAAACCGGTCACGTCGGACGGCATCAGGTCGGGTGTGAACTGGATCCGCCCGGAGCCGCCGCCGAAGGTGCGTGCGAGCGTGGTGACCAGATGCGTCTTGCCGAGGCCCGGCTTGCCTTCGAGCAGGACATGTCCGCCGGCGAAGAGCGCGGCGAGCACCTGGTCGATCACATGGTCCTGGCCGAGGATCACGCGGCGGATCTGCGAGCGCAGGTGATGGATCAATCCGGCCAGACTGTCGCCGCCGGCGGGTGGTTGTTGAAATTGGCTTTGGTCTTCGGGATTCATGATGCGGTTTTGGGTTCGAGCACTTCGAGCAGTTGTTGGAGATCCGCCGTGGCGCGGGTCAGGGAGACGGCGTCTTTCGGTGAAATTCCTGTTAGAATCGCGGTCACGCGCTCCTGCGGCAGCCCGGAGCGCTCGGCGAGAAAGGCCGGCAGGTCGCCGCCGCGGCCGGCACGCTGGCCGGCCCGGTGCGCCGCGTCTGTCACCCGCGCACGCAGCGCGCCGAACAAGGCGGCGGCGCGATCGAGTTTCCAGTGGAAATGACCGAGTGCTTCGAGATGATGCGCATAACTGCGGGTCTCCGCAGGATTATCCGCGGCCTCGACCGGCCCGAAACGCACCAGGTGTTTCCACAGCCAGAACACCAGCCACACCGCCAGCGCGATCAACAGCGGTGCGAGAAACTCGCCGAGCAGCGACCAGAACGACAACGCGGTGCCGCGCAGGAAAGCGATCCGTCCGTGGTTCGGCGACGCATCGACCAATGCCGCGAGCAGGGCGGCGTGGTCTTTTTCACCGATCCAGCGACTGCGGAAAATGCGCGCATCGGTGACCACGCTGATCATTCCGGCGCTCATATCCACGGATGCGAAGACTCCCGCTTTTCCGTCACCGGCGGAGACACCGAAATCGGAACCGGCTGAAACCCGATAGTCTTCGCCCATGAAACGCACGCGCCCGTCCTTGACACCGGCATTCTCCACCAGGCGCAGGCCGGCGTCCTCCAACAGGTCCGTTAGAACCGGTTCGATCACCGGATCGGCGTGGCCCCAGCTCCAATCGTGCGAGGCGGCGTCGGCATATTCGACCAGCAGGATCAAATGCCCTCCACCCCGCACCCAGCGCTCCACGCGCCGCACGAAACTCTCGTTGCCCAGCACCGTGGCGGGCATCAGCCAGGCGGCGTCGTTCCACTCGGGCGGAGTCCACGAAACGACCGAAAGCACCTCGTCGCCACGCTTTTCCACGAAGCGCTCGGCGGCCAGCCATGGATTCACGCGTGCCTTGCCCTTGTAGCCGATCTCTCGCTCGACCTCGCGGTAATCGCAGCCCGCCACTGCAAGCAATGCGATGGCTGTTAGAACATGCCGGTTCACGCCGTCCTCCTTTCATCAAACGGCCAACCGGCGCACAGTGCATCGATTTCCACATCGGGGGGAGCCTGGCCGGCATAGGCCATGCGCGTCCACGCACGGGTCACATGGTGAAAATAATCGGGATGCGCCATGCCACCGGCCTTTTCCACGCGCCGCAGGCAATCGCCCTCGGTATCGGACTCGCGGATTTCGACGCAACCGCTTTGCAGCAGCCGTGAAATTGACGCGCGATAGAGCAATCCGAGCGCTTCGCGGTGATGGCCGTTGCGCCACAACGCGTGCACCGCGGCGGCGATGTCATCGGGCAGCGACTCCGGCGAGACCTCCATGCCCATCACCACACGAACCGCGGATTTTCTGCCGGGCGATTCCATCGCGATCGCGCGTCGTTTCAAGGCATCGCGGTTGATCCACAGCAGCCAGACCAGCAGGCCGATCACCGCGGCGGCCAGCAGCCACAGGATCCCCTCGCCGAGCCATTTCAGGTTGAGGTCGATTGGAGTTTTCGGATCACGCTCCTTGGGGATGCGCTCCTTGACGATATGCACCTTGAACGCCTCGTCCGCCTTGATTTCCTCGATCAGGCGCGCGGCATCGGCTTTTTCCGAGGCGTGTGATTGTGGTGTCATCATGCAAAACATGCCGATCATCAAAACGGCCACCGTTCCGCCGATACGCTTCGCCATACGTTTGAGCGCGAGTTCCACGTCCCACCCTTCGAGCCAGGTGCGGTTGTTGAGATAGATGCCGAAGCCCGCGCCGGTGACGAAGATGTCGGTCAGTGACATCGCGAGCATCACGCAGGCCAGCACCACGCGCAGGACCAGCAGCGGGATGTCGAACGGCTGCGACGGGTCCCAGCTTTGCACCGCCGTCTGCCAAGCGCCGTCCTGGCCATCAGGGATGAAAATGCCCGCCAGCATCAGGATCGCAATGCCGAACCAGAGGGCGGCGAGGTCTCCGATGAGATAAATCCACAACACCGTGTTCTCGCCACGGCGCGCGATCTGTTTGCAGCGCTGGCGGTGTGTCTTGCCGCGCATGCCCTCGAGATCGTCCACCGCCAGCGTCACCGGCAGCCATGGCGAAAGCCTGCCTAACAGGAAGCGGTGGAAAAACCGCCGGGTCCACGCACGCGGGATCTCGCGCAGCGAATTGCGCCAGCGCGGGCGTTCGCCGAACAGACGCCGGCCCAATTCGAAAAGAACCAGCCGTGAACCAGCCGGCTTCATCCACCAGAACAACAGGAACCACAACAGCGGCCGCTCCCACAGCCACCAGGCCGCCAGCGCAGCGGGCAGGGCCACGGCCAGCCACCACATGCAGAAGCAGCGCCAGAAGTCGCGCCGCACCAATGCCAACCCGAGGTCCACCGCCTCCCAGTCGCTGCGCGGGCGGATCTCCGCGGTCACCGACTCAAGCTTCATCGCCGACCCCCTTTCCGGCGCGGAGCAGATAGACCGTGCAAAGAATCCATCCGAGGATCCCGACGGCATACTTCACATCCGATGGCAGCGGCTGCGCCGACCAGAAGCCCTCGACCACAGCCGCGAAGGTCGTGAGCAGCGCCGCGCCGTAGATCAGCGGCAGCGCCTTGCGCGAAGCTTCGGCAAGCGCGCGGGTGCGCGGCAGCCGGCCGGGCTTCAGGATCGCCAGCCCGAGCCGCATGCCCGCCATGCCGCTCACCACCATGCCTAACAGCTCGTACGACGAATGACCGCTGACGAAGGTCCAGAACGACTCCGGATCGCAGGCATGGTTCACATAACCTGCCGCCGCGCCGAGATAGACGCCGTTGAAAAGCAGGAAAAACAAGGTGCCGATCCCTGCCAGGATGCCGCCGGCGAAGATCCGGAAGTCGATCGACACATTGTTGTAGATGTAAAAACAGAACATCATGAAGTTCGAGCCGTATTCCTCGCGCAGATGCGAGATCTGCTGGTCGCGGCCGCCATACATTTGCTCCATCGACGACATGCCGTCCGCTCCGAGCACCGCCTGCACCCAGCGGACTTCATGCTCCGGCGTGAGCATCATCGCGATGAACGGCAGCCAGAAAAACGCGCTGCACAGCCAGAAGAGCTTCCAATCGCGCCGCACCGCCTGCGGAAAACCGGCGGTCAGAAACCTCGCAAGCGCGCGCCAGCCGCCGCGGCGTTTTCGATAGATCAACTCGTAGCCGCGGATCACCAGTGCGTTGAGCCGTTCGGTGACGCGCGCGCCATACATCCGCGACTGCGCCAGCGAGAGGTCCACGCAAAGCTCGCGGAACATTCGCGGCATCTCGCCCGCCGCCGCATCGCGCCGGCCCTTCTCCATCGCCTTCACCAGGCGCTCGTATTCCTGCCAGCGCTGCTGGTTCTTGTTCTCGAATTCCGTGGAGGTCATGCGCGGCCGCTAGCGATGCGATACGGCGTGCAGGTTGGCCGCGGGCGCGTGGCGCGTCGATGCCCAACTTCGCGGAATTCCAATCGCGGCGCGATCTGGGAATCACTTGCCCCAGCGTTCCAGCAGCGTGCGGGCCATGTCGCCCGGTGATTCGGCGACGGCGATGCCGCATTCGGCGAGGATCGCTTTCTTGGCCTGGGCGGTGTCTTCGGTGCCGCCGACGATGGCACCGGCGTGGCCCATGCGGCGTCCCGGAGGCGCGGTGGCTCCGGCGATGAATCCGGCGATCGGTTTACTGCAGTTCTCTTTCGCCCAGCGCGCGGCATCAACTTCCGCGGTGCCGCCAATCTCGCCGATCATGATGATGGCCTCGGTTTCCGGGTCGTCGTTGAACATTTGCAACACGTCGAGGTGAGAGGTGCCGTTGATCGGATCGCCGCCGATGCCGACGCAGGTGCTCTGGCCGTAGCCGAGCGTGGTGAGCTGCCAGACGGCCTCGTAGGTGAGCGTGCCGGAGCGCGAAACGACGCCGACGTTGCCGCGCTTGTGGATGTATCCCGGAGCGATGCCGATGCGGCAGCCGCCGTGGCTTTTCTCGCCGTGGCCGGGAGTGACGAGACCGGGGCAATTCGGGCCGATGAGGCGCGACTTCGATCCGGCGAGCATCGCCTTGGCGCGCATCATGTCCATGACCGGGATGCCTTCGGTGATGCAAACGATCACATCCACACCGGCGTCGGCAGCTTCGAGAATGGCGTCGGCCGCGAATGCGGGCGGAACGAAGATCGCGGAGGCGGTGGCTCCGGTTTCCTTCACCGCTTCGCCGACGGTGTCGAAGACCGGCACCTTGTCCTCGAACATCTGGCCGCCCTTGGTGGGAGTGACTCCGGCCACGATCCGGGTGCCGTAATCGAGCGAGAGCTTGGTGTGGCGAGCGCCGAAGGCGCCGGTGATGCCCTGCACGAGGACCTTGGTGTTTTCGTCGATGAGGATGGACATGGAAGGAGTTTGCTGGAGTTCGGTTTTCAGGGTTCAGGCAACCGCGGCGACGATCTTGGCGGCACCGTCGTCCATGCCGTCGGCGGAGACGATGTTGAGGCCGGAAGCGGCGAGTGTGGCCTTGCCAGCCTCGACGTTGTTACCCTCGAGACGGACGACGAGCGGAAGCGAAAGTCCGGTTTCCCTGGCGGCGGCGACCACGCCTTGGGCGACGACGTTGCAATCCATGATGCCGCCGAAGATGTTGATGAAAATTCCCTGCACGGCCTTGTCGCCGAGGATGATCTTGAACGCCGCCGCGACCTGCTCCTGCGATGCGCCGCCACCGACGTCGAGGAAGTTCGCCGGATCGCCGCCGTGTTGTTTGATGATGTCCATGGTGGCCATGGCAAGACCCGCGCCGTTCACGAGGCAGGCGATGTTGCCGTCGAGGCCGATGTAGTTGAGATCGTGCTCCGAGGCGGCGACCTCCCGCGGGTCCTCCTCGTCCTTGTCGCGCATCAACTGGATCTCGGGATGCCGGAAAAGCGCGTTGTCGTCGAAGCCGAATTTGGCATCCAGCGCATAAACGCGGTCGTTGGTGGTGATGACGACCGGGTTGATCTCGACCATCGAGCAATCGCAGTCGGTGAACAGCTTGTAGAGCGAGTGGAGCAGCCGTCCGAACTGGCGTGCAGTGGTGGTGAGGCCGAGGTCGTGACAGATCTTGCGCACCTGGTATGCCTGCAGGCCGGCGAGCGGGTTGACAAACTCGCGCCGGATCTTGTCCGGCGATTTCTCCGCCACCTCCTCGATGTCCATGCCGCCCTCGGTGGAGGCGATGATGACCGGCTGGCAGGTCTTGCGGTCGAGCAGGATGGCGAGATACAGTTCGCGACTGATGGCCACCGACTCGGCGACCATGACCTTGCGCACCAGCCGTCCGGCTTCGCCGGTCTGCTTGGTGACCAGTGTTTCGCCGAGCATTTTACCTGCCACATCGCGGACGGCTTCAGGTGAATCCACGAGTTGCACGCCACCCTTGAAGCCATTTTTGAACACGCCCTTGCCGCGACCGCCGGCGTGAACCTGGGCCTTGACGACTAGGTGTTTCACGCCCAGCCAGCGCGCCGCCTCGTAAGCCTCCTTGGGTGTGGCGGCGGCTCGGCCCTTGGGGTTGGGCACGCCGAAGCGGTCGAAAAGTTCCTTGGCCTGGTATTCGTGGATGTTCATAACGGAGAGGTGCCGGTGGCGGGAAACGGGCGGAACTATTGGCACCGGAGACCGCAGGTCAAGGCAAGGTCCCGGAAAAATCAGGGCAGCCCGGTGCCGTGCCCGCCGAAGGGGCCTGTCAAAACGGCTCTGAATCGCAGGGGAGAGTGCGATTTGTCACATTCCGAAAATGCATGAATGATTGACAGTCACCGGGCGAATGATCAATTTATTGACATGAAAAGGGTTTTTCAAAAGCCCTTCGAATGCCCGGCATCCCTCTTGGATTTGGATGCTGTTTCAAGGCACCCGGGATCGCAGTGCGCCGTCAGGCGGGCGGCACGGTCGTGCTCCATCCGGGAGCTTTTCGTCACCTCGGTTCCGCCGCTCGCTTGAATGCAGACCGCCGGGCGATTGATCCGGCCATTGCCATGAAAATCCCATCCCGCCACGCGCGCCCCGCGCTCATGATGGTTTGTGCCATCCCGCTTGCATCGTTCGTGCTCGCCGACGATCGCCGGCCACCCGCCGGCCTGACCGATCCTCCCGCAGCGAACTACCCGGATCCGTTCTTGCCCCCTGCGTCGCCGGTTTTCGAACCCGACCAGCAAAAACTCGATCATGCGCTGCTTGCCTTGCTGAATCCGACCGCGCGATTGCCCGGCCAGACAGTCGCCGACTACAAGCTGGAGATGCAGCGGCTCGATCAGATCATTTTCGAGCCCGATGCCAATGACGGGACTGCATATGGTCCGGTGAACTCCGATCTGCTGCGGGTGATGGTGCGCTTCGATGAATTGCCTCCATTGGCCACGCCCGGCAGCATTGCCGGCGGGCATTTTTTCAGTTGGACTGAGAATGAGGAATGGAACGTCCTTTTCGGCTGGCTGGAGGAAAACCGCATCATGACCGTGGCGGCGATCCCGGAAGTGACGGCGGTCGTGCCGGTCGAGCCGCCGCAGCACCGGACGGCCGGCGGGGAAGGGGACCTGGTGATCAACGGCCCCACCGCAAGAACGGCCTACAGCGCGGACGGCGGCGTCCCGCCTCCGGGACAGAATATCAAGGTGGGCATCATTTCCAATGGCGTGACCAACCTGACAACCGCCCAGACAAGCGGCGACCTGCCGGGTACGGTGAACCTCACCGCGCTTGGTGCGGGCAGCGGTGACGAGGGCACCGCCATGCTCGAAATCGTCCACGAGATCGCACCCGGTGCGGACTTGTATTTTGCTCCCAGCGGCGCGGACATGAATGCCCACCTGACCGCCGCCACAGTGCTCGCCCAAGCGGGCTGCCAGATCATCGCCGATGACGTCGGGTGGTATCAGGAACCGTTTTTCGAAGCCGGTTTTCTCGGTCCGGCCATGGCCAACCTGATGGCCGTGCATCCGCAGCTGATGTTCTTTTCGGCTGCCGGCAACGACGGCGAAACCCACCAGCAAAGGACTTATATCGATGTCGCGCCCCCTTCCGGGCTCCACGACTATCTGTTGTGGGTTTACATGCCCCGGAATTCATCGGTGGACATTTATCTCCAGTGGAACGAGCCGCAAAACTCCATTCCGGCCGGCAATTACCGGATCCTCGCCATCGATAACGCGGACGGCGTGACGAAGTTCTGGAGCACCCATTCCCCGGGGCCCAACCGGACCCTGCATTTCAGCAACAACACCGGTGCCGATACCAATTTCCAAATCGAAATCCAGGCCGTGAACGACATCGGCGCCCTGCTTGAAATCTTCATGGAACCGAAAAACGGTGCGAACCACTACATTACCAACACCAGCCCGGTCGATGCCATCTTCGGTCATCCGGGGAACCCGCAGGTGCGTGCGGTCACCGCCGTGGATTACACCACGCCATCGATCATCGAGTTCTTCGCCTCGCAGGGGCCGTGGACGCAACTCGGCGGCGGCAGCATCGGTCCGAAACCGGATTTCACCGCACCGGACGGCGTGAGCTTCTCCGGGGCGGGCGGCAATCACATCCCGTCCTACATTCCGGCGACACCGCCGCCGTATTACTTTTTCGGCACCAGTGCCGCCACCCCGCACGTCGCGGGACTGGCCGCGCTGGTCTGGAGCGCGGAACCGAACCAGCAGCGCATGATGATCGACAACGCGCTGGCCCAGGGTGCCACCGACCTCGGTGTGCCGGGTATGGACAACGTTTTTGGAAACGGCCTGGTGGATGCCGTGCAAAGCCTGATTTTCCTCAAGGGCCCGAGTCCCCCGACGACCGTGACCGCCACCGACGGAACCGTGGGCGACCGGGTGAACATCACATGGAACGCCGGGGTGGGGGCGGATGCCTACCATGTCTATGCCAATACCACATCCGATCCGGGCGGCGCGCTCCTGATCAGTCTGCCACCGGTGACCACCACCGCTTACGCGGACTACGAGCAGCCGCTGGGTTTCGCGATCCGCGATCAAACGATGTATTATTGGATCGAATCCTATAACAACCGCTTCATGCGGACGGGCGAATGGAGTGCGTTGGAAACCGGATACCTGCAGCCAACCAACCTGCCGCCATCGCTGACCGTGCCCACCGGGACCTTCAACGCGGCGACGCGCGTGCCGATTGCCTTCGGCGGAATCGGTGTGACCGATCCCGACGCCGGCGGCCTGCCGGTTCTCGTCAGCCTGGGCTCGGGCAGCGGGACACTGACTGTCAACACCGGAGTCTCCGGTGGCGTCACACCAGGACAGGTGGCGAACAACGGCAGCGGCAATGTGAACCTCACGGCACCGATGTCCACGATCAACACCACGCTCGCCGACAGCGCCGCCGTGCTTTATCAGAGCATGCCCGGCATCAGCGGGACACAGACGATTTATTGCGCCGCCAACGACCTCGGCAACACCGGTTGGGGCGGACCGTTGACCGACAACCAATCGTTCGACATCACCGTCCACGCCACCCGTTTCGCCGCCTGGCAGCATGAGGAATTTCCTGATGACATTTCCGATCCATCCAAAGAAGCCACCATCTGGGGCCGGAACGCGAATCCGGACAACGATCCGCATTCCAATGCATGGGAGTTCTTCATGAACACCGACCCCAATGCGACCACCCCGGCGGGCCAGACGAATACCATGTTGCAATCCGGCAATTTCCACATCCTCACCCGCATCGGGGCCGGGATCAATCCGCTGTCATGGACGCTCGAAAGCAGCTCCACCCTGTTGTCTGGCAGTTGGGGGCCCGCCGGTGAATCCAGCACCTATGGCCCGCATCCGGACGCTCCCGCCGATGCGGTGCTGTGGGATCTTTCCGTGCCCTACGCGCCACCTGCGAAGTTCTTCCGGATCCGATTTGACACGGATTTCGTCGAGCCCTGATCGATGTAAGGAAAGAGCCGGTTGTGCCGGCTCGTATCACCCGCTGATGAAAACGCTCGCGTTGATCCTGCTGACGGCACTCGCGCTCCCCGCCACGG
Organism: Luteolibacter sp.; assembly: GCA_041686775.1. Classification (GTDB taxonomy): domain Bacteria; phylum Verrucomicrobiota; class Verrucomicrobiia; order Verrucomicrobiales; family Akkermansiaceae; genus Luteolibacter. The sequence goes on along the minus strand of JAWLDG010000008.1, from coordinate 154,601 downwards.
CGGAGGAGGGCTGGGTGGAACTTTTCAATGGCAAGAACCTAGACGGCTGGACCCAGCGCAACGGCACGGCCAGCTACAAGGTCGAGGGCGACGGCATCGTCGGCACCACCGCCGAGGGCAGCCCGAACAGTTTCCTGTGCACCGACAAGGAATACGGCGACTTCGAGCTGACCTTCGAGGTCAAGGTGGACGACGCACTGAACTCCGGCGTGCAGATCCGCTCGCAGACCAAGGGCGGGCCGACCGGCCGGGTGAACGGCCCGCAGGTCGAGATCGAGGCCAGCGGCAAGAACGGCGCCGAGGCCGGATACATTTACGGCGAGGCCAGCGGTGGCTGGATGACGCCGAAGGACAAACTGGTGCCGCACAAGCACTTCAAGGACGGCGAGTGGAACGCCTACCGCATCGTCGCGAAGGGCCCGCGCATCCAGGTGTGGATCAATGGCGAAATGGTTTCCGATCTCGTCGATGACGCGAAGTTCAAGAGCCACCCGAAGGGTTTCATCGGCCTGCAAGTCCACAGCATCGGCAAAGGCCAGGGCCCGTTCCAAGTGGCGTGGCGCAAGCTCAAGCTGAAGGAGCTTTGAGGGCGGAAGCCCGCTGGATGTGAAACCAGGGGACCGGCGGGCGATGCGGGTCAACGCGCACGACTGCCGCGGCCGGTGGTTTCCAGCAACCGGTGCAGGCGGTCATTGAAAGCCGCCGCGTCCGCCAGTTCCTCGATGCCAATGTGCATGCGGTAGCGCCAGTAGTATGGCGTGATGGCCGGGATGTTGATGCGTTCGGCGTCGGGATCGGGATGGCGCAAGGTTTCATTTATGGCCAACAGGTCCTGCAATGGAAACACCGCCCACATCGCGGGGGATTCGAGGTGCTGGTGGATGATGCGGACGGCCAGTTCGGTATTGAGTTCCAGCGGCGGGAACTCGATGCCGAGCATCTGCCACGCGAAATGCGAGGTGGCCTGTGGATCTTCGCGCCACCAGCCGCGCAGTGTGGGCATGTCGTGGGTGGACGGGCTCACCACGCTGAGATAGGGCGCGCGGGCGGGATCGGCGTATTCGACTTCCGATGACTTGGGCATGCGCTGGATTTCCAGCGAGAGGATGCCGAGTTCGCGCATCACGCCGGGCACACAGTGCGGCACCATACCGAGATCCTCACCGCACAGCAGCATCGGGCTGGCATGGCGCATCGTCGGGAGTTTCTCGTAGCCGCGCGCTTCCCAGAAACCTTCCTGGCGGCGATAGAAATAATCGACATACAAGTCATCGAGCCGGCATTTGGTGTCGTGATCGAGTTCGAGGAACGACTTGGTCATGTGCATCGAACAACGCGGATGGAACAAGCTGCCGTGCGAGCCGGGAACTTCGAAGAACAGCACCTCGCTGGCGCAATCCAAAAGAGCTTGGCGGAGCCGCCCGGCGTGCGGGCTGGTGTCATTTTCGAAATGTTCGACGATGCGGCGCTGGGTGGCGACGTGGTCGCGGAGTTGATAGAAACCGTGACCGCAATCGTCGAGGTGGTTGCGCAGCGCTTCGTCGAGCGTGTCGCCGAAGCGTTCGTGCAGGAAATGCGCGCGGATGTAGGGACGACAGTAGCGGTTGTAGTCGAACGGTATGCCACGGCCGTGGATTTCGTCGATGTGGATCGGCATCGCCGGATCGAACCAACCCATGATGCCCTCGACCTGGTCGTGCGGAATCTGCCAGATGCGGAAGAAGCCGAGGATGTGGTCGATGCGGTAGGCGTCGAAATAACGGCTCAAGTGGGCGAAGCGCGAGCGCCACCACGCAAAGCCGTCCTGTCGCATGACCTCCCAGTTGTAGGTTGGGAAACCCCAGTTCTGGCCTTTCACCGCGAAGGCGTCCGGCGGCGCGCCGGCTTGCGTGTCCATCTTGAATAAATGCGGCGCCGACCATGCGTCGGCGGACTCGCGGTCGATGCCGATCGGCAGGTCGCCCTTGAGCGAGAGCCCGTACGAGTGGAGGTGGGCGACGGCGTCACGGAGCTGGCGGTCGAGTTCGTATTGCAGCCAGATATGATATGACAGTTCCGGCCATGCGGGGTGATCGGCTGCGACCATGGCATCGGCTTTTTCGCGATCGAACACCGCCCATTCACCCCAGAGGCTGAAATCCGCGGTGCCGAATTCATCGCGTTTCACGCAGAAGGCGGCGTAGGGCACCAGCCAGTCGCGGTTTTCATCTAGGAAGGAGCGGAACCCGCTGCTGCTGGTGATTTTCCGGTGGTGTTTTTTGAAAATCGCACGGGTGAGCGCGAGTTTGGCTTTCATCACCTCCGGATGATCCACTTCCGCGAGTGGATTGAGTCTGGCACGCGCGGATTCGATCTCCGCGTGGAAAGAGTCGGGCATGGCATAACTCAAACCGCCGATTCGAAGATAAATCGGATGCAGCGCGAAGGCGCTGATCGCGGAGTAGGGATAGGAATCGGTCCAGTCGTGCGAAGAGGTGGTGTCGTTGATCGGCAGGATCTGGATCAGTTTCATGCCGACGCCTGCCGCCCAGTCGGCGAACGGTTTGAGGTCGGCGAACTCGCCGATGCCAAGACTTTTTTCCGAGCGCAGGGAGAACACCGGAACAGCCACGCCGACACCGCGGAACAACTGCGAGTCGTCGCGGCGGTAACATTCGTCGCTGACGACGGTCCATTGGCGCGCGGCGTGGTCGCGCCACTCGAGCGTGCGGTTTTCTCCCTGTTCGATGGCGATGGCGCGGGCGAGCTTGGTGTCGAAGAGACCGAATTTGTATTCGATATACCAATCGACGGGCAGATAAAGCGGGGCCTGCCAAGTGTTGGCGGAAACCTCGCACATCGGCACGGCGTGCCGCCAATTCCAGTTGCCGATCTCCGTGACGCTGCCAATGACGCACGGCACCAACCCGTCCGGCACGCCGGCCATGCGCAGTTGGATCAGGTGGTTGGCATTGGCATGAACCTCGGGTTTCGTGAATTTTTTCCGCTCTGGCAATAGCGCGCGGAACGCGGCGGTCTCGAAGGCGTAATCCACCGTGCCCGCCGAGCGCCAGGTGTCGCGCAGCAGCACCTCCGCCGACGCGGGGTCCACCGGCACCACGCGCGGGCCGTTCCACTCGTCAAGTTCCACGCCGTTCTGTTCGCGGCGGAACTGATAGATGTATTCCAGCCGCACCGGCTCCGGGCCGTGCAGTTCGATTTCGGTCTGCCATTGCCCGTCGTTGATCCAGCGCAGCGGCAGGACCTGCTCGAAGCGCAGCCGGTCGTCGCCAAGCACGGCGGCCAGTTTCAGCCACAGCGACTCACCGGGCACGGTGTGGTAATTCAGGCGGAAAACGATCTTCATGGGTTTTCGAATCGGGGCGGCGACAGGCTAATGTCGCCAATTGCCGTGGCGATGGGAAAAAATTTCCGGAAACCATGACCGCCCGCTGATCGGGCCAGCCGAAGCTTGCCCGCAGCCGTGGAAGAAGCGAGCATGCGCGCATGTTCCGGTCGCCCGCCCGTGTCCACCTCATCGGCCTCATCCTCGTGGTGGTCGCCATGGCCGTTCCGCAGTTTTACGGACAAACGGCCGACCAGCCGGCCAAAGTGCCTGAAAACCCGCACGTCTATCTGCTCATCGGCCAATCCAACATGGCTGGCCGCGCCGAAATCCCCGAAGACGCTGGCGACATCATCGACCGCTGCTACCTGCTCAATGACAAGAATGAATGGGAATCCGCGCGCAATCCGTTGAACCGCCATTCCTCGGTCGGCAAGGGTGGTGCCATGCAGAAACTCGGACCCGGATATGCCTTCGTCCGCAAGATGCTGGAACAGGACAAGGACCTCACCATCGGCCTGGTCGTCAACGCGCGCGGCGGCACGAAAATCGACCAGTGGCTCGGCAAATCCGAGCTGTATTGGGGCGCGCGCAAACGCACCAAGGCCGCCCTGCGAAACGGCACGCTCAAGGGCGTGTTGTGGCACCAAGGGGAAAGCGACAACAATGCGCCGGAAGGATACCTCGGGAAACTCCAGACGCTCATCGGCAACCTGCGGGCCGATTTCAACGACACCAACCTGCCGTTCATCGCCGGCCAGATCGCCAACGGACCCGCCATCAACGAACAGATCGCCAAACTCCCCGGAACCACGCATGCCTCCGCCTTTGCCAGTTCGGACGGCCTCACCACCACCGACCGCGTCCACTTCGACACGAAAAGCCAAATTCTGTTAGGCGAACGCTACGCGCAGCAAATGCTCAGTGTGCAAGCCACGCTTCCCGCCGCGCCCAAGCCGCCGGCCGACATCAAGTTCATCGATCCCCACGTGCATGCCATGTCCGTCACGCCGCTCGGACTCCGCGCGGTGGCGAAGTGGATGGAGGAACGCAACGTCGAGCGCTGCATCGTCAGTCCGCTCAACCACAAGGGCTCGCGCGCATGGACCGAGGAGGAACGCAAACAGCTTCTCGAAAACTTCCGCCCCTACAAAGGCCGCATCGACCGCATGACCATCATCGATCCCGGCGAGGTGCAGACCGTGGACGAGGCCGTCGCCATCCTCAAGCGCGAGATCGCCGACGGTGCCGTGGCCTTCGGCGAGCACTATGGCAAGGACCTGATGTTCGACGATCCGAAGAACCTCATGCTTTACGAGGCCTGCGAGAAGGTCGGCCTGCCGGTGATGTTCCACATCGACCAAAACAAGAACATGGTCGAGCCCGGCATGGCGCGAGTGGACCGGGTGCTGAAGATGTTCCCCAACTGCAAGGTCGTCGCCCACGCCTACTGGTGGCGGCAGCTCGCCAACGGCACCTGCGACCGCCAGCTCCAGGAACACCCGAACCTCTACGCCGACATGTCAGGCCACGTCGTCATCCAGGTGCTCAACCGCGACCGCGAATACGCCCGCGAGTTTCTCATACGCAACCAGGACAAGATCCTGTGGGCCACCGATGAAGGCTGGTGGTCCTTCGGCAACAAGGACCGGCAAATGAACCAGCACTATACCTTCTTCGAGGAACTCGATCTCCCCGACGAAGTGCGCCACAAGATCTACCGCGGCAATGCCGAGAAGGTGTATGGGCTGCGGTAGGAAGCGAGCCGCCATCACACCTTGAACATCCCGCCGCGTTTACCGGCGAGGACGGCGGCTCCCATGATGGCGACGGACAGGAACACCATCGCCCACACGCCGAGCGCGGCGGCGAGTTCAGTGCCGTTACCGAGGGTGGAGAGCAAGGTGAAGATCGCCTTGGTGATCGGGTAGTGTTGTTCCTGCTGGGCGAGGATCAACGAGTCGGAAACCTCCAGCATCGCGAAGGCGAAGGCGAGGATGGCCCCGGCGGCCAAGTTGGCGCCGATGAGCGGGATGGCGACGCGGCGCAGCGTGCGCGCCGGCGTGGCCCCGAGCGAGCGGGCGGCTTCCTCCAGCACCGGATTGCTCTGCTGGAGACCGGCGACCGCGGCACGCACCACGTAGGGCAGGCGGCGGATGGCATAGGCGATGACCAGCAGCATGAACGGACTGCCGCCCGCGCCGATCAGGAAATGGAACGGTTTGCCCTCCTGCGAGAGCGCCAGATAACCGAAGGCCATCACCAGTCCGGGCACGGCGAGCGGCAGCATGACGAAGGCGTCCAACAGATTTCTCAGGCGCAAATCCGAGCGCACCACCACCCAGGCCACACAGAGGCCGATGGCCACCGCGATGAGCGTGGCGCAGCCGGCATACATCAAGCTGTTCTGGATCGACGGCACGACCAGGCCGTTGCCGAGCGCCTCGATGTAATGGCGCATCGTCAGTTCGTCGGGAATCACGGTGCCATACCAGCGCCCGGCGAACGAAAGCAGCAGTACGCCTAGGTGCGGGATCGAGGCGATGGCGAAGGTGAGCGCGAACCACAGCGCGCACATGCCTGATTTCCAACCGTGCAGCTTTTTCGCCGTCTGCATGCCCTTGGGCCGCGGCGTGGTGCCGAGCGGCGCGCGGCCGATCACCAGTTTCGAAAAAAGGAATACCACCGCGGCGATCACCAGAAGGATGGCAGTGAGCGCGTAGGGGATCGGGTTGGTGTCGAGGCTCTTCAAGCCGTCGAAGATCTGCACCGGCGCGACGCGCGAGTAGTCGAAGACCAGCGGCACGCCGAGTTCGGTGAACGACCAGATGAAGACGATGGCCGATCCCGCGAAGATGCCGGGCATGGCCAGCGGCAGGGTGATGCGGAAAAACCGCTTCCAAGGCGGACAGCCGAGGTTTTCCGCCGCCTGCTCCATCGCCGGATCGAGGTTGGCCAGCGCGGCGGCGATGTTCATATATAAAATCGGATAGAGATGCAGCGCGTTCATCAGCACGATGCCGGCGAAGCGGCCGTTGGCGAGCCAGTCGTAGGGCTGGGCGGCGTCCATCATGCCGAACTCGATGAGCAGCGCGTTGAACGCGCCGTTCACGCCGAGCATTTGTTTGACCCCCACCGCGCCGACGAACGGCGGCAGGATCAGCGGTGCCAGCACCAGCACACCGAGCAGGCGCTTGCCGAAGAAGTCATAACGATGTCCGATCATCGCCAGCGGCAGCGCCAGCGCGAGCGTGGCGATGGTGCTCACAAGCCCCAGCGCCAGCGCGTTCCACAGTCCTTCCTGATAGATCGGGTTTTTGAAAACGGTGAGGATGAATTCGAGCGTGAAGAACTTGTCGCCCTGCGCCGTGGTTCCCTCGAAGGCCTGTTTCACCACCATCCCCGCCGGATAGACGAAGAACACCGCAAGCAGCGCGATCACGATGCCGGAGATGAAGATGGCGTTGCGGCGTTTCATGGTTTTTGTTCACCCGCCATCGCGGCGGCCTTGCGGTAGTTGGCTCGGAAGATGTCGCCGAGTTCGGCGGCGCGGCGGGCGGCGGCGAGGGCGTCTTTGGTGTCGAGCGTCGGGTCGCCCTTGCCGGACTTTTCGTAACCGACCATCGAGACCTCGGAAAACACGGCCATCGCGTCGGACGGCATGCCGGCGTCGATCATGGCGCGCCACGCGAGCTTCAACTCGTGATGCGAGTCGATGCACATGATTTTTACCAGTTGCCGCAAAGTGTTGAAGGCTCCGCCGGTCAGTTCGCGCTGATAGGTGAAGTTGCCTGGGTCGCGGTAGGGATCGGCCCCGGGCATCACCGAGGTTGTTAGAAATTCAGGCGTGTAGGCGTCGCGGCGGATCGGGGTGCGGTGCAGCGCGCGCTCCTGCGGGCCTCCCGGCGTGCCGGGTTGCGCGAACCACAGCCGCTGGCCCGGCAAGGTGAGACAGAACTCGACGAAGGCCTGCGCCACTTCCGGATTCGGCGCGCCTTTCAACACGGCGATCGGATCGCAGCTCGACGTGGTGCCGCCTTCGGGCGCGATCCAAACCAACCGGCGCTTGCCATCGCGGGTGCGCATCTCGTCGGAATACGAGCGGCCGTAGAAATCGATGCACATGCCGGCCGCTGCGTTGCCCTGCACCACGTCGTGCGGGATTTTCGACGCGCTGTCGGTGAAGTAGCGCGCGTTGGCGGCGAGCTTCTGGATCAACCGCAGGCCGTTTGCCCAACCGCGGGCGATGGCGGCGTCGCGATCCGTCGATCCTGTTAGTCCGATCTCGCGGAGAATTTCGCTTTGCACGATCAACTCGAAGGTACGGGCGACCGAGCCGCTCTTGGTGGGATCGGCCAGGGCGATGGAACCAAAATAGCGCGGATCGGCGAGGCAGCGCCACGAGACGGGGTGGGGGAGTCCGAGGCGTTCCAGCACGTCCGGATTGTAACAGATGCCGAACTGCGAAACGCAGGTGCCCACCCACACATGGTCGTCGGGCCAGTAGCGCTCGCCGGTGAAATATTGCGGGATCGGTGCGTCATCGCCGAACCACTGCGGATGTTTCGCAAAGACCTCAAGCGGAGCGAAGCGGTCCTTTTTCGCCTGTCCGCTGAAATCCGGCTCGCCGCCGCCGAAGAACAAATCCACGCCGATGCCCTCGCGGCCGGTTTCCGCTGCGGCCTTGAATCCGGCGTCGAGCACCATGCGGATCTCGGATGTGCCGCCGGGCGTGCGCCAGTCGAGATGCATCGTGCGGCCGGTCCGTTCTTTCCAATGCCGTGCGAAGGCCTCGCCGAATTCCTTGCGGATCGATTCGTTGTGTGGCGTGAGAATCACCAGGTGGTCGTCGGCGTCGCGTTTGGAAACACTCGTGGTCTCGATACGCAACAGCAGCGGAAGCGCGATGATCAGCGCCAGCAGTCCGAAGATGATGAGTGCCCGTGTTTTCAAAATCCGCTATCTACTGTCTTCTATCCTGTCAACACCGCCACATCGTCGTGGCGGGCATGCAGCATGATCGCGTCCTCGCCCGGTTCGTGGATCACATGCGGGTTCATCTCGACGACCTGCTGGCGGCCGACCGCGGTGTCGATCCAGTATTGGATGCGCTGGCCGAGATAGGTGCGATCGGTGATTTTCCCCGTCACCGGATTGTCGCCTTCCTCCTTGTGGAGCCGCCAAGCCTCGGGGCGGATCGAAAGCCGCACCGTCTCGCCCGGCGCGGGCGTCCAGTCCGGGTCGGTGACGCGGCCTGTTAGAACGCCGGCCTCCGTTTTCACCATCGCGAAATCCGCGTTCGATTCAATCAATACACCCGATATGAGATTCGTTTCGCCGATGAAATTCGCCACGTAGGCGCTGCGCGGATTGCGGTAGATTTCCTCCGGCGCGCCGATCTGGCCGACGCGTCCGCGGGTCAGCACCGCCATGCGGTCGGCCATGGCGAGCGCCTCTTCCTGGTCGTGCGTCACGTAGATCGCGGTGAGTCCGTTTTCCTTCACGATGCGGCGGATTTCGCGGCGCATTTCCACGCGGAGTTGTGCGTCGAGGTTCGAAAGCGGTTCGTCGAGCAGCAGGCACTTCGGTCGCACGACCAGCGCGCGGGCCAGCGACACGCGTTGCTGTTGGCCGCCCGACATCTGGTCGATCGAGCGTCCGCCGAAGCCGGGGAGCTGGACCATTTCCAGCGCCTCCTCGACGCGGCGTTTGATTTCCGCTTTCGGCACCTTCCGCTCCTCCAACCCGAAGGCGATGTTCTGCGCCACCGTCATGTGCGGCCACAGCGCGTAGCTTTGGAAAACCATCGCCGCCTCGCGTTTGTGCGGCGGCATGCGGGTCACGTCGCGCTCGCCGAACCACACCGCGCCGCTGGTCGGCGTTTCCAGCCCCGCGATGCAGCGCAGCAGCGTGGTTTTCCCGCAGCCCGAAGCGCCCAGCAGGAAAAACAACTCGCCCGCCTTGATCGTCGCGCCGATGCCGTCCAACGCGCGGACGCTTCCGAACTCTTTCACTACATTCTCGACGCGGATCGCTTCCATGGCGGTGAAACTGCGACATGCTTTCCCTCAGCCGTCCCGTGGCAAGCCCCAAAGCCACCGCGACACGGGCCAAATTTTCGCAAAGATTCGCTTGCCAAGGGCGGGGCAGGGGCGGTAGCAAAGCCGCCCACCAAACGAATGCTCGGATGGCGGAATTGGTAGACGCGCTAGACTAAGGATCTAGTGGGGCAACCCGTGGAGGTTCGAGTCCTCTTTCGAGCACTTCTCTTTGAGATTGAACAATTTAGGGAGCCGCAAAGGCTCCCTTTTTTGTCCCCATAAATTAGGGTTGTGCATTTATTGTGCACTTATTCTCCGGGATTGTTAGGGATTGGTCGGTTCAAACGCCTCTTCCAGCGGCTCCGATTATCTTGGATCAGGGGGTGGACGGCGGGCTTTGCCGATACCCTCCCTGGATTCGCCGCCCATCACGGGTAGGTTTTCTCAGATCCTTCCCCAATGCTGGGTTAGGCTACCCAAATGCGCCGAACATCGACAAAAGAGCAACAGAAAGGACCGGAGTTCATTGTTTTACGGGAGGCATTTGACCGTTACTTCGAACGCCCCCTGCCAAGCAGGAAAATCACGACCGCCCCGGAGTCCCAGTGTGATGGAACTCCGGTATTTCATTTCCGCGCCTCTCCGACTCGACTCTCGGTTATTTACAGCAGAAAATGTTTCCCGACATGCGCGCATGCCCGTCATGCGGCTTACCCATCGACCGGCGCAACCAACCGGCCGTGTGCCCGAAGTGCGACGAGGATCTGATCCGCGCCAAGGCCCGCAAGCCGCTGGTGGTCGATCTGGCGCACCGGGGCGAGACGGTGTCGCAGGCGCTGGCGAAGCTGGACGCGGCAGTGAGCGAGTGCGTCTGGCACGGCCATTCGTCGCTCAAGGTGATTCACGGCCACGGGCCTGTAACCGGGAAGGCTGGCCGGATCGTAGGAAGGCGTATTACTCCGGCATCCGGGCCTGAAGATCGATCCGGAATCGTTCGGAGCCGACTTCGGTGGCGTGTGCATTCCAAGAATTGAACGATACCGAACTGGTCCACGGAGACGCCGGATGGTGGGGAGTGCTCGAAATGTTGCCGCCGCCCATCGGGCCGGGGGAATGATCGGCGAAGGCCAGCGTGTAGGTTCCTTCAGGGATCGTGGCCCGTTCCACTGTCGCGGCCAGCAGCACCAACCTGTCCGGCAACCGCTGATAGAACTTCGCCGTTTGCCCGACACCAACCTCCGTCGATACGCTCCCGTCAGGTGCCACGCGCACGGCACCGATCGCCTCCAATTGGGCGTCGGTCGGCGAGCTCGGAGTGGGGGCCGTCTCGCCGAGGAGATCCTCGGTGAGTTCCTCGACTTTTTCACGCTCTTCCCTGGGTGCGAATAGAGCAAGCAGGCGGGCACCGTCGAACCGTGCCCTTGCCCGATCGTTTTCACCGCGCCCATCGAGATGCCGGATCACCCGCAGTTCGGTCGCGAGTGGCAGATCGGTGCGTTCGGCAAGCTTGTCCCACAACCGGTCTCTCAATTCGGAGCTCATATTGCGCTCGAAGGTGATCAAGGTCAGCGGGTCCACCGAATCATCGTCCAGCCACCGCTCGAAGACCGGGCCCATCTCCTGCCGTGTCATGCGGTCGAGGTAACGAATGATCACCCGCTCGGGTCCGGAATCGGCCGTCCGGTCCCATGACGGACGTTCCCGGAACGCCTCAAGCACCCTTCCGTTGTTGGGGCCGGTGGCCCGGAAGTGGGAAAGCCCGCTCTCGGGATCGGGCGTGCCGCCTCCGACCCTCCAGCCCTTGTCGTCACACTGGTCCCGCAGTGCCGTCAGCAGTTCGGAGGGATGGTCGGTTTCGACAGTCCACACCGTGTGGTTGTGCGCCATCAGCCGATTGCCGGAGATGACCTGGGTCAGCATCGGCTCGTCTGGCAGCGGCAGGTCGTCGGGCACCGGGCGATAGGATGGAATCAGGTCGACGGGACTTGTGGTCATGCGCTCGTATTTGGCCGCCCACTCGGCAAGCTGCCCGTTGATCTCATCGCTCGCTTGGGCCGCGAGGTTGTCGATGAGTTGGGCGTGTTTGGCGTTGGGAGCCTCGGAACCGGTGGTGACACTGTGGTGCTCGATCGTAATGGCCGCCGTGGCTTGGACGTAGGGCGGGATCAGTTGATCGGCGTAGCCATGGCGTGAGTCCCAGAGGTCTGGTCCGATGATGGCGCTGAGCGTGGCGTCAACGGTTCGCCCCTTGCGCAAGCTGCCGGTTTCGTCGAATCGGATCAGGTCGAGCATGACGAAGATCGAGGGAAGCTCGCCGCCCGTTTCAGGCATCGCACCCGGAGCCGGGAAATCGTAAAGACCGACGGCATCGGTCATGCCACGGGCGCGGAGGTCCCCGGCCAGACGTTGGGCGACGGCGCGCATGACGGGATGGTCGGAGCGGTTGATCACCGCAATCGATTGGAGGTCGATCGGCTGTCCCTCGCCACTGACCACGGATGCGGTGCGTGATGCGTTGTTGGTCGCCTTGATCGTGCTCGAATGGGATTTCGCTTCCGAGGCTTCACCCCCGTTCGGCCCGAAGCGGTAGACCAGGAAACCGACCAGCAGCAGACCGGCGATCGTGATTAAGGCGAATCGCGAAATCCGTGTCTTCTTCTCTGCGATCATGGGATTTTCTTCTACAAGACAGTCGAGGAGGATCACCTCAACCGTCAAGGCTTCGAATGGAGCGGGGGCCGGAGGTCGGGAAATGATGGGAATGGGCAATTGCCGGATTACATTCTCGCCGAAGCATATGATCTGGTCGCGGCGAAGCGGGCGGATGCCATGACGGAGCTTCAGGCTTTCAGTGACCGGGCCATCATCAAACTGCTGCAAACCGGACACATTGATACCCCGGGTTTGGCTTGCCTGCCTGTTCCGTCTGATCCATCTCGGCTCGCCATGTCCGTCGAAACGCTCCCGATCCCGCGCGAAGCGCCGTGACTGGCCGGGCTGCGGGCCGCCCGGGCGAATTTGGTTCCCGGCCTGATCGTGCAGGGGGTGATGCTCGGATTGCGATGTGTGCCGCTGCCAGCGCCCGGTGGACTTCGCCGTGCAGGGCCGTCAGGCCTTCATGAGCATCTTCACCCAGATGACCATAGTCCAAGCTACTAACATTCGTGGGCTTGCGGTCAATCAGCTCTGGCTTGCCAATTGATGGGAAATGCAAGTGCCCCGCGCCATGCCGATATTTCATTTCCCCCACATCTCCGGATCCAGGCCGTAAAACTCCTTCATCTCGTCATAGAGTTCCGGACGCCTCCGACGCAGCTGCTTTGGTTTTTCGAAAAAGGTCTCGGTGACGACCGCGAAAAACTCCGCCGGATTCGTTGCCCCGTAGGGATCGATGAGCGTCTTTTTTCCTTTTTCCAGCAGTTCGTGGAAATCGGCGTAGTTTTCCCGGAAAACCCGTGCCCATGAGCGATAGGCCTCGCGGCCGGGGAGGCCGGGAGCACCATCGGTGGCACCGTCCTCATGATCAAGCTGGTGGGCGAATTCATGGAAGGTGACGTTTTCGGCATCGTGGATGTTCCGTGCGCCATGCTCTACGGAAGACCACGCAAGGATGACGGTGCCGGTATCCCAAGACTCTCCGAGCCGGTGAATCTCGCCTTCCGTCACCACCCCGTAGGCGTCCTGCCATTTCCGGACGGAGCTGAACGTGCTGGGATAGAGATACACGTTCCGGAGTTCAGGGTAAGGCTCCCCTTCACGGTGCAATACCAGCATGCAGGCCTGCGCCGCAACCGTTAGGATCATTTCCTCGGTGAGTTCGAGCCCGTTACAACCCTCGAAACGCGTGGATGAAACGAAACGGGCGATTCGCTCGTGCAGAATCGGACGCAGCTCTTCGGGCAGGTGCGAATAGAGCGGGACGTTTTCCTTCAGCAGTCCGATCCATTCATCTTTGAAAACCGCCTCTACGGATCCTTCACTGCAGAAGAGTTCTTTGATGTTCCGCCAAATCACCTCGCAAGGGTGGCCGCACATGCAGCTTTTGACAAAACCATATTCTTCCGACTGCCTCGTGCCCAGAGGTATCCCGGATAACGACGTTCGTGCGGCGGCTTGAAATCGGAACACGTCGCTCGTCCGGCTGCAAATGGCTTTGGCTTTTGCCGTCACGAGCGCACCGGGCGCCTGTAAAAAAACAGAAAAATCCTTGCTCTATTATTAGTGTTACAGTAAACGTGTAACACCTGACACGGCACCATGCTTCCCTTTTCAATCCAATTTCGAGATGGAATTCCGGCTTCGGACCAGATCCTGCGGGTGGTTCGCAAGGCGGTATTGACCGGGCAACTGGTTGAGGGTGAGGGGTTTCCCTCGGTGCGGGCGATCAGCCAAGCGCTGAAGGTGAGCCCGACCACTGTGCACAAGGTGGTCTCCCAGTTGAAGGCGGCGGGTTATCTCGCGAGCCGCCCGGGGATCGGGATGGTGGTGACCCGGCCGGCGCTGCCGCCACGGGAGGAGTGTCTCGATCTGCTCGCTCCCGCCTGTCGCGCGCTTTTGGAAGAAGCGCAGGAGCTCGGATTGAATTTTGAGGATGTCGAGGAAGCGCTGCGGCGCAGCCACAAGAACACACCAACCAACTGACCATGAAACCGATCATTGAAATGGACCAACTGACGAAGCGCTTTCGTTCCACCCTGGCGGTGGACCGGCTGTCGCTGGCTGTCGAGGAAGGAGCCGTCACCGCCTTTCTCGGGCCGAACGGAGCGGGCAAGACCACCACCATCAAGTGCCTCCTCAACTTGCTTGAGCCGACCGGCGGCGAGGCGCGGGTCCTAGGATGCAAGAGCCACGACCTCGGCCCGGAGCAGTTTCGCCGGATCGGCTATGTCTCGGAGAACCAGGAACTGCCGGGCTGGATGAATGTCGGTCAGTTCATCGAATATTTGCGTCCAATGTATCCCGACTGGGACCGCAGCTTCGAGAAACGACTGCTGGCCCAGTTCGAACTGCCGCTCGGGACGCCGCTGAAGTCGCTTTCCCGCGGTCAGCGGATGAAGGCCTCGCTGCTTTCCAGCCTGGCCTACCGGCCGAAGCTGGTGGTGCTCGACGAACCATTCTCCGGGCTCGATCCGCTGGTCCGGGACGAATTTCTGCGCGGTCTGCTCGAACTGACCGACAAGGAGGGATGGACGGTCTTCATTTCCTCGCATGACATCGAGGAGGTCGAGCGCCTCGCGGACCGGGTGGCGATCATCGACAAGGGCCGGATCCAGCTCGACGAGTCGGCCGACTCGTTGCGGCAGCGGTTCCGCGAGGTGGAAGTGCTGCTCGAAAAGGAATCCCCGCCTGCCGGAAACCTGCCCGGCACCTGGATCAACATCGAGCAGTCCGGGCGCTCGATTCGCTACGTCGATGTTGCATTCGACGAGGACCGGCAGCTCGGATTGATCCGCGATCACTTCCCCGGTGCCCTGCGCCACGAGGCCCGGCCGCTGAGCCTGCGCGAAATTTTCGTGGCACTGGCGCGCACCTATCGACTGGCAAACAGCAGATCGACCGCCGCCGCAAGCTCCGCCCGCTGAAACTTTAAACCTTTCGAACCATGTCCGCGATTACCACCATCCTGCGCAAGGATCTGCGCCAGTTCCGCGTCCTGATTGGCCTTCTTCTCGGGCTGCTGGCCGTGCTGGTCGCCGTGTGCCTCGAGTGGACCGGCAGCGTGATGCCGGAGCCGGGTGCGAATGGCTTGGGCCGCCTAGGGTTCGGGCTCGGGCTCCAGGGAATGCTGTGGATGGTCATCGTGATCCTCACGGGAAAACTTTCGTTCAACGTGGTGTTCAGCGACTCTCCGGGTCGGCCGGAGCGCTTTCTCGCCACCCGTCCCGTCGCCACCCGGGAGGTGCTGCTGGCCAAGTTGCTGTTCCTGGCCGCCTTCGTCGCTGGCCCCTTCGCACTGGCGGCCATTGTTTATCTGTTGCTCAGCGGCATGCCGGCGCGGGTCGTGTTCCTCGGCACTGCCGAATCGCTGGTCCGCAGTGGCGTGGTGATCGGTCTCGCCGTACCGCTGGTGCTGCTGTGGGAAACTTACCAGCGGTTCATCACCGGCCTTGTCGCCGCGGGAATTGGAATCGGCCTCTTCTCGCTGGGGATCGGACTGCTCTACGGGTCATCCGCCGCGATGCCGCCATTCCGACCGGATCTCTTCGCCGACCCGCTCGTCCAAGTGACGGCGGCCGCGATGGGTGCCATCATGCTCGGGACTCTCGCCGCCGTGCACCTTCGGCGGTCACTCCGCCTCTCGACCCGCCTCGCAACCTTGGCGCTGGCCGGCCTCGTCGTGCCGCTGCTGGCCGGCCTCGCGTTTTCCTACCGCCCAACTCCTCCAACCGACGAAGTTTCACCCTGTGAAATGGTCCTGCTCGGGTTCAATGCCACCTACTCCGGCGACCAGTCGGTGCTCGGCATCAGCCTCGCGCCATCGACGCCGACCCCGCTGGACGAGGACACCAACTGGAGCTTCGACGCCCTGCGGCTCGGGGAACACCGGCTGCCACTGCGTCCGCGACCCGACCCGCGCAGCCGCGCCTCGGCCTACCTGCACTCCCAATTCAGCCGTGGCATCGAAGCGGCACTCCGGGGCCACCTCGGAGCGGACTGGGCGGTCGTCTCCCGCCATGCCGGCCGCGACCTCTCGCCCGGTTCCGCGAGCGCCTTCGCCCGGCCACCCCGGATTCCGGATGGCGCGGCACCGGTCGAGGCCTTGTTGCGAGGTGACCGCTTTTCCTGGCATTGCGTCGCCGAGCTTCCATTCATCCCCGGCAGCAGCGTCCGCGACGGCGACGCCACCTGGACCTTCGGCCGGTTCGCGCGGGATGAATCGAACCGCCTCACGTTTTCCTTCCGTCACATCGGGCCGGAACTCTGGCTCGCCACGCGCGGGCGCAGCCGATCGTTCAATGACCGCGGCCATGTGTTTGCCGTGGTCGATCCATTGCGGCAGTTGGTTACCGTGCTCGGCGACCGCTACCCAGCGACGACCCTTGGCCGGGGCACCGCCTGCCCGCGCCGGGGGTTCAAGCTGCACCTCGACGGAGGCCGTGAGATGGACGACTTTGTCACCGCCGATCCGTCCACGCTGCGCCTGCTCGTGCTGCGCCCGCGCTACGAAGGCACGCGGTTCGCGCGCTGGACCAGCCCGTCGCCAGTCGATCTGCCCACACCGCGGCGCGATTCCTCCGGAAGTGGGCTGGCCAACGAGGTGCAGGATCTCGAACCCGCCAACATCACCCGCTGGATCGAGGAAAACCCGCCACCGCCTGCAAGCGCATCCGATGCCGAGATCGTGCCCTATCTCGTCGCCTTGTTTGAGCGGACCAACCGCTGCGGAAAGTCTCTCACAGAGCACCCGGCGGTCGAAATGCTGGCTGCCTACGTTCCCGGCCACCTCGACCTGCTGCTGCGCGCGCTCGATGCCCTGCAGATGGACCACCACGTTTCGGAGCGGCTCCTGTTCGAGGCCATCGAAGCCGGTCTCGAACCCCGGCAGCTTCCGGACATCGTCGGGCGGCTGCGTGAGCACCCGTTGCTGCTGCGCGCCATCGTCGAGCGCGGCTGGGCCGCCGAGGTCACCCCGGATCTCGTGCGCCTGGTCCTCAACGGCGACCTGAACCGCAGAATGCTCGAGGTGCTGACGTCGGAAGCGGGCGCGCCCGGTCTCAGTCGGGACGAGTGGCTGGCGGTGTTTCGACTCGAATTCAACCGTCAGACCTATCGCTTCCTTCGGCAGGTGCCGGAGCTTGAACCGGGGCTGAACGCGATGATCGACGCCCGAATCGCCACGCACATCCCGGTCCTCGACACTCGCTCTCTCGATCCCTTGCTGGAGCTGGCACTGGAGCGCGGTCACGCCGACGGCCCGGTCCTCCTCCACCGCGCGATCCGTTATTCGGTGAGCTTCGACTATCACATTGCCTTCAGCCTCTCGCACCACATCACCCTCCACTTCGAACTCACCGGATACACCGGCCAACACCACGACGACGAGGCCATCGTCGCCTGGTTCCTCGATCAGGATCCGGCCGACTTCAGCTACGATCCAGACAGTAGAAAATACCAGCTCAAGCCCGCCCCCTGAGAATCTCAGGTTTCAAATTTCAAATCACAGACCCCATGCACCTGCTCTTCCATCTATTGCGCTATCAACTTCGGCATCACCGGATCATTTATCTGTTAGCGGCGGTGTTGATCTTCGTCTCGCAGTTCCCGCCGCCCGTCTCATGGATCGACGCCGGAGGTTCGTTTTGGGTGCGCCTCGGGCAGTTGGGCATCACTGCGGTGGTGGCGAGGTTGCTGATGCGCGAGCATCCCTGGCACAGCGATACGGCCTTCTGGCGCAGCCGTCCGATCACCCCGCGCATGCTCTTCGCCAGCCAGATGCTGGCGCTGGGATTAGTCGTGCTGCTGCCCTTCGCCGTCGGTCTGCTGTTGCGCGTGCTGCCGCTTTCCCTCGGGCCGCTACCCGCCACTCTGGCCGTGCTCGTACCGCTGGCGACCGCCGCCGTTCTCGTCATCACCCTGGCCACCTGCGCCTCGCTGGCCACCGGCAACCGCGGCCGCGACCTGCTGCCGTACTTCGCCGCCTTCGTTGTGCCCCTGCTCTCGATGGCCGTTTTCGGCGTGGTCCACACCCTGATGGTCGGCCATCGTGGCTCGCCGTCGCCGGGTGACGGTCAAATCCTCAGCCAGTTCCTCTGCGGTCTGGCGCTGCTTGCCGTTACGGCACCGGTCGCCTTGCTGTTGGCCACCTTGGGTCGGCGGCTGCGCCCGGCCATCGCGACACTGCTTGCCGCCGGTCTCATCCTGCCGTGGGTGGTTGCGGGCGTTTCGGTGGATTTCTTCCCGTCCTTCACCCCACCTTCACGGACAATCGGCATCGAAATCCCGCCGCTTGAACCCGACAGCAACCGCCGACCTCCTCCCCGCTGGACCGGGCTCGATGAGGGTGAATTCTTCGCGCCGCGCCACCTCCTTGCCAGTTGGACGGTGGGCGGCCGCAACCATCCCTGGCAGTGGCCAAACAACCAGTCACCCGGTCCGGGTTACGCCCCGCGCCTGAACTTGAACTCCGACCTGCTACGAATCTCCAGCTACCTTTCCTCCCTCGAGGACCATCTCAAGCAATTCGCTGCCGCTGCCGACATGCCGGCGATCTGGGAGTCAATCCGGGCTCGACTGCCCGCACACCGCACTTGGCGTTCCGTCGAGGCGGCCCGCCATATCCACGACCCGCTCGACCTCGGGGCCGGACCCGACATACCGGGCTTTTCACTTCATGCCGTCGGCGACATCTATCAATTCGAAGCCCTTGGCCCCTTGTCTCCCGTCACCCGCGGGCGGATCGACTCCCCCCGGCCGGGACGCATTGAAATCCAGCGCATCGCCCACGACGACTCGCAGATCGCCATCCTGCTGCGGCAGACCATGGCCAATCCATCGCTATTCGATCCCTTCCAGCGAAGCGGTTACTATTCCACCTCGCCTCCCGAGTTCTGGGCGGTGTTGCTCCATCCGGCCACCTCCACCGCCTATGCCTGCTACGGCATCCGTTTCCGGACGGGCTATGGACTTCCTGGCACCAGCATCACCGAGACCCGCCACCACCTGCTCTCATTCAAGCTCCCGCGTCTCGAAACCCGCCTGCTCGGCCTCGACCCGCAACACCTGCTCGCCGAATCCGAGCTCCACTTGTTTCACGCCGTGCCGGTGGCGCATGGCAAAGTCGATCTGAGCGCAACCGCCAACCGCGACTCCGACCCCGCGGGCCGCATTACGAACCCCACGGGGGAAAAAGACGAATCGGGGCTGTAACAAACCGCAACGTTTCCTGAATTCATTGATGAGCCGTCTTTTATTTCCGCCCTACTAACACCGCAAACGCCGATCAACCGCCATGAACCTCTCTTTCCATCAAACCTTATCCGACCTCGGCAAGGTTGTGCACGGGCCGACCCACAGTTCCCGATCCGATACGCAGAGGATTTTTTCCCAAGAACGCTCCGTCTCGCGTGTCATCTCGGATGCATATGCCATGTTTGACTTGCCTTCAACCAAACCCGGAAATGACCGCTGCCGGTCCGAGCAGTTGATCAGCGCGGTGATTTCCGCCTTCGTCCAAGGCGACCTGAAGTCCGGCGACCCGTTCCCGCAGCCGTCCGAACTGGCCCGTGCCTGTCACATGTGCCCGGGTGAAGTGCTCGCCGCCATTGGCTTTCTGCTTTCTCACCGGATTCTGCAACAAGATCGCTCCGGAACGCTTCGTATTCATCAGAGAGCCTCGCCCACGATCGAGATGAAACAGCAGGCATTTCTCGCCCGCGCCCGCCAACTGGTCGGCCAGGCGCGCCAGTGGCACCTGCCGGACGATTGCCTCGATCCGTTGTTCCACCAAGCAGCCCGCGAAAAACCATGAAACATCCATCCGTAATCGCCGCAATTGTGGTCGGGATTTCCCTGATCGTCTCCGTGAGCATTCTGTCGTTTGCGCTCCGAAACTACGGGCGCAGTCTGGAGCGGTCCGCGGGGAATCAACCCAACCCCACCATCATCATACCCTCCCATTTCAAGATCAGTTTCGAGAGCGGCAATAGTCCTGTGCGCCTCAACGTGCATCATTCCCAATGAGAGCCTATCAGTCCGGACGTGGCGGCACCCTGCATTTGATGCCTTATATCCGCCACCGCGGCTGCGATTCTTCCTGTCCGTCATGAATCATCCCACTGTCAATGCCCGACCCACCCCGATGTTCCCGGTCACCCGTTGGTCGATCGTGGCGGAGGCCCGCGATCATGGAGACGAGGAATCGGCGGCGGCGCTTGAGGAACTGTGCCGCACCCGGCGCAGCGCGAGTTCTGGTGCTGAAAAATAAAAAACCTTTACAGATTCGGTAACAAACTCGTCCAGAACCTCAATCCACTATTCGGGAAGAAATACACTGAAAGGAAAAACAACATGAATACAACAAGTGCAATCATACTCGGGGTGTGCATCGTTATAGCGGCAGCCATTGTATCATTAAAGCCTTCCGATGAAACCAGGCCGGTCCAGCCCGAGATCATGATTCATCAAACAAACGGCCGCTTCCAGATTTCGAATCCTGGAGAAAAGGGGACAGCATTCGTCATTGATACGGAAAACGGCAGAGTCTGGAGAGATGTCATCGG
Organism: Luteolibacter sp.; assembly: GCA_041686775.1. Lineage (GTDB taxonomy): Bacteria > Verrucomicrobiota > Verrucomicrobiia > Verrucomicrobiales > Akkermansiaceae > Luteolibacter. Next base: position 134,016 of record JAWLDG010000008.1, on the reverse strand, counting down.
CATGAGTGGTGCGACCAGCGGACAAAGCTTTTACGATGAAAAGCCAACTCAAGACTAGCCGAACCAGCATGTGGACCAGGGCAAATGGACCCACGAAGCATACCAGGATGCCGCCCGGGTTCTCCTGCCTTTTCGCGAAGGTCACCGGCTGGCAGCAAACGGATCCATAACGGGGAAGGAAACTGAATGCTTTCAAAATGGTGGTTACATCACACCGCAAAAATAGTAGAGAGGTTCGGATGCCCGTGGAAAATCCAACCCTGTTCCTGACGACCCGCTGGACCCTGGTGGGGAAGGCCGTCAAGACGGACGAGACGGAAGCCCGGAGGGCCTTGGGAGATCTCTTTGGCATCTACTGGAAGCCGCTCTATCGATACGTTCGCCGATCCGGCAAGAGCGCGGAGGACACCGAGGACCTGGTGCAGGGGTTCTTCGAGCATCTGGTGGCGGGTGACGGGCTGCGCCTCGCCGACCGTGACCGCGGGCGCTTCCGGGCATTCCTGCTGGTGGCGTTGAAGAACTTCATGGCCAGCCAATGGCAGCGGGAACACTGCCAGAAACGGGGAGGGTTTTCGCCGCACTTTTCGCTCGATTGGGAGGACGCGGAAACCGGGTTCGGATTCGAGGCGGAGGACCCCCACAGCCCGGACCGCCTGTTCGACCGCGAGTGGGCGATGGCCCTGCTGGACAAGGTGCTCGACGACCTGGAGCGGGAGGAACCGGAATTCGCCCAATGGAAGCCGTATCTGGGCATGAGACGTGAGCGCATGCCGTATGCGGTGATGGCCGGGCGCTTCGGCATGAGCGAGGGGGCGGTCCGGGTGGCGGTGCATCGCCTTCGCAAGCGTTACCGCCAGCGGATTCGGGAGGAAATCGCGGGCACTCTCGCCGACTCGTCGATGGTCGAGGACGAGATGCGGTCCTTGTTTGCGGCCCTGACGGAAGATTATTCGTAACGCCAGCCCGAAGATCCCGAAGAAAAGGTTGAAATGAACCAGCAAACCCCATGCCCCGAATGCGGAAAACCCTTGCCGGATGGCAAGTCGGTGTGCCCCGCCTGTCTGATGGGTCAGGCCCTGGCATCGAAAACCTTGGCGGACACCCTGCACGGTGACGAGGCGCTGCCCGATCCACCATCGCCGGAGGAAATTGCCGACAAGTTTCCGCAGTTCGAGATCGTCGAGTGCCTCGGACGGGGCGGCATGGGGGTCGTTTACAAGGCGCGCCAGAAATCGCTCGACCGCTGGGTGGCGATCAAGGTGCTGGCACCGGAGAGGGTCAAGGAGCTGCGCTTCGCCGAGCACTTCGAGCGCGAGGCCAAGACGCTGGCAAAGATGAGCCAACCGAACATCGTGACGGTCTTCGACCACGGCGAGACCGAAGGGCTGTTCTACATCGTGATGGAATATGTGGACGGGGTGAACCTCCGCGACCTGCTGCGCGAGGGGAAGATCGAGCCCGAGCAGGCGCTGGCGATCGTTCCACCGATCTGCGAGGCGCTCGAATACGCCCACGACCACGGCGTGGTCCACCGCGACATCAAGCCGGAAAACATCCTCATCGACCGCGAGGGCCGGGTGAAGATCGCCGACTTCGGCATCGCCGCGCTGATCGGCGCGGACGCGGATCACTCGGGCACCCCGCCCTACATGGCCCCCGAGCAACAGGCCGCCGGCGGCACCATCGACCGCCGCGCCGACATCTACGCACTGGGCGCGGTGCTCTACGAGATGCTCACCGGCGAGCGGCCGGACAAGGATCTGGTCGCGCCCTCGAAACGCGTCGAGATCGACGTCCGCCTCGACGAGATCGTCCTGCGCGCCCTCGAAAAGGAACCCGCGCGGCGCTACCAGACGGCCGGCGAATTCCGCACGGTGGTGCAGACGGTGGTGGCCAAGCCCAGTGCGCCTGCGGCTGCGGATGCCGAACCGTCCATGCCCTGGCAGCGGCAGGGCGTTGACCGCCGCTCGAAACGTACCCTCTTCGGCTTGCCGCTGTGGCACGTGGCGACCGGCATCGATCCGGCGACCGAGCGCCCGCGGACCGCGCGCGGGATCATTGCGATCGGCGACCGGGCCCAGGGAGTGGTGGCGATCGGGGGCGTTGCGATGGGGGGATTCGCCTTCGGCGGGGTTTCGATCGGCTTGGTCTCATGGGGAGGAGTTGCCGTCGGTCTGTTTGCGATGGGTGGCGTCGGGATCGCGTTGTTGGCCGCGTTCGCGGGTCTTGCCATCGCACCTGTCGCCCTCGGCGGGATGGCCTGCGGTTGGTATGCGTATGGTGGTCAGGGGCTTGGAGTGCACTTGGCGAGTGCCGACGCAAGGGATCCGGAGGGAGTGCGCTTTTTTGGTTCGTGGGCGATGCCACTGGTCATCCGCTTGTCGATCCTGAACGTGCTGCTCATCATTCCGGTGTTCATGCTGTTCAGTGCGGGGTTGCCCTACTGGCTCAAACTTCGTGAGCGGGCCAGTCAATCTCCCAAGGGGAAAGGCGGGTCATCCGTGGCGGCGGGCGGCGGCGATGACGGTGTTGAGCCTGGTTTTGGCCCTGGTCGTGGCGGTCAGCATCGCCCTTGTAAACCAACTTCCGGAGATCGACTCGCGGTTGAGGAAGGCACAGGCGACGAGTTACGAGCCCGAGCGGGTGGACGACCGGTCGCCGCAGGAAGTCGCCCGCGATCTCATGGATGCCTCCTACGCTGGCGAGGTCGAGCGGGCGCTTAGCATGATCGGGGGGGCACTGGGTCAGACTCCCGAGGAGCATGCCAGGATGATCAAAGCCTATCAGGCGATCGGCGGGGAAGGCACCGAACCTGTGGATTTCGGCGAATGGCATGTAGAGGAAACCTATGCCATTACGAGCTATGTGCCGCCGGGGGGGCAGTTGCCAGTTGAAGTCCTATTGATTCTAGAGCGCATTCGCGGGACCTGGATGGCCGTGGGGACAGGGATTCACCGGCCTGGCGTATCCCTTGAGGACGAGCTCCGGGCGTTCAGAAGATTCCGGTCGGTCAATCGCGAGGATCGCGATGAGGTTGCCGCAGCCTTCGTGCGGGCCGTGAAAACCGGCGATTTCGCCCAGGCCGCGATGTTGGTCTGGCGCCCCATGCCGATGATGCCGAGTCAGCTTGCCAGAGAGATTTCCAAGGCGAGCCAAGGAGCGCCCCGAGCCGATCTCACGACCTCTTTGAGCTGGTATCAGGAAGGCCCCTACGCCGTCACTCGTGTGGCATTCGTGGCCGACCAGCCCGAGTTATTGAGTTATCTGGTGCTCCGACAAACCGAGGGAATCTGGCGGGTCGTCTGGGCCGACGCCTTTGGGCCCGGCGCCACCCTGGTCGATGCCATGCAACGCTTCAAGCAGGAGCAAATGGTGGCAAGTATCATGGTCGAGGATCTCGCGCTGCGCTTCCTGGTGGCGGTCCGCGAGAAGGACGAGAAGACCTTGCGGGAGCTGTCGGTGGACCGCACCGAGGGCTGGACCGAGGCGCTCGTCGGGCATTTTGCGATGGAACTGCGCGAGCGCTTCCGCCAACTGACCGGTGAGGAGTTCACGATGTATCCGCACCCGTCCAAAGTCCGGGTTCGCAATGACCTCGCGGTGGTGACCTGCCATGCCTTCAGGGAAACCCAGAAGAAGCTCAACGGCAACGTCCTGGTGCTCCACTTCACCCGCACCGAGGAGGGGTGGAAAGTCTGGACCGCGCGCCAGGCCCCGGAATCCCAATTGATCGAGGAACACCTCGAACAGGCCCGCAAGTGGGCGGCGGAGTGGGAAGATGAGGGGCCGGACGCCGAGAGGAGCGGCGGGGCACGGACGGCGCCGGAACACGCGGCCCGCTCCTTCATGACGGCGATCCGCGACGGCGACATCGACGCCGCAATGAAATGGATTTCCCCGGAGTTGAAGGCGCACGTGGGAACCCTGGAGATGCTCGAGGGCGGCTCGGAGAGACTAAATGAGGCCTATGCCGGAAAACTGGACCTGCTCACCGAGTTCACGGAATGGTACCCGCAGAACCCCGATACCAACACGCGTTTCGTCGGGACTCGAATCGCGGGGATTCCGCGCAGCGGCACCGGACTCGTGCACTCATTGTATCTGATCCTGTCGCCGACTCCGGAGGGATGGAAGGTGGCGCACCTTGACGACGCGTCATCGGATAAGCCCCTGTCCCACTACGTGGATCGGATCAGGGTGCAGCGGCTTCCTGTGACCCCGCCGGATGCCATGCCGGACGATTCACCGCTCAGCGTCGAGCAACTGAAGCAGATCCTAGAAGGCGTCACTTGGAGCGAGTTCATTACGGCCTTCGCAGATGACGGGCGCGGGAATGAGGTCTCGTGGAAGCAAGTGGAGTCGAAAGGCAATGAGGGCCACCGCTTCGAAATCGGCTTCCCGTTGGGGGGCGAAAGAATGCTGCTCGACTTGGCGGTCGATCCGGAGTTCCAGCACGCGGTGCCGTCCCGAATGCGCCCGGCCCGGAACCCGGAGCAGGTGAAGGCCGAGGCCTCCGAGTTCATGCCGGTGATGGTGATGCGCTACGCGCTGAGGTCGGGTCATCCCGCCGCCGCGCCCGCCATAGCGAAGCTCCGGGGAAGGGCTCTCCATGCCAAGGATCTCAACACCTTGAGAGTGTATGTCACGGCCCTTCTTACCTATCAGCTGGACGCCGGATCGTTACCGCCGAATCTCGAAGTGCTCGTCGGGAAAAAGTTCCTCCGCGAGCTCATGCTGATGGAGAATCATGCGACCGGGAACAAGGAGAAGCCGCTCTATCATGGCAGTCCGGAACTGCTGGTGGAGGAATTCGACGCATCGAAATGGATACTTCTCGCCGCCCCGTCCGCTGACAGCGAAGGCAAACGCATGGTGGGTTTTCTCGACGCCAGCGTGAAGGTGATCGATGACGAGGAGTATCGGAAGCAACTGGAGCAGCAGCAAAAACCGCCGATGGAGCGTGCCGTTGATACTTTCCTGGAATCCTGCGCCCGGAAAGGAATCACCGACAACAAGCAGTTGTTCGACGAGCTGGGAATGAATGAGTTCATCGCGCAGTATGGCAACGGCGAGCGGGCAATGCGCAAACACCACCACAAACTGCCGGAGGTCATGCGGTTCGCGATTTCCAAGACCACCGGCGATCCGTCGCCTGCGTTTGTCGAGTATCTGCACGGTGTCCACCGTGGCAGCGATCCTCGGCTCGGAAAACCGGCTGGGCTGTTGCTGGCGATGCTGGGTGTCGACGTTTCCGGCGGAGCCGAGGCTGCGCACCGCGGCAGATAACCGCAGCCCGAGTTGCTCGGCTAGCCGTTTGGCTTCAGCCGTGCAAGGTGGTATGGTGGGGACGCTGTCCGGGCCTTGGACTTTTCGTTTCCTGTCAATGCGCATGAGGCTGGCGGTTTACCCGGTGCCCGTCCCCACAAGCAAAGTAGCCTCACTAGGATTCGAAACCATACTTTGTCAAAACCCAGCAAAACAGAACAAACCACAAATGATTTTTAATAAGTGACTTATGAAGCTAAAGCGTTTGTGTGTGATCTCTTCTGTTTTTTCAAAACTAGTGAAAAGTTAGTGAAAATGATCTTGACCCACACAACTAGGTTCCGCTATTCTGGAACCAGATTGCTTCACTTTTTTCACTAGCCTCCCATCAATGAAAGCCTCGCTGTCGATCAAACAGAAAAAAGACGGCGGCAATTTTTACCTCCGAAAATCATTCCACGGCAAACAGCGGGAAATCTGCCTGAATACATCCAGTGCCAAAGACGCAAAAACCCGCGCGACTCGTTTCATGGCCACCGCAGAGGCAAACGACTTTGACACCGCCGTTAAAGAGTTGACGGGCAAAGCGATCATCAAGGCGGGCGCAAATCCAACCTTTGAGGAAATGGCGATTCTTTATCGCGAATTTTGCCAGCAAAGCGCCAAACCTCCCCGCAAATCCACCATCGATCACAACTTAGCCCGTCTGAAATGCCTGATGAATAGAGCGGGCTTCAAAAGAATTGGACAGATCGACAAAAGCAAATTGGCCAAGAGTTGGTTTAAAACCGACTCTCCGACCCCTAACGAAAAACGGACTTTCGCCAGTGCGATTTCAGCCGCATCGGGGGTTTTCCAGAAACATGCGTTGCTCTACTACGCTTCACGAAATATCCCCCTGCCTAACCCTTTTTCGGGTCTTCAGGTGGTCAAGCCAAAGGTGACTCCTTACCACCCGATTTCAGACGAAATCAGGATGGCAATTTACGATCACTGCCAAGCGGAGCTAGAACCCGAAAATGCGCTCATTGTCCTTATGGCTTTGGGCATAGGAATGAGAAGATCGGAAATTGAGGCCGCAGTGCCATCTTGGTTTTCACTGCAAGATGACAAGGTGATTGTACGCATTCACGAAACGGGGGAATTCCTGCCTAAATCAGGCCAGAGTGGAATCGTTCCAATTTCCCATGAACTTTACCAAACCCTGCTCAGGCTGAGAGGTGAAGGTCAGTCGCCTTACTTTGTCGCAAGCGATTCGATTAAAACCACTGCGGGGCGCATTTGGGAAAGGGTGCGCGTCGTAAACAAATGGCTGAGAGAAAAGGGACTGAATGACCGCAAACCTCTTCACGCGCTGAGGAAGGAATGCGGTTCCCTAGTCGCCAAAAAACACGGTATCCTAGAGGCATCCAAGATTCTCAGAAACACCGTTCAAGTCTGCTCGATTCACTACGCTGGCATTGCCGAGACGCATGTTGTTGACGTTCGCGGGAGTCGTAAACCTAATGATCCTTTTGAGCAAATGGCCAAGGAACTTGGGATCACCGTGGAAGAAGTGCGGCGGCGGCTTCTAAACCCGTCTGCCTGATCCGATATCGCGCCGTGCGTCTGCCCGCTCCGCGCCCAATAGCCTGCGGACAACCTCGCCATGCCAAGGTTTGCCCGTGCGGGTTGGAATTCCATCCCGATTCAGCCTTCCCGCAATGACGGAAAATGCCAATCGCTTCCCGCCGTTGGGTTTCCGCCTGAGTGAGCGGATCAATTCCAGAATCGCAGCCTCCCCATCCCGCTCCCCGAATGGCTTTCTTCCCTCACAGCGGCCTTTCTCGCGTCTCACGCGCATTCTGGCAGCCTTGAGCTTGAGAACGATGCTCGTCTTGTCGAATTCCGAGACTGCCGCCAGAATCTGCCTTACAAGCTTGGCAGTCGGGTTTCCATCGTCACCCGCCGAAAGATCGTTTCCGCCTTCCGCTTCGATCACCCTCACGCCGAGACGAGTAAATTCCCGCAAGAGCAATTCCGAGGCTACCAGATCACGCGCAAACCGATCCGCCCGCTCGACAATCACAGTTCGGACTCCATTGGCCGCAATAGCCCCCAGAAGCTCAATCATGGCAGGGCGGCTCTCCAATTCATTCGCGCCCGAAATCCCTTCCTCCAGAAACTCCCGTTCAATAGTGGCAGTGTTCGCCTTTGCCCATTTCTGGATCTTGTCGCGCTGGCGGTCAAAACCGTCACCGTCAACCTGTCCCCGAGACGAAACCCGCAAGTAAGAAAACGCCTTCATTTCCCCTAAAAATAAAGGATTTGATGCGATTAGCAACACCAATTCTCTAGAATTGGTGATTTTAATCCATGCAATTAGGGGAGATTGAAGCCACTGTTTTTTGCCATTCAGGGCAATTCTCGCCCAAGGGCATCCCGCAACAGCGCATCGGGTTCAACCTCAAGAGCGCCGCATATGCGCAGAAATGTGGACAGTGATGGGCTATTTACCGCATTTTCAATAAAGGAAAGGCTTTGAATGCTGATTCCAGCCTTCTGGGAAAGCGCGTTCTTTGAAAGGCCCATGGCTTCTCGCCTAGCCTTGATCGTGTCGGCAATCGCTTTGCCGCAGCGGATGATCTGCTCCTCGCGCACCCACAAATCTTGAATCCATTACCACGCCCAATTTGGTTGCTAGAATTCTTGAAAGAAGGCTTGACTTCTACGCAGGAAGAACGTCAAGAAAAAGAGGTATTGAGTTGCATCATTCTTAAATCCAAGACGCTCACTGAATTAACAAGCACGTTATAATGAATACTAACACAATCCTCTTGTCAGTTGTATTATTTGCTCAATCCGCGGTTGCCGAAGATCTCCTAAAGGCTCGCGATTGGACATCTTCCGACGGGAAAAAATTAAACGCCACATTGATCGAGACAGATGGAAAAACGGTTAAATTAAAGCGATCTAATGATGGCAGAGTGTTTGATCTAGAAACCACCAAATTGTCAGAAAATGACAATTCTTTGATTGCTAAATCAATTAATCAGATGGATGAAAAAATTAAAAACCAATCATTTGGTGTCCCCAAACAAATCACAGAGCAAGAATTGGATTTAGCATTACGTTTGAACAAACACGAAAAGTTATGGGAAGCAGTCGAACACATGCATAAAAGGTGGATCGAAGTCAATATGATTATGACGCCCAAAAAAATAAAAAGAATAAACGATAAAGAAGCAATTATAATTGGTAATCACAGCGCGATTCGATTTGTAAATAAATCCAGATCTTATAAATTACATGTCGTTGGAGACAAATTATTATTTAAGCATATTAATAATAGTTATGAACTGAAAAAATATCGAGCAGAGCGCGGAAAGTTATACTCTATTCTAGCATTTAGCTCTGATAAGAAATTAACAAGCTTTTCACGTGAAAATATAGATTTAGATTCAATTATCACAATTACTTATGATTTTAATGGATAGTAACTTGGCCAAATACAAATTTGTTCGGAGACCATAAAAAGAATTTTTCATGTTTGTCGAATTCGACTTTACTAAAGTAGTTTACTAGCCCTTCGTTGTGATACTGAGTGGACCATTTCACATCAACTGATTTGTTTTGTATTTGTAATCTGCGACAAATATAGTCTTTTGCTTCATTGGCTTCATGGGGGAAATGCCCGCTTTCGGAAAAATCAATTCGCGGAATTTTATCTGCACGATGTTTTCTCCTAAGATAATCAAAAGAAAAGATAATATGCACGTGTCCCATGCCAGATTTCCCAAATTCCTCACATGCAACCCAAATGAACTCGCGGTCTGAAAGCCTGAATTTGTTTCTAAGGTTGTTCATGTAAGCCTCAACAAAGGCAAAACGATTTTTGCTCCCTATTCCTCTCAAATCGTTTTTGCTGTAAGAACTTGAGTGAAATTTCAGGGTGATCATTCCCTGCCAATCAAAATCCTTTAATCGGCATGATTCTGGATGAAGTTCTTTTAATTCGTGGCTTTTATCGTTTGGATCATGAACTGACTTGGATTTTAATCTTTTGCGCAATCTTTTGATCCATTTTCTTATTGATTTCGAATGCCATTTACTTTTCATGCAGATTCTTTTCATTGCTCTATGTCTCATAATCTTATGAAGAAAATAATATTAATGTATCAACAAAGTCATTTGATTTGATGACTTTTTTTAACAGTAAATTCCGCACGCGCTTCATTACTTCAGAATTTTGAGAACCTGAGTTGCTTCAGCTTGATTCCCGCACATTTGACCAATTTCCGTTGGTTCTGTTTCTAATCATCAAAACCGATCCATAATTTTCCATTTTCTTTTGTGGGAATTTTCAGGACGGGAGATCTCTCATCGGAAATGCACCTGATACACCAAATTCAAATTCAGGATTTGAGGGAGATATTTTCCAAACGGCATAATCTCTTTCTTTTAATTCGTTTAAAAATTACGCCCATGTTCCAAAATTGCCGTTTTCTATGCTTCCGAGTCCATTCAAGACCGTGGAAACAGTGATTTTGGCGGCAAATCTCACCTGGGAAATGGCCGAAATTTGCCAAAGCAAAGCCCCTTCCAGATTTTTATTTATCGCGTTCACTGCCCCCAACCGCATTTCAATGGCGGGGCAAACGCCGTGGATTTTAAATCATGGGATGCCAATTATTCTGATTCAGAGCCGTTCCAAGACCCCGTTGATCTCAGTCCCGTCAAAAAGCCAAGATTTCCCAATCCCGATAATCGGGCGAACCTTACCGCTGATAACCAGCTCCCTCAAAGCGTGGTAAGAGATACCCCACTTCGCGGCCATTTCTCGACTCTTGTAGAGTCGCAGGATGCCACCTTGGGCACTCCCCTCCATTGATTTTGTCTCGATTTCGTTCATGGGTCTTTCATAGCAAAATCATAACCCATTGTCAATCAATACTTAACAGCACGTTTTGCTTTGTGCGATTACACCCGACAGTCTTCCTCATAAAGGATTCCAAGGTCTAGAACGCGCCCCCACCATTTTCACTAGTGAAAGCCATTCCCATGCGTTTAAATCCGTTTGGTCACGATTTTCAAAACTAGTGAAAATCTAGTGAAGGAATCGGGCAGAATTCCCTTAATCAACTTATTCCCAATGGTTTGGAAAAGTAGCCTCACTAGGATTCGAACCTAGAATAACGGAATCAGAATCCGTGGTGTTACCATTACACTATGAGGCTTTTCTTGCCGAGCGCCATTGGCGCTGAAGGCAAGTCGGCGCTACTTCTTGAGGCCGGCCTGCTTGGCCGCCGCCGCCTGCTTTTTCGCCTGGGCGGCGTTGCCCGCTTTGGCCTGTTTTTGCGCGGACTTCTTCTGGTTCGCTTTCGGGGATTTGTCGCCCATGGTTTTAGTGGGTTGATCGATTGGACCGGGTGCAGGCCGATTGCCCTCCACCCAGCGGTTCCAACTTCTGTGATTCAGCCGTCGAAGTCAAGGGGGCCGGTGGAGAAGCAGTCGTCCGATCGGGACTGTCGGGGGAGCATGGGACCACCGACGGCGATCTAAAGATGTCTCGCGATTAGTGTCGCATTCGACCCCTGTTTTTGACCTGCCCATGCTGCCATGTGGGAATGATCCACATTGCGTCACGTCTCCACCCCCACTCAATACGGAGCCGCGATGGCCTCAAACTCCATGTCGTTGTAATCATGGAGCACCTTCGCATCGCCCAGCCCCTTGCCGTGGATCGTCGCCGCATACAGCACGCCTTTGCTCACCCACACCAGGCGCTTCCGATCCAACTCCGCCCATTCCCACTCCGGGTGATCCAGGATGGTTCCACTTTCCGGGTGGAGCAGGCGGTGGGTGTCATAGTAACAGCCGTAGCCGACCGGCGAATCGATTGTCGCATGCGCCGACTTCTCCAGCACCCAGCCTTTCGGCAGCGGCTTTTCAAACACGGTCACACTCTCCCCGGAGGAAGGCGATTCATCACGCAGGAGCTTCCAGCCATCGCGCTGGAGCCGATGGTAATACACGCCGGGGCACTCGCCGCCGTATCCTTCTTCGAACGGATAGCCCGGTTCTTCCACGAGCTTCCCTCGCAGCCTGCCCACGGTGTCGGGTTCGTCGCCATGATAGCCTGTGTTGCGCCAGAACCGGCTGTCGGTCAGGAAAAGCCCGCCGCCATTCCAACAATCGCCCCATGGCCACAATGCCAGCGCCTTGAGGTAGGGTGCCCGGGAAATGGCCGTCCACGATCCCTTCACCGGGCCGCTCCACTTTCCGTTCATGGCGAAGTAGATGAAATGCCTGCCGTCGGGTGAGAGGTCGCAGCGGCGTTCGTAGATGCGGCCCCGCAGCCACTGGCCGAGCTTGAACGTGTCGTTGCTCCGGTTCCACAGCATGGTGCACACCGACTTCGACGGGCCGCGGCGGATGATCACGGCGGTGTTGGCCTTGCGGGCAAGGATCGGATGCACTCTGGCGGGAAACTTCGGCATGGCAGGAGGTGGGTGGTGTGATGTGTCACATCCCGGGCACAGTGAGCGCCTTGCCGTTGTGGCGGCTGCCCAGCGACGCCAGATACGGCACAGCCACCTTCGCCCATTCCTCGGGAGTCGGGTAACTGCCGGCCCCCTCGCCGAAACACGAGCGCAGCATCCGCGTGTCGATGATGCCCGGGTTGAGTGCCACGGCGGCGAGTCCGTTAGGCAGTTCCTGGGCGAGTGCGGCGGTGAGGCCCTCGATGCCCCACTTGGTTGCGCAATACGGAGCCACTTCCGGTGAGGTGCTGCGGCCCCAACCGGAGGAGAAGTTTACCACGACGCCACTGCCGCGCTGGATCATGCCGGGAAGGAAGGCGCAGATCACGTGGTGGACGCCCTTGAGGTTCACATCGATCACACGGCTGAACTCCGCGGGCGTTACCTCCCACAGCGGTTTGTTAGGATTGATGGTGGCGGCGTTATTAACGAGCAGGTCCGGGGCGCCGAAGCGCTCTGTGACAGCGGCAGCAAATTCCTCCACGGCTGCAGGGTCGGTGACATCGCACGCGTGGGGCAGGTGGTCAGGGCCAAGCTCCTTGGCCAGTGACTGGAGCGACGCAGCATCCGTGCCGCATCCGCTCACCGTCCAGCCATCGTCGGCGAAGCCGAGTGCCATCGCACGGCCAAGACCCCGGGACACACCGGTGATGACGACGTGTTTCATGAGTCTCATTCAAGGCGGGCGGGGTTGATGCGGCGAGTGGAAACCGCCGGAAGCCGGGTCAGGGCGCGAAGTGGATTCCATGCTCGGCGCTGATCTCCATGATGCGCGGCATGTCCGGGCCGGACGGGTTCGCGAACTCGGCGGCGCAGCGGGTGAAAAAGGTCTCGAATCCCGAGGGCGCGGTGGTGATCAACATGCGCAGCGGCACGTCGCCGACGTTCTTGAAGGCATGCACCGAGTTCTTCGGCATGAAAGCCGCGGCCCCCGGTCCGGCTTCATGCCAGGTGCCGTCCGTGAGGAAGCTCACCCGGCCTTCGAGCACAAAGAACCATTCATCCTCGTTGGTGTGCCAATGTGGCGGCGGGCCGGCACCGGGTGGCGTGGTCTCGACCCACTGCGTGAACGCACCGCCGGTCTGCTCACCCGTGAGATGGAAGACGACTTCCTCTCCGAAGGCGTGGATGGTCGGGTTTTGTCCTGCCGGGACAATGGTGGGATGCAGGCTGGGGGTTGGGTTCATGGGAGCGGCGGTTCGTTTGTGCTCCAAATTTCAATAGCTGTTTTGAGCCGCGCTTCAATCCTGTTCCAGACTCACATCGGGAATGTGCGTGACGCTGATGCGCATGGGCACGTTGTCACGGCTCAGGCTGGGATGGAGGTTGGTGGTTTCATCCCGGCGCTTTCCATCATCCCCAAAAGCAACAGTGCTCATTCTCGTCCACGATCGCGAGGAACTTGTCAAAGAGCATCGCCTCCGGGTGCGGCGGGTAGGCATGCCACTTCAGGTCCGCACGCTGCCAGTAGATCTTCCAGCGGTCGGTCTTGCGCACATAGGTGGCCTTGGCAGCGGGTTCCTCAATCGTCTCGCTGGGGTCGCGCCAGAAGGGGCGGATGGAGAAAATCACCACGCTCTGACCTTCGATCCGGCAGGCGAGATCGAGTTTGTCGCGGATTTCCACTGGCGGCCGGCGCTAGCCATGAAGTCTGACATCGCGGCTTCGATGCGGGCGGTTTCAAGTTCGGTGAATGGCATGGGGTGGGGCGGGTGCCCCGGAGGCTGGCAGGCATGGCGACAAATTTCAATTTCCGGAATTCGTTGGGCGGCCCTCTGTCGGCTTCTGTGACGCGGCGGCCTTCCATACGGTCACAGGGCCGGGGACTCTGCCTCCGATCCGCACCCCATGGCCGCAGGAGGGCCGGAATGTGCCTGACGCACCTGAAGCATCTTGTGTTGCCATTGCAGGATCGCCAGCGGCTCCCCGAGGTGTCATCCTTTTCCCGAAATGGAACACCCGCACAACGGAGCCGATGGGGCCTCTGGAGACATCAACGAATGAACCTGCCATACGAAATCTTGATCCCCGATGAAACCCGCACCCGCCTCGCCGAATACGAGGTGGCAGTCCGCAGCGGAAATACTCAGCCGGGAGCCAGGCTGGCCGCCACGCTGAATGCGGATCACGACTTCCTGACGGCCTTGCTGCGCACCAAGCAGCCCCTGATTTTTGCTGAGAGCGCCGTCGCCGGGGACGGCAGCGACTGGAACCTGACCGAGCTGGGAATGCTGGGCGACATCTCCGTGGCCATGCGCGTGACCATTTTCGATGACGGCCGCCACTCCAATCCGGAGATCCATCCCGAGCCGTTGGAGGGCGGGCTGGTGTTTGTGCCGGGGGCGCTGTTGCGAAGCGGTGGGCCGGGCAAGCCGGCTGACTGGGACGAGGTGGTCAACGATCATGGCGAGCTTGTCGCGGCTGCCTACGACGCCCTCTACGTGCGGCGGTTGCTGCCGGGGTTCCGGTGGATCGAGGAGCAGGCCGGGGCCCTGGGGCAACCGGCCTTTGTGACACTGCCGGGGCTCGGCTGCGGACAGTTCGCAGGTCCGTTCCGCGGCAAGCTTGGTGCTGTACTGGAACGGGCGCTGCGGCGTTTACTCGATGAGCACGGAGGGGAGTTCCCTTCCATTCGCACGGTGGTCTTCGATCCCTACGACGAATGCCAACCGGCCCGCGCGGTGCATGGTGGCATCGACTTCCGGGTCCGGCCGCTGACGATGGGTGGCAGGCCGCAGCTGAGTCTGCCGCAAGCCCATTCGGAGGATGGTGAGGATCTCAGCGACTGCCGCCTGTTCAGCTTCGTGGCGTGGGACCATGTTTCCTGGCCCGGCAATGACTTCTTCGGCGGAGCACGCTGCACTGACGATGGAGTGAAGGCTGCGGCCACAGACTCGATGGCCAGACTGACCGGGGTGACCGGCAGTTACTCCAAGGCTCGGCATGCCTACCTGCCGCCTGCGCCGCATGCGACGTGGGGTGAATTGGTGCGGGAGCTTGGCGTCAGCTTCCCGTGATGAGGGAGATGGCGTCCACGCCGCATTGAGCCGCAGTGGAGCGCCGTAGAGCATCAGCGACACCGCCAGCCGTCGCGCTTCACCAGATTCGCTCCGTCCTCAGGACTGGACACTGTCCGGCGGGATTGCCTAACTTACAGACATGGCAACAGGATACTACGAACTGAAGAAGGGGGCGAAATACTCGTTCAATCTCAAGGCTGCGAACCATCAGGTCATTCTCACGAGCCAGAGCTACGAGAGCAAGGCTGCGGCGGAGGGCGGGGTCGAGTCGGTTCGGAAAAACGGCGGCAGCGATGCCAACTTCGAGCGCAAGACGGCCAACTCGGACCAGCCGTATTTCGTGTTGAAGGCCTCCAACGGCCAGGTCATCGGCACCAGCGAGATGTATGAGACCGAGGCCGCCCGGGACAACGGCATCGCGTCGGTGAGGACGAACAGCCCGAGCACCGAGGTGAAGGATCTCACGTAGGGCTGGTGGCAGCGTCTTCGGCTGCGGTGCATCCAACTATCCCCGTGTTGATTCCGGCCCTCTGCCAGCCCCTGTGAGGCTGTGGCCTTCCATACTGTCACAGGGCCGGGCTAAGTTCCTCACGGCGCTCCTCGTGGCTGCTGGAGGGCCGGGATGCTGACGACGCTCAGAGCCCGGTATAGCTCATGTATCTGGAAACGTGGATGGCTCCCATCAGCCCGTTCCACCATGCCGGTTCCTTGCGGTACCAATCGAGCGCCGCCATGGGATCGGCGGCGATCTCACCGCCGGGCTCGTTGTTTTCAACCGCATGAATCCGGACGGGATCCAGCAGCGTGAGGGTCACTTTGGATTTTTCGAATCCGACGACGGCGGTGACCGGTGCGGCGATCCCGTCTGGTGGATAAAACGGCGGCAGAGGATCGGGCGCGTGAATGCCAACCATCGCAGTGCCGATGCCCGTGTTGCCGTGCCTGTTTGCGGGATACTTTGACGAAACCACCGATGCTGGCACCAGCCGTGTGAAACGGCCCGTATCCCAAGTGCCGTTCTGAGAGCCTCCGGCGAAGTTCATCTGATAGGAACACCCTGCTCCTGCGATTGTCACCGGTCGGTTCCACAATCCATCCTCGCCGGACCCGGACAACAGCACGACGAGATCGGCGATGGCTTTGTTGTAACGAAGTCTTGCGGTTTCATCCGCCGCATTCCGGCGCAGGTCCGCGGCCGATTCGTAAGCGATGTCGAGCAGATGTCCGGCCCGCGCTTCGTGGGATCGATGGCGGGTTTCCGTGCCTGTCCAAAGGCGCTCTGTTCCGGCGTTTGGAACACAGCTCGAAACCAAGGCTGCCGCCGGCAGAATGGAAGCGGGGTAAAATCTCATTGGGCGTCAATGAAATCACGATGATGCCAGCACCCCACGAATCCGGTCGGCGGTTTGCAGCAGTTGGTCGAGTATCCTAATATTGAAATCCGGAGTGAAATGCTCCGCCACCTTGGGAGTGATGCGGACGTCCGCGCGGCCGGTTTTTTCCACCCATCCCAACTCCAGCAGCCGTGCAATCTTGCGGCGGATCGTCTCGCGCGGCAGGCCCGTGGCGGCGGCGAGCGAGAACGCGCTGCACGATGGCATACGGGTGCGTGCGGCATCATTTGCAGGGGGCGTGATCGGGCTTGGACTCCGATGATCCACCCAAGCCGCAGTCGAGTGATGGGCGATCTCCGCCAATACGATCACCAATGCGAGGTCACCTTCGAAATGATGGTAAATCTCCTTCAGGTAGCCTGTGAAGAAGTGCGACATGTGTAGCGAAATCTCCCCCCGCCGCGGCCCGTATGATTCGAGTTGAAACGATGTCGGTTTGATTCTGGGTGGCGTCATGCGGTGGTGGTGGAACGTCACCCACTGGCGCTGAAACGCAATCCCGGATGTGCCCAAGTTGGGTTAAATCTGCCGATCCAGCGAACCGATGGGCGGTAGTCGGATCAGCGGAATAGGGACAGCCACGATGAGCCGGTTGCTTATTTTACACCGTCGCTGGAATGGTTGACCCAAATTGGGCACTCCGGTCCTTGTCACGTCCGCGTGTTTCGAGTTTCTCGACGGGTTCCAGATCCCTGCAATGTCTCAACCGGTCCCACTCCAGCATCTGTCTGCCATGATCCGGCTATCGATTCGCTCCCGCTTGCAATCGCGGATTCTTGTCCTGCTGATTGCCACCGGATCATTTCTGGCAAGTTCATGCGAGAAGCCGGATGAAACGCAAACACAAGAAGCCGCCCGACCTGTTAGAATCCTGCGGGTCCAGCCCTTGAAAGACGGTTCGCCGCTCGCATTTCCTGCGGTGATCCGCGCCAGAAAAAGCATCGATCTGGCATTCAACGTATCCGGGCGGGTGACGGAATTGCCGGTGATCGAAGGCATGGTTGTTGAGGAGGGCGGATTGCTGGCCAGCCTGGATGGCCCGGATTTCCTATCACGCCGCGATGCCGCGAGGGCGGCCTTCGAACTGGCGCAGGCCGAGTTCGATCGCTATGAGAAACTCGCCAATCGCGGGGCGGTGGCGGCAGCGGAACTCGATCGCAGACGTGCGGAATTGCAAGCTGCACGCAGTGAGCTGGATCTGGCCGAAAAAGCCCTGGCGGACACGGTTCTGCGCGCGCCATTCCGCGGCGTGGTGTCGCAACGCATCGTCAGCCAGTTTTCCAATATCCAGGCGAAGCAGCCGATCGTGCAGTTCCAGGCATTGCAACCTCTGGATGTCGTCATAGATATTCCCGAGCGGTTGGTGATCGCCACCCGGCGCAACAATGACGAAGCGATCAATGCCGTAGTCCGGTTTCCGACGATGGACGACCTGGAGCTGCCGGTGACGCTTCGCGAAGTAGGCACCCAGGCGGATCCCGTGACCCAGACATTCCGGGTGGCTTGGGCATTGGACGATACGGGGGAGATGATCGTGCTCCCCGGAATGTCCGCGACGCTCGTCGCCAGGCGGCAGGCCAATGCGGAGAACGGAAATGATGTGTTTCTGCTTCCTCCGCTGTCAGTGGTCGGCAGCGACTCAGAGGAACCCTACGTGTGGGTGTTTGATGAGGATTCCGGCAGTGTCGGAAAACGCAGCGTGAGTGTCGGCGGCTTGCGGGAGGGTGGCATCGAGATCCTGAGCGGCTTGAAAACCGGGGATCAGGTGGTTGTTGCCGGCGTTTCCCAACTGGCGGACGGCATGTCTGTGAGGCCGATGTCATCCCGTTGAAACCGAAATTCCGAAATGAACCCCGCAGAGATTTGCATCCGCCGCGAAACCGTTAGCTGGTTGCTCATCATCCTGCTGATCGTGGGAGGCTGGCTGGCGATGGAGCGGCTCGGCCGTTATGAGGATCCGGCATTCGTGATCCGGCAGGCGGTGATTGTGACTCCCTACCCGGGGGCCACTGCGGGGCAGGTGGCCGAAGAGGTGACCGATCGCATCGAGGCGGCGATCCAGCAGCTTCAGGAGGTCAAGGAAATCAAATCCATCTCCCGCCCGGGAGAATCCGAGATCCAGGTGGAAATCCGCATGGAGTTCGCCCCGAAGCAGGATGATCTTGAACAGATCTGGGACAAGCTGCGGCGCAAGGTTGCCGACGCCCAGGCAAAACTGCCAGCGGGCGCGGGGCCTTCGTTTGTCAACGATGACTTCGGTGACGTGTATGGATTGTTTCTCGCGCTGACCGGGGAGGGTTACACACTAACAGATCTTGGAAGATATGCCGAGGATCTGCGCAAGGATCTGCTGTTGGTGGATGGGACCGCCAAGGTGACGCTTTTCGGCGTTCCCGAGGAGGCGGTGTTTGTGGAAATCTCCAATTCGCGAGCCGCCGCTCTGGGGATCCCGATCCATCGCATCCATGAAGCTCTCCGCCAGCAGAACCTGATCACCAGCGCGGGGGATTTCGCTGTGGGCGGGGCGCGGATCCGCATTTCTCCGCCGGACCCGGCACCTGACCTCGATGCCTTGCGGCAGATCCGGATCGGTTCCGGGGAAGCCGGCGCCCGGATGATCACTTTGGGGGACCTGGCCACGTTTTCGTTCGGAGACAAGGAGCCGATGCGCGTGATGATGCGCCACAACGGCCGCGAAGCCGTGGGCATCGGCATATCCAACATCACCGGGGGCAACATCGTCGAACTTGGCGATGCCGTGCGCCAGCGGCTCCAGGAGTTGGAACCCATGCGCCCGCTCGGCATGCAGTTGGATGACGTTTCCTATCAGGCGGATTCCGTGCGGGAATCGGTCAACGACTTCATGGTGAACCTGGTCTGTGCGATTGCCATCGTTGTGGGTGTGTTGCTCGTTTTCATGGGATTGAAAAGCGGGCTGATCATTGGTTTTGTCCTGTTGTTGATCGTGGCGGGAACACTCATCTGCATGCTGTTCGCCGGCATCGACATGCACCGCATCTCGCTCGGCGCGCTGATCATTGCGCTGGGCATGCTGGTGGACAACGCGATCGTGGTGACCGACGCCATGAGGCTGCGCATCGGCAGAGGCGAGGATCCGCGGCATGTGGCGAGGGAGGTCACGGCTTCCACCATGTGGCCCTTGCTTGGGGGAACGGTGGTCGGCATCCTGGCATTCAGCGCGATCGGGTTTTCGCCGACCGGCATGGGGGAATACGCCGGTTCACTGTTCTGGGTCATCGGCTATTCGCTGCTCCTGAGTTGGCTGCTGGCCGTGACGGTCACTCCTTTGTTATGTCATCGCCTGTTCAAGGCCTCAACGGCCGGGGATGGCGGGGAGCTTTACCAAGGGTTCATCTATCGGGGTTACTCGGCCTTGCTCGAATGGATGCTCAAGCATGGAAAAACCAGCATCTGCCTGCTGGTTTGCATGTTGTTGCTCGCGGGTTTCGGCTTCCGCCATGTGCCGCCCGGGTTCATGCCGGACTCGGCGCGGCCGCAGTTTGTGATCGATTACTGGCTGCCTCAAGGCAGTGACATTTCCAAGACATCCTCAGACATGGCCCTGCTGGAAAAACATATCATGGAAATGCCGGGCGTGACGGGGGCGACGACGTTCATCGGTGGTGGCGGTCCGCGTTTCATGCTGACGTATTCCCCCGAGTCACGCAATACCGCCTATGGCCAGCTGCTGGTGGATGTGGACGATTTCCGGAAAATCCCCGGACTGATCGAAACGATCCAGTTGGACTTGCCTGCGGAGTTTCCCCAGGCGTCCATCAAATCGTGGAAGTTCATGCTCGGCAAGCCGCTCCCATCCAAAATCGAGGCGATGTTTTCCGGTCCCGAGAGCACGGTCCTGCGGGATCTGGCGGCACAGGCGAAGCGGGTGATGACCGAGGACGGCGCGGCGGCAGGCATCAAGGACGACTGGCGGGAACAGGTGCCTGTCATGCGGCCCCTCATCAACGAGCTGGCTGCAAGGCGCGCCGGTCTCGAACCCACCGAGATCAACGCCGCGCTGCAAAACCACTTTTCAGGAACCACGATCGGGATTTTCCGCGATGGCGACCGCATGCTTCCGATCATCGCCAGACCGCCGGAAAACGAGCGATCCGGATTGTCCTCGTTGGAAACGCTGCCGGTCTCCGGCGCGAGGGCGGCCCGCCCCGTGCCTCTGGCGCAGGTGGTGACCCGGGTCGATACCGCGTTTGAAGACACCCTGATCCGCAGGGTCAACCGGTTCCCCTCGATCAAGGCCCAATGCGACCCGCCGGCGGGAGAGCTGTCCGCTCCGCTTTTCGAGCGATTGCGGCCACGCATCGAGTCGATTCCATTGCCTCCCGGCTATCGTCTTTTCTGGGACGGGGAATACGAAGCCGCGCGCTCGTCCAACGAGGGATTGGCGATATCCGCCCCATATGGATTCGCGGCGATGATCCTGGCGGTGGTCGTGATGTTCAATGCCGTTCGGCAGGCGGCGGTCATTTGGTTGACCGCCCCGCTTGCCTTGGTGGGTGTCACGGTCGGGCTGTTGCTTTTCCAAGCGCCGTTTGAGTTCATGGCCATTCTCGGTTTCCTCAGCCTGATCGGGATGATGGTCAAGAACGCCATCGTGCTCGTGGACCAGATCGACCAGGAACGGGGTGCCGGGATGATGCTGCGGGAAGCCATCCTGACATCGTGCCGCTCCCGCCTGATGCCGGTGGCCTTGGGCGCGCTGACCACGATTCTCGGGGTGGCACCGCTGCTGCTGGATCCCTTTTTCAAAAGCATGACCGTGGTCATCATGTTCGGACTCGCGTTTGCCACGCTCCTGACCCTCGCGGTCGTCCCGCTGTTATATTATCGGTTTTTCAGGGGTGGTGACTCTCTCATCATCCCAGGGGAATCTCCTCCTTGAAATCGTCTTCGGAAATGATTGTTGGGTCACAGCGAAACCGTTCGCACATTTCAACAAATACCGTCTGCGCCTTGAGCCAGAGGGGGCTTGAGGCGATTTCGGCCATGGTCCGTTGGGTATTGGTCAAAATCAGATACAGATTTTCCCCAACTACGAGAAACGATTCCGCTTGGGAGCCGGTCGCATCGACCACGAATTCATAGGCGCCGGTCTCGTAATGATTGGAGAAACGGGATAAGGATTCCTTTTTGAGAAGCGCCGTATCCTTTTTGAAATTTAGGATGTATTCCTGCCCACGCGAACCCCTGTACCAGCAAAGGTAAAGCTTTTCATCGATGGCTTGCACGATTGAAAACTCGTCGAATACAGCATGCTGGAAGATGACATTCATTTGGGAGGCTGATTCCATGATCAAGCCGGTTGCTTCCGGTAATTTCATATAAGGGTGGTGTCAGTTTAATGTTTTCGGAAATTCCGATCCGGCGGGAGGTGAATGAAACAGCCGTTGCCCGAACCATGGATCAGGAAAAGGATGAAGGTGGGACTGTAATGGTGCATCCTAAGCAGCAAGCAGGGCATTGGCGTTTGCGGGTGGCTTCGTAACAAAACCATGCACAGATTAGTTCTGTGTACTGAGGTGCCAAGATTTTTCAGGGACGATCGAGGGCTAAAAAACACAACACCCCGCCCCCATTCAGGGGGTGGGGTGTATTTATCAGCGTGCTCGATTTCTGCCCCTCAGGCAGCGGCGGCCTGCTGGTGGTGAGTAGGCGGAGTATTGATGCCCGCCGGGATCGTCACGCGCATCGGCATGATGACGCAGAAGCGGCCGGTGGGGTGGCGGCAGATGCCGGGGCTCAGTTCGTCGCCCAGGCAGAGGGTGCCGCCGATTTCGAGGGCCTCGGCCAGGTAGCGGGCATTAAATGCAATCACCGGCGGGCTGCCGTGGACTTCGACGGGCACCTGCATGGTTGCGGAGTGGCCGTTGGCGTCGCGGTGGCTCAGGGTGAGCTGGCCGCGCTTGTGCCAGTCGAGCCGGACGGAGGCTTGATCTTTCCCGAGCGAGCGCAGCCAGGCGAGGAGCCCGGGTTTGCGGTCGTGCGGGATAACTGCGAGTTCTTGAGCGTGTGCAGGGATCACCTGCTTGTAGTTCGGGTAACTGCCGACCAGCGGTTTTGACACCAATTGGTGCCGTCCGCACTTGATGGCGACCCGGCGCTTTTCTTCCTCCTTGTGGTCGATCCAGATGATTGTGGCCAGGTCGACGGTGAAGTCCGGGTGACCGAGGATGTGGCAGGCGGCGACAGGCAGAACCGAACGTCTGCGACGGCACGGCGGCCGGACAGCAGGCGAGACGCTTACCGTCGGTGGCGACCAGGCGTCCGCCGTCCTCGGGCGTGAATAACACGCCGTTGAGGATGTGGCGGGTGGTGTCGCTGGAGGCGCAGCCGGCGATGTCGGCGATGTCGGCGATGTCGGCCATCCTCGGCAGCCACGCCATGCACTCGTTGCGGTATTGGCACCACGAGCACTTCATGCCGGGTTGCGGATGGTGGCGGTTGCTGGCGATGCCTTCGACGGCGGTCTCCAACAGAGCGGGAGATCCGCGCCAAGGCCCGCAAGCCGTTGGTGGTGGATCTGGCGCACCGGGGCGAGACGGTGTCGCAGGCGCTGGCGAAGTTGGACAAGGCGGTGAGCGAGTGTGTCTGGTAAGTCATTCGTCACTACGGGTCGATTGACTGCGGGCACCACTCAGGAACATCATTTCCTTACGGGCACTGGTCCGACCGATCCCTTTTCAATAAGCTTCGCTTTGGTGAAAATCTGACGCCGGTCGTCTTTGCCTTTCGAGACGTTATCGACCCAGTGGACGATCTGGCGAACCCACGAGCGGCTATGCCATCGGATACAGCTGATGGATGGCTCGCACCATTCAAAGGCCGGATCGTCGTCACAGATCAGTGAAATGTCCCGCGGCGCCAGAATATTCTTATGAGCAAGATAGATCTGGGCACCGATCAACTCGTTGGGCCGGTCAAAGATGATGGCGGTCGGCGCGCTCACGGCGAAGAGGGAATCAAGGCACCTCCGCAGTCCTGCCGGGCTCTGTTCCCAGTCCGGTATGTTGTATGGACCGGTCTTGATTCCGTTTTCTTCCATTTCTTCCAGAGATTCGCGCACGAGACGCGCGGGGGTTGGTTCCCTGTTGTGTTTGGGCTGTAATAATACAATCCGCCGGTGCCCCAACTCCGCCAGTCGCCGGACTGCGGCCCGGAAGGCGGGAACCTTGTTCAGGCCGATCGCCGCCAGCGGAAGCCTCTGGAAGCGCCCGAACAGGGCGAAGCTCGGCAAGGAATGGTCCACGAACCAATTCAGGATATCCTGGGGGGCCGAGAAGACCACCCACGCGTCGGTTTCGGTATGTTCCACCATCCGGGCGATCCGGCTTACCTTCATCCCTAAATCCACCAGGCTCTTTTCCGCGATATTGACGTCATGTCCCTCCTCCTTCAACCGGCGCTGAATTTCCACCACATAATCCAGTTGCACGTCGGCGTGTTCGTAAGGCAGCAGGGTAACCCGGAATGCCGGCCTGACAAAATCCTCCGGCAGAACGATCCGGCTTCGGCGCCCGTGGCCCTGCGGATCCAGGAAACCTTCGCGCTCGAGCCGCTCGAGCGCGACTGTGACCGTATTGGAACTCACCTCCAAGGTGCTTGCCAGGCGCCTGATTCCCGGCATGACATCACCGATCTCTCCCCTCGTTATGGCGCCACGCAGATGCACGACCAACTGGTCGACTACGGAAAGCGGTTTGAAAGGCTCCATGAGCGCGACTGTCCCTTTAGGAGAGACAGTTGGCAAGCGGTTTCCCTTTCGACAGCGGGATGGAAGGGGTGTAGGTGGCTTCTGTTCCTGCCAGCCTTCAAGCCGCGCAAACCATGAGAACGAAAAACATCGCCGGTTCCAATCAGTCTCAACCCGCTGGTTTTGCCCTGGTGGTATCACGACACCCACAACGAGCGCCTGCGCATGCACACGATCCACGATTACCTGCCATGAACCCTCTGCTCCGTGCCCTCATCCTTGTCTGGCTGTTATCGGCTCCCCTCGCCATCGCGGCGGAGCGCCCGCCGAACTACATCTTCATCCTCAGTGACGACATCGCCCAAGGCGACCTCGGCTGCTACGGGCAGGAATTGATCCAGACCCCGCGTCTCGATCAAATGGCCGCCGGGGGCACGCGCTACCTGCAGGCCTACTGCGGCACCAGCGTCTGCGCGCCCAGCCGCGCCTCGTTCTTCACCGGACTCCACAGCGGCCACTGCCCGATCCGGGGAAACTGGGAAGTCGCTCCCGAGGGCCAACTGCCGCTGCCGGCCGAAACCGTCACCATCGCCGAAGTCGCCAAAGCCACCGGCTACGCCACCGCCACCTTCGGCAAATGGGGCATGGGCTTTTTTGATTCCACCGGTGCCCCGGGCAAGCAGGGCGTCGATCACTTCTTCGGCTACAACTGCCAGCGCCTTGCGCATTCCTATTTCCCAACCTACCTCCACAACAACGACCAACCCTTCATTCTGCCGGGCAATGACGGACAGGGCGTGGGCGAAACCTACGCTCAGGAATTGATCCAGAACGACATGATCCGCTGGCTCAAGACCAACGCGGAAAAACCCTTCTTCCTCTTCTACGCCATCACCCTGCCGCACGCGCGTCACGAGATCGACGACTTTGGCCTCTACAAGGACAACCCGTGGAGCGACCTGGAAAAAGCCTACGCCGCCCAGGTCACCCGCGTCGATTCCGACGTGGGCGAGTTGTTAGACACCCTCCGTGAACTTGGAATCGACCGCAACACATGCGTGATCTTCTCCGGCGACAACGGCTCCTCGTTTCCTCCCAACTCGGCTATTGGCAAGCGCTTCAATCAGGCGTCCAACGGACTGCGTGGATACAAGCGCGGCCTCTACGAAGGCGCGCTGCGCCAGGCCGCCATCGCCTGGTGGCCCGGCACCGTGCCGGCAGGCCGCATCGATGACCAACCTTGGGCCTTCTGGGACCTGATGCCCACCTTCGTTGAGATGAGCGGGGCCAAGCCACCGCAGGGATATGAAACCGACGGCCTCTCCCTGCTCTCCTACCTCAAGGGCGGCAATGCACCACAGCGCGACTCATTCTATTGGGAACTCCACGAGTCCGGCCAACCGATCCAGGCCGCCCGCTTCGGGAAATGGAAGGCCGTCCGCAACGGCACCGACAAACCCATCGAAATCTACGATCTCGAAACGGATGCCGGCGAATCCAACGACCTCGCCGAATCCCGCCCGGACCTCGTCGAGCGGGCGGAGAAAATCTTCGCCGCATCCCACCGCACCGATCCCAACTGGCCCCTGGACCGCCTCTCCGAAGCGCTGAACGAAAGCCGGAAAGAGGCATGGAAAATCACCACAGAGCGCAGAAAAGCCCAATGGGCTCCGGAGAGCGCGAAGCCGTTTTCGCAATAAAACAGCCACCTCCCGAAAGACAGTTGTTGAAAGGTCTTTCTTTCACCGGCGGGCGAAGAATGGATCTAGTAACGCCTGATAATGAAAACCTATCATGTGATCGAAACCGAATCCAAAATCCCGTGGAAGCGAGGCCATCAGTTGATTCTTTTCAGCGAATATTTTCTCAAGACTAGCGATGTCACGGTCGTCCCGGTTCTTGAAGCCCTTGTGAATACCCTCGCCAAGGGTCAGAGCCCGTTCGGCTCAATGGGCCACCAATTCGCCGGGTCTTGGCCGGATGGCTCTCCGAACGGCCCGGCGAATGCCTGAGCGCCACCGATGTGGCCCAGGCCGATCTTGCCGACAGTTATGTGGCGACTTCCCGCACCACCACCGGGTTGATCGCCGACCTTGCCTCCTTTTCCTCGATCGTGAGATCGGCCGCGACCACCGAGCTGGCAGCCCGCACGGCGGATAAAGAACAAATCCTCGCCACGCTCACCGCCCCGGCGGTCAACGGTCGCCTGTTTGTCCGCGTTCACGCGTCGGATTGAGTGGTCGTTCGCATCATGCTTGATGATTCCCGTTCGTTCGATTTCCGCAAATGAATCCGTGATGTTCGCCACGCCGCCCCCTTCCGTTTCACATGTGTGTCGAATGAATGTCAGATAGAACA
This sequence comes from Luteolibacter sp., assembly GCA_041686775.1. Lineage (GTDB taxonomy): Bacteria > Verrucomicrobiota > Verrucomicrobiia > Verrucomicrobiales > Akkermansiaceae > Luteolibacter. The sequence continues at coordinate 107,729 of JAWLDG010000008.1, read as the reverse complement.
AGTGGCGTGGACGGGATGGAGGTGCAAAGCCGCTTCCCGGGCCTTGGCAAGGTTCTCTGCGATTGATGGCCGACCGGAGATTGCCGCTCTACGGACTGTCGATTCCTTGACGTGTCGCGCATGTGGGTTTGCCGACACTCCAGCTGTCAAAACTGTCACTTTTCGAGATACACTTCGCAAAGTAAATTTTTCTTTGGATCGGGCAACTTCGCCCTTACTGCTCGGACATTAACTGCGCTCCTGTCTTCTCTGTCGTTCTATAAACCCAATTTCCAGCCCTCATGCGCTCCAACCTTGAAAAGCAATCTCCAGCCAATCAGGCAGGATTCTCGCTGGTGGTCACCATCTCCATGATGGTGCTTCTCTCAGTGATTGCGGTTGGGTTGCTCTCGCTCTCAGCGATATCCCTGCGGACCGCCTCCCAGGGACAAGCGGCGGCCGAGGCTCGCGCCAATACGCGGCTGGCATTGATGTTGGCGATCGGGCAATTGCAGGCCGAACTCGGCCCCGACCAGCGGATCAACGCCCCGGCCGATTTGGCGGATCAAGAACTCAGCGGGGGCCGCCAGAAATGGGTGGGCACTTGGGAGAGTTGGCCGGCGAATGTCACGAATCGCCCCGAGCCGCAATTCCGCCGCTGGCTGGTCTCGGGCCCGCCACAGAACCTCGGCAGCCCTTCTTTCCCATCCGAGGCGTCGAACCTCGTTTCACTGATGCGCGGCAACGGAGCCGACCTGGTGGCAGCCCCCAGGATCGACCTGCCGAATGGCGGCTTTGCCTACGCGGTGGCCGATGAAAACAGCAAGGCGCGGCTCGGTCCGTCATTGTCCTCGGCGAACAGCGAAGACCTGGCCGACCATCTCACCCGCTATCAAACGCCACCCGCCGGTCACAACCTGCTGGCGGGACTCCAGGCGGTGCCGCGCGACGAAGCGCTGCTCGATCGGCTTGCGTCAGGAATGACCACCGACCTGCTCCCCGGCAGCCAGACCGCACTCGCGGATGATACCACCTCATCCACCGTGTGGTCCGAAGGACTCCTCACCGATGTCCGCAATGGCGGCTTCCGCAAGGACCTGAGCCTCCATTTCGACAACCCCGACTCGGGCAAGACCACCTCGGCTCTCTATCAGCATGGCGGCCGCCGCGGAATCAATTTCAGCGAGTTGCGGAACTTCCACGAGATCAGCACGCGCCTCACATATGACGCCTCGCGCTATACCCACCCCGACGGCGGAAGGCTCAATCCAAATGTTCCCTGCCTGGTCGGCAAGGCGGGCAAGGATGAGGCCGCCGCCGATCCGTTTTTCGCCTATCTGCGGCCCATGCTCATCCGCTGCGCCTGGTATCTGTCTGCCTACGCCAGACAAGATACGGCTGGTGGGAAATACAGGATTTGCATCGTCGTCGAGCCCATCGCCTGGCTCTGGAATCCCTTTGACGTGAACCTCGTGATGAACCCCGGTGGTCACTTGGCGATTCGATGCTGGGGCATTCCGTATGATTTCACCATCGGAGCCGGTGGCGTGAACAAAACCGTCAAATTCAGCAAACTCACCGGAACCGGCGGTGCATACGTCGGCCTGAACATCGCACAGAGTTCCCCGCTCGTGATGCGCCCTGGCGAGGTGCTGATCTTCAGTCGCGGACGCGAAGCCACCACTCCAATGGATTTCAAGGCGGTGGCGGGTCGTCAGATCGACGCCAAGCTGGGCTGGTCGAGCACCGGCGGGTATTGGATTGACACCGGCATTCAGGCGGACGGTTCCAGCCCGGTCAGCATCTCCATGTCTCCGACCCAGGACCGCCAGGCCACGGGTTTTGCCGTGGTCGAGTTCCTCACCTATGTGGGGGACGCCGGCGTCAATGCCGGCAGCCAGTGGAATGGTGGATTGATGATCGATCGGGGCAACAAGCAGTTGAATCCCGGAGGCACACTGACCGCCACCGACTTTCCGCCCGGGATGTTCGCCAATGTGCCATCCAAGAATTTCGGCTCCGCGGCCAACCTCACCACCCCCCAGCCGCTCGCGCTCTTCTCCTATTTCGCGCGAACCGAGCGTGAGGGCTCGATGAATTCCCGTTATCTGGCGCGGCTCAATCCCGCCGCGATGGCCTACGATCATCAGGCGACCGATCTCAACACCCTTCTTTCCCTGCCCTTTGAACCACTCATGCAGCCTCTCAGCGGAGGCCTCGACCGGGGAATCGACTACGACGGGGGCAAGGGCTTCTTCGGCGCGTCCTACAAGGCTTCTCCCGGCCAATCCTATCTGGTCACCCATTCCGTGCCGCGGGAGCCGCCGATCTCCCTCGGCAGCTTCCAACATGCGCTGGCCAATGGCGTCGAGGCCTGGATCTACAACGGCACCACCTTTTTCGACCGCATCCTCCAACCGAGCATCACGCACGCCATCGGCAACTCGTTCGCGCCTCCCTGCATCGCAGCGGACCAAACCACAGGCACCTTCAACGGCGCGCCCGCAGTCGATCATGCATGGCTCGCCAATGACGCCCTCTGGGACCAATGGTTCGTCTCCTCGCTGGCCGACCGCACCGCTCCGCACCATGGCGCGGGCCAGGCCGGGACGGCGCGCAGTCTGTTCGAGCGCTTCGTCGGATTGAACAACCAGCCGGTTCCCCTCCCGAACCGCCACTATCTCTATGCCGGCAACGACCCGGAAACCGATGTTGCGGACCTGTTCGACAGAGCTGGCCCGAAGGTCGATGCCCACCTCAAGGTGGCTTCTCTGCTGCGGATCCACGGGGCCTTCAATATCAACTCCACCGATCCCGCCGCCTGGCTGGCGATGTTCCGTTCCACCCATGGCCTCAAAGTACCCGTCGAGCCCGGCGACGGCACCACCAGCCGTTGGGAAACTGCCAAAAACCCATTTGCCGGCCTGCTTGTTGCCAAAGGCTCCGCCGTCGAATCCGACGACCTCACCGACCCGTCATCCGGGAATCAATGGACGGGATACCGGGATCCGGACGATGAGGAACTCCAGGAACTTGCCGACGCGATGGTCGAGGAGGTGAGGAAACGCGGACCGTTCCTTTCCCTGGCGGATTTCGTGAACCGACGTCTCGTGAGCGACCCGGAGCTCGCCTCCCGCGGTGCCTTGCAGGCCGCCTTGGATCGCAGCATCAACAAGAAACTGGAATCCGGAGCCCGCAACTCCAGCGGTGGAACAAGCGAAGCCGCCTTTCCGAAGGCGGATGCCGGCTCGCAAATGACCCATGTCCCGGGCCATGTGAAACAAGGGGATGTCCTCACCACCTTGGGAACCAGGTTTGCGCCGCGCTCAGACACCTTTACCATCCGGGCTTATGGCGAGTCACGGAGCCCATCTGGAGAACTGCTTGCCAGTGCCCGCTGCGAGGCCGTGATCCAACGCAACGCCGATTACATCGACGCCGCCGACGGACGCCACACCCTGCCCGTCAGCCTCACCAGCGAGGCCAACAAGCGTTTTGGCAGGAAATTCACGGTCATCGCCTTCCGCTGGCTCACCCAATCCGAACCATGATCTTCCAATGATCCGCTTGTTTGCCGCTTGCATCGCCTGTCTCACCCCTTTCGCCGCCGCCCAGGAAGAGTCCTCATCCAAGGACACGCTGATCCGCTTCAGCTCGTTCGGATTGGCAAATGGCGGCAGCGAATACCTCCTTGCCGCGGGAGAATACAAAACCGCTCCCTTTGCGATTCCCGACAACGGATTTTCCGATCCGGTCGCCGCGCCAGTCCCGGTAAAGACCCTCGCCCTGGGAAGTGCCAAGGAGACCCCCTTTCGCAGCCTCGCAACCGTCAAGCTCCCCGAAACCGGCAAGCGCTTCCTGGTGATTCTTCTGCCCGACAAGGACCAGACGCTCCGCCCCATCGTGGTGCGCGCCGACGATCCGGCGTTCCGCCCCGGCCAGATCATGATCCTGAATTTCGCCCGGGAAATCCTCGCCGCCGACCTCGGGGGCGAAAAACTCACCTTCCAACCCGGCAGCCGCACCATCTTCCGTCCGCAGCGGAAAAACGACCTCGCCAATTATCAGGTGCGTTTCTATCAGGCCAAGGAGGGCAAACCCAAAGTCTTCGCCGCGAGCCTCTGGCCCTACTTCGACGCCAAGCGCGCCTTCGTCTTTCTATATATGGATCCAGCCTCGGACACACCAGCCTTTCGGTCGATTGACGAATTCACCGACTGGCTGGAATAGGGATAGAGTCGCGTGGACGGAGTGGCGGCTTGAAAGCCGCCATGAATCGCAAAAGCGGCTTTTTGGCCGCGCGCCGGGCGTTGAAAACGCCCTCTGCGATTCATGGCCGCCCGTAGGCAGCCACTCCGTAGCGCCGTCGATTCCATGAATCAGACGCGCATGCACACGCTCCGCCCTTCGGTCACCAAAACTGTCACTTTTGGTGATACACTTGCTCGGACACATTTTCCTTCGTGCCGGGCAACTGCCATGATTCTTACTCACCTGCTGCCCTTCTCTGTCCTCCATCCGGCCAGTGAGCGCGGCCCAAAATCCCATCAAGTTGATCCATTCAATCGATCATCCGAAACCCCAAAAACAGACCATCCCATGAAGCCCAAGACCGCACTCCGCCACTTCCTCGTCCTCGCCGGCAGCTCGCTGCTGGCGATTTCCTCCGCGCAAGCTGCCGATGGCACCTGGACCCAAACAGCCACCACCCAGGGTGATCCGGCCGGCCCACTCACCTGGAGCGAAACAACCAACTGGCAAGATGAAATCGTCGCCGGTGGCACGGATGCGACCGCGTTCTTCACCGTCAATCCGTCCGCCGCACAGACCGTCACCCTCGATACCGACGTCACCCTCGGCAACCTCACCCTGAACCGCAACCAGAACCTCACCATTGTCCCCGACATCGAGGATCCGAAGACTCTCACCCTTGACGTCACCACGGGCACGCCGCTCCTTTCGTTATCGGCCGGACGCATCCTCAGTATCAACAGTCCAGTCGCAGGCAACGATGGGCTGGAAGTTACTGGCGGCGCTGCCTCAGGCGGAGTTGCCTTGGCCGGTACCAATACCTTCACTGGCGGCATCTTTCTCAACAATGGTAGCCTGGGTGAAAATAATGGCAGAACGACCCAATCAGGCCTGAATGACAACCATATCACCGTTGCTGGCACCTCCTATGCGTGCTTTGCGGGCGGCACCCAAATCACTGGCGGAGTGGAGATCCCCGCAGGCAGCCAGTTCAGAGCCGGAACCAACAACAGCAACTTCGCCATCACTGGCGCGCTGACAGGCAGTGGCACGCTCACTCATCAACAATATGGCTTGGGCAACCAGCGAATCGATCTGCTCAACACGAACAACACCTTCACCGGGAACCTCGATTACGACATGCCAAGAAACGCGACAACCATAGTCAACAGCCTGGGGGATGACGGTAGAGTTCGCTTTGGTCTCACAAATTTCCTCAATAACCAAGACCGGCAGCATGTCTTTGAATTCGGTTCCGGGGGTGATGAGGATCTCGTCTTCGATCAGCGCCAGTTTGAAATTCTGGGATCAGCGCCTACGACTACGCCCCGTCCCAATGCCGCCTTCGAGATCAGAAGTAACAACGCGAACCATGCGCTGATCATCAATACCGATCTGATCAATAGCCACACCGGAACCGAAACAAACCTCAGGTTCAGCGGCTCCGGCAACCAGGCCAATACCTTCGCCGGAATCATCAGCGAGGGCCCGGGCAACGGCACCGATCCGGACGTGCTCAATATCTTCAAACTCAATGGCGGCACTTGGATTTTCAGCGGCGACAACACCTATACCGGCACCACCACCGTCAGTGCGGGCACCCTGATCATCAACGGTGACCAGTCGCTGGCCACAGGTGCGGTTGCGGTCAATAGCACCAGCACTCTCGGCGGATCCGGCACCTTGGGCGGCTCGGTCACCGTCGCCGCGGGAGCCAACCTCGCACCCGGCGCCTCGGTCGGCACCTTGTCCATCGGCGGCGATCTCAACATCTCCGCCATGGCCGGTGGTGCGGGCAAGCTCTTCCACGAACTCGGTTCCATTGCCGCCAGCGACAAGATCGCCGTCAGCGGCACTCTCGACATTGGCACCGACGTGCTGGGCTTCGGCGATTTCGATTTCACCCACGTCGGCGGCCTTGAGGAGGGTGTTTACACCCTGATCACCAGCGGCGGCATTTCGGGTTCCCTTGACGGGGACGATCTGCTGGGAACCATTGGAGAAACCGAAGCCACCCTCGGGACCAGCGGCAACAACATCATCCTCACCGTCGGGGCACCAAGCGGCACTCCCTTCGAATTGTGGGCCGGCTCCGGCGTAACTTTCGATGGCGATGAAAACGGCGACGGCGTCTCCAACGGTCTCGCCTTCCTGCTCGGAGCAGCCGATCCAGACGTCAGCGCTCTCGACAAGCTGCCCACCGTCACCGAATCCGCCGGCGGCCTGGTGCTCAACTTCCAGATGCTCGACGACACCGCCCGCGGCGGCGCCACCCTCGCCATCGAACACAGCAGCGACCTCGGCATCGGCGATTCCTGGACCACTGTCGCGGTGCCCGATGCCTCCGGCACGGTCGATGACGTGGTCTTCACCATCAGCGGCACCGGCCCGCTCAACGTCACCGCCACCATCCCGGTGGGCAAAGCCGACGCCGGCAAGCTCTTCGGCCGCCTCAAGGCCGAGAACCCCTGATGCAGGCTCTTTTTGCCCCACCCCCTGGCTTCAATCCAGCTAGGGGGTGGCGGTAAGGATCCAGCCACCAAACCCCGTCCGCTCATTTGAAAAAACAGACGCCTTACGACGTTCAGACCTTCGACTTTAAGACCTTCAGACTTCTTCCACCATGAAATCCAAACCCACCCTCCACCATTATCTCGACGCCCTCGGGGCATCTATCATTGCCATCTCATCCGCTGCCGCGCAGACCGATGGCACATGGACCCAATCAGGCACCACCCAAGGTGACCCGGCCGGCCCCCTCACCTGGAGCGAAACAGGCAACTGGCAAGAAGGTATTGTGGCCGGTGGCACGGATGCGACCGCATTCTTCACCCAGTCGGCAACCGCCGCACAGACCGTCACCCTCGATACCAACGTCACCCTCGGCAACCTCACCCTGAACCGCAACCAGAACCTCACCTGATGGGCAAATCCTCACCTTGGACGTCACGACCGGCACCCCGCTTCTTTCGGTGTCGACCGGACGCACGCTGAGGATCGACAGCGTAATCGCCGGCAACGACGGGATGGAAATTACAGGTGGAGCCGCCACAGGCGGAGTCGCCTTGCTTGGCGCCAATACATTTACCGGAGGCATCTTCCTCAGCAATGGGAGTTTAGGCGACAATACTACCAGAACGACCACCGCAGGCCTGAATAACAACGACATCACCGTCACCGGCACCTCCTTTGCGTGCTTTGCGGGCGGCACAACCACTAGCGGCGGAGTCCATATCAACGCTGGAAGTGAGTTCAGAGCCGGAACGAACAATAGCAATTTCGCCATCAACGGTGTGTTATCCGGCAGTGGCACGCTCACTCATCAACAATATGGCTTGGGCAACCAGCGAATCGATCTGCTCAACACAAACAACACCTTCACCGGGAACCTCGATTACGACATGCCAAGAAACGCGACAACCATAGTCAACAGCCTGGGGGATGACGGTAGAGTCCGCTTTGGTCTAACAAATTTCCTCAATAACCAAGACCGGCAGCATGTCTTTGAGTTCGGTTCCGGGGCAACTGCGGATCTCGTCTTCAACACCCGCGAGTTTGAAATTCTGGGATCGGCACCCACGACGACACCCCGACCGAATGCCGCCTTTGAAATCAGAAGCACCAACGCGAACCACGCGTTGGTCATCAATACCAGCCTCATCAACAGCCACACTGGAACAGAAGCAAATCTCAGGTTCAGCGGCTCCGGCAACCAGGCCAACACCTTCGCCGGAAACATCGGCGATGGCCCGGGCGACGGCACCGATCCGAGCGTGCTTAATATCTTCAAACTCAACGCCGGCACTTGGATTCTCGCCGGACAGAACACCTACACCGGCAACACCACCGTGAGCGCCGGCACACTCACCTTCGCCGACACGTCCGAGACGCGTTTTCGCATTGGCGACCACGCCGCGAACAACGCCATCCTCGGCACCGGCACGATCAACCTCGACGGCATGTTCGTCTTCGATCTGACCGGTGCAAGCACCACGGCGGGCGATTTTTGGAACATCGTCGATGTCGGCAGCTTGAACGAAACATACGGCAGCACTTTTGACGTCAACAGCACGTTGGGGGCCTTCAGCGAGACGTCGTCCGGTATCTGGAGCATCACGGAAAATGGCATGGAATATGAGTTCTCACAGTTCACCGGCGTGTTGACGGTGATCCCCGAGCCCCGCGCCGCCCTCCTCGGCGGCCTCGGCCTGCTCGCATTGCTCCGCCGCCGCCGTGGATGAAATGGTATCGGCGCTCTGCTTGTTCCACCGTAGCTTGGGCCAAGGCGGATGAGTGACGCTGATCATCCCGTGGCCGGAACTCCAAAGGATCCGCGCGAGAAAGATTTCCGGGGTAATTGGGTTTCCCCCGGAAAAAGGAGAACGGGGGGCGTCGTCTGGAGGGACGGCGCCCCTCAATTTCGCATGGATTGAAACGACGTAACCCATTCAACCCAAACTGTCACTTTTCGTGAGACACTTGCTCGGACAGATTTTCAATTTTGCGAGAGAGAATACGCAAAGAGCCCGTGTAGAGCCGCAATGCGCATGAGCGCGGACTGCCAAAACCGGCCATCCAGTCGCAGCCACAAAGATCCAAACACCCACACCATGAAATACCAACACCACCTCGCCGCATGCATTTGCGGCATTGCCCTCCCGGGGATCGCCTCGACTGCCGCCGCACAAACCAGCCACAGTTGGAACACCTTCGAGGTCGACTTCAACGCGCTCGGCCTTGCCGCCATCAGCTCCACGTCGACGCATTACAAAGCCCCGGAGGAAGGCGCGATCGAGCGCATCGCTACCTACCGTGTCGCCTTTTCACAAGCCGGCAGCTACGACCTGTATGTCCGCTGGATTCCCGGATCCTTTTGTTTCGGCAATTCCTTTGGTGATGCGCCGCAATGGATGGAGATGAAGAGCGCCCCGGATCCCATGGGCGGGTATGTCTGGGTGAACCTTTCCGAGAAATTCGCCAACAAGAAGACCGGCGGCCTCACCTTTGAAGTCAAGGCGCCGGGCAGCGAGACGTTCAAGATCGCCACCCGCACCGCTGGCACCCGGATCGATGCCTTCGTCTTCGGCAAGGCGGATGGAAAATTCACCGAAGCTCAACTGGATGCTGCAGTGGTGAACCATCCTGCGGCCAAGGCGGCCGGCTTGTTCGGCATTCAAGCGGAGGCGGCCAACGCTTTTGGCAACGAGACCGTGCCCGAGGAAGCCCGGAAGATGCAGGAGGAGTATGCCAATCGCCTGAATGGTCTGACCAAGGAAATCAAGGCGGCCCTGCCCAAGCAGGACGAGGCGAAAGTGGCCGCATGGCTTGCGGCGGTCAAAGCGGAAGAGGCACCAGCCAAGGTGGCCGCTGCCACCGAGAAAGCCGTCGCGACCTTGCAGGCCGCAGAGGGCAAGCTCAGGCAGATGGAATTAAATTTGAAATACGGCCCCAAGACGCTTGAGGACGCGCAGGAGGAATTGGCGCGGGCCAGGGCAAGAGGAGAGGAAAACCCGGAGAAGGCAAAAGAACTGGAGAATGCGGAGAAGTTCCTCGCAAGCCGCCAGAAGGAAATCGAGAAGCTCAATGCCGGCATCGCGAAGGCCAAGGCTGACGTCGAGAAAGCCAAGGCCGAACTCCCTGTGGCCATCAAAGCAGCCGATGCAGCCCAGCAGGCTCATGAAAACGCCATGGCAACCACATGGAAGGCGATGGATGCGCTGGGAATGGATGGAATTCTGGGCAGCAACGCTTTGGATGGCAAACTGGCGCAGGCCATGGTCATCGCAACCGCAAACCCGCGCGACCTCGCGGAATTCGCCGCGAAAAGTCACGAGAATAAGAACCTGATCGAACAGCTCCTCGCAAACAAGGACCTGATGATCCAGATGCTGGTTGCCGATGGTCCCACCGGTGGAAAATTCGGCGAGGCGATGAAGATTTACACCGACATTCAGAAAGCCAGCCCCAAGGCGAAGGATGGAGTTTTCCAAAGACTCGCCTTGGCCGTGAGCCTCGCGCACGCCGTGCCAATTGAAAAGCAAGCGACCACGGGAGGTGATAGCAGGGAAGGCGACGATGCGTCTGCTGGTGGCGGCTCCGCCAACATCATTGATCCGGTGAAGAGATATCTGAGCTACGAAAAGTGGTGTCAGGATGGAGAGCTCGACCCAGGATTCAAGGATCTCAGCGTCTGGAACATGGCCATGGCCGTGAATGCGAACGATCCCGACGAGGTTCTTGCGTGGGGGCGTGAGATGCTCCGCAACCTGCGGCCGGATTGCATTCCGGACAATGGGGATACCTCCATCTATGTCGATGTGGTCGATAAGGAAATCCGCTATGGCAGTGCCGACGTGCCCAACGACCGCCCGGAACTCGCTTTCATGCAGAACATCCTCGCCAACGGCGGGATCTGCGGACGGCGCGCGTTTTTCGGGCGCTTCACCTTGCAGGCGTTCGGCGTACCCACCGCCGCCCGCAAGGAACCAGGCCACGCGACGCTCGCCCACTGGCATCCTGCCGGCTGGGCCACCCGACTCGGCGGTGAATCCAAACCGGGTCACGATTGGCGTCCGGGTGGTCGTGGTTTTTATGCGGCCATGAACGATTCAAGAACCAGATCATACGGTGCGGATGTCAATTTCCATGCCAGCAGCCAGGCACGGGAAGATGCAACCGCATTCATGAGGGTGAAGCGGGCGCAATGGATCGGTCAGATGGTCGGTGAAAACCCGAAGCCGGGCCTCATTACCTGGAGCGGCAAAAGCAGGGGCCCGGCACCCAAAAAACCGGGCGAGGTCGAGAAACCGATCTTCTGGAACGAGCTGGCGCTGCATGAACAATGGCGCATCAACGCTGGGATGAAGTCGGCAAATAGCGCATCTTCCGGCACTGCTCCCGTCGCGGCGACGGAACCGACGGCCACCGGAAAGGTCACCATCGACGACAAAGGCGTCATCACCATTCCATCGGCCGCCTGCAGCAGCCCGACCGAGAGCAAAAGAAGCCTCTATCGCGGAGGGCAAGCGGATCTGATTGTCTTTCTCAAGGACAAGGCGGGCAACACCGTCTTGCATCTCTCCCGCTACAGCAAGGAAGGTGACACGTTTGAATACACCTTCGATGCCCCAAAGGCCGGCAAGTATCAACTCGTCGCCAGCGTCGTGACCCCCAAATGGGACCAACGCCTGTTCGCATCCGCGAATGGCGGAACTCCTGTTGAAATGGCGCTGCCCTACACGATCGGCATGTGGGACAAGACCGCACCGGTGGTGATCGAGCTGAGAACAGGTAAAAACGTCCTCAAATTCCACGGGCCTGCCAGGGTGACGCTGGGTCAGTTCACCCTTACGCCGACAAATTGAGGGTGGACCCGTCGAACATCGAACATCGAACATCGAACATCGAACATTGAACATTGAACATTGAACATCGCTCCAGAAAACGACTAGCCACTGATCTCCCCCCACTTCGATGTTCGATGTTGGGCGTTCGATGTTCGATGTTCACTCCTATTCCCCATTCCAATCTCATGAGAACCACCATCCACTCCATCGCCGCCATCCTCGCCATGGCGCTTCTCGCCCCGCTATCCACCGCCCAATCGGATCGCCAGTCGCAGGCTTTCAAGCTTCACAACATCTTCGGCAGCAACATGGTCCTGCAGCGCGACAAGCCGATCAAGGTCTGGGGCTGGGCGAAGCCCGGATCCAAAGTCACGGTGACGCTTGGCAAGGAATCCGCCGAGGCCACCACCGCCGCCGCGGCCCCGGTTGATGTGTTCGGCTACGCAGAGGCATACAAAGGGCTCGGGAAATGGGAAGTCAGCTTCCCGGCGCGCGAAGCCAGCACCGAACCGATCACCCTCGCCGCTGCCACTGGCGGGGAAACCATCACCCTCGACAACATTCTCCTCGGCGATGTCTGGGTGATGTCCGGCCAGAGCAACATGGCCTTTCCGACCGAAAAAACCGACGCCAAGGATCTGCTTCCTCAGGCGAACATGCCAATGCTACGATTCTTTTCCATCCAGGGGAACGAGCAGGCCTCACTTCAAGACGACATCCGCCCCGAGGGCATCGATACGGTTTCGGGCAGTTGGGATGTCTCCTCGCCGGAAACGGCCAAAGGCTTCTCCGGCATCGGTTTCACGTTTGGTGCTGATGTCCAACGCGCACTGCAAATCCCTATCGGTGTGATCAAGAATGCCCGTGGGGGAGCCTCGATCGAGAGCATGGTGCCCGTCCACAAATTCGACGAGCATCCGTTGGCGAAGCGCTACGCCGACCACGTCAAAAAGAGAATGGCGGAGTTCGATCCCGAAGCCGTGGCGGATGAGATCTGGGGTCGGCAGAAAGGGCGGGCCAAGTCGAAGGGACAACCAGAGCCGCCCCGGCCGGATCCAAAAGCTCTCACCTCATGGAACGTTCCCGGCAAAAGCCCAAGCGACATGGGCAGCGTGCATAACGGATATTTTGGAGTGTTTAAAGGCTACAACATCAAGGGCGTGCTCTTTCACCAGGGTTACAACAACACCCTTGGCGACAATTGCCGGCCCAAGCGTTACCGGGTTCTAACAAAACTGATGGTCGAGGGTTGGCGCGAGGATTTTGAAGATCCCGGCCTACCGGTTGGCATCATCGGCTTCTGTGCCGGAGGCAAGCCGCAGAACGAGGATAATTTCGAGCTAGAGTCCATCGCAACCGGCCCCTACATTCGGGAATCGCAACGCCTTGGTCTGGCTGATGTCGGCGATCCGGAAAATACTGAATATATCTCTGGCGACGACATCCAGGTTCCCGGTCTGCATCCGGGCAAGAAGCGCGAGCATGGCCGCCGCGCCGCCCAATGGGCCCTGAGTCATATCTACAAAGCGCCGAATGCCTATTGGAGAACTCCGACCATTCCCAAAGTGGAAACCAAGGGCGACATGATGATCGTCCGCTTCCCCGACAAGGAACGCCCGCAGGCGGACGATGGAAACGACATTCTCGAAGGCTTTTCGGTGGCCGGTGAGGACGGCAAATTCTACATGGCACACGCCCGCTACGAACCGTGGGGGAAAGACGAAACCTGGACCAAAGGCTGGCAGACGATCCGCGTCTGGAGTCCGATGGTGTCGAACCCCGTCGCACTCCGCTACGGCTGGGCGACCAGCCCCATGGGCAACCTCAAATTGGGTGGCGATCAGGACATGCCGTATCCGAACTTCCGCACCGATGATTGGGACCTCCCGGAAAGCGAAGATCCCGAAGAAAAATCGATCAATCGCACTTTCAGCAACGAGCAGAAGGCGGACGCCCAGGCGCGGTTCGAAGCACGGCGCTTCAAGGAGGCGGACATGGGCCGAACCTTGCTGGAACGTCTCGAGGCTCTCGCCGCACCCGCTCAATAATCCGACACGAAGCAAGATCAATCAAATCCTACCCCATTTCCAATCTAACCATGAAACTGTTCCACCTTCATCCAATCGCATCCAAGCTGCTAGGAGTAACCTTTGTTGCAGGCATGATGCTGATCCCGCAGCCCGGCGAAGCAGCCCCGAAGAAAACCGAACTCACGGAACTCACCGACAAAGGCCGGACTCTTGAAGCGCAATACGCGGCCATGCTCAAGGATCTCGAAACGGAAATCCGGGCGAAACTACCCACGCCTGACGAGTCGAAAATCGCCGCTTGGCGTCAAGCCGCGGAAGCGGAGATGGAGCCCGGAAAGCTGGCGAGCCAGAAGTCTGGCACGGTCGAGAAGCTTACCAGGCGTCATGGCGACGACCATGTGGAGTATCTCAACATGCGTTTGGAATACATGCCGACCATGATGGCCGCCGCGAAGGCCGCGCTGGAGAACGCCAAGGCCATGCCCGATGGTGATCCGGAAAAAGCTGAGGCCGTGGCCAAGGCGGAGAAAAGTATTCAAGACCAGCAGAAGCAATTCTCCGCACTTCCGGACGAAATCGAAAAGGCCAAGGCCGCTGCCGAGAAGATGAAGCAGGACTTGCCACGCTTGGTCGAGGAGGCCGCGGCTGCCGAAGCCACCTACCGCAAGGCCCAGGAGGCGACGTGGAAAGCCATGGATGCGCTGGGTGTTGGCGACCTGCTGGCTGGCGATGCGCTGGACGGCAAGCTGGCCCGGTTCATGGTCATCAGCGAGGCAACTCCGCGTGGACTTGCCGCATTCGCGCAACAGAGCCCCGAGCACGAAAAGCTAGTCGCCCAACTCCTGAACGACACAGGGCTGATGATCCAGATGCTGGTCGCCGATGGTCCCAATTCAGGGAAATTCGGCGAGGCGATGAAAATCTACTCCGACATCCAGAAGGCCAGTCCCAAGGCCAAGGAGGGCGTCTTTCAGAGGCTTGCCGTGGCCGTCAGCCTCGGGCACGCCGTGCCCATTGAAAAGCGGGGGAACACGGGAGGTGATTCCAAAGAAGGCGACGAATCGGTTGCTGGCGGCAATGGCTCCGCCAACACGATCGATCCGGTGAAGAGATACCTCAGCTACGAGAAATGGTTTTTGGATGGCGAGTTGGATCCGGGCTTCGCTGGGCTGGATGTCTGGAATATGGTCATGGCGGTGGACGGCGCCGATTCGGACAAGACGTTTGCCTGGGGCCGCGAGATGATGAACATCATGAGGCCCGACTGCATTCCTCGTGACGGCGACACGACGCGCTACGTCGATGTTGTCGCCAAGGAAATCGCCTACACCAGTCAGAACGTGAAGGATGATCGTCCTGAGGATCAGATGATGCAGAATATTCTGGCGAACGGCGGGATCTGCGGGCGACAGGCGTTCTTCGGGCGTTTCGTCCTGCGTGCCTACGGCGTGCCCACCACGGCCAGAAAGCAGCCTGGGCACGCCACCCTGGCACACTGGCATCCCGACGGCTGGAAAACCCGGCTGGGTGGCAACTGGGGCTTGGGTGCCCGCGGCAGGTATTCGGCGATGAATCGCGCTCGTTCCAGTCATTATGGCGTGGATGTGAACTTCCTCGCCAGCACTCAGGCACGCGAAGATGAGTCAGGCTTCCTGCGGGTCAAACGTGCCCAATGGATCGGTGCGGTCGTGGGCGAAAAGCCGATGCCGGGGCTGATCACGCCCGAGGTGCGCCAAAAGGCGGGAAACAAGAATGCCAAGAATGCCAAGAAGCCCGCTGTGGAAGAGAAGCCCGGTTTCTGGAGCTATCTGGCCCTTCACGAGCAACAGCGGGTCATCGCCCATCTGTCATCGGGCGCCAACAAGAAGGCCGTTGCCAAACCGGCTGAAACCCAGGCACCGGTTGCCTCTGGCACGATCACGGTGGACGCTTCGGGTGTCATCAACATCCCCGCCGCAGCCTGCAGCCATCCGACCCAGAGCACCCAGGCGGCCTACAAGTCCGGATTCCGTGATCTTGTCACGTTCCTGAAAACCACATCCGGCGATCCTTACCTGCGACTCTCGCGCTTCGCGACCGCAAGTGACTCGTTCGAATACACGTTCGACGCGCCCGGCGCGGGGACCTATCAGCTCACCGCCAAGGTGGCGACCGCGAAGTGGGATCAAGTCCTTCACGCCTCGGCCAATGGTGGCGAACCAGTTGAATTCGCGCTGCCATACACCAAAGGTCTATGGGACACGACCGAGCCGATGAAAATCCAGCTCAAGCAAGGCGAGAACGTCATCAAATTCCATGGCCCGGCACGGGTGACGATTCATCACTTCACCTTGTCACCGCTCAAGTAATCTGGAAGTCAGCTCGATAGGGATAGGCAACCGATTACGCGCCAGAGGAGGTCTCACTCTCGATATCGAATGGAAAGCTGGACGATTGTTTGGTGCGCTTTTATCCGGTGCACCGGGACAAAAGCTCCACCTGGTTCAGGATGGATCAAGCAAGCACATATCACTCCTGTTCTTCCTGCACCGGCAACCATGGCATCCGCGACACCTCGTCCGAATGGGCGGAGCGCAGCTTGCCGGGAATGTTCAGGCAAGCCGGCTACCGCACCCTCGCCCTCGGCAAGATCGGCCACTATCCCGGTGGCCTCGCCGGGGAAAACTGGAACCATCCACCCGAGGAACTCCCCGGCGTGTGGGATCGCCACTGGATTCCCGATGGCCCATCATCCGCAAACCCGGCCTCGCCGCTCCGGGCAAAATTTCCGCCGCCACGGTCGAAACCATCGATATCATCCCCACCCTCGCCGATCTGGAAGGCATTTCCGCGCCCGACAGCCTCGATGGCATGAGCCTCCGCCCGTTTCTCGAAAACCCCGCCGCCGCCAGCGCCAAGCCAGCGACGGCGCGCGGCAGCCACGGCGATGTCCGCAACGACCGTTGGCGTCTCATCGTCCGGAGAGATGGCACACGCCCCGAACTCTTTGACTACGATACCGATCCCGGCGAGACCACCAACCACGCTGCGGCAAATCCCGAAGTCGTCGAATCGTTGATGAAGTTAATCAAGTGAGCCCGATCTAACGAGCTCCCTCGTGAAAACGCCCGCTCACCTTTTCAGCGACTTCCTGTGCGCTCCACAATCTGATAGACCGGCCCGGTGTGATCGATGATGAAAAGGTTGCCCGCATTGTCCTCCGCGAACGACGCGATCAGGTTGATCCGCCCGCCTTCGGGTTGCAGCGATTCAGTGAGATCGAGGAAATCCGCCGCTTTGCCGTCGCGCAGCACAAACGACCAGATTCGCGGATTCTGGTAATCGCCGAACACATAGCGCCCGCGCATCGACTCGATCGGCCCGCGATACACGTAGCCGCCCGTCACCGACACGCCTTGCAGCGGCCCGTTGCCGTGTCGATAGACATAAACCGGATCGACGTTGTCATCCGGTCGCGGGCCGCCAATATCAGGACCGGTGGGCGTGGCGATGTCGCCCTCGCGCGGCCGCCAACCGAAATTCGCTCCGGCACCTTCGCCGGCTTTCATGAAGTTGATCTCCTCCAGGCGGTTCTGGCCGACGTCGCCCATCCACAGGTCGCCCGTCTCGCGGTCGAACGAGCAGCGCCACGGATTGCGCAGGCCGTAGAACCAGATCTCCGCGCGCATGTCATTGCTGCATCCGAGAAACGGATTGTCCTGCGGAATTTTGTATCCCTTGCCGCCGCCAGAGACATCGATGCGCAGCATTTTGCCGAGCAGGCTGCCGAGGTCCTGCGCGCGGCTGTTGGGATCGTTGGCCGAGCCGCCGTCGCCGTTTCCAATGTAGAGCATCCCGTCGGGTCCGAACCCGATCCAACCGCCGTTGTGGTTCCGGAAATCCTGCTTGAAGCGCAATATCAATTCGGCCGTGGCGGGGTCGGTCGTTTTCCGGTCCTTGCTGGTGAAGCGCACGATCCTCGTGTGCTGATCGTGATCGCTGTAGTTCACGTAGTAGATCCCGTTTTCGATGAAATTTCCGTCGAATGCGAGGCCCAGCAGTCCTTCCTCGTTGCCGCGGCGGCTGACGTCCTTCGAGATGTCGAGAAACGGCTCCTGCGCACGCTCGCCAGTGGCCAGGTTGACGCGCCAGATACGCCCGGCTTGTTCCATCACCCAGAGCGTGCCGTCGTGCCCTTTCGGCATGCCCGCCCATAGCGGGCGTTCAAACCCTCCGGCCACTTTTACGGTCGCGATAGGATCAAGTGCTGATGCCTTGTTTGCCAAGGCAACAACGCAGGTCAGGATGAAACCAAGCGCCGGTCTTCGGGCACGGCGTCGAAGCTGGCTGGCACGTTTGGCGTTGGAGGCCGCGATCTCAACCGGCACGAACGCGAGGCGTTTCGAAGGTTCTGGCCAAAAGCGGAACTGACGGGTCGGCACCATGCGGGCATGCTAACGGGCAGCCTCAGCCAAGTCAAACGGACCGGGCGGGAAATCTTCTCCGGATCATGACAATTTTCCCGAGGAGTCTCCGAATTTGCCCGCAGCCCGGATGATGCGACCGAGTCAGCCGATCGACCGGATCGCTCCCTCAGCGGCGCATCTTCCCACTCTCACCGCGGTATGAGAGGTATGGGGAAAGCTGTTCAAGCCGCTCTGCGCGATGGCCGAACAGGTCGCGCGGCCATTGGAGTCACGATACCAGAGGTCACTGCGTTGATTGAGTGAAATTCGCGGTTGATTCCGCCCCCGCGTGCCCGCGAGAGTCGCCGCGCCATGCTCGACATCCGTGTCATCCGCGAAGACCCCGCCGCCGTCACCGAACGCCTCAAGCACCGCGGCGGCGATCACTGGAAGCTCGTGGACGCCGTGCTCGCCTGCGACGAAACGCGCCGCCGCGCCGAGACGGAGAAACAACAGCTCCAGAGCCAGCGGAAAACGGTTTCGAAGCAGATCGGCATGCTCAAGGCCAAGGGCGAGGACACCTCCGCCATCGAGACCGAGGTGCGCGGCATCAACGAGCAGATCGCCCAACTCGATATGCAGGCCGAGGACGCCGCCGCCGAACAAAGCGACCTCCTGCTCAATATCCCCAACCTCACCCATGACGCCTGCCCGGTCGGTTCCGACGAGACCGCCAACCCGGTGGTGCGCGAGTGGGGTGAAAAACCCGAAATCGCCGAGCCGAAGGATCACGTGGAACTCGCGCTGCAACACGGCCTCATCGACTGGGACGACGGCACGCGCGTCACCGGCTCCGGGTTCGTCGTCTATCGCGGCAAAGGCGCGCGGCTCGAACGCGCGCTCATCAATTTCCTGTTGGATACACAGGCAGCCAACGGCTACGAGGAAGTGAACGTCCCGCATCTCGTGAAACGCGAGTGCATGGAAGGCACCGGCCAGTTGCCCAAGTTCGAGGAAGACATGTATGGCACCGAGCCGTCCGACGAAGGCGTCAACAGCCTGTTCCTCGCGCCCACCGCCGAGGTGCCCGTCACCAACCTCTACCGCGACACCCTGCTGCCCGAGTCCGCGCTGCCGGTGAAAATGGTCGCATACACCCCGTGTTTCCGCCGCGAGGCGGGCTCCGCCGGCCGCGACAACAAGGGCATCATCCGCATGCACCAGTTCGACAAGGTGGAACTCGTCCAGATCGTCCATCCGGATCATGGCTTCGAGGTGCTCGAACAACTCACGGCGCACGCCGAGTCGATTCTTCAGAAACTCGGCCTGCACTACCGCGTGATCGAACTTTGCACCGGCGACATCGGTTTCTCCTCCGCCAAAACCTACGACATCGAAGTCTGGGCACCCGGCCATGGCAAATACCTCGAAGTCTCAAGCTGCTCGTGCTTCACCGACTATCAGGCGCGCCGCATGAAGCTGCGCTTCAAGGATGCCGAGGGCAAAAACCGCTTCCCCCACACCCTTAACGGCTCCGGCACCGCACTGCCACGGCTTTACGTCGCCCTGTTGGAGCAATGCCAGCAGCCGGACGGCTCGATCCGCATTCCGGAGGCGCTGGTGCCATACTTCGGCAGTGAGGCGATCTCCGCCTGATTCCGTGGAATTCCGGATGGCGCGGCGCGGGAATGCGCATAGTCTCGCCATGTGCATGTTCTCGTCACCGGAGCCAACGGCTACATCGGCCTGCGGTTGATTCAGGCGCTGTTGGACGCGGATCACGAAATCACGGCCGTCATCCGCGACCGGCGGCGCTTTCCCGTGGCCAACTTCGGGGAAAACGAAGTCCGGCTGCATCTCGTGGAGGCGGACTTTCTCGATGCCGCGAGCCTGCGGAGTCTTCCGCAGGCGATCGACGCCGCTTATTACCTGATCCACTCGATGGGTTCGGGTGGTGACTTCGCGCGCAAGGAGCAACAGTGCGCTTTGAATTTCTCCGAAGCGGCAAAAGCGCACGCATGGAAACGGGTCATCTATCTGGGAGGGCTCGCCGCTGACGAAGGCCCGCTCTCCGAACATCTCTCGTCGCGCCGCCGGGTGGAGGAAATCCTCCGCGGGTCCGGCGTGCCGCTCACCGTGCTGAGGGCATCGATCATCGTGGGTTCGGGTTCGGCCTCGTTTGAAATCATCCGCGACCTTGCCGAGAAACTGCCGGTGCTCGTCACGCCGCGCTGGGTGCACACGAATTGCCAGCCGATCGCAATCCGCAACGTGCTCGATTATCTGACATCCATTCTCCATCAACCGAAAACCGCGCAGGGTTCCTATGACATCGGCGGACCGGAGGTGATGAGTTATCTCGACCTGATCAAGGGCTACTGCGAGGTGCGCGGCTTGAAACGCATCTTCCTCCCGACCCGGCTGCTCAGTCCGCGGCTGTCGTCCGGCTGGCTTTGCCTGCTCACCTCCACCTCGTTTCCGCTGGCACGCAGCCTGGTGGACTCGCTGACCCACGAAACCGTCTGTCACGACTCGAAAATCCGCGAAATCATCCCGCTTGATCTGTTGACCTACCGCGAGGCGGTCGAGCGGGCTTTGGCAAGGATCGCGCAGAACCATGTGCCCTCCAGTTGGATCGGCTCGTTGGCGGCGGGCACGCTTTCACCGCGTTTGTTCGACGCGATCAAGGTGCCCGAGCACGGGGTGCTGACCGATTCCCGCGTGGTGCCGCTCACCGCTCCGCGCGACGAGGTGATCGCCCGGATCTGGGGAATCGGCGGCGGTGCCGGCTGGCCGTCGATGAACTGGGCGTGGGGCTTGCGCGGCATCGCGGACAAACTGGTGGGCGGCATCGGCATCCGGCGCGGGCGGCGGCATCCGGAGGAACTGCATGCCGGCGACGCGCTGGATTTCTGGCGGGTTCTGCTGGCGGACCGCCCGAAAGGCCGGCTGATGCTTTATGCCGAAATGAAACTTCCGGGCGAGGCCTGGCTGGAGTTCGCCATCGAGAATCTGCCGGATGATGGACTTGCGTTGCGGCAGACTGCCACGTTCCGCCCGCAAGGCCTGTCAGGCAGGCTGTATTGGCTGGCAATGCTGCCATTTCATTGGCTGCTGTTCCCGCGCATGGCCCGCAGGCTCGCGGAGGGTAACGGGAATTGAAGAATCAATGTCCCGTCCCGCATGACCTTGTTCTCCGGGCACGCCGTCGGCCGCGCCACGGGGGCGGTTTTCACCACCGGCCATGGCCTTGGCCGTGATTCCCGCGACGAAGTCACCGCAGTTGCCCGACGGCCCGGTCGAGCCGGTGGAGCAGATGCCACACGCCGGCCAGGCCCAGCAGGATGCCGCCGCCAAGACCGATACCGAGGAGGGTTTCGGAACCCCAGATCAGCCAGACAAATGCCGCCCCGCCGGCCACGGCAGCACTGGCTGCCAGCAGGCCGAGGCTGATGAGCCAGCCCATGGTTTCCAATGTCCGGCGGGTCCAGAGTCTCACCCGTTCGATTTGGACCGGGATCACAATCTTGTCTTTCGTGGTGTTTTCTTTCATGGCGGCCCGACCTTCGCCCCACATCGTGTGCATTTGATGAAACGCCAGTGAAATTCCGGTGAATTCGAGCGGTTAATACTTTGGAATAGCTGTCGAAATTCATCTTGCTTCACCGCAAAAAATGCGGAAGTTTGCTGTTATCTGAAATAACCTGAACCTCCGGAGTTTTCAAATCACATAGCTGTCGTTTCTCCCCCGCCACCAACCCTCACGCTGATGCCCCGGGCGTTGTCAGCACCGCAGGCCACCGAGTGTGCCACACCGCACACATCAGAGGAATTGTTACCTGGGCTCTACGATGAGCTGCGTCACCTGGCTGCCGCCAAACTGGCCCATGAACGGCCGGGCCAAACCCTTCAGCCAACCGCGCTGGTCCATGAGGCCTGGCTGAGGATCGAAAGCAGGCCTCACCATCCATGGAACTGCCGCCGTCACTTCTTTTCCGCCTTCGCCGAAACGATGCGCCGGATCCTGGTCGATAACGCACGCCGCAAACTGTGCCCGCGTCACGGTGGCCATCTCGAACGCCGCGAGCTCGATCCGGCCTTGCTTTGGCTCACCTGCCCCCTGCCCGATGACCAGTTGTTGGCCGTCAATGAGGCGCTGGACGGCTTGGTCACCCTTGACGCGCGCGCCGCCGAGATCGTCAAGCTGCGCTTCTTCGCCGGCCTCTCGGAAACGGAAATCGCCAGCGATCTGGGGATTTCCGTCTCCACCGTGCGCCGGAACTGGTCATTCGCCCGCTCATGGCTTTTCGCCTCGATCCGGCACGATCTGCAAGCACCGCCAGCGGTGGAACCGGATGAATCCGCAAACAATTCCTGAGCTCAACAGGCGGCGGCCACCCGCACATGTGGTCTGACGATCATGAACGACGACCCACAGCGGCTGATGAATCTCTTCAACGACGCCCTCGCGCGCCGGGACAAGGAGGATCGTGATGCTTTTCTCGCCGCCGAATGCGGTGACGACAACGATTTGCGGACGCAAGTGGAAGCCCTGTTGGATTCCCACGAGCACGGGAATATCAGCGGCTTCCTGCAACAAGCGGTTTCACTGCCCGGCGACGCATCACCCGGGACGCTCATCGGGCGCTACCGCTTGCTGAAAGAGATCGGTGCGGGCGCTTTCGGCAGGGTTTTCCGCGCCGGGCAAACCGAGCCGGTGCACCGTCTTGTGGCGCTCAAGCTCATCAAGGCCGGCATGGACACCCGCGAGGTCGTCGCCCGCTTCGAGGCCGAGCGCCAGGCGCTCGCGCTGATGGACCACCCGCACATCGCCAAGGTGTTCGACGCCGGAACCACCGAGACGGGACGGCCGTATTTCGTCATGGAACTCGTCGATGGCCTGCCGGTCACGGATTTTTGTGATCGTTACCTGCTTTCCACCACCGAGCGGCTGCAACTTTTCACTAGAATCTGCCAGGCTGTCCAACATGCCCACCAAAAGGGCATCATCCACCGCGACCTCAAGCCCGGCAACATCCTGGTGTCCATGGTGAACGGCGAACCCGAGCCGAAGATCATCGACTTCGGTGTGGCCAAGGCCTTGGGCAGCCTCAAACTCACCGAGCGCACGCTGCAAACGATCGCCCGCGAAATCGTCGGCACCCCGGCCTACATGAGCCCCGAACAGGCGGACTCATTTGACGGCGACATCGACACCCGCACGGATATCTATTCACTCGGCGTGCTTCTCTACGAACTGCTCACCGGCATGCCGCCATTCGACGGCTCCACCCTGCACCTTGCTCCCGCCGAGGAGATCCGCCGTGTGATCCGTGAAGCGGATCCGCCAAAGCCTTCCCTCTGCCTGCGCACTCTCGGGCAACAGGCCGCGGACATCGCCCGCCGCCGCAGCACCGATCCTGCCTTGCTTTACCGCAGCCTGCACGGCGATCTCGACTGGATCGTGATGCGGGCCATCGAAAAAGACCGCCGCTTCCGTTATCAGACGATGTCCGCGTTGATCGATGACATCCACCGGCACCTCACTGACCAGCCCGTCAGCGCCGGCCCGCCAAGCACGCGTTACCGCCTGTGCAAGTTCGTCCGCCGCCACCGCGTCGGCACCGCCGTCACTGCCGCGGGCATCGCTGCGGTGCTCATCGGCATCGCCTCCCTCGCCGTCGGACTGCACAAAGCCGAACACGAGCGCGACCGTGCCGTCACCGCGGAACGGCGGGCCGAGGCCGAAGCCGCCGCCGCCGCGGAGGTCAACAATTTCCTGCTGAAGGATTTGTTAGGCCAGGCCTCTCCGTATGAGCAACCGGACCGTGAGATCAAACTGCGGGTGCTGGTGGACAAAGCCGCCGAGAAAGTCGGCGAACGTTTCAAGGACCAGCCGCTGGTCGAATTGGAAGTCCGGCTGACCTTGCTCTCGGTTTATCGTGGTTTGGGCGAGCTCAAAAACTCGGATCCAGTTGGAACACGCCAAGGAACTGTGCCGGAAGCAGCAGCTTGCGGAAGAGCACTCCTTGCGCTTGCGGCTCGGGAGGCAGGAAGCCCTCCTTCTCATCGAAGAAGGGCGGCACCGGGATGCCCAAAGCATGATGGAATCACTGATTCCCACAATGCGCCGGGCGCTCGGCTCAGAAGCCGAGGAAACATTGAGCGCGCTGGGCCAGTTGGCGTGGACCCACCAATTTTTTGGCGATGTTGAGGAAGCGGCCAGGCTTTACAGGGAAATCGTGCCTGCGATGAGTCGGGTGCATGGGCCGGAACATCCGCGGACTTTGGGCGCGAGGAGAAGCTTGGCAAGCTGCGAGAAGCGGGAGAATCCGGAGGAAGAGCGGAGCCTGCTCGAGAAAGAACTCACGGTGCTGAGCCGGGAGAAGATCCCCGAGAGCGCGGATGTATTGATGGTTCGCGAAAGACTGGCACTCACCGGCCGGGAATTGGGAAAGCCAGAAGAGAGCTATCGGCTTCTGGATGACCTGCTTCCCGATTACCAACGGGTGCTGGGTCCCGAGCACCCGGACACCCTGGGGCTCATGGAAAGTCAGGCGTCCGTCAGTATAGACATGCAGAAGCCAGAGGAAGCGCTCCAGCGCTACGAGGAACTCCTCCCTAGACTCCGCAAGGTATTGGGAGACGAGCATCCGGACACCTTGCTCGCCAAGACAAACCTGACAACGGTTTACATGATGCTGGACCGGGCGGAGGAAGCCCGCGAGCTTTGCGAAGAACTGCTCCCCGCCTTTCGCAAGGTGTACGGACCTGATCATCGGTTGACCCTGTTCGTTTCGGTCAACTTGGCGTGGAGCTTCCGTTTATTGGGAGATACGGAAAAATCCTGCGAGCGTTTCGAGGAACTCATCCCCGTGCTTCGCCAGGCCATGGGCACCGAGCACCCGCAAACCTTGCGCGCCATGAGGTACCTGATAACCGTTTACAGGCTACAGGCCCAAGCGGAGAAAGCCCTCGAACTTGGCGGGGAGCTGCTTTCGGTTCTGATCAAACTGAACGGCCCCGAGCATCCGGACACCTTGGATCAATTGGCAAACCAGGCGGTCCATCTTTCAGAGGCGAACAAGCAGGAGGAGGCGCGACAGAGTTTCGAGGATCTCATTCCCGTGCTCCAACGGGTGATAGGAGCCGAACACACGGACACCTTGCGCGCCATGGCAAACCTGGCATCGGTTTACAGGGTTCTGGACAGGGCGGAGGAAGCCCGCGAGCGTTGCGAGAAATTGCTGCCTGTCCTTCACAGGGTGTGCGGATCTGATGCCGAACTCACCCTGTTCGTTTCGGGCACCCTGGCGCTAAGCCATGATCAACTGGGAGCCCCGGACAAAGCCATCGAGATCTTCGAGGAATGCCTCCCCGTGATACGCCAGAAACTGGGTTCCAATCATTTGCGAAATAGATGGGCCTTGAGACATCTCGCCTACATCCATCAGCGGCAAGGCAACGTGCTCGGAATGGAAAAAATTTATCGTGAACTTTCATCCTTGGATCTCACGTCGCCCAGCCTGGCTGGAGAAAGGTGCGAGAATTTCGACGTCCTCTCGGCGTTGGCCGGTGCCCTCGCGGACTGGCCGCGGGCCGCGGAATTCTGCCGCGAGCGGCTGAAGGCGGACAATCAACCCATTTCGTTTCACAATTATTGCGCGATGGCGGCCTTGATGAACGGAGACCGCGAGACCTACGCTGCGGAATGCGCCGCGATGCTGGGAGAACTGGAAAATCGTCACGACATTTACGCGCTTTGGTTGACCGCCGTAACCTGTCTCATGTCCCCGGATCCTGCGACGGATCTGGCGGCCTGCACACGCTTTGCCGCGGATGCCCACCAAATCAATCCAGTGAGCAAATGGGCATTGCTCGCGCTGGCCATGGCCGATTTCCGCAATGGCAACATGGAAGAGGCCTTCAAACGATTCCAGATCGTGTCCGAATCCACCGAATCCCAGCTCTCGCTGCATGGTCTCTACTTTCTCGCCATGTGCCATTACCAACTCGGAAATCCGGACGCGGCCAGGTCCATGCTTGCGGACACCAACCAACGGCTCCAACCGATCCTGCAACGGGATCTTTCCATGGGGTGGGTCCCCAATGGGTGGGCGCGCACCGCCGCCATCCTGCTGTTGCGCGCCGAGGCCGAGCGGATGATACTTGGCGCGGAACTTTCCCCACCGGTGACCATGGCCTCCTTGCTGGAGGCATACTCGGGCTTGCCCCCGGTCGCCGTCGCGCTGCGCCGTGGACGTGAAGCGGCTCTGAAAGAACAATGGCCGGAAGCCTCCCGGGCTTTCGCCGAAGCCTTCGCCGACCCCGCATTCGAATGGACCGCCGCCGAGTGGGAAGTGATCCAATTTTGGAATTGGGTCCAAGTTGCCATCGCCCGCCACAAGGATAACTCCGAGCGCGTGGCGATCTGCCAAAACCTGGCCGCCAGCCTGGAACGCTGCCCGCCAAGCAAAGACAGGACCTTCACGATGGCAATCACCTGCATCGTGCCAGCCGATCCACCCGCTGAGCTCCTGGAGCTTGCGCAGACTCTGTTGGAAGATGAAGTGGTTTCCCGCACGCCCATCCCCGCCCCCCCCTGGCGAGGGGTGTTCTTCGCTCTGTTATACTATCGTCTCGGGGACTATCAGGCGGCTTACGATTGGGCCCGGCAGGCTGCCGCCGCCGCCGGTCCAATGGGTAAAGCCCGCGCGCTGCTCGTGCAAAGCATGGCAGCCAAGCGGATGGGCTTGGAAGAGGAAGCCCTTGCGCTGTTTCAGCAGGCCGCCCCGGCACACCTGGAGCTCAAGAAGCTGGCCAAACAAGAACCGGAGCGGAACCTGCCAGCCCTCAAGGTTTTCGAATGCCTGCTCGACGAAGCCAAGGACCTGCTCGGGGTGGCCGAGGCTCCCTGAGCTCAGGACCTGCGGATCGACGGGTACCACCCGGGAGTGCATCGTCCGGGCCGTCCCGTCATCCACTGGACCCGCCGCCTGGTCCACGGACTCACCCCGGCACCTGTCGGCACCGGGGCGAGCGGGCATCCCAACCAGGAATGCCGGGACTGCTATTTCGCGTGGATCACCACACTGCCTCCCTGGACGACCGTGCCGTCGGTGGTCAGGCCGGCTGCGTCGTCCGTGCCATCCTGGTTGCCATACGCCCTGTTGGCGAAACTCAGAGCTTGATCGGCACCAGGAGCCCCGCCTGATTGACCCAACGGGAGCCGACCTTGTACCACCTTTCCACGAAGATGATGCCATCGTTGGTGATGCTCTGCGGCCTGAGCTCACCTTTGGGTGGATTCGAGATCATCGGTCCGAGGTTGGCCATCACCCCGTTCTCCCAGATGAAAGCCGCCGGCGCATCGCAATGCCCAACGACTTGCCCCGAGTCGTTGATGCCATTCGCGTAATAGAATTTGCCTGCGCTGATGCCCGGGATTCGCCCCAGATCGACCGAGACAAGCGCGCCATCGGCGACATACCACATGGTGGCCCACGACGCGGTGAGGAATCCCCCGCTGCTCGTCGCCGAACGCCCCACGGCAGTGCCACTGGCGTTCATGTCATGCGCGTAATTGGTGTCCCTGGTGGCAATGCGATACCGGGTCGCGATGTCCGTTCCCGCATTCTTGATGATCGAACCCGAATTACTGCCTACGCCGAACAACATCACGTCTCGCTGATTGTTGATTCGTGCGGAATTTCCGACAACTGGCGTCGGCAACGTCGGTGTGGGCGTGATAAATGGCTCTGCGCCGGACCAGTCGATTTCCAGGATCAGCTCACCCGAGTTGACAAGCAGCAGTGTGCTGTCGGCACTCACATCAGCGCATTCGTGCATCGGGAACTGGCTCAGGACCCCGCAGATGTAACCGCCATCGGCGTTCGGGAACCAGTAGACTGGATACCAGATCGGCCCATCGCCTCCAAAATTGAAATAGGCCTGCCCCCAGATCATGCCATTGCCGTCCATCGTCACAGCGACAGCCCAGTGGGCGTCGATGGCGCCTGCGCCCTCGTTCAGAACGGGGTTCGGCAGCCTGACGACGAGGTCATTGACTGAGTCGCCGTTGGCATCGACGAACCACGTCACGGGATTTCCTGCGGAATCGACTACCGGGAACAAGACATAAGGACACGCGTATGTCGTGCCTTTCCATGAAGGGTATTCGAAGCTGATGATCTCCAAGTGCCCCACGACCACGCCACCTTCACCGATGGTGGCAAGAAAGTCAGTGCGCACGGCGAGATCAACGAACTGATAAGAGGGTGCCGGAGGCGGCGGAGGGGGCGGCTTGACTTTGGGGGCGGCGAGCAGCGTCGTCCCGGCGAGGCAAAGGGTGAGCGTCAACAGCGGTGCCAAGGCCAACCGCGGCAGACTCATTGGAAGGCGAGCCGCTGCGCCGGACCCGCGGTATTGCAGGTTTCGCGGATTTGTTTTCATGGTCATTTCCTTTCTTTGTTGGTTCGGGCCGGCCACCTCAGTCGGGTCCTTCATCCCGACAACAATGGCCTTTGCTATTTGGTGGCGATATTTCGGGTCAAAACCTCTCATCCGTCGCGAAATTTTCGGTTTTTTTGAAGCCGATGACCGGTTTCATCGCAAAAAACCGCCACAAGAAGATGAGGGCATGCTCGATGAAGGCGACCGCCATGGCATTGCCCTTCGCTGCCCGGCAGGGTCGGGATGCCCCCGATCCGGCCGGGAGAATCCCACAACAAAAACCGAAAGGAAATGTCATGAAAACGCATCAAAAAACCATGTTTCATTGGTTTTGGGCGATCGGCGGCTGCCTACTGCTGGCAGGGCCGTCGTTTGCGGCCAAACCCGCACCCAAGCCGCCCCCCGAGCCGCCTCCACCCACGTCGGCTTCCTACCGATACATCGAACTCGGCAGCCTGGGAAACCTCGGGGTCTATAACTGCAAGATCAATGCCGCGGGCGTGGTGGCAGGAACCTACCGCAACGTCGTCTTCAGCCCCGATGGAATAGCAATCGAATCCTCCCATCCCTTCGTGGCGATACCGAAAGACAGCGACGGCAATGGCCTGCCGGACGTGTGGCCGATCACCGAACTGGGCATACCATCGGTGATGGAGGTTTACGACGAACAAGGGAATTTGGCTTACGACACCAGAAATGTCCAATTCGACATCAATGATCACGGAGATATCGTGTTGAATTTCGGCAAGGATCTTTTCGTGCTTCAGCCGGACCCATCCGGGCAATATGTGCCGGAAGGTTTGAACGGCTTCAACCCCTGGATGATCCAGGTCGGGTTGCCGGCTGTTCCTTGTAGCGATGAATATATATTCCTGGATTTCCCTTCCATCAACAACAATGGCATGATCACTTTCCGGCGTCATTGGGAAAAGTATGTGGGCCCGCCGGAGGAAGACCCCGTTTTTCAATATGTTGGCGTCGATGAGGGGATCCTGATCAGGGGCGAGGATACCGTTGGCAACGATGGGATTGCAGATTCGTGGAACCGCATTGAAATTGATGAAAATGGACAACAAGTGTATGCCCTTATGGAATATCTGCTCAACAAGCCAGACAAGTATGGCGGGATGATGCCGGTTTATCCCTTCAGCCTGAATGACGCGGGGTGGATAGGAGGCGCTTCACACTGGACTTATCCCTGCCTGCTCAGGCCCAGATGGATCGGTGAGAGCCTGGTCTATTGGGCCGACGACAACCAGGACGGTGCCAACGACCTCGTGATTCCCCTGTGCCCCGGCAACGTCGGCGGCGTCAGGGACATCAATTCCAAGGGGAAGATCGTCGGTTACCAATACATCAAACCCTCGATGAGCTACGACTTCAACGCCATGATATGGGAGGTGGCAGATAATGGAACCGTCAACGCCACCGTATTCAAAAAAACGAATACCACTGACTACTGGTTCCAGGCGATCAACGATCAGGATGTGATTGTTGGAAGGCAGACCGTGACCACCCGCACGGGCAGCTTGACCAGCGCCATCATCGTTACCGGGACCACCATCAAGGACCTGCGCACCCTCACCGATCAGGCGGCGGCGCTGTCCGGCCTGAAAATGGAGGCTTTGGACATCAACAATGCCGGGCAAATTGTCGGGATCACCTACTACGATGGAGTGACCCGGGCCTTCATCGCGGTTCCGAATGCCAACCCGTAAAACCTTGTTCCAGCAAAAAAAAAGAAACCGGCGGAAACCGAAGCGCATGGGGGGAGATGCTGGCTTCGGGTTCCGCCGGGTTTCTTGTCCGGGGGGTGCATAATGTTGTCAGCGGTTTCCTTGGGGGGCAGGAAGCTCGCGGCAACAGGAACAACTTATCCCTTTTCCGGCCGTTCCGGTATCCCGTGATCGCGTGTGCGGATTCGTGGAGTAGGGTGCGGCTGATGGTTATAGGCAATTTGCCTCAGATCACTTCGATCACGAGCAGCTCCAATTCTTCCAAAAAATCGCCGGCCCGTCTGCCGAGCAGATTCTGATAGAGTGTGCTGGCGGGAGTGAGTAGTGTGATTTCCTGTCCGTCCATGTTGAGAACCATGCCGCCCGCCGCCGGGACGAGCAGCAGCAGCGAGGTTTCGCCGCGCATATCAGCTTCCACCAAGGCACCCATTCCGATGGGATCTTCCATCGAGAAATCCGGCAGTGTGAATGATTCAAAAACCCGCACGGCCTCCGCCAGTTCATCGACCTGGCGCGCCTGGCCCGCCGCGAGATAGGAAGCCTCAAGGCTGCGCGTGTCATACTTCCCCTCCGCCTTGCTGTCCGGGTCCGTGGCGGCGGCATGCGCGTCCATGGCGGCCTTGGCGAGCCGCTCCAGGCTGGCCTTGAGCTGCGTGCGGATGGTTTCAAGCAATGCGGCTTTCATCGGACGGGCGGCCACCCTGCATGGCGGCGTGAGGTGTTGTCAAACAGACCGGTTTCATGGCATGGCCCGGAAACAGTTGCCAAGGACGGCAGCAATGCTGAGCTTCCGCCACCTCACATTGCATCCCATGAGTTTTTCCCTGATCCTGACCCACCCCGGAGGCTCGCACAAAGACGAGTTTCTCGCCTGCTGTGTGTTGCTGGCCGACAACCCGGTGCCGATCGTCCGGCGCGAACCCGAGACCGGCGATCTGGCCGATCCCTCAGTCGCCGTGGTGGACGTGGGGGCCAGCCATGAACCGAAACTCGGCAACTTCGACCATCATCAGTTTCCCAAGGATCACCCGCCGATGTGTTCGCTGAGCCTGGTGCTTCAACACCTCGGTTCATACGAGGACGCCCGTGCCTTCTGCGACTGGCTGGAGCCCGCCGAATGGCTGGACACGCGCGGCCCGAAGGAAACCTCCAACTGGCTCGGCATCGGCCGCGACACCCTGGCCAAGCTCAATTCTCCCATCGACGTCACCCTGCTGCGGCGCTTCGCCGCCACATCGCGTCTGGAGCCCGGCGAACCGTTGTGGGAAATCATGCGTTCGATCGGCGCGGATCTCATCGAATACCTGCGCACGCTCCGCCGCAGGCTGGATTTCATCGCGGAGATTGGCGAGTTCTGGGATATCCATGTGGAAAACGAATCGTTCCGCGTGCTCTACGTGCCGCGCACCGATCCGTTGCCGGAAGAACCTTCGGCCGGACTGGGACGTTTCATCGAGAGCCATCCGGACGGCGCGCAGGTGGCCGGCATGGTTTATCCCGACCGCCGCGGCAACGGCTATGGTTTGTCGCGCCACAACGACCATCCGCGGCTGGATTTCACCCGGATTGAAAACCATGACGACGTGCACTTCGCCCATGCGCGCGGCTTCGTCGCCAAGACCTCAGCCACCTGCCCGGAACGGCTGCGGGAATTGCTCCAACGAAGCTGGGCGTGATGCGGAGCCTTCGACAGTCGATGAAATCGTCATGACGTTCCCGCGGCGACCCGCGACGGTGGTGACGAGCGTCGCGGGCATGGTTGGTTCCACGCGAATGCCGTGAAAAACTGCATGCCATGCGGTTTACCCGAAAAGCTCCATCTGTTCGGCTCCGGCGATGTCATGGAAACGCACGCCCACCCCGAGCAGGCGCGCCGGTTTCCCTTCCGAGCGTGAATCCGCTTCCACCAGCAGCGCTCTGAAAATCTCCCGGTCGATCTCCGGATGCGCGCGCTCCGCGGTGGTGCGCCGGAAGTCGGAGAATTTCAGTTTCACCACCAGCGAGCGCACCTGTCGCTCCGAATGCCGGGTCGTGAGTTTCTCCTCAAGCTCATCCAGCATCGCGCTCATCTCCCGTTCCAATGCGGCGATGTCCTGGAGATTTTCGGGAAAGGTGTTTTCGATGCTCAGCGACTTCCGCGGGCTGTCCGGAGTCACCGGCCTGTCGTCACGCCCCCAGCAGCGCTCCCAAAGCTCCGCGCCGAATCCACCGAGCCGCCGCACCCATTCGAACTTGTCCGTCGCGCGATAATCCCCGCAGGTCGCCATTCCCAGCGCCGCGAGCTTGTCCGCCATTTTTCCGCCGACCCCGGGAATCTTCTTCAATGGCAGATTCATCATGAAATCCGCCGCCTTGCCCGGCGCGACCGTGAACTGTCCGTCGGGCTTGTTCCAGTCGCTCGCGATCTTCGCGATCAGTTTGTTGGGACCGATCCCCGCCGAGGCGGTGAGCCCGGTTTCCTCACGGATCAGTTGGCGGATGCGTGACGCGATGAACGTTGCCGGTTCAGCATCATGCGAGACATCGAGAAACGCCTCATCCAGCGAGAGCGGTTCCACCAAAGGAGTGAACCGCGCGAAAATATCCCGGATCCTCCGGCTGTCGCGTTTGTAAACATCGAACCGTGTCGGCACGATCCGCAGATCCGGGCATTTCTCCAGCGCCATGAAAACCGGCATCGCCGAGCGGCAGCCGAACTTCCGCGCCTCGTAGTTCGCGGTGGTCAGCACCCCTCTGCGGCTGCTTCCGCCAACGCCCACCGGCTTGCCTCTCAGCGCCGGATTGTCCCGCTCTTCAATGGCCGCGTAAAAACAATCCATGTCGATATGGATGATCTTGCGCACGGAATCACGCTGCATGGTCACGGCTTGGTGGAATGGGGAACCCGGAAACGAATAGCACCTCCACCACACCGTTTCGACCACAACGTCATGGGAAACCTGCGGCAAGAAATCCCCGCCAATTCCGACGTTGGTCCGACACGGATTTCGGGTTTGTCGGACTCAGCGTGTTGACAGGTCGGCGACCAGTCCCCGCACGGCAACGGCGCTCATGCACAGGGACAGGATCAGGACCAGAGCTTGCGCAATGTATTCGGAAGGCCGGGTCCGATGATTCCCCATCAAGGACTCGCGCGAAACCAGATAGAACATTCCGGCGAGCGTGAGTGGCAGCACCACGACGATGCTTGCCTGGGACAGCAGCATGAGGAAAACCGGGCGGGCTCCCGTAAACACACCGGCGACGGCCAGCAGGCTGAGGCCGAGCAGGAGGATGCGGTTTCCCGCGGTGGCGGTCACCCGCGGGATGCCGCGATAATCCTGCACGAGCCACGGGATCACGAGCAGATTGGGCAGATGGGAGGAAATCCCGGCGGCCACCACGCCCACCACGAACACGCCGAGAGCCGCCTTGCTATAGACCGGTTCGAGCACGGGAATCAACTCCGCGATGTGGTTGAACTTGAAGCCGGGGCCATGAAGCGAACCCGCTGCGGCAATCAACACCGCCGCGCTCAGGACCAACATGAGGGTGGCGCTGACACCTGCATCCCGTCCGGCGGTGCGGAAATCCCCCGGCCCCCAGCCCTTGTCCCGAACGAGCCCCGTCCGGATGAGAAAGACAAACACCGAGACGGTGGTTCCAAACATGCTGGCGGTGATGACGAACGCCGAGTTGTCGCTGCCTTCGGCGACGGTGGGGACGCTGGGAATGAGTCCCCTGACAATCTCCCCCCAGCCCGGGAAACTCACGAATGCCGAGAGAAGGAACGAAACGCCCATCATCGCGACGAGCGCGGCCAGGATGCGTTCGAAGTTGCGCATGGTTCCCTTCCAAAGCATGGCATACAAAACCGCCGAAACAACCATCGCCCATACACCGCGGTGAACATCCCAGGCAAACGCGATGGCGGTCCACTGGGCGAGCACATCGCAAACGATGCTCAGCACGCCGACTAGGGCGGTGAGGATGATGGCACCGAGAGCGACGATCAAGACAACGGCATAGGCGGGATGGATGTGCCGCCGGAATCCCTCCATGGCGGTCTGACCTGTCACCATGCTATAGCGGCTGAACAGGTTCATCAGATAATAGGTCGCCACACAACTGATGACGATGGCCCAGAGAAGTTGAAGCCCGTAGTTCGCCCCGGCTTTGGCCATGGAACTGACGCTTCCGGTGCCGATATTGTAGCCGATCAGGAAAATCCCGGGCAGCAGGGAGGCGAGGAGTTTTTTCATGGGCGAGGTCCGGACGGGCGAACCGATGATGCAGTTTGAGACGTGGCAGAGGAGGATTTTCCGCCTTGAGTTCCCAGGACGCTCCCGGCCTTGTCACGGCCGTTACGATCGATGAGTTGCTGTTCGATGAGGCTGTCGGGTTTCACGGGACCATCCGGGATTTTCCTGTCATCTCTCCCGAAACATGGGAAGCGTTGCCAAAAGCGGTTTTGGCAATTCGGATCGGAAAATTAACTCTCACCCGATAATGGCAGTCCCCAGACCTCCCGTTTCGACCCAAACCCGGAACGGAGCGTCCCGGGTTTACCCGGCAGGAGTCAGGAACTGGAATTTTTCTATTGATTATTTCGCGAAATTGCGAAATTAAAAACCCATGCCAACACTCCAAAGCGCCGACCGGGACATCGCCGAAGTGTTCAAATCCCTTGGGCATCCGGCGCGGGTGCGGATGTTGCGGGCCTTGGTGGATGGGGAGAAGTGCGTGTGCGACCTGGTCGATGCGGCGGGCCTCGGTTGGTCCACGGTGTCGCGGCACTTGTCGGTGATGAAGGCGGCCGGGGTTTTGTCCGATGAAAAGCGCGGCAAGCAGGTGATCTACCGGTTGGAACTGCCTTGTGTCGGTCGCTTCCTCGGATGCCTGGAACACCCGGATCGCTACCCGGAAATGCATGCCACCGCCTGCTGTGAAAAATCCTGAACTGTTGGATTCATGAAGCGGGAATTCAGAATTTTCGCATGGCTGGCAGCGGTCTTTGCGGGAGTGTATTTTCTGCCGGTCGGCATGCCGCGTTTTGACAAGGCGGTGTTCGAGGCGCTGGAACTCACCAAATGGTATGCGCGGGAGCATGTGATTTTGTGCCTGCTGCCGGCATTCTGGATTGCCGGGGCGATCGCCGCGTTTTTCTCCAAGGCCTCGGTGATGAAATACCTCGGGCCGGGTGCGCCGAAAGTGGCCTCCTATGGCGTGGCCTCGGTTTCCGGCACGATCCTGGCGGTGTGTTCGTGCACGGTGCTGCCGTTGTTTTCCGGGATTTATCGGATGGGCGCGGGCTTGGGGCCTGCCACCGCGTTTCTCTACTCCGGCCCGGCAATCAATGCCTTGGCGATCATTCTGACCGCCAAGATTCTCGGCTGGGAAATCGGGCTGGCACGCGCGGTGGGCGCGGTGGTGTTCGCGCTGGTGATCGGCGTGCTGATGGCGTGGATTTTCCGCAACGACCATGCCGAGAAGAACCGTCATTCCCTGTCCATGCCGCCGGATGATAACACGCGTCCGCTGTGGCAAACCGCCTCGTTTTTCGCGGTGCTGGTGGGCATTCTGGTCTTCGCCAACTGGGGAAGCGACAAGAGCGCTGGATTCTTCGCCGCCGTGCATGCGGTGAAATGGCCGATCACCGGAGGCCTCGCCATCGTGCTGGCAGTGATGCTGCGGGTGTGGAACCAACTCCCGACCTGGCGCATTACGGTGGTGGCGGCGCTCACCGCTGTGGTGGGCATCGGTTTTCCGGAACATCCCACAGCCGCCGTGCTGTTGGCCACACTGGGCCTGGCCTGGCTGACCGCCGGCCGCACGGATGCCTCGGGCGCATGGTTCTCGGAAAGCTGGAGCAATGCGAAGCAGATCATGCCACTTCTGTTAGGCGGAGTGTTCGTGGCCGGTTTCCTGCTCGGCCGCCCCGGCCACGAGGGGATCGTGCCATCGGAATGGATCGAGAACCTGGTGGGTGGAAACTCGATCGGTGCCAACTTCTTCGCCTCGATTTCCGGGGCCTTCATGTATTTCGCCACGCTCACCGAAGTGCCGATCATCCAAGGACTGTTGGGCAGCGGCATGGGCGAAGGCCCAGCGCTGGCATTGCTGCTGGCCGGTCCCGCGCTCAGCCTGCCGAGCATGCTGGTCATTTCCTCGATCATCGGCCCGCGCAAGACACTGGTCTATGTGACTCTCACCGTGATCATGGCCACATTCACCGGCTGGATCCATGGCATGATCGTCTGAATTTTTCCACCAAACCAACAACCAGAAACATAAGATGAAAACACTGCAAATCCTCGGAACCGGCTGCGCCAAGTGCAACCAGCTCGCCGCCGCCGCCAAAGAAGCCGCCGACTCGTGCGGCATCGAATATCAAATCGAGAAAGTCACCGATTTCATGCGCTTCGCGGACTTCGGTGTGATGATCACCCCCGCGCTCGTCGTGGACGGGGAAGTGAAGGTGGCCGGCAAGGTGCCGTCCGTCGAGGACCTTAAGAAAATGGTCTCCTGAACCAACAAACAAGACTGCCATGAATCCGAAAACCATTATCCGCATCATCCTGTTAGGCGTGATCGCCATCGCGGTGGGCAGCTGGGCCATGAAGGAATTCGGCCCCGCGAAAGCCGTCGCCACAAACAGCGAAAGCAAAGCCACAACTGAAAGCATGCGCCCGGACGGCGTGACCGTGATCAATTTCCACGGTGCGAAGCGCTGTCGCACCTGCATCGGCATCGGCGACCAGGCCCGCAAGACCCTCGACGAGGAATTCGCCGCCGAGGAAAAAGCCGGCAAGGTCCACTGGGAGCACATCAATTATGATGAACCCGCCAACGCCCATTATGTGAAAGACTATGAACTGGTGAGTTCCACCGTTGTGGCCACCCTCTGGAAGGATGGCAAGGAAGTGAAATGGAACCGCCTCGACGGCGTGTGGGATCACATCGGCGACGATCCGACCTTCCGCGCTTATGTCGCCCAAGGCGTCCGCGACCTGCTCAATCAATAACCCATGACGACTGAAAGTTCCATGCTGCTGGCCATTGGCGGCGCGTTCTGGCTGGGCGTGATTACCTCGGTGAGCCCGTGCCCGATGGCGACCAATGTGGCCGCCATCGGCTACCTCGCCCGCAACAGCCACTCGCGGGCGCTCCAGTTGCTGGCGGGATCGCTCTATGCGCTCGGGCGCGCCGTGGCCTACACGCTGGTCGGCGCGCTCATCACCTGGGGACTGCTTTCCGCGCCAGTGCTCTCGAACTTTCTGCAAAAGCACCTCGGTCAGTTGATGGGTCCGCTGCTGGTGCTGGCGGGCATGATTCTGTTGGGACTGCTGCCCGGGCTGCCGGCCTTCGGCGGCTCCGGCAAGCTGGGGAAAAAAATCGCCGACTACGGGGTGATCGGCTCCGGGTTGCTGGGTTTTCTGTTCGCGCTGGCGTTCTGTCCGGTATCCGCGGCGCTGTTTTTCGGCAGCCTGCTGCCGTTCGCGGTGAAGCAGGAATCCACCTGGCTGCTGCCTGCCATCTTCGGAATCGGCTCCGCCCTGCCGGTGCTGATCTTCGGCATCCTGCTCGCCGTGGCCCGCCACACCGCCACCAAGGCCTTCGGCCGCCTTCAGCAGATGGACCGCTGGCTGCTCCCCGCCACCGGCTGGCTGCTCGTCGCCGTGGGCCTCTACCTCATCATCCGCCAGTGGTGGGGTTGATCGGATCGATTCTGAGGTCACGCAGGCGGGGCCGTGAGGCTGAGGCTCCCTCGCACGCCGCCGGCTGTCAGCCCCCATCTCGTTCTCACGGGCGAGGCCATGGACACAGGCAGGAACAAATGGGAATTTATCCCTTTTCATCACGAAGAATCTCGCTATGAGTTTTTTCGTCATGAGAAACGTCGTTACTTTCTGCCGCGCCCTGTCCGACGATACGCGCTGGCGGGTGGTCCGGCTGGTGATGGACCGGGCGCTGTGCGTGTGCGAACTGGCGGACATTCTCGGCATGCCGCAATCCTCGGTATCGAGCCACGTGCAGATCATCCGCAAGGCCGGGCTCCTGGAGAGCGAGACCTGTGGCAAGTGGACGTATTTCCGCATTCACGCCGAACACCTGCCGCTGCTGCGCGCGATGATCCGCCGCTTCCCGGATGACGAAACCCACGCTGCCGACGCCC
The DNA here is from genome assembly GCA_041686775.1 of Luteolibacter sp. Classification (GTDB taxonomy): domain Bacteria; phylum Verrucomicrobiota; class Verrucomicrobiia; order Verrucomicrobiales; family Akkermansiaceae; genus Luteolibacter. The sequence goes on along the minus strand of JAWLDG010000008.1, from coordinate 69,395 downwards.
ACGCGGCCGCGGCCCGCATGGAGCGGCGCGATACAAGCTGCTGCCTTGGCCCGGTCAAACTCGCCCGCCCCCGCAAATCCGCCCTCACGGAGCGCGGACTTTAGTCCGCCCGAATCCACCTTCTCACATATCACCGCCACCATGTCCGAATCCGTTGCCAAAAGAATGTCGTTTCTGGATCGTTATCTCACGCTCTGGATTTTCGTCGCCATGGGCATCGGCGTGTTGCTCGGCAACTTCGCCATCCCCGATCCGGAGGCCTTCTTTGCTCCCGTTACCGTAGGTACCACCAACATCCTGATCGCCGCGGGGCTGATCCTGATGATGTATCCGCCGCTCGCGAAGGTGAAATACGAGGAAATGCCGCGGGTATTCAAAAACACCAGGATTCTAACACTTTCGCTCGTCCAGAACTGGATCATCGGCCCGGTCCTGATGTTCGCGCTGGCACTGATATTCCTCCACGGCCACCCGGAATACATGGTAGGTCTTATTCTCGTCGGAATCGCCCGCTGCATCGCGATGGTGCTGGTGTGGAACGAACTCGCCAAGGGCAACAGCGAGTATTGCGCCGGGCTCGTCGCGCTCAACAGCGTGGCGCAGATCGTGTTTTACAGCGCTTACGCCTGGCTGTTCCTTGCGGTGCTGCCGCCGCTTTTCGGGCTCAAGGCCACTGTGCTTGAAATCAGCATGCTGGATATCTTCAACAGCGTGATGATCTACCTCGGAATCCCGTTCTTCGGCGGCATATTAAGTCGCGTCGTCCTCATCCGCCTCAAGGGCCACGAATGGTATGACCATGTGTTCATTCCGAAAATCTCGCCCATCACCCTGACCGCGCTGCTGTTCACGATCGTCGTGATGTTCACCTTCAAGGGCGAAAAGATCGTCCAGCTGCCGCTCGACGTGCTGCGCATCGCCATGCCGCTCACCATCTATTTCATCATCATGTTCCTGGTGAGCTTCTTCATGGGCAAAAAACTCGGTGCCGATTACAGCCGCTCGACCACCCTGGCCTTCACCGCCTCCGGCAACAACTTCGAACTCGCCATCGCCGTGGCCATCGCGGTCTTCGGCATCGGCTCGGGTGTCGCCTTCGCCGCCGTCGTCGGCCCGCTCATCGAAGTGCCGGTGCTCATCGGTCTCGTCCACGTGTCCTTGTGGTTCAAAAGGAAATATTTCCCGGACGATGGCATCTCAACCGCCCTCCCCGCCGACGCCTGCCACACGACTCAAAGCATCGACTCCGCCACCCGCTAACCCCCGTTCTTCTCTCTTCCTGAAAACTGAAAACTGAAAACTGAACACCAGCAAACTTCTTCCCATGAAACCACCCGCCATCCTCATCCTCTGTACCGGCAACAGCTGCCGCTCCCATCTAGCCGAAGGCATCCTGCGCCGCGCGCTCGGCGACTGCTTCCGCGTCGAAAGCGCCGGATCGAAGCCCGCCGGCTACGTCCATCCGCTCGCCATCAAGGCGCTGGCCGAGATCGGCATCGATATCAGTGCACACGAGTCGAAGCATATGGATCTTTTCCTCAACGACGAGGTGGAAACCGTCATCACCGTCTGCGGCAATGCCGACCAGGCCTGCCCGATGTTTCCCGGTCAGATGAACCGTCATCACTGGCCATTCGACGATCCTGCCCATGCCACCGGCTCTGAGGAAGAACAATTCGAAGTCTTCCGCCGCGTGCGCGACGAGATCCAGCGCGTCTTCGGGGCCTACGCCGAGGGCAGGCTCGATCAAATCAAAGCCATATCATCATGAAAACCATCCGGATCTATGACCCGCCCATGTGCTGCTCGACCGGAGTCTGCGGCACCGATGTCGATCCCGACCTCGCCAACTTCGCCGCCATGCTTTCGCAACTTGCCGAGCGCGGCGTGTTGATCGAGCGCTTCAACCTCGGCAAGGAACCGCTCGCATTCGTAAAAAACGAATCGGTGAAGAACCTGCTGGAAAACGAAGGTGCCGATGTCCTGCCGCTGGTATTCCTCGATGGTGAAATCCGCTTCAAAGGCCGTTATCCGAACCAGGACGAACGCCCCGCATTCATCCGCGAGGCCATGATTTCATGATCTTGCCCACTTATCTCCCGGATCCCTCCGCCACCACCCGTTTCCTGTTTTTCACCGGCAAGGGCGGCGTGGGCAAAACCTCGCTGTCCTGTGCCACCGCGCTGCATCTCGCAGAAGCCGGACGCAAGGTTCTGTTAGTCAGCACCGACCCTGCCTCGAACCTTGACGAGGTTTTCACACAGCAAATCGGCGGCACACCCACGCCCATACCCGGCGTTGCCGGGCTGGATGCCATGAACATCGACCCCGTGGCTGCCGCCGCGGACTATCGCGAACGCATGATCGGCCCGCTGCGTGGCATTCTTCCGGATTCCGCGCTGCGCAAAATGGAGGAGGAACTCTCCGGTTCGTGCACCGTCGAGATCGCCGCCTTCGATGAATTCTCCGGATTGATCGGCGATGCCAAAGCCGCCGAAAGTTATGATCATATCATCTTCGACACCGCACCCACCGGCCACACGCTGCGGTTGATGAGGCTGGCCAAGGCTTGGGATCAGTTTCTCGATGCCAACACCAGCGGCACGTCCTGTCTGGGGCCTCTGGCGGGTTTGGAAAAACAACGCGCCATCTACGAGGCCACCGTTCATACCCTGGCCGATGCCTCCGCCACGACGTTGATGCTCGTCAGTCGCCCGCAAGCCGCCGCCATCCGCGAGGCGCGCCGCACCTCCGGCGAGTTGCGCGAGCTCGGTGTGGGCAACCAGCAACTTATCCTCAACGGCGTCTTCGAAACCGCCTGCCACGTCGATCCGATCGCCTCTGCCATGATGCGGCGCGGCCAGGACGCCCTCGCCGCGGAAGACGCGTTCATTCGTAGCATGCCCTCGTTTTCCATCCCGCTGCGCCCCGTCAACATCCTCGGCCTGGACGGACTGCGGGAATTGCTAGGCGGAGCCAATCGTGGCGCGGACGTCTCGCCCGCCGCCAATTCTTCCCCGCCGGAAATGGAATCCCTCGCCGAACTCATCACCGATCTGGAGCGTGCCGGACGCGGCGTGATCATGACCATGGGCAAGGGCGGAGTCGGCAAGACCACCGTCGCCGCCGCCATCGCCGTGGCGCTCGCCCAGCGCGGCCATTCCGTTCACCTCAGCACCACCGACCCCGCCGCGCATATCGCCGACACCTTGGCCGGCGCGCTGCCGGGCCTGAGCATCGGCGGCATCGACCCCGCCGCCGAAACCGCCGCCTACCGCGAGGAAGTCATGCGCGAACAAGGACCCAAGCTCGACCCCGCCGCCCGCGCGTTGTTGGAAGAAGACCTGCGCTCGCCCTGCACCGAGGAAATCGCCGTGTTCCGCGCCTTCGCCCGCGAGGTGGGGCGGGGGAATGACCGTTTCGTCGTGCTCGACACCGCGCCAACCGGGCACACGCTGCTTTTGTTAGACGCCAGCGAGGCCTACCAGCGCGAACTCGAACGCCAGGCCCGCAGCACCCAGCCGGAGTCCGTGATGAAACTGCTCGCCCGCCTGCGCGATCGGGATTTCACCCGCATTCTGCTCGTCACCCTGCCCGAGGCCACGCCCGTTCATGAGGCTGCTGACTTGCAGGAAGACCTCCGCCGCGCCGGCATCGAACCCTTCGGCTGGGTCATCAACCAAAGCCTGCTCCACAGCGGCACTAGCGACCCCATTCTCCAGCAACGCGAAGCTGCCGAGATTCCCTATCTGAACGAAGTAACCGACCACCACGCCACCCGCCTCGCCCGCATTCCATGGCAGGCCGGGGAACCCGTCGGCCCGGATGCCTTGGCATCACTTTCCAACAACCCTGAATGAAAATCATGACCTACCTCTACGAAACCATCCCCACCAAGTCCGGCGAGGAAGTCCGCCGCTACGAGATCCAACAAAGCATCCACGACGAGGCGCTCACCCGGCACCCCGAAACCGGCGAGCCGATCCGCCGCGTCATCCTCGGCGGCTGGGGCCTGCCCGGCCTCAAGTCCGGCGGTTCCACCTCCCGCGATTCCGGCTGCGGCTGCGGCCCGGGAGAATGTTGTTAGAAAAACCGTGGACCCGGCCGCGCTCTGCGGCGGGTTGCGTGCCGAAGCGATTCAACGGCCGGCCTCGCGGTGGCGTTTGAATATCGTCAGGGTGCGTTCGCGTTCGGTTTTGTGGTCGAGGCAGGGCAGGGGATAGTCGTCGGCGACGGGGCGGCCGTCAGCGGGCGGTTCGGTGAGGCGCGCCGGGTTCGTCTTTTCCAGTTCCGGCACCCAGCGCCTGATGTATTCGCCCTGGGCGTCGTAGCGGGCGGATTGCGACCACGGGTTCTGGATGCGGAAATAGGGTGCGGCGTCGGCACCGGTGCCGGCGGACCATTGCCAGCCGCCGTTGTTGGAGGCGATCTCGCCATCCACGAGATGTTGCATGAAGTGGGACTCGCCGAGTTTCCAATCGAGGTGCAGGTCCTTGGTGAGAAACATCGCGGTGATCATGCGCACGCGGTTGTGCATGTGTCCGGTGGCGAGCAGCTCGCGCATCCCGGCATCCACGATCGGGAACCCGGTGCGGCCTTGTTTCCAACGCTCGAACAGCTCGCCGGGTTCGTCCCACGGCAGACCGCGCCAGTCGGGATTGAACTCCTCGTCGAGCACGTTGGGAAAGTGATGCAGGATGGCGAAGTAAAACTCCCGCCATGCGAGTTCCTTGATATAAATCTCGATGCCCTTCCTCTCCGCGGTATTGGCACCCGCGGAAGCTTTGACGCACTCGGCGTAAACCGTGCGGATCGAGAGCAGGCCGTGGCGCAGGTCTTGGGAAATGCGCGAGGTCCCGTTGGCGGCGGGGATGTCGCGACGGGCGGCGTAGCGGCCAATGATTTCGCGGACGGCGTGTTTCAACCTCTGTCTGGCGGCGCGCTCGCCGGCTTCGACGATTTGGGCGGTCGGTGTGTCGAGCCTCCAGTGCGAGACATCCGGCAGCGGCAGCGAGCGGATGCCGGCCGGGGTGTTGAGGCGGGCTGGTTTGGCGAGCGGTTGCGGTTTTTCCAGTGCCAGCCAGTTGCGGCTGTAGGGCGTGTAAACCCGGTATGGCCGGCCGTCCTGGGTGAGCACTTCGTCCGGGGAGTGCAGCGAGACGTCGAGGTGCGCGTGGCAATCGATCCCGGTCTCCGCGCACATCGCGCGCACCCGTTTTTCCACCTCTTTGCCGTGCGGGTCGGGGTCGGCATTGAAATGCACGGCGGTGGCCCGGGTTTCGCGGACGAGTTCGCGCAGTCCGGTCACCGGATCGCCCGAGCGGACGATCAAGCGGCCGCCGAGCGTTTCCAGGTTCGCGGCCAGCGAGGCGAGGCAGCCGCAGAGGAAATGCTGGCGATTTGGGCCGGTCCACGAGTGCTGGCCCCTCCAATCGCTCAAAAAAAAGACGGGCACCGTGGCGGCACCCGACATTGAAGCGCCATGCAACCCCACATTGTCCGCGATCCGCAGATCGCGGCGAAACCAGTGAATCACGGAACCGTCCGGCATGGCGGATCATGTGGTGGCATGGCCGTCAGGCAAACGGAAATGCGGCGCGCTCAAACCGCTTCGGCGAGCAGTTTCTCGGCTTTCTTGATGGTGGCGGGGCTGAGTTTGCCATCCACGCGCTTGGCACCGTCGAGAATCGCCTTGAGGTCCGCCAAGGCAGCTTCGGCCGCCGCCAGCGACTTCCTGCCGCCGCCGAACTTCTTGTCCGGGAAGTAGCGGGTGAAGGTGGTGCCGGCTCTGCTGATGCACAGGCGCCAACCTTCGAATGCCGCGCTTTCGTAGGTGAATCGGGTCAGATTTTTTTTGGATTTCATGGGATTGCGGGGGTTGCAGACAACCTATGCACCCGTTCTGATAGAAAATCTAGCGATTTTTTGGTGTTCGGCGGCATCCGCATTCCGGCGGTTTCCGGCCGCTTCCGGGCGAAAAAAATGCTTTGCAAGGCGGGTGGCTGCACCTTTATTCGCCGCCCGCGGGCATTCCAAGCACGCCGTAGGTCCTCCGTCCCGCCGTCGTTCCGACACGGCGGGCGCCCGTTGGAGGGAAACCCGGCCAACCAACACATCCATGTCAGAAACCAAACTTGCTCGTTTCGAGCTGCCGAACCGCCTCGTCCGCAACGAGGATACCGCCTCCGACACCTACGCCCAGTTCCTCGCCGAGCCCTTCGAGCGCGGATACGGCCACACTCTCGGCAACTCGCTGCGCCGAGTCCTGCTTTCCTCGCTGGAAGGCGCCGCCATCACCTCCGTCCGCATCGCCGGCGTCCAGCACGAGTTCTCCAGTCTCCCCGGCGTGGTCGAGGATGTCACCGACATCGTCCTCAACCTCAAGAAGGTCAAGTTCGCCCACAACGAAAAGGAACCCCGCATCCTCTCCATCAAGGTCGAGAAGGAAGGCGTGGTCACCGCCGGTGACATTCAGGAGGACAATGTCTATTCGGTCGTGAACAAGGACCAGGTCATCTGCACCCTCGACAAGAAGGTGAAATTCGACTGCGAGTTCGAAGTGCGCGTCGGCCGCGGTTTCGCCACCGGCGACGAAAACAAGCGCAAGGACCAGCCGATCGGCGTGATCGCCATCGACTCGATCTTCTCTCCGGTCACCCGCGTCAAATACGCCGTGGAAACCGCGCGTGTCGGCCAGTTCACCGACTTCGACAAGCTGGTGCTCGACATCTGGACCGACGGCCGCATCACCCCGCAAGACGCGCTGCTGCAGGCATCCGCGATTCTCCGCCACCACCTCGACGTGTTCGTCAACTACGACGAGAATGCCGTGGAATTCGAGGAGGCTCCGGCCGAATCGAGCGAGGAAAACGCCGCGCTCAAGAAACTGCTCAACATGTCGGTCAACGAGATCGAGCTTTCGGTGCGCGCCGCCAACTGCCTCAACAACGCCAACATCACCACTGTCGGCCAGCTTGCCATGAAGTCCGAGGCGGAAATGCTCAAATACCGCAACTTCGGCAAGAAGTCGCTCAACGAGATCAAGGACAAGCTCGTCGAGCTGGGCCTTGGCCTTGGCATGACCTTCGAGCCCGCGTTGCTCGCCGGTGGCCCGGCGGCCGCCAGCCGTGGTCCGCGTCTCGGTGTGGAGGACGAGGCCCCGGTCGGGCTTGCCGATCTCATCGCCCAGAACCTCGACGAATAATCCCTCACTCCAACCCAGGAAGCATCATCCGATGAGACATCGCAGCAAAACCGCCAAACTCAAACGCAACGCCTCGCACCGCAAGGCGCTGCTTTCCAACCTGGCGTGCAGCCTGATCGAGCACGGCCGCATCCGCACCACCCTCGGCAAGGCGAAAGCCCTCCGTCCGGTGGCCGAGAAGCTGGTCACCCTCGCCAAGCGCAACGACCTTCACTCGCGCCGCCTGGCGATCGCCTATCTGCACCAGAAGGACATCGTCAAAAAGCTCTTCGCCGAAGTGGCCCCCGCGTCCCAGGACCGTCCGGGCGGCTACTGCCGGATCACCAAGCTCGGCCCCCGCATGAGCGACTCCGCACCGATGGCCTACATCGAGTGGGTGGATCGCCCGGCCAAGTCCGAGGAGGATGAAGCCGCTGAAACCCCGGCCGCCGAAGCCGTGGTGGAAACGCCCGTCGAGGAAAAGCCGGCCAAGAAAAAGGCCGCCAAGGCTGAAACCGCCGAGTCCGCCGCCGAATAAGCGCCGGACCGGTTTCGAACCATCCAACAGAAAGCCGCCTGCATCATGTGTGCAGGCGGCTTTTTCGCCTTTGGAAACCGGGAATGGATTATCGGATTGCCGGGCGGGAGGATTTCAGGTGTTTTCGCCCATCCATCGCATGAACACGCACGCCTCCGTCAGTCTCCGTCTCTCCGTGATGATGTTCCTCCAGTTCTTCGTCTGGGGGGCTTGGTTCGCCACCCTGGGGCAGGTGCTCGGTGCCAACGAACTCGGTGACTTCGGCGGCAGGGCCTACGGCACCGCCCCGCTCGCAGCCATCATCGCCCCGCTTTTCCTCGGACTCGTGGCCGACCGCTTCTTCCCCTCGCAGATCGTCATGGGGATCCTGTTCCTGATCGGTGGCGCGTTCATGTTCGCGGTCAACAGCGCGGCCAACGCGGGCAACGGCAGCCTCATGGTCTGGTTCATGACCGGTCACATGCTCTGCTACATGCCCACGCTCGGCCTCGGCAACACGATCGCCTTCAGCCATCTGAAACTGGACGATTTCCCGAAGGTCCGCGTCTGGGGCACCATCGGCTGGATCGTCGCCGGCCTGACGGCCGCCTTCCTTGGCTGGACCTCCAGTTTCAATCTGTTCCTGCTGGCCGGTGGCAGTGCCATCGCGCTCGGAATTTTCTGTTTCCTGCTGCCCCACACCCCGGCTCCGGCCAAGGGCAAACCCATCAACATTCAATCGCTGCTCATGATGGATGCCTGGCGTTTGTTCAAGAAGGTGCCGTTCATGGTCTTCGCCCTGTGCAGTCTGCTGATCTGCATTCCGCTCGCATACTACTACGGCCTCACCTCGATGTATCTGACCAACACCGGTGCCCACCAGGCCGCGGCCACCATGACCATCGGCCAGATGTCGGAAATCATCTTCATGATCCTGATTCCGTTCTTCTTCCGCCGGCTTGGTGTGAAATGGATGATCTTGATCGGCATGATGGCCTGGGTGTTGCGCTACCTGCTTTTCGCCATGGGCGCGCCCGACCAGGTGTTCTGGATGCTGCTGCTCGGTGTGGCACTGCACGGCATCTGCTATGACTTTTTCTTCGTCGTCGGGTTCATGTACACCGAGCGCACCGCACCGGTCGAAGCCCGCGGCCAGGCCCAGGGACTGCTGGTGTTCCTCACCCAGGGCGTCGGCATGTATTTCGGCTATCAGGTCGCCTTCGCGCAGTTTGGCAAAACCGTGACCGATTACGGCCCGCTCGACGCCGCGATCAGTGCCGCGCGGCCCGAGGAAACGCTGACGGTTTTCCAACAGTTCGGGCGCATGTTCAAATTCGGGCTGCCCGAGGGGATTTCCGCGGACCTTCTGGGGTCGGCCATGGCACAATGGAAGCAGTTCTGGATGCTGCCCTCCGGCATGGCAGCCGTCATTGCGGTGATCTTCGCGCTCTGCTTCCGCGACCGCTCGGTGGAAAAGGGCAATGCGGGCGAGTGATCCCGGCCTCCCGGGGATTGTCACAAAATTGCCACTGACAAAGCGGCAATTTCCTGAGTGAGATGTCCCCATGTCCCCGCCGGATGGTGCTGCGGCGCAATCTGCCCGCGAGAAATTGTTGCACGATTGCGATGAAATGAAGCGCATGTTGCAAGGCTTGCTCGATTCCAAGGGCCGGGTGGCCGAGGAAATCCATGCCATCCGCAAGCTCGGGAAATCGCTGCGGGGCGGCTTTGCGCTCTTCGGTCTGGGAAAATCCGCCGCCAGCCAGATCCAGGCCATCGGCCGCCTGCTCGCCGCACCCCGTGATGCGGTCTCGCGCTTCAACACCTGGAACAAACTCGGCTGGGTCGGCGAGCCGTCGGTTTGCACCGCCATCGCGGGTTTGCTCGAACAGCAGACGCACTCCGCCGCGCGCAGGCCGCCGCCGGAGGCGATCGATTGGTGCGTTGCGCGGGTGGACGCCGCATGTGCCGAGTTGCTCGCCTTGCCGGAGGACTCGCTTGCCGGGCGCTGTGAGGAGGGACGCGACAAGTTGCGGGCCAAGTTGCGCAAGCGTTTTCGCGATCTAAAACACGGCCGCGAGGAGGATTTTCACGAGGCCCGCAAGGCGCTGAAGGCATGGCTCGGCGCGCACGGCTTCTTGCCGGACGCACAGCCCGACGACGCCTCGCTCCCGGCGCGCCTTGCCGATTGGCTCGGCGACGAGAACGACCTCGCGACGCTCGGCATCTGGTTAGACGAACATGGTTTCACCGACCGCTTCGTGCCGGATTTGTGGCAATGCCTGGCCGCGGAGCGCCGGCGCTTGCAGGAGAAGGCGGCGGGCGAAAGCAAACGCCTGCGCAAGGAACTCAAGGTCCCGTGCACTCCAGCTGCGGATTGAGGGGCGGAAATTGCATTCAAACCGTCGGCCGGGGGTTGCGCGGCGGGCATTTTCCACTATGGAGGGGCAGCCGCGAAATTCGACCGCGGATCATCACGCCACATCCATGTCCGACTTCACCGCATTCCGCCGCCGCCACCTGGGATCCATCGGTTCCGACCGCGAATCGATGCTGCAACAAACCGGTTTCGAAACCCTGGAAAGCCTGATCCACGCGGCGGTGCCGGCAGGCATCCGGATGGAGGGCGCGCTCGAACTTCCCGCGCCGCTCACCGAGCGGCAGGCGCTCGCCCGCTTGCAATCCATCATGGGCAAAAACCGGGTGCTCAAGTCGTTCATCGGCCAAGGATACCACGGCACCCACACGCCGGGCGTGATCCAGCGCAACATTCTGGAAAACCCGGGCTGGTACACCGCCTACACGCCCTATCAGGCGGAGATCGCGCAGGGGCGGCTCGAGGCGCTGCTCAATTTCCAGACGATGATCACCGAACTCACCGGTCTCGACGTGGCCAACGCGTCGTTGCTCGACGAAGGCACCGCCGCCGCCGAGGCGATGAGTCTGGCACTCGCCGGCGCGCCGAAGGGGAAGGTAATTTTCATGGCCGACTCCTGCCACCCGCAGACGATCGACGTGGTCGTCACCCGCGCCGAGCCGCTGGGGATCGAGGTGAAGGTTGGCGATTGGAAAACCTTCGATCCCGCGGCGTGCGAGGGACTGTTCGCGGTGATCGTGCAGTATCCGGCGACCTGCGGATCGGTGTATGACTACGCGGGCTTCTTTGAAAAAGCGCACGCCGCCAATGCCGTGACCATCGTGGCGGCGGACCTGTTGGCGCTCACACTGTTGAAAGCCCCGGGCGAATTCGGTGCGGACATTTGCGTCGGTTCCAGCCAGCGTTTCGGCGTGCCGATGGGCTTCGGCGGTCCGCATGCGGCCTTCATGGCCTGCAAGGACGCGCTCAAACGCAAGATGCCCGGCCGCCTGATCGGCGTATCGGTGGACTCGCGCGGCAAGCCGGGTTTCCGTCTTTCGCTCCAGACCCGCGAGCAACACATCCGCCGCGACAAGGCGACTTCCAACATCTGCACCGCGCAGGTTCTGTTAGCTGTCATGGCGTCGATGTATGCCGTTTATCACGGTCCGGAAGGTCTCAAGCACATCGCCCGCGAAGTGAACCGCAGGACGCGCGTGCTCGCCGCGGCTCTCAAGTCGAATGGCGTCGAAGTGATGAACGAATCGTTCTTCGACACGCTCTTCGTCCGCGTGCCGGGAGAAGCCGCCGGAACCTGCCGCGCGGCCACCACCAACGGCGTGAACCTCCGCCAGGTGAACGATGACATCGTCGGCATCTCGCTCGATGAAACCACGGAGGACGCCGATCTTTACTCCATCGCCGGTGTCTTCGGCGTCAGTGAAATCGATTTCGAAAACGAAGTAACGGCGTCATGGGATGCCGCTCTTTCCCGCGACACGGATTTCCTCACGCAAAAGGTTTTCAACAGCCATCACTCGGAAACCGAGATGCTGCGTTACATCAAGCGCCTCGAATCGAAGGACCTCGCGCTCAACGAATCGATGATCGCGCTCGGTTCCTGCACGATGAAACTCAACGCGACATCGGAAATGGTGCCGTTGAGCTGGCCGGAGGTTTCCTCGCTGCATCCCTTCGTGCCCGCCGACCAGAGCGCGGGCTACCGCGAGATGCTCGGCGAGCTGGAAACATGGCTGGCCAAAGTGACCGGTTTCGCCGCGGTCTCGCTGCAACCGAACGCCGGCTCGCAGGGTGAATACGCCGGCTTGCTCGCCATCCGCGGTTATCATCTCTCGCGCGGCGATTCCCATCGCAACGTCTGCCTCATCCCCGTTTCCGCGCACGGCACCAATCCCGCCTCCGCCGTGATGTGCGGCATGAAAGTGGTGGGCGTGAAATGCGATGACTCCGGCAACATCGACGTCGCCGATCTCACCGCACGTGCCGAAGAACATGCGGAAAGCCTCGCCGCGCTGATGGTGACTTATCCGTCCACCCACGGCGTGTTCGAGGAAACCATCAAGGATATCTGCAAGATCATCCACGAACGCGGCGGCCAGGTTTACATGGACGGCGCGAACATGAACGCACAGGTCGGTCTCACATCGCCCGGTCTGATCGGCGCGGACGTCTGCCACCTCAATCTGCACAAAACCTTCTGCATCCCGCACGGCGGCGGCGGACCCGGCGTGGGCCCGATCGGTGTGGCGGAACAACTCGTGCCGTTCCTCCCCGGCCACCGCGAACTCGCCAATCCATCCGGTGCCGTTTGCTCGGCACCATGGGGCAGCGCTTCCATCAACACCATCTCATGGATGTATATCGCGATGATGGGACCGGCAGGACTCAAGGAAGCCACCGAACTCGCCATCCTCAACGCCAACTACATGGCGCGCCGCCTCGCCCCGTTCTATCCGATCCTCTACACCGGACGCGACGGGCTGGTGGCGCACGAGTGCATCATCGACGTCCGTCCGCTCAGCGAGCAAAGCGGTGTCACCGTGGAGGACGTGGCAAAGCGCCTGATGGACTACGGTTTCCACGCGCCCACCATGAGTTGGCCGGTCGGCGGCACGCTGATGATCGAACCCACCGAGTCGGAATCGAAAGCGGAACTCGATCGCTTCTGCGACGCGATGATCGCCATCCACGGCGAAATCATGGCCATCACCCGTGGCGAACTGGACGCCAACGACAACCCGCTCAAACACGCGCCGCATCCCGCGGAAACCATCTGCGCCAACGAATGGCCGCACGCCTATTCCCGCGAACAGGCCGCCTATCCGCTGCCCTACCTCCGCCAGCACAAGTTCTGGCCAGCCGTCGGCCGCATCGACAACGTCCACGGCGACCGCAATCTGGTCTGCACCTGCGACAGCGTGGAAAATTACGCGCAGAACTACTGAAAATGAAAAAATAGGATAAATTTTCTTGCAAAGTATTACTTTTCAGGGAAAATGACCGCGTGAAAATCACCATCGATATCGAAGACGACGTCTTGCAAGACGCCATGCGCATCACCGGTGAGCGGAAGAAAGGTCCGGCCGTGGTCAAGGCGGCGAAGGAATACATCCGCCGCCAGATGGCCCGCGAGTTCGGCCGCAAGTTGATGGAAGGCGAGTTCGGCGACTATCCGCTGACCAACGAGGAGATCGAGGATTTCGACCGCTGATTTTCCATGGTCATCGTCGATACCAGCGCCTGGATCGAAATGCACCGCCTCAAGGGCGACGCGGCCGTGAAGCTCGCCGTGCGGGGATTGCTCGATGAATTCCAAGCCGCGCTCTGCGGACCGGTGGAAATGGAGTTTCTCGGCGGCGCCCGCCCGGACGAGCGCGAGCGTCTGCAAGCGTGGTGCAACATCCTCCCCTACATCCGCAACGATCAGAAGATCTGGCGCAAGGCCGCGACGAATTTCTCCATCCTGAAATCGCGCGGCTGCACCGCGCCATGGAACGACGTGCTCATCGCCACCATCGCGATGGAGAACCAATGCAGCGTTTACGCGGTGGACAAACATTTCACCGCGATGTCGGCGATTTTTCCCGCGCTGCGCCTATACCGTCCCGGCTACGGCGGAATGTATGATCCAGACGCGGACCAATGACATCTTACAAATCCACCATGCCGCCCTCACCCATCGATTGGAACACCTGGCAGGCCGGGATGCATGCCACGCTCATGTTCATCGTGAAGGACGGCCGCATCCTGCTCATCGAGAAAAAACGCGGCCTCGGCGCGGGCAAGATCAACGGTCCAGGCGGCAAGATCGATCCCGGCGAAACCGCACTTGAAGCCGTGATCCGCGAGACCCGCGAGGAATTGCTCATCACTCCGCTCAACCCGCGCAAGATCGGCGAGCTGTGGTTCAACATGTCGGACTGCCCGGACATCCTGTGCCATGTTTATCGGGCCGACGACCATGAAGGCGAACCGACCGAGACCGACGAGGCGGTGCCGCTGTGGTGCGGAACCGATGAGATTCCCTATCACCGCATGTGGGAGGACGACCGCCATTGGATGCCTTTGCTGCTTTCGGAAACCGGCTTTCACGGCCGCTTCGTGTTCGATGGCGAGGCGATGCGCTGGATGGACATGCGCACACAGGTCGAGTGGAAATGAAAATGGCCGCTCCGTCGCGGAGCGGCCATGAATTGATATGATGTTGGCGGTGTGGCTCAATCGAGGAGCTTGCGAATGGCGGCTTTGAGAGACTCCAGCTCGTTCAAGGCGCCACGCTTCGCCTTCTTGGCGGCCTTCTTCGCCTTGCGTGCCACCTTGGTGGCTTTCTTGGCGAGCGATTTGCGGCCCGGACCCTTCACGCCGGCCGACTTGAGCCATGACGAAACGGTGAGGACGGAAACCTTGAACTTCTTCGCAGCCTGGTTCTGACCGCCGCGTCCCTTGGATTCATTGTAGCTGTTGACGAAATCGACGACCTGTTTTTTGAACTCGTCCGAGTAGCGAACGCCTTTCTTGGTAGCGCGGCCGGCGGCCTTCTTGGTTTTGGCGGCGGCCTTTTTCGCGGCCTTCTTGACGGTCTTGCGTCCGGGCTTTTTCGCGCCGGCGGCTTTGAGCCAGGTCGCGATGGTCAGCGGGGTGACCTTGAATTTCTTCGCTGCGGCGCTCTGTCCGCCACGTCCGTTCTTCGAGTTATATGTCTCGACGAACTCGACGACCTGCTTTTTTAGATCGTCGGAATATCGGACGCCGGTGGATGCCTTCTTGCGGGCTGTTTTCTTTTTGGTGCTCATGACGGGGCATTGCATAACGGAATCGCCGGACACCGCAAGGGAAATTATCATTTGATCCGATGCGCCGCTTGCCGAGCTATCAACCGGCTCCGATGGAGGCAGTATTTCCACCAGGTCGCCCGCGTTCATCATGTCATGGAGCGCGATCATGTCGAGGTTGCGCAATCTGACACAACCGTGCCCCGCCGGACGGCCGATGCGTTCTTCGTCGTTGGTACCATGAATATAAATGAAGCGCCGCAGTGTGTTGCGGTTGTCCGGATCGATTCCGTCCAGCCGCAGGATGCGGGTGAGCACAAGGTCCTCGTCGCAGCGTTCGCCGGGCCGCCAGACGCCGACCGGCTGCCTTGCCTTGAAAATGGTGCCAGGCGGTTCGCCGTCGCCGATTTTTTCGCATATCCGGAAACGCCCTGCGGGTGTGCGATAGCTGCCTTCCTCGAAGCCCATGCCCTTCTCCGAGGTGGACACATCGAAAGCTGCAACGGACTCCGTGCCTTCCATGACCTCGAGTTTCTGGTCATCCATGGATATCACGACCCGCCTGCTTCCGCTCATGATGCGATGAGTATGAGGAGTGAGTTGTGACCTCCCATGCCATGGGCGATCTTGGCGAGCGGACCGTGCGCGGGCGTCGGGCTTTCCGGCAGCGAAAAGCCGTCAGGAACATGCAAGCCGGGCATGTTCGGCGGCAGCATCCCGTCCCGCAGAAAGGTGGCGAGCACCACGCTTTCGATCATCCCGCTCGCGCCGATGGCATGACCGAGGAATGGTTTCAACAGATGCAGTGACGGCTTGGCTGAGGGAAATGCCCGCCGCAGTGCCGCCGGATCGGCCGCGGCCTGCATCGCCGTGCCGGTGGCATGCGGACACACCGCTTGAGGAGATACGCCGCATTTCGCGAACAATTCCGGAGTGCGCCCCCCGTCGCGCGGTATTCCCACCGGATCGCAGGCGTCCGAGTTGGTGGCATGATAGGCCAATCGCGGATGTTTTCCTTCCGTGGCCTCAATGGTCATTGCGGCGGCAGCTTCGGCGGGAATGAACCCACTGGTTTCCGGCGCGTAGGGATCGAGCCTGGCATGGCGCGATAGAATGCCGGACGAGGCATAACTGTCCAACAGCATGGGTACCAGCGGCAGGTCCACCGCGACCGCAAGCGCGCGCGGGGCTGCACCACAGCGGACGAGCATCATGGCGATGCCGATGGCATCCAGTCCGGCGGCACAGCCGCTGGCGATCACATGATTGGGGCCGGTGATGCCGAGTTCGATGCTGATCGCCGATGCGGGTTCGCTGTGTATGGTGTTGGAGGCGGCCATCAGTTTGAACGGCCGCCTGCCCGGCCATGGCGCCAGCCAGCCGGCGGCATTGCCACGGCTGGTGCCGACCACCAGCGCGGCGTCTGATAGCATCCCGGCCGTCCATCCGGCGTCGGCCACCGCCTGGCGGGCGACATGCAGGGCCGCCATCGTCACCGGGCTCCATTTGCGGTTGGTGAGCAAAGTGCGATCTTCGATCCACGCGGCCGGGCGTTGCGCGTGCGGGCTGTCGTTTCCAAGCAAACCGCCGAGCGGCCGGAAGGGCGCGTGTTTTTCCAGCACGGCGCGATAATGCGATGCCACATCGCTGCCCGATGCGGACAAGGCACCCAGACCGGTGATGGATAGCGGCTTGTCGATGGCCACGGCGTATCAAGCGATCCGCACCGGGCAATGTTAAAATGCCGATGGTGCCGTGTTTCACCGGCGCAGGAAACTTTCCTCGTAGGGCGGCTCGGCGGTTTCGGCGCGGTCGGTGACCAACACCGGTTGCAGCACGCCTTCCTCCATCGGGAACCGCATCGTGCCGGCCACCTTGACCCAGCCGTTTTCCGGCAGTTCCGGCGGCGGGCCGTTGAATTCGAGCACGATTGGAATGGCCCGGCTGTCGGCGGCGCAACAGGTGATGAACAATCGGTAAAGGCGCTTGCGTGTGCCGTTCGGGTTGCGGGTTTTCTCGTCGATCCAGCGACCCTCGGTTTCAACCTTCATGCCATCGATAAGCGATTGCATCTCGCGGTCACCGGTGGCGAAGAACAATTCCATCAGGTTGAACTGATAGTATCCGTCCGCGGTCTTGCGGTGGCCCTGCTCGATCATCTCGCGGGTGAGCGGCGGCATCACCGTGGACATGAAGGCATTCCCCATGTCCGAGGGCGAGTCATACAATCCCTTGCGGGCGAGCGCGGCGGCGGAGTATTCGTCCTTGGTCCACGCCACCGAAAGTCCGATCGGAAGCACCATCAGCAGGAAGGCCGCGAGCGGATGGATGTCGCCCGCCTCGTGATCGTGTGCGTCATCTCCATCGTGGTCATGATCGTGGCCGCAGCCGGCGCGCTGGCCCGCGGTGAGCAGATTGAACATTCCCAGCACCGCCAGTCCGAGTCCGCCGGCGAAGGCGATCGGACGGAAATCCGGCGCGAGATACTTGGTGATCCGGCCGCTGGCGTAAAAGTAGATCAGCGCGGCACTCCAGCCGAGCACCGCGAGCGAGAACAGGATGCGGCGGAGGCGCGGGTTCATTTGGCTTGCAGGATGAGATGTTGCCAGAAAATCGATATGCACCCGATCACGACGAACAGGGAGATGGCCAGCACGGCGATGAAACGCTTGCGCATCACCGTCTGATAGAGAAACAGCAGTTTCACATCCATCATCGGGCCGTAGGTGAGAAACGCCAGCTTCGCGCCCCATGAGAACTTGTCGAGCGTGGCGGCGATGAAGGCGTCCGAGGTGCTGCACAGGCTGAGGATGAATGCCAGCGCCATCAACGCGGCGGGCGCGGCCACTTGATTGCCGGCCAGAGTGTCGAGCCACGCGGCACCCGGCGCGATGCCGGTGTTGAACAGGGCGGTGATCGCGACGCCGATGGCGAAATAGACGCCCACATCCACGAAGTCCTTCTGCGCCGAGCGGAACGCCGCCACCAGCCGGTCGTTGCTATCCGCCTCATGTTTGTGGTCGTGCGCCTCATGGCCGCAGCACCCGCCATCTTCATCGTGATGGTGATCGTGACCGCAGTGGTCGTGATCCTGCGATTTCTCCGGTTCATGTAGCGAGCGCAGGATTTTGTCCTTGAGCACCGTGGCGAGGGAAAGTCGCGAAACCACCAGCCCCACCGCCACCGCGATCAGGAAACCCAACAACATGCGCGAGCAGGTCATCATCGCCGCGCCCTGGCCTTGAAACGCCTTCCACGTGCTCAGCGCGGTGATCGGGTTCACGATCGGAGCCGCAAGCATGTAGGTGATGCCGCAGGAAACCGGCAGGCCTTTTTTCACCAGCCGCCGGATCACCGGCACCACCGCACACTCGCACACCGGAAACACCGCACCCATTAGCCCGGACACCACGATGGCGAGATTGCGGCGTTTTGGCAGGAAACGCTCCATCATTCCCGCCGGCAGATAAACATCGATGAATCCGCTGATCAGCGTGCCCATCAGGATGAACGGCGCGCCCTCGAAAAGGATGCTCAGGAATGCGAGAGCGAAGTCCTGCTGGGAATCGGGCGACATCGCGGCGAGCAAAGCCCGTGGCCCGCGGCCTGTCAACCGGGCCGCGCGGCCATCCCGCTCCGGGACTTGAGTTTTCCGGTTTCCGGCCAAAGGGTGGCGCATGTTTTTTCACCGACTTGCCGCCGCCATGGCGACATTCGCGCTGGTCACCGTCGCATCCGGAGAGGAGCCGAGACCCGTGGTGGTGGCCGTGGCCGCGAAATCCCCGGCGCGCAGCACCATCGAACTTCCCGGCACGATCACTCCGCGCAGGGAGGCGAACCTGTCCACCCGGGCCGCCGGCCTGATCCGCCGGATGCGCGTGGACGCCGGCCATCAGGTGAAGTCCGGCGATGTCCTGATGGAACTCGACGACGAACTCGCGAAAATCGTCCTCGACCGCATCACCGCGGAGCGCGCGCAGGCGGAATTGCAACTGGCCGATGCGCAGCGCCTCGAAGAAGAGGCGCGCCGGCTCGCCAGCACCGGGGCCTTCGCCAAGTCCGAGGCGGAGAGCCGCAAGACCGCGCTGAGTGTGGCCGATGCCGAACTTCGCCGCGCCGCCGCACTTGAAAAAGAACAACGCGAGCTGCTCGACCGCCACCGCCTCATTGCGCCGTTCGACGGCTTCATCCGCGCCAAGCACGCCGAGCAAGGCGAGTGGGTGGAAACCGGCGATCCCGTCCTCGAACTCGTCGAAACCACCGCCCTGCGCATGGACGTGCAGGCACCGCAGGAACTCTATCCGGTGCTGACGCGCAAACCCGCGGCGAAAGTGATACTCGATGTCTATCCGGATCGGCCGTTGGATGTGAAGTCCGTGACCGTGGTCCCGGTCAAGGACGCCATCACCCGCTCGTTCCTGGTGCGCATGGAGGTGGACGACCCGGAATCACTCGCCGCCCCGGGAATGTCCGCCCGCGCGCGTTTCGAATGGCTGGACGAGGACGCGGTGCAGATTCCGCGCGACGCCCTCATCCGCGAACCCGGCGGTGCCACTCGCGCCTGGATCGTCCGCGAGCGTGATGGCAAGGCGGAAGCCGTATCCCGCGAGGTCACCATCGGCAGGCGCCTGGGCGGGTTTCTCGAAATCACCGCCGGAATCGACGAGGGCGACCGTGTTGTGGTCCGCGGCAACGAAAATCTAACCGAAGGTCGGCCGGTAGCCGTCGTTTCGGAATAAACCATCGTCGCCACGGACCCATGATGGAGGCCATTCTCAAACGAGGCACGCTGCTCACGGTGGTGACGGCGATGATCATGTTGCTGGGCATCACCGCGGCGCTGCGCGTGCCGGTGCAGATGATCCCGGACCTCGACACGCGGCTCATCACCGTGGACACCCGCTGGCCGGGTGCCACGCCGCAGGACGTCGAGAAGGAAATCCTCATCGAACAGGAAAAATACCTGCGCGGCCTGCCCGACCTGAAACGCATGACTTCCGAGGCCGCCACCGGCCGCGCCACCATCGAGTTGGAGTTTCCCTTCGGCATCGATGTGAACGAGGCGCTGCTGCGCGTCAACAACGCGCTCAGCCAAGTGCCTTCCTATCCGGAGAACGTGGACCAGCCGGCGCTGCGTTCGAATTCCTTTTCCTACAATCCGTTCATGAGCTTCCGCGTGGTGCCTCTCGATGGAAATCCGAAGGGGCTCAACATGGACATGATGCTCGATTTCATCGACGACAACGCCCGTGCGCCGCTCGAACGCGTGCCCGGCGTCTCGCAGGTAGAGCTTCGCGGCGGCGCGGAACGGCAAATCCAGATCCTGGTGGACCCCGCCAAGCTCGCCGAGCGCGGCATCTCGCTCACCCAAATGCGAGAGGCCATCCGCGAGCGCAACACCGATGTCTCCGCCGGCGATATCGACAGCGGCAAGCGCCGCTACCTCATGCGAACCGCCGGCCGCTTCAAGTCGCTCGAAGAACTGGAAGACCTCATCCTCACGCGCCGCGGCGATTCCATCACCCGCCTGAGCGATGTCGCCGAGGTGCGGCTCAGCCACTTCGAACTGCGCAACCTCACCTACACCGATGGCGAGCCTAACATCCGCCTCTCGCTCATCCGCGAAACCGGTTCGAACGTGATCGCCATCAAGGATGCCGTGGGACCGGTCGTCGAGCAGGTGAACCGCGACATCCTCCATCCCGCCGGGCTACAGATGCTGCTCAGCAACGACGATGTCCGCTACGTCGAAGCCTCGGTGAAAAACGTCCGCAACAACATCCTCATCGGCGCCATCCTCGCCGCGGCCGTCCTGTTTTCCTTCCTGCGCTGCGCCTCGTCCACGCTCATCGGCATGTGCGGCATGCCGGTTTGCGCCGTCGCCAGTTTCATCGGCCTGCTGCTGCTCGACCGCACGGTGAATGTCATCTCGCTCGCCGGCGTGGCCTTCGCCATCGGCATGACCATCGACAACACGATTGTGGTTCTCGAAAGCATCCACCAGGAACGGGTGAAAGGGAAAACGCGTTTCCAATCCGCGCTCGACGGCACGCGCAACGTGGCTTCCGCCGTGCTTTCCGGCACCATGACCACCGTGCTCGTCTTCCTGCCCGTCCTGTTCGTCAAGGAGGAGGCCGGGCAGTTGTTCTCGGACATCGGCATCGCCATTTCCGCCTCCATCCTGGTCTCGATGCTCGTCGCGCTAACCATCGTGCCGATGGCCTGTTCGAAGCTGCCCGAGCGTGCGCTGCGCGGCGAAGACCGCATCTCGGATCACCGCCCGCCGCGGCTGTTAGGCCCCGTGATGTGGCTGATCGGCGGCCCGGTGCGACGCCTCGCCGCCATCGCTACCATCATCGCGCTTTCGTTTTCATGTATCAAATTCCTCACGCCCGCCGCCGAATACCTGCCCGAGGGCGAGGAGGCGAAGTCCTTCTCCACAATGATCGCGCCGCCGGGATACAGCCTGTTGGAAATGGAGCGCATCGCGGATCAACTCCACGAGGAATTCCTGCCCGCGCTCGATTGGGAACCGGAGGCCTTCGACCGCGGCGAGGTGGAAATTCCACCGCTTTCCCGCATCTCGATGGGCGTCGAACCGGAGTCGCTCCGCATCATCGCGGAAACCAAGGATCCGAAGCACATCGACGCTTTCATGGAAGCCGTCAATGCCCGCTTCCGATCCTATCCCGGCATGCGCGCGTTCTCGGCCCGCGGCTCGATCATTTCCAGCAACGACGGCGGCACCCGCGCCGTGGCGCTCAACCTCGCCGGCCAGGATCTGGCCACGATCTATCAGGCCGCCACCAACACCTACCGCCGCGCCGCCGAGGTGATCGACGACGCCCAGATCAACTCGCTGCCGCCATCGCTCGTCCTCGGTCAGCCACTGGTGGAAATCCAGCCGCGATGGGAACGGCTCGCGGAACTCGGGATCAGCGCCGGCGAATTCGGCTTCGCGGTTTCCGCGCTGGCCGACGGTGCCTTCGTCGATGAGTTCTTCATGGACGACGACAAGATCGACATCTTCCTCTACGACAAGGCGCTCTACCGCCAGAAGCTCGAGCGCATCGATGACTTCATCGTCCGCACGCCGCAGGGAGCCGTGGTGCCGCTGCGCACGCTGGCCGACATTTCGGAAACCGTGGACACCGCTCGCATCCGCCGCGTGGACGGCCGCCGCACCGTCACGTTATATATCATTCCGCCGCGCTCGCTGCCGCTCGAAACCGCGATCCGGAAGGTGAACGAGGAGGTGGTGGGCCACTTGCGGGAGACCGGAGGAATTCCCGAGGAAGTGTCGGTGGATCTCACCGGGGCGGGGGACCAGCTCGACGCCACGCGCAGGTCGCTCGGGGCCAATCTCTGGATTGCCGTGGTTTTGTGTTATCTGCAACTGGTCATCATCTACCGCCACTGGGGCGATCCCCTCCTGATCCTCGCCACCGTGCCGCTGGGCATCAGCGGCGGCATCGCGGGATTGTGGTTGCTCAACTTCATTGGCGGCTTGCTGCCCGCCTTCGGTTTCGCGACGATCAACCAGCCCTTCGACATGATCACCATGCTCGGTTTCCTCATCCTGTTAGGAATTTCGGTGAACAACCCGATCCTCATCGTGGACCGCGCTATGCACAACTTCCGCATCGATGGCATGCCCGCGCTCGAAGCCGTCAAGGATGCGATGTCCGCCCGCATCCGCCCGGTCCTGATGACCACCGCCACCACCATCATGGGGCTCTCGCCGCTCGTCCTGCTCGCCGGCCCGGGCACCGAACTCTATCGCGGCCTCGGGGCCATCGTTCTCTTCGGTCTCGCCTGCTCGTCGCTCGTCACCCTCACCTTCCTGCCCGCGCTGCTGGTGATCGTGCTGCAAATCATCGGCCGCTTCCGCACCGCCCAAACCGCGTGACGAAAAATCAGCGGCTCTCCACCGCCGGCTGGTCCACTCGTGAAAACTCGGCGGTTCGGCTCAGATACCAGATCAATCCACCGCCCGCCACCACCAGCAGGGCCACCACCATCACCAGGATCATCCCGAACAAACTGCGCATGGCCCACCATCTAGCCGCCAGCGCGCCGTACCTCCAGCGCAAACTGCCGACGCAGTGACCTGACCGGTCTCCTGTATTTCCACCACAAACCACTGACAACCAATCATTACGAAAAAATGTCTCAGCTGAGACATTTTTTCTGCAATGCACTGGCGGTATGTGATTTGAACTCAATTTGCCCCGATTTTCATAACATGCAGTCCACCCCTTCGGTCATTCCATTTGGCGGAAATCGGCCTAAATCACTGGTTATAAGTCGTTACGGAAATTTTGTCTCAGGTGAGACATTTTTTCGTAAATGGTGATGGTGAGCGGGTTGTGGGTGGTTTTGGCCTCGATTGGCGGTGGGGGATTTCTAGGCTTGGAATTCCGGTATTCTCCCGGCTGGGGCACTCGTTTGCTCAGGCGGATTTGACGATCTTTGCGGCGAAGGCCCCGTCCGCGCCGTCGCGGAATGGCAGCGATGTGAGGGTGCCCGCGAGTGTGCATTCGGGATGATCGCGGATGAAGGCATCGACGAGTTCCTCGTTTTCGCCGGGCTCGATCGAGCAGGTGGAATAGACGATCCGACCGCCGGGTTTGAGGCAGGGCAGGGCGTTTTCCAGGATGAGGCGCTGGGTGACGGCGATTTGTTCGATGTCCTGCGGCTGCAATCGCCAGCGCACATCCACTCGACGGCGGATCACGCCGGTATTGGAGCAGGGGACGTCGAGCAGGATGGCGTCGAACGCGCCGTGCCACTTGGCGGGCGCGGGTTTGGTCCAATCGTGGGTCTCGATGGTGGCCTCGCCGGCGTGCAGGCGTTGCAGGTTGTCGCGCAGCCGTGGCAGGCGTTTTTCGTTGGAATCGGTGCAGGTCAGCGTGTCCGCACCGCCCATCGCCGCTGCAATGAGAAACGCCTTGCCGCCGGGTGCGGCGCAGGCATCGAGCACGTGTTCGCCCGGTTGGGGATCGAGCAGTTCGACGGCGTGTCGCGTGGCCGGGTCCTGCACATAAACGGCACCGGCGGCCAGCAGCTCGGACGGGGGAGGGCCTTCATTGCGGAAAAATCCCGGTGCGCCCGCGACCGGTTCGCCGGGTATGTCGCCTTGCCATTTTGCCAGCGGATTGACGCGCAGGAATGTTTCCGCCGGGCGGTTGTTCCACTCCATCAGGGCGATGGCTTCGTTTTTACCGAAGTGTTTTTTCCAGCGGTTGAACAACCAGTCCGGATGTGAGTGCAGCATCGCCGGCGGCAGGTCCGCGGTTTCCTCCATGAGGCGCTGGCGCGACTGGATGGCGCGTCGCAGCACGGCGTTCACCAGCCCCCGGACGTTCGCCTTGCCGGACTCGACCGTCTCGTTCACCGCGGCGTGGTCGGGAATGCCCAGAATGAGAATCTGGCACAGGCCCACGCGAAGCAGGTCGCGGGTTTCGGGGTCGAGTTTTCCCTTTCGCAACTCGCCGATCCAATGGTCGAGCAGACGCCGGTGGCGCAGCACACCGAACAGGATCGCCTGCAGCAGGCCGCGGTCCGCCGCGCTCAACATGCGTCGCTGGGAATGGCGCTCGACGAGGGTCTCGGCATAGTCATGCCCTTTCGCCCATGCGTGCAGCGCCGAGACCGCGGCTTGGCGGACGTGGAAGTTTTTGGCGGGCATTCAGGGAACCTCGGGCGCTTCCTCGCCGTAGAAACTCTTGATGTACCCGTATTCCACCAGCGTGTCCTGCCAGGGCGCGAGGATGTTGGGGTCGCGGAAAATCCGTCCGGCGATGGCCAGCCACTCCTCGGCCTTGACGAGATTGTCCGCATCGTAGGCGAGCGCGGCCTGGGCGAAGAAGTGATAGGGCGAATCGTCCATGAAATCGTATTTCTCCGCCATCGCGGCGGCTTCCGCGTCCTGGCCGAGCTTCTTCTTGCAGAGCAGGATCTTGAATTCGACGAGCCGCCCGAGCGAGGTGTTTTCCGGGGGCAGGAGCGACATCACTTTCTCGAAGGTGTCATGGGACTTCTGCCATTGTTTGGTGACGAAATACACCTCGCCGACGTTGAAGGTGATGCTGGGGTTGTCTTTGGAAAGAGCCGACGCCTTCTCGAATTCCGCCAGCGCCTTGTCGAACGCGCGCATCTCGACATAACAACTGCCGCGCAGGTTGTGGATCTCCGGGCTGTCGGTGAAAATCGCCGAGGCCTTGTCGAGTTCCTCAAGCGCCTCGAAGATGCGCTTCTGTTGGAACACGCGGGTGGCCTCGCCGAGGTGCTTGGCGAACTCCGCGCGCTTCTCCTCGGGCAGGTTCAGGAAGGCCTGCTGGTTGGGCAGCAGGTCGGGCTTTTTGGCATCCTCATTCTGAGCCGCGAGCGGCATGATGAGGACCAACAGGCAGAGCGTGGAAATGATTTTCATGGCAAGTGAGGGGTGCAACCTATCCGGCGAATCGCGCCACGGCAAGCCGTCGTTGCCCACGATTTCGCATCCGTCCGCCTCGGACCGGTTGGTCGAAAATCGCGCGATTTTCCGCTTGTGCGGACGCTGAAACCTGATTTTGTTCCACCGAACACTGTTCAAAACCATGCGCACCGAACTCACCCGCCGCCAGCAGGAAATCCTCGACTACCTCAGGATGTCGCAACGCAAGACCGGCATCATGCCATCGACCCGCGAGATCCAGCACTACTTCAAATTCGCCAGCCAGACGGCGGCCATGAGCCATCTGCGGGCGCTCGAACGCAAGGGCGTGATCCAGCGCCTCCCCGGCAAGGCGCGCGCCGTGATTTTCCCCGATGAACTCGACCGTGGCGAAATCGCCGACATCCCCATCTACGGCAGCATCGCCGCCGGTATGGCGCAGGACGCCGAACCCGAGCGCGAGGGCAGCGTGGCCATCGACATCACCGCCCTCGGTCTGTCCAACAACTCCCGCACCTTCGCCCTCAAAGTGCGCGGCGACTCGATGATCGACGCCCACATCTGCGACGGCGACACCGTGATTCTCGAACTCCGCGAACCGCGCAAAGGCGATATCGTCGCGGCGCTTATCGACGGCGAAACCACGCTCAAGCGATACGTGACCGAGCGGGGCAAACCCTATCTTCACGCCGAAAACCCGGACTACCCGGATCTCATCCCCGCGCGGGAACTGGTGATCCAGGGCGTGATGGTCGCGCTGATGCGGGCGGCCTGAAAATGGCGGCCACGACCGGACCACTCGAATTCCTCCCGTCTGCGTTCACTCAAGCCGCCATTTTCCGCAACCTCGCAACTTGTCGCCACAGGTCTGAGCCGCGGCAAAAAACCGCAGGAGGCAGTCAGTAAACGAAATTGACCTCCAGCGAAAATCTGGTCGCGTCCGGCAGGGCGGAGGCACCGACGTAGGGATCGCCTTCGGATTCGAAGTGGGCGAATTTCGCAATTACCGACCAATGGTCGTCGATCTTCTTCGACATGACCGAATCGTATTCCCAGCCGTAGCCGGCGGAGATTTCGTTGTCGCCCATGGCATGCAGTGCATTCGTCCAGGTGATGCCCCAGGCCAGCGGCAGGGTATGGGAAACGTAGAGATCGGTGAGGCCGTTGTGCGTGCCTTCGACTCGGCCGAAGGCGAATGCATCGGCATAGCCGTTGAAGGGATGTGGAGTTGAGAGAGGCATCTTGAAACCGGCGCAGAGATGTTCGATGCCGAGCGTGACGCTTTGGGAGTCGCAGGTTTTTGTTAGGGTGCCGTGGGCGTAAAGCGCGTCGTCGCCGGCATCGAAACCGGCCTTGTCCTGCCATGCGGTTTCCCCGTAGAGTTTGAGACCGAGCCATTCGCCCTGGACGCTTCCGCCGAAGGTGTGGTTGTCCCAATTCCTCTTGTCGGGAAAATCCATCAGATAGGCATAAGCACCGAGCTTGAGGTCGTCACGCAGCGCATACGAGGCGTTGAAGAGGTGCGTGTCCGCCGCCACGTCCTGCACGTTGTCGAAAGGCGGCGGCCCGGCGACAAGCGGAGCGTCCGCGTCCGATCCGAACAAGCGGTTGACCTGGTTCACGTAGGCGTAGTTGAGCGTCAATCCGGCGACCGACTTGTTAGTGATTGAAAACGCATCATAGGTTTGCCAATTCTGCCTCCAGTTTCCATCGCTGACGAATGCATCGTTGTCGTAGGCGATCTTCTGTCGGCCGAGCCTGAAAACGGTGTCATAACCCTCGTATTGCAAATAGGCTTGGTTGAGTTCGTTGGTTTCGGGATCGGGAATGAGTGTGTTTGCGAAATCGAAAGGGTCGGCACCGGGAGCCCCGGCGTGGTAGTTATCCACCAGTGCCTGGAGGAATTCGCCTTCCGCTAATGCGCTGAAACCGTTCCATGCCCTGGTTTTCAACCCAATGCGTTCGCGCAGCGTGAAGGCGTGGGAGGCATCGAATCCATCGACCTCGCCGAATTCATAGCGGGCGCGGATGTCGAGGGTCGGCGTGATCCATGGTTCCGGCTGCGGCACGGAAATCTCGGGCTCTCCGGCGTGGAGAATCGGGATACTCAACAGCAATGGGATATTGGAATGTTTCATGGTTTTTGGATGGGTTTATCTAACAAAATCGGCTTGTGAAACGCAGGCCATAATGCCATGGCGGGAGATCGAGCGCAGTTTCGGGAATTTCGAACAAGCCGGTCGCAGCAACCCGGTCCATGATCTGTCCCGGCGTGGGGCGGATTTCCAAGGCCGGTCCGCGCGGCGTCGCGGGGTCGGGAAGCCAGTGGATTACCAGCAGCTTGCCGCCGTATTTGAGGACACGCGCCGCTTCGCGGAACAGCCGCTGCGGTTCCTCGCAGTGGAGGATGTTGAACAGCAGACAGGCATCCTGTGAGGCGTCGGGAACTCCGAATCCTTCGGTGAAGACATCGCGAAGCTCCGCCACGGTGTTCGGGATTCCCGCGGACAGCGCCCGCTGGCGGGTGCGGGCGATCATTTCAGGATCAATGTCGAAGGTGCGCAGGATTCCCGCGATTTTCCCCGCGACGGGAAGTGTGAAGGTGCCGTAACCGCAGCCAAGCTCGACGGCATCGCCCGTGCGGTGATCGATCTCCAATCGATCCATGACCGTGGGCACATCGAAAAGTGTCTCCCAATACGCCTCGTCGGGCATGCCGCTGTCGCGAAGTTTCATTGCCGGGATGTCATAACGCCGCGTTCCACCGGAAATCCGTGGCTCTGCCAGTCCAGGACACTCAATTCGAGGCGAACAGCCTTGAATCCCCGTTCGCGGAGCCGAGCGACGGCTTCGACCGCCATCACACAATACGGCCCGCGGCAGTAGGCGACGATTTCCCGGTCGCGAGGGAGGTCCTTCATGCGTTCCTGCAATTCCTCCATCGGCACGCAGATTGCGCGCGGCAGGTGCCCCTCTTCATACTCTTCCGGAGGGCGCACATCCAAGACGGTCACTTCCCCGTCGGCCACACGGCGGAGCAATTCTGTCTGATCGACTGCCTCGAATCCGATGCGGCTCTCCACGAAATGCCGCAGCGTCCGCTCCACCTCGGCCAAGCGGGATTCGGCCAGCAGCCGGAGTTGCCTTATGAAGTCGGCCACCGAGCGGTCCGCCAAGCGGTATTTGACGAAGGTGCCGGTCTTTTCCGTCTCGACGAGCCGGGCGGACCGCAGGACCTGCAGATGCCGGGAGGTGTTGGCCACCGTGAGTCCGGATTCGTCGGCCAGCGCCTCCACATGGCGCGGGCCTTGAGCCAGAAGATCCAGCAGCTCGATCCGCTTGGCGCTGGAAACCGCCTTTCCGATCCGTGCGAACTGTTCGAAAATCTCATCCTTGAATTGTCGTCCGGTAGTCGCGCTCATCAGGGTTGGATTATTCAATTTAGAAATTGAATACGCAACCAATTTTGATCCAAGGCATGCAACATCGCCGAATGCCGCAGCTTGCGAGAGCCTCGAGGGCCGGCTGGCCACGACGAAAAAGCGCATCATCAAGCGGAGCCTTGCCGCTCCGCCATCACTGACCCTGCTTGGGATCCTTCCAAGTGGACTGGACATAAACTTCGCGCAGTTGCTTGAAGTCCACCTGGCAGGGGCTTTGGGCCATGAGATCGGCACCCTTGTTGTTTTTCGGGAAGGCGATCACCTCACGGATGCTGTCCTCGCCGGCCACCAGCATGGCGATGCGGTCGAGGCCGAGGGCGAGGCCGCCGTGCGGGGGGGCGCCGAAGCGGAAGGCGTCGAGAATGTGGCCGAACTTGATTTCCTGCTCCTCGGGGCCGACGCCGAGCACTTCGAACATCTTCGCCTGCAGGTCCTTTTCGTGAATCCGGATCGAACCGCCGCCGAGTTCGTAGCCGTTGAGGACCACGTCGTAGGCGCAGGCGCGGACGTTGGCGTAGTCGCCCGCTTCGAGCTTGCCGATGTCCTCGGCATTCGGGCGGGTGAAAGGATGATGCACGGCGACCCAGTGGCCGGATTCCTCATCGTGGGCGAGCAGCGGGAAATCGACGACCCACAGGAAGTTGTAGGCGGTGGAGTCCTTGACGAGTTCCATCATGTGCGCGCACTCGACGCGGACGCGGCCGAGGATGGTGGAGACGGATTCACGCGATCCGGCGACGAAGAAAACGATGTCGCCTTCCTCGATGTGGAGTTTGGAAACGAGCGACTCCTTTTCCGCGTCGGTGAAGAACTTCCACAGCGGGCTTTTGTATTCGCCGCCCTCGCACTTGATGAAGGCGAGTGTTTTGACCGGCAGTCCGGCCTGGATGGCGATCTCGTTGAGGCGGTTCATCTGGCCGGTGGTGATGCCGGCGAAACCCTTGGCGTTGATCGCGCGGACCACGCCACCGCCGTCGAGAGTGGAGCGGAAGATCTTGAACTCGGTGGACGCAAAGACATCGGCGAGATCGGTGATCTTCATGTCATAACGCGTGTCCGGCTTGTCGGAGCCGTAGATGTCCTCGGCGTCGCGGTAGGTCATGCGCGGGAAGGGGAGGGGGATGTCGATTCCGAGGCCCGCCTTGAACATCGCGGCGAGCAGGCCCTCGACGGAGGAAATGATATCTTCCTGCGTGACGAAGCTCGCCTCGATGTCGATCTGGGTGAACTCCGGCTGGCGGTCGGCCCGCAGGTCCTCGTCGCGGAAACAGCGGGCGATCTGATAGTATTTCTCCAGCCCGGCCACCATCATGAGCTGCTTGTATTGCTGCGGCGCCTGCGGCAGCGCGTAGAAGCGGCCGGGGTTGAGGCGCGACGGCACGAGGAAGTCGCGCGCGCCTTCCGGCGTGGGGTTGGAGAGGATGGGGGTTTCGATTTCGAAAAACCCGGCCTCGTCGAGGAAACGGCGTGCGGCCGAGGTGATGACGGCGCGCTGGCGGATGTTCCCGCTCATCCGCGCGCGGCGGAGGTCGAGGTATCGGTATTTCATCCGGAGGTCCTCGTTGGACAGTTCCTTGTCGAGTTGGAACGGCAGCACGTCCGCTTTGTTGACGATGTGCAGCTCGCGCGCGGAAACCTCGATGGCGCCGGTGGCGAGCCTGTCGTTTTCAGTGCCTTCAAGGCGTTTGGAAACCACGCCGGTCACCTGCACGACATCCTCTTCGCGCAAGGTGTGCGAGAGTTTCGCGACCTCCGGGTTTTCTTCCGGATGGAACACGCATTGCGTGAGCCCCTCGCGGTCGCGCAGGTCGATGAAGATCACTCCGCCGTGGTCGCGGGCGGAGTTGACCCAGCCGATGAGCGTGACGGTCTGGCCGGTGTGGGACTCGCGGAGTTCGTTGCAATGGTGGGTGCGCATGGTGGAAATCGGAAAGATGCAAGACACAAGACTTCAAGACTCAAGAGGAAGAAGTCGCGGGTTCATTTGCGTGAGATGGATCAGGTGGATGGATGTGAGAATGAATTGCCGAGTCGCTCTTATCTTGCGTCTTGGGTCTTGAAGTCTTGTGTCTTCATGCAAGCAGAGGCCCGTCGGGTTGCTGGAGGCGGTCGGTGAGCCACTCGGCGGCATTTCCGGCGTGGCCGGATTCCTCGGTGCGGCTGGAGAGGATCTTGAGCTTGAGTTCGGGGTATTCGGCGCCGACGACGAGGGCGAAGCGGGCACCGGATTTCTCGGCAGACTGGAACTGCTTGGCGACCTTGACGGGGTTGAGCGGATAGTCGGTGGAAATTCCGGCGCGGCGGAGGTCGGTGACGAGTTTCAGCGAATCGGCGCGTCGGGTTTCATCGGCGATCACCAGATAGACATCGCAGTTGGCGGCGTTGCGCTGGAGCCACACCTCCATCTGCATGTTGGCGTGCGGCGTTTCCTCGATGAGGTTGCGGATCACATAGTCGCCCATCGCGAAACCGGTGGCCGGCAGATCCACGGAGCCATCGGAAATGGTGGCCACCAGCGTGTCGTAGCGGCCGCCGCCGGCGACGGCGCGCATCGACTTTTTCGAGTCGAAGACCTCGAACACCACGCCGGTGTAATAAGCGAGGCCGCGGACGATCGAGAGGTCGAGTTCGATGAACCCGCCAAGGCCACGCGCCACGAGATCCGCCCGGATCGCGTCGTAGGCGGCGGAGGAGTTTCCGGGGTCGGCGATGAAGGCGCGGATTTGCTCCGGTTTGAGTTTCCAGACGGCGAGTCGTTGCGCGAGCACCTCCGGTTTTTCGCGCTCGATCTTATCCACGATGTTGAGGAAATCCGGAATGTTGTCTTCCGGTACACCGTGTTTTGTCGCGAAGTCGATCCATGCCTGACGGTCGGAGACGCGCACCACGAAGTCGCCCTCGACGAAGCCGAAGGCGAGCATTGTTTCGATGGCCAGAGCGATCAGTTCCGCATCGGCCGCGGGGCCGGCCTCGCCGAGGATGTCCACGTTGAACTGGTGGAACTCGCGGCCGCGGCCCTTCTGCGGTTTTTCGTAGCGGAAACACTGTCCGATTTCGAACCACTTGAGCGGCTTGGGGAAATTCCGCTGATGCTCGGCCACCAGACGAGCGAGCGAGGCGGTCACTTCGGGCCGCAGCGTGACATCGCGGCCGCCCTGGTCCTCGAAGCGGAAAAGCTGCGCGGAGAGTTCGCCGCCGGATTTTTTCAGATAGAGCCCGGTGTCTTCCAGCACCGGCGATTCGTATTCCACATAACCGCAGCGTCGTGCCACCGAGCGCCAGGTTTCGAACAGATAATTGCGGATCGCGCATTCACGGGGAATGAAATCGCGGAATCCTGGGAGTGCTTGGAACGAGGGTCCGGCCATGGGCGGGCGGCGAGGATGCACGGCAATGCCCCCATATCAAGGCGGGATTGTTTTTGGTGGCGGGGGGGCGGATTGGTGCTTTGTTGGCCGCCGATCATGACCGACCCACTGTTCCAACCCCTGCAAGTCGGCGCGCTCGAGCTGCCGAACCGCATTGTGATGGCCCCGTTGACCCGCTGCCGCGCCTCGGCCGGGCGGGTGCCGAACCGCATGATGGCCGATTACTACGCGCAGCGCGCCTCGTTCGGGCTGATTCTATCGGAGGCCACTTCCGTCTGCCCGCAAGGCGTCGGCTACCCGGACACACCCGGGATTTGGTCGGACGACCAAGTCGAGGGCTGGCGGCTGGTCACCCAGGCGGTGCACGCCGCCGGCGGGCGGATTTTCCTGCAGCTCTGGCATGTCGGCCGGGTTTCCGATCCGCTCTATCTGGATGGCGAACTGCCGGTTTCCGCCAGCGCGGTGAAACCGTCGGGCCATGTCAGCCTGGTGCGGCCGCAGAAAGAATTCGTCACCCCGCGCGCGCTGGAGTTGGAGGAAATCCCGGGCGTCGTCGAAGCCTACCGCAAGGGGGCTGAAAACGCGCGGGCCGCGGGTTTCGACGGCGTCGAGATCCATGCGGCGAACGGTTATCTGATCGACCAGTTCCTGCAGGACAGCACCAACCGGCGCGATGACATCTACGGAGGTTCGATTGAAAACCGCTGCCGCTTCCTGCTGGAGGTGACCGATGCCGTGATTTCCGTCTGGGGCGCGGACCGTGTGGCTGTGCACATCGCCCCGCGCGGCGACGCGCACGACATGGGCGATTCCGATCCGGCGGCGCTCTTCGGACATGTTGCCCGCGAACTGGGCAAGCGCCGCATCGCGTTCCTGTGCGCCCGCGAAACACACGAACATCCCGAAGTGCCGGCGCTGGGACCGGAGCTGAAAAAACTCTTCGGAGGCGTGTTCATCGCCAACGAAAGTTTCACCGCCGAGAGCGCGCACGAGGCCGTTTCATCCGGCGCGGCCGATGCCGTCGCCTTCGGCAAGGCCGCCATCGCCAATCCCGATCTGGTCGAGCGCATCCGCGCCGGAGAGGATTGGAACCAGCCCGATCCCGACACCTTCTACGGCGGCGGCGTCGAAGGCTATCTTGACTATCCCGTCCTTGAACCTGTTTCCTGAAACCACCATGAGCACACCCAAGATCCTCGCCTTCGGCGGCAGCCTGCGCGCCGCATCGTACAATCACAAACTCGCCACCATCGCCGCCCGCGGAGCCCGTGGTGCGGGCGCGCAGGTCACCTTGATCCGCCTCCGCGATTTCCCGCTGCCAATCTTCGATCAGGACCTCGAAGACGACAAAGGCATGCCCGAAAACGCCGCCAAACTGAAGGCACTCTTCGCCGAGCACGACGGACTGCTCATCGCCTCGCCCGAATACAACAGCGGCATCACCGCCGCCCTGAAAAACGCCATCGACTGGGTCTCGCGCGCCACTTCGGATGACGAGCCGCCGCTTTCCGCGCTCGCCGGGAAAACCGCCGCCATCCTCGCCGGTTCGCCCGGCGGACTCGGCGGCAGCCGCGGTCTCGCGCAGCTCCGCACGTTGCTCGAAAACATCCGCGTCACCGTGCTGCCGGGCCAGGTGAGCATCCCGAAAGTCCATGAAATCATGGACGACGACGGTGAACTCGGCGATGCGGGATTGCGCGACCAGATCCTCGACCTCGGGGCCTCGCTGGCGCGGAAACTCGCCGAACCGGCATCCTGAAGCGGATTCTTTGCGGTGCGGTCTTTTGCCTTGCAGCCATCGGAGCGGCCGTTAGTCTCGCGCCTCAGACCCGCACAAGGCGTGCAGGTCGTCCATTCATCAAACCTACGCAATCCATGAAAATCGCCCTCATTGCCGCCGCCGCCGTATTCGCCGTCGCTTCCTGCTGCCCCAGCACGCCCGCTCCCACCCAGCCCACCTACGTCGCTCCCAGCAAGTAAGTGATTTTTCCGTTGATGGCCCGTGGGCCCGACCTATCAACCCAATCATCCAAACTCCCACTTCCATGATCCGCCTTGTTTGCATGTTCGCCGCTTCCGCCGCCACCCTGCTGGCCGCTTCCTGCTGCTGCACCAGTGACGTGAAGCCGCCCGGCCTGCGCCCGATGCCTCAATTCCAGGAAATCCAGGTTGAACAACCCGCCCCCGGGCCGGTAGTCGAACCGACCAAGTAAGCCTCCGGCCGGAATCATTCCCATCACCAAAGCGCCCACCCGTTCCGCGGGCGGGCGCTTTTTCGTCTCGATGCCGCGACGCTTTCTGCCATCCGCCAGATTTTTCTCGTCCTCGCCCGCCCCGGCCCCCAACTTCCCGCCGCCATGCTCAAGGCCGGAATCGTAGGACTGCCAAACGTCGGAAAATCCACCCTCTTCAACGCCGTCACCCGCACCCGCAAGGCGGAGGCGGCGAACTATCCCTTCTGCACCATCGACCCCAACGTCGGCATCGTCACTGTGCCCGATCCGCGGCTCGCCACGCTCGCGAAGATTTCCAATTCGCAGAAAACCGTCCCCACCGCCATCGAGTTCGTGGACATCGCCGGTCTCGTCAAAGGCGCCTCCGAAGGTGCCGGACTCGGCAACCAGTTCCTCGCCAACATCCGCGAAACCGACGCCATCGTGCAGGTCGTCCGCTGCTTCGAAAACGACGACATCATCCACGAACTCGGCACCGTCGATCCGGTGCGCGACATCGAGATCATCAACGCCGAGTTAATCCTCGCCGACATCGCCTCGCTCGAAAAACGCCGCTCGTCCCGCGAGAAAAAAGCCAAGGGCGGTGACAAGGAGGCGAAGAAGGAAGTGGAACTCATCGACGTCATCATGCCGCACCTCAACGAGGGCAAACCCGCGCTCACCCTCCAGTTCAGCGACGAGGACGCGGCCATCGTGCGCGATTTCTTCCTGCTCTCGATGAAGCGCACGATCTACGCCTGCAACGTCGCCGAGGACGAGATCGCCGCCGCCACCGAAAACCCGGACTCCCATCCGCTCGTCGCCAAAGTCCGCCAATTCGCCGCCGAACACAGCGGCTCGGAAGCGGTCGTCATTTCCGCGCGCATCGAGGAGGAACTCAGCGAACTCTCACCCGAGGAGGCCGCCGAGTTCCTCGCGGACATGGGCGTTTCCGACTCCGGTGTCTCCGCGTTGATCCGCGCCGTCTATCATCTGTTGGGCCTCCGCACCTACCTCACCACCGGCCCGCAGGAATCCCGCGCCTGGACGATCCACCAGGGCGACAAGGCCCCCGCCGCCGCCGGCGTGATCCACACCGATTTCGAACGCGGCTTCATCGCCGCCGAAGTCGTCCACTTCGACGACCTCGTTTCGCTCGGCTCCAAAAACGCCGCCAAGGAAGCCGGCAAGCTCCGCATCGAAGGCAAGGAATACGTCGTCAAGGACGGCGACGTGATCGAGTTCCGCTTCAACGTGAGCAAGTGACGGAGCCGGACTTCAGTCCGCCCGGGCGATTTCCGTGAGCAGGCTCGTTGGCGTTCGGCCTTTCCAAAATGGCCCGTCGATGAAAAAGCGCAGGTGATTCTTCGCACGGCTGATTGCAGTGTTGAGGACGAGCGATCCACCTTGGTCATGCTCATCTGTCGAATCCGCAAACCATGGGCTATTTCCAGGCAGTGATCCGTCCGAGGCGCTGAAAAACACGGTATCCCACTCTCTGCCTTGTGATTGATGCACCGTCATCACTTCGACGCGGTAATAATCTGGATGGGATTTGAGTCTATCCAGTTTTTTCCGTATTTCTCCGACCTGAGCCTTGTAGGGAGTCAATATCGCCAGTGTTCCTTTGTCTGCATTGTTCCAATTGAGCCAAGCCTCTACGGCACTTTCACATGCCGCCGCCTCTGAAGGATTTTCTCGTTTCTGCCGCCCTGGGGAGTCCACTGCGTTACAGCGAACAGACTTGATGGTTGTCCCCTGCAACGCGGCGCTGGTTAGCCCCATTTGGTAGAAGTGACGGTCCAGAAGTGTCGCGAGGTTGTCGCCAAACCGGTAGGACCGAGTCAGCGCGCATCGCTTCATTTGCTCAAAACGGGGATCGGATTTGGCGGTTTTAACCATTCGATCCGGGTTATCGCCGACACCATCCGTGAACGCCTCTTCGAAATAAAGTGCTGATGTTCCCCAGTAGGATCCCGACAACGAATGATTTTGCCCCTCATACACTGGTGGCAACTGCTTGTGATCTCCCAGCAGGGAGATAGGGCAATGCATCAGCAGCAGGGGAATCACCTTCGCCAGCGGGGCATAACCCGCTTCATCCACAATGATGTGATCGAACTGCATTGCCTGATTCATCGTCAATCCGATGAAGCCATCTAAAGTAGTGCCGATCACGGATTTCTCGGAAAGATTCTGGCTGATTCTCGATTTCCGCTGTCGAACATCCGCCAATTGATTCTGCAAGGCGGCGAGTTCTTGGTCGTCTGGAGGAGGTCCGAGACTCTCCAGTTCTTCGCACTCCAGATGCAGTTTCGCCAGGTCCACGCTGAGGCTTTCAAGTTCAGCCGTAATGGTTGCGAGTAGAGTCTGGATTTCTTCAGATTCCTTTCGATTCGATGTCAGCGATTGAACCACCCAATCCTTTTCATCCATGAGATCCGCAAGCCTACGATCCAAGGAGGCGATTTCAGACTCAAATCGGACATCCTGTTCCGCGATCTTCGCCAGAACCTCACGCTGGCTCGCCAGTGTGATTTCAACTTGGGCCAGACGGGTTACCTGGGCTTCCAAGTGTTCCTTCAATCGAGCCGGCTTCTTCGTCAACATACGGGACAGTATTCCCAGTTTGCGTAAATCAACTTCCGCCTGTTGCTTCTTGGCAATCAGCCCCACGTGCTCACGCTCAAGGGCCTCAACACCCTGTTTGAGCGCCGAATATTGAAGCGCCGCCCGTTCCTCCCTGAAGTTCTGAAGCTGGCTCCCGATTGTTGAGGCGTCATGCGACAACACCGATGCTCGCGCATCCAATTCCGAGACTTCTTCGTGTATGGCAGTCAGGTTTATCTCCGCCTTTTCGATTTCAATTATCAGTTCCTCCGCGCGGGTTTCTTGCTTTGGGAGCAGTTCGCGCAATTCCTTGATGCGATCTGGAGCCTGAATGCAGCGCAGGAGTCGGTTTTCCTGCTCTTCCAAATCAGCCAGTTTCTCCTTCAGTGCCCTCTCTTCACAGGAATCCGGCCAAGTCTTGCTGAATTTGCTGGTTGGGACGCCAACCCGGAGAATCTCAGTTTGTTTGGACCGGTTGATGGTGAGAATGGCGTCGAGTGCGTTGTCCACCGCCAGATTGGTGGGCGCAGTCACCAGAACCTTTTTCCCTTCCCCGATCAAATGGGTCACCGTCTCAGCAAGCACATGGCGAGTCTTGCCTGTTCCAGGCGGACCCCAAACGTAGGCCACCGGATTCCGCAGCAATGTCTGGATCGCGGTGGTTTGCTCCGCGCTCAAGGCAGGACCTGATGGATTGATTGGAATGTCCACCGCTGATCGAGGCGCGTAGAGGAAAGGATTGGAGATTTTCGAGCCGTTCGTCTGCAGCCACTTGAGTGTCCGCTCCACCAACCATGTGAAATCGATAATCACATTGCCATTGGTGCCCGTGGGCAATGATTGGACCGCAAGTTCGGTGGCACCGGTTTTTGCGTCGTAGGTGAGAATTCGCGCGAGTATTTCGGTTCCGGGTTGATCGTCGGAGACGAAGAGGGCTCCCGAGTCGGTAAAGAGTTGTTGCCGAGGCTGCAACTTGCACCGAACAACCGGCCAAGTTTCGTTGTCGATCAAGGTCTGCTTGCGAGGGGACTCCCGCACGTCCCAAGCCGGATGCGACTGCCTGCCTTTGCCATTGTCTCTCAACAAAGCAAGATAAGCCGCCGTGCTTGCGCTGACGGTGTTGATCAAAGCTGAGTTCGTGATCATCTTGGCTCAGTCGTGGGAGGGGCTCCCGCGCCCATTTCGGTATCGCCTTCGATCAAGGCGCTGCGCTCGAACCATTCTTTCGGGAATGAGTTTCATGGTCCTCAGTGGTTGCGGCGGAACGAATCCATGAGCCAAACAATCAACTCGGTCATAAAATCACCAACTCGCTCTTCTCCTTCGTTGTTTCGTCCTCCACCAGCAGCTTCTTGCCTGGGGAAATTCTGGCA
Source organism: Luteolibacter sp. (assembly GCA_041686775.1). Taxonomy (GTDB): domain Bacteria; phylum Verrucomicrobiota; class Verrucomicrobiia; order Verrucomicrobiales; family Akkermansiaceae; genus Luteolibacter. The sequence continues at coordinate 31,101 of JAWLDG010000008.1, read as the reverse complement.
TCAAGAGACTGTAGGACGCGGATCGCCAGTTTGATCACTCCGGTTTTGGTGAGATCCTTCTTCGCCGACAGTTCCTCCAACACCGCCATTTCCTGCGGTGTCAGATTCAGGGTCATGGTTTTTTTCGTGTTCACGAGGTCAAAGTGACCGGGAATAGATCATTGCAAAACTAAATTTTGGCCAATAAATAGCCAAAAATTACGAGAAGCTCCTTTAAAAATTGAGGAATACGTCGTCAAGGACGGCGACGTGATCGAGTTCCGCTTCAACGTGAGCAAGTGACGGAGCCGGACTTCAGTCCGCCCGGGCGCATGAGGCGAGGACCGCGGAAATCGGCTTGCGCTGCCGGTCGGGTGGCGGCAGATTTCGCGGCACCAAGGCGGCTTGGCGGAATTGGTAGACGCGCTCGACTCAAAATCGAGTTCTAACGAGTGTGGGTTCGAGTCCCACAGCCGCTACTTTTCCGGTTCCGGCGGGCGGCGATGGTTTTCGAAACGATCGACCATGTTCCATCCCCGCACCATCGGCGTCATCGCAGGCAACGGCGTGTATCCCGAGACCTTCCTGCACGCCGCGCGGCGCGAGTGCCCGGGAGTGAAACTGGCGGTCGCCGCCTTCCATGGCGAGACGCGGCCGGAACTCGAAGCGCTGGCCGACGCCACCGAGTGGTTCCGCGTCGCCCAGCTCGGGAAAATGATCCGTTTTTTCAAGCGCGAGGGCGTCACCGAGGCGGTGATGATGGGGCAGATCTCGCCGAAGAATCTCTTCGACCTCCGACCCGACCTGCGGGTTCTGATGATGCTGGCGCGGGTGCGGGAAAGGAATGCCGAAACCCTGTTCGGCGGGATTGCCGACGAACTGGCGAAGGACGGCATCACCGTGCTTTCCGCCACCACGTTTCTGGAGGATCACCTGCCGGGAGCGGGGCATGTCTGCGGACCAGCCTTGAAAAAACGCCAGCTCGCCGATGCCGACTTCGGCTTCAGGATCGCCAAGCAGACGAGCGCGCTCGACATCGGCCAGAGCGTGGTGGTCCGCCACGGCACGGTGCTCGCCGTCGAGGCATTCGAGGGCACCAACGCCTGCATCCGCCGCGGCGGCGAACTCGGCCGGCGCAAGGACGTGATGCTGGTCAAGGTCTCCAAGCCCAACCAGGACTTCCGCTTCGACGTGCCGGTCATCGGCCCGCAGACCATCGAAAACTGCGCCGAAGCCGGTGTCTCCGCCATCGCGATCGAGGCCGGGAAGACGCTTTTGTTAGAGAAGGAAAAGGTCGCCGATCTGTGCGAGCGCCACCGCATCGGCGTGCATGCGGTGGCTGCCGCGATGTAACTTCGAGACAAGGCGCGGTTGAATCCCTGTTGCCACAGAACGATCCGCTGGCTAGTGTCGCTTCATGAAAACATTCACCGCGGTGATCGAAAAATGCCCGGAGACCGGGCTGTTCGTGGGATATGTGCCCGGTTTCCCTGGTGCGCACTCGCAAGCCGAATCCCTCGATGAATTGCACGAGCACTTGCGGGAGGTCATCGCCATGTTGTTGGAAGACGGCGATCCTCCAATGAACGCGGAATATGTTGGTACCCAATTGGTAACCGTCTGAGCGTCATGGGCGGACGCATTCCGGTGCTGAAACCGAGGGAGGTCATTCGCCTGCTTCAGTCCCATGGATTCGAACTGGTCAGGCAACGCGGTTCGCATTGCCAGTTCAAGCACCCGGACGGACGACAAACCACCGTGCCGGACCATCGTGGAAGGGATATCGCGCCTCCGCTCCTGCGTCAGATCGCGAAAGATATCGGAATGACGATCGAAGAATTGACCGCTGTGAAGTGATGAACGCGCCAGTATCGATTTCCCGGACGGCGTGAATCGCAAGCTTCACTTGCCGAGCCAGGATTTCCAGAGGGCTTCGGCTTCCTTGGTGTCGATTTCGCGGTCGCTGGTGACGATGCGGTAGTGGCGTTTGGAAACGGCGGGGTGTTCCTCGTCCAACGGGATGGACTGTTGCGCCACCGGGTTGAGATTCACGAAGTGATGGCCGGAGTGCATTTTCGCGTTCCAGACACGCATGCGCTCGGCTTCGCCGGTTTCCGATGCGGCGCTCATCAGGAGCACCGACGCGGTGCCGCCGGGGCGCTCGCCGGTGATGAGGATCCAGCGGACCGGTTGGCCGTTGCCGTTCTCGCGATTGTGACCCTCGCTGGTGACGAGCTGGCTGTTTTCGCCGTTCCACTCCGGCGTGCCGCGCCAGCCGAGGCCGCTGTAGTGGTTCTTGCCGATGACGACTTTGGCGTTGTCGGGGCGTTGGTGGATGATGAGATCGAGGGCGAGGGTTTGTTCATCGAGAGATTTTAGAGTCAGATAGGTGTCTTCGCGGATGACGACGCGCGCCTCCGCATCCTTACCACGTATTTCGACATGGGCGGGGATCCGCCATACAGGTGAATCGGGACCTTTGTAAACGACTTCCACGCCATCGGCGACATGGGCACCCTCGCCATTCTGGAGTTCCCACGTGTTGAATTTCTTGCCGTCCACTTCGATGAATTTCCACGTCCACCAGAGACCGAAGTGGTGCAGGTGGTCGGACGGCTGGAGTTCGGTGGTGACGAAGCCGGACGGCGTGGCGAGCGGGTGGATGAACTGGCTGCCGGCGAATTTTTCCCCGCCTTTGGGGTCGCCCAGCGGTTCTTTTTGGAACCCGAGCACGGTTTTGCCGTTCAACTGCGCGAGGACGCGGCCGTCTTCTTCGACAGTGGTCCAGACATTGTCCGCCACGAGGGCGGCGGTGGTGGCGAGGGTGGTCAGGGCGGCGGCGATGGTTTTCATGATGATCCAATGATAAGGTTCGTGGCGCTGGTTTCTATCAATAACTCCTGCCCCACAACGCGCGGACGCCGGTCTCACTGCCGGTCAGGAAACAGGCTTTTCTGGTTTCCGGCAGCACCACGGAATCGAGCGGGATGCAGCGGATGGTGATCTTGTGTTTCTTGGAAATCTCCTCTTCCTGCTCCGGCGTGCCGGCCCACCGGGTCAGCAGCCAGCCGGGGTTTTCCTGCGCCCAATGGGCTTCGAATCTCTCCAGCGAATCGCAGGTCGCGATGTTCTCGTTGCGGAAGGCGGTGGCGCGGTCGTGCAACTGGTGGTGGATTTGATCAAGCATTTCCACCGCCGAGCGGATGAAATCCTCCTTCACCGGGAAATCCTTGCTGGAAACCGGTTGGTCGCGGCGCTGCACGCAGCACTTGCGGCTTTCCACATCGCGCGGGCCGATCTCGATGCGGATCGGCACGCCTTTCTTGATCCACTCCCATTTCTTGATGCCGCCGCCGAGGTCGCGGGTATCGACGTGCACGCGCAGCGGCTCGCCGTGATACATCTGGTGGCGCAGGGTTTCCGCAAGCGCCATGCACGAGGCGATCACGGCATCGCGCGAGTCCTCTTTGGGCGTAACCGGCAAAATCACAATCTGTTGCGGCGCGACGCGTGGCGGCAGGATCAAGCCGTCGTCATCGGCATGCGCCATGATGAGCGTGCCGATCATGCGGGTGGAAACGCCCCACGAGGTGGTGTGCGCGTGCTGCACGGTGCCGTCGCGGCCGGTGAACTTGATGTCCTGCGCCTTGGAGAAATTCTGCGCGAGGTAGTGCGAGGTGCCGGCCTGGATGGCCTTTTTGTCCTGCACCATCGCTTCCACCGTTAGAGTCATCTCGGCGCCGGGGAAACGTTCGTTTTCCGTCTTCTCGCCGGGGATCACCGGGATGGCGAGGTGGTCGCGAAGGAACTCCTCATACACGCCATGCATCAGGCGCGTCTCGGTGATCGCCTCGTCCTTGGTCTCGTGCGCGGTGTGGCCTTCCTGCCACAGGAACTCGGCGGTCCGCAGGAACAAACGCGGGCGCATTTCCCAACGCATCACGTTGGCCCACTGGTTGATAAGCAGCGGCAGGTCGCGATACGACTCGACCCAACGCGCGAAGGCCGCGCCGATGATCGTTTCGGAGGTCGGCCGGATCACATACGGTTCGGCCAGCTCGCCGGTCGGGATCATCCTGGTTTTTCCGGTGACCGGATCTTTGACGGTTTCCAACCGGTGATGCGTGACCACCGCGCACTCGGTGGCGAAGCCTTCGGCGTGCTCGGCCTCCTTTTCCAGATAGGACAGCGGGATGAGCAGCGGGAAATAGGCGTTCTGGTGGCCGGTGGCCTTGAACTTGCGGTCGAGCTGCTGCTGGATCAGTTCCCAGATGCCGTAGCCCCACGGCTTGATGACCATGCAGCCGCGGGTCTCCGAGTTCTCGGCAAGGTCGGCGGCCTTGATGACTTGTTGATACCACTCGGGGAAATCCTGAGCGCGGGTGGGCGTGATGGCGGTCTTTTCTGCGGACATGGTTGCGACGCAAATAGGAATCACGAGGCGGGCGAAAGAGCATCAAAAATCTGTCCGAATCCCCAAGTTTCGGCTTGGGTTCAGAAATGGAAGAGCGCACTTTGGAACCATGGATACAAAGGAAATCAGCGGGCGTTTTCTCTCATCCCGAATCTACAGCCGTTGGAAATGGATCGTTCGCGGCGGACTCATGATCGTTCCTTTCCTGATACTGCTTGCCGGAGGGGTGACTCTTTACCTGACCCCGAACAAATACCGCAGCACCACACTATTCGGTCTGGAAAACGGGCCGCCTCCCGAGGAAATCATCGAGTTGGTGAAGTCCAGCGGCATACTGGACCGGGTGGTCGAACAACTTCAACTGGCCCATCGCTTCAGCGTGGATAGAGAGACCGCGGTGGGAATCATCCGCGGAACCACTGATGCGAAGATCGTATCGAACACCCAGTTGATCGAAATCAATGTCACGCTGACCAACAAGGTCGATGCCCGCGATGTCGCCGAGCAGATTCCCAACAGCCTCAGGGACTACCTCGTTGAAATCTTCCGGAAGAAAAACGCGGACAAGGCCGGGGAAATCGACCCACTCATCCGCGAAGCTGCGGACGTGGCGGGAGAAAAATCGTCCGTGGTGGCCAACTTGGAAAAAGTCCACGGGGCGACTCCCGCGGACGCATCGGTTATGACCACTCTCGAGCGGGCGCGCCGCGCCTCCATGCTGGCGGATGCCGAAGTGGAGCGTTTGAAAAACCTTCGCTCCGTCTTCTTGACCGCAAATCTGGATGCGTTGCCGCGCCTCAGCATTCATACGGCGCCGGTCATCAGCGACAAGGCGCACAGTCCCGATGTGGGGAAGGAACTCGAAACCCTCGTCCTCCGATCGTTGATTTCCGGGCTTCTCACCGCCCTGCTGCTTCCGTATCTGATGGAACTCGTGTTCGCGCCGCGTCAGGAAGAAGATATGGTTCCGGAAGAAGTCAAGAGTCACGGTTTCGATCCCATCATGTAACAAATGGCTGGCGTCCATTTGGATGGAACGGGAAATCAACAGCATAGGCAAAGACCGGGAAGTCACTTGCTCTGTGACGCAATAAAGCTGAAGAATCCGGCTCTTTTCACATCGCTCCCGCTTCAAGCCTTGCGCGAAGCGATGCTCGCGACTTGCCGGTATTTCAGGATTTTCGAGTCGGAGGTGAGAATTTTCAGTCCGTGCAAACGCGCGGTGGCCACGATGATCTGATCGGCCGGATCCTTGTGGCTCCATCCGGGAAGACGGGTGGCGTCGGTGGCGATATCGGGCGTGATTTCCAAAACCCGCACCCGGTTGGCTGGCAGCGCGAGCTGGAACCATTTGGACAAGGACATGCCGAAGACCAACTCGCCCTTGGCTTCCTTTCTGGCGATTTCCACCAGGCTGATGGCGGAGACATGCACCATCGACTCACCTGCCAGGAGTTTGCGCACCGCCGGTCGAAGCAATTCCGGTGCCGCGAAGGCATCCAGCCAGGCGCATGTATCGAGCAGCAGGGTGGCGGCCATGGGAGAAAATGAAATCAACTATCCCAATCGGCGGCATCCCATGCCGGGGCATGCGGATCGTAGTCCGGACCGAAAGCGACGGTGCCTTTGCCGCTGCCGATCCAACTTCCCAAATCCGGCGAGGTCTCCACCGCGTCAGGCGATTTCACCACGGCCACTTTCTTTCCGTGGCGGGTGAGTTCGAGGATGGTGCCTCCCTTCTCCACCGCCCGGATCTCCTCGGTGCAGTGCGCCTTGAACTCGGAAACGCTGATTTGTTTCGTGATCACGGGCAAAGGATAAATTGACCATAATTCTGGTCAAACTGTTTTTTCGGTTGATCGGCGGATGTGAGGCAAGCCAGCGAAAGCCGGTGTGGCTGGAAGTGAATAAACCACACAAAACATTGCATTTTCTGCAATCTTTTGTGGAGCGCCGCCATGATACCGCGCACGCAGCTTCCGGGCGGGCAAGCGCAACGGACGATCAATGCCCTGCCTGCTTGATCCCATGCTCCTTCGCAAAGGCCGCGGCCGCCTCAGGGTCGTCCTTCGGCCAGTTCATGTGGATGGCTTTGAGCGTATCGTCGCGGTCCCGGCCGGGTGGAAGGGTGTTGATCCATTGCATGGCGGTTTCGGAATCGTGCCTGAAGATGGCGTAAGCATAGCTGCGGGTGGCGGCGATCTTTGCAGGGCCCTCGGGCGCGGATGCGAGCCATTTTCCGGCAGCCTCCGGGTCAACAGAGGTCCAACGTCCAATCATATCCATGATCGGACTGCGGCTGAGATCCGGTGGAAGTGTCGCACCCATCCACTCGATCCATTCGGCGTGTTCGCCGCCGTCATAATTCCTGCTCAATTCGTCACAAAATGTCTCCAATTCCTTCGGTGTTAGATTCGCGCTGCTGATCCAGGTTTTGGCACCGTTGATGCCGGTCTCTTGGAATCCCCGTGAAAAATATCCAATCATCCGATTCGCGGCGCTTGAAAGCTCTTTGTTTTGGTGGTTCGCATCCCGATATTCGCGGAGGGCGGCGAGGGTGGCGGTTCTGTCCTCATTGGTCGTTACTGAAGTCACGATCGTATGCATTGCGCTGTGCGCATGGGAGTAGTCCAGACCCAGTTCGGAAATCAGTGTGAAGGCCAATCCGGGATCTCTTCGGGCGGTCGAGTGGACCACGTTGTGCAGAGCTTGAGCTTTCATGGCGTCGGGAAACTCCGCCGCGTTTTTCTTCATCCACTCCACTGCGGCGACGGGATCGTCCTTCGCCAGATTTCCCAAAGCATCCGAAATGACAGCCACCACTCCTACCTCATCGTTGAAAGCGGCGGAATGTTCCTTCACGAAATCCAGGGCGGCGTGAGGATTTTTCTTCGCGAGATATTCTCTCAACCAATATCTTGCGATCAGCAGTCGCCTTTTTTCGTCGATGTCTTCGGTGTCGAGCAGTGTGTTGATGATGATTTTCCATTCGTTGGCATTCAGTTCCGGAAATCTTTCCTGATACTTATTGAAAAGGGCTTTTGTTTTCTCGTCTGTTTGGCCGTCAATTCCTGATTGTTTCAACAAACCGATGTATTCGTTGGCAAACTGACGTGCATCCACGGAAATGCGGACTCAGGGCCGCGCAGCTCTGCGGGTGCGATGATGCGCCTCGGCGGATACGCCGGATTCCCTGGCTTTGGCGCTTAGATCCCTTCGCTCGAGACGGGCTGCCGTGAGACGTTCATCGAAATGCCAATTCAACACAGTGGCGATGGCGATGATGATGCTTGAGACGATCATGGGGATTTTCATGGCCGAGAGATTCATTTGAAACGGTTGAGGATGGCCGCGCGTCTTTGCTCGTCACGAATCTTGACCGCGAGTTCGCGACCCATGGCCTTGTGACTCGCGTTGAAATCGCCTGTCTCCAGAAACCCCGCAAGCACCTCATCGCTGCCGGTGGCTTCCATCAGTTCCACCGCAAGTCTGGCCGCCTCCGAAAAAGGGTAGTTCCCGAACTCCACTGCCTTCGCAAGCGCTCCCGTGGTCATGGTGTCCATGCCTGCGGGAGAGATTTCCGCGAAATGCCGTCGCTGCATTTGAAGATCATCAAGGGTCACTTTCCGTTTGTTGGACAGCATGCGGATGTGTTGTCCAAAATACTTTTCAACACATGAAATCCTCTCCTCGGGCGTGGCTTCGATCACATCCAAGTAGGCAACAACCGTGGAAAATTCCTCAATACCCCAAAAGTAGGGCAGGCATTCCGCTAGAACCTCTGTCTGGCGTTCCGCCGGTATCTGGCAGCGCACCAGGTTGGCAAACACGAGGTGGTTGCCCTCTGCCAACGGCTTGTTTAGAATCCGGCCAGACATCATGCTCGCCAGCGATGAAATCACTGTTTCACGATGTGCTTGGGGAAGCGCTCCAAGGCGGTGATTGGCTGCGGCGGGATCTGAATCCAACATGAGTCCGATCAACACGGACTCAAAACGAAGACGTGCTTTGGCACCAATGTTTTCGTCGAGGCTCTTGTTGTCCAAGCGTCCGGCGGCGATTTGTGCGTCAAACCATGCCGTGGCTGCCGCCAAGTCATTTCCTCCCCAGGTCGCCAATGCCGATTCCAAACTCAGTTCGGACTCGCGGAGGCGTTCGACAAAGTGATCGAGCACCCACTCGGGATCGATTTTCCTCAAGGCTCCGATCACCGCCGATTCCAACGCGGTCCGGCGGCCTTTGGAACATTCGAGCGAGGCGATCTGGTCGAGAGCCGAGATCATTTCCTCGCGGGACATCGCTTCCAAACGCTTGAAGAGCCGCTGTTTTTCCGGACCGTTGTCGTGTTCGGCAGCCAACTTTTGCCAATCGATGGGGGCATCATCATTCCGCGTTTTCACGAGAGTGGATGGCCGCTTGGTTTCCGCGAGGGCGATTTTTTCCCGCAAGCTGGCGTTTCCGGATTCGAGGGTGGCGAGCGATTGGAATTTGGTTCCCGTCCAGACACCTGCGGCGAGAAGAACGACGGCAGGTGTGATCCAGGTGCTGGTTTTCATGAGTGTGGCGATGGTCGTTATAAGAGCCGTGAGTCCACTGGCAGAACCGAACGACCCCGCCGCGATGGCTTTGGAGGCGAGGATGGAAACCGGGAGCACGGCAGCTTGTGCGTCCGCAGCAAAGCCGACGCATAGCGCGGCGGCGAGGGAGGTGCCGGTTGGCACGCCGCGGCGGAGGAGTTTGGTGCGCAGCCGCTCGGTGGCGCGGTCGATGCGCTTTTGCGCGGCATCGGTGGCGATGCCGAGGGTGGCGGCGACTTCCTGGACGCTGAGGGCGCGGTAGAAACGGAGCAGCAAGGCTTCGCGGTCTTTTTCCGTCAGGGCGGCGAGTGCTTTGTCGAGCACCGGCTGGATGTCCCTCCATGTGTCGCCTGCGGAGTGGCTGTGGGTTTCCATGGCGAGGAGTTGGCGTTTGCGGTTTTCGCGTTGGGTCCGGCGGAGAAGGTTCTTTGAATGCAGCAGGGCGGTGCGGTGGAGCCAGCCGCCGAGCGAGGCGCAGGAAGCGAGTTGGCGGGCCTTTCGGGCGAGCGTGATGAAGGTGAGTTGCGAAACTTCCGCCGCCATCGATTCGTCGCCGCAGGTCCGCCGGGCGGTTGCGTGGACGAGTCCGGCGTAGCGGGCGACGATTTCGCGGAACGCCGCCTCGCGCCGGTGTTCAAGCCAACCGGCGAGCAGTTCGGGATCGGTGGGGCTGTGGTTCCGCATTTCTGGCTAAGAGTGTCCGACAATAGACGCCAGCGGACAATTTTTTCCGCGCGGGCTCAATTTTTGGTGAGAGCAGCGGATATGGGAGACGAATGCCTTGCTTTGAAGTCGGTCCTGATAGCGTTTTCAGCAGCTTGCGCAATCACCTCGCAAGTTCTCCGGCTAACGTGCCGTTTCCATGATGTGGCGGAGCACACGGGGCGCGAACAGGACCAGCGGATGCGCGGGCGCGCGGACGACCCGGTTTTCCGCCATCCGCCATTCCGAACTGGTGTAGGGCAGGATGATCAGGTCCATCGGCGTGTAATAGGAATGCAGCGCGATCCCGCGCAAACGGTGTTCGGTGGCCTTCAACTCTGATAGAAACGCGCTGCCGCGCCGCATCTGCGTGGCGCCCTTGCCGGGATAACACCATGCCGCGAGCGTGCCGTGGTGGGGTGTCGCGAGGGTGGTGAGCGATTGGCAGCGAGCGTGGCCACCGAGGTGTTGCAGGTATTGCCGGCTGATCAGCCCGCCCATGCTGTGGGCAACGATGTGGATTTTCCCGGAGTCGCCCCAACGCCGGTCGATGGCCGACTTGAGTTGCCCGGCGAGTGGTTCAAGGCCATTGCGGGCATCGGCGGGCGCAAGCTTGGGCACCAGGCATTCGCAGCCCCGGGCTTCCAGCATGCGGACCACGGGAGCGAATATCCGGCCGCTCTGGAAAATGCCGTGGACGAACACCACACGGACCGGTTCTTTTGCCATGGCATCCGCCGCCGTACTCATCGAGCATGCGGTCATCAAGGTCGTTGCCAGCGATGCTGCGGTTGGGATCGATCTGGAATGTTTCATGATTCAGTGCAATGTCGCCGTCTGTTGACGGCGTTCTGCGATTCGGCTGCATCATGGACCGGACTGCGCCATTTCCATAATCGAAAAATCCTTTAACAACATCGACTGAATCAATGTTGTTAACAACGTGCCTGCCTGCTCAATCCCGGCCTTTTCCTACTTGGTCGTTTTCCCGCCCAAGGTCTTCGCACGCCTTCGCGCCTTGTCGAGGAAGGATGCGGCGAGCGGCTTGAGCGTTCCCTGATAAAGCGCGCCGACCACGACCGGCGGAAAGCCCGTGAGTTTTATCACCCGCATCCCCGGCGCGGGTTTTCTGCCGGGGATGGCCACTCCGAGCCCGACGCCGAAGCCGCGGGCGGCGTATTCCTCGATGACATCCAGCGCGGTGGCCTCGACGCTCGGCAGCCAGTTCACTTCGCGCGCCTCGAGCGCTTCCTGGAAGATCCGGCTCACCATGTCATCCGGGGTCAGGCCGACCAGCGGGTATTTCGAGCTTTTTCCCCGGCCCTGCGGCTCGCTCTCTAACAGATCGGAAAAACGCCGGATCGGCCAGAACTCCGGAACCAAAAGGATCAATGGCAGCTTGAGCAGTTCCACCGCCTTCAGTCCCTCGCCGAGCCGGCCATGGAGGATGCCCACGGCGAGGTCCACCTGTTGGCTGGCGAGCAGGCCGTGGAGTTGGGACGGCTCCACCTCGCTGAGCGACAATCGCAAGCCGGGCTCCTCGGCGCGCATCTCGGCAAGCAAATCGGGAAGGTGGTGGCGGAAGACGGATGCCGAGGCCGCGATGCGCAGGTGTCGTCGCTCCTCGCCGCGCAAGCGCGCCTCCACATCCTCCAGCCGGGAAAAGAAAGGGTGGATAAAATCATACAGTTCCTCGCCCGCCGGCGTGAGGGCGAAGGGGCGGCGGTTGAACAGCGTCACTCCCAACTCGCGCTCCAGTTGGAGCAGTTGCCCGCTGACGGCCGGCTGTTGGATGCCGAAGGGCATCTTGCGGATCGCAGCCGTGATTCCCTCATGTTTTGCGACATGATAGAACAGTTCGAGATGATGGATGTTCACGCGGGACAGTGGGTGGCAGTTTCACCCGGGGTTCAATCCGGAATTGGATTTCCCGCCGACGTCGCCGCCGGCGAGTGATTGCTACCTGGCTGTCACCACCTTGATGGCTTCTGCCACTTCCTCGTTCTCACAGACGCGGGGCGGCAGGCCGCTGGCGGTCCGGAGCCCGCGGACCTCAAGCCGTTTGGTCAAGCGGTAGGGGAACGGACGTTCCTTTCCGGAAGCGCCGAGGGGATCGCTGAAAAACACGATGCCGCGGTGGTTTTCCGGTTGCTTGGAATCATCGATCTCCAGTCCGTCGATGCGGATCACGCGCGGCATGGAACAGGGATAGCCGAAATCATGTCTTCCGTCGTTGTTCATGCCGAACATGACCGCATTGCCGCCGGGCGGAATCCACCGGCTGTTTTTGATGAGCACCTCGCCGTCCCAAGTCGATCCGTAATCCTGCCGCAGATATACGAGATGGCGTCCGTGCAGGGTGGAATCCTCCACGATCAACCGTCCCCGGCCGATGGCGTTGATGCCCGCGTGGCCGATGGTCGAGCGGCGGATGATATAACTTCCGGATACCCCCTGATGCACGTCCACCCGCGAGAGCGTGCAATCCTCGACGAGGAAATCCTTCATGAAATTGGTGCCGGTCACACCCCAGCGGCTGCGGTCGTGGATGTCGTCCATCCGGCAGCGGATCATGCGGAAATCCGCCACGAGATTGGCGTTGTAGCCATAGGTGCCCATGGGGACCGGTTTGCCGGCGTTGCCGATTTTCCGATGGAATTTCCTGCCGTCGATCACGCAGTCGCGGAGTTCCACCATGGCACATTGGCTGATGCTGAGGAAACCGGTGTAGGGATGTCCCTGATCGGTTTCGCCGGTCACCCGGTGGGTGACGCCATCCACCACCGTTCTCGAGCGATGAATGCGGATGTTGCGGGCCCAGTAGTTCGGATTTTCATCGGGGCTCATCCGGTTGGCGATATTGGTGAAAACCCCGCCGCGGATGAACAGGGTCTTTTCATCGATGGGCGTGGCCTCGACGCGTGTGACGGTGTCGTAATCCCAGTCGATGCCGCCCTCGATGCTGCCGTCGCGGCGGAGGATGAAGACCTCTTTCTGGACCGATCCGCCGTTCTGGTTGAGTCCGCGCCGGATGAAGATTCGCCGATGTTTGTTTTCCACATACACCAGGCAATCCGCCGGCGGCTTTATGTCGATCCGTGTCTGGCCGCGTTTCAGTCGATCGATCTTCAGCGGCACCGGTGTCAACAGCGAACGCACCTCGAACAAGGGCTTGCGGGAATTTTCGACGCCCTGGCTGTCGTCGATGATGAAACGCGAGTCGCCCCAGTCGGTGTCGGTGGCGATGATGGCGGTGAGAGCCTTGCGGCCGAGATGGTAGGTCGCCTTGGGATTCGAGCGGACGCGCAGGCCGTGGCGGTTCGCGTGTTCGTGCGCCTTGCAGATGGCGGGCAGGTCGTCGGTCTTGCCATCACCCGCGGCACCGAACGCCTCATAGGTGACCACTTCCTTTTCCGCCACGCTGTCGCCCGCCGCCAACGACCCTCCTTCGACCGCGACCACAAGCAGGCAGCAACCGACTGAGAGGCGGGGGCATGTAAAAAAATTTCTCAACAAAGTTTGCGACGGATTGCACCCGATACGGCTGTGGAACGCGTGGTTTGTCAGGGAGTGGTGACGAGGGATCAGGGGTTTGCCGTGCGGAAATCGTGGTGAAAAAAAGCGCCGGAAATTTCCCGAGTTGGGGGTTTGACAGCCGGAGGGCCGCTTGCCTTACTCGCAGGGTCAGCAAAATCAAACCCCTGCGCGAATGAGCGAAAACGAAAACCAACCGCCCGCCCCCTCGAAACAAACTTCCAGCGTGCCGCTGAAAAAAGAGACCGTCCGTGTGACGCTCAAGGCCGCCGACGCTCCCAAAGTCCCCACCTCCAGCGTGCCGCTCGCGCCGCCGGTGCGCCCGCCGGTGCCGGGTGGCGCTCCCACGCCGCCCACTCCCACCGTGCCGCTCAAGGCTCCCGCCGCCGCCACCAAGCCCGCGCAGCCGACCATCAAGCTCGCCACCTCGACCACGCCGCTCAAGGCCGCCACTCCGGGTGCCTTGCCGGGTGCCACGCCCACCCTGCCGAAGGCGACCGTGCAGCTCCAGCCGCCCACCGCTCCGCTCGGCGCGGGTACCGCTCCCTCCCAGGCCGCCACTTTGCGGGTGGAGGATGACGAGGACGACGTCGAGCCGCACGAAGGCCTGATCAAGATCCTTTCCGGCGTGGGATTCGCTGCGGCGCTGCTGCTGCTGGTCGTCCAGATCTCGCTCGCCGGGGTCTGGATCAATGCCGAGGACAACTCGCGCAAGGGCGATTGGTCACAGATCATCGAGTGAACCGCCGCTGAGAAACCTCAACCCACCACGTAATATGGTCCTTCCCATCATCAACATCGTGCTTGCCGCGCTCGTGATTTTCCTCGCCTTCAGCGCCGGCAACCTGCCGACCGGTCTCTGAGCCGGCCGACGCAAAATCCGTCTCACCAAGAGCCGCCCCGCGCATCCGTGCCGGGCGGCTCTTGACGTATCGGGGGACCGCCTCCATGGTCCGCGCATGGCACTCCAACTCACCGAAAGCAATTTCCAATCCGAAGTGATCGATTCCGACCTGCCCGTGCTCGTGGACTTCTGGGCCGAGTGGTGCGGTCCCTGCAAAATGATCGCGCCGATCCTCGACGATCTCTCGAACGAAGTCTCCGGTCAGGCGAAAGTGGGCAAGCTGAATGTGGACGAAGCCCGCGATCTCGCGGTGAAATACAATGTCCGCTCGATCCCGCTGCTGCTGTTCTTCAAGAACGGCGAGGTCAAGGACCAGATCGTCGGTGCGGCGGTGACCAAGGACCAGCTCAAGGCGAAGCTGCTGGCGCTCTGAGCCTCAAGCGGCCGGTTCAAAGATACCGCCGGCGGAGGTGCGCGAGGTAATCCTCCGCGGCAGGTTCGCGGCCGGTCGCTTGTTCCATCAGCTCCGCCGGGTCGAGCGTGCCGCCGTGCGCGTGGATGTGTTCCCGCAGCCAGCCTAACAGCGGCGCGTAATCCGCGGCGTCGATGGCGCTGGCGATTTCGGGGTTATTCCGTGCCGCGGAGAAAAGTTGCGCGGCGTTGAGGTTTCCCAGCGTGTAGGTGGGGAAATACCCCAGCCCGCCCATCGACCAATGGATGTCCTGCAGGCAGCCGACGGTGTCGTTTTCCGGAACGAAACCGAAGAGGTCGCGGAAGCTCTCGTTCCATGCGGCCGGCACGTCGCCGACCGCGAGTTCGCCCCGCAGCATGCGGCGCTCGATCTCGAAGCGCAGGATGATGTGGAGATCGTAGGTCGCCTCGTCCGCCTCCACCCGGATCGGCGTGTAGGCGGCCCGGCGGACATGGCAGAGGAAGTCGTCGAGCGGCAATCCGGCGAGCTGTGGAAACAGGTCGCAGGCCACCGGATACCAGCGTTCCCAGAACGCCTGCGAGCGGCCGACATGGTTTTCCCACAGCCGGCTCTGCGATTCGTGGATGCCGAGCGAGACGGACGAGCCTGACGGAAGTCCGAAGTCCGCATCGGGCAGTCCTTGTTCGTACATCCCATGCCCGGCTTCGTGCAGCACGCCGAACAGTGACGAAGTGAAATCGTTTTCGTCGTAGCGCGTCGTCAGCCGCACGTCGCACGGACCGAGCGTGGTGCAGAACGGGTGCGTGGTGGTGTCGATCCGGCCGGCTTGGAAATCGAAACCGACCGCCTCCGCCACCCGTGCGTTGAACTCGATCTGTCGCGACACGGGAAAGGAGCCGGCGGGGAGTTTCACCGTGCGCGAGGCGGACTTTTCCACGGCCAGTGCGGCGGTTTCGCGCAGCGCGGGTTTGATCGAGCCGAACAAGTCCGCCACCGCGGCGGTGCTGGTGCCGCGCTCGTGGCATTCCAGCAACGCGTCATAAGGTTCGTCCGCATAGCCCCACAGCTCCGCCTTCTCGCGGGCGATGCCGAGCAGCTTTTCCAGATGCGGCGCGAAGGCGGGAAAGTCATTGCGTTTGCGGGCCTCCGCCCAGGCGTGCTTGGCGTGCGAGGTGACCGTGGATTCGCGGGCGACCAGCTCGACCGGCAGTTTGGCGGCGCGATCGAATTCACGTCGCAGCTCGTGCAGGTTCGCTCGGCGCACCGGGTCGTTGCCGTCGTCCGCCGCCTCGGCGTCTTCGAGCGAGCGTTTCCAGCGGTTGGAAACCGCCAGTTCGTGCGCGCGGGCGGCGAGCCAGGCGAGTTGGTTGGCACGGTGCCCCAAAGCGGCGGGTGGCAGCCACGTTTCCTGATCCCAGCCGAGCACCCCCGCCGACGTGCGGATCACCGCCAACTCCCGCGCCAATTCATCGATCTCCATGCGGGTTTTTGTGAACGATTTTCCCCCTAACGGAAAGCCCGGAATCAGCCTCCGTTGAGGAGGGTCGCACTTCGGGCGACCCGGTGCGGGCCGAAGTCCCGCACTCCATAGGCAAGACGGTATCGCACAACAAACGCGCCGAGCTGGGGATCGGCGCTCCCGGGTTCCTCACAACGCCGCACGCTTCGCGCGGCGCATCAGGACCTCGATGCGTTTCTCCAGCATCTCGGCGCGTTTCGTGTCGCCGGCGGCGCGGTAGTAGCCGCAGATCATGCGGTAGATCCCGGATTCGGTCCCGGCGCGGAACCATTCCTTGGTGCCGGTTTCGATCACGCGCTTGAAGGCGAGTTCGATGTCGCGCGCGGCCTTACGGGCGTGCTCGGGATCGTCGCGCATGAAGGCAAAGTAATCCGAAGCCATGGTCTTGAAACCGGTGACGCTGCCGCCGAAGTCGCGCAGCGCGCGGTCGTAGAGGCGGCTGATCTCGGTGATGGCCGTGTCGCCGCCGCGCTGGCGGATGAGGTCGGCCTCGCGCTTGAGCGAGGCGGCGACGAGGTCGGCCTGCTCGGCGGAGTCGCGGTCGATGCGGCGGCGTTCGCGCAACAGGACGCGGCGGGCGTCTTCGAGCGTGATGTAGGGAAATATATATTCGTTTTCCGCCCTGAGTGCGATGGTGGCCATGCGCGGGTTGTTCTTGAACTCGCGGCGGACGTCGCCGGCGAAGGATTTCCACTCGTCGAGGTTGGCGGGGGCGGACGGCTCGCCGGTCATTTCCGTTTCGCGGATCAGGACCTGATAGAGCGCCTGCCAGGTTTCGGTGAACGACCCGCCGAGGCGGTTGGCGAGGCGGATGGTCTCGGCCTGGACATCCTTGTCGTCGGAGTCACCGAGGAAATCGGCCAGCCACAGGTGGCGCATCACCTTGAGGGTGGTGGCCGGGCTTTGATGGGCGCGGTCGTTCCAGTGGAGGATTTCCTGCTCGGTGATGCGGCCGCCGGTCTGCGGGTTGTATGCCTCGCCCTTGGAGACACCGCCGATGCGGCCGACCGCGGTGGTCCATTCTCGGTCGTCGAGCTTGATGCCGGCCCATGCGTGGCCGCCCATGCTGGTCTCGCCGCTGAGGCCCATCGCCGGGATGCCCTGGGCGCGGGCGGTGTTGACGCAGAAATACGTTTGATCGCCGCAAACGCCGCCGTGTTTTTCGATCTCGGCGAAGCTGTATTCCTCGTAGGGGTTCTCGCCCTCGACGGCGCGTTCCATGAGATACTCGATCATGCCGTAGGTCTCGCCCCAGCGCTTGCGGTGCATGTGGAGATTGCCGATGGCCCAGTCGAGTTCCGAGGTGCTCACCGGCGCGCACACAACCCAGACGAGGTCGCGGGCGGCGGTGCGATGGACGGGCGCGGCCAGCTTGCCGGCCTCGTTTTTCTCCACATACCAGAAATACCGCGCCATCGGATCGACCATCGCCTCGGTGCCGTATTCGCCGCCGATCGGGTGGGGGATCGACATCGGTTGGTCGAACACCACGGCGCAGGCGAGCGCGAGCGGGTAATACTTTTCGCGCAGTTCCTCGTTCCGCGACCAGGCATCCATCAGGAAATCGAGCACCTTCGCGGAGTCGTCCTCCGCGCGGAAGGTGAGCAGGAACTCCTCCATCGCCAGCGGCCGGTCCAGCAGCCACAGCAGGAACGGGGCGGAGTAGAGATCCGGCACCTGCCGGGCGAGGTCGGCCTCCTTGAACGCGCCGAGCGTTTTCCAGCGCAGCAGTGCGCGGTAAAGCAGCGGTTGTTTCCAAACTTCTTCGAAGCGCGTCAGGCCGCTGCCCTGGCGCAGGTCGGCGAGGCCGGCCTGGATCGATTCGGCGAGCAGCGCGCGGTAGGCGTTCCATGCGCCGTGTTCGATGGTGGTTTCGAGCAGCTTCGCGTCGCGTTGCGCGGCGGCCTCGCGTGTCGAGTCCATGCCGGTGAGCAGGAGTGGTGCCTCGCCGGCCAGTGGGGCGGGCGGTTCCGGTTCCGCGGGCGGCTCGATGACGGCCACTTGTGGCGGCTCGGGAGCAGGTGGCTCGGCGGGATCGGGGATTTCCGGCACCTCGATTTCGACGACCGGCTCGGGCGTCGTTTCCGGAGCAACGGGAGTTTCCGCTACGGGTTCCACCTGCGTGGTCTGAACGGCGGTTTCAGGCGTCGGAGGGGCGACGGGCCGGGAAAGCTCCAGATAGATGAAAAAGCCCGCGGCAGCGCAAAACGCTCCGAGACCCATCATCGTGACGATACGTTTTTCCCGCGCGATGCGCGCCTGATTCTCCGCCTCGCGCAATTCCGCGGACGGGTCAGGGTGCTGCTGCGGCTTTGGTTTCATGGCGGGTTCAATTCCGGAGCAGTGGCACCGTCGTCCCGGGATGGTCCTGTGTCACGCGGTTTCCGTACTGCATCCAGCGGAAGGCGACCATCCAGCTCAGCCAAACCACCGGGTAGGCGAAGATCAGACCAACGATCAATGCCAGCGCGCCGGCGATGACGATGGCGATCGAGAGCAGCGCCAGCAGGAACAGGTTGAGGCGGTTGCTGGTGGTGATGCTGGAGCTGTATTGCAGCGAGTCGAGCACGCCGAGGTCGCGGTCCACCATGGCGTTCATGAACTGCCCGTAACGCAGCGCCAGATAGATGCCGGGAACGACCAGCAGCAGGAGTCCCACACCCACCATCAGGCCGAAGAGGATGGACGCGCCGATCGCCGGCAGCAGCTTGCGCCCGCCGCCGAACAACATCGCCACCGAGACATCGTTGCCCGAGACGAGATTGAGGCCGATGCGTACCAGACCCAGCGAAAGGAAAATCGAGAGGATCTGCGAGAGGATGCCGTCGATGGGGCCGGTGGCGGTCCAATCGATCCGGCTGAAGCCGTTGGTTCCATCGAACCGCACTTCGTTCGTCGTCGGCGTGAAGCCCAGTGCCGAATCCATCGCCGTGAACACCAGGCTCGCCACAATGGTCACCACGAAATACGTGAGCCCCACCAGAAAGATGGTGCCGAAATGGCGCTTGGTGATTTCGAAGCCGCGTTTCACGCAGTCGCCCACGCCGATGGGATCGCTGCCGGGTTCGATTTCCTCCAGCGACGTTCCGGGAGCGACCTCGGGCTCGACCCACCCGCTGCCGGGCGCGGCGTAGGGGTTGGATGGGTCCGCGGCGGGCGCGGCTGATTCGGCAGCCGGGGTGCCGGCAAGGCCCTCAATGGAGGACATGGGTTTCCAATCGCTCATGCCGGAGGTCCAGGCCATTTCCTTATCCGGATCGAGCGAGCCGTCGCCCGCGATTTTCGCCAGTTGCTCGAAGCTCACCGGGCCTTGTTGCTGCCCGCCTTTTGTGTAAAACCATTCGCTCATCGGCTAACGGACTATCAGCGGCATGGAGTTGCGACAAGCACGCTTTGCTCCCGGCGCGCCGATCTGTTTGCCCGGCCGGGCATGCGCATCAAGTCAAGGGCCGGGGAGCGGCGAAACGTGTTCGCCGATGTCGATGATCTGGCAATGAGATGAGCGGATGCGCCGGACATTGGCTTTCCATGGGCTCGGCGGACATGCTCCGCCGCTCCTTGAACCGCCCGTTTGGCGGCTTTCGGCTTGGCATGGCGGGGGAGGCCGGTGGTTAATCCGGCCAACGATGAGAAAAACGACGGTCGGCGAAATCAGCGCGGTCACCCTCAGGGTGCTGCTCGGCGTCTGGTTTCTCTACAGTGGCGGTTACAAGGTTTTTGTCAGCGGGCTCGACCGCTTCACGCGCGACGTGGCGAATTACAAGATCGTCGGCCCGCCGCTCGACGCGATCGCGGCCTACACCGTGCCATGGTTCGAGATTGCCGCCGGCCTGTGCCTCATGCTCGGCATCCTGCGCAAGGGAGCCATCCTCACGCTCGCCGGCCTTGTCTGCGTTTTCGCCATCTGCATCGGCTGGGCTTGGCTCCATCAGCTCGATATCTCATGCGGCTGTCATGGCGGCGACGAGAAGATCCGTTACTGGGGCAAAGCCGCCGAGTTCGCCGGATATTTCATTTTGCTCGGCTGGCTGTGGCGGATGGAAAAACCCCATGGCGGGGTGCTGCCACCGGGAACGCCGCGCAAGTGACAGGCAGGGGCCTGCCGGGCGGGATTTGAGCCGCTCACCCCATCGCCGCCGCGGCGAGGTAGCGGCGCTGGGCCTCGGCTTCGGGGTTGAGGGGCTTGGCGGCGTTCGCCGGGTTAGTGTCGGCGATGAGTTCGTCGCGGAACTTGGCGATGATCGCCTCGACCGGCCACGACGAGGCCTCGCCGAAGGCGCAGATGGTGCGGCCGTCGATCTGATAGGCCACGCTTTCGAGTGTCTCGACGTCCTGCGGGCTGGCGATCCCGGC
This sequence comes from Luteolibacter sp., assembly GCA_041686775.1. Taxonomy (GTDB): domain Bacteria; phylum Verrucomicrobiota; class Verrucomicrobiia; order Verrucomicrobiales; family Akkermansiaceae; genus Luteolibacter. Next base: position 10,746 of record JAWLDG010000008.1, on the reverse strand, counting down.
GACGAGGCGGTCGGAGATTTTCTTCATCCAGGTCGAGCCCTCGCGGCAGGGCGTGCACTGGCCGCAGGATTCGTGGGCGTAGAAGGCGTTGAGGTTGTTGAGCACCCACGACATTTTCCGCGAGTCGTCCATTACGATCACACCGCCGGAACCGGCCATCGAGCCGCAGGCGGCCAGGGTGTCGAAATCGAGCGGGATGTCCCAGAAAGACAGCTCGCGCTCGCTGTCGTCCGGGTTCCTGATTTTGAACACCTCGTCGCAACGCAGGATTTTCGACGACGAGCCACCGGGAATCACGGCTTTCAGCTCGCGGCCGTCCTTCGGTCCGCCGCAGATGTCATATAACAACTCGCGCATCGTCAGTTTTCCGACCTCGACCTCGAAATAGCCGGGATTTTTCACATCGCCGGAGACGCAGAGGATGCGGGTGCCGGTGTTGCGGGACACGCCGAGCTTGGCGTATTCGTCGCCGCCCATGCGGATGATGTGCTTCACGTGGCAGAGCGACTCGACGTTGTTGACGATCGTCGGGCACATGTAGAGCCCGAGCGCGGCGGGGAAGTAGGGTGGCTTGATGCGCGGATACGGGCGCTTGCCTTCGAGCGATTCGATCAGCCCGGTTTCCTCGCCACAGATGTAGGCGCCGGCGCCGCGGTGGACATGAATCTCAAGGTCGAAACCGGAGCCGAGGATGTTTTTGCCGACGAAATTTTTGGCGCGTGCCTCCTCGATCGCCTGCTCCATGAGCTTCGCCGCGGCGGGAAATTCCTCACGCATGTAAATGTAGGCAATGTGCGCGCCCACGGCGAAGCTGGAGATGACCATGCCCTCGATGAGCTGGTGCGGGTCCTGATGGACGATGTAGCGGTCCTTGAAGGTGCCGGGCTCGGATTCGTCGCAGTTGCAGATCAGATAGACCGGCTTGGTGTTGTTGGGCGGGATGAAGGTCCACTTCATGCCGGTCGGGAATCCCGCGCCGCCGCGGCCGCGCAGACCGGATTTCTTCACCTCCTCGGTGATGTCCTTCGGCGGCATGCCGAGCGCTTTTTTCAGATCCTCGTAGCCTCCGTCGCGCAGGTAGCAATCAATCGACGGGTCCCAGCCCTCGCGGTCCACGTTTTTGAAAATGAGCCGGTGCTCGCGCGGGTGGGGCTGCTTGGTGTAGGTGATCATGCGGAAGTTTGCCTGCGCCGAGTATGGCCGGGGAGCGCCGCGGCGCAAAACCGAATTTCGTCCGGCGGCGGATTCGGTGGACGAAATCCCGGATAGCAAAATATGCGCAGTCAAAACCGTTAGCCGCATGGCACGGCTTGCATTTGCCGACCACCATGCCGCACATGGATCGGTGGCGTGGTCGGATGGCGTCCGGCGGCATGTTCCGCGTGCTGGTGTGGACGCTTTGTTTGGGAATCTCCCCGGCAATGGGCGATGAGAAGGAACCGATCCCGAACGACACCTGCATGGATTGTCATTCGGACAAGGACCTCACGATGGAAAAGGATGGCAGCGAGGTCTCCATTTTCGTGGACGAGGAAAAACTCGCGAAGTCGGTGCATGCCCGGCAGACCTGCCATGAATGCCACAGCGACCTGACCGCGGACCATCCCGACGATGAAGTGCCGGCGAAGCAGGTGGACTGCGCGGCCTGCCATGATCAGGCGTCTCGGACTTTCGGCACCAGCGTGCACGGTCAGGCGCTGTTGCGCGGGGACGACACCGCGCCGGGCTGCAAGGACTGTCACGGCGTGCACGACGTGCTGGCACCGCAATCGATCGAGTCGCCGCTGCATTTTTCCCGCCAGGCGGAAACCTGCGGCCAGTGCCACATGGCGGAGGCCGAGGATGTGGCGGCCAGCATCCACGGCAAGGCCACGCTCAAGGGCGTGCGCGAGGCGCCGAGCTGCACCGATTGCCACGAGGAGCACCGGCTCCACTCGCTGTCCGGCAGCGCCGCGTTGCGCGAGGTGGGCGACACATGCAGCCGCTGCCACGAGTCCGAACGCATCAACACCAAGTTCGGCATGCCCGGCGACCGCGTGAAGACGTTCTTCGACAGCTACCACGGCCTTGCCCTCAAGGGCGGCTCGGCCAAGGCGGCGAACTGCGCGAGTTGTCACGGCTACCACAAGGTCCTGCCATCCGCCGATCCCGAATCCACCATCCACAAGGACAATCTGGTGGAAACCTGCGGCTCCTGCCACCCGGGAGCCGGCGACAATTTCACCTTGGGCAGCGTCCATGGGTTCAACGGTTCTTCCGACGACCTGGGCTCGGTGATCAACCATTGGGTGCGGCGGATCTATATTCTGCTGATCGTCGCCGTGATCGGCTCGATGCTGCTGCACAATTTCCTCTCGTGGATGCGCGCGCTCAAGCAATGGTATCACGCCCGAGGCGACACCGCGGTGCGCATGAACCTACACCAGCGGATGCAGCATTTCGTGTTGGTCGCCAGTTTCATCATCCTCGCGCTGAGCGGCTTCGCGCTTAAGTTCCCGGAATCATGGCTCGGCTGGCTGTTCGGTTCCGACGAGGCGATCCGCCGCTGGGTCCACCGCGCGGCGGGCGTGGTGATGATCGGTGGCGGTCTGTGGCACATGATCTATCTGGCCGCCACGCGCGACGGGCGGAAACTGGTGATGGATTTCATGCCGCGCCTCGAGGACCTGCGCCACATTGCATGGAACCTGCTGTATTTCGTCGGCAAGCGCCGTGAGCCGCCACGCTTCCGCCGTTTCGGCTATGCCGAGAAATTCGAATACTGGGCGGTCGTCTGGGGCAGCATCATCATGGGCGTCACCGGCCTGATGATCTGGTTCAAGATGGATGTCACCCGCTGGTTCCCGCGCTGGCTCGTCGATGTGTCCATCACCATCCACTATTACGAAGCCATCCTCGCCTGCCTCGCCATCGTCGTCTGGCATTTCTATCATGTTCTGTTCGCGCCCGGCACCTATCCGATGAACTTCGCCTGGTGGGACGGCAAGGTCTCGCGCAAGTGGCTTGAAGAAGAGCACCCGCTCGACCCGCAAGCCAGGCATGGCGCGGACGAGGATGATGGGAAGCGATGATCAAGTCGTGGGTGATGGCAAAAATCCGTTGCACGAAGCCGCCGCAGCGGGGATAGCTCGGTCGCGAAACCATCAGCCGATCATGATTCACATCACACGCCCCGCCATTTCACGCGTCCGGCTGCTCGCCGCCTGCATTTTCACCGCGATGCAGCCGCTGGCCGCTTTTTCCGCCGAGCCGCGGATACGCAGCAATTTCGACGCCGGCTGGTGGTTCGCCAAAGGCAATCCCGCGGGTGCGGAGCAGGCGGATTTCGATCACGGCGCGTGGCGGCAGCTCGACCTGCCGCACGATTTCAGCGTGGAGGGGCCATTCGACGCCTCCAACCCGTCCGGCGCGCCCGGCGGATACCTGCCGACCGGTGACGCCTGGTATCGCAAGGCTTTCCAAATCCCCGCCGGGCTTGAGGGTCGGAAGGTGTTCATCGAGTTCGACGGGGTTTACATGAACAGCGAGGTCTGGATCAACGGCCACCTCCTCGGCAAGCGACCCTATGGTTACCTCGGCTTCGAATATGATCTCACCCCGCATCTCAAGTTCGGCGGACGCAACGTCATCGCCGTGCGCGTGGACAATACCTTGCAGCCGTCCGCACGCTGGTACAGCGGCACCGGCATCTACCGCCACTTGTGGATGAAAATCACCGATCCCGTCCACGTCGCGCACTGGGGCACTTATGTCACCACGCCGGAAATCAGCGCGGAACAGGCGAAGATCGCCATCGAGACCACCATCCGCAATCACCACGATGCCGCGCGAAATGTCGTCGTAAAACAAACGATCCTCGATAAATCACAGGCCATCGTGGCCATCACCGAATCGACCGTCGGTGTGCCCGCCAGCGGCGAACATGTCGCCAAACAACAACTCACTGTGAACCATCCCGCGCGGTGGTCGCCGGAAACGCCGAACCTCTACACCGTGCGCACCGAACTGCGAGTCGGCGACCGCGTCACCGATGTGTATGACTCACCTCTCGGCGTCCGCACCCTCCGTTTCGACCGCGAGAAGGGACTCTTCGTCAACGACCAGCCCGTCATCATGCAGGGCATGTGCAACCATCAGGACCTCGGGCCCCTCGGCACCGCCTTGTGGGACCGCGCGCTCGAACGACGCATGAAAATGCTCAAGGACATGGGAGTGAACGCGCTGCGCACCGCGCACTACCCACACTCGCCCGAGTTCATGCGCATGGCCGATGAAATGGGCTTCCTCGTCATCAACGAAACTTTCGACGAATGGCGGCGCGGCTGGAACTTCGAGGACGGCCAACTCGTTTCCAGCCCGAACGACCGCGGCAAGGCGAAGAACGGCTACAACCGTTATTTCACCGAATGGGCCGAGCGCGACCTGGCCGACCACCTCAAACGCGACCGCAACCACCCCTGCGTCATCATGTGGAGCATTGCCAATGAAGTGCCGGAGGCCCAGAAATACGGCGAACTGGAAACCGTGCAAAAACTCCGCGACATTGTCCGCAGCATCGATCCCACCCGCCCGGTCACCGCAGGCATCAACCACATTCGCACCGCCAACGAAACCGGTTTCCTCGATCACCTCGACATCGTCGGCTACAACGGCGGTGGCGGCTCGTGTTTCCTCTACGAGGAGGACCACAAGAGATTCCCGAACCGCATCATCTACGCCTCCGAGGTGCCGCACTCGCTGCAAACCCGCGGCGAATACCGCTCGCACACCAACTACCGCGAAAAAGACCACCTGTTGCCGAACCTGACTGAAACCGAGGTCTTTCCCGAGACCGACGCCTGGTATGAATCGTCTTACGACAACGCCGCGGTCCGCATCAACGCGCGCGATTCATGGCATCTCACGAAAACGCTGCCATTCGTGCTCGGCGAGTTCCGCTGGACCGGCTTCGACTACATCGGCGAGTCCGGCGGCTGGCCGCGCGTGCTCGGAAACTTCGGCGTGATCGACCTCGTCCATTTCCCCAAGGACACCTTCTATTTCTATCAGAGCCAGTGGACGGACCAGCCGATGATCCACATTCTCCCGCACTGGAACTGGCCGGGCAAGGAAGGCACGGTGATCCCCATCCATGCCTACACCACCGGCGACGAGGCGGAGTTATATCTCAATGGCAAGTCGCTCGGCGTGCGGAAATTCACCGGAAAGAATCCCTATCACCTCGAATGGATGGTGACCTACGCGCCCGGCGAACTGAAAGCCGTGGCCCGCAAGGCCGGTCGTGAAATCGCCGCCACCGTCATCCGCACCGCCGGTGTGCCCGCCGGATTCTCCATCGAGGCGGATCAGACCGCACTCGATCCCCGCCGCCGCGATCTTTCCTATATCTCCGTGCGCGTCGAGGACGGGGAGGGGAACTTCCATCCCACCGCCGCGCGCTGGGTCACCTTCCGCGTCAAAGGCCCGGGCCGCATCGTCGGCATCCACAACGGCGATCCGATGAGCCATCACGATTTCCACGGCGACACCGTCCGCACCTTCAACGGCCTCGCCCGCGTCATCATCGCCGCCACACCGGGAGCCGACAACGACATCAAACCGAACGAAGACCGCAAGCCCGGCGAAATCGTCGTCACCGCCAGCATCCGCGGTTGGGAATCCAAGGAACTGCGCCTCACCCGCACCCACGAAGGCAATCCCGAAGCCGCCTTCGGTCCCGAGGAATCAGGAGTGCGCCCGACCGATGTCTATGACGAAGGCGTGCCGCCAGTCGATTGATAGCCGGTAGGGTTCCACCTCCGGGGGAACCGCGCGAATGAGAGGCGAAAGCCCTTATGAGACACGCTCGCCCCATTCCCGGGGAATGGGCGGCGCATGCGCTCACACTCCGTCTCCGCCCAACGGGAAAAAATTCGGAAAAACCGAACCTGCCCCCGCATTTGTCCCACCCCCTGTGCTGGAATCGCCCCGAACCAGCCCCAAACCGCCCATGGAACACCCTCCGCATAATTTGCCCGCCTTTGCCTTGACGCTCTTCGTTTGAACAGTCTAACTGCCATTGCTCTTAAAAATCCGCCTGTGACCGCTTTCGCACATACGCATCCAGATTATCCCAACGATTCAGGATTCTGGGAGCCGCTCTTCACCTCATTTGGAGATGGGGAAGACGAATGCCAGCGTGCCGATTGTCTCAAATGCGCCGCCTTGGAGCCCTACCACGGTCATCTCAACAAAGTCGCCTGGTGGACCGCCAATTTCGCCGCCGGGATGTTCCCTCCCGGCCCGAACCGCGATGCCGCTGAACAATGGGGCTACCTCACCGGCCTCTGGCACGACCTCGGGAAGTTCGCCCCGGAATGGCAAGCCTACCTCGCGTCCAAAGCCGATCCCCACACCGCCGATGTCACTGGAAAGGTGGATCATTCCACTGCGGGAGCGCATCATTCGATCGCTGCACATCCGGTTCTCGGACATTTGTTGGCCTATCCAATTGCCGGTCACCATTCCGGTCTTCTCGACGGCACAGCGAATCACGCCTGCCAAGCCAAGCGTCTTCAGAAAACCGATTTGCCCGACTGGCAAAAGGCCCCTGCGGAAATATTATCGCCAGGCGTTCCGAATCTCCCCGCATTCCTCACTCGGGACGCGTTCTCCCTGGCCTGCTTCACCCGCCTGCTCTTCTCCTGCCTCGTTGATGCCGACTTCCTCGCCACCGAGGCCTTCATGAATCCCGCTCAGGCGCGTATCAGAAATCAATCTCCCGAAAATCCTCTCGCCGCAATTTCCCTGCTGATCGACGCGCGGATCGACCAGTTCGGCGCACCTTCGCCGGTGGATCGCGTGAATTTCCAGCGCCGTGCTGTTGTCGAGGACTGCCGTTCCGCCGCCAGCCAGCCACCCGGAATCTTCTCACTCACCGTCCCCACCGGTGGCGGCAAAACCCTCTCTTCCCTCAGCTTCGCCTTGCGCCATGCCATCGCCCATGGCCAGCAGCGCGTGATCTATGTCGCGCCGTTCACCTCCATTATCGAGCAAAACGCCAAGGTCATCCGGGAAATCCTATCTCCTCTTGAATCCGCCACCTACACGCCACTGATCGAACATCATTCGTCCCTTTCTCCCGAGGAAGAATCCACTCAATCCCGTTTGGCGGCGGAAAACTGGGACGCCCCCATCATCATCACCACCGCTGTCCAATTCTACGAATCGCTCTTCGCCGCGAAAACCTCTCGCTGCCGCAAAATCCATAACATCGCCAACTCGGTCGTCATCCTCGACGAGGCCCAGTCCCTCCCCGTGGATTTTCTCTCACCCTGCCTGCGCATCCTGCAGGAACTATCCGATCACTACCACACTTCCATCGTTCTCTGCACCGCCACCCAGCCAGCCATCCATCACGACGAGACCGAATTTTCCATCGGTCTCAGAAACTGCCGCGAAATCATCACCGATCCGCCAGCCCTCTTCTCTGCCCTGAAACGCGTCGAGCTCGAATCCCTCGGCGATCTAACCGATGCCGCCCTCGCGGAGCGCCTCACGGGGCACCCGCAGGTCCTTTGCATCGTGAACCGCCGCAAACACGCCCAACAGATTTTCCGAATGCTCGGTGGGGAATGCGCAAATTATCACCTCTCTGCCCTGATGTGTCCGGCCCACCGCAGCCGCATGCTCGATGAAATCCGCGCCCGTCTCCGCGACGGCTTACCAACCCGCGTCGTCTCCACCCAACTCATCGAAGCCGGCGTCGATGTGGACTTCCCCGTCGTCTATCGCGCCCTTGCCGGGCTGGATTCCATCGCGCAAGCCGCGGGACGTTGCAACCGCAACGGCTCCCTCGGCAAACGCGGCCTCACCTATGTGTTCCGCCCCGAAGACCAGTCTGGGGAAACTTACTTCCGCGAAACCGCTCAGGTCGCCAACCAGCTGCTCGACCTGCACGAAGACCTCCTCGACCAGGAATCGATCCGCCGTTACTTCGACCTCTATTATTACCAGCAGAAATCCCGTTGGGACTCGAAGGGCATCCTCGACCACTTCCAACTCGCGAAGGGAATGAAAACCTTCCCCTTCCACTTCGACTTTTCGACCGTAGCCGGAAAATTCCAGCTCATCGAGAACTGGCAGGTCCCCGTCATTATTCCCTACGACGAGACCGCACGTTCCCTCGTCGCCGATCTCCGCAGCCCGTCCATCCCTCTCCACCGCAACCTGCTTCGCGGCCTCCAGCGTTACACCGTCCAGATACCGCCACGCCTCCGCGACGACAATATCCGCTCTTTCGAATCCCTCCGTGACGGACAGTTCCACGCCCTCGAATGCACGAAGCTCAACTACTCCGATCACTACGGCCTCACCTTCGACGAAGCCCACAGCAACTCCCAACAACTCGTCTGCTAACCACTCATGAACTACGGAATCACCCTCCACGTCTCCGGCGACTACGCCCTCTTCTCCCGCCCTGAAATGAAGGTCGAGCGCGTTTCCTACGACGTCATGACCCCGTCCGCCGCACGTGGCGTTCTCGAAGCCATATACTGGAAACCCCAGATCCGCTGGATCATCGATGAGATCCACGTCCTCAACCCCATCCGCTTCACCAACATCCGGCGCAACGAGATTTCCTCCAAAATCCCCGTCAAGGGAGCCACCGGCGTCAACGCCGCCATGCACAATCCGTCGATCCGGCCTTCGATGGATGTCTCTGACCAGAAGGTACGCCAGCAGCGCGCCTCACTTCTTCTCAAAGACGTCGCTTACCTCATCAAGGCCCACGTCCACATCTTCGATACCCGTCTCGACCGCGACGGCCCGGAAGTCCCTGCCAACGAAGCCGCTGGAAAACACCTCGAAATGTTCAAGCGCCGTGCCCGCAAAGGACAGGCCTTCCAGCAACCCTACTTCGGCTGCCGCGAATTCCCCGTCCGCTTCGAACTCATCGAAAACGAAGCCGATCTCCCCGACCCCTGCCCGGACCATGCCGGCGAGAAAGACCTCGGCTTCATGCTCCACGATATCGAGTTCGATCAGGACCACCGCACCAAAAAGGTCAAATCCACCACCCCGCACTTCTTCCGCGCCACCATGCGCGACGGCATCATCCACGTGCCCGAACTCCCATTCCCCGCCAAAGCATGATCCTCCAATCCCTCAACGACCTCTACACCCGCCTCGCCGACGATCCCTCCTACGAGATCGCCCCGCCGGGATTTTCTCCCCAGAAAATCAGCTTCCGCATCGTCATCAAGCTGGATGGAACGCTGGTTGCCATCGAGGACGCGCGGGTGAAGGACAGCAAGGGGAAACTTCATCCCGATCGAATAGAGGTTCCCGCACATGAAAAAAGAACCAGTGGAATCAAAGCTCAGTTCCTTTGCGACAAGGCGGAATACCTTTTAGGTAGACAAGTTGAAGGGAAGCGGATGGGACTCGGGTCAGAGTGTTTCGAAGCCTTCAAAACATTTCACCTCGCACAAGAACATCTGATCAAATCCCCCAGTTTTTCGGCAGTATGCCGTTTTCTAGAGAAATGGAGTTTCGACGAGGCTGAAGGATTAGAAATACTCGAACAAGTTAGCGGAAACTTCGGTGTCTGGCAGATACAAGGCGAGCGAACGTATATCCACGAAAACGACAAGGTGAAAACCTGGTGGCGTATCCGCAGCGGCAAGGTCGATGAACAACAATCAGTGGGACAGTGCTTGGTTACGGGTGAAACCGAATCAATTTGCCGCATTCACCCCGACATCAAAGGATTCAAAAGTTCAGTCGCGCTCGTAGGCATCCAAGAAAACACTTCATACGAGTCTTACGGTTTATCAAAAACCGAGAACTGCCCCATCAGCGATTCCGTGGCCTTCCGCTACGCGACAGCACTCAACTCACTTCTTGATGGTCCGAAGAAACAAAAACACCGCCTCCGAATCTGCGACACCACAGTCGTATTCTGGACCGAGAAGCAAACAGTGATTGAGGATCTTTTCTGCAATCTCTTCGCTTCCGGATCCAATGCTGCAAGCGATGTCCAAGACGAATCAAAGCGATCACAGATTCAGCGGCTTCTTGAGGCCGTTCGTTCCGGAGGACGTTATCAAGATTTCGGCGAGCCAAACACACCATTTTTCATCCTTGGTTTGGAACAGCCCAATCCCGGTCGATTCTCGGTTCGTTTCTTCCATAGATCAACTGTCGGCGACCTGATTCAACGTCTCCACGATCATCAGGCCTACCTCGAAACCATTCGACAATTCGCAACATCGACAGACAAGGGAAGAGCCGACCCCGAGTTCCCATCAGTGATGGACATGCTGAAGCAGACTGCACCACTCAAAGGAAAGTTCCCGGACGAAAGCAAGATCCCGCCGCTTCTCTCCGGCGCCCTGACCCGCGCCATCATCGAGGGCGCGCCCTACCCGGAAGGACTCTTCTCCGCCGTCATCCGACGCATCCACGCCGACCGCGCCATCAACTATCTCCGTGTCGCCACTCTCAAGGCGGTTCTCGTTCGCAATCACAAACTAACCATACCGACCATGCTCGACCCACAAAACACCGACCCCGCCTACCTCCTCGGCCGCCTGTTCTCAGCCCTTGAGAAAACCCAGGAAGACGCACTTGGCAACGTCAATGCTGGAATCCGCGACCGCTACTCAGGGTGATCAAGCTAGGGATGTTCCGTAAATAGTGACAATCAAGGCTTGTACACCATATTTAGTGGCACCAAACTGGCCGAATGCCACGCAATCCTAA
>JAWLDG010000007.1:0-204451 GCA_041686775.1 Luteolibacter sp. | reverse complement strand
AGCCAGAAACTCGCAATCGCCATTCAACCCAAATCGATCCCCAAGCCTTGGAAAATCAAGTCTTGCGAGCCATCATGCTGAAGCTGTGGGATGGCTGTGAAATGAAATACAAATACACCATGAAATTCCCCACTATCAGGGCAACCCTAGTTGCCGTTACAATACTCTGTGCCAATGAACTTCCCGCAGCGGTTGTTCAATATAATGCAAACTGGTCTGGAGCGGCTTATAGCAATACGGCCACGGCGACAGCGGTCATTAGCATAGATACATCGCTTGTCCCGAACCCAGGTAGCTACTCTATTTTCTTAACAATACCTGTTTGGTTCTCGGACATCCAGCTCACGATTCAGGGCGCGACATCAGGGAATGGCACATTTCAGAAAGCCGACTTCGTAGGACTATCCTGGAACACTTCGGGAGGCACGCTGAATTTGAGTCAAGAGTTAGTGGGGCAGGCGACCAGCGGACAACCTTGGGGAACAACAAACAGCGGTACATCTGGAGATTTTAACATTATGCGAGCAGCAGGAAGTCCTTCCGCGCCGACTGCAACAAGCTATTTCCGACTCACACCCTCCGGCTCAAGTGATAACATGAATCTAGTCTCGTTCACTCCAGTCCCAGAACCATCTTCCTCCATGCTGATTGTCCTTAGTGCGGTGGCTCTTGGACTGAAACGCAGGAGGTAAATAAGAAGCCGAAGACCTGTGGATCAGGAAATCGAGGAGCCTCCCGCTCCCCGAAATCATCGCCACGCTCAAGAACAAGCTGAGGGGCGTCTGGAACTACTGCGGCGTGATTGGCAACTCGGAACGCAACGGCCGGTTCGCATGGTTCGCCCAGCGGCTGGTTCACAAGTGACTCAACCGCCGCAGCCCGCGGCGCAGCTACAACATGACCGCGTTAATGGCAGCCTGGGAGCGCTGGGAGATCCCGATGCCCTGCGTCGTGGAAAAAACTGTGGCCGCAAGCTCGACAAGCCCAGCACAGCACGATATGAAACCTGTCAACCGACAGGTCGACAATCATGATCAAAGTTCACTTGCGCTCATTCCTGGGGCAGCCCGCTGCGGTAGTTCCGCACGCCGGGATCTGCAAGGGGGGCGTCGGGCAACCGGCGTCCCTACCTTTATGGGCAAAATAAATCTTTCGCGCAGCGTAATTACGCTTGACGTAATCAATGCGGAGTGTATTTTCCGGGCGTGATCGAAAGTTTCGGCGATTCAGCAACAGAGAACATTTATCGCGGCTTACGGGTTCGTGGCTTGCCTGGAGACATACAGGAGCGGGCACGACGCAAGTTGCGCATGATCAATCAGGCGCGAATTGTTGAGGATCTTCAGATACCACCGGGCAATCGACTTGAGCAATTGAAAGGTGCCTTGAATGGATTTTGGAGTATTCGAATCAATCAGCAATGGAGAATTATTTTCCGTTGGCAGGATGGCACAAAGCAAGAAGTAAGAATAATAGACTACCATTAAGATCATGAGCACATCCAAATATCTACCACTGATTCATCCAGGTGAGATTCTCCTTGAAGAATTTATCAAGCCGATGGGACTTAGTCTTGCATCGGTATCACGCGCAACAGGTATTCCAGCCTCGCGGCTTACTGAGATCACGAAGTGTAGGCGAAGCATCTCTGCTGAGACTGCATTGCGCCTTTCGAAGTTCTTTGGCACTTCTGCTGCCTTCTGGGTCGGTCTCCAATCAGAGCATGATCTGGAAGTTGCCGAAAGGTCTGTCGGAGCCAAAATCAAGCGTGAGGTGTCATCAATGGCATCATGAAAGAATGAATGGGGTCAGAGTACTCGGATTAATATTATAGTTTTTCCTGGCCCGCGTCGGCTCAAGCAACGTCACGCTCCAGCTCTACGACAAGGTGAACTGCGAGACCGAACCGCGCACCTCTCTGAGGTTCCCGTAGTCACATGGACGATCGACGTCTCTGGGGCCGCCGTCCCAATACGTCCGGGCTTTTTCTGGCCGGGAATCTCGAAGCCGGCGGGCTGCGGCTTTCGATGAAGTGGAGAAACCCGCAGTCTTCTTTCTTCATGATGCGGGCGAGACGCCCACGCTCCCCTGCCTGGGTAAGCGCTCAACGGCCGATCAGGTTTCCCGGGTCGGTTTGGTGGGAGCGGCTCACCTGGCACCGGCTTCGCGGAGGCGGGTGATGGCTTCCTCGAGGCGCTGGCGGGCGCGGGCGAGTTCGGCGTCGAGGGTTTCGATGCGTTCGTCGCGTTGGGCGACGGCTTGCTCCCATGCGGCGAGCTGCCCGCGGGCGGCGGCGAGTTCGGCAGTGAGCGTTTGGTTGATCTTTTCCTGTTCCTGCAACGCGGTGGCGAATTTTTCGGCATCGGCGGCGGATTTCTCGGCGGCGAGCTGGATGGCTTCGAGGGATTCCTTGAGCAGGGCGATGTCGCGTTCGAGGGCGGCGCGGTGTTTGGCGTCCTCGATGGCGCGGGTTTGGGCGGCGGCGATTTGCTTGCGGAGGTCCTGATTGACGAGCCGCGACTGGTGTTCGTTGCGCCATTGCACGATCACAAGCACCGTGAGCGCGATGCACCCTACGGCGTTGAGGATCGGCAGGAGGCGGGCTTTCATGGCTCCCGGGTCTCGAAGTTGACTTTCTCGACGCCGGCGGCGCGCACGGCGTTGAGCACGCCGAGCACGTGTTTGTGGCGCGCCTCCTCATCGGCGGAGATCATGACGCGCGTCTCGGCGGGGGAGGCGAGGGTCTGCAGGCGGGCGGTGATTTCGGAGGGGGTGACGATGACGCTTTCCCAGGTGATGACGCCGGTGGCGTCCACGGCGATCTGAACCGGCGGCGTCTGGGTTTCCGGGATGCCGGTGGAGGCTTCCGGGACGTTGATCGGCACGCGCTGCATGTGCGTCATGCTGAGGCTCACCAGCATGAAGGCGGCGAGCAGGAAAAACATGATGTCGATGAGCGGGATCACCTCGATCCGGGCTTCGTCGCCCTCTTCGCCGCTGAAATGCGATGTGAGTTTTACGGGCATGGTTGTTAGAAACCAGAGTCCAGAGTCCAGAGCCCAGAGATCGGAGAGCCGTTGAAACGCGGGTTGGAAGATGGCGACATCTTAGTCTGGATTCTGGTTTCTGGTCTCTGGTTTCCTGGAAGCGAACGCTTCCAGATCGTGGCCGTGTTCCTTGGCGGAGTGGACGAGGAGTTCGCAGTGGTTGATCCAGCGCTCGAGCGAGCCGCGCAGCAGCGCGACGCGCTTGCGGAAGAAGTTGTAGGGCAGCAGGCAGACGATGGCGATGCCGATGCCGGCGGCGGTGGCGATGAGCGCCTCGGCGATGCCGCCGGAGACCTTGTCCGCGGCGAGCTGCTCGTCGCCGACGAACGAGAACGAGCCCATGATGCCGACCACGGTGCCGAACAGCCCGAGCAGCGGCGCGAGGGTGATCATGGTGCTGATGACCCACATGCGCGCCTCGGATTTCTCGATCAGGTGGGTGGCGTCGAGCTGCATTGCGGCGAGCATCGAGGTGCGCGCGTGACTGATGCCCTCGGCGAGGTTTTTCAGGTAGGGATCGGTGGAGGTTTGCGAAAGCCGCCACGCGGTTTCGAAATCGCCGGTGCCGAGCGCCTGGCGGGCCTGTTCGTGGAGCGACGGGCGGACGATCGACTTGAGCCGCAGCCACCAGACGACGCGGTCGAGGATCACGCACAGGGCGAGGAAAAAGGTGGCGAGAATGGGCCACATGACCCAGCCGCCCTCGATGAAGGTTTCTACGACGATGTTGGCGGACACGGCGGCGGTTCTAGCGGATTCTAGCGAAGTTGGAAGACGATTGGCCGCCGGAGTTTCATGATGTCGCCGGGCGGGAATTTCCATTTGCGCACGGTGCGCACCGCCTCGTGATCGAGCAGCGGCCAGGGCGACGGCTCGGCGGCATGGGCGGAAATCACGCGGCCGGAGCGGTCGATGGTGAACTCGACGACCACGGTGCCGGTCTGGCCCTTGCGGCGGCAGGTGACGGGGTAGTTCGGAGCCGGCATGCGCCCGGCGGCGAGGCGGGCGCTGGCGGACATTCCACTGCCGCTGCCGCCGGTGGCGGAGGGCGAACCGCCGCGGCTGCCGCTGGAAGATGAAGTGCGGCTGGCGGTGGAGCTGCCGGAGCGCCGGGTGGATGCGGTGGCGCGCAGAGTGCCGCTTTCCGAGCTGCGTGTTACGGCGGCGGGCTTGGGCAGATCGGGAATTTCCGGCAGGGGTGAGAATTCGGCCAGCTCGGGCAATTCGGGCGGGCTGGGTAGGAATTCCGGCGGCGTTTCGATGGCTTCCGGCATCGCGGCCGCGCCTCCGCCGTCACCACTGCCTTCCGGCTGGCCGGCATCCGGAATGTCGCCGAGGCTGAAATCGGCGTCGGTGAGGATGGTTTCCTCAAGGACGGGCGCGGCGGGCTGCGGGCGATCGTGATGCGGGACCACCACGCCCACGGTGCCGAATCCGGCGACGCTCATCCAAGTGGCGAGCGTGCCGATGTTCAGGCTGTGAATAATGGATTGCATGTTCCGGGACGCGAGGTGGCCGGGACATGATGCCCCGGCCGGGTTTTACTGGCAACCGATGGATGACATTTCTCAGAAAGTGGCTTCGAAGCCGCCGTAGATCATGCGGGGGGCGTTGGCCCGCGAGCCGAGGGGCGCGCGGCTGATGACGCCCCGTTCGTCGAAGAGGTTTTGGATGCCGCCGACCAGACGCACGTTGTCGTTGAGCTGGTAGTGGCCGGTGAGGTCGAAAATGAGGAGAGAATCGATCTTGCCGTCGATGGCGCTGGGATTGCCGGTGCGGACGTCGTCGTTGTAGCCGGTGCCCCACGAGGAGGAAACGTAGGAGGCATCGAGGTTGACGGCCCATTTTTCCATGACGAGCGAGACGCCGGTGGCGAATTTCCACTCGGGGATGTAGGGGATTTCGTTGCCATTGCGGCCGCCGGCGAAGGTGCCAGCGCCGTTGGCGAGAGTGCCGGACATGCCGGCGAACTCCGCGTTGGTGTAGGTGAGGCTGGCGTAAAACGGCAGCCCGAAACCCCAACCCGCGGCCTGGCCGGGGTCATACTCGACCAATGACTCGATCCCCCAGACTTCCGCGGCTCCGCCGTTCCGGCTGGGCAGGGTACCCGCGCCGCCGGGGAGTTCGGGAGCGATGAGTTCGTCGAAATCGGTGAAGAATCCGACGACTTCGGCGCGGAAGGCGTCTTGTTGGTGGCGGTAGCCGAGTTCGAAGCCGAGGCTTTCCTCGCTTTCGGTGCCGGCCGCGTAGCCGGACGGGTTGGCGGGCGACATGCCGCGGTAAATTCCACCAAAGACCGAATCGCAGTCGGTGAAATCGTAGTTGGCTCCGAGACCGCCCATCACCAGTTCTTCGTCCACGGAGACGGAGGGGCCGGCGGCGGGTGAGGATTCGAGATCCAACCACTCGTAGCGGATGCCGGGACGCAGGGTGAGGCGGCCGATGGAAATCGTGTCCTCAATGTAAACCGCAGTGGCGAAAGCCTCCTGGCGGGTGATGTCGGCCGGTGCGGTGCGGCCGGCGAAATTGAAGCCACCGGTGCCGTTGGAGGCGTAGGTGGTGGTGACGTTGGTGCCGTCCTGCTGGTCGTAGTGGAGGCGCAGGCCGATGGCGAGGTCGTGTTCCAGCGAGCCGGTTTCGAAACGGATGTTCGCCTGGTTCTGCCAGCCGTAGGCCTCGTGTTCGCGGAAGGCGCCGGCATAACGGATGTTGCCCGGGCCGAGGCCGCGCAGCAGGTCGTAGCCACCCGGGGTGAGCATGCCTTCCGCCACATTGGTGGGCACGCCCGGGGCTTGCAGACTGCCGAGCTTGTCCCAGGTGCGGTCGAAGGAATTGAAATACACCGCGCTTTCGAAACGCAGCGCGTCGCTGGGTTCCGCGATCCATTTCAGGTAGGTGCGCCAGTGTTCCGAATCGAACTCGTCATCGAAACTCGCGGCATAGCGGCGGTCCGGATCGGAATCGACGTCCTCATCGGTGAGACCGGTGTAGGACTCATTGGCGTCGAAACTGGTGTAGCCGACCTTGAGTTCCAAGCGCTGCTTGAGCGCGGTGTCGGGTTCCCAGAACAGCTTGAGCATTGGCTCGACGAGATTGAAACCGGTGTCATCCGAACTGCCATCGATGTCGCGATAACCATCGGTGCTTTCGGCGTGGAGTTCCAACAGGTATCCGATGCGGCCGATTTCCGTTTCCTGGCTGTCGCCGAACCACGAATGCAGGAACAAGGTGTTGTCGGTGCCGTATGTGAAACGGGAATAAAACCGCGGATCGCCTTCCTCCGGGAAGCGCGTGGAAAGGTAGTTGACCACGCCGCCGGTGGTTTGCGGGCCGTATTTCACCTGGCTCGATCCCTTGAGGAATTCGATGCCCGACATGCGGGCGGCCTTCGGCGCGTAGTAGGCGGCCGGTGCCGCGTAGGGTGCGGGGGCGGTGAGGATGCCGTCCTCCATCATCGTCACCTTGGAGCTCCGGTTGCCGTCCACGCCGCGCAGCGAGATGTTGGGGAAATTTCCGTAGCCATCCTCATCCCGGACGTAAACCCCGGGCACGCGGGCCGCGATCTGTGCAAGGTTGGTGTAACCGCGCTCGCGGAAGAATTCAGCCTCCTCATACGCGGCGGAACCCGGCAGTTCGAAAGCGGCTTCGCGGCTTCCCACCACGGTCATGGGTGTAAGCGTTTGCATCAAATCCTGAGCGGTCAGGCTCTGGGGCAGGGCGGCGATGGCGGCACCGCCGGCGAACAGGGCGAATCGATAATATGGCTTCATTGAAGGATGTTTATCTTTATTGAGACTCAGTCGCAACAGACGACGCGGGAGAAAAACCGATCCAGGACATTCAGGTCAACCCGAAAATGGGAAAAATTTCTTCCGCGGCCTTATTTCACGCCCATGGAGAGGCGAAACATGTTCGCCCCCGTGTCCATGAGGTACCTATCGGAGAGGTGAATGCGCTTTCCATGGTCTTGTCATGGGCACGGCCCCCGACGTGTCGGGGCCGCTCCTTGTGCATGCCAGCCTGCGCAACACCCTCCATCGCAGGGACTCACGCGATCAGTGAGAGAAATGTAGCCTGAACGGACTTGGTCTACCGGATTCAGCGCAGCGAAGCGGCGATGTCGTCGGCGAGGCGGGAGAGGAGTCGTGACTGCGCGGCGACGAGCGGCTGGTAGCCGTCGGCGGCGAGCGGTTCGCGGTCGGTGAAGGTACGGGAGGCGACGATGCGGCGTTCGGGCAGGGCGTAGGCGCGCCAGCCGGCTTCGATCACGGCATGGCCGTCGGCGGCACCGTGGAACTGGCGGATATCGAGCGTGACCTGATAGCGCAGTCCGTCGTCGCCGCGCCACGGATAGGTGCGGATGTTGCCGGTTTTGAACCGGCGGCCGAGGTTGGTGGCGGTGACGCGGGCGATGGACGAGGAGAGATCGCCGGCCCAGCGGTGGCTTTCGGCGATGCCGAGTTGGTTTTCGGCTTGGGCGATCACGAGGTTCGGGCGGTCAATGTATTCGGCGAGCGCCACGGGACCCACGCCGATGCCGGTTCCGCCGCCGGACGGCGCGGGTCCGTCGCCCGTGAGCATGTAAAACGAGCGCGCACCGCTGCCGCAGCCGGCGAGCAGCAGGCAGGCGAGGAGGAAAAATCGGAGTCGGATCATGGCGATAGTCAGCGCGGGGCTTTGGGCAGCGGGTTGCCGGTGGAATCGCGGCCGAAGAGCAGCGAGTTGGGTTTTTCCTCGATGGTGGTGCTGGCCGCCTTGATCGAACGCAGCGAGGCGCGCAATTCGTCGAGCGCGCGCAGCAGGTCGCCCTGCACGGCACCGTCCGGACCGAGGCTGGCGACGGATTTACGCAGTTCGGCGATCGATTCGCGCAGGTCGGCGGGCAACTCGCGGAACTCCGGGTTTTCCAGCGTCCCGCGGGCGGCGGCGGCGGCGGCTTCGAGTTCGTCGAGTGTCGTGCGGGCGGCCACGATGGTGGTTTTCGCCTCGGCGGCGGCGGCGGCGATGTCGCCCACGGCCTGGTCGAGCGGCAGGGAGTTGAGTTTGTCGAGGATGGCGCTGAGCTTGGCTTCCCATTGCAGGAATCCGGAGGAAACCGTGGGGAAAACCAAGTGTTCTCCATAACGTTGCATCGTCGCCGGCTCGGCATCCGGATAGTAGTCGAGATCCACAAACAAGCTGCCGGTGATGAGATTACCAGTGCGCAGCGCGGCACGCAGCCCCTTGGCCATCTCGTCCTGGAAGAAGTCGGAGTCTTTTTCGATCATGGCTTTGGCGGTTTCCGGCCGCACCAGCGCGGGGTCCAGCTCGATGAGCACGGGAATCCGGGGGTCCGCCGCGCCGACCACCAAGTCGAAGGAAATCTGTGCCACTCGGCCGATGGTGATGCCGCGGAATTCGACCGGGGCTTTTTCGCCGAGACCGCGCACTGATTGGTCAAACAGCAGCAGGAAGCGCAAGGTTGGATTGAACGCGGATTTGCGAGCGGTATCCTCGTTTTGGTAAAGCGTGAAGGCCGCGCCATCGGCGACCGGCTTGGCCATGTGTTCCGGGCCGAGCGGGCCGAATGACACGCCTCCGGAGATCATCGCTTGCAGGGACGGGGTGCGCAGGCTCAAGCCGTCGGCACCCGCGGTGATGTCAATGCCGCTGGAGATCCAGAAGCGCACTCGATCGGTGACCAGATCGCTGTATTCCCCGCCGATGAAGGCGTTGTATGTGACGAAGTTGCCGTCTGCGGAGAGCTGGCGACCCTCGATGCGGCCTACTTCGATGCCGCGGCAGTAAACCGGCGAGCCGACGGTGACCGAGCCGGCCTTTTCCGCGGTGAGCACGAGCCGTCGGCCGGGCACGCTGCTGCTGGTGGCGGGCGGGGTTTCATCGCCGGTGAAACGGGTTTCGCGCGGCGCGTTTTCCGGCCCCGGGTCCAGCTCGATGTAGGCCCCGGTGATGAGCGTGCCCACGCCGGACAATTCGGAGGCGGTGATGCGCGGCTTGACCACCCAGAATCGCGAGCCGCGGCGCAGCAGGTCCGTGTAGGCGTCGTCCAGTTCCAGAAAAACGCTCACCGATTTCAGATCGTCGGCGAGCTTGACGGCCCGCACCAGGCCGACGCGCACCGAGCGACAGCGCACCTCGGTTTTTCCGGCGGAAATGCCATCGGCCGTCTCGAAGCGCACTTTCGCCACCGGTCCTTGCGCGGCGAAATTCCGGTAGAGCAGCCAGCCGCCGAGCAGCAGGGCGACGAGCGGGACCACCCAGACGATGTTCCAGCGCTGCGCCTTGCGCACCACGGGCGCGGCGACGGGTGATGGTTTCTTCTCGCTCAAGTGGGTGACGATTCGTGGGTGGTGGCGGGCGCTTCGGCGTCTTGGTCGAGCCGGTCCCAGAGCAGGCGGGGTTCGAAACGCATCGCCGCGAGCATGGTAAGCACGACCACGCCGGCGAATGCAAGCGCTCCCGGGCCGGGCTTCACCGTCACGTAGTTGCCGAGCTGCAGCACGGAAACGAGGATGCCGACCACGAAGATATCGATCATCGACCAACGTCCCAGCAACTCGGTGATCCAGTAAACGCGGCCGAGTTTTTCCGGCGACGGATGCACCTTGCCGGTGGCCGCCAGGCAGAGCCAGGAGAGCGCGGCGATTTTCAGGAACGGAATCAGGATCGAGGCGGCGAAAATGACCAGGGCGATCGGATACGCGCCGCTCTGCCAGAATGTCACCATGCCGCCGACGATTGTGTTGTCGAGCACCACGCCGATTTCGGTGGTGCGCAGCACCGGCAGGATGTGCGACGGGATGTAAAGCGCCGCCGCCGCCAACATCAGCGCCACGGTGCCCTCGATGCTGGCCGGCTTGCGCAGGTGCAGGCGCGAGCCGCAGCGCGGGCAACGCTCCAGTTTCTCCGGCGAAACCTTGCCGCAGGTGTGGCAGGCGGCGAGCCCTTGGTCCGAGGCTTTGACGAAGCGCCCGCTCATGACCGCGCCACCTCCAGGCGGTCCCACAGTTCGTCGCGGTCGATGCCGGCCACCGCGCCGGCCATGCACAGCATCACTCCGGCGAACGACCAGAAGCCGATGCCGAAACTCACGTCCGCCACCTTCGCCAGCTTCAGCAAACTCACGATCACCCCCAGCAGGAAAACCTCCACCATGTTCCATGGCTCGCTGCGGTACATCCACTTCGCGGCAAACTCCGCGCCCGGCGCCGCACGGCCGAACATCAGCGGCAGGCACACATAAATCATCCCGCCCGCCAGCACCACCGGCGTCACCATCGTGAAGAGAATCACCGACATCCCGAGGATCGGCGCGTTTTCATCGATCAACGCGGTGGCCGCGCCCGTCAGCGTGAGTTCGCGCCGCATCGCCGCCGCGTCCATGGTCAGGAACGGAAACACATGGCCCAGCGCCATCAACATCAGCGCCGCCAGCGAAAACGCCGTGGCGCGCGCCAGAGAGGCCGGACGGTTCTGATAGATCACCGCGCCGCAGCGCGCGCAACGCGCCGCCATCCCCTCCTCCACCGGCGCGGATTCGTGCAGCGTGTCGCAGAAATGGCACGCGGAATAACGCGTCCCGCCGCGCGGCCGCGGCCATGGCAACATCGCCCGCCAGGTTCTGGAAAATCCCTTGATCATGCCACCGGCGTCGCCACCACGCGTTGTTCCAGCTTGCCGAGCCCCTCGACGCAGCACTCGACGAGATCCCCCGCCCGCAGCCAGCGCGGCGGCTCCATCCCCATCGCCACCCCGCCGGGCGTGCCGGTGGCGATCACATCGCCGGGCAGCAGCGTCATGAAGCGGCTGATATAACTCACCAGCTGTCTCACCGAGAACATCATGTCTCCCGTCCAGCTGTTCTGCCTCAACTCGCCGTTGACCTTGCAGCAAAGCCGCAGCTTCTGCGGGTCGGCGATTTCATCGGCGGTCGTCAGCCACGGCCCCATCGGCGCGAAGCTGTCCGCGCTCTTGCCCTTGGTCCATTGGCCGCCCATTTCCTTCTGGAAGGCGCGTTCGGAAAAATCGCAGAACGTCGCATATCCCGCCACATGCTCGAGCGCCTCGGCCTCGTCCACATAACTGGCGGTGCGGCCGATCACCATCGCCAGCTCGACCTCGTAATCCAGCTTCGTCGAGCCGCGCGGAATCAGCACGTCGTCAAACGGACCGCTCCACGCGCTGGTCGCCTTCATGAACAGCGTCGGCTCGCTCGGTATCCCCTCGCCCAGTTCCTTGGCGTGATCGAGATAGTTTTTTCCCACGCAAACGAGCTTCGACGGACGGTCCACCGGCGGCCCGAGGCGTTCGTCCGGATCCACTTCCACGCCGCCCGGGCAACCGTCCGCCACCCACTCGGCCAGCGCCTCCAGCCCGCCGCTGGCGAAAAACCCCTCGTCATAATCGCGGAACTCGCCGCTCGCATCGATGCGGCGGCCGTCGTCCAGCAACACCCCCGGCTCCTCGCGGCCGGCCTCGCCGAAACGGATCAGTTTCATGCGCCATGCATAGCCCATTTTCCAACCTTGCACAGGCCGGAAATCGGGAGTCCGCCAAGCATCTCCCGCATTCCCACCTCATTCGCATGCACGAAATAAGTGTCGGGCGTGAAGGCGGCGTCAGGGGCTGGCCCCGGGCGGCGGATTGGAATCCTCCAGCGGAACGATCTTCAGCAGCATCCTCGGCGCAGTGCCGGTCCATTTTTCGATGACCAGTCGCAGCTTGTCGGCATCCCAACGGACCCAAGGTGCCTGGCTGCGGTCACTTGCCGTGGCGGAGTGGACGACGCTCAATTGCTTGTCGCCGGGCTTCAACGCCATCACCAGGCCATCGCCGATCTCAACCCGGAAGCCGGCGGGATAATAGCGGCCCGCCGAGACGAAAACTTCGGTGGCGCCCAGAGTGGCGTCCGGGCGGAGGTTCATCTCCAGGGTTTGCGCGTTGAAGTTGAAGCCGAATCCCTCAAGACGCCCGGCCACGGCCAGCGGACGCGGGCGGGCCAGCGGATCGACCAGGTATTTCCGCTCCACCCGCCCCACCGGCCGGGTGTCGGAGAAAATCGCCCATGTGTATTTCGTCGATGACTTCTTGTTTTCGAGCGGCGATCGCGAGCCGCAGAACCAGGCCTTGATTCCGCCGATGCCGCGCCGGTCGAGATCCCGGGCCGTCACTTGATAGACCTTGGTGTAAAACGCCTGCCGTTTCGGATCGGAATCCACCGTCAGGGCGACCGACGGCCCCCATTCGCCCAACATCAGCGGCGCCTTCGAGAGCGCGGCCTCGCGCTCGTATCGGTCGAGCGTTTCCCTCATCCTGTCGATGTCCGTGGTGTACATGTGCGGCGCGTAAATGACCCGGTCGCGCCCCAGCGGTTCCGGCATCGGCGCGAATGGACCGACACCTTGCCCCTTGTGCCTGAACAACGGCTGATAGAGCGCCCACTTGTCCGGGCTGACCTCCTGCATGGCGTCCGTGAGACGGCGCAGGGTCGGCAGCAGATCCTCACGGACGCAGCGTTGCTCGCCGGGTTCCAGCCCGCGCTGCGGTTCGTTGAGCAGATCGTAGCCGAACACCGAGGGATCGTCCCGGTAACGGGTCCAGATTTTACGCCACGCCGCCAGCAGCTCGTCCTGGCTGCCATCGGTGTTCTTCCACAGCGCGTCCCATTGCTCTGGGCCAAATCCCCTGATGCCGTAAACCACCAGCTTGAAGACCGTCCTGAGTCCGGCCTCCCGGCCCATTCGGACCATGTCGTCGATCTGCGCCGGGTAGGCGGGATCCGGGCTGGTGCCCGGCCAACCGCCCAAGCGTCCGAGCGAGAGGCGTATCACCTGGAAATTGGCGCCCATACGCACCATCCGCCGGTAGTCGTCCGGCGTGTAACTGATCCGCCCCTTGCGGTCCTCGGTGATCGCCACGAAACCTCCGGGAACCAGTTCGCGTCCATACTCATCCGGAATGAAGTGCGCGGCCGGTCCGGCGGGCGCGGTCAGCGGTGCCAGCAACCATGCGACCAGCAGCAGTCTTCTGGATATCACGGTCATCGGGGAAAAAATCACTGGCGCGGATCCTAGACCGGCGGCCCGCGCTGCAAAGCCCATTGTTGGCGGCCATTCGGCCCGGCCGCCGCGTGTCGCGTCGCACGGGCGGGTTTTCCCGGCACGCCTCACATCCGGCATTGCGGAATCCGAAAACGGCTTGGTAGGCTGCGGGATCGTCTGAAAACCCGAATGCCTCCGCCATGGAAAACACCCAGCTCCCCTCAGGGCTCACCGAAAGCGAGTTGCTGAGGCAATTGATGGATCATATCACCGACAACATTTACTTCATGGCACGGTCCGCGTGGCTCATCCCCCCGTGCGCGGCGGGCGGGGTTTTTTCTTGTCCGGGGTGACGTCGCGCATGCCGCCGGCCATGCCCTGTTGGCGTTGTTTCTGGAGTTTCTGCATCTCCGCCTGTTTTTCGGCCATGCGCTGGACCCATGACTTGCCGGCACCCTTGACGGGTTTCAGCTCGGGTTCGGGCACCTTGCTCATGAGCCATGTCTGGCCGATGGAGAAGATGTTCTGGGTGGTCCAGTAAAGCGCCAGCGCGGAGGCGAAGTTATAGCAGAAGAAGAAGAAGATGAGCGGCATGAACAGGATGATGCGCTGTTGCAGCTTGTCGCCCGTCATCGGGGTCATCTTGATCTGCAGGAAACTGGTCCCGGCCATCACCACCGGCAGCAGGTTGATGGGGATGCCGGCGAGGTGGCCCATGGTGTCCGGCTGCGAGAGGTCGTTCACCCACAGGAAACCCTGGCCGCGGAGTTCCACGGCGTATTGGAGCATGCGGTAGAAACCGAAGAAGATCGGGATCTGTAGGAACATCGGCAGGCAGCCGCCGAGCGGGTTGATGCCGAATTTCCGGTAAAGCCCCATCATCTCGGTGTTGAGCTTGTTGGGATCGTCCGGGTATTTCTCCTTCAGCTTGTCCATCTCCGGCTTGAGCTTGGCCATGCGCTTCATGGTGTGCGTGGACTTGGCGTGAAGCGGCCAGATGAAGATGCGCACGGTGATGGTGAGCAGGATGATGGCGAGCCCCCACGACCACTTGCTGGCCACGCTGTCGAGCAGGCTGTGATAGGTGTTGAGCAGCCAGTTGAGCGGGCGTGAGACGAACCAGAACCAGCCGTACTGCATCACGTCGCCCCAGCCCTCGCCCCAGTGGTTTTCCATCTTGCGCAGCAGGATGTTGTGCTTGGGGCCGATGAAGACCTGATAACTGTAAGTCTTCATCTCGGCGGGCTGGATTTCCCCGCGGGGGAAACGCAGTCCGGCGCGCACCGAGGTGACGGCGCTGCCGTCGGCGGGCAGCGAGACCTGGTCCGACTTCGCCCACATGGTGGTGTTCTGCGGCTCGTCCGGCCGCAGCACGGTGGCGAAGAACTGGTTGGTGACGCCGGCGAACTCGATCACGTCGCCCGGCGCGCTGTTGACGATGGTCTGGGCACTGGAAAACCAGCCGCCCTTGAAGGTGCCGCCGTCGGTGAAATGAACGTCGCCGCCCTCGCGGTGGAAGAAGCCGGTCTGCTGCGGCCATTCCTTCTGATAGAGCGGCGCGGCCTCGCCCATGAACAGGCTCCAGTCGGCGAGGTCGAGCGCGGCGCCGGCGGCGTTTTCCACCTGCACGTCGAGGTCGATCAGGTAGGGCGCGCCGGGCTTGTCCTCCTGGTTGAGGGTGTAGGATTTCTTGAAGATGAGGCCGGACGGGAGCTTGGCGATGTAAACCGCCTTGCTGCCCTCGACGGATTCGTCGGCCTTGTAGGTGTAGGGCACGTTCTGGAGCGTTCCGCCGTCGCTGCCGATGGTGCCGATCGGGCCGTTGCCGAAGCGGTTGGCGCGCACCCGGACGGTCTTGCTGCCGACTTCGAACTCGTTTTTGAACTCGGCGTATTTGATGCCGCCGCCGATGTTGGTGAGGGTGAACTCGACGCGGTCGTTGGCGAGCACCACCAGCTCCTCCTCGGTGGAAGGCGGCGGGGGTTCGACGGTGAGTTCCGCTTCGGTGGTCACCTCGGCGGCCTGCTCCTTGACGGCCTTGCTCTCGGCCAGTTGCTGCTCGTGCTTGAGCGCCTCGTTGCGGGCCTTCTGGTTCTGCGCGGAAAAATAAAGATTGGCAACCAGCAGCGCGCTGCAGGCAATCAGAACGATCCAGGTCTTGCGGTCGTACATGTGTGGACGGGGAAAGTGTTAGGTGTGGTGGTGCCCGGCGGGGCGCTCGTCATCGGATGGGCGCTTCATCCCCCGGGCCGGCGGGACGGGGTCATAACCACTGCCCCCCCACGGATGACAGCGGAAAATCCGGCAAATTCCGAACCACGAGCCGCGCAGCGGGCCGTGCGTTTCCACCGCCTGGAGGAAATAGTTCGAGCACGACGGCGAAAACCGGCACCCGGCGCCCGGACCGGCGGAAAATCTCAGCATCGGCCGCAGGATCCGCTGATAGAAACGGATCAGCAGCCGGATGACGAAGATGGCGGCGCGCGCGATCATCGGGCGGGGGATGAAGGTGGGGTTCCGAACAACCCGAGCCGCCGCGCCTGGCGCAGCCAGTCGGCTTCAAGATCGGAGAAATCCGCCGCGGCGGCACCGGGGCGGGCGATGGTGACGAGGTAGCGGCGGAGGTCGGCGAAGTCCGGTGCGTGGGCCTGGACGAGCGCGCGGAAACGGCGGCGCAGCAGGTTGCGGTCGTGCGCCTTGCCGCAGCGCCGGGTGGTGATGAATCCGGTGCGCAACGAATCGAGCGCCGGGTCTTCGAGCGTGCTCAAAATGAGAAACCGGCCGGCTTTCGACCGACCGGTGGATTTGACGCGCTGGAATTCGGCGCGCCGCGTCATGCTGGATTTCCGCGGCAGGCGCATGGCGGGGATGCGGGTCGCACCCGTGCCGGCGAGGTGCCGGGGCATCAACCGTGCTGCACGGTGTGGCGCTTGAAGTGGATTTCCACGCCTTTGGGCACCAGGCGCTTGCGGCCTTTCTGGCGGCGGCGGCGCAGGATGTCGCGGCCAGCCTTGGTGGCCATGCGGGCACGGAAGCCGAATTGTTGTTTCCGCGTGCGCTTCGAGGGTTGATAGGTGCGTTTGCTCATGGCTGGACCAAGGTTGAAAAATGGCTGAGTGAGGCCGCCGGGCGGCTCGGGGGGCGAGACTCTAGGGGCCGCGACCCGCTTGTCAATCCGCCAGTGATGGAATTTTTCGCGCCATCACCGGCCGAGGGTTTTGAGGCGGTCGAGGATTTCGACCGCGCGTTTGGCCTCCTCGGTGCGGCGGAATTCGCAGCGCTCCTCTGCTTCGGCGTTCATCGCCTTGCTTTCGCCACGTCCGACCGGATTTACCTCCGGATCCTCGCTTTCCGGCCAGTTCCAGGTGTCGGTGCGGAAACTGGCGAGCGGCAGCCATTCCTTGCCGTGGACCTTGAGGTTGCCGAGCGGGCTGGTCGACCAGCCGTAGCGCACGGCGACCGGCTTTTCGACGAGCGGGCTCCAGACGTGGATGACCTTCGCGTCGCAGCTCTTGTTGGGGGTGTTCCACGCGCCGTTGTCCTTGACCATCCTGAAGCGGGCGTGGGCCATGTAGAACTTGCCGTCCTCGCCGGCGATCGAGAAGCCGCGCGGGATCATCGACTGGTCGTCGGGCATCACCGGCTTGTCGAAGGTCAGCACCATCTCGTCGCCCTTCGATTCGGCGGAAACCAGGGCCGCGGTGTCCCAGTTCACCTTCGTGCCGTAAACCTTGTTGAGCGCCCAGCGCGCCGCACGCTCGCCGTGGGCGCGCTTCTTCTGCGGGTGGAGTCCCGGGATCTGGATGTCGTAGGCCGGCAGGAAGGCGGTTAAGGCCGGGTCGCCGACGTCCGCGAGTCCGAGCCGCTGCGACTCGCGGATGTAGGGCCCGCCGGCGGTCGAAAACACCTCGAAATTCTCCTCGGTCTGGGAAATTCCCCCGGCGCAGAAACCGATCACGCCGACCGGCAGGGCGGGGTCCTTGAAGTCCTCGCGCCAGCCCTCGACCATCAGCTTCATCAGCACCCGGTAGCGTTCGGGGCGGCAGTTGCCCGACATCGCGTTGTTGTAGCCCTGGTGGAACAGGACGCCCTTGATGTGGTAGCCGATGAACGCGCCGAACATGCCGTGGTAGCAGGCACCGGCGTCGCTCGGACTCATGCCCGGGATGTCCCACGAGACAAGGTTCTCGCTCGCCTCCGGCTTGGCCGGCCACTTTTCCTCGGGCACGCCTTTCGATTTCGCGCGCTCGACGGTGCGCTGCCATTTCTCCAGCGCCCGCGCCCTCGGGTCGAACTCCGCCTGGCGCTTCGCGACCGACTCGGCGTAGCGCTTCGCCAGCGGGTGGTCGTCGAACTTGTGGTGGGGGACCAGCGATTCGATCGACGCGCCGCCACGGGCGTTGTCGATGATGCCGATGGGGATCCGCAGCGCGCGTTGGACGCGCGAGGCGAAGGAGAAACCGATGGATGAGATGTTGGCAGCGGTCTCGGGCGTCGACACGACCCAGCCGCCGGTGCCCAATTTCTCCACCGGAATGTCGGTTTGCAGGGTGGCTTGCTCGTTGGTGCTGATCTTGAGGAAGCGCAGCAACGGCTGATGGGCCTGAGCGCCCTCGATGTCGCCGTCGAGCGTCTTGCCGAGCGGGAAGGCCATGTTGCTCTGGCCGTTCATCACCCACACGTCGCCGATGACGATGTTTTCCATCTCGATCGTTTCATCGCCGGAACGGATGACGAGTGGGTGCGGCTCGGCGCTGGCTTCGCGGGCGGAAAAAGTGACTTCCCAGCGGCCCTGATCGCCACCGGCGGTGGCCTGCGCCTGTTCGGTTCCGAATTGGACCGCAACCTTGTCGCCGGGATCGGCCCAGCCCCAGATGACGATGGGTTTGTCCCGCTGGAGAACCATGTGGCTGGAAAAAATGCCATGGGCCTTGAGCGGCTGGGCGGCAGCCGAAACGGGACAGGCTGCCAGTAATAATAGAGAGAGCGAGGTGCGGACCAGAAACGTGGGGTTCATCGTGATTTCGGTTGGGTTTTTCGGGAAAGAAGCTTGTGAGGCATGGTCGATTTCATTCGCTGGACGCGGCGGCGTGTTTTTCCTCCAGCCGCTTCCAATACGCTGCCCAGTATTCGTCGTAGTAATCGAGTCCGGCTTTTTCGATGAAATCGGCCTCCACCACGACCGGCGCTTTGCCGGGATCGTAGTCCTTCAGATGGTCCTTCCCGGCACGTTCGCGCGGCGAGGTGAAGCGCCATTCGCCATCGCCGAGGATTTCCGCGAGAAAGCCGGCGAGCCCGGGATCGTAGGCCTTGAGCTGCTCGCGGGTGTGGATGTGGTTGTGGTCGTGATCCATGGTGCGGTTGGTGCCGAACCACGACTGGACACCCTCGGCGAAATATTCGGCGCGGTTCTTGGCGGCGTAGCAGTCCTTTTCGCCGCCGAAGACGATGAGCACCTGGTCCTTGCCGGTGACTTCCACGGCAGAGTGCGCCTTGCCGCCGTTGACCAGGATGTCGCCTTCATCCAGGCAGCGAGCGAGGAAATCGCGGGGTTTGTCCGGAAACGAGCGAACGAGGGCGTCGAGCAGTTTCACCGGCTCGTCGCCCTTCACGCGGCGGAACCGCTGGGCCGCGCGGCCGTCGTGCCAGAGTTTTTCCGCCACCGCGCTTTCATATAACTTGGTGAGCCGCGCGCGCTGGTCTTCATCGAGTCCGGCGAAGTCAATGACATGCCCGAACTCATGGATGAGGATGCTTTCGAGTAGCATGCCGCCCTCGTATTCCATCACGTCCTCCTCGGCGAAGAAGACGGTGATGCGGTCGTCGATGCGGGTCAGAAATCCGCGCTGGCGCCAGTTGTAGAAATCGAGGTCGCGGCCGGTCTTGTCGCTTTTGAACTGCGGCACGTCGGAAGTCAGCTCGTCGTGCGCGGCGATGATGCAGAGCACCTTGTGGTCGCGGATGCGTTGCGCGACCTCCGGCTGGATGCCGCGCATGATGCGGTCGAACAACCATGCGGCTTCGCGATGCGTGAAGTCGGACACGCGCCCGGAAGTGGCGATCACGATGCCCTGCACCTCGGTCGTTTTCCGGTAAAACGCGGGATCCAACCCGTATTCGGAAGCGATCTCCGCGGTCGGCGGCTCGATTTCCAAAGCCAGTGCCAGCGGTGCCAGCGCGATTAAAACGGGTGCCACGCAGGGCAGCATGCGAATCAGTAAACGGGCGGGATTCTTCATGGTCATCGAGTGGCTCTCCAAGCGGATCGGATACGCGGTGTGACCGACGATTTATCAGCAAGCGGCGGCAACTCCTGAATGATTGGACTCGCGGGGCGTCCGGCGCTATGTCCACCGCCGTCATGGTCCATCATTTCATCCGCCGCTCGTTGACAGCTCTCATCGCCTTCGCCCACGCCACTCATGCCGCCGACAAGCTCGACCTCGCCGGAGAGTGGCGCTTCCAACTCGATCCGCAAAATGCCGGGGTGGACGCCAAGTGGCATTCCAAAGCGCTCGACGACACCATCCCGCTGCCCGGAACCACCGACGAGGCGAAGAAAGGCCCCGGCCGCGACGAGCGTCCGATCGACCGCCTCGCCCGGCCGTGGGCGTGGGTCGGCCCGGCTTGGTACCAGCGCGAAGTGACCATTCCCGAAACCTGGGCCGGCAAGCGCATCACCCTTCAACTCGAGCGCAGCAAATACACCCGCGTCTGGGTGAACGGAACGTTCTGCGGCTGGGACAACACGCTCAGCGCCCCGCAGATTTTCGATTTGTCCAAGGCGCTCACCCCCGGCCGCCACACGATCACCTTGCTGATCGACAACTCGAAGCTCCCGCCCGTCGGCCCCGCCCACCAGGTGGACGAGCGCACGCAGACGAACTGGAACGGCGTGGTCGGAACCATCGAATTGCGCGCCACCGATCCGGTCTGGGTCAAGGACGCGCAGGTCTATCCGAACGCGGCGGAAAAAAAGACCCGCGTGCGGGTGGCCATCGGCAATACCACCGGCGCGCCCGCCAAGGGGGAAATCAAGGTGAGCTGCCGGAGTTATCATATCGATTCGCCCGAGGATTTCTCTCCCTTGACCGTGGCGGTGGATGCTCCGGGCGAGGAAACCGTCGTCGAGTTCACCTACGAGCCCGGCGCAAACGTGCCGCTGTGGGACGAGTTCCGGCCGGCCATGCTCCAGCTCGGCCTGCAACTCGAAACCCAGGCCGGCGGCAAATCCTACAACCACACGCTTCCGGTGAACTTCGGCATGCGCGATGTCAGCACCGATTACAATCTGCTCAAGATCAACGGCAGCGTCGTTTTCATGCGCGGCCGGCTCGATTGCGCGAACTACCCGCTTACCGGCTACGCGCCGATGGACAAGGACGAGTGGAAACGGATTTATGGCATACTCAAGGAATGGGGCCTCAACCACGTGCGCTTCCACTCGTGGTGCCCGCCGCGCGCCGCGTTCGAGGCGGCCGATGAGATGGGCTTCTATCTCCAGCCCGAGCTGCCCAACAAGCGCAGCGCCTTCAATGCGGACGACAGCAAGGACGCCGCCTACCACAACATCGACTTCATGGAAGGTGAGAACATGGACGAAAGCATATCTCTCTACGACTATGCCAAACGCGAGGGAGAACTCATCTTCCGCCACTTCGGCAACCATCCGTCGTTCGTCATGTTCACGCTCGGCAACGAACTCGGCCGCAATCCCGGAATGTTCGAGCTGGTCCGCCATTTCAAGGAAGTCAACCCGCGCTGCCTGCACGCCCAGGGTGCCAACAACATGCACTGGGACCCGAGCCTCGCCGAGGGCGACGAATTCTGGGTCACCGGCAAGGTCGGCGACGACATCCGCCCGATCCGCGGATCGTTCTACATTCACGACTTCCGCCACGGCTCCATCGAGTTCAACCCGCCCGGCACGCTCGATGATTTCAGCGAGTCGATCCAGGGCGTCCCGGTGCCGCTCATCGGCCATGAAACCGGACAATACCAGGTTTATCCCGACTTCCGCGACATCGACAAATTCACTGGCGTGCTGAAGGCGCGGAATTATGAAATCTTCCGCGAACGATTGGAAAAAGCCGGCATGCTGGACCAGGCGCACGACTTCGTGAAGGCGTCCGGCGCACTCGCCGCGATCTGTTATCGCGAAGACATCGAACTCGCGCTGCGTACGCCGGGCTTCGCCGGATTCCAGTTGCTCGACATCATGGACTTTCCCGGACAAGGAACCGCGCTGGTCGGCTTGCTCAATGTGTTCATGGAATCCAAGGGCGTGATCGAGCCGGAGAAATGGCGTGAGTCCTGCGCGCCCACCGTGCCGCTGCTGCGGATCAGGAAACACGCATGGACCACGGATGAGATATTGATGGGGAAAGTTGAAATCGCCCACTTCGGAGCGGACGACCTGACGGATGCGAAAGTGAAGTGGACGCTCACCGATGCCGAAGGCAAAACACTTTCCCAACATGTCTTCGATCCCGCCACCGTGCTGAAGGGAGGTATAACCGAGATCGATCTGTTCGCTCGCCCGCTCTCCGATCTAACAGGCCCGCGGCGCCTGGACCTCACGCTCTCCATCGAGGGGACGGATAACAAAAACAGCTATCCGCTGTGGATCTATCCACCGGTCGTGGCAACCACGCCGGCCGATGGAACGATCGTCAGCCGGAATCTGGACGATGCGAAAACCAAGGCGCATCTCGCCGGAGGCGGCAAGGTGCTGTTCTTGCCCGAACCCGGCAAGCTGCCGCACAGCGTCGGCGGCGCGTTCCAGACCGAGTTCTGGTCGCCGATGTTCGCGCAGAGCGCCAGAAAGCGCGGCATCGAGGAACCGCCCGGCACGCTCGGCCTGTTGTGCGATCCGGAGCACCCCGCACTGGCCGCGTTCCCCACCGAGTTCCACAGCAACTGGCAGTGGTGGCACCTGGTGAAGAACTCGCGCCCGATCGTTCTCGACGACACCCTCGCCGCATACCGTCCGATCGTCCAGGTCATCGACAACTTCGACCGCAACCACAAGCTCGGCCTGCTTTTCGAAACCAAAGTCGGCAAGGGCTCGCTGCTCGTCTGCCCGATCGACCTGCCCGCCATCCAGGATCATCCGGAAGCGCGGCAGTTCCTTCACAGCCTGCTGGCATACGTCGATTCCCCGGCGTTTTCCCCGCAGGAGGAAATCGATCCGGCGGTGCTGGAGAAACTGCTGCCGTGAAACATCGGCCGGCCCGGGACGGTATCGTGGCTTGGTGAAGACGACGATCCTCGCTTGTTTCGTCCCGCTATTGTGGGGGTTCGCGGCGCATGCGCAATCGATCGATGCGGGATTGGACAAGCTGGTGATGATCCAGCGCCAACCGCTCAATCCGACACATGTCTATACCTATCACGTCGAGGGACTCGCGAAAGGTGGCGGCTTGTTCGTGATGGACGCCGGTGCCCCGGAACGCATCGTCGATGCCACGGACGGCGTGATCCTCGATTGCCAGGTCTCCTACGATGGCAAAACGATACTCTTCAGTTGGAAACGCACGATGGACGAGCCGTTCGGCATCTGGCGCGTGAATGCCGATGGCAGCGGATTGGTCCGCGTGATCGACCACCCGTCCAACAACATGAACGCCTGCTGGCTGCCGGATGGCGGGATCGCGTTTCTCTCCGACCGCAAGCCGGCCTTCGCCTACTGCTGGACCAGCACCTCGCCGGTGCTCTACCGCGCGGATGCCGACGGCGGCAACGTGATCCGGCTCTCGGCGAACTATCTAACGGATTTCACGCCGTCGGTGATGCAGGACGGACGCATCCTTTTCAGCCGCTGGGAATACGTGGACCGCCCGGCGATCCCGATCCAGTCGTTGTGGGCGGTGAACCCGGACGGCACCATGCTTTCCGGAGTCTTCGGCAACCGTGTTCTCGGTCCGGCGACCTTCATGGAGGCCCGCGAAATTCCCGGCAGCGCGGGAAAAATCCTCTGCGTGATGACCAGCCACAACGGCCCGTGCCGCGGCGCGATCGGCATCGTCGATCCCGCCATCGACGGCAACGCGCAGGAGGCGATCCGCAACCTCACGCCGGAAATCGACATCGGCACGGTGGACAATGCGGGACGCGGTAATGCGATGCGCGGTCCCTACGAAAGCCCGGTGCCGCTCGACGACCGGTATTTCCTCGTCTCACGCGAAGGCACCATCCTGCTGCGCGATTACGACGGCACGGTGGAAACCACCTTGCGTGAACCACTCGACGGGATGGGCTTCTACTCCGCGCAACCGCTGCGCTCACGCCCGTTGCCGCGTTCCTATCTTGTTAGAAAACCCGCCAAGAATACCGCAGCACCTGCCGAAATCCTGATGCACGACGTGACAATCGGCCTCGGTGATGTGGTGCAAAAAGGCGAAGTAAAACGCATCGCCGTGGTTCAGGAAATGGAGAAGGACATCCGCTCGGAAACCACGCAGCGGCAATTCGGATTCCAGTTTCCCGTGGTCTCCTGCGGCGCCACCTACGCACCGAAGCGGGTGTGGGGTTTCGCCGAGGTCGAAGAGGACGGCTCGGCGCACTTCCAGGTGCCGGCGAATCTGCCGCTCTACTTTCTGCCGCTCGACGCCGAGGGCCGCGCGGTGCAGCGGATGCGCACCTTCACCCACTTCATGCCCGGCGAACGGCAAAGCTGCATCGGCTGCCACTCGGACCGCAACTACGCGCCCGCCCCCACTTATTACACTACGGCATCCATCGCCTCCGCGCGTCCGGCACAGAAACTCGCGGAACCGGATTGGGGCAGCGAGCATGGCTTCAGCTTCGCCCGCGTCGTCCAGCCTGTGCTTAACAAACATTGCGTGAGCTGCCATGACCCCGAGTCCGACCTCGATCTCAGCGGCGACCGCACCGACTACTTCAACGTCGCCTACGAAAACCTCGCCCGGCGCGGCACCCAGGCCGAACACGGCAACGACGCGCGCGGCGGGATGGCGAAATTCGGCAGTAATCCATATACTTCGTGGATCCCCACCTACAACGGTTGCGAATCGAACATCCTCGACATCGAACCGAAGACATGGGGCTCGCCCGCCAGCCCGCTCGCCGACCTCGTGATCTCCGGTCACCCGGACGAGAAAGGCGAAAAACGCATCGATCTAACAGACAATGAGAGGCTGCGCATCCTGATGTGGATCGATCTCAACGTGCCCTACTACGGCACCTCGCAATCGCGCCAACCCGACCTGCGCGGCTGCCGGCAGATCGTTCCGGAAAACCTCGATGCGGTGCTCGACGAGATTTCCGAACGCCGCGGATTCAATCTGCCACGAACGTTTTTCATCCGCCTTGAAAACCCGCAGCACAACCCGTTCCTCGCCGTGCCGCTGGCACGCGGCGACTTCACCTCGACCGACGATCCCGACTACCGGCGCATCCTCGATTGTTTCAAGGACGTGCCCGCGGCGCTCGAACAACGGATCGATGTCGATTACCGGAAAGTGATTGGTGCGGAATGCGGGCCATCGGAGGGACGACACTCATGTCGTCCACGCGAATGAGACGCGAATGAACAGGCTGCCAGGCGGTTTAGCCATTCGCTTCGCATTCCCATGCACCACATGAGTGTGGTGCCTCCGCGCGGTGAATGATAAATGCTCCGGTCGGATTTCGTATCGAAAACCATGCAACTCTCCGGAGCGGCGTCTCGTTTCGCCGGGCTGATGATGGCGGTGGTTTCCCCCACCGCGATGGCCGCCGCGGCTCCATCGAATCAACCGGAGCCGCCTGATGCGGATTTCAAAACGCCGGACGCGGTGCTTTTTGTCGCGGAGGATTGCAGCATCTACAAGGGCACGCATCCCGAGGCATGGGGCGTGCAGTTCCGTGTGGATGATTGGTCGCGTGCCTACACCCAGTTCGATTTGCCCACGCCGTCGAAAATCGGGCGCAAGCTGGTGGTCCTGTCGCCCGCCGGGCCGGAGGGGAAATTGCGCGTGCTGGTGGATGCGGGCGAGGGCGTGCTTGGCTCGCCATCAGTCACGCATGATGGCGCCTCCGTCCTGTTTTCGATGGCGGCGGCGGGCGATTCGTTTTTCCGGATCTACCGGGTGCCCGCCGGGGGCGGCGATCCGGTCAGGCTCACCGACGGGCCGTTTCACGATCTCGATCCGGCGGAGCTTCCGGACGGGCGGATCGTCTTCAGCTCGACGCGCATCGGCACCTTCGAGGAATACCACGCCGCTCCCTCGCGGGCCTTGTTTGTGATGGAGGCGGACGGCAGTGGGATCGAGCCGATCACCCACACGCCGATTTTCGATAACGAGCCGAAGGTGCAGGCCGACGGGAGGATCGTGTTTGTCCGCAGCGACAACTTCTTCAGCCGCGCCAAGGTGGAAACCCAGATCCATGCCTTCATGCCGGACGGCACCGCCGGACAGACGGAGTTCGGTGCCGACGTCGGCGCGGACTACGGCAAGCGCCTGCGCCTGCTCGGCTACGGCAGCCCCGCACCGATGCCGTGCGGGCGGATGGCGGTGATTTCCAATCAGGGAAATTTCATCGGCGAGCCGGGTGGTGACAGTGCCGGATTCCGGCGGCTGCCCGACGGGTTGGGCGATCTGGCATCATTGCCCGACGGGCGGCTGCTGGCGACCCTGTTAGGCGATGGCGACGATCGCCGATCGCGCGTGCTCACGGTGATCGAGCCCGCCGACATGCGCGTGGTGAAGATCCACGAATCCGGGACCACGATTCATTCGCCGGTATTTCTGGGGCCGCGTCCGCGGCCGCCGGTGCTGTCGGGCACGGTGCGCGGGCCGAACGTCGGAAGGCCCGAAGCGACCGGGTTTCTCTATGCGCAGAACGTGCGCATCACCCGCAAGACCAAGGCCGACTGGGATCAGATCCGCGCCATCCGCGTGCTCAAGTCGCGCGCCTTGTCCACGCGCTCGTCGCATTGGGACTTCGTGCACCAGGGCAAGGAGGTGATCGAACTCGGCACCGTTCCGATCGCGGAGGACGGCTCGATTTTCGTCGAAGTCCCGGCGGATGTGCCGCTCGCATTGCAGGCGGTGGATGCGGAAGGGCGCTCGGAGTTGAATGAAATGACATGGACCTATGTGAGACCGGGCGAAATGAGGTCGTGCGTGGGTTGCCACGATCCACGGCAGGCCGCGCCACCGCCGAAGGGCGGGCTCACGCTGGCGCTCGCAACACCGCCGCTTAAACTGTTAGGCCAGGGCGATACCCACCGCTTCCGCGGCAACAACCCGGGCGTATCCGGAATGATGGATCTCCAGTTCGAACGTTTCCGTGAGCTGGCATCGCTGAACCGCTATCTGGACATCCAGCCGCCGCCCGCAAACGGACGGGAGGAAATCGCGCGCTGGGAAACACAACTCGGCGATTCCGACGAATCCGCACGCATCGCCGCCGCCAACCGTCTCGCCATGTTCCGCGACCACGCATCCGCGCCGGCGTTGCATGACGCTCTCGCCGACCCGGTCCGCGAGGTGCGCGTGGCCGTGGCGCTCGCGCTTTCCGCCTGCGGCACGCGCGACAGCATTCCGGTGTTGGCAGGTTTATCGGAAGACTCCGATCCCATCGTGGCGCGCGCCGCCGGGCTTGCTCTTGAAAATCTAACAGGCGGGGAGGAATGGAACGCGGAACTTTCCCCGGAGGAGTTGTCGCAGTTGGAAGCGCTCTTGATATCCCGCCTCGCGGATGACGATCGCGCCACGCGCCGCCGCGCGGTGGTCGCGCTGGGGCATATCGGTGGCGATGCGGCCCGCGAGGCGCTGCGCGACTTCGTAGAGCGCGAGCGGCGTCACAATCCCTATCCGCCGTTCAGAGGGAACAACCGTGAGGACAAGTTCACCTTCGATGCCGCATCGCCGCTGAACCCGCGCACGCTGCAGGCCGCGGTGCGCGCGCTGGGTCATCTGAAGGACCACTCCGCCGTTCCCCTGCTCGGCTCGATCCTCGCCGAAAACCACGAACCGGAAACCGCCAATCTGTTTCTCGCCGAGGCGGCCGCCGAAGCGCTCGGCTGGATCGGCACGCCGGCGGCGGAGCAGGCGCTGATCGAGGCCTTCGCACGGCTTGGCCACTATCGTGATTACGTCGGTTGGTATAGCGACCACTCGGCGCTTTATGCCTGCCATTCCTCGCCGGTGCACGCGCGCATCATCGAGTCGCTCGACCGGATCGGCTCGTCCGCCGCAGGGCCGATCGTTCCTCATTTGATCCGGTCGGTGCCGACCGATCCCGACCGCGCGCTGTTTCTCGAGACCGACACCTATGAAATGCTGGTCGGCCGGTTGATCCGGCGCAGCGGGCGCGCCGATGAGGTGATCGGGACTTGTCTTGCGCTGCTTGGCGATCCGCAGGCACAGGCCAAGCCGGATATCCGGCAAGCGCTTGAACTTGTCTTCAACGCCTGGGCCGGCAAGCCATCGCCGGAAAACCGCGCGGCGCAGATCCTTTCGGCGGCATGCCGGGACCGGCGTCACACGGCCGCCGTGCAGGCGGCTTATGAACGCTACCGCGCAAGCCCCGAAGAACTGCCGGACCGCGCGCTTGGTGCCGAGCTTTTGTTCAAAGTGAACATGCCGCAGCGCCACTGGGTGTTGTTTTTCCTGGGACGCACGCTCGGCAACCTCGGCGATCCCGCCGCGGTGGATACCTTGCTGGCCTCGCTGGCACCGGAACTCAACGAGGCCCGCCACGGACGTCCCAACCCCGCCGATCCCAACGTCCATCTGCTGCAAATCGACCCCACGCCGTGCTGGCGCGCCGCCGCCGCATGGGCGCTCGGCCGGATCGGCGATCCCCGCGCCACCGACACGCTGCTGGATGTGGTGGCCAACATGGACAACGCGGTGGACACCCGCCACGCCGCCGCCAGCGCGCTCGCGGTGGCCGCCCGGCGGGAACATCTGGCGGCGATCGGAAAACTCGCCGATGGCTACCCAGAAGTCTCCACCCGCAAGGCGTTGCTGGAATCGATGGCCGAATGTGAGAAGGCGGAGAAATGAGGCCATCGCCGGGATAGAGCTTTACCCCCGGTTGCGGGGCCGCAATGACAACCGCGAATCCCATTCGCCCACCGCTGGCACCCCTGCCGGGGTGCATTTCATTACACGTCACGTATCCGGTGGTGTCGCTTCGCTCGACCACCGGCTACAGGCTTTGATCCCTCCGGGATGGGAGATGCATGTGGGTGGCGAATCCAGCCCCGATCATCCATCTCCGGCGCGTGAATTCATCCTTCGCTCGTCCATCCATTCATTACCCATCTTCCCAAGCCGGAGGCTTGCCAGCCTGTAGATGGCATGAGGAACGAGCGATACCACCGGAACCATGTCATAAAAACGATTTGCACGCCGGAGGCGTGCCAGCTTGTAGCCGGTGGTTGAGCGAAGCGACACCACCGGAACGACGACGAAAAAACGCATCGCACGCCGGAGGCGTGCCAGCCATCCTCCCTCATGCCCTCGACGCATTCCCACCTCCTCTATCACCTCATTTTCGCCACCAAGAATCGCGAACCTGTGATTTCGGCGGAATGGCGGGCGCGCCTCCACGATTACCTCGGCGGGGCCGTCCGTGGTCTGGGCGGCGTGTCACAGGGCGTCGGCGGTGTCGCCGATCATGTTCACCTTCTCGTCGGGCTCAAACCCACGCATTGCCTGTCCGATTTCATGCGGGACTTGAAAAAGAACTCCTCGGTCTGGATCTCGGAAACCATTTCCCTTTCCTCCTTTCGGTGGCAGGAAGGGTATGCCGCCTTCACAGTAAGCGCTTCCGTCAAGGCATCCGTCCGGCAATACATCGCCGGGCAGGAAGAACACCACCGCCACAAGACGTTCCGTGAGGAACTCGTTGAATTCCTGAAGAAATCCGGAATCGACTATGACGAGCGTTACCTCGATTGATTTCCTCCTGAGAGCACCTGCCGAATGATGCGGATGCGGCATCATCTTGACACGGTCGGCGGAGCATCGCGCAACACGACCCGGATGCCCACGTTGAACACACGCTGCCAGGGCTGATAGGCGACCCGATCATCCACCGTCGCGCGATTGGGGCGGTCGCGCCAGGAGCCGCCTCTGGCCACGCGTTTTCCATCCGCCGTGGCATCGGCGGTCCACTCCCAGGCGTTGCCGATCGTGTCGTGCAGACCCCATGCATTGGGTTGGTAGGAGCCGACATCGGTGGTGACGAATCCGCCGTCGTGGAAACGGTCGTCGCGCGGGATCCAGTCGTCGTATTTGTTGGGTTCGGCAATCGGCTCGGCCGCATGATAGTTCTTGCGCGCGGTGCAGGCGGCGAACTCGCGCAGCATCCGGTCGCCGAGATTCGCATGTCTTGAGTAATCGACATCCACATCGCCGAAGGGAAACGCGGTGACAGTTCCCGCGCGGCAGGCCCACTCCCACTGCATGCCGGTGGGCAGGGCAGCGGACACCCGGTGCGTTTCACCCAGCCAGCGTGTGAAGGCCTCCGCATCGTTCCATGAGACGCGCACGGCGGGCTGCTTGTCACGGTTCATATCATATCCCCGGCGGCCGAATTGATAGCCATGGCGAGATTCGTCGCGGCTGTCGTGGTGGGTCAGGTGGCGGCGCAACTGCAAGTTGGTGACTTCGGTATTGCCGATC
Source organism: Luteolibacter sp. (assembly GCA_041686775.1). Lineage (GTDB taxonomy): Bacteria > Verrucomicrobiota > Verrucomicrobiia > Verrucomicrobiales > Akkermansiaceae > Luteolibacter. The sequence continues at coordinate 174,718 of JAWLDG010000007.1, read as the reverse complement.
CAGAACGGTTTCACTTCCCGTCCGTTGATGCGGCCGCCGGGCACTTTGATGAAATCCATCGTCACACCCTCGCCGAGGTCGAGAGTTTGGGTTTCGAGGGGTGTTTGAGCGACTTCGATGACGGGCGGTTTTTCCACCACAGGAGCGGGCTTGGCGATCACCGGAGTTGTATCATATTCCGGCAGCGGTGGGATCGTTTCGTAATCCGGAATCGGTCCCGAACCCGCATAACGTTGGCGAAGCTCGTTGGCCCTGGCCAGTTGCTTGGTGACCTTGCCTGCGCCGACGATTTCGCCCCAGGTGCCGTGGAACGGCGCGTTGAGATCGGCCCAGGTGACGATGCGCTCGAACGACTCGCGGTCGAGTTTCACGCCATGGTGGCCCTCGCGCAGCAGCCGGCCGAGTTCGGTGGTGCTGAAATGATAATCCATCGGTGACAGCACGCGCATGTCGCTCTCGATGCCGGGCCGGCGGATGTAGCGGTGCAGCTCGGCGTAGGAGGCGGTGAACTTCCCGCCGGATTTTCCGGCGTTGCCGGCGATTTGCGAACTCCAGTCTTCGATCCTGCGGTCACCCTTGAGGTAGGGCTCGGCATGGCCGTCTTCGCCGGCGTGGCATTGCACGCAATGGCGGTCGAGCACCGGCTGCACCTCGCGGGCGAAGTTGAAGCCGCGGACGGGCGCATGCCATGACGGCTGGATCTCCACCGGCGGGCGCTGCGCCGCCAGCGCCACCGCGGACGGCGGGGCTTCGTTCATGCCCGCGTGGCAGCCGATACACGAAACGCGCTCGCCTGGCATGCCGGTGAACCAACTGCGCATCGTCTGCATGGCCTGCCCGTCGGCATCGAGCGGCTGCACCATCACCGGCGTGTTGGCCGGGATGTTGAAATGCGCGGAGCCGTCCGCTTCCACCGGCACGGTGCCGAGCACGCGGCGGATGTCCCACGGACCGTCCATGCCGACGGCGCCATACAGCCCGCCCGTGCCGCGCGGGCTGAAGCAATACTCGACCACCCGCAGTTGTTTCACCGTGCCGCGCGCGACACCTTCGAGGCCGGGTCCCTGATAGATATCGGTGAGCAGCACCGAGGCGTCGTTGCGGCGGGTATCGATGCGGTCCGGGATGATCGTTCCGGCCGGCCGCTTTTGCAGTGCGATCGGCTCCAGCAGCGAGTTCCCCGGCACCTCGTGGATGAGCGTCATGTGGTCGAAGACATCCACCAGATAGATGCCCCAAGGTGCCTTGGGCGATGGCTTGCAGGAAACGATGACATGTTTTTCATCCAGCGGCCATGGCATGAGAAACTGCGGCCACACGTCTTTCACCAACTGGTCCTTGACGATGGGTTCCACTTTCCTTCCGCGGCAAGGGAACTCATGCACCACGCCATTGGCTTCGGTGCGGCTCACGTCCGGATCGAGCATGAGCAGGCGCCCGGCGCGCGCCACGCCGTGATGGCCGGTGGCGATGCCGACGACCTTAGACGGATGCCCCGGCACCGGTCGGGCGTAGAAGAACGAGTTGGGAAAATAGGAACCGCTGCCATACAACTCGCCCTGGTTGGTGCCGTCCGGATTCATCTGGAACAGCAGCCGCGAGTTCGAGTGCGGCAGGTCGCTGTATTCCCAGCGTTGATAGATCACGCGCCCGTCGGGAAGCACCGCCGGGTTCCAGTTGTGTTCCTGGTCAAAGGTCAGCCGGCGGATTTCACCGCTGGCGGGCATGTAGCGGTGGAGGTTGGCGACCTGTGAGCTGCCGTTGACGCACGGCACACCGGTGAAGGTGGAGGTGGAGGCGAAGATGATGTTTCCATCGGGGAGATAACAGGCGTCGTAATTGTCCACATCCGGCTCGTCGATGAGCGGCAGCGGCTGTGGCTCCGAGCCATCGAGGCGCATCTCGAAGACCTGCCAGCGGTTGTTGGCACCCACCATGGAGAAAAGGATGCGCCCGGCATCGGGATGGAGTTCGAGGTCGGTGATCAGTTTGCGGCTTGGCGGATCATACACCGTTTCGAGCCGCGATTCGCCGCGGAGGTCGCGCAGCACGGCGATGCGGTTCACGACTTCACCGCGCGGTAGCGAGCAATTGCCCTGCCAGTTCTGAGGCAGGCCGGGCACACGCGCCTCGCGCTCGACGAGCAGGATGCCGTCGAAGTCGAGCAGCGGGTTGGCGAGAAGCGCCTCGCGTTGGAGCGCCGCGAACTCAACTTCGTCGCCAACCCGTTCGAGACGCTCCATGAACTCCGCCGCCCGAGGGTAACGATCACCGTGGGTGGCGGCCAGATCCGTGATCGCCAGCCGCAGGGGTTCCTTGTCGAGGGCCAGTGACCACGTGGTTGCCAATAGCAACACCAGGCTGATGAGGCAGCCGCCACATGGCATGCGTGCGACAAGTGATTTCATGGGATGGTTGTTAGATCAGTTTGCGGCGGTTGCCTTGGCGGCGGGTATTTCGACGACCACGCGGAATCCCGCGTTGTGGACGCGCTGCCATGCCGGATAGGCGAGCCGGAAGGCGGAGCGTGCGCGGTGGGGACGGTCGTAGTAGGATCCACCGCGCAACACCCGCTCGCCGCGCGCCTTGATGTCGTTGCGACCGTCATTGGCCTGCCAGGGATAGGGTTGATAGATCGAAAGCGTCCACTCGGCGGCGTTGCCGTGCATGTCATGAATGCCCCAGGCATTGGCGCGGTAGCGGCCGATGGCGGAAGTCACGGAGGATCGGTCGTTGATCGCATTGGCGGCCGGAATCCAATCGGGCGAGTCGCGGATGGTCAGGGCGTTGAGCTTGGCGTCGGCCAGATTCGCGTGGGGTGAGAAATCCATGTCCGCTGATCCCCATGGCAGCGGTGTGGCGGTGCCGGCGCGGGCGGCGTATTCCCATTGTGCCTCGTCGGGCAGCGTGACGGTTTCCCCGCTCTGTTTGCCGAGCCACTCGCAGAACGCCATCGCGTCATTCCATGAAACGCGCAGCACCGGCTGGTCGGGTTGGTTGACCGGCAGACCGCGGCTGACGTGATCCTTGTTGAAGTGGCTGATGTAACCGCTGTCGTGCGACGTGCGGAAACGGGCGAACTGGCGGTTGGTGATTTCATGCACGCCGATCCAGAAGGCACGCGGGATTTCCACCACGGACGCGGGCGACTCGTCGGCGTCGCCGTCGCGCGAACCCATGACGAAGGAACCGGGTGGAACCAGCACCAACTCCAGTTTCAAGCCATCCCCGAGATCGAGCACGCGGCGCACCGGAACGCCGGGACCGGCCGCGGCGTCCTGTTGGATTTTGGCGGCATCATCCATCGGCCATCCGGAAAGGACCGGCAGCGGCGGGCGCTCCGCAGGCTGCGGCGGGCGGGGCAAGGCCGCCACCTTGACCGGTGGGTGGATTTCCTCGGGATCGACATCGATGTTGGCATATCTCGCACGCGATTCCATGCGGCGGCGGTGGCCGTCGCGCGGGATCGGTTTGTTTTCCCCCCATGTTCCATGGTCGGGCACATTGAGGTCGATCCATGTGATGAGCCGCTCCCAGGCACCCGGTTCGAGCCGCACGCCGTGGTGGCCTTTGCGCAGCATCTGGACGAGTTCGCTGGTGTTGAAATGATACTCGAGCGGGTTGAGCAGGTGGTGGTCCGATTCCGGGCCGGGCCGGCGCACGTAGGGATGCAGCCCGAGATAGGACGAAGTGAACTTTTTCATTCCCGGGTTGCGGCCATCGCCGCCGCGGCGGGCGATTTCCTCTTCAGATAGAAGCGACGGCCGCGCCTCGGTTCCGTCGTGGCAGGAGACGCAGTGGCGGTCGAGCACCGGCTGGACATCGCGCCGGAAAGAGAAGCCGCGCGCGGGCCCCTGCCACGGCGTGATCACATCGGGCGGGCGGGCGGCGAGCAACGGGCGGTTCGGACTGGCCGTCCCCGGCGGCTCATGGCAACCGACACAACTCAACGCCTCGCCGGGCATCGCGGTAAACCAACTCCGCATCAACTGGACCGCTCCGCCATCGGCATCGAGCGGCTGCAGGAACAACGGCGTGTTGGCGGGCGCGACAAACGCGGCGGAACCGTCCTCCGTGACCGGCACGGTGCCGTGGATGCGCTTGACGTCCCATGGGCCGTCGATGCCGACCTCGATATGCCCGCCCATGCCCGGATAGGCGTAGTGCGGCTCGACGACGCGCAGCGACTTGATTGTGCCGCGCGGGACGTCGGCCAGCGCTTCACCTGCATAGATGTCGGTTAGATAAACCAGCGCCTCCTTCATGTCCGGCCTGATGCGATCCGGGATGACGGGTGGCGCGGGCCGCGACGCCAGCGGCACAGGTTCCAACAGGGCCTGGCCGGGTTCTTCGGCGATGAGGACCAGGTTGTCGAAAGTATCCGCCAGATAGATGCCCCAGAGTGCGTCGCGGGTTGGCTGGCAGGAAACGAGGAAGTGCTTTTCGCCCAATGGCCACGGGTGGAGGAACTTCGGCCAGGAACGATCGACGAGCTTGTCCACGAACACTGCCGGCACCTCGGCGCCTCGGCCCGGGATGCGCTGGACGACGCCGGCGTTTTCCCGCGGGCTGGTGGCGGAGTCGAGGAGGACCAGCTCGCCCATGCGCGGCACGCCGTGGTGTCCGGAAACGATCGCCGCCACCTTGCTGGCGGAGCCGGGCAGCGGGCGCGCGTAAAACAAGGAGTTCGGCCAATACGAGTTGGAACCATAAAACTCGGTCTGGCCGGTGCCGTCCGGATTCATGTGCATCAGGATGCGGGTGTAGTAGTGCGGCGTGTCGCTGTATTCCCAGCGCGTGTAGAGCACGCGGCCGTCGTTGAGCACGGCGGGCGACCAGTTGTGATCCTGATCGAAGCACAACTGCCGGATGCCCGAGCCATCGGGTTTCATTGTGAAAAGGTTGGCGACATTGCTGCCGCCGCCGACACAGGGCACGCCCTGGAAAACACGGGTGGAGGCGAAAATGATATCTCCGCCCGGGAGATAACAGGCATCGTAGTTGTCCACCTGCGGATCATCGCCCGGGGTGACCTGCCGCAAGCCGCTGCCATCGGCGTTGATTTCCCAGATCTGCCAGCGGTTGTGGCTGCCGATCATCGAGAACAGCATGCGGCTGCCGTCGAAATGCAGGTCCACATCGGCCACCATCAGCGGCTTGTCCGGCTTGAACAACGTGACGGGCGTGTCTCCCGCACGGGGATTTTCGAGCACCGCGATGCGGTCCTGGAAACCGGAGCGCGGCAGCGAGCAATTGCCCTGCCAGTTCTGGGGCAGTCCCAGGGCCCGGCTCTTCGCGTCGCGGCGGATGAACATCAGCTTGCCGAAGTCGAGCAGCGGATTGGCCAGCAGCGCCTCGCGGCGAAGGGCGGCAAGGGCTTCCGGTGCCGGGTTGTCGCCGAGGGCGTCGAGGCGGGCAAGATAGGCCGCACCGTCGGGATAGCGGTCGCCGGATGTTTCTATTAGATCGACGATCGCATCGCGCAGGCTGGCGGCCGTTCCAAAATCCGCCGGGCCGGCCGGGGCGGTGGTGATCGATAGAAGAACCAAGGCGGCAAGCGTCGCGGTGGTTTTGATATGGAATCCCTGTGTGCGTGTCTTGGATTTCATCAGAGTTATGACTGTGACGGCGGCGTCCCGCCGGGGGATCGCTCATTTCAAGCGCGGGGCGGGATCGCCGCCTTGCGCCTGGATTTCGGGATCGAAGTAATCGCCGTAAAACAGGCTGTTGGCATCGAGCCAGAGGGTGATGCGGCGCATTTCCCCGGGGTCGAGCGCGACATCGTGGTGGCCTTCCTCGAGCATCTTCCAGAGCCGGGAGGCGCGTGCCCCGACATCGCCGGGGATCGAGTAGGAGGTTTGGTTGCGGGTGATGCCGACGTGATTGCCACCGGACTTCGACCATGCGAACGGGGCGAGCGAGCGGAATGCCTCGGAATGGCCATGCTTCACGAACACATCGCCACGCAGGCCCGGGGCGTCATCATCCCGCTTTTGCTCGTGGCATTCGACACAGCGTTTGTCGAGGACGGGCTGGACGAGGCGCGGGAAGCTGAGTGGATGGGAACCTTCCGCCTCGGGTCGCAATTGGGCTGGCGGCTTGCCGAGCGCGAGCGGCATGTCCCGCAGCGGTTGTGGCGCGCGGTGTTTCGGCTCGTGGCAACCGGTGCAGCTCATGCGTTCGCCGGGATGCAGATAGGTGACCGAACGCATGGTTTGGACAGCCATGCCATTTTCATCCAGAGCTTGCATATAAAACGGCACGCCGGCCGGCATCTCGAAGTGGGCGCTGCCGTCCTCTTCGATGGGCACCACGCCGAGCACGCCGCGCGCCAGGGCCTGGTCATCGCGGTCCGCCCTGCCGATGTGCGGGTCATCGGGCGCGGGAGTGCTTTTCGGAAACACCTGGATGAGGCGAAGTTCCTTGAGCCGTGTTCCCTCGGGCCATGGAAGATGGGAATCATAAACATTCGTCACCGCAACGGTGCCGGTGGCAGGCGTTTCACCTTCCGAACTGGCGTATTTCGTCTGATCGGGGATCACCGGCGGAGTGGGCCGGGCGCGCAGGGGGATCGGATCGGAAACGCCGATTTGAGAATCCTGATAGATCAGATCGCGGTTGCCGAAGGAGTCCACAAGATACATGCCGTAATGCCGCTGGCCCGGGTCGTAAACTGTTAGAAAGAAGTCCTCGCTCAATGGCCATGGCGTGCCGAACACCTGGCCATTGCCGCCGCCGCCGACGGGCTTCGATACTCCCGGCGCGGACTCGGCTTCGGGCAGCATCACCTCGGGAGTGACGCGCTTCAACTGGCTCATGGCCCGGTCGTCCTCGATGTCCGGTTCAATCACGACAAGCGATCCGAAATGCTGGCCGTGGTGCGGTGCGGCCACGGCAAGGTAGCGGCGCGTGCCGGGGATCGCGCGGATGGACATTTCCATCCACGGGCGGGATTCGCGGGTTTTCGGATAGTTCCCGTGAGGCGCGCGCGGGTCGCGGCCGTCGGGATATTTCAGCCAGAGGTGGTGGGCGATGTCCGAGTCGCGATCGACATAGTCCCAGCGGGTGTAGGCGATGCGGCCGTCGTGGTCCACGCTGGGCAGCCATTCGTGGGTTTCATGATAACTGAGCGGGCGGATGTTTTCGCCGCGAGCGTCCATCCGATGGAGCGTGTAAACCGGGCAGACGCGCCCGCAGCGCAGGAAGCCGCCGCGCCGTTCGGAGACGAAGGCGATCGCGCCATCGGGCAGCCAGCACGGGTGGATGTCGTTCCACGGTCCGTCGGTGAGTTGCTCGAGTCCGCTGCCGTCGGCATTGATCTTGAAGACATGGAAGGCGCGGCCGGGATCCCAGTGCTCCGACCAGAAGTTGATATCTCCACCCTGGCGGTAGCGATGCCGGGTGTCGCCGGTGCCCTCGACATAGGAAAAAACGATTTGTTTGCCGTCGAACGAGAGATCCGGAGAGAGGAACGCGCCGCCATGATTCTCTCCCGCGTTGTGCAGGCGGCCGTTGCCGTCGTAGCGGAGTTTTGCCGGAGACTCGCCGCCGCGCAGCACCTGCCCTTGCATGCGGCCGCGTTCGACCACGGCACCGGCCAGCAGGTCGCGCACGCGCGGGTCGGGACCGAACGCGTTTTTCAGGATATACATTCCGCCTCCCGGTCTGGCGGCGATGCCATAGTATTGGTCGCACATGTGTTCGAAGAGCGCGCGGTGGCGCTTGATGAAGAGGATGCGGTCGAAATCCAGCAGCGGGTTGGAGAACGCAATCCCGCGGCGGATCGCGGCGATCTCCCCGAAGAGTCCGCGCAACTCGGCCGCGTCGGGCGTTTGCTCCCGCTGGATCCGGGAAACACGGCCGGCCAGCTTGTCGAGGGCCGCCGTCTGGGAGGAAAAGTCCGGGGCGCCGTCCATCGTCCGCAAATGGGCAAGCAGCGCGTGGGTGCGCCGCCAGGCGATGTCCACCGGGCTGCGGTCCGATTCCAGGACGAGTGCCTGCGGGCGATGGACCTCGAGTTCCAGCCGCGGATTGTTCCACTTCGCGCGGGCTGCGATCTGTCGTTCCAGTTCGCGGAATTCGCGGTCGATGGACTCGGCGACCATTCCGCGGAAATCCGGCACGGGGACCGGCTCCGCCCGGACAGAGGTTGATGCGAGCAGCAGAAAGGCAGCGAATGACGGGATGGTTTTCATGTCCCGGGTTGCCCGAGAGAATCGAGGTCGGCGGTGATGCGATCGAGGTCCGCCGCGGGCAGCTCGATGTCCGCCGCCGCGGCGGTCTCGCGAATATGATGGAGCTTGCGCGCGCCGGCGAGCACGTGGGTGACGCCGGGCTGCGCCAGCGTCCAGGCGAGGACGAGCTGGGCGAGCGTGCAGTGATGGGTTTCGCAGAGCGGCCGCCAGCCATCGAGCAGGTCGAGCACGCGGCGGCGGTTTTGCGGCAGCAGCCACGGGAACCAATCCGCGCTGGTGCGGAACTCGCCCTCCTTGAATTCATGGTCCATGCCGATCTTGCCTGTTAGAAGTCCCTGCTCCAGCGACATGTAAGTGAGAGTCGCGAGGCCATGACGCCGGCACTGCGGCAGAAGTTCCTTTTCCGGATCGCGCGAGAGCATCGAGTAGCGGAACTGGTGGCTGGCGATGGCTCCGCAGGAAAGATATTCCTCCAGCTCGGCGGGCGACAGGTTGCACACGCCGATGGCGCGGATTTTCCCTTCGTCGCGCAGTTTCAGCAATGCGGCCATGGTGTCGGCGACGGGAGTCTTCTCCGGCTCCACGGCGGGCCAGTGGACCTGATAGAGATCGATGCGGTCGGTGGCGAGGTCGCGCAGCGAGCGCTCCACCTCGATGGCGATGGTGTCAGGACGGAGCGAGCGGTAGAGGCTCTTGCCGTTGAACTCGGTGAAATACGAGCCGCGGGCGTCGTCCCACCACAAGCCGCACTTGGTGGCGAGCAGCACCTCGTCGCGACGGCCTTCGACGGCCTTGGCGATGAGCCGTTCGCTGTGGCCCCAACCGTAGGCGGGTGCGGTGTCGAGCAGGTTGATGCCGGCGTCGAGCGCCGCCTGGACGGTCTGGACCGACTCCGCGTCGTCGGACTCACCGCCCCACACGGCGCCGCCGCCGATGGCCCATGCGCCGAAGCCGATGACCGAGGAGGACATGTCGGAATTTCCCAGGGGAAGGTATTTCATGATAGTATGATTATTTTGTTAGAGTGAAAGCAGGTAATCGATCAGGTCGTCGAGTTCCGCCGGCGTGAGCGTGTTTGTGACGCCGTGTGAATCGTCCGCGTTGTGCTTGGTGAAAACCTCGCGCATCGTGGCGGCGCGGCCGTCGTGGAGGAAGGGCGGATTGCGCCAGGCCTCGACGAGCGTCGGCGTGTCGTATGCCTTGGCCTCGCGGTCGCGTGGCGTGGCGGTGCCGACATCGCTCAGGGCGAGGTCGGTGAAAAGCGGGGCCGGGTGGCACTGCGCGCAGCCGGTGGATTCGCGGTGGAAGATGGTTTCGCCGCGGGCCGCGGCTTTCGTTAGAGAGCCATCCGGGTTGCGGCGCGGGGAGGTGGCGGGTTCGAGCGATTCCAGGTAAGCGTTGACCGCCTCCACTTCGCCGGGATCGGGCTGGGTGAACTGGATGTGGATGAAGCCGGCGCGCACCGCGGTTTCCATCTTGTCGCGGACACCGAGCGACATGACCGGCGGGGTGGCGTGGCTGAGCAGCATTGAGCGGGTGTTTTTCGGGTTGCCGATGCCGTCGTTGAGCAAATCCCAGTTGAGGCCGTCCGAGCGGGCGGCGGGATGGCAGGTGGCGCAACTGAGCCAGCGCTGGAAGCAGCGGTTCGCATCGTGAAACGCGATCTCGCCGCGCCGCACCAGATCCGGCTCCGGCTGCGGGCCGAGGGAAATGGATGCCGGGTTTGCGAGATCGGCATCGAGCATGGCGACGTTTCCTGAGAAATATCCGGCCACGGCGAGAGCGATGCCGTCGGGCGAGATGGCGATGCCGCGCGGCCCCTTCGCGGGCAGATCGACGCGCCGCATGATCTTTTCGCGGTGCAGGACGGCGAGATCGTTGGTGAAGGCGTCGGGATCGGAGCCGATCAAGACATGGAGACGCTCCAGATCGATGACCGCGATCTGATGGACGCCGGATAGTGTGATATATAACTTCGTTCCTTGCGGGTGGATCGCCGCGCCCCATGGATCCGCCGCGCCGTCCATGACGCGGTCGAGCAGCACGGTGGCGATGCGTCTTGAGGTTTTCAGATCGATGATGGAAAGCGCGTTGGTATTCACCCAGCCGCGGTCGAGCTGGGTGGTCGGGAGATGGAAACGGCCGAGCGTGTGGACCACATAGGCATGCGCACCCTTGTGATCGATGGCGATACCGCGGGCGTTGGTCGATCCGGTGGGCAGGCGCACCGGGGCGCGAGCGGTCAAGGTTGGCAAATCGACAATACTGATCTCGGTGGCGTGATCGGGCGCGGTGGCGGCCGTGGCGGGGATCAGGTTGCTGACGACCGCGAGAGATTCGTCCGGAGTGATTGCGACATGCATCGGCTGTCGGCCGACGGGAATTTGTGCGACGGATTTTCCGGTTTCCGGATCGAACGCGACGAGCTGGTCGTTGCCGTAATCGCAAGCGAACAGGAGATTGCGTTTTGCGGCCCGTGCGAGTCCCTGCGGGTAGCGCGCGGTGGTGAAACGCCGGGTGACTTCACCGCTTGCACGGTCGATTTCCGCGATGCTGCCGACACCGGCTTCAGCCGCGAAAAGCCGCTTGCCGTCGATCGACCACGCCAGGCCAGAGGGTTGGCCGGTCAGTGAAACCGTAGAGACGATTTTACGGGTGGAGGGGTCTATCAGATGGACCGATCCGGCAGTGACATCGCCCACCGCGAGGGTCCTGCCATCCGGGGCGAAGGCAATATCCTGAGGCGATCGATAATCCGATGCATGCACCGACGCGGCACACGACAATGACATCATGAAAAACCCAACGCGGAACGTGGCGGACTGGTGCATGCCGCATCCTGATACCGCAAGAAATGCGGAATCCTTTCGGGAGCTTGTCAGATTTCAGGCAGGCCGGGATTCTTCGCGGAAACGAGCGCGATTCCCTCGACCTCGACCAGCCATCCCGGACGGCAAACCGGGGCATGGAGCACGATCGTGGGCAGCCTGCGGAAACGCTCGCGAAGGGCCTTCCTGATCTCCGCGCCATCGGCCGGGTCGCGGAGGTAAACCAGGATCATGGCGAGGTCATCCAGTCCCGCTCCCGCCGCATCGAGCAAGGCGGAGACGTTCTCCAGACTGCGGTCGAGTTGGCGCATGACATTGCCGGGATGCACGATTTCACCGGTTGGATCGATGCTGGCGGTGCCGGAAATGATGACATGCTTGCGGTCGGCATAGGAAATGGCGGTGGCCCTTTCGAAGGTGACGCCGTAATGATGGGTGGGCCCGAGGTGCTCCGGCGCGCTGAGGTATTCGACCTGATCCCGCCCCAGTCCGGCGATGGCATAGGAATCCAGCGACATGCGTGCCGACGCTTGGTCATGTCCGCCTGCGATGCCGGTGCTGGCGATATAGTGCGTGTCCTCGGTGAGCTGGTGTGTTGCGAAAAACCCGCGACGGACGTCCACCAGCGCCTGGTAATCTCGATCGATGTCGCGGACGAACCACCATGTGCGGACGACGTGGTCGGCGAGCTTCATGTCCTGTGCGGACAACCAATGGTCGTGCTGTTCCAGAATCCTCGCGGCCTGGGATGCCGGGTCATCGCCGGTGGTGTCGCACAAGGCGGTGAGCCAATGATGGCGGAGATTCCCGCGCGTGCAGGAGAAACAGGTGCCGCCGCCCGAGGTTTCCAGCGGAACGCGGGGATCGCGGAGGTGTTGCGACCAGACCGCAATCCCGCCCCCCGGCAGCGGGGGCTGGCCGATGCTGGAAAACGAGCCCGGGTGGGATCGGGCAAAGCGCGCGAGTTCCGTATCGAAACCATGCGATCCGTGATGAAAGACCCGGCGCAGCAACGTGCTTTCCGGCGACAATCCGGCGGCGTCCAATGCGGCGAGCCAGGCCTCCTCGATCACCCTGGCAGGGTCCGGACATGGCTCCTTGAGAGACACCGTGACATGCGACTCGATGGTTCCCGAATCACCCCTGAAATGCGAGACCGCCGCTTCGGTGTGGCGGGGGACGTTTTCGATTTCAAACCACTCGACGGCCATCTGACGCCGGGTGCTTTCCCTGGGCGCGCGGGTATCCGCATTTCGCGGGGCGGCATGCATGATGCATCGGATACGCGGCGGGACGCGGCGACCTTTCCACGGCGTGCGAATGCTTTTCCGCTTGGCGGGCACACGGCGTGCGGTTAGGCAGTTGGCATCATGTTCAGTGAATATCCATGGTTCGGAGGGTTGTTAGGTCTCAGCGGGGGCACGATCACCCTGCTGGTGGTGCTCGGTGTCCTGGCGCTTGTGGTGTTCTGGGCCATCGGCGTTTACAACGGGCTGGTGCGCAAGCGGAACAGCTTCCGCAACGCCTTCGCGCAGATCGACGTGCAGTTGAAACGCCGCCACGACCTGATCCCGAACCTGGTGGAAACCGCCAAGGGCTACATGTCCCACGAGCGCGAGACGCTGGAAGCGGTCATTTCCGCGCGCAACATGGCGGAAAGCGCCCGCGGTGCGGCTGCGGCAAATCCGGGCGATGCGTCCGCCATGGCCGGGCTGGCCAGCGCCGAAGCCGGACTGGGCGGCGTGCTCGGCCGCCTGTTCGCACTCGCGGAGGCCTATCCGGACCTCAAGGCGAACCAGAACATGATGCAGCTCACCGAGGAACTCACCACCACTGAAAACAAGGTTTCCTTCGCCCGCCAGGCCTACAACGACTCGGTGATGAATTATAACAACTCGCGCGAAACCTTCCCCGCGAACCTGGTGGCGGGTGTCTTCAATTTCGCCGAAGCCAGTCTGTTCGAAATCACCAACGTGGCGGAGCGCGAGGCGGTGAAGGTGCAGTTCTGAGCCGGGCGTTTCCGCCGCCGACATGGACTTTTTCGCCGCACAATCCCGCGCGATCCGGACGAGCCGCTGGCTGGTGCTGTGGTTCGCGTTGTGCGTGCTGGGGGTGATCGCGGTGCTCTGCGCGCTGGCCGGCTGGGCGCATGCGTTTTCCGATGTCTCGGGCTCGCTTTGGGCGCCGGATTGGTTTCTGCCCATCGCCATCGGCAGCAGCGCGCTGATCGGTGGCGGCAGCGCCTTCAAACACATGCAGCTGTCCGCCGGCGGTTCGGTGGTGGCGCGCGACCTCGGCGGTCGCCAGGTGGACCCGGGCACCCGCGATCTGCTCGAGCGACGCTTGCTCAACGTGGTCGAGGAAATGTCGATCGCTTCCGGCGTGCCGGTGCCGGAAGTCTGGCTGATGGACCAGGAAACCGGGATCAACGCCTTCGCCGCCGGCACCGATCCGTCCAACGCCGTGATCGGCGTCACCCGCGGCTGTCTCGAACGGCTCGACCGCGCGGAGTTGCAGGGAGTCGTCGCCCACGAGTTCAGCCACATCCTCAACGGCGACATGAAACTCAACATGCGCCTCACCGGCTGGATCTTCGGGTTGGTGATGATTTCCATGCTCGGCCGCATGATGCTGGAATCGCTGCGTTTCGTCCGGACGAGAAACTCGCGCGACAGCGGCAAGGCCATCGCCGTGATCGTCCTGATTGGCCTGGCGATCTGGCTGGTCGGCTGGATCGGCTCGATGTTCGCCAAGCTCTTGCAGGCCGCCGTTTCGCGTCAGCGCGAATTTCTGGCGGATGCCGCAGCCGTCCAGTTCACCCGCCATCCCGAGGGACTGACCGGAGCCCTGAAAAAGATCGGCGGCTACACGGTGGGCGGAAAACTCAGCTCGCCGAAAGCCGCCGAAGCCAGTCATTTCCTCTTCGTTTCCGGGCTGTCATCGCTCTTCGCCACCCACCCGCCGCTGGATCAACGCATCCGCGCCATCGAGCCTTCGTGGAATGGCAAGATGACCGAATCGAAGCGCCGCCAATTGTTCGAGCCGGATCAGGGCGATCCGCGTTTCGCCGGATTCTCGGACACCTCCACGCCCGGGGCGGAAACGGAGGACATCGATGCCGCCGTTGGTACGGCGATTGCCGCAAAATGGGAACATGATCGACTCCGTGCCGATAACCCTGCCGATGCCATGGCCATGGTCGTGGGCATGCTCGCGGCGAATCAGCACGACGCGGCCGGCGCGGTCATGGGCATGGCCGCCGACCGCTTCGGCCTGCCTTTCGCCGCCGAGGCCAGCCGGTGGATGGAGCGGCTTGCCGCCACCCCGCGCGGCGAATGGCTGGCCTTGCTGGACTCGCAGTTGCCCTGGCTGCGGCGGATCAGCCGCAAGGATGCGGAGGAGCTGCTTGCCGCCGCCGCGGAGATGATCGCGGCGGATGAAAAAACCGATTTATTCGAGTTCCTGTTGCAGAAGGTGCTCGATCGCCACGTGTCCCTCGCCCACGGCCTGCGCCCTCTACCGGCCATGAAATACCGTTCGCTTTCCGAGTTGTCCGCTGAAACGGCGGTAATCGCGGGCATTTTCGCCCGGGCCGCCGGCGATCCCGACGCCACCGCGCAGGCGATGCGGGAGTTTTCCGAACACGAAGGCACGCCGATGCCACCGCCCGTCACCGACTCCGGCGTGGCCGAACTTTCCGCCGCGCTGGAAAAATTCGACGCCGCCACCCCGCTGGTGAAATCGCGCCTGCTGCGTCTCTGCGGACTCATTGTCGCCCACGACCAACGCGCCACCGTCGAAGAACGCGAACTCCTGCGCTGCGTCGCCGAGGCCATCGGCGCGCCGATTCCGCCATTCGTCCGCGTGCTGGCCGGCGAGGGGAGTTCACGCGTACCCGCGTAAGGATTTTCAGCGCACCGCTGAAAACATGCGTCTTCAGCCCTGATTGCGTCGGGATTGGCCCCGATAGCCGCCAGACACCTTGAAACCCGAAGACTCACCGGTTGGAACGGATCAATTTCTGAATTTCGGCGTGATTGCCGATAAAGAAGAAAACCAGTTCCGGCGGTGACGCCATGAAAACGAAGGCCAGCCTGTCATCCAGGCCGACCCGGCATTCGAAAATGGTTTTGGTGAGGCGGCGGATGCCGATCCCGGAATGCGCGTGCGGGCCTCCCCAGCTTTCAAGGACCTGATTGATGGCATCGCCGATTTCCTGACGCTCCGATATCGATCTGGAGCGGATTTGTTTCAGCAAGTCCTCAGTGACCCCTGCCTTCAAGGAGGGCTTCGATGTCTCCGGTGAATTCGTGGAGAGCGCCTTTTTTGCGGGCTTTTTCGATTTCGCCATGAGTTCGTTTTTCGAATTGATTCAGTTCCATCGCCGTCGCTCCGTATTCGCGCGTCGCGTAATCCATGGACTCAACCGCCACGGGACGAAGAGCGACGATTTTACCGTCAACCACGATTCCAATGTCGTCCCCTCTGAGCGCCTGCCGCAGCAGTTCGGAAAGATTGGCCCGGGCGGCGGTTGGAGTGAGAGTCAGCATGCTCATGGCCGCAAGATGACGCATTTCCGTCGCAAATGCGAGCGGCAATTCAATTCATTCGGTTTTCGTCAATAATTTGAAATCCGCGGGAATCCGCCGCGTAGTTGACAGCCACGCGATGCAGTCGGCCGAACATCGGGCCCGATGGGAATCCACAAAACAAAACCCCGCGGCTCCGTGCCGCTGACGAGAAAAGAATACAATCCATGAAAACCAAAACCATCACACGAGGCTTGGCGCTGATCGTCGCCACAGCGATCGGAACCACCGGTGCCTGGGCGGCCAGGAAAAACAATGGCACCCCTGCACCACCACTCACCGAAGCCGGCGACCGCCTCGAAGCCCGCTATGCCGAGGAAATGGCAACTCTTAAAGAGGGCATCACCCGCTCGCTGCCAAGACTGAGCGACCGCAACAAGAACGACTACCTCAAGAGCCTTGAAGCCGAGGACAAGGCCAAGGTTGATCTCCAGGAGGCCAAGGACCGCATGGGCGAAATCGGCCGCGCCGAGGGCCTGGTGAATCATGCCAAGGGCAAATGGATCGGCGGTGCCGAAAATGGCATCAAGCAGGCCAAGGAAAAACTCGCCAAGGCATCTTCCGATGCCGAACGCCAGGCCGCGCGCGATGAACTCGCCAAATGGGAAAAGAACCTCAAGGAGGGACAGGACGCACTCAAGGAACGCCAGGCCGCACTGGACAAGGCGCTGCGCGACAAATCCAAGTTCGAGAAAGAACTCAAACAAGCCGAGAAGGCGCTCGCCGAAGCCAAGGACCAGTCCCTCAAGGCGATCCGCGATCTCGGCATCAACTCGTTCCTCGCGAGCGACAAGCTCGATGGCAAGCTCGCCAAGTTCGTGATCCTGAACGAGGCCACCCCGCGCGGCCTCGCCGTCTTCGCACAACAGGGCGACGAACAGGCCAAGTTGATCGACACCCTGCTCTCCAACGAGGACCTGATGGTGCAAATCGCCGTCGCCGACGGTGCCGCCGGCGCCAACTACGGCCGCGCCATGGAAATCTACCGCGACATCCGTAAGGCCAGCGCCAAGTCCGCGGAAGGTGCCTTGCACCGCCTCGCGCTCGCCGTCGCCCTCGAGCACGCCGTGCCGGTGAAACAACGCAACGCCGTGGCCGCCACCAACGCGCCCGAACACGTCGATCCGGTGAAACGCTACCTCCATTTCGAAAAGGCGTATCTCGACAAGGAACTCGATCCCGGCTTCGACAAGCTGGCCGTTTGGGACATGCGCATGGTAGTCGATGGCGAGGAGCCCGACGAAATCCTCACCTGGGGCCGTGAAATGCTGAAAAACTACCGCCCCGACCAAGTCACCAAGTCCGACTACCGCTGGCGCTATGTGGAACTCGTCCGCAGCGACGTGCGTTACGGTTCACAGGACAACCAATACGACGAGGACGAGCTGCATTTCTTCCAGAACATCCTCAAGAACGGCGGCATCTGCGGCCGCCGCGCCTTTATCGGCCGCTTCGTTCTTCGCGCCTTCGGCATCCCCGTCACCGCCCGCCCGCAGCGCGGCCACGCCGCGCTCGCCCACTGGACGCCTGATGGCTGGGTCGTTTGCCTCGGTGCCGGTTGGGGCAGCGGCTGGACCAAGACACCCTACGACCGCGACCTCAACTTCCTCGCCACCACCCAGGCCCGCGCCACCGGCGGGACCTACAAGATGGTCAAGCGCGCCCATTGGGTCGGCGACGTGATGGGCGAAAAACGCGCCTATGGTCTCATCGCCAAAACCAGCCCGGAATTCTGGAACGGAGTCGCGCTCTACACCCAGCGCGCCATCATCGAGGATGCCAATGCCAAGACGCTCGCCGCCGTCGGCGAGGACATCGGCGAGGCCAATGAAACCAAAGAGCATGTCGAGATCATCGATACCGAGATCAAGGCCGAAGAGCGCAAGGTCACCGTGGACAACAATGGCGTGATCACGATTCCCGTCGTCGCCGCCACCAAACCGCAGAAGAGCACCGGCAAGATCATCTTCATGCCCAGTGTCCTCGGCGGCACCCAGCTCCACTACTCGCGCAACGGCGGAACACAGGACTTCGAATACACCATCGACACCCCGTCCGCTGGAAAATACGCGCTCACCGCCAAGGTCGTCACCCCGAGCTGGCAGCAGAACCTGGTGCTCAAGGTCAACGGCGACAACAAGACCGTGGACATCCCGCTGCCCTTCACCGTCGGCATGTGGGACCACACCGAGCCGGTCGCCATCGAGCTGAAGCGCGGCCGCAACGTGCTGAACTTCTCCCACCGCAGCGACGGCCAGGCCAAGGGCTTTTCCATCAAGGAATTCAAACTTGCTCCGGTAAGCGGATCCGTCAGCCAGATCCGGCGCTGATCGCGCCGGCCACGGATGCGAGTCCGCCTTCCGATCACGCCGCCCCGTTCTCCGGAACGGGGCGGTTTTTTTCCGTCCGGAACGCGGCGAGCAGCTTGTCATGGATGCCGCCGAAGCCGCCGTTGGAAAGCACCGCGACGACATCGCCGGAAATGGCCTGGCTGCTGACGTGGGCGACGATCGTCTCCACATCGGGAAGATAAAACCCGCTGCCGCCGAGCCGCGCGATATCCGCCGAAAGCCGCGCGGGATCGAGCCGGTCGTGCTCGGGAATCTTGTGCAGATCGGGAATGGCGGCGACCACGGCGATGTCCGCCAGCGCGAGCGACTCGGCGAGTTCGTTCTGGAAAACCGCGCGGCGGGTGGTGTTGGAGCGCGGCTCGAAGAGCACCCACAGCCGGCCGCCGGGGTATTTCTGGCGCAGGCTCTGCACCGCCAGCCGGATCGCCGTCGGATGGTGCGCGAAGTCGTCGATCACCCTCACGCCCCGCTCCTCGCCGCGCAGTTCCTGGCGGCGCGCGACGCCTCCGAAGCTTTCCAAGCCGGCGCGGATTTCCTCCGGCGTGAGCCCGGCGAATCCGGCCGCTGCGGCGGCCATCGCGGCATTGCGCACGTTGAACTCTCCGGCCATCGGCAGCGAATAGGGAACACCGCCGAGGACGAACGAACTACGATGCTCCTCGTAATTGATGCCGGTGATCCGCAGCGCGCAGTTTTCACCGAGGCCGACGGCGGTCACCGGGCAGGGCGCGTTTTGCGCGACATCGAGGCAGTTCGGTTCATCGCCGTTGATGAAGGCCATGCCGTTGCGCGGGACGTTGTTGAGCAGGCGGCGGAAGCTCAGCTTGATCTCGTCGAGAGAGTCGTAGATGTCGGCGTGGTCGAACTCGATGTTGTTGATGACCACACACTCGGGCAGGTAGTGGAGGAATTTCGAGCGCTTGTCGAAGAAGGCGGTGTCGTATTCGTCGCCTTCCAGCACGTTGAATTCCGAGTCGGTGAAATGCGCGCCGCAGCCGAGGTTTTTCGGCAACCCGCCGATCATGAATCCGGGATCGCGTCCGGCATGGCGCAGCAGCCACGCAAGCATGGCGGAGGTGGTCGTTTTCCCGTGAGTGCCGGCGACGACGAAGTTGCGGTGCCCGCGCAGGAAGTGCTCCTTCATCACCTCGGGCAGCGATTGGTAGAGCAACTTGCGCTCGAGCGCGGCCTCGGCCTCGGGGTTGCCGCGCGAGATGGCATTGCCGATGACCACCACATCGGTGTCGGCCGGGATGTTCTTCTCGTCGTAGCCCTCGGCGACGGGGATGCCCTGGCCGCGCAGGAAATCCGACATCGGCGGATAGGCGTTGGCGTCGGAGCCGGTGACCGTGAGGCCGCGCTGTTTCATGGCGGCGGCCACGGCACCCATGGCCGTGCCACAGATGCCGGTGAAGTGGAATCGGGTCTTGTCTGGCATGCGGGGCGGCCAAGCTAGAAGTCGCGTCACGCCCTGCCAACATCGAACTGTAGCGGCGGGACAATGGCCCTCTCGCGACTTGGGAATTCAGGAAATGTGCGCCTGATAGGCGGCGGCGTCCATCAGCTTGGCTGCGTCGTCGGGGTTCTTGACGCGCAGTTTGAAGATCCAGCCCTTGCCGTAGGGGTCGGTGTTGACCAGCGAGGGATCGGCCTCGACTTCCGGGTTCACCTCGATCACCTCACCGCCGACGGGGGCGTAGATGTCGCTGGCGGCCTTGACGGATTCGACGACGGCGGTCGGGTCGCCGGCATCCACCGTGCGACCCACGGCGGGCAGTTCGACGAAGACCACGTCGGTGAGTTCTTCCTGGGCGTGGTCGGAGATGCCAACGGTGGCGGTGTCGCCTTCAAGGCGCAGCCATTCGTGGGACGGACAGTAGCGGAGGTCGGATGGGATGTTCATGGTGGAAATCGGTAAGCGGTAGGTGGAAAGCGGAATTCGGTAAGCGTCAGGATTTTTTGTAGAAGGGTTTTTTCACGACTTCGGCCGGGAAGAGGCGGCCGCGGACGTCGATTTGCAGGGCGGTGCCGGGTTTGGAGAATTCCGGCGGCAGGTAGGCCATGCCGATGCCGGTCATGAGCGAGGGCGAGAGCGCGCCGCTGGCGAGTTCGCCGATCAAGGCGCCGTCCATCGCGATGACCGGATAGTGAGCGCGCGGCGGCGGGGCCTTTTCGGTGTATTTCAATGCGGTGAGCTTGAGCGGCGGGCCATCGGTCTTGTGGCGGACGAGCGTTTCGCGGCCGATGAAATCCGGTTTTTCCAGATCGCAGAAGAACCCGAGGCCCGCCTCGATGGGCGAGCGGTCGGGCGAGAGGTCGTTGCCGTTGAGCGGGTATCCCATTTCGAGCCGCAAAGTGTCGCGTGCGCCGAGACCGCAGGGCGCGGCACCGGCGGCGAGAAAGTTTTTCCAAGCGGTGACGCCCTCGGTGGCCGGGCAGAAATACTCGAAGCCGTCCTCGCCGGTATATCCGGTGCGGCAGACGATGCCGCCGCCTGTTAGCGTGGCGATGCCGTTGCGAGGCGGCAGGGTTTCGTTCGGGAAAGCCTTTGAGAAAACCGATACGGCATCCGGTCCCTGCACGGCCATGCCGGCCCACAGTTCGCTCTCGTCGCGCAGTGAGACGCCTTCGTCCTTGTGCGAGGTCATCCAGGAAAAATCCTCCCCGATCATTGAGGCGTTCACCACGAGGAACCACGAATTTTCACCGGTCCGGTAAACGATCAGGTCGTCGATCACGCCGCCGCGCTCGTTGAGCATGAGCGTGTATTGGCCTTGGCCGGGAGCGAGCTTGAGCACGTTGTTGGTGAGCAGGCGGTTGAGCCATGCGGCGGAGCCTTCGCCCTCCACGATGAACTGTCCCATGTGAGAGATATCGAAAATCCCGGCCTTATCGCGCACCGCGCGATGCTCGTCGATGATCGACGTATATTGCACCGGCATGCTCCAGCCGGCGAAGGGGACCATGCGGGCCCCGAGTTCGATATGGGCGGCTTCCAGCGGGGTGCGTTTCATTTCCTCGGACACGCGCGCAGGGTGGGTGCGGTGCCGGGGCTTGTCAATTCGCCGCGCCACGTCAGGTGACGACGGGCTTTCCGGGGTTGCGGAGCCGGAGATTCGCGGCCACGCTGTCGCGGCTTTTTTCACCTGATCGATCATGAATAATCGCGGCGACGATCCGTCAAAACAAGCGCGTGGGCCAGCCGGTTCCGCCGCGCCGGGCGCCGCCATCGACGATCCGGACGGCGACCTCCTGCTGGTCGAGCGGGCTCAAAACGGGGACATGCGGTCCTACGATGAACTCGTCACGCGCCACCGTGGGAAAATCTTCGCCATGATCCGCAACATGATTCATCAGGAAGCCGAGGCATGGGACCTTTCGCAAGAGGTCTTCATCAAGGCGTGGCAGGCGCTGCCCCGGTTCGAGGCCAAGGCGCGCTTTTCCACCTGGCTCTACCGCATCGCCCACAACACGGTCTATGACTGGACCCGCAAGCGCCGGATCGAAAGCGTGGGCGAACTCAACGATGAGATCTTCGAGCGCGACCGGATCGATTCCGCTTCGCGAACCACGCCGGCCGGCGGCGAAACGCCCGACGAATCACTGGCCCAGGGCGAGTTGCGCGACAAGATCGAGGCCGCCCTGCAAAAACTCTCCGAAGACCACCGCGAGGTGGTGTTGCTCAAGGACGTGCAGGGGCTTTCCTACAAGGAGATCGCCGATGTCATGTCCTGCTCGCTGGGCACCGTGATGAGCCGCCTTTACTATGCGCGCCAGAAACTCCAAACCCTGCTGAAAGATGAATACCAATCCCGATGACACCCGCCTGGCCCTGTGGCTTGAGGACGAGCTGGAGGGTGAGGAACTCGCGGCCTTCGAAAAATGGGTCGCGGACAATCCCGAGCTGCTCACCGCCCGCGAGGAGACGCGGCGCTGGCGTGCGACCATGGCCCGGACCATTCCGGCGGAGATCGAGCCGCCCTACGCGGATTTCTTCAACCACCGCGTGCAAAAGACGATCCATGATCTGCAACCGGCCGCGCCGGTCGTGACGCGGTCGCGGTTCTCGCTGCGCACTTGGCTGATGCCCGTGGCCGCCTGCGCCGGCATGGTGCTGGCTTTCCAGATCGGGTTGAAAAAGGCGACAGTTCCGGAAATCGACGTCACCGGCGCGCCGCGCGCGATTCCCGTGGAGCCCGTGCTCTACACCCCGGAATCGGGTGTCGAGGCCCGGTGGTTCGACAGCGAAGGCGCGCTCGCCACCGTGATCGTGCTCGATGGCGTGCAGGCGATTCCCGACGACATCGATTTCTCGCACACCGTTTATCTGAACCGCGAACGCGAGATCGACTCCACCGCCGCCATCGAAGAAGAACCCCTCAGCGTGGAATGATTTTACGCCGGAAATTCCTCTGCATCCTCGCCGCGGCCGTGTGGCTGCCCGGCATCGTCGCGGCCGTGGAAGATCCCGGGCAGACCCGGATCGCGATGGTGGAAGTCACTGTCTATCACGCCACCGACGGCGATCCCAAGGCCGCGGGGCCGAAAGCGCTGCCGGTGCCCAAGGATTGCGTCGAGCGTCTGCGCGGCGAAGAGAGTCTGCGTTTCAAACATTACAAACTGCTCGGCAGGGACACCAAGCCGCTGCTCCGCAGTTATGAAAACTGGGGCGAGCCGCTCAAACCGTCCGACGAAGTGCTCATCCGCTTCGAGGCGCAGGGGCACGCGGACGACCAATCCGCGGTGCTCGATCTGGAACTCTGGCTCGCCCGCAAGAAAATCCTCAAGGCCGACGCCCGGCTGGTGAGAGGGCGGCCGCTCTATCTGTTAGGGCCGGAATGGCGCGGCGGACGCCTGATCATCGCCGTGGAACTTGCGCCGTTGGAAAATCCGGAGTCTAAGTAGGTGCATGAAAACCATTCTTCCGCTCTGGCTTGCCACGGTGCTTGCGGTGTCCGCAGGTCTCGAATTTCCCGAAACCCTCGATGAAATCCACGCTCCGGCGGATGCCGCGAAAGTGACTGCCGAGTTCAGCTTCAGCAATGCCGGCGACAAGCCGGTGACCATCCGCAAGTATGACTCCGGCTGCTCGTGCATGGGCTTGCGCGTCAAGGACGGCAAGCTCCGCTACGCGCCCGGCGAGTCCGGGCTGCTGCAGGCGGACTTCGAGTTGGGGAATTATTCCGGCACCGTGGACAAGACGATCGCCATCTGGGTGGATGACGATTCCGAATCGCAGCCGTCCTTGAAACTCACTGTCCGCGTCCATATCCCGGTGCTGGTCGCCGTGGAGCCGAAGACTCTCCACTGGGATCTTTCCGGCGAAGCCGCGCCCAAGACGATCCGCATCACGATGAATGACGAGCGGCCGACGCATGTCACCGCCGTTTCCAGCTCCAGCCCCGCGTTCAAACCGGAACTGAAAACCATCGAGAAAGGAAAGGTTTACGAAGTGGTCGTCACGCCCGCCGCGATCGACACGCCCGGCCTCGGCATCCTGCGCATCGAGACCGACAGCGAGTTGCCCAAGCTGCGCCTCCAGCAGGCCTTTGCCGTGGTGCGCAAACCGGTGTCCGCGCGGCCATGAAGGCACTCGCACAACTCGTCGTGATTTCAATCGTTGCGCTCGCCGCGGCCGGGGCGACCTGGCTGGTGAAAGGCCCGCCGCAGCGCACGCTGGTCTGCGATCCGGCGGCCATCGCACCCGATGAAGTCTGCCTGCAGGAAATCCCGGCCGATGCCGTGGTGCTGTGGGTGGATGCCCGGTCACGCGCCGAGTGGGAGGCAAACGGGCTGCCCGGCTCGGTCCTGTGGAACCTCGATCCGGCCGAGGACATGACCGTCTTCGAGGCCGAGGTGGCGATGCGGATCATGGAAACCCCGCGCGTGATCGTCTATTGCGGCGATGAAAACTGCGGGGTGAGCCGTCAGGTGGCGGAGCGCATCCGCGGGCTTGGTCTCGGTGCCGAGGTTTCCGTGCTGCACGGCGGCTGGCGCGCGCTGGCGGAGGCCGGACGGGTCAAGGATTCCAGCTCAGGTCCCTGATTGCGAGGGCTTCAAGGAATGGTTTTTCCGGATCTTCCTCCGTGTTCCAGCGCAGCAGCACGGTGCAGGCCTTGGCGACGCCGTAGTTCAATTCGTAGGCGCTGTTTTCCAGAATCTCGTTGATCTTCGATTGCCGGCCGAAATACGCGCGGGCGATCTCGCGGTTGGTGTCGCTGGCCAGCAGCTTGAGCGTCAGTTTTTTTCCGTGGTTCGGGACCTCCGGATTGGTGCACGAGGCGACCGCGTAAACCACCACTTGGAAGATGCCGGCCTTGTCGGTGGGTTCGGCGGCGTAGACCGCGAGCCGGCCGCCGAAGCTGTCGAGAAACGGCTCCGCCACCACCCGCGGCCGCTGGTCGCCGCGGGCACGCACCAGAACGGTCAGGACCCGCGTGGCCGGATCGTCGTGGTCGAGTTCCGCGGTGTAGAAACAATCCACGAGGTTTTCGATCTTGTCGGTTTCCCGGTATTCGGGAACGAGCTTCAGAATCGCGGGCAGGGGGGATGCCAGGCAGGTGGCGGCAAGTTCCTCCTCCGTCAGGCGGGTTTCCATCAAGGGCATGCGCTCCGCCAGTGTTTTGGCCGATAGAAATTCCTCCAGCACCTTTTCCGCCTCGCCCCATGGTGAGACAGGTTCGAGGTTTTCCATCTGGTCCGTTTGGTCACCTTCGAGGACTTCCGGATTGTCGCCGGTGTCGGGTGTCTCGTTCGCATTGAGACCCAGATCGCGCATGGGAGCCTGCACCGGTTGCTCGCGGTTCAACAATTTCAACACACCGAAAACCAGCGCCACCGAAGCCGCCATGAATAGCGCCATGGCCGCCACCCGCCGGATCCACTGCCACGCTTCGCGATGCGGTCGCACGCGCGAGTAGGCCGGCTGCACGGGGGCGTTTTCCTCCGCAGGCGGTGCGGGGATCGGGCGGGCGTCGATCTCCACCGGCGCGCGCGCCGGCAGTTGCCGGGGTTCGGGTTTCAGCGGTGAGCCCGGTTCCGCGGGTGGCGATGGGCGCGGCTCGGGCCGTGGTGGCGGCGGAACGGGTGCCTGGATCGTGTTGCCGCATGCGGGGCATGGTCCGGATACTCCGGCCTTGGAGCCGGGCACCGTCAGTTTGATCCCACAGAACGGGCAGAAAAATTGGATCAAATCGTGCGCCATGGGACGATCCGCAAGCTAGGGAGCGCCCCGATCGAGGTCAATCCCGTGAAATCGCCCGCCTTTTCCGTCAGCGGTCGAGCAGCGCGAACTTCAACTCCGCCTCGGAAACCACCTCGCCGTTGACCAGGCAGCGGCAACGCGTCTGGCCGATCGAGCCGCGCATCTTGAGAATCTCCGTCTCGATGAAGAGCGTGTCGCCGGGCAGCACCGGCCTTCTCCACTTCACGTTGTCCGCGCTCATGAAGTAGCCGATTTTTCCGGTGTTCTCCGGTTTGCGCAGCATCAGCACCGAGGAAACCTGGGCCATCGCCTCAAGCTGCAGCACGCCCGGCATGATCGGATGTCCGGGGAAGTGGCCGGGGAAGAACGGCTCGTTGATCGTCACGTTCTTCACGCCGGTGCATTTGCTCTCGCCGACCATGTCCACGATCCGGTCCACCATCAGGAACGGATAGCGGTGCGGCAGGATGCGCAGCACCTCGTTGATGTCCAAAACGCTCTCGCCGGTAGGCAATATGATTTCGGGCGGCACCATCGAGCGCATCCGCAGGTATTCCGCCTTCAGTTTGGCGGCCATTTTCGTGTTGGGGCCGTGGCCCGGCTTCACCGCGATCACATGGCCGATGAATTTCACGCCGCAGAGCATCAGGTCACCGATGATGTCGAGCGCCTTGTGGCGCGCGAACTCGTTGGTGAAACGCATCGGCTCCTTCGACATGATCTCGGCGCCGCGGATCACCACCGCGCTTTCGAGCGAGCCGCCTTTGATCAGGCCCTTCTCCAGCAAAGGCTTCACATCCTCGTAATAGACGAAGGTGCGCGCGGCGCAGATTTCCTTTTCATACAACTCCGGCGTCACCTCGCAGGAGAAATACTGGGTAAAGCGCCCCTCCGGTCCCACGTTGGTCACGGAAACCTTGAACGTCTTGCTTGGCACGATCGTCAACAGCGTGCCGTCGCCGGTTTCCAAATGCACCGGCTCGCGGATTTCCCACACCCGGCGCGGCGCGCTTTGCGAAACCACACCCGTTTTCTTGATCAGTTCCACATATGGCCGCGCCGAGCCGTCGCCGATCGGCGGCTCGTTGGCGTCCATCTCGATGAGCGCGTTGTCCACCCCCATGCCGACCAGCGCGGAAAGCACGTGCTCGACGGTGTGCACCTTCACCGATCCCTCGGCCAGCGTGGTCGCCCGCTCGACCGTCTGCACCTTGTCCACGTCCGCATTGATGAACGGCTGGTCGGGCAGGTCGATGCGCCGGAACTTGAACCCGTGGCCCTCCGGGGCCGGCTTAAGGGTCAGGGTGACCTTTTCCCCGGTGTGCAGCGAGGTCCCCTCCAGCGTGGCGGAACCTGCGAGCGTGTGTTGGACGGCGGCGGACATGGCGCAGAGGCTTGGTTTTTAGCGCCCCGCGATCAAGCCGGAATGCAGGGAAGGAATCGGGGCCGTATCGCAACTCCGGGTTTCCAAAGAAATGGGAGGCATGTATTGGTTGCGAACCATGAAAACGCTCCAGCAGGGATTCATCCGCATGGCGCTGGGTTCACTGGCCTTGCTCCCAGCCTACGGGGCTGATCCCGTGGGCAAACCGGTGATTATCGAGGTCAGCGATGTGAAACTGGCCGACAAGCCCCTTGCCGCACAACCCGCGGCGGAAATCCTCGTCCGCCCGCTGGGGGATGAAATCGAGGCGTTTTCGCCGGTGGGGGAGCAGGAGTGGGTCGCTCTGCCCTCTTCACTGGGCCATCCGTTCATCGCGGCGGCGCATCTCGCCTTCAAGGACCACCGCCCTTTGGCCATCAGTCCGGACATGATCTGGCAACTGATCACTCAAATGGCAGCAGATGAGGTGTGCGCGTATCCCGAGCGGTATCGCGAGTTATTTGCCATCCATGAGCGGGGCGGACGGACTCTGAATGTCAGGATGGATGAATTCGTTCCCGGACACCCTGACAACGACTGGCCCGCCGTGTTCACGGAATTCGAAGGGCAAATTCTCAAAAACGTTCCCGGCTCTCCGGCCGGGGATTTCTCGCACAAGTTCAGCACCAGCACATCCACGGAAACCGCCGCGACCCTGAAGAGCGCGAGGCATTGTGCGAAGCGATGCTCTCCGCTCCTTCCGTGACGAAAGTTCTGGTCCCCGAGGGGCTGAATCAGGAGTGCCGCCGCATTCTTGGCGGGCGGACGGATTGGAGGATCGAGACGGTGAAGAAGGAGTGACGCCGCATCAAACAGGCGCGGTGCCTTTGCAGTCCGGGTAGTTCCTGCAGCCCCAGAACTGGCTGCCGGAGTTCTTGCCGGACTTGGCGGTGCGCAGCGCCATGAGCGAGCCGCACTGCGGGCAGGCGGGTGGGTTTTGATCCGACCGATCAGACGGATCCGACCGATCTTTTTGCCGCTTGCGCAAACGCTCGGTGGCGAGTTGCTCGGAGTAGCCGCCGTCGTCGATAAAGGCGGCTTCGAGTGCGGCGATCTGGCGGTCGAGCAGGTAGTTGGCCTGGTGGATGAGGCAGATGGTCGCGTTGGCGCGGATGGCGGGATCTTCGTGATCCAGCCAGCGGGAGTAGAGGGACCAGCGGTCTTGGTCTGTTAGATCGGACAGATCGGACGGATCCGTCTGATCTTTCTTGAAGGTGCGCGGGACCGCGCGGATCTCCGAGGCTTCCGGGCTGTCCGCGCTCCACTGCGGGAGTCGTCGGTGGCGGAGGTAGTCTTCGTAGTCGAGGAGGAGTTCTTCGAGGCTGGCACGGGCGACGTTCACAAGCCGCAGTTCCGTTTGGGAGGAGGTGGCGGAAGCACGGCTGCCTTCGGCGATGTTTTGCCGGCCTGAACGGGCGGCCTGGATCATCTGGTCCACGGTGCGCGAGCGGGAGTCCAGGAACCTCTCGCAGAACCAGTAGGTGGCATCGTAGATGAGGGTGGCCGTTTGGAAGCTCGCGGTTTTGCGGTAGCCACCGCTGGGCCGGAGTTTCTTGTGGGGAGATTCCATAAGATCGGTCGGATCAGACGGATCGGTCGGATCTTTGGATTACGCTCTCGCACCTCTCACACAGCCCACTTGCCACCACCGGCTCGTGCCTGCGGCAGCGGGGGCAGAGCGGGTGGTCGGTCTTGCGGGCGGTGGCGTTGAGCACGGAGCCGGTTTGCGCTTTGAGTCCGGCGATGATGAAGAACTCGGTGGCGAAGTCGCGGTCGTTGAGGAGCGGCAGCAGGGCGGCGTCGGATTCCGGAACGGTCAGGGAAACATCGGCCTCGTTGTTGCGGTTGAACTCCTTGGCCTGAACGCAGCTTTCGATGGCGGTCTGGATGGCGTATTTGATTTCGAACAGCCGCTCCGTGGTCTTGGTGGCCTCGCCGGGGGCGAAGGCGGGATCCGGTTCCGGGAAATCCTGTTCGTGCACGCTGCCGGTGGTGAAGGGCGCGTGCTCCCATGCCTCGTCGGTGGTGAAGACCAGGATCGGCGCGAGCAGTTTCGAGAGCGCGAGGAAGATATCATGCATCGCGCACTGTGAGGCGATGCGGCGCGGGGAATCGGTGGCATCGCAATACATCCGGTCCTTCAGCGCGTCGATGTAAGTGGCACTGAGGTCGTGGGTGCAGAAGTTGTTGAGCGCGTTGAACACCTTGCGGAACTCGTAGGCGTCGTATGCGGCGCGGCATTCGGCGACCACGGCCTGGAGGCGTTCGAGGATCCAGCGGTCGAGAAGCGTGTATTCCGGATTCGCCGGCGCGTTCGCGGGAACAAAGCCGTCGAGGTTTCCTAACAGGATGCGCAGGGTGTTGCGGATGCGGCGGTAGGGTTCGGTGACCTGTTTGAAGAGGTCCTCGCCGAAGGGGACTTCGTTTTGCCAATCGACCGAAGACACCCAGAGGCGGACGATGTCGGCACCGTATTTGTTATAATAATGCGCGGCGTCGATCGGCTTGCCGGCTTTTTCGGCTTCGGATTTCGAGAGTTTCTTCTTGTCCTTGTCCACCACGAAGCCGTGGGTCATCACGGTTTTGTAGGGTGCCTTGTCGCGGTAGGCGACGCTGAGCATGAGCGAGCTTTGGAACCAGCCGCGGTGTTGGTCGGTGGCCTCCAGATAGAGATCGCAGGGCGCGTGGAGTTCGGGATGCTTGTCGAGCACGGCGACATGCGAGCAACCGGAGTCGATCCAGACATCGAGCGTGTCGCGGCACTTTTTCACCCCTGCGGGCAAGCCGAGTTTTTCCGCGATTTCCTCGTCGGAATGCTCGAACCAGAAGTTGGTGCCTTCGGTTTCGACGAGGTCGGCCACCTTGCGGGCGAGGTCGGGATCGAGGATGGCCTGGTTGTTTTCGTCGAAAAACACCGGCAGCGGAACGCCCCAGGTGCGTTGGCGCGAGATGCACCAGTCGGGCCGGGCCTCGACGGTGCCGTAGATGCGGTTGCGGCCCCACGCGGGCAGCCATTCGACCTGGTCGATCTGTTCGAGCGCCTTGCCGCGCAGGGTTTCGAGCGAGATGAAGAACTGCTCGACGGCGCGGAAGATGATCGGCGTTTTCGAGCGCCAGCAGTGCGGGTAGGAGTGCTTGTAAACCTCGCGGCCTAACAGGTGGCCGCTTTCGGCGAGAATCTCGATGATGCGGTCGTTGGATTGGAAGACATGCTTGCCGACGAGTTCGGGCACGCCGACTTCGTCGGTGAACTTCCCTTCGTCATCGACGGGTGAGAGCACGGCGAGCCCGTTCTGTTGGCCGGCCACGTAGTCGTCCGCTCCGTGGCCGGGCGCGGTGTGGACGATGCCAGTGCCGGTCTCGGTGGTGACGTAGCTGGCGAGAATGACCTTCGACGTGCGCGGCAGGAAGGGATGTTGGGCTTCGAGATCTTCGAGGTCGCGGCCCTTGATTTCGGTCAGGGTTTCCGCGAGGGCGAAACCGGTTTTGTGATGGAAGTCCTCGATGAGTTCGCGAACGAGGACCAGGGTTTCGCTGCGCTCTGCGATTTCGTTGTGGAAACGTCCGACGACATAGGTGAACTCCGGGTGCACGGCGAGGCCGAGGTTGGCGGGGAGGGTCCAGGGGGTGGTGGTCCAGATGGGGATGGCGGCACCCTCAAGTGCGGGCGGGACGCCCACGCTCCCCTTTAAAGGAAACTTCACGAAGATGGCGGGGCTTTCCTTGTCCTTGTATTCGACTTCGGCTTCGGCGAGGGCGGTTTGCGCGCCGTATGACCACTGGACCGGTTTCTTGCTCTGATAGACGCAGCCGTTTTCGACGAGCTTGGCGAAGACGCGAAGGATGTCCGCCTCGTAGCCGGGGTTCATCGTGAGATACGGGTTCATCCAATCGCCGAACACGCCGAGGCGGCGGAAGGAGGCGCGCTGGATGTCGATGAACTTCTTGGCAAACTCGGCACAGCGGCGGCGGATTTCCGCGGGTTCGAGGCCGGCGGTTTCCTTGACCACCTTGAACTCGATCGGCAGGCCGTGGCAGTCCCAGCCCGGGATGAAGGGAGCGGTGAAACCGGCCATCGTTTTCGATTTCACCACCAGGTCCTTGAGCAGCTTGTTGAGCGCGGTGCCCATGTGGACGTCGCCGTTGGCGAATGGCGGGCCGTCGTGGAGGATGAACTCCGGGGCGTTCTGCGCGCGGCGGCGGGCGATGATTTTCTGATAGAGATTCTCCGCCTCCCAGCTCGCAAGGCGTTTCGGTTCGTTGTCCACGAGGTCGCCGCGCATCGGGAAGGTCGTCTGCGGCAGGGTCAGCGTGTCTTTGTAATTGGCGGCGGGGTCGCTCATGACGGGGCGCGGACGCTAGCAACCGCCCCCGGGGGGGTCAACCACGGGAAACCCCGGCGTTTTGCCGCGCCCATGAAGCGCTTTGACACGCGCTTTGGCGTGGCGCATGCTCCGGCATGCACGCGATGCAGTTCGAGCAATCGGTTTACCAAATTCTCCAGCGCGAGAAGCGTTTCGACGCACAAGCGTATTTCTTCCTGAAGGATGCGTTGGATTTCACGCTCAAGCGGATCGCGGAAAAAAACGCCGGGCGCGCGAGACACGTGACCGGGCAGGAATTGCTGGAAGGCTTCCGTGATCTGGCGCTCGAACAATTCGGGCCGATGGCCTCCACGCTGATGCACGAGTGGGGTCTGCGCCAGTGCCAGGACGTCGGCGACATGGTTTTCCATCTGATCGAGGAGCAGGTGTTCGGAAAACAGGAATCGGACCAGCGCGAGGATTTTTCCGGCAACTTCGACCTGGTGGAGGCACTGGTGACTCCGTTTCTGCCTAAAAACCGTCCGCTACGTCCTGCGGCGCGGGATGGTGCCCGTCATGCGGGCAATCCGCGCCGTGCCACGAAACGCCGAGCCCAAGCCTGATCGCGGCAGGGTGGGGGGCTTCACCACTCGATGCCCACGCCCTCTTCGGGGATGAGCAACCGCTCGCTGATGCCGAGTCGATCGGCTTCCGCCAACAGGCGTTCCACCGGCTCGTCGTGCGGCTCGTTGCCGAGCGGAAAGGTGCCGTAGTGCATTGGGATCATGAGTTTGGCACCGAGGTCGGCGAAGGCGCGCACGGCTTCCTCGGGATTCATGTGCACGTCGCGGCCGCTGGGTGCCTCGTAGGCACCGATGGGCATCAGCGCGATGTCGATGTTCTGTTTTTTGCCGATTTCGCCGAAACCGGGGAAATACGCGCTGTCGCCGCAATGGAAGATGGATTTTTCCCCGGCGCGCACGATGTAGCCGCCGAAGTCGCGGTGGGTGTCGTGCAGGAAACGCGCGCCCCAATGGTGCGACGGCGTGTGGATGATTTCCAGCAGGTCGAAGCGCAGCTCGTCCCACACGCCGACCTCGTAGGTGGCGGGAAAGCCGAGTTTCCTGACCAGAGATCCGCTGCCGCGCGGCACGACGATGCCCTCGCGCGCCTTGAGGATTTTCAGGCTGGGCTTGTGAAGGTGGTCGAAGTGGGCGTGGGTGACGAGCACGAGGTCCACTTCCGGCAGACCGTGCAGATTGAGGCCCGGGTGGCGGCTGCGTTTCACCGGGCCATGCCACTTCGCCCAGTTGGGATCGACGATCACCGAGTGACCGGCGAACTGCAGGAAAAACGACGCATGGCCGATCCATGTGACGCGCACCTTGCCGTTGGTCGGCGGGTCGAGTACCGGCTCCAGCACATTGCCGGCGCGGCGGCGGAATATGCCGGGCACCACGCGGTGGCGCAGGAACCGGTAGTTGCGCGCCGGCCAGCCGCTATGGGGCAGCAGGCCCGAGTAGCGGCCGGATATGTGGACCGGCGTGACTTGCGCGTCGGGGACTTTCGCTTTTTTCCGCATCGCTGAATTCGCGCTCACGATTTGCATCGGAACGCTCTGTTCGCAAGCCGCATCGCCGTGCCGGAGCCGGCTAGGCGTTGAGTTGGCGCTCGGCCTCCAGCCAGTCGCTCTCGCGGTCACCCGGAAGCCCTTGCTCGACGCGGCGGCGGTAGTTGAGATAGGCGGCGCGGGCGATCATGTCCGGTGTGGCTCTCACGGCCACGGGCATGCTCGCGTGTTTCGCCAGTTCCTTGGGCGTTTCGGACACCGCGGCTTTTTTCCCAGCTTTTTTCGCGGCTTTTTTCACGGTCTTCTTGGCGGCCGGAGCTTTGGGGGCGGCCGCTTCGGTCGATTTTTTGGCAGTCTTTTTCGCAGGCATGGCAAGAGGGGGTTGGTGTGATGGATCAGCACGCGTGGTGCCAAGCGACGCATAATCCCGCGCCGCGGTGATTGCCAGCACGATCGACGGGAGTATAGTGCGGCATGCCCGAGGGCTATTCATGGAGCGACATGCGCGGCGGCGGAACCTACCGGCTGCCCGGACCCGAGCACCTCGGCTGGTGGGCGGCGGTGGCCATGTTGTTTTCCATCCTGCTCCACATCGCCGTGTTTGTGGCGCTCAATCACATGAAAATCGCGCTGCGTTTCGAGCAGGTGCGCGAACTGAATACCCGTGCCATCAACGTGCAGCAGGTCGAGGTGCGCACGCCGGATTACGAGCGCGCGACACCCGAGGATGTCGTCACACCGCCCGAGGACGCCTCTACGCTATTGGAGGAAATCGACCTTCTCAGCGTCCTGCCCACCGATCCGGAAATCGACATCCGCCCCGACATCGACCAGGCCGAATACGCGCTGCAAATGCAGAAGCCGTTGCAGGAAGGCGACCCGCAAACGATTGCCGCGGAAATCACCGACAACCTCGAAATCGACACCGATCTGCCCGAGTTCGGCCGCGAGCCGGCAGAACTGAAACCCGCCGCCATCGGCCAGGTCACCATCGATCCGGGCAGCATGGAAATGGACGACGATGATCTCGGCAGGTTCACCGAGGAAATCCTCAAGCACGGTGCCGGTGGAAACGTCGAAAAAGGCGCGCTCGACGGCGTCGCATCGCTCGACGAAATGCTCGACCTGCCGCCCAATCTCATCGTCAGCAGCAAGACCCTGCTGCCCAGCGACCTGCTCTTCGATTTCAACAAAGCCGAGCTGCGCGAGAGCGCCAAAGTCGGCCTGATGAAGCTCGCACTGCTGATGGACCGCAACCCGAACTTGTTCTGCTGGATCGAAGGCCACACCGACCTGGTCGGCGGCGACGAATTCAACCTCGACCTCTCGATCCGCCGCGCCGAGGCGGTGAAAACCTATCTCGTCGAATCGATGCGCATGGACAAATCGCGCATCTTCACTCGCGGCTTCGGCCGCTATCAACCGATCGTGATCGAGGGTGACCAGAACCAACAGGAGATCAACCGACGCGTGGAAATCCGCATGCGCAAAACCCCGCCCAGCGGTGACCAGATCAAAGTCACGCCGCAAAAAGCCCCGGTGGTCGAAGAACCGCCCACGCCGCCGGCACCGGTGGAAGAACCGCCCGCACCGCCGCGCGCCGTGCTGGTGAAACCGAATACCGAAAAACCAGCCGCCGAAGCCCCCCCCCCGCCACCACGCGCGCTCCTGATCAAACCACAGCGCGCCCTGCCGGTCGAGGAACCGCCGCCGCCACGCGCGCAACCCATCGAGCCACCGGCACTTCGCGCCGAACCGGTTGAAGAATGAGCCGCGCCGATTCATACGCCACCGACGCGACGCGCGAGGTGCTGGACATCTACGCCGAGTGGGAAAACCGCCCGCTTGTTCGAAACTGCACCGGGCGCGCCGATTGTTGTCGTTTCCGACTCGTTGGCCACACGCCCTATCTCACAAAAGGCGAGGCGCTCGTCGCCGCCCGCGCGTGGAAGGCCGCCGGTCGCAGCGACATCATAATCCCCGCCGACGGCTCGTGCCCGTTCCTCCATCCAAACACCGGCAAATGCCGCATCTACGACGGACGCCCTTTCGGCTGCCGGACCCACTTCTGCGCCGCCGCCGGCGGCCCGGCCTCACGCGGCGAGGTCCGCGACCTCATCCAACGCCTCGAGGAAATCGACCATCTCCTCGGCGGCAGGGGAGCCGTGAACCTGCCCGCGGCAATGGCCGAAGCGATGTCTCCGCGCGGCAAACGCCGATGATGGATGAATCCTGAAAGGATTCCGCACCACAGCCCGGGGTTGGCACAACCCCGGGTGCAGGGACGCATGATTCAAACAACCCTGAATGGGTTGTGCAGGTGCGGTGTGGAATCCAGCCCGCAACTGCGGAACACCTTCGGCGTTCGGATGTTTGGTGACCGTTGACCCAGGGTTGTGCCAACCCTGGGCTGTGATTCCGAATCCCGTTGGGATTCCCATTCAAAAACACTTTCCCATCATCAAACCAACTCCAGCGCCAGGTAAGCCTCGATCTCGCGCGACGGATCGTTCGCCCGCATCAGCGATTCGCCGATGAGCACCGCGTTCGCTCCCGCCTCCAGTGCGCGCATTGCGTCGTCCGGCGTTTTGATGCCGCTTTCGGACACGAGCAACACGTCGTCGGGCACTTCGTCGGCCAGCGTTTCGGTGGTGGCCAGATCCACCTCGAAGGTCTTGAGGTTGCGGTTGTTCACGCCGATCAGATCCGCGCCAAGTTCCAGTGCGCGCTCCATCTCGCGCAGGTCGTGCACTTCCACCAGCACGTCGAGCATGAAGGCCTTCGCTTCGTCATGGAGCCGCCGCAGCGTGTCGTCGTCGAGCGCCGCCACGATCAGCAGGATCGCATCAGCCCCGGCCACCGAGGCCTCGTGGATCTGCACCTCATGGATCGTGAAATCCTTGCGCAACAACGGCGCGCCGGAGAAACGCGAGATTTCCGTGAGGTAGCTCAGCGAGCCTTGGAAATATTTCTCATCCGTGAGGATCGAGAGGCAGGACGCGCCGCCGTCGAGATAGCGCTTCGCCTGCCGCACCGGGTCGAAATCCGGATCGATCAGCCCCACCGACGGCGAGGCCTTCTTGACCTCCGCGATCACGCCCAGCCGGCCGGGCCCGCGGTCGAGCGCGGCGCGGAAGCCGCCGAAGTCGTTGCGTTGCAGCGCCGCGGCCCGCAGGTGGGCGGCGCGCGGCATCAGGGCTTCCACTTCGAGGCGCTTGGTGGCGATGATTTCGGCGAGTTTGTCGGACATCGGCTGCGCCGCAGGCAAACCGGACGCGGCGCGCTTGGCCATGGGAAAATTCGGAAATTTTCGCTTGCGGGACATCCGGCCCGATGTAGAAAGCGCGCACGCAATTTCCTGCGACGCGGGCGTAGCTCAGTGGTAGAGCGCCACCTTGCCAAGGTGGATGTCGTGAGTTCGAATCTCATCGCCCGCTCCATTTTTTCCGACGTCATGTTCGTCTGGTCCAAACTCTCCGCCGCCCAGTGGGCCGATGCCTGGGAGGAACGCTTCGCCGGTCACCCGAACCTCGTCATCGAATACCTCAAAGGCGGCAAATCGCTGCGCCTGCGAGTGTTCTGCCAGAGCGAAAAGGAAGCCGTTGAAATCAAGGCCCGCTTCGGCGGCGGCATCCGCAAGACAAGCGACGCGGACTGGAACAAGCCCGCCGTGCTGCCCAAGCCGGTGAAAGTGCGCGATGCCTTCCTGCTCACCGCCGAGACCCGCCCGCGCGAACTCGCCGCGCTGCGCAAAACGAATCCCGGCCGCGAAATCATCTCGATCCCCGCCGAAATGGCCTTCGGAACCGGCGATCACGCCACCACCTCGACCTGCCTCCGCGTGCTGGTGGACGTGGCCCGGAGCGCGGACTTCAGCCCGCCAGGCTCCACCCAAAAATGGTCCGTCGCCGACCTCGGCACCGGCACCGGCGTGCTCGCCATCGCCGCCCGCAAGCTCGGCGCGTCCGATGTTTTCGCCTGCGATTTCGATCCCTTCGCCGTCGCCGCCGCACAACGCAACGCCGCGCGCAACGGCACACCCGACATCCGCATCGAAGAGCAGGACGTCCTGAAATGGAAACCCCGCCGCAAAGGCTATGACCTCGTGCTCGCCAACCTCTTCTCCACCATTCTGATCCAGGCATGGCCGGTCATCGCCAAGAGCCTCGCGCCCGGCGGCCATCTCATCGTTTCCGGCATCCTCCACACTCAGGCATGGGACGTCTTCACCGCCGCCGCCGGCCACGGACTCGGGTTTTCCAAAGTGGTCCGCAAAGGCAAATGGATCACCGCCCGCGGCGGCCACATGGCGGACCTCATCGCCGCCCGCGAGGCCATCGGTGCTTGATCCACCGCCCCGCCGCCATTAGCCCTGCGGGCCGCCGATGTCAGCCACTTCCCACGCCACCGCCTCGCCCGCGCTCCGCCGCGAGGTGGACCGACGCCGTTCCTTCGCCATTATTTCGCACCCGGACGCCGGCAAAACCACGCTCACCGAGAAATTCCTCCTCTACGGCGGAGCCATCCAGCTCGCCGGCAGCGTCACCGCACGCAAGACCCAGCGCGCCACCACTTCCGACTGGATGGCGCTCGAAAAACAGCGTGGCATCTCGGTTTCCTCCACCGTTCTGCAATTCGAATACAAGGACTGCGTCGTCAACATCCTCGACACCCCGGGGCACAAGGACTTCTCAGAAGACACCTACCGCGTCCTCACCGCCGTGGACGCCGCCGTCATGGTGGTGGACGCCGGCAAGGGCATCGAAAGCCAGACCCGCAAGCTGTTCGAAGTCTGCCGCCGCCGCGGCGTGCCGATCTTCACCTTCATGAACAAGATGGACCGCCCCGCGCGGCCCACGCTCGATCTGTTGGACGAGCTGGAAAACGTGCTTGGCATCCACGCGTTTCCCGTCAACTGGCCGCTCGGCGACGGACCGCGCTTCAAGGGCGTCTATGACCGCGAAAACCAGCAGGTCCACCTGTTCCAACGCACCGTCCACGGTGCCTACCGCGCACCGGTGAACGTCTCCGGCATCGATGACGACGAGGTGCGCGCCGCGGTGGACGAGGACGTTTACCGCCAGGTCTGCGACGAGCTGGAGCTGTTGGAGGGAGCCGGCGCGGACTTCGACGAAACCAAGGTGCTCTCCGGCGAACTCACGCCCGTCTTCTTCGGCAGCGCGGCGAACAACTTCGGCGTGCAGATGCTGTTGGATCGTTTCCTCGAACTCGCGCCTTCACCCCTGCCGCGCGCAAGCGACGGCGCGACCATCGATCCCGCCTCCACCGACTTCTCCGCCTTCGTCTTCAAGATCCAGGCGAACATGAACCCGAAGCACCGCGACCGCGTCGCCTTCGTGCGCATCGTCTCCGGAAAATTCGAGCGCGACATGAACGTCATCAACACCCGCTCCGGCGACAAGATGCGCCTCGGCAACTCGCAGCGCCTCTTCGCCCGCGAACGCGAAACGGTGGACGACGCCTATGCCGGCGATGTCGTCGGTTTGGTGGGAAATTACGACCTCCTCATCGGCGACACGCTTTCCAGCAAACCCGGCGTCGCATTCCAGGAAATCCCGCGCTTCGCCCCCGAGTGTTTTTCGTATCTCCACAACAAGAGCACCGCGAAATACAAACGCTTCCGCGACGGCCTCGAACAACTGCTCAAGGAAGGTGTCGCCAGCGAGTTCAAGCTGCTCGACGCCGGACCGGTGCAGGTGCCGCTGTTAGGTGCCGTCGGCCCGCTCCAGTTCGAGGTCCTGCAATACCGCCTCGAAAGCGAATACGCCGCCGAAACCCGCCTCGAACCCGCCGATTGGTCGCTCGCCCGCTGGCTCAAACCCAAAACCGGCGACCCGCTCGCCCCCGACGCGCGGCCCGCGCTCTCGCTCGGCGCCGTCCTCGCCCGCGACTCGAACGGCTGGCTCGTCGCCCTCCTCCCCAGCGAATGGGCGCTCAAGACCTTTTCCGAGAAAAACGAAGACTGGATCATCTCCGACCAGCCCTTCCCGCCGCCCGTCGCGGGCACTTGATGGCTTGCCATCCGCGGTTCCCCGCGCCAATGATCCGCCCGCACGGCCCGCGCAATCCTCAGGAGGGGTGGCAGAGTGGTCGATCGCGCCGGTCTTGAAAACCGGAGAGCCGCAAGGTTCCGTGGGTTCGAATCCCACCCCCTCCGCCAGCGCAAATGACTGACAAGGGTCGATGCCGCTTTCTGGCTAAATGGATATCAAGCACTCAATGTTCCTCAGACACGGGTGGACACGATAATGTATAAACTGGCAATTCAGTAGTGCGCGAAATTCATGGGGAAGGCACCGCCGGAACACCGGTTTCCCGGACTGGCTCCTGATTGTGTCTGGAGGCTTCAATTTCCAGAGAATAGAAATAGTCACCATCATCCCACTCCAATCGCTTCCCATCGAATCGAATGTCACTGGCGAATGGTCTGTCTTCCTGGAAATCCCGGGTAGCGCTGTACAACAGACGGCCATCATATTCCAACTCCGTGGTTCCCGTATCCATCAACTCCCAGCCCACGTGTTTCGTCACATGACGCCACTCGACACTCCCGGATGGCGAATCATGGGTCTGTCGTTCGCGGATACGGTAAACGTATCCCTTTGTCAGGATGCCATGCCAACGGCCCAATATGAATCCGGCTACGAGGATTAATGTCATGACAATCAATATTCGTGATTTGGGTTTCATGATTTTTTAATTCAAAAGCTCTTATGAGAAAGTGTCAGGATATTTGGCGATTTTTCCTCTGAAGTGGAAGTCGAAAAAAGCCCGCCGTCCTTCCTTGGTTGGAAGGACGGCGGGATTGCGATGCTTTAAGAAGCGGATTGAAGTCCGCGCTCCGTTTAGCGAAATCGAGGTTCATGACCTTGTTCCAATCGGCGATGAGGTCGGCAAATCGGACCAAGTCTCGCATATCAACACTCACTCCGCCAGCGCGAGCCGCACGCGGAGCCGGCGGGTGGCGACTCGGCCGGAGTCGTCCATGGCCTGGAGTTCGTAGTCGCCGGCGGCGGGTTGCCAGGGCAGCGGTTCGGCGGGGGCGCTGGCGCCGAGGTATCGCCGGTCGGCGAACCAGTGGATCTGGCGGGTGCCGGGAGCGGCGTGAGCTTCCAACTGGATGTGGTTTTGATCGTTGGTGCCGGGTTGGATGTAATAAGTGAGCGACTTTTGCGGGCTGAGGATTTCCGGTGCACGGCCGTGGGCGGCGATCTGCCGTCGGCGTTCGCCGGATACATCAAGAAGGCTGTTGGAGCGGGGGAAGCCGGCTTTGCGGAATTGTTCCAGGCGGCCCGCGGACCAGACTTCGACGATCCGGTCGCCATCGGGTTGATGCACTTTGCAGGAAGTGATCGGCGAAACGCCACCGATGAACCAGCCGTTGCGATGATGCGGGCAATGCCTTCCGGCCAGATCGCCGGAAATCGAGCAGACGCGCACCGGCACGACATCCGCCGGGCGCGATTCGTCAGCGTGCGTATCGTCGAGACGGAGCCGGGTGGTGGTTTGCCACAGTAGCGGCGCGGCGGTCTGGCTGGCGAAGAGCCCAGGCATGCCGCGACCGCTGAAGTGACCGACCCACACGCACAGCACCCAGTCGCCCATCACGCCGCAGGCCCAGGCATCGCGGAAACCGTTCGAGGTGCCCGTCTTGTAGGAAAGGCCGATGGGTGCGCCGGGTTCGGTGGCGCGCAGGGCGTTCAGCGTGAGCCAGCAGGCTTCCGGAGAAAGGCGTCCGCGTTTCGGGCAGGCGAGTTGCGCGTAGAGGGATGCGAGGTCTTCGAGCTTCATCTCGGTGGCGCCGATGGCCAGCGCCAAGCCGTGGCTGCGCCCGGGGAGGTGAATGCCCGAGGAGCGGAGAAAGCCTTCCAAGCCGCCGTCCGGCAAACGATTGGCCAATTCGATTGCCGGGATGTTCCGACTGCGACGCAGCGCTTCGCTGGCGGCAAGCGGACCGAGGAATCCGCCGTCGCTGTTTTCCGGATTGTATCCGGCGAAGCGCTTGGGCGCGTCGTCCAACAGCGTTTGCGGATGGATGAGTCCGGCGTCCAGGGCGAGCGCGTAAATGAACGGCTTGAGCGTGGAGCCGGGCGACCGCCGGGCGCGGGTGCCATCGACCTGTCCGGCGATGAAGGGATCATGGAAATCCGCCGAGCCCACACTGGCGCGGATCTCGCCGCTGGGCGCGTGCATCAGGACCGCACTGGCATTGCGCAGACCGCGCGAATACCACTGGGCGAGAAATCCGCGGATCGAATCCTCGATGAGCTTTTGCTGCTTCAAATCGATGGTGCTGGGGACGACGAGCCTGCCGGCTTCTTCGGCCAAGCGACGTCGCGCATAGTGCGGCGCTTCGCGGGGAATCGCGGTGGGTGTTAGATAAAACTCCGCGTCCAGTTCGTTCGGCGCTTCGCCGCGATTGGCGCGGAGGCGGGTCATCAGGCGGGCCTGGGCGACGGCCAGCGCGGCATTGCCCTCCATGCGCGGACGGCGTTTGGTGGGGCTCTGCGGAATGGCGCTGAGGCTGGCGGCCTCGCGCAGCGTGAGTTCGGACGCCGGCTTGCCGCACCAGCGGAATGCCGCGGCACGCACGCCTTCGACGTTGCCGCCGTAGGGCGCGAGGGTGAAATAGGCGGCTGCAATCTCATTCTTCGAGTAGTGCCGTTCCAGTTGGATCGCGCGGAACATCTGTCGGCACTTGCCCGCGAGCGTGCGCGTTTCCAGTTTCCAGCGCAGCCGGCTCAACTGCATGGTGAGGGTCGATCCGCCACCGAGTTTCTGTCCGGAGACCACGCCCCACGCGGCACGTGCGATCGACCGGGGATCGACGCCCGGATGCTTGAAAAACCGGCGGTCCTCCATTTCCAGCGTGGCTTCCAGCATGGCGGGGGAGATCTGATCGAGCGTCGCCGGCAGGCGCAGCATGCCATCGCTTGTGGTGGTCAGAAAGATGACCTCGCCGTCGCGGTCGAGCACCGTGCGGGAGAATTCCAACTCTGGCGGCAGCAAATCCGGCTTGGGTAGCAAGGCATAACTCAGCGCCGCGATGAGCATCATTGCACCTGCCAGCATCAGCGCGGAAACGCTGAATGCCTTCCATCTGAAACGGCGGACGGACATTGCTTTAATATATCAGTTCCGAGGCAGCACCATCAACTTCCCGCCCGTGCCATTCGCGCGGACGGTCGCCTCATACATGTCTTCGGCATAGGGTGGGGGGACGATGTAGTTGCCGGCACAGGTCGGGCGCAGCGCGTATTCGAGCGTGAGCGAAGCCTCCGGCTGGAGGCCCAGGTAGATGAGCGCGCGGTCCTCGCGGACGTCGATGTAATCCGTGCCCTGCCGGGTGGCCAGGCCGGGCCTGAGCGAGCCGGCCTCGCCCGGCGGGGCGAGTTCGAAGCCACCGGGCAGCATCTCGGTGATCGCCAAGTTGGGCAGTTCGGTCTTGGTGAGATTGCGGATTGTCAACTTGGCGATGAGGGTTTCCCCCAGCTTGCCGTGGGCCACCGGTTGTCCGTCCGCATCCAACAGTTCGCGGCGGATTTCGATGTGCTTGCCGCCGGCCTCGGTCGGCAATTCCCGGGCGAATCCCTTCTCGATCGTCTGATACCACGCGCCGAGGCCCTGCGGCGAGCCATCGGCGAAGAAGAAGCGGACCATGCCTTCCGGCACGTTCACGCTCAACTGCCCCATCGCCGGTCCGGCCAGTATTTCTGGTTTTCCGTCCTTCACCGAGGCGATTCCCGCCAT
Source organism: Luteolibacter sp. (assembly GCA_041686775.1). GTDB lineage: Bacteria > Verrucomicrobiota > Verrucomicrobiia > Verrucomicrobiales > Akkermansiaceae > Luteolibacter. The sequence goes on along the minus strand of JAWLDG010000007.1, from coordinate 132,483 downwards.
CACTCCGCTATCCTTCGAGAGGTCGGCATAGGCCTTCAGCGCCTGGATGCTCCACGCCGCGGAGAGCGTGTGGAAATCGCCCTGCTCGATCATTTCGGTGAGCGGCTTCATCTCCTCGTAAGTGAGCTTGCGGGCGACCTCCGGAAAATGCCGGCAGAGCACGGTGAATGTGGTGGCCTCGCGGGTCAGCCGGCTTTGATAGAAATAATAGCCATATCTCCAGTTTTGCGGCAGCGGCTTGCGCAGTTCGGCGCGGTGGGCCTCAAGCAATTGCATGGCGGCCGTTTCCTTTTTCAGCATTCGCCAGATCGATGCCAGCCACACGGCGGTCGAGTCGCGGTGCCATAACTCCTTCGGTACGTTCGCTTCCATGAAGTCCTGGAGTTTCAGCGCGTAGTTGGTCGTCACCTCCTCGTTGCGGGTGAGCAGATAGATCGCGGCGGCCCGCATCTCCGCCTGCCAGCGGGTTTGGTGGTAGCGGTAGGGGCCGGTGCCATGTGGTTTCGCCACCTCGGCATCCGCCATGTAGCGGAGCCGCCGCATGGTGGACTGATAGAGACGGGCCGGAACGTCGAAGCCGCTGTTTTTGCACTCGGTCAGGAAATGGCCGACATAGACGGTGACATAGTCGAAGCCTTCCGGCGAATACGCCGCCCACCAGCCGAAACCGCCATTCGGCCCCTGGCGGCGCGAGAGCTGATTGATGACATTGGCCACCGCCTTCGCGGCCTCCTCCTGATCGAGGCCGAAATTCGCATCGTCCTTCAGCACCAGCCATGGGAACGACCGGCTGGTGATCTGCTCGGTGCAGCCGTGCGGGTATTCCTTGAGATAGGCCGAGAGCCCGTGGGCCAGGCCGAGCGGCGTGGTGGAAACCACCGCGTGCCGCTCCGCCAGCTCCTCGAACATCGGGTGATTCACCGCCACGTCATGCGAGCCGTTGCGGAACCATCCGCTCTGGACCTTCGCCGCGCGGGCGACGCCCGGACGCACACTGAACGAACTGCGGGTGACCTGTTGGCTGGTTCCGCTGGATGCCGTGAATATCAACTCGCCATTGCCTAACAGATCCGTCGCGCGGCAGCGATAACTCACCGTCGCCTCCTTGCCGACCGGGATGGTGTGGACCTCGGGCGCGGCTTCGAGGATCTCGACCCCGCCGAGCGTTTCCACTTCGACTTTCACCTGATCGGTGGCGGCATCGCCTTCGAGTTGATTCGCCACGGTGACCGAGGCGGTGAATTCATCACCCGGCACGACGAACAGCGGTGTGGTGGCTTGCAACACGAAGTCGCCTTTCACGATGGTTTGGGCCTCGCCCACGCCCACCGCATCGTCGGCCACGGCGACCGCCATGATTTTCAGCCGTCCGGCGAAGTATTCCGGGACCTCGTAAAACACCTCCTGCCGTTCCGGTCCGGCGTTTACGAAACCACTCCAGAAAACCACCGGCGCATCGCGGCGGCGTTTGAACGGGTTGAGCCCCATCTGGAGTTCCGGGATGGCCGCGCCGGCACCCTCGTCGCCGCCGTCGCCTCCGATCGCCAGCGCCTTGCGCAGCAGGCTGAACTCGGGCATCAGCACGTCCATGAGTTGATAGGTTTCCACTTCGAGCGCGGCGGTGGGCAGCAGGCGCCGCAGCGGGTCCGGCACCTGATAGTTGCTGACCAGATGAATTCCCTCGTCCACCGCCCAGATGACCACCTTGCCGTTCTTCGGCGTCTGATAGCCGATCGAGAGCCGCTCGCCGGGCCTCACGCGGTCCACGGCATCGAGCGTCACTGTCATTTCCCTGTCACCACGCGCGGCGGTGATTGGCATGATTCCGCTGGCCAGCGGGTTGAGGAAGACATCGGGTGAATCGAGCGAGCGCGCCATGACCACGCTCAGATAGACGCCGCCCTCGATGTTCTCCGGCAGTTTGATCGTCTGCACGGAGGTCTTGGAATCCACTTTGAACCACTTCGATACCAGCACGCTGTCCTGCTCGATCGTGATCAGTCCGGCTCCGGTGAACGGTGTGGTTAGTGAAAACTCCAGCTCCTCGCCGGGCAGCCATTTCTTGTCCGCGAAGTTGATTTCCAGCTCGCCGCTGCGTTCGAGGTTCTTGGTGGCGTCGCCCTTGCCCGACACGTGGAACGGAATCGAGCAAATGACCTGTCCCGACGCGTTGCGGTATTCGTAGCGGAAACTGCCGGGCGTTTCCATCGGCAGCTTCAGCACCTGCGGTTTGGCCGGCAGTGATATCTTGACGGATTCGAGGGTTTCATCGCGCTTCTGCGACTCGTAGGCCAGGCTGCCGTTGTGTTGTTTGGTGAGAACCGAGACATGCTTGGTCTGGATCAACACGCGGGTGATATCGGCGGCGGCCACCGCCTTGCCGTCGGGACCGATCGCCATCACCTCGACCTGCACCGGATCGTGCTCGTCGAGATAACTCAGGCTGCGCTCCGCCTTGTGGCCGATCAGGTAGGCCTGCGGCGAAACCAGGGTGCTCAGCGACGTGCGGACGCCGCGCCCGCCATCTGCTTCGAAACCCTCCAACTCGACGCGCACCCGCAGCATCGGAGCGGTGTGCGCTTCCATGTCGAGCGTCAGTTTCGCGCGGCCGTTTTCGTCGGTGGTCGCATCGGCCAGATCGATCACCTGTGTGTCATGGTTATTTCTGTTAGATAGGCCGAATGTCCACCCCGGCCACTTCGGGAAATACGGGTTCACGGGATCGAGATGGAGCTTGGCGGCGATGCGGCGATCCGCGGCGGCCATGCCGAACAGGGTGTCGAGCTGCACCGTCACCGCCAGGCCGTCCGGCGAACACCAGCCATCGCCGGCATCGGGCACGAAGTTCGCCTTTATCTTGAGCCGGTCCGGCTGGAACTCCTCGACGCGGACGACGGTGTCGCCGAGAAAGAGCGACTCCCGGCGCATTCCGCCTTGTTCCGGCATCGGGCGTTCGAGCGAGACCCACCATGGCCCGGTCGGCGCCGATTCCGCGGTGGGAATCGTGTGCGAGAACACGCCGCCTTCATCGAGCTTGAGCGGATATCGGCCCGCGATGTCGCGCTTGGCATTCGTCACCACCAGCTCGACCGGCAGACCGGCCAGCTCACCCGTCCAATCGCGCTGGCGGACGATGCCGCCGACGTGGATTTCCTCGCCCGGACGGTAAATCCCGCGCTCGGTGAAGAGCGAGGCGGTCAGGGCCGAGGCATCGCTGTAACGCACGCCGCCGACGTCGTAGCGCGAGCTGTCCACCAGCCGCTCGCTCTTCGCCCACGGGATGAAGGCGAGGTCGTCGCCCTTCCTCGCCACCAGCGCCACCGGCACGAGTTCGCGTTCGAGCCCGCGGAGCGAGGGAATGCCGGCCATCCCAGTTGCATCGGTGGTCGCGGTCCGCAGCACCTTGCCGTTTTTCGCGAGCACGGAAATTTTCACGCCATCGACCGGGCCGCGCTCGCTGAATGACTGCACGAAAACCGTGCGACTGCCATCCGCCGCCTCCTTCATGATCAGCCCGAGGTCGGTGACCAGAATGAAACGCCCGTCCTGCATCCGGTCGCCAGGCGGGTAGTTGGCATCGGAGTCGGAACGATGCCTGTAGCCATAACTCCGGTTGCCTTCGGGAGTCAGCGGCAGCCATTCGCGGTCCGGCGATTCCCGCGCCACCTTGCCATCGTCCGGCGTGCGGGGGCGCACGCCTTCGACTGTGAGATAAAACAAGCCGCGTCTTTTTTTCTGTCCATCGATCAAGGGCGCGAAATCAAAAGACGAATAATTCACCGCATATTCGCCCTGTTTGGCGATCGCCTGCACGGATTGCTCGTAATCCGAAATGTCTTCAAAACCGAAGGCGCCCATGAAGTGCGGCGACTCGAAGCTGCCCCGTGTCTGGCTGACGAGGTGGTTGATCTGATCCGGCTTCACCCGTGCCACGGTGTGGCGGAGGTGGTCGATGCCGCGCGACTGCACGCTGATCTTGCGTTCGCCGTTGAGCGCGAGTAGTCCGCCATTTCCCATCAACGACGCCTCGCGCGGGATCGCGACCAGAGTGGTCACTTCCCGATAGTCCTCCGGTGTCACGAAGCCGCCCGGCCCGGCGGTTTCCTTCGCCACCTTGACGAAGACCTTGCCGCCCGGCTGCTGCGGAACGCGGAAAACCAGCGCTTCTTCCATCGGTGGCGCGCCCGGCGTGAGGACCAGCTCCTGTTCCATCTTCCGCGATCTCGCCAGCACCTCGTCGCCGACGTTCTCCTTCGTCCATGATTTCCAGTTCCCGTTTTCGTCCTGCTCCTCCGGCGGGAGTTTCCATGCCTCCACGGATTTCGCGATGGAAGCGGGCATCGCCGGAATGCTGAGTTGCATGAGCAGCGCCTGCTCTGGCTCACCGTCGGCGGTTTTGCGCAGCATGCTGCCGACCGAATCGATGAAGAAAAGCGAGTCGCGGCTGTAGGCGGTGAGCTTGGTCTGGAGATCCTCTTCGGTCGGTTCGCCTCCCGTCACCGGTTTCATCCCGGCGGCGAAATTGAACAGGATGAGATCCTCCTTTTCGCCCGGCTTCATCAAGGGCGAGCGGAGATAAAAGCGGCGCGGATCCTCCGGCTCGGGCAGGATTTGTGCCTGGCTCCCGGCCTGGAAGATGTCGATGCCCGTCACGCTCGTCACCGAGAATTGCCGCCGTGCCTCTTCCAGCGAAACCGGTTGTGAAAAGGTCACCGTGGTCACCAACTGCTGCAATCCGGGCGTGGCGGGATCGATATAATAATCCCGATTCGAGAAACTGGCCGTGAGCTTGGGAGCGGTGCGGAACTTGTCGAAGTGCGTGTTGTCCGCAAGCTGGCAGTCGTCGGCCAGTAGTCCATCCCTTGCCTGGAATCGATAGCTCCCCGGTGGCAACCAGCCAGCGGCGGGGAAGAACTCGAGCCGCTGCGCGTTCGCCCATTTCCACTCGCCCTGCACCTCGGGGTTCATCCGGATCAACCCCGGCTCGACCGTTTTCCCCACCTGCTCCAGCGGCGCGGCCGGGCCGGTGAAGTTCACTCGCACCGCCGGGTCGCTCGCCTTGCGTTCGCGGCTGTTCCAGCCCGGCGTGATGAAATGGATGCTCGCGCCCACCTTGCGGATCGGGGTTGCGGATAGGTCGCGGACCTCCGTTTCCTCCGTGGGTGCCGCCTGGCCGTGCAAGAGGGCGGTGGGAGCCAGTGTCAGCGCGAGGGCCATGACGAGTGGCTGAAAAAGTGGTTTTCTATTCATGATGAAAAGCAGTCCATCACCTGAACGTGAAATGTCGATGCCCCATTTCCTCCGGCGCTCTCTATTTCGTTCATCATCCCGCGAATTCCAACGGGATTCATGATATCGACCCGCCACAAGGCTCGCCCGGGTTGGGCGAAATCCTTTCAGGACATGGATTTCTCAGTCAGGCTCCGGGAGCACGCCCTTCGCCTTGTAACGCCGGCGAATGACATAGCCGAGCAGCCACACCGCAGCCAAGCCGACGAGCACCACGTAGATCCAGGTCATGTCGAAGGTCGTCACCGCGCTGCCCGCGCCCACTGGAATCACGCAGAACGCGATGTAAACCGGCGCGCCGACCCAGAAATAGATCCGGAACGGCAGGTCGGTCAGCGCCAGCAGATAGAGTTTCATCGCGTAAGGCGGGCCGTGGACCGATGCGAACAAGACCGTGAACCAGATCCGGTGCTTAGCCGGGATCGACGGGATTTTCCGGTGCCGCCGATGCAGCCATTTTTTCACCGGTTCCCGGAAGTACCCGTGGGTCAAGCGGTAGGCCACGAAATGATGGAAGAACACCACGCCGGCCGACACCCCCATCCCGCCGGGAAATCCGAAGCGCACGCCGGCCAGCACCAGGAAAATCGTCAGCGGTCCGCCGACGACCGGCAGCAGCAGGAAGACCGCGACAAACCAGAGCGCCGGCAGTCCCCTGCCATAGGCGACGAGGTTCTCCCGGGTGAAGTCCTCTTCGTGCGTGAAGTAATACCACGCCGCCGCCGCCGCCAGCAGCAGCGTGACGGCGATCTGCCACCGGTATCTCACGAGGTGCTTACGGATTTGCATGACTCATGTTCTGGCTGAGTTCCACACACAACGGAAGATGGTCGGATGCGACCGCCGCGGTCAGGCTGTGGGGGCGCTCGATGTGCTCTACTGTGAAGTGGTCGCTGGCGAAGACATGATCGAGCCTTAAAACCGGTGTGACCGAGGGAAACGTCGCCCGCCAGCGGAGTCCGCCGGGAGCGTATTGCACGTCGGCCAGGCGCTCCCGCAGCCTGCGGCAGACCTCGGAGCGCGGGCCGGAGTTGAAATCGCCGCAGAGCACCACCGGTTCGCCGCGCGGAATGCCGCCGAGCCAATCGGGACCTAGCAGCTCACGGACCTGGCGGAGACGTTCGTCGCGGCCGAGACCGAAGTGGGTGTTGATGACATGAAACGGCGGCCGGCCCTCCAATGCGACCCGCACCCAGATCGCACCCCGGCCCTCGCGTCCGCGGCCGGGCGGCGTCAGGTATCCGGATCTGAGCACCTTGAACGGAAAGCGGGCGAAGATGGCGATGCCATAGCGCTCTTTCTCTTCCTCGAACATCGCATGAAACGCATGGCTCATCCGCAGATGATCGGCGATCACCTGCGCCTGGTCGTGCCCCTTGGTCCGCGGGCGGTGGGCGTCGATCTCCTGCACCGCCACGATGTCGGGGTCGCAGTGGTTGATCACCCGCGCGATCCGCTCCGGGCGCACCTTGCCGTCCATTCCGATGCAACTGTGGATGTTATAGGTCATCACCCGCAGCGGGCGGGTGGCATCGTGTCCGGGTGCCTCACCCGCACGTTCCGCACGCGATCCGTCGCGGCCGAGGAAATGCCGCGCGATCTGATAGAGTTCCTCGCCCCGGACGCGGCTCCGCGTCGCCTTCAAATGCGCCAGGTGCCAGCGGCGGATGCGGTCTGGAACCAGCAGGAAGCCGCGGGTTTCCTCGCTGCCGGGCCCGCCGTGGGAGCCGTTCTCGATCGGAAAGCTCAGCGGCTGAAGCTCCGGATCCCAGCCGCTGATGATGAAATCGCCGGCATCCGGGTGTGCGCAGAGCCCAACCATGTCTTGCGCCGCTTCCTTCAGAAACGGGTGCTTCGCGCCGAGCACTTCCGCGCCGTCGGCCGGCAGCTCCCAGGTGCCGCGGCGGTTGAAGGCGCGCGCCTTGCCATCCCGCGCCCGCAGCAGCACCAGCGGCACGCCGGCGTCTGCCACCATGGCCCTGGCATACTCCTCCATCTCAGCCGCATTCGGCTGCACGGGGAGATAGACATGGCCCAACGGGCCCATCGCCGTGATGATGATCTGCGATGACGGATCCGGTTCGCCGGGAGTCATGGACTTGAGCGACTCCCAGCCGAGCAGGTCCCGGCAGTGGTCGAGAGTGTTGCCGACCAGCTCCGGGAGTTTGCGCATCCATAACTCCCGACCCTTCAGTGGCCCGCGGGAAAACACTTCGCTCAGCGCGGCGTCCAGCTCGCGGCCGGTTCTCTTCACGAACGGCTCCCCCCGTTCCTGGCCATGGTCGGAATAGATCAAAAATTCATAATCCCGATAGTCCGAGCGTTGGCTGGCGCGGAACATGTCGCGCACCGCGCGGTCGATCCCCTTCAAGGTCCAGTGGGCGAACGCCGCGTCCGGCCCCCGGCGGTGGGCCTGCTCGTCGTAGCCGAGGAAATTGGCATGGATCGTCTGAACCCCGCGTTCGATGTCGAGCAGCACCCGGAAGCGGATCATCTCGCGCAACAGGATGCAGACCAGGATCCGGGTCGGGACGAACAGCAGTTCCTTCCAGAAGTTATATTTCGAATAAAGCCCGCGGCAGGCATCGACCACCGCCAGTCCGGCTTCCAGCGCGGCAAGCCCGAGCATCCTCAGGATTTTCGGCGCATAGAGGACCGAGAGCACCAGCCATTTCAAGGGATGCAGCCGCTTCAGTATCTCGTCCGGCGCGAGATCCTCGGCACAATAATGCGAGCGTGCGGCGCCGGCCCGGTAGATGTTCGAGTAGGTGTGGGCGCCCTCCAACAAGGGCCGGGGGCAGCGCCGGGCCAGCTCGCCGCCAATCTCGACGCTTGCCTCCGCCTCATTCATCCTCAGCGCCGCGCCGGTCTCGCGCCGCAGGAAATTGAAGGCGGGCACGGCGGTGCGGACGCCGAAGAATATCTCGCCCTGGACCGCCGGCGTGGTTGAAGGAATTCCCGAATAAAAGGTCTCCAGACTGAAGTGCTGGCGGCTCATCAGCCGGGCCAGAAACGGCAGGTTGCCCTCGGCCATCGCCCGCTCGAACTGGCTGCGGGCCAGGCCGTCGAGCTGGATCATGATCAGGCCGGGCTCGTGTGCCTCACCTTCCGGCAGCTCGATGCCGAGCAGCCGGGCGGTCCAATGGGTGCGGCCGAGCTTGCGTCGCAGCCACCTCATTAGAACGGAGATGCGGCTAATCAAGGCGTTCGTTGGAGGTTGGGGTTTCCGCCATGGCGGCGGAGGCGGCGGACATTTTCGCCGAGAACAGATCCCACTCGATCTCGAGCCCGAGCAGCAGTCTGTCCCATGGCATCAGGTCGGCATCCGGATCGCGCGGATGATCCGCGATCAGGCGTTCGTAGCAATCGAGCATCCGTCCGGCGCAACGTTCCCGGCTGAAATCCGCGGCGGTCGCGCGGGCACCTTCGGCGCAGCGCCGGCTGAAATCCCGGTCCTCCATGATCCGCCGCAGGGCCTGGCTGAATCCGGCCACGTCCGCGCCGCCGTCGAGCAACAAGCCGTTCTCTTCATTTTCAACGATCTCCCTCACTCCGGGACCGTCCAGCGCCACGACCGGTTTTCCGGCTGCCATCGCCTCGGCCAGCACAAGGCCCTGGGTCTCGGTCTGGGAGGCGAAGACAAACCAATCCATCGCCGCGTAGGCGTCGAAGAGATCGTCGCCGGCCTTGCTCCCGACGGCCCGGATCTGCCGCTCGCCGGCCGATTGCCGCAGGATTTCAAGCATCTCGTCATGGGCGCTTCCGGTGCCCACCACCAGAAACACCGCCTGCGGGTCCTCGCGCAAGCGGGCACCGACCGCTTTGGCCAGAAACGGCAGGTTTTTCTCCTTTGCCAGCCGACCGACGTGGCCGATCACCCGCGCGTCCGGGGCGATGTCGGCCTGTTTGCGGAAGCGCGCGCCGTCGCCGTTGGCGAAACCGGCCGCATCGATGCCGGTCGGAATTGCTTCGATCGGCGTGGTCACGCCGCGCCGCTTCAGGAGCTTGGCGATGCTCTCGCTCGGCGCGATGACCTGGTCACAGAGATTGCAGTATTCCGTCGCGAGCTGGATCGCGGCCCGCTTCAGCGCCGGCGAATCGAGCGGCACGTAATGGGTGTAGTCTTCGTAGAGCGTGTGATGGGTGAAGACGATCGGGATCTCCAGTTTCCATGACTCACGCAGCGCCGAATCGCCTAGCAGGAACGGGTGATGGCTGTGGATCAGGTCGGGCTCGAAGTCATCGATATACTGGCGGACAAACACCGGAAACGGCAGCTTGACCGAAAAGTCGCTGCCGTTGAAATTCTGGATCGCCGGCACCCGCAGCACCTCGGGCGAGTCTTCCGAGTCATCGAACTCCGGGGCGATCACCCGCACCTCATGTCCCCGCCGCCGGTATTCGTCCTCCAGGGTCTTCACCGACTTGGCCACCCCTCCGACATGCGGGAGATAGGTGTTCGTGAACATCGCGATTTTCATGGTTTTACGAGATGATACACGTTTTCCGCGGTCTTGGAACGCACCGATTCGAATCCCGGCACCGCGATACGGACTGCGGGTGCCGATTCCCGCCAGCGGCCGTCCAGCGTCAGTTTGGAACCGTCCAGCGACACGGAAACCGGGCCCCAGGCGGTCAGCGTGGGGCCGAAACTCAATTCCGAGCCCGCATCCAGCCACTCCGGAAAGATTCCCGAGCCGATCACCAGCTCATCGGCTTCCTCGCGCACGAAGCAGTTCCTCATCATCATGATCCACTCGGCCGCCGCCCAGCCGTGCTGGCCGTCGCCCATGCAACCGCCGAGCGTCAGCGGATGGATCGCTTCCGGCCACTGTCCGGTCGGCGAGGCCAGCTCCGCCACCCGCCGGATCAGCTTCGAAAAGCGCGAGTCGCCCGCGCGCAGCAGGGTCTGCGCGAGGTCGAGGGTGAGATAGGCATTCACTCCGGAATGGATCATTTCCTGGAAAAACCCGCCCTGATGAAAACAATGTTCGATCAAATAATCGGCGGTCCCGGTGATCTTGTCATGGCCCGGTGGATATAGCTGCAGCGGGTAATCGGCGACCATCGAGCCGATCGCCCCGGCATCCATCCGCCGGCCTGGCGCGGCCGGGATCGCGCCCCGCGCCCGCTTCTCCTGCAAGCCGGCGATGCTTGAGTTGATGCTGTTGGAAAACTCCGCGGCCAGTGCCGCCGCTTCCGCCGCGGCTTCCGGATCACCGGTTTTTTGCCAATAGTCCGCGATCGCCTGCAGGCCGCCCCAGGCCCAGAAGTCGTCCCAGTAATAGTAGTCGTTCGGACCGAGGTGCTCGGCGCTGAAGCCCGCCGGCAGCAGGCCCGCGGTTCCCGGCGGCGATTTGCCGGTGAGCCGTTTTTTCCGCAACCAGCGCACGCCCTTGCGCAACGCCTGCTCCAGATCGGCATCCGGGCGTTTGCCGGTCATCGCGGCATAGCGGGCGGCGACCCAAAGCACCTGGCCGTTCGAGTCCCACTCGCCTTCCTGCGACAGGAAATAGCCGCCGACCGTCTGACGCGCGGCGAAACCCGAGAGGATCCGCTCCGCCCGCCCGACCAGTCCGAGCGCCATCAGCGGCTGGAGCATCAGGCAGGCATCCCGGAACCAGAAACGCCGGTAAGTGTATGGCCCCGGCACCAGATCGTCGGCCGAGAGCAGCACCAGCGTCCGCACCGCCGCGTCATAGAGAAACTGGAATTTTACATCGGGCACCCGCAGCTTGGCGGTCGCCTTCAGCGCCTCCGGCCATGTGCGCCCGAGTTCCCTTGATTCCTCGGCCTCCGCCAGATCGCGTTCCAGCGAGGCACCGACTTCGAGTTCGCGCGTTACGCCCGCCCGCAGCCGGAAAAGCGCCGCGCCGGTGGCCATTCCCACCTCGCAGCTCACCTTCCGCTGTGAGGTGCTGCCGGGCAGGTCGAGATAAACGTCGCCGTCCTCGTAGTGCGCCATGCGCAGCGAATCCGGCCGCTCTCCGAACTCCACCGTCGCCTCGTCGTTGACGCGGAAGGCCGTCCCGGAGTCTTCCAACTCGATCCGGTGAATGAATTGCACCCCTTCCGGATTGTAGGGGCGGACCGCAACCACCAGCCATCCGTCCATGTCCGCTAGTCCTTTCACCGTGGTACTCAGCCGTGGCGGACTACCGTTATCGCGCACCATCCGGGTCGCCAACTCCAGTTCCAATCCATCGATGCCACACTTCGTCCGAACCTCGTGGGCCGGATCCATCACCAGCTGCTGGGTCACCGCCGAGTCGTCGAGCTTGCTCGGCAGCAGCCGCCGGCGGTCCTCGCTGACGATCCAGAAGTCCAGCGACCAGCCGTCGTGCAGCGGCGTCACCAGGCCCCGGGGATCGACGATCGGATAGACCGGCAGCGACGGCTCACCGACCGCCGTCCAGTTGCGGTGGGTGAGGTTGATGTGGCTGAACGAGAACGCGCGCGGAACGAACGACGGGTCATCGGGATTGAACTGCCGCTCGACCCAGTAGGGCCAGACCCAGTCGAGATTGTGCTGGATCGCCTTGGAGTTCACCAGCCCGCGGGCGTGGAAGACGATGCCGGCGCGCAGCAGCTCCAGCGGCTCGGCGACCTCCGACGGCTGGGCGAAACGCCGGATCCGGGCCACGAAGGTCGCCGGATCGATCACGCCAAAACGACGTGCCGCGTGCTTGACGAAGAATTTCCAGGGTAAGAATCGGAACATGTACATCATCCATAGCGCGGCACCAGCGGGGTGTCCAACGGCGGATGGCTGTTAGGAATTTGCTTTTGGCGGATACCCGCTACGCTGCCCGCGCCGATGGGTGCCCTTGATCCACAGCAGAAACGCGCGGCCGCATGGATTGTCGCGGGGCAGAGCATGACCAAGCTCGGCGACGCGCTCACCAATCCCAAAACGGTGCTGACCTGGATGCTGTCGGCGATGGGGGCGCCGGGAGCCCTGCTTTCGTTGCTGGTGCCGGTGCGCGAGGCGGGTTCGATGCTGCCGCAGTTGTTTGTCTCGGATTTCGTCAAGCGCGCCCGCAAACGGAAACGCGTGTTTGTTGCGGGAGCGCTGGTCCAGGCGGCGGCGATCGCCGTGATGGGCGGCGGGGCGCTGCTGCTGCCGCCCTCCGCCGCGGCGTGGCTGGTTCTCGCGGCGGTCGCGCTGTTCGCGGTGGCGCGCTCGTTCTGCTCGATCAGCTCCAAGGATGTGCTTGGGCGCAGTGTGCCGAAAGGGTTCCGGGGACGGGTCGGGGGCATGTCGAACTCGATTTCAGGCCTGCTTTCGGCCGCCGCCGCCGTGGGCTTGATCCTGTTCCGGGATCGGGAAGCGCCGGTTTTTCTCGCCTGGCTGGTGCTCGCCGCCTCGCTGCTGTGGGTGCTGGGGGCCGCGTTCTATTCGCGGGTCGGGGAGCCCGGTGCCGAGCCGCAGACCGGAGGCTCAAGCGACGGCTGGCGGGACCGCTTGCGGCTGGTCCGCGAGGATCGGAAGTTCCGGACCTTCGTCATCGCCCGGGCGCTGCTGTTGGGCACCGCGTTGGCATCGCCCCTGCTGGTGGTGCTCGGTCAGCAGGCGGGCGGGCGGCTGACCTCGCTGGTCGGGTTCATCGTCGCGGCCGGCATTGCCAGCGCCACCAGTTCGTTTCTTTGGGGCCGGCTTGCTGACCGCTCCGGCGAGTGGTCGATGGCCGCGGGTGGCGGTGTGGCGACCCTCGCCGGTCTCGCCGCCATGCTGCTTGCCTTGCGGTTTCCCGAGTGGGGCGCGCGGGTCTGGATCTGGCCGGCGGTGTTCCTGCTGTTCAACATCGGCTACGCCGGCGTCCGCATGGGCCGCAAGACCTGGGTGGTGGATGCCGTGGAGGGGGACCGCCGCACCGATTACGTATCGGCGTCAAACACGCTGATCGCGGTGCTCATCCTGCTGACCGGCCTGGTGCATTCCCCGTTGCAGGCATGGTCGCCCCTCGCCTCGCTCGGGCTCTACCTCGTGATGTGCGTCGCGGGAATCGTGGCGGCGCTGCGCCTGTGGCGGATCCGCTGACTCGTCATTTCCCAATCCTCGGCGCTCCTTTGATTTCGAGCACCACCGTGCTGCTGATCGGGTCCGGCGCGGTGGCCGGCAGCTTGACGACGACCGATTTGCCATCCGTGGAGACATCGAGTGCGTCGCCACCGTCCAACAGCCGGGCGGACACGATATCGTTGCCGATCTCGGGCACGGACAGCTTGCCATCCTCCGGCCAGTCGAACACATGCAGATAGAGTTTCGAGCGGTCGGCACCCTCCTTGGCCGTCACGCGTCCCCAAGCCACCGCGCCGACCGGGCTGGCGGTGGTGCCGTAAACCGCCTCGCCGTTCGCCTTCATCCAGCGGCCGATTTCGGCGAGGCGGTCGATCGACTCCTGCGGAAACGTGCCGTCCGCCTTGGGGCCGATGTTGAGCAGGAAATTGCCGCCCTTGCTGGCGATGTCGATCAACTTGCGCACCAGGTCCTCGGTGCTCTTGAAATCGTTGTCGTTCTTGTTGAATCCCCAGTGGCGGTTCATGGTCATGCAGGACTCCCAGTCCACTCCGGGCATGCCGGTCGCGGGGATTTCCTGTTCCGGAGTGCCGAAGTCGCCGCGGAACTTGTCGTCCCTGGTCATTCCCTGCATGCCCCTGCGGCCCTTGTCCACGCGGTTGTTGATAATGATGTCCGGCTTGAGGCCGCGGACGTATTCGTAGAGGTCCTTGCCCATCTCGTGGGTCCACGTGTCCTCCCACTCGCCGTCGAACCACAGCACGCCGGGCTCGTAGCGTTCGATCAACTCCTTGAGCTGTGCCTTCATGTAGGTGACGTATCGGTCGTAGTCCGCTCCCTCGGTCGGCCGGTCCTTTTCCCATTTGCGCCGTGGCAGGTAGTCCGGGTGGTGCCAGTCCATGATCGAGTGATACATGCAGAACACCAGCCCGTGTTTGTCGCAGGCGGCCTTCAGTTCGCCCATGATGTCGCGCTTGAACGGCGTGGATTCGACGTCGAATCCGGTGGTTGCGCTCGGCCAGAGGCAGAAACCGTCGTGGTGCTTGCTGGTGATCACCACGTATTTCATGCCGGCCTCCTTGGCCATCCGCGCCCACGCGTCGGCGTCGAATTCCACCGGGTTGAATTGCGTGAGGAATCGGTTGTAGGTTTCCAGCGGGATTTTCGCGGTGTCGCGGATCCACTCGGCGTGTTTCGTTTCGCCGTTCCACTCGCCCGCCGGGACCGCATACAGCCCCCAGTGGATGAACATGCCGAAGCGCGCGTCGCGCCACCATTCCATCCGCGCGTCGCGCTGCGCGGCGGTTTCATGCGCGAACATGCCGCCTTCCGGTTCGGCGGCGGCCAGCGGCATCGTCAAGGCGATCAGGGCGGGGAGGAATCGGGTGGGTTTCATGGTTCGGTGGGTGCTTTCAAACAATTACACAATTCGACGCGTAAAATGTCCGCATTCTTTCGCACAGTCGGCCCGGCAATTTGCACGCGGTCTGCAGGTCACGGTTTTCGCTCACGAAATCCGCCAGGCAATGGGTGGCCTTCAGGCCCGCCAGCAAATGGATGAGATCGGTCACGCCGCCGATCGCTTCGGGGATGCCTCCCAAACCGTGAACCGTGCCGCCAAGGTGTTCATGCAGACGCGGCCGCCATGAGGTATCGATCCTTGGCATACGGTCCTTCGTGCCGAACACGATGTGATAATGCAGGCTCGGATAGGTGGAGGCCATGATGGGATGGTGGATGGGACGTCATGCCCTGTCATGCCGCTTTCCGGCATCCCTGCCGGGATGCGGGATCTTTGCGGGCGAGTTGTCCCGGGGTGTTCGGCGCGGCGCGCCTCGACCCCGCGCTAATGTTTGGCACCTCTCCGAGGTGCTTCTGGCGGTTTCCTGCGCGGGAATCACGGGGGCCATCTCCCGATCCCGTTAGGGATCAAAGAAATTAGCCCGGGGTCGAGCCCGCGCAGCGGGTGAAAACCCCGGGAACCCCGGCCCCCGTCGAAAATCCGACCTCGGAGAGGTCGCAGAGAGGCCCGCGGCATCCCGGAACATCCGGCGCTCCGTTCCCAGGTGCGCCCGCATCGTGCCACAATCCGCCATGCCGCGATGCCCATCGCGATCTTTTTCCGCTCGCCATGCCGGAGCGAATCGCCTATCACATAGCGGTAATTTCAACCGGATCATGCCATGCGCTCCCCACTCCCAACATCTGCCAATTCAAGGCTATTTATGGAATCTCTCGGCTACAACGCAGGAAAAAGTGATCGTGCGGCCGGAGATGCTGTTAGAAATTTGAACGTTTATAGCATATTCTAAACGATGCACCGCTACCCTTTCCCAATCTAATGAAAACCATATTCGTCATTTCAGTTACTTTGTTATCTTTGTTCCAAGCTTCATGCGAAAAGATCGAGAATTCTACTAATATCCCAGAGGGAATGGAGCCAGATCCATTCTCAGAAACCGGATATTCTCCCAAGCCAACAGAGATGGAATTGCAAAATAAATTCGAAAATGATTTGAAAGCTCAGACGAAGCAGTGGCTGTTCTATCAGAGAAACTTATATTTTTGGATGTTGTCTGAGGATGATGCAAAAAACAGCTTACGCCAGCAAACAACATCAGGTGAAACCGAATTGAGAAAAATCGAGTATCAAGAAGCAAAAGTAAAGACAGCTGAAGCGGAGGCTAAATTTGATCAGGTAAAAAATGATTTTGAAGAATTGGTTGGATCCGGACGAACTGCTAGTCACGATTTTAAATCGATCATGGTGGCCCATGAAAAAAATGCTGATAAAATATGGGGTGAATATTGTATTGCAATAACTCCAGATGAGAAACAGCAAGCCAGAAATGATTTGAATGAAATCAATGAAAAATCATTAAATGATCTCATTGATGAGCTTATAAACGATAAGCATTGACGTGCCCTCACGCAAACCCGAACGCATCTATGTCGAACACCACCGTCACATCCTCCGGCAGGGTGGTTCTTGCGAGGACCGATTGGACATGGCGCGTGAGTGGCCGGGCCTGCGGCGAGCGGAGCACGAGTTGGAACCGGAACTGGCCGTGGGCTTTGACGAGCGGCGAGGGCAGGGGTTCGCCGAGTTGGATGCCGGGCGGCAGGTTTTCCTGAAGGCGGAGGTGTAGCGTCTGGAGCGTGAACTCGGCGCGGCGTTCGTGGGTCGAGCGGCTTGTCAGGACGGCGCAATGGCCGAAGGGCGGGAAGCCGAATTGCCGGCGGAATTCCATTTCCTGCTCGGCGAAGCCGTCGAAGTCGTGGCGGCGGGCGTATTGAATGGACGGCGAGTGCGGGGTGAAGGTTTGGACGATGACCTCGCCTTCGAGGTCGCCGCGGCCGGCGCGGCCGGCGACCTGGGTGATGAGCTGGAAGGTGCGCTCGCCGGCGCGGAAATCGGGAATGTGCAGGCTGAGGTCGGCGTTGAGGATGCCGACTAGCGTGACGTTGGGGAAATGCAGTCCCTTGGCGATCATCTGGGTGCCGATGAGGATGTCGATCTTGCGCGACTTGAAGGCGTTGAGCGTGTCGCGCAGCGCGTGTTTGCGGCGCATGGCATCGGCATCGATGCGGGCGATCTTGGCGGCGGGCAGGACCTTGGCCATGATTTCCTCGACCTTCTGCGTGCCATAGCCTTGCAGGATAATGGCAGGGTCCCTGCACTCCGGGCACTTGCGCGGGACGATCGCCTGATGGCCGCAGACGTGGCAGACGAGGCGTTCGTCGGTGCGGTGATAGGTGAGCGCCACCGAGCAATGCGGGCATGTGCAGACGTGGCCGCATTGCGGGCATTGCAGTGAGCGGGCGAAGCCGCGGCGGTTGAGGAACAGGATCGACTGCTCGCCGTTTTCGAGCCGGCGTTCGAGCGAGACGCGGAGTTTTTCCGAGAGCACGGCGGGGCCGCCCTTGTGCTTCTGCGCCTCCTGCCGCATGTCCACCACGCGGACGAGCGGCATCGACTGGTTGTCGGCGCGCTGGTCGAGGCGCAGGAGTTGATATTTCCCGGTCTGCGAGTTATGCCATGATTCGAGCGACGGCGTGGCGGAGCCGAGCACGATGGCACAGCCTTCCAGCGAGGCGCGCAGCACCGCCACATCGCGGCCATGATAGCGCGGCACGCTTTCCTGCTTGTAGGTGTTCTCGTGTTCCTCATCGACGAGGATCAGCCCGAGGTCGGGCAGGGGAGCGAACACCGCCGAGCGCGCGCCGATGACGATGCGCGCCTTGCCCTTGCGGATGCGGTGCCATTCGTCGAAACGCTCGCCTTGCGATAAATGCGAGTGCAACACCGCCACCTGGTCCTGCATCGCGGCGAAACGCGCCTTGAAACGCCGCACCGTCTGCGGGGTGAGCGAAATTTCCGGCACCAGCACGAGCACGGTTTTTCCGGAGTCGATCACTTGGCGCGCGGCTTGGAGATAGACTTCGGTTTTTCCCGATCCGGTGACTCCTAACAGCAGGATGGGCCTGGGTTTTTCCGAAGTCATGCTTTCCAGCACCGCGTCGAGCGCGTGCTGCTGCGCTTCGTTCAGGGCGAGTGGTTGGGATTCGACCACCTCGTCCACGCCATCGGCCTCGGGGTCGCGGCGCACGTCTTCCTGCTCGATGCGCAGCAGGCCGGCTTTTTCCAGGCTCTTGAGCGAGGTGGCCGCGCCGTCGCCGAGGTCGGAAACCGGCAGCCGCATGTCCGGCGCGTGGGCGAGCAGGGTGAGGATGGCATGCTGGCGCGACGCGCGTTTGGCGAGTTTTTCCATGGCGGCCTCGTCGGGTGCGGCATCGAGCACCGCCACGCGGCGGGTCTTGGCGGAATTTTCCTCGGAGCGCACCGACTCCGGCAACAGCGCGCGGATCACCGCCTCGATGCCGCAGCCGTAGTAGCCGGCGATCCATTCGCCCATTTTCAGAAGCACGGGAGTGACGAGCGGTTCGGGGTCGATCAGCGATTCGAGTTCGCGCATCGCGAAATCCGTCTGCACCGCCTCCGCCAGCGAGAGCACGGTGCCGGTGGCCGATTGCCGGCGCAGCGGGACCCGCACGCGGCAGCCGGCGCGCACGTCCAGCGCCGCGGGCACGGCGTAGTCGAACACCAGCTCGGAAGGGCCATCGATCAACACCCGCGCGATCACCGGCGCAGCGTGGGTTCATGTGGTGGAAATTCAAACCACGAATCATGCGAAATCCGAACCGCCGGGACCGCATCAATTTTCCCGCATTTCGAGATAATCCGCAGGCGAGACGACCGCAAGCGGACGATCAGAGGGGAAGTCCTTGGTATTGCGGGTGATCAAATGGCTGGCCTGCCAATGGACGGCCGACTCCAATTGAAAACCATCCTCGATATCCGGCAAGCGTCGGCCGATCGCTTTGCGCACCCCGGTGTCGTCCAGCGGTGCGATTTCAAGAAATTCGAGCAGGCGCGTGTAAACGTCATAAATGGTGTCGGAATCCGTCTTGCGTTGGATGTAGGCGATATCGGACAAGGAGATCGCCGACAAGGCACCGACACAGCTGCCCTTCCGCGCCAGCGCAAGGCATGCCGCCGACTCCGGAAACCAGGGCGCGCGCTCCTCCAACACATCAAGGAGCACATTGGTGTCGAAAAACAGCCTATCCATGTTTGCGGCGGATGTGTGCGGAGCGGGTGTCGAATGCGTCTTGCGGGCGGAAGGCACCAATGAGATCCGCCATTGCGTTCTCCTTCAGCGCGTTGGACTGGCGCTTTCCGCCCAGCGCGGTGCGCCACTGATCGAGTGAGGCCTCGAAAAGAGCCGAGACCGTTGTCCGGCGGACTTTCGCGATCCGCTTGGCTTCAAGAATCGTCTTTTCCGGGAGAGACAAGGTCAGCTTGCTTCGCATACGTGTATTTAGCGTGATTTTAGACGTGCGTCAAGTTGGGGGCTGATGAGCCATGTTTGGCGGATTTCGGATTGTCATGACGGAGCGCGTCGCGACGATGCCCCGCGCATGGCCTACACTGCCGAGCATGCCTATGAATTGATCGCCGCCGCGCATGGACGCGGGCGGTTGGCGCATGCGTTTCTGGTCAGTGGCGCACACGGCGCGGGCAAGGAACACCTCGCGGCGCGCATCATCCAACTCGTCAATGGGGCAGGGGAAGCGGCCGGCAACGATCTCTTCGGCGAGCCGGTGAAGGTGGAAACCCCGCCGCTGGGCGAACTGGAAAGCGGCTGGGTGCGGGTGATCCGTCCGCGCATGAAATCGCGCCGCATCGGCGTGGACGAAATGCGCGCCCTCGAGCACACGCTGCACCTCGCCGCGCCTGGCGGGCAGTTCAAGGTGGGCGTGATCGTCGAGGCCGACCGCATGAACGACCAGGCTGCGAACGCGTTTCTCAAGACGCTGGAGGAACCTCCCAACAACACGCTGCTGCTCCTTCTCACAGCCAATCCCCAGCGCCTGCTGCCGACCATTCTCTCGCGCTGTGTGAAACTGCCGTTGCTCGGCGGCCGGCCGCTGTTGGAAAACGGCGGCGCGGAACTGGTGGCCTCGCTCAACCACGCGGCGAAACGCGGATTCGGCACGCCGGTCGCCGCGATGCATCTCAAGACCGCCTTCACCGGCTTTCTCGCCCACAACCGCGAGGCCGCCAATGCCGCCGCCAAGGCCGCGGAAAAGGAGGAGATCGCCGCCTACAAGGACGCCACCGATGGCTCATGGCTCAAGGAGCGCGAGGATTTTCACAAGGCCGCCGCCGAGGCCGAATACCTCGACGCGCGCGCGCGCCTGTTCGACCTGCTGATGGCGTGGATGGCCGATTTGCTGCGGATGAAAACCGGCTCCGGCGGACTCGATTTCCCCGATACCGCGCCATCCTTGAAGCACATCGCCGAGGCCGAAAGCGAAACGCGTTTGCTGCAACGCATGGCCGCCCTCGACTCGCTGCGCCGCACGCTCGAAACCAACGCCTCCGAGCAACTCGCCATCGAGGTGGGGTTTTTGAAGGCGTTTGGCTGAGTGCTGTCATGGGTGTCCAAGGAGGGGCGGAACATGTCCGCCCATGCGGATGAGTGCCGATTTCCGGTCCATCGGGTATTCCCATCGTCATTACATCCACACGGCGAACACGTTTCGCCGCTCCGTGCCTTTTTGAACTGTTCCCGTGTGAGCGCGGCTTTTGCGTTTGGCATCGGGCCGGATCGGGCGTCTGATATCCCCAGCAAGGAGCGCGTGAAAAAGCCCCCGTCCCCGCCATGTCACAAGCCATCATCGATCCCGAGGAAGTGCGGCGCTTCGCCGCGGAGTTGAAGCGCTTCAACGGCGACCTGCGCGAGCGCACCGCCGCGCTCATGGCGCGCTTCACCGCGCTGGGCGACACCTGGCAGGACCAGGAGCAGGAGAAATTCGCCTCCGAGTTCACCCAGATGATGAAATCGGTGAAGTCGTTTCTGGAAGCCTCGGAACGCCACACTCCCTACCTGCTGCGCAAGGCGGAGCGCATCCAGCAATACCTCGACCAGCGCTGAAACGAATCATGTCCGAGCACGCCAATGTTTCATCGATCGACGCGCTTGAGGCGTTTCGCGCGGATTTGATCCGGTTCGTGGAGAACGCCCGTGTCGCGCTGGAGGACGCCGAGGGCGAGGTGCGGCGCACGCGCAACTGGCTCGATGGCGACCGCACGACCTACTGGACGCGGCAGATGAAACTGCGGACCAAACAACTCGAACAGGCGGAGGCGGACTTGTACAACGCGGGCATCATCCGGGCGGATGAAAGCCACGCCGCGCTCAAGATGGCGGTGACCAAGGCGAAACGGCGCGCCGTGGAAGCCGAGGAGAAACTGCATGTCCTCAAGCGCTGGCGCATGCATTATGACAACCGCGTCACGCCGCTCGTGCGGCGGCTGAGTCCCGCGTTTTTCATAGTGAGCAAGCACCTGCCGGATGGCATCCACACGCTCGACGAGTCGATCAAGGCGCTCCAGGCCTACGCCGAAAAAGGCCCCGCGCCGAAGCCCGCCGCGCCCGCCGCGCCCGCGGTGACCGGTGATGAATCCGTGGAGGGAGGCGCGTCGTGAGCACCGCCGGCAGCCGCGCGCAGCTCGCGCAGGCCACCCGCCAGTTGCTGGGCCGCTGGGACGAGGCCCGCCGGTCCTGGCGCGACCAGAAGGCGGCGGAATTCGAGGAGACTTATCTATCAGAAGTGAAGGAAACGGTCGGCGCGGCCATCCGCACGCTCGAGGAACTCGATCAACTATTGGAAAAAGTTCATGCAGACTGCGAATGACTCCATCGACCCCCGCTCGATGCGCGAGCGCATCGAGCATGTGAAATCCGCCATCGCCTCGACGGCCGAGGCGGAGAAGGCGGTGCTCAAGGCGAAGGCGGAGAAACTCACCGCACTGCGCCGTGCGGCGCAGCAGTTCGCGGAAATCGAAAATGTCCGGCTCGACGAACGGGTGCGGGCCATTCACGAGGAGTTCAATGCCGCCGCCGAAAACCTGCAGGCACAGGCCGACGCGAGAACCGGGCGGGTGCAGCATGCCTATCACGCCAGCAAATCGTCGCTCGCGCGCCGGATGCAGGAAATGAAGGACCGGCGCATCGGCAGCGTGCATGGCGACATTCTCGTGCGCCGCCAGACGCGCCAGCAGGAACTGGATCGCGCGGCCGCGGTTCATGCCGCCTTCCAGCAGGACCTGATGAACGACCGCGCCGCGCGCCGCGAAATCCGCGCCACGCTGCTTTCGTCATGCCGCACGTTCAAACCGGTCATCGCTTCGTGGTTCGAAGGCCGCAAGCGCGGTTTTTCCGAGGTGGAAAATCATAATACGCCGGAGCAAGCGCGCACGGCTCTGTTAGAAAAGCTCGATGCCGCGCACACCGCCGCCGACGAGGCCGGGCGGAAGCCGCTGGCGTTGTTTTTCCGCTTCATTCCGCTGTGGGCGCTCGCGGCGGTCATTCTCGCGATCCATCTATGGCTCGGATTGCGCGCCGGTGGCGGCGGGCTTTCAAGTGTCATGCCCTCGCTGGCGGTTTCGTGGACCGTTCTGTTAGGAGTGTGGGCGCTGGCCTTCGTGTTGTCGCTGCCAATCATCAAGCGCGCCGCCGCCTTGCTTGCCAACGCCAGAACCCTCGAAGCCCGCGCCCTGGAATTGTCCGCCGCGAGGTTCGCCGCGGTCGAGGAATCCATCCGCCAGGCCGAGGCCGGGGAAAAACAAGACCTCAGCGAGGTGTTCCAGGAATCCGGCGCGGAATGGCGGACGCGGATCAGCGAGGGACAGAAACGGCTCGATGCCCGCCTCGCCGCCATTCCCGCCAGACTGGAGCGACTCTATCAGAAACGTCTCGCCGCGGCGGAAGCGGGACGCGATGCCGCCTTGAACGCCGCCCGCGCCGAATCCGAGGAGCGCCTCGCCGCCTTCGAGGAAAAACAAGCCGCGGAGCGCGCCGTCATCGAGGCGGAGGCGCGGGCGGAAATCGATCGACTCGCCGCCGCGTGGAATGCCGATGCCGCGCCTTCTTTCGAACGCATCCCGGCGCTCGATCAAGCGTCGCGCGAGGCGTTTCCCGAATGGACGGAAGCGGTTTGCGAGTCATGGGAGCCGCCGTCCGATGCGCCGGATGCCGTGCGCGTTGGCAGCGTGGAGTTGGATGCCGCCCGGCTCGCCGGCGGACTGCCCGCGGACGAATCGTTTCCTCTAACAGGCCATGGCCGCGTCCACGCGCCGTTCGCGCTCGGGTTTCCATACGACGGATCGCTGTTGATCGAAACCGACGGCCCGGACGACGGCGCCGCGGCGCGCGCGTTGCATGCGGTGGCGTTGCGCCTGATCGCCTCGCATCCGCCGGGACGCGCCTCGTTCCTGTTCATCGACCCCGTGGGACTCGGCAAGGATTTCTCCGGCCTGATGCATCTGGCCGACTACGAGGAAACACTCATCACCAGCCGCATCTGGACGCAGTCCACGCACATCGAGGAACGGCTCGCCGAGATCAAGGAGCACATCGAGAAAGTGATCCAGATGTATCTGCGCGACGAGTATCCGGACATCCGCGCCTACAACGAACAGGCCGGAACCATCGCGGAAAAATCGCGTTTTCTCGTCATTGCCGGATTTCCATCGGGCTTCAGCGAGTCGGCCGCGAAACGTCTGCGTTCCATCGCGGCCAGCGGCGCGCGCTGCGGCGTGCATCTGCTCATCCACCGCGACACGCGCCAGGAAATGCCCGACGCCGCGCTGGCCGGGGAACTCCAGCGCGTGTGCCATCGCGTGACTTTGAAAAACGGCGTGTTCCATCTCGTCGGCGCGCCGCAGGGAGCCGATGTGATCGTTTTCGATCCGCCGCCCTCGATGCAGGACTCGGTGACGCTCGTCCACCGCATCGGCCGCGCCAGCGTGGACTCGAACCGCGTGGAAGTGCCCTTCGCCCAAGTCGCCCCGCCGCCGGGTGAGGAATGGTCGCTCGATACCGGCGACGAACTGCGCGTGCCGGTGGGCCGCACCGGCGCGAAGAAACTCCAGATGCTCGCCATCGGCAAAGGCACCAAGCAACATGTGCTGGTCGCCGGCAAGACCGGCTCCGGCAAGTCCACCTTGTTTCATGTCATCATCACCAATCTCGCGCGCTGGGCGTCGCCGGATCAGGTCGAGTTCTATCTCGTCGATTTCAAGAAGGGTGTGGAGTTCAAGTGCTATGCCGAGAAGAAACTGCCGCACGCGCGGGTGGTGGCGATCGAGAGCGACCGCGAGTTCGCGCTTTCCGTGCTGCAACGCGTGGACGCCGAGCTGAAGCGCCGCGGCGAGCTTTTCCGCAAGGCGGGCTCGCAGGATCTTCCCGGCTACCGCCGCACGTCCGGTGCACAGCCGATGCCGCGCACGTTGCTGCTCATCGACGAGTTCCAGGAATTTTTCACCGAGGACGACGCCGTGGCGCAGGAGGCCTCGCTGCTGTTAGACCGCGTGGTGAGGCAGGGCCGCGCTTTCGGCATCCATGTGATACTCGGTTCGCAAACGCTCGGCGGTGCCTACACGCTGGCGCGTGCCACGCTCGGGCAGATGGTCATCCGCGTCGCGCTGCAATGCAACGAGACCGACGCCCACCTGATCATGGACGAGGACAATCCCGCGCCGCGCATGCTCACGCGGCCGGGCGAGGGGATTTACAACGACCAGGCCGGAGCGGTGGCGGCGAACAGCCCGTTCCAGATCGTCTGGCT
Organism: Luteolibacter sp.; assembly: GCA_041686775.1. GTDB lineage: Bacteria > Verrucomicrobiota > Verrucomicrobiia > Verrucomicrobiales > Akkermansiaceae > Luteolibacter. The sequence goes on along the minus strand of JAWLDG010000007.1, from coordinate 107,975 downwards.
GCCCGAGGACGAACGCGACGAGGTGCTCGATGAAGTGGCCGCACGCGCGAAGGCAAGCGGCGGTGAAACCAGGACGCCGATCGTGTTCGAGGGCAACGCCCCGGCCGAGGTGCGCGACAACCCGGAGTTCGCCAAACTGCTGCGCGAACGACCGACCGCGCGCCCGAAAAAAGCGCATGCCTGGCTCGGCGCGCCGAACTCGATCAAGGGTCCCACCGAGGCCGTGTTCCAGCGCCAGAGCGGCAGCCACCTGCTGGTCGTCGGCCAATCCGCCGAGCGCTCGCTCGCGCTGCTCTCGCTCTCGGTCGCCGCGCTGGCACTGCAATACCCGCCGGGCGAGGCGGAATTCGTCATCCTCGATCCCCACGCTTCCGAGAGCGAGGGCTGGTATCACCGGCTGGCGGAAGTTTTACCTAACAAAATCCGCATCGGCGGCCCGGCCGAAGTTGCGGAACTGATGAATTCGCTCGCCGCCTCGCTCACCGAATGCGCGCCCACTTCCGGCAGGGACGCGCCGGAAGTTTTCCTCGTCGTGCAGGACCTCCAGCGTTTCAAGGCGCTGCGGCCCGAGGACGACTTCAGGTTTTCCATGGACGACGAACCCGCCGCGGCCAGTCCGTCGAAGGTGTTATCGGATCTGTTAGGCGAGGGCGGCCCCTGCGGCATGCACGTCATCGCGTCCACCGACACCTGGAACAACGTCAGCCGCTGGATTCCGCGCAAGCTGATGGCGGAGTTCGAGATGCGCGCGCTGTTCCAGATGAGCGCCAACGACTCGGCGAACCTGGTCGATTCGCCCGCCGCCTCGACGCTCGGCCTGCACCGCGCGCTGTTTTACAACGAACACCTCGGCACCGTGGAAACCTTCCGGCCCTATGCCCTGCCGGACGAAGGATGGATCGAGGAAATCAGGGCGGCGGAGACCATCACCCCAGAAACCCGGTGAGCGGGCTGGTGGCGCTGGCGTGGTCGAGGGTTTCGGGGAGGCCGAGTTCAAACGCTTCGCGGCCGGCTGCGACGGCCTGTTGGAAGGCGCGGGCCATGCGCACCGGATCGGAGGCGATGGCGATGGCGGTGTTGACGAGCACGGCGTCGGCACCCATTTCCATGGCCTCGGCGGCGTGGCTGGGCGCGCCGATGCCGGCATCGACGACGACCGGCACGGTGGCCTGTTCGATGATGATGCGGATCTGGTCGCGGGTGGCGATGCCGCGGTTGGAGCCGATGGGCGAGCCGAGCGGCATGACGGTGGCGCATCCGGCTTCCTGCAGGCGCTTGGCGAGCACGGGGTCGGCGTTGATGTAGGGCAGCACGGTGAAGCCTTCCTTGACGAGGATTTCGGCGGCCTTGAGCGTTTCGATGGGATCGGGCAGGAGCCAGGTGGGATCGGGATGGATTTCGAGCTTGATCCACTTCGGCAGTCCGGCGGCGGCGGCGAGGCGGGCGAGGCGCACGGCTTCCTCCGCATTCATCGCGCCGGAGGTGTTGGCGAGCAGGAGGTATTTTTCCGGATCGATGTATTCGAGTATGTCGGCCTGCGGGTCGTGACTGCCTGACAGGTCGGCGCGGCGCAGGGCGACGGTGACGATTTCGGTGCCGCTGGCTTCCAGCGCGTCGCGCATCGATTCGTTCGAGGAGAATTTTCCGGTGCCGAGGAACAGGCGGGAGTGGAAGCTGCGGCCGGCGATGGTGAGAAGGGACATTGGAGATTGGATATTTGAAATTGGGGATTTCAGATGGGGAATGATGCGAGCCATTGCTCGAAGGCGGGGTGCTCGTCGAGGCGGTATTGATGGCATTGGAAGCCGAACTGGCGGCCGGTGGCGATGTTTTCCGGCAGGTCGTCGATGTAGAGGGTTTCGCCGGGATTCAACCCGTGGACATCGAGCGCATGTTGATAGATCGGCGGGTGGGGCTTGATGGACCCGACTTCGAACGAAAGCACGGCTCCGTGGAAATGCGAAAACTCCGGGAATGCTTCGAACAGCCACGGGCAGTGGATGGCGTTGGTGTTGGAAAAAAGGATCAGCCTGTGGCCTTCCCCGGCGAGGCGGCGGACTTCGCTCCACATCGGTTCGTTGGGTGTGAAAATCTGCTGCCATGCTTCGCGGAACTCGTCGTGATCGACCTCGCTGCCAAGCACTTCGAGCGCCCAGTTGATATAACTTTCCGGATCGACCGCGCCTGCTTCGAACTCGTCCTTGCGTTCCAACAGCCGCGAGAGCCGGCGGTGCGGGTCGTCGCAATCCGGCGGCAACAAGCGGGCGAGCGAAGACTCGAAGTCGAAATCGAGCAGCACGCGGCCGATGTCGAAGAGGAAGGTCATTTCGGGGGATTTGAAATTTGAAATTTGAAATTTGAAATTGAGTTAAGGATGAACTCCGCGGCGGTGGCGGCGCCGTTGTCGCGGTTGTGGCGGGCGAGGGCGTCTTTCATGGCGCGCCAGCCGCCGGCGTGGTCGGAAAGCAGGGTGGCGACGGCATGGGTGAGGCGGTTCGGTTTGTCGGCGAGCGCGCCGCCGCCGAGGGTTTCGAGCAGCCGCAGGTTTCCCTCCTCCTGGCCGGGGACGAGGTGGTGGATGAGCATCGGACAGCGCGCTGCGATGGCTTCGTGCACGGTGGCTCCGCCGGCCTTGCCGACGACGAGGTGGTGACTGGCGAGCAGGCGCGGCACCTTGCGCGTCCAGCCGATGAGCCGCACGCGGCCGGGGTGCTGTGTTTTGATTTCCCGGGCCTTGGAAAGAAGCCGGCGGGTGTTGCGGCCCATGACGATGGTGAGGCGCACGGTTGGCGAGGAGGCGAGCAGCGCACGGGCGTGGGTGAGTAATTGCGCGGGCCGGGCGGTCGGGAAATACAGGATGCGGAACGGCTCGCAGGGATCGTCCGGGCCGATGGTTTCCAAGCCGGCGAACACCGGATGCACCGGGAAGCCGGTGTCGATGATGCGCCCGGCGGCAAGTCCGGTGCCGATCATGGCGTCGCGTGTGAAGGGATCGGTGACGAGCCATGCGGTGGACGGCGCGCGCAGCCAGGCGGCGTTGATTTCGATGGAATCGGTGACCACGGTGAAGACCGGCAGTTTCGAGTCGATGCGCGGCATGTAATACGGGTAGAGCGGGTAGGTGCTGACCACGGCGTCCGGCTGGAAATCCTGCACGAGACGTTGCAGCGCGCGCTCCGGCAGGCGCATCAGCGGCGAGCGGTTGCGGCTGAAATCGCAGCGGTCGGTGGAGCGGTAGATGCGCGCCCAGAGCTGTGGGAAACGCGTGGTGACGAGGCGGTAGCCGCGGTTGACGAGTGCGGTGATGCGCGGTGCACCGAGCATGCAGGGGTCCGCCACGCGGGTCTGCGCGCCGGCGGCGTCGAGCGCGATGGCCAGGTTGCGGGCGGCGCTGTTGTGGCCCTCGCCGAAGGCGGCGGTGACGATGAGGATGCGGCGTGCTCCGGGCATGGCGGGGTGAGAGAGGTGTAGTGACAGACCGGCGTTGCGTCGATGGAGTTTTGCGGCTTTCATGCCGCAGCAAGATGCCGCGCGAGGAAAAACGACAGGTGGAACTCAGGCCCGTGGACGAGGAAGTCCGAAAGGAGCCCGAGGTGATCCGTTTGCAGAAGCCGGGCGAAATCGCGGAAGCGCTGCCGGAACAGCCGGTGCGGCTTGGCAGGCCGGTTTCGAATGAGGAAGCGCCGCGCAGGTTGTCCGTTCCGGAGCGGCGGGAGATCGATGTGCGGACCCATGAACCGGGCATCGAGGCGCTGATCGACGAGTCCGCGCCGGCGGAGGCCACCGAACAATCCTGGGGCGCGGAAGCGTCCTACCGCCATCCGATCCCTTGGGGATGGTTCGTGTTGATCGCGCTGGCTATTGTCGCGGCGGGGGTGTGGTCGCTGGTCCGATTAAGCGAATCCGAGGAGGTCGCGGAAACGATTCGCGAGGAAACGGAATCGGCGTTGGTCGCCGAGGAGCGTGAGGAGGCCGAGGCGCGGGCGCTGGTGGGACGCATCGAGGAAATGCTCAACGCGTTTTTTGCCGCGAGGCAGCCAGGCGGGTGGAAGGGCATGATCCGTCATCCCGATCGGGTGATGCCGTTGGTCCACGATTATTACGCCGGCCACCCGCAAATGCCCGGAGCGATGCGATCCCTGCGAGCGTTGGAGCCGATCACGCTCGAACGGCGAGGGAACTTCTGGATGGCCTCGGTGATGCTCGCCAGCGGTGAGTTGCGCAACCTGTTGATCGAGATCGATCAAAGCGGCCGGCCGCTCGTCGATTGGGAGACATTGGTCTGCCACCAGCCGATGCCTTGGGACGAATTTGCACGGAAACGGCCGGAGGAACGGCCGATGGACTTCCGTGTCTATGTGGAGGCGGACAATTTCTACAGCCACGAGTTCGCCGATGCCAACAAGTGGATGAGTTTCCGGCTCACCGCATTGGATGCCGAAGAAACGCTGTTCGGATATCTGCCGAGGGATCACGAGGACCTGCCTGCGATCTTCAGATACTTGCAGATCAACGACGGCCGCAAGACCAGCCTGATCCTGCGGCTCAATGTCCCGCGCGGTCTGCAATCCCGCCGGGGTGTGGTGATCGATAAACTGATGAGTCCGAGATGGCTCTATATGGATTCCCCGCCCAAGGAGTCGTGACATGCGAATGAAGGATTTTATCAAAACATTCGGGCGGCGGCCGCAAGATGCCCCGGACAATCCTGCGGCCGGCTGGCTGCCGGTGGTCGCGGGCGTGCTGGCGTTTCTCGCGCTGCAATATGGCATTTCCCTGTGGAAACTCGCCGGGACCGCGGGCGGCATGATGAACAAGTTCAGCGCGCTGGCCCGGGATCAGTATCTCGGATTCCTCATCCGGCAGAACCTGTGGGTGCTCGCGGCTTATGCGGTGCTGGCGGTGGTGGGCCTGCTGCTGGCGCGGCCGGTGGTGAGCTACTGGACGAGGCGCTCAAGCCGCCGTGGTGCGGTGGCGGTGGCCTTGCGCGGCTTCGCGGTGGCAGCCGCCTTGCACGCGTTCTGCACGCTGCGGTTGACGATGACGCGTCCGTATTTTCTCAACGAGATGGAGTTCGGCCATTGGTATTACCGGATTTTCGAGTTTCCCGAGCCGGTGCGTCCGGCGGCGTTGTTCGTGATATTCACGCTGTTGCCATGGGTGTTTCTGGCGGCGGTGGCGCTATGGCATATCCGCCGCCATGGACGTCCCGCGTGGTGGATTGCCGGTTCGATGATGCTGGCGGTGGCGGGGTTCATGGTGCGCGGGGCTCCGGTCCGTGTGGCACCGCGCGAGGCGGTCTCCGGCAGGCAGCCGAACGTGCTGGTGATCGGCTCCGATTCGCTGCGCGGCGACCGCCTCGGTTGTGCCGGCCACCGGCCGGAGCGTCGCGACGGACCGGCAGCCGCCGGCGTATCACCGAATATCGACTCGCTCTCCAGCGAGGGCGTGATCTTCGAGCGCTGTTTCACTTCCATCGCCTCCACCATCGAGTCCGGCGTGCAGACGATGACTTCGACCTACCCGCACACCCACGGCATACGCCAGATGTATCCGGATCGCGAGACCGTCGACGCGGCCAACCGGCGGACCGTGCCACTGGCGGCGTTGCTGCGGGAAAAGGGCTATCACACGGCGGCCATCGGCGACTGGTGCGCGGGCTATTACGAGGTGACGCCGCTGGGCTTCGAGCATATCTCGGTTTCGAGTTTCGATAACTTCAAGATCTACATGAGCCAGGCGGTGTTGATGGCGCACTTCGTGGTCCCGCTGTATTTCGACAACGCGCTGGGTCACCGGATGTTTCCGCAGATCCGTTCGTTCGCGCAATTCGTCACGCCCGAGGTGGTGACCGGGAGGGTGCTCGACGGGCTGGAGGAGCGGGCGCGCGACGGCCGACCGTTCTTCTGGCACGTGTTCTATTCCTGCAACCACCTGCCTTATCGCAGCAAGGAACCTTATGTGAGCATGTTTTCCGACCCGGACTACCGCGGGCCTAACCGCAATGGCGTGGACTTCGACATCGACGCGTTCATCGGCGGCACCGACCTGGAATCGAAATGGAAGGCGCTGCCGCCGGAGGAAATCCGCCAGGTCCGCGCGCTCTACGATGGCTGCACCCGGCTGTTCGACGATTGCGTGGGCGAAATCCTCGGCGCGCTCGACCGTCTCGGCCTAAAGGATGACACCATCGTGATCGTGACCTCGGACCACGGCGACGATCTCTACGAACCCGGCGTGACGCTCGGCCACGGCCTTACGTTCAACGGCGGATTGTATGCCAACCACGTGCCGATGATCGTGCGTGTGCCGGGCGTGGAGCCGGCGGTGGTGCCGGAAACGGTGAGGCTCATCGATGTGGCGCCCACGCTGGCCGAGCTGCTGGACGTGGCCGTGCCGCCGGAATGGGAGGGCCGCAGTTTCGCTTCCTGGCTGAATGGCGGCGGGGTGCCCGCGCACCGGCCGTTTTATGGCGAGACCGGATTTCCATTCATCCAATTCACCGTGCCCGGCGTCGAGCGGCCGAAGCTGCCGCCGATGGACGAGCTGACACGGATCGACGAAAGCTATAACTATCATTTCGTGCTCAAACCTGAATACCGCGAGCGGCTGGTGGAGGCGAAACAACGCTGCCTTGCGACGCGCGATTGGAAACTCGTCTGCACGCCCGCGGTGGACGGTTCGCGGCATTTCGGATTGTTCCATCTCGCGTCGGATCCCGACGGCATGCGCGACGTGGCGGCCGAACGCCCGGATGTCCTGCGGCCGATGCGCGCGGCGCTCGAGCGGTGGATGGACGAGCGGGTCGAGACGTCGATCGAGGAAATGTTTCCCGGAGGCGAACCGCGGGCCACGCCGTGATTCGCCGCTTGAGTTCCATGGCGGGTGTGGGCAGCTTCGGGCGTTCCGCGTCATGAAAATCCCTGCCACACTCGCCGTTTCCGCCATCGTTTCCGCCGCCATGGCTGCCGAGGTGCCGGATATTTTCTCCGGCCTGCTCAAGCCCGGCGAGCCCGTGCGCGGTCAGATCGGCATGGTGCTGCCACCGCCCGAAATCGACAAATTCGTGGCCAAGGTGGAAGCCGCCGCGCGTGAGAACCGGGAGTGGTTCCGCGAGTACAGCGCCAAGGCGAAGCCCGGCGTGCCGCTGCCCTATGACGAGCGCCTCGGGCTGACGCGCGAGGAATACGACGAGTATCTCGCATTGTGGAACAAGCGCGAGTTCAAGCCGATGGAGGACGTGGTGTTGATTCTGCGCGAGGCCTCCGGCGGTACCTGGACCATCGCCGCCACCGGCGGGGCCAGCACGCTTTCCACCCTGCGATACGCGCCGGAAACCGACACCTTCCGCTCGCCCAACGGCGAGCTGAAACGCATCGAAGACATCAATGCCGATGCCGCCAGCATGCTCGGCGCGTGGACCGGCAAGGAGTGGAAATTCGAGGAGGAATCCAGTCTCGGCAAAACCAAGGAGAACTTCGCGCTGGGCCGCATGACGGACGGCAAGTCCGGACTCGTGGTTTACCGCGTGCAGGAGTTGTCCTCGGAGGGCACCCGCCTGCTCGACAAAAGCCTCGTGATCCGCATACCGCTGGATCCGTCCGAAGCCCCGAAAGAGGAGAGAAAGCCGGTGCTGGTGACACCTAAGAAAAAACCGTGATGGGATTGATCACGGCCGTCCGCCGCCGGTGGACAGCAGGTGCCGCCTGACCAATTCGAGTGACGCCTGGCTGGCCGCGAGCTTGAAATCGTGGCGGTTCCGCGGCTGGAGGATTTTCAGGGATTGGGTATCCGCACCTTTCGCCGCCAGCCCGAGCCATGCGGTGCCGACGGGTTTTTCCGGCGTGCCGCCATCCGGTCCGGCGATGCCGGAAATGGCCACGGCGACGTCCGCACCACTGATTTTCAGCGCGCCTTCCGCCATTTGGCGGACCACGGGTTCGCTGACCGCGCCGTGCGTTTCCAGATCGGCCGGGGAAACGCCCAGAAGCGCTATCTTCGCGGAATTGGCATAGGTCACGAAGCCCTGGGTGAAGACCGTGCTCGCGCCCGGCACGTCGGTGATGCGGCTGGCGATCAGGCCGCCGGTGCAGCTCTCCGCGGTGGCGAGCGTGAGACTTTGTTGTTTCAGCAATCGGACCACCGTTTCCTCCATCGTCGAGCCATCTTCGCTGATGAGGTTCTTGTGGAAGGTTCCCGCGGCGATGTTCCTCGCGGCACCGATCGCCTCCGGCGTTCCGATGAGGCGCAGTTCCACTTCGCCGATATGCGCGCAGTAGCCGAATTCAAGACCGGCGATGCGTGCCAGCCGGTCGTCGATCCCCTGATGGAAATCGCTCTCGCCGATGCCGGTGAAACGCAGCGTGAGCATGCCCGGCGGTATTTCGATGCCGGAAAGCGCCCGCAGCCGCGGGACCACCTCGGCGTGAAACATCGGATAGAGTTCACGCGGCGGACCGGGCAGCAGGAAGACCGCGCAATTGGAACGGCCGTTGAGTCGCGGCGGCACGTAAACGCCGGGTGCGGTGCCGTTCGGATTCGGGAGCACATCGGCACCCACCGGCACCAGCGCCTGCTTGAGGTTGGCCTGCGCCATCGGTCGTCCGCGATGGGCGAAAAAGTCCCCGATCGAGCGCAGCGCCGCCTCATCGGTGATGAGCTCGATTCCCAGCACCTCCGCCGTGATCTCGCGCGTGAGGTCGTCACTGGTCGGGCCGAGCCCGCCGGTCACGAGCAGCACGTCGGCACGCTCGACCGCCTCGGCCATCGCCTCGCGGATCGGCTCGCCGTCGGGCACCGTCGTCTGTCGCGCGATGCGCAGGCCGAGCGCGAACAACTCCCTGCCGAACCACGCGGCATGCGTGTTGAGCGTGCCGCCCAGCAACAACTCGGAGCCGGTGTTGATGACTTCGATGCGCATGCGCGGGAGCGGATCGCCGCCGGTCAGCCTTCCTGCTTTTCCGCTTCGTCTTTCTTTTTGCTGGATTCCTCGAGGCGCTCTCTGAATTGATCGATACCGGGAATCAGCGGGCTCTCGGGTGCGAAGGCCTTGGCTTCGTCCACCGCCTTGAGTGCATCGTCGAACTTACCCTGCTCGGCGAAAATGATGGCGCGGGTCATCATCAGTTGAAGCGTTTCCTCGGTTTCGAAACCTCCCTCGGCGAGCGTCTTGTCCACCAACGCCATGGCACCTGCCATGTCCTCTTTTTCGGCCAGGGACTGGAGTTCGTTTTGGAAATCCGCGATGCGTTGGCGGTTGGCGAGGTTCTTGGCAAAGCCGGTGGTGTCCTCCGGGTCGGCGGCCTTGATCTGTTTCACCACATCCGAATAATGATTGGAGACCGCACTTTCGCTGAGTTCCAGTTTTTCAAGCGCCTCGATCAGCGCCTTGGCCTTTTCCGGGCCTTCCAGTTTTTCCGCTGCCGCGAACGCCTCGTCGCGCGCCGCCTTGCGACCGCGCAATTCGTTGAGGTGGGCCACATATTTCTCCGGTCCGCCGGGTTGATAGCCGGTGGTCGCGTAAGGACGCCCGGCGGCATCCGCCAGCACGATCGTCGGGTATCCCTCGACGCCGAATTCCTCGCCGAGTTTCCGGTTTTGCTCCTGCGTCTCTTCGGACAGCTTCGACTTGTCCTTCGGGAAATCGATCTCGACCAGAACGAACGTGTCCTTGACGCCGCTCTTGAACTCTTCGTGCTTGAAGACCTCGTCCTTGAGTTTGATGCACCAGCCGCACCAGTCGGAGCCGGTGAAGTCCATGAGCAGGTCCTTGTTTTCCCCGGTGGCCTGCTTTTTCGCGGCGGGGAAATCCGAGGTCCAGCCTTCGCCGCCTGCGAACGCTGCTCCGATGAGCGCCAATGTCGCGGCGCAGGCGAGGGATGTGATTTTCATGAGCGTGTTTTGGTTTGCGTGGCAACGCTGGCGGCGGATATGCACCGCGTCCAGTGGGAATCCTGCAAAATCACGGCGTGTAGCCCAGCCACGGACCCAGCCATTTCTCGATCTCGGCGACGGTCATGCCCTTGCGTCGCGCGTAATCCTCCACCTGGTCTTTTTGAAGGTCGGATATGACGAAATAGTGGCTCTCCGGGTGGGAGAAATAAAGTCCGCAGACCGCCGCGCCGGGATGCATGGCGCAACTCTCGGTAAGCGTCACGCCGGTGGCCTCCTCCGCGCCCAGCAGCTCGAAAAGGACCGGTTTTTCCGTGTGGTCCGGCTGTGCGGGATAGCCCGGTGCCGGGCGGATGCCGCGGTAGTTCTCGTGGATGAGCTGGTCCTTGGTGAGTTCCGCTTCCGTCTCGAAACCCCACTCGATGCGCGCGCGGTGATGCAGCAATTCGGCGAATGCCTCCGCGAAGCGGTCGGCGATGGCCTTGACCATGATCGAACCGTAGGGGTCGTGGTGCTTCTCCAACTCATCCGCGAACTCATGCGCGCCATGGATGCCGACGACGAAGCCGCCGATGTAGTCCGTGTTTCCCTCACCCACCCAATCGCTCAAAGCCACGTTCGGTTTGCCTGAGTCTTTTTTGATCTGCTGGCGCAGGGTGTGGAACCGGCAGCGTTCGGTCGTGCGGGATTCGTCGGTCCAGACGATGATGTCGTCGCCGTCGCGGTTCGCCGGGAAGAATCCATGGATGCCACGCGCCTCAAACCGGTCTTCGGAAATGATGCGATCGATCCATTCCCGCGCTTCCTGATAGAGCTTGGCGGCTTCCGCGGCTCCTTCGGCGTTCTTCGTCTTGAGCATCTTGTTTTCCCGGTCCCACACGCCGCGCAACTCCCATGCGTGGAAGAACGGCGTCCAGTCGATGTAATCGGTGAGTTCGCGCAAATCCGCCGTGATGCTTCTGCAATCCAGAAACGCCGGCACGGGCGGGACATAACTTTCCCAATCATATTGCGGACCCGCGGTGCGCGCCTGTTCGAGCGGGAGCGTCTCCTTCTTCGGGCCAGTGTTGTAATTTTCGCGCAGCTTCTGCTGCTTGGCGCGGTTGTCGGCGATGAAGGTTTCCCTGCGGTCTGAAAGCAGGGAAGTGGTGACCGGCACCGAGCGCGAGGCGTCCAGCACATGAACGACCGGACCGCTGTAATGCTCCGCGATCTTGATGGCGGTGTGGGCGGCGGAGGTGGTCGCGCCGCCGATCAAAAGCGGTTGTTTCATGCCGCGCTTTTCCATTTCCTTCGCCACGTGCACCATCTCGTCGAGCGAGGGGGTGATCAGGCCGGACAGGCCGATGACGTCCGCGCCGATCTCGGCGGCCTTGTCGAGGATCTTGTCGCAGGGGACCATCACGCCGAGATCGGTGACCTCGAAGCCGTTGCAGGCGAGCACCACGCCGACGATGTTCTTGCCGATGTCGTGGACGTCGCCCTTGACGGTGGCGATCAGGAAACGTCCGGCGGACCGGCTGCGTTCCGCCAGGCGCAGCGCCTCGTCATCGCTGAGCGACGGGTCCTTCTCCTTGATCGCGGCGATGTCACCGGCGAGAAATTCCGCTTTTTCCGCCTCCATGTAAGGTTCCAGCCAGGCCACGGCCTTCTTCATCACGCGGGCGGACTTGACCACTTGCGGCAGGAACATCTTGCCCGCGCCGAACAGGTCGCCGACCACGCCCATGCCGTCCATCAGCGGGCCTTCGATCACCTTGAGCGGCCGGCCGTATTTTTCCAAGGCCGCCTCGGTGTCTTCGTCGATGAACTTGTCGATGCCCTTGAGCAGCGCGTGTTCGAGACGTTTTTCGATGGGATCATCGCGCCATGCGAGGTCTTCCTCGATCTTCTTGCCGTCCTGGCCCTTGTAGCGCTCGGCGAGTTCGAGCAGGCGCTCGGTGGCGTCCGGCCGGCGGTTGAGCAGGACGTCCTCGACGTGATCCAGCAGTTCCTTGGGAATCTCGTCGTAAACCTCCAGCATGCCGGCATTGACGATGCCCATGTCCATGCCCGCCTTGCCGGCGTGATAGAGGAAGGCGGAGTGCATGGCCTCGCGCACCACGTTGTTGCCGCGGAACGAGAACGAGATGTTGGAAACCCCGCCGGAGACCTTCGCGCCGGGCAGGTTCTCCTTGATCCAGCGCGTCGCGTTGATGAAGTCGAGCGCGTAGTTGTCGTGCTCCTCGATGCCGGTGGCGACCGTCAGGATGTTGGGATCGAAAATGATATCATCCGGATTGAAGCCGACCTCATCGACCAGGATGCGGTAGGCGCGCTCGCAGATGCGGATCTTTTCCTCATAACTCGCGGCCTGGCCGTTCTCGTCGAAGGCCATCACCACCACCGCCGCGCCGTATTTCATGATATGGCGCGCCTGCTCCCTGAAATTCTCCCCGCCCTCCTTGAGCGAGATGGAATTGACGATGCCTTTCCCTTGCAGGTGTTTGAGGCCCTCCTCGAGGATCTCCCACTTCGAGGAATCGACCATGAGCGGCACCTTGGCCACGTCCGGCTCGCCCTGCAGCAGGTCGAGATAGCGGGCCATCATCGCCTTGCCATCGATCAGGCCGTCGTCGAAGCAGATGTCGAGCACGTTGGCGCCGTTGGCCACCTGCTGGCGGGCGATTTCCACCGCCGCCTCCAGATCGCCCGCGCGCACCAGCTTGGCGAAGCGCGGCGAGCCGGCGACGTTGGCGCGTTCGCCGATCATCAGGAACCGCTTGTCCGGAGTGTGGTTGTAGGCCTCGGTGCCGGAGAGACGGAGTGCGTGGGGTATGGTTTTCATGGGAACATCGAACATCGAACGTTCAACATTGAACATCGAACGGGTTGTTTTCTGGCATTATGACGTTTGTCTCGGAATTCATTAATCTTTCGATGTTGGACGTTAAATGTTCGATGTCCGATGTTCATCCACCGAAGGAATCACGCGTGGTTCTTTGTTTTCCACTCCTCTGGCGATGGCGGCGATGTGATCCGGGGTGTTGCCGCAGCAGCCGCCGGCGAGGTTGAGCAGGCCGTCGTCGGCGAAACCCGCCATGTAGTCCGCCATGTGGTGAGGTTCGAGGTCGAAACCGGTGGGAGCGAGCGGGTTGGGCAGGCCGGCGTTGGGATAGCAGGATACATAGGTGGTGGCGCATTCGGAAAGTTCTTCCAGATGCGGGCGCATCAGGTCGGGGCCGAGCGAGCAGTTGAGTCCGATGGCCAGTGGTTTGACATGCGCGAAGGCATTCCAGAACGCCTCGATCTTTTGTGCGGAAATCATCGTTTCGCCACCGCGTCCGACGGCGGCGGAAAGTATGACCGGCAGGTGGATGTGTTGTTCGCGATAAACCTCCTGCACGGCCACCGCTGCGGCCTTGGCGTTGAGGGAGTCGAAGATGGTCTCGATCATCAGAATGTCGCAGCCGCCCTCGATCAACGCGCGGACCTGGTGTTTGTAAGCCTCCAGCACCTGGTCGAATGTCACCACCCGGAATCCGGGATCCTCCGGGTCGGGGGAATTGGTGAGCGAAACGGTCAGTGGTCCGACGGCCCCGGCGACGTAGCGTTGGCGGCCGGTTTTCTCCGCGATTTCATCCGCCATCCTGCGGCAAAGTTTCGCGGATTCGAGATTCATTTCCCACGCCAGTTCGTTGAGGAATCCGTTTTCGATCACTTGCTGGAAAAAGTCCGGGTCCTTGCGGCCGCCCTTCTCGCGCGGATCCTCCAGGAAAAACTCGCTCTGCGCGATGCTGGTGGCGGAAAACGTGTTGGTCTCGCAAATGTCCGAGCCGGCTTCGTAAAAACGCCGGTGAATGTCCGCGATCGCATCGGGCCGCGTCAGGCTGAGGATGTCGCCGTTGTTGAGCAGGTCCTTGTCGCAATCCTTGAAACGCTTCCCGCGCGCGTCGGCCTCCGTCAGCCCGTAGCTGCGGATGGTCGTGCCCATGGCTCCGTCCAGCACCAGGATGCGCTCGGCCATGGCGTGTTTGAGTTCCTGCGTCGGATCGTGTCGCGGCATGGCGGAAGCTTTCACCGGATCTCATCGGTCTTCAAGAAACAAATCATCACATCCGGATATGATGATGTAAAAACGTCAAATTCTCCCGTTTCGAGCTGATGCTGGACGTTCGCATGCGATTCCGCCTTACTCGCCGCGCTCCGCCCGGGCTGGTCCGCCATGCCCGCCGGCAAGCCGCCGTGGCGGAATGGTAGACGCTCCGGACTTAAAATCCGTTGGGCCGCAAGGCCCGTGGGGGTTCGAGTCCCCCCGGCGGCACTGGCTTGTGGCGATACCGTCGCTTGCACGATCCGCGGAAGCGGATAGATTGTTCCGGGCACAACCCCCCGTAGAAACCATGAACACACCTTCTCTCAAAGACCCCCGGGCCGTTGATCTGCTCACGCGAGTGGGCGACGACATCTCAGTGCTGCGCGACGACATGCGCCACCTGCTCAGCCACACGGCGCGCCACACGCTGCCGACCGGTGCCCGGGAAATCGTCGATTCCGCGCGCAGCGGCCTGGTCGCCGGCAAAGATCATGGCATGGCGCGCCTTCGCGACCTGCGCGAGCACCCGAACCAGCCCGCCACCTGGATCGGCGGCGCGGTGGCGATGGGTTTGATCGCCGCGGGCGTTTACTGGTTTTGCAAGGACGGCTGTTGCCAAGCCGATCAGGCGGAGGATTGAGCCGTTTCCTGATGGCCGGGATGGATCGAGCCATCCCGGATGACGAGCGTGCGGTCGCCCATGCGGGCGAGGCCGAGGTCGTGGGTGACCACCACCAGAGTGACGCCGTGCTCGGTGGCGAGGGTCATGAGGATTTCCATGACGTGCGCGCTGTTGCGCGAGTCGAGATTGCCGGTGGGTTCGTCGGCGAATAGGACTTTCGGTTCGTTGACAATGGCGCGGGCGATGGCGACGCGCTGCTGCTCGCCGCCGGAGAGTTCGGCGGGCAGGTGTTCGGCGCGGTCGGCGAGGCCCACGCGGTCGAGCGCGGCGAGCGCGGCGGCGGAGGAATCGCGGCCGGCGATGGCACCCGGGACGGCGACGTTTTCGAGCGCGGTGAGTTCCGGCAGGAGATGATAGTTTTGAAACACATAGCCGATCTCGCGGTTGCGGAAGGCGGCTTGTTCACGGCGTCCCATGGCGTAGAGGTCGGCACCGTGGATGTGGACGGTGCCGCGTTCCGGGCGTTCGAGGCCGGCGAGCGTGTAAAGCAGCGTGGTCTTGCCGGCACCGCTCGGGCCGCAGAGGAACACGCGCTCGCCGGGTTCGACCCGCAGGTCGATGCCATGGAGGACCTCAATGGATTTTTCCCCCACGCGGTAGCTGCGGTGGAGGTCCCGGGTTTCGATCATCGGTTCGCTCATTCTGGCAGGTGGTCGAGGCAGTATTCGCGGCCGTCGCGGCCGACGCGGAACTCGAGCCCCGGATCGCTGAGGTCGGTGCGGTCGCAGCTGGCGCAGGTGTGGAAGGCGTTGTCGGCCGGTTCCTTGGCGGATTCGAAGCGGCGGCGGCGGTGGGCGCTCTCGATCACACGGGCCGTGCCGCGCAGCGCGGGGATGCCGGCCCACAGGAGGTAGTTGACGCAGCCCAGCAGATAGAACGGCAGCAGCAGCCAGTTTGACAGGACCGAGAAGAGCATCAGCCCGGCCTGAAGCATGGCGAGGAAACGGACTTGCACCGGCAGGATCAGGAACATCAGGAATTCGTGCCGGGGATGCAGCGTGGCGAAGGCGAGGAACGAGGTGCCGTAGACCAGGAACCCGGAGCGGGGCATGGCATTCGGAAACAGGAAATTGGCGACGATCAGTCCGGCGATGCCGCAGTAGTGGAAGAGGCTGGTTTTGAAAATTCCCCAGGCGTTTTCCAGCGCGTCGTTCATCAGGAAGGCGATCATCACCATGAAGAAGAAGAACAGGATGCCGAGCATGCCGATGCCGGCGAAACCGGAGGAAGCGAACAGGAAGGTGGCCAGCCGCCAGACCTCGCCGGAAAGGATCGCTGTGCGGTCGAACTCCAGCAGCGCGCCAATGCCCGGCTGGAACACCTGCAGGACGTAAACGAGGGCGTGCATCATGGCGTAATACCGGAGAAAACCCGGAAACGACAGCCAGGCGAGGCGCGGCTCCAATCGATCAATCGAAAACATCGCGGGAACCATCGGGATTTCCGCCCGCTTGGCAAGCCCGCGGCGGAATGCGGGTTGCGGACCCACGGATCGTGGCGCAGCCTGCGCGGGTGAACGCGCAACCGGCGGCATGACCGTGGCTCTCGTGATAATCTGGGCCCTGCTGGGGTCGGCCGGTTTCGCGCTGGCGGCGCGGATGTTCCGCAGGCTCGGCGGTGGCGTGGGTGCGGATGCCGCGCGGGTTTCCATCGTCATCCCGGCGCGTAACGAGGCGCACAATTTGCCGCGTTTGCTCCGATCGATCGCCGCGCAGGAGGTGAAGCAGCTGGAGGTGATCGTGGTGGATGACGCGTCCACCGATGGCACGGCGGAAGTCGCCGAAGCACACGGAGCGAAAGTGATCCGCCCCCCCGAACTGCCGGATGGTTGGCGTGGGAAAACCTGGGCCTTACATCATGGAGCGCGCGCGGCGACGGGCGAGTTGCTCGTTTTCATGGATGCGGACACGTGGTTCGAGCCGGGCGGTTTGTCGCGGGTATTGTTCGTCTATCAGAATGGCGCGCTTTCGGTGGTGCCGTTTCACGCGGTGGAGCGGCCGTATGAGGATCTCTCGATGTTTTTCAACCTGTGCATGAACGCGGGCACGGTGCCGGACGGCTTGTCGGGGCAGTTCCTGCTGGTGGGCCGCGAGGATCTGGAACGCGCGGGCGGTCATGAATCGGTGCGCGGCAAGGTGCTGGAAAATTTCCATTTGTCGGAAAATTTCCGCGCGGCGGGCATCGCGGTGCGCGGCGTGACCGGGCGCGGCATGGTGGCCTTGCGGATGTATCCGGAGGGTTTCGCATCGCTGGTGGAAGGCTGGACCAAGGGTTTCGCCGCGGGTGCGGGGCGGACGCCGCCGCGCGTGCTGGCCACGGTGGTGGCGTGGATGACCGGGCTGATGCTGCCGCCGCTGCTGGGGTGGCTTGCGGGCGATTGGCGGATCGGCCTGCTCACCTGGCTGGCGTGCGTGGCGCAACTGGCATGGATCGCGCGTCGGCTCGGCTCGTTCGGCTGGGCGGGCATGATGTTCTATCAGGTGCCGCTGGCTTTTTTCTTCGGGATGTTCGCGTGGTCGGCGATGCGGTCGGGCAAAAAGGTCAGTTGGAAAGGGAGGGAAATCCATGCCGATTGAGCTGCCGGTGGTCTGGATCGTGGCGCTCAACTGCGCCGGTTGGCCGCTGGTCCAGCTCGGACTGGCATGGGCATTCACGCGGATGCCGGAGGCGTGGTTCCGGCGTGCGCCGCGAGCGTTTCCCGGCGAGTTCTGGGTTTTGCGGCAGGTGTTCCAGGTGAAGCGCTGGAAAGACCGCCTGCCGGATGCCGCGGGCTGGTTCGGCGGCGGCTTCGCGAAGCGCTCGCTGCAGTCCCGTGAGCCGGATTACCTGCGGCGCTTCGTCGCCGAGACGTGGCGCGGCGAGTTGTGCCATTGGTGTGCCATTGCCTTCGTGCCGGTGTTTTTCCTGTGGAACCCGCCATGGGCGGACGCGGTGATCCTCGCCTACGCGCTGGCGGCGAACCTGCCGTGCATCCTCGCGCAGCGCTACAACCGGATCCGGCTGCGGGGGTTGCTTGCCGGGCGGCGGTCTGCCGGGATTTCCGTTGCAATCGGCGCGGACGGGTGCTGATAGTGAGGCCGCGTGAGCTTGAAACCGATCATCCTTTTCCCGTTCCTCGCAGCGTGCCTGCTGGGTTTGTCGTTGGCTGAAACGAAGACTTCCGAGGACAAACCGGCCGAGCCGCCGGCAAGCGCCGAAAAGGCCGCCGATGCGGAAAAAACCGCTGAAAAAACCACCGAAACTCCCGCCAACGGCAACGGCGAGGCGGAGGATCCGGCCACGCAGGAGGATGCCGAGAGCGCCGTGGCCGTGGCGATTCCCGTGAACCCCGAGCCGGTCCGAGTTTACGGCTGGCGCGAGCACATCCAGGTGGACGGAGTGGAGGAAAAACTGCTCGCCAAGCTCGATACCGGCGCGCTCACCAGCTCGATCCACGCCGAGGAAAAGGAACTCTACGAACGCGACGGGAAAAAGTGGGTGCGCTTCATCGTTTCCGACCCCCGCGCCAAAGAGCCGAAGCGGACGCGGATCGAGGCGCCGCTGGTCCGCGTGGCCCGCATCAAGGAGCCCAACGACGAATCCGAAATGCGCGAAGTGGTCCGGCTTTCCTATCAACTCGGCGACCGCAAGCTGCGCGGCGAGTTCACGCTCAACAACCGCAGCAACATGCTCGCGCCGGTGCTGATCGGTCGAAACTGCCTCAAGGACCTCGGCTGGGTGGACCCGGCCCGCACGCATCTGGCGGACAAGAACGTCTTCCGCTGATCCCGGCGCGCGACACCGTTTTCCCAACGATATGAGTGACAAGTGGAAACTGGCGGTGGCGGTGATCGCCCTGCTGCTCGTGGGTTCCGGTTTGGCGGCCTACAAGACGCTGCGGCTCGGCATCCCGTTCTGGCGCGGCGAACAGGTGCACGATTGGCAGATCGAGGCGCGCGTTTCCTTCCTCGCCACCGGCCGCGCGGTGAAGGCGCGCCTGTCGCTGCCGGCCACGGCCGTGGAAAACCGCGCCGGCCAGGAATCCGGATCGCTCGGCTATCATTACAACATCGACGAGAGCATTATCGGCGAATACGCCGCCCTCTGGTCGGCGAGCGAGCGCGAGGACAGCCAGGCGCTCTACTACCGTCTGCGCATTCCGGAGAGCATCAAAAGCGGCGGCGAGCCGCTGCCCGCCGCCGCCGTCGAGGCGGTCAATCCGGGATTCACCGGCCAGTTGCTGGAGGCGGCCACGGCCATGGTGACGCGCGCCACCTCGCTGACCAACGATCCGGACTCGCTCTTCGTCGCCATTTTCGAACAGATCCAAGGTGAGGTGACCTCGCAGGAATTCGTGGTGCTCAAGCGCCATTACGACCGCGAATACGGCCCGAACGCGATTTTCCAGATGGGCATCGACCTGCTGCAAATGGCCGGCGTGCCCGCGCGCATCGCCTACGGCGTGAAGCTCGACGAACGGGAAACCGGCAGCCAGCCGCCGCTGCCGCTCGTCGAGTATTTCGACGGCGCGTATTGGAAAGTGCGTGATCCGGCGAAGCCCGGTTCGGTGCTCGACGGACGCGAGATATTCGTTTGGCACCGCGGCGGCGGTCCGCTGCTGGAAGTGACCGGCGGCGAGGGCTCGCGGGTGGTGTTCACGGTGGCGCGCGAGCGCATTCCGATGGCCACGCTGGCGGACTTGCGCGAGTCGCCGCTGCTGGTTTCCACCATCCTCGGCCTGCCGCTTTCGGAGCGCGCGGTGTTCCGGTACGTGGTACTCATCCCGTTGGGCGCCTTCGTGGTGGTGGTGCTGCGCAACATCGTCGGCGTGGCCACGCTGGGCACTTTCATGCCGGTGCTCATCGCGCTGGCGCTGCTGGAAATCCCGCTGGCGCGCGGGCTCATCATGTTCAGCGTGCTGATCGCCGCGGGCCTGTGGTTCCGCTTCCTGCTCTCGCGCCTGAACCTGCTGGTGGTGCCGCGCGTGGCGGCCTGTGTGGTGATCGTCACGCTGCTCATGATGTTGCTCGGCGTGCTCGGCTACCGCTTCGGCATGAGTGTGGGCGTGCAGGTCACCTTGTTTCCGATGATCATCATCGCGTGGACCATCGAGAGGATGTCGCTGATCTGGGAAGAGGAGGGAAAACGCAGCGCCATCATCCAGGTGGCCGGCTCGCTGTTGGTGGCGGTGCTGGCGTTCCTGTTCATGAAAATCGGCCAGGTGCAGTATTGGGCGTTCTATTTTCCCGAGCTGTTGTTGGTGCTGCTGGCGGGCATCCTGCTGATCGGCCGCTACACCGGATACCGCTTGTCCGAGTTGTTCCGCTTCAAGACCTTCGCCGAATCCTGACGCGCCGCCCATGCCGGAAAACATCCATGCCCGTCCCCGCAAGTGGTGGCACCGCTGGCTGCTCACGCCCGGCGAACTCCGCGAGCGCGGCGTGGTGGGCATCAACATGCGCAACGCCCGCTACCTGCTGCCCAACAACCCACGCCGGCTCTACCGGCTGGTCGACGACAAGCTGCAAACCAAGGCGCTCGCCGAGGCGCACGGGCTCTCGGTGCCGGAAACCTACACCGTGATCCGCTCGCCGCGCGACGCCGCGCGGCTGGAACAGAAACTCGCCGACCACGCATCATTCGTCATCAAGCCCGCCTGCGGATCCGGCGGCAAGGGCGTGCTCGTCATCGATGGCCGCGACGCCAAGGGCCGCTACCTCAAACCCAGCGGCAGCGCGCTCACCGTGGCCGAGGTGCGCCACCACGTCGCCAACATCCTCGCCGGCCTCTTCAGCCTCGGCGGCCAGCGCGACCAGGCGCTCGTGGAATACCGCGTCCATCCCGCCAAGGCGCTCACCGCCATTTCCTATCAGGGCGCGCCGGACGTGCGCCTTGTCATGCTCTACGGCTACCCGGTCATGGCCATGCTGCGCGCCGCCACCCGCGAGTCCGACGGCCGCGCGAACCTGCACCAGGGCGCGTTGGGCATCGGCATCGACCTCGCCATCGGCCGCACCGTGCGTGCCGTCCACCACGGCAGGCCGGTCACCCGTCATCCGGATCTCGATGCGGAACTGATCGGAGTGCAGATCCCACAG
Organism: Luteolibacter sp.; assembly: GCA_041686775.1. GTDB lineage: Bacteria > Verrucomicrobiota > Verrucomicrobiia > Verrucomicrobiales > Akkermansiaceae > Luteolibacter. The sequence continues at coordinate 87,250 of JAWLDG010000007.1, read as the reverse complement.
TGGGAGCGGATCATGGAAATCGCGGTCACTTGTCAGGAAATGACCGGGCTCGGTTACCTCGGGGTGGACCTCATGGTGGATGAAACCCACGGCCCGCTCATGATCGAGGTCAACGCCCGGCCCGGCCTGTCGATCCAAATGGCCAACGGTGTGGGTCTCATGGCACGGCTCGATCCGGTGGTTTTGCAGCATGCCATCCACCCGGGTGCCTCGTGGGAGGACAAGATCGCGTTTTCCAAACAGCACTTCGCGGTGGAGGAATGACCCGCTTTCCGCTTCCCGCACCACGATCGGCCGCCTAGCGTTCGGGGCGACGATGAACGATCACTCGCCCGAGTATGTGCCCGGCCGCCGGCAATGGATCGGTTTCTGGTGCATGATCGTCCAGCAGACGCAGAACGCGTTCAACGACAAGATGGCGCAGTTCATCCTGATCCCGCTGGCGGGCGCGACGGGATACATGATGTCTTTGGGCGGCGGGCGGCAGCTCGACGTGGAATCCGCGGCGGGTCTGATGATCGCGCTGCCCTTCGTGCTGTTCGCTCCGCTCGCCGGCTGGCTCAGCGACCGCTTTTCCAAGCGCGACGTGATGCTCGGCTCGGCGGTCCTGCAAGTCGCGGTGCTGGGATTGTTGTGCTTCGCGGTGCTGCAGCGGAACCTCGCGCTGGCATTGACAGGATTTTTCCTGCTGGCGGTGCAGTCGGCGTTTTTCAGTCCGGCCAAGATCGGGATGAACAAGGAGTTGTTGGGCTCGCGGCATCTCGGCATGGCCGCCGGCGTCCAGCAGATGATGGCGATGCTTGCGATTCTCGCCGGCCAGATCGTCGCCGGATGGTGGTTCGACGAGCGGCTGCGCGGACAGGGAACGCATCCCGGCGATCCGTGGACCGCCGCCTACGGGCCTCTGTTGATATTGGCGGCGTGCGCGGCACCGGCGCTGTTGCTGGCGTGGGCCATTCCGCGCGTGCCGGCGCAGGGCGGCGTGAAATTCACCGCGCGCGTGGCGGTGAGCCACTTCGCGCATCTGGGTGAGTTGTGGCGGATGGCACCGCTGCGCCGCGGCGCGCTGGGTATCGCGTTTTTCTGGGGCTTCGCCGCATTCATCAATCTGTGGTCGGTGAAACTCGCCAAGGAAATCAGTGGCGGAGCCGAGGGATTCGGCACGCTTTCGTCGATGTTCATGGCGGCCGCCTCGCTGGGCATGGCGGCCGGTTTCGGCTTCGCCGCATGGCTGTTGCGGCGACGCATCGAACTCGGCTGGGTGCCGCTGGCCGGACTCGCGATGGCAGGTGCCTCGCTGGCGCTCGCTTACGCCCCGCCGGGCGAGGCGGCGATTTACCTGAGTCTGTTGGAAACGAACCCGCTGGCCTATGCCGCGGAAGCGCCTCGCGAACTGTGGTTTCTAACAACCCTGGGACTGCTCGCCTTTTTCTCCGCCGTATTCCTCGCGCCGCTCAACGCGTGGATGCAGGACAATTATCCGGCCGACAAGCGCGGCGAACTGCAGGCGGCGGTGAACCTGCAGGACTGCCTGGCGGGCATCGTCGCGGTGATCGTCATCGCCGCCATCGAGCGGGTCTGCGGCTCGCTCGGATTGACTGCGCAGGACGGGTTCCGCATCCAGATGATCTTCGTCGCGATCTGCTGCCTGGCGGCGGCGATTCTGATCATCCGCGTTCTGCCGGCGGATTTCATCCGCGTGATCGGCACGGGGCTGATCCGCGCGATCTATCATGTCCGCACCGCGCACCCGGAACGGCTCCCGGCGAAGGGCGGCGTGCTGCTGTTGCCGAACCACGTGAGTTATGCCGATTCGTTTTTCATCTCCGCCGCCTCGCCGCGGCCGGTCCGTTTCGTGATGGACGAGGCCTTCACCGCCAACCGGATGGTCCGCGGATTCACCTCGATTTTCGCCACCGTCAACATCCGCCGCGATCACCCGCTGGAGGCGATCCGCGAGGTGATCGGTGCGTTGAAGAACGGCGAGGTCGTCTGTCTCTTCCCGGAAGGCCAGCTCACGCGCACCGGCACATTGTGCCAGCTTCAGCGCGGCTTCGAGGTGATCGCGAAAAAGGCCGGCCATCCGGTCATCCCGATGTGGGTGGACGGCTCGTGGGGATCGATCTATTCCTTCGAACGCAACCGGTTTTTCCGCAAAAAACCCCGGCGTTTCGGCCACGGCATCACCGTGGCCTACGGCGGGGAAATGGAGCCGCGCTCAGCCGGATTCGAAACCGTGCGCCACGGCATGCTCGCCGCCTCCGCCGAGGCTCTGGAGCGCCGCTTCGCCGCGCGCTCATGGTCCACCCGCAAGGCCGCGGGCACCGGCGCGTTCGCGAAGCAATTCAATGCGGCGGATCCCGCCACGCGCCGCCGCGGCTGGGCCAACGGCCACCAAATCGGCATGGTCAACGCACTGCCGCGCGCGCGGGCGTTCCACGTCCTGCGCGGCGATCCCCTCGCGGCGGAACTTCCCGGACTGACCGCGGCGTTTCCCATGCTCTTCCGCGCCACGGTGATCGTGCACGACGACTTCGATGGCTCGGCCGATGGCATCTGGGTGGGCGGCGACATGTTGCGACATGCCATCAAGTATTCCCAGATCACCGCGGGACATCTGATGTTTTACGACTTCAGCGAAAAATCCCTCAAACCGGTCGAGCGCGCCGGCATGTGCCACTGCCCGTGTCTGGCGCTCGATGGCGCGGTCGTCGCGATGTCGATGCCGCACCCGCCGCAGGCCGGTGCCGGACTCGCCCCCCAGCCCGGCCACAAGCCGCGTTCATGGGGGAAACTGCTGCCCGGCTGGCGGATCGAACGTGATGAAACCACCGGCCGCCTCACCGTACACGGCCCGGCCGCACCGCCCGATGGCATCGCATTGCCGGATGGTTGCCGGCTCGATGACGAGGGGTTTATTATACGTGCTTAGAAGCTGTCCCCAATCATTACAGTGCCATGGATGTTTTTCCGGGAGGACAAGCGGTGGAAGATTCCTTGTTATCAAACAGCCGGTGCTCTCGCGGCCGATCGGGAGCCGGTTCCCGGCACCCGGATGGATCGTACCCATGCCTTCAATATCCACTGGTGCTGAACGGCGAGGCAGGCAGGCCGTCCTTGTTGTAGAGATTGAAGCCCGTGGGATGCTGCGTGTAGGCGTAGCGCACCGCCACCGGTTCACTCACCTCGTCACTGCGAACGATCAGATCCGCTCCATCCGGTTCGCCTTTTGCCCAATGCCAGGTGCCATTCCTGGCCTGGATCGAGAGCCACGGGATGTCTGCGCCGGGAGTGGGCTTGACGGGATCATAGCCTTCCTTGATCCCGAGCATCAGGCCGTTCTCCGCATGGTCGAAGCTCACACGGATTGCAGATCCCTCCACCTTGTGGCTTTTGTAAATCGGGCCGCTGGGAACCAAGCCGGCATCGCCATATTGATTGCGCATCGCCCAGCGCGAAAGTCGAAGTCCGACATCATACTTGTTGACCGGGTGTTCCTTGACCGCGCCGATGTCGATGGTCACCGCCATGCCGGTGTTCTTGATCTTCATCGCCTCGAGTTGGGCGTTGCGGACCTTCGCCCGGCCATCCCCCATTTCCGGACCAACACCCTCGGAGCTGCCGATGCTGGCGATCTGCACGAAGTAAAACGGGAAGTCGCCCTGCCCCCATAAGTCGCGCCAGCCCTCGATGAGCAATTTCATTTTCTCGAAATACTCAGGGCCCTCCCGATCGTTCGCCTCACCTTGATACCAGAGCGCACCGCGGATTCCGTAACCGATCAACGGCTTGATCAAGGTTTCGAAATTCCGGCGGCGGTCCGGATGTTGCAGCCCGGCCCATATCCGATCGCTGACCAATTCCTTCTTGGGCACGGTTGCCAGCCACTGCTCGATGGACGAGCCACCCGTGGCCGCCATGATGAGGCCGATCGGCACCTTGATCTCACTCTGGATCTCGCGGGCAAAGCAGAAAGCGACGCGTGAGAAAACGCGCGAGGTTTCCGGCGTGCAGACGATCCATTTCCCGTCCCGCCATTGCCGGAGGGATGGATAGTTGGCATTTTCGATCGTGCCCGGCGGCCAAGGACCCATCTTCAGCGGCCCGGCCATGTTGGACTGGCCGGAACAGAGCCAGACCTCGCCGACCAGCAGGTCATTCACTTCGATGGTCGCCGGATTCCCCGCGATGTCGGCACGGACCTTGAGCGTTTTGCCATCAAGCTTTTCATCGACGGATGTCAGCTTGTTACTTTCCAGCGGATCGAGACTTGTGCGCCATTGGTGCTTGTCGTCAGCCACCGCCGTCTTGGATTGACCGGCAAACTCCACCGTAACCGCCGTGCCCTTCGGCGCCGTGCCCCAGATGGGAAGTACGATTCCCTGCTGCAGCACGGCATGATCCATGAATGGCGTGCCTAGAGCAAAGGAGGGAGCCGACGCTTCTTGCGCCGGTTCCGCATAGGTGGATCCACCGCAGGACACACTCATGGAAACGGCGTAAACGATGGGAAGAAATCTTGAGATGAGAATCATGTGGGTTGCTTGTAGGAACATTGTTTCGATTGGTTTCCGCAAGGAGAATTTACTTTTTCACCCAGCGCGGTGAACTTTAGATGACTGGTTCAATGGAGGGGGTGACTTCAACCAAAGAATCTCCACTAGCCCCAAATAGACCACGCCAAAGAATGAAAGTAAGTTTACCCTAATGGGGTTGGAATGGCTGATTACCCACGGCATCAAATACATCGTCGAGCTTCAGCCATTCGTCGATTTCCACGGCGGTGGTCTGCCCCGCCATCTCCTGAGGTGCAGTGATCTTGGGTGCTAATGCCTTATTCGGCAGCGTGTAGATGAGGGGGATGTCCAGGTCGTCTTGCCACAGGGTGAAACGGGTTTTGAAGCTCTTGACCAGTGCAGCCATCTCGGGCCCGAAGTTCGCGCCCTGATCCTCGGCGACCATGGCCTCGCCGGTGAGGAATACGATCCCACTCATCGCCGTCGGCGTGAAGCAGTGCATGTAAACATTGTATTCGAAGGTTGCGGTTGAATCGCCCACCTCGGGTTTCGGCGAGGGATAAGAGCCCCACTGACTGCCGTTTGGAACGGCTTTCGTTTCCATCATGGCTGGTATGTATTCGCCCCAGAATGTCTTCCACTCCGAGACGTATCGACGCGCGTTGGCGACATAGTTCGGATTATCCGGGTACTGGCTGCCGACCGTCTTGTAATCTTCCATCAGACTCGGGGCGTATTTGAGAAAGCTGGGAGCGATCCAGTTTTTGATCGGGACGTCTTTCTTGGCCTTCAGGTAGATGATGCCAACTGGACGACCGGTCTTGGCGGATATGTGATTGCCGAGGGCGGCAGCCAGTCCTTCCGCGTCCTTCCAGTAGGCGGCGAGGCGATTGCTCCATGTGCCATCTTCCTGCAAGTATCGTGGTGTCCGTGAGGTGCACATGCTGAAGCGGCTGGGCTCTGCCCGACCGTCACGGTTCGACTGGTTTTGTATCATGCGGACGATCTGTCCGGATGGCTTGACCTCTGGCAGTTTGAATTCGCCGACCGGAGCGACCACGCACCAGACGTCGCCGAACACGATGCCCTTGATCACCCGCTCGTGCGCCAATTCTCCGTCGATGGTGAACCGCACCTTCAGTGTATAGGGTTTTGGGCCAGCCTTCATGGGTGGCAAAGTCACCTTCCACTCGGCCATTTCCGGGGTCACATCGATGACTTTTTTGATGTCTCCGAATTCGAAGTGCACCTTGCAGTCACCTTCTTCCGGCTCATTGACCCATTCTCCATAGAGTCGTGTCGATCCCCAGATCGTGACGGGCTGGTCCGCTTGGAAGACGGCATCATCCCGAAACTGCACACTCAGCAGGGGCATTTTGCGGTATTCATTGATTTTACCCACCGTGCCGGGGTCGATGGTCTCTCCTGCGATTTTGAGTTTTTCATCCGGCCAGGTGTCACTGGTGACCATCTTATGATCGAAGTAGATGAATGGAGTCGTGGGCAGCAGTGCTTGATTGTAAAGGTTGGGCTGCCAACCGACTTCGCCGGTAGCGTAGGAAACACCGCGGGGCTTGCTGACGCCTGGGGCGGTGACGACCACCTTGTCTCCATCGATCTTCATGCTGGCCGGGTGCCAGACGCGGTCTTCGCCTGCGAGGAAGAACAGCTTCACCTGATCGTCCCCGTTCGGGATCACCTTGGGATCGGCAAACGTTGTCGAATCCTCGTGGCGCTCGACCGCGTGGTAGCCGGTTCCTGCCACGACCAGGCCACCCATGGCATGGTCGAACTCGATGATGACTTTATTGTCCTCGATCTTGTAGGACTTGAACATCGGCCCGTCGGTGACGAGGTCTTTTTGGCCATACTGGTGCTTCAGAGCGTGCAGCGCCAGTCGTTGGCCGGGTATCGCCTTCTGCTGGTAGTGGATGGCACCGCTGATATCGATTTGCGATGCCATGCCGGTGTTCGGGATATCACGGGCCAGCCAGGTTCCGAGGCGCATCTCAGCGCATGGGCTAATGCTGGGTTTGTTATCCTCTTTGCCGAGGTCTTTCATTTCAGGGCTGTAAAACTGGTGGAAATAAACAGGCAGTTCCGGCTGATCCCAGATGATGCGCCAGCCGCGAATCAGACTGTGCAGATTGTTGTAGTAGGCAAGACCTTCGCCCATATTGGCATAACCCTGATTCCAAATCGCACCGCGGATGGCGTAGGGCACCACCGGACTCAAGCGGCCATTGAACAGCCAGCTGGCATCACGGTTTGAACTCAGGTTTCCGGGAATGGACGCAGAAATGATTTCCGCCGATTCGCCATTCTCAATCGCTTTTTCGGCATCGGCAATTTGATCCTCCATTGATTGGTAGAAGGCGGTCCATGCTTCCTTGTGTTCCGCTGTCGTCGGGTCGGTCTGTAGGCATGTCAGGTTGATCTCTTTGCTGTAATCATCCTTGGCGGACGCGAAGCCTTCACGAGGGATCCAGGCCTGAATCGAAGTTTGGCTGAACGAGCAGTTGAGAATGCCGATCGGCACCTTGACATTCTGATAGATATGATAAGCAAATGCGAAAGCGATGCCGCTGTAGTTGTCGTAATCACCACTATTCCAGGATCCGGTTGCTTTCTTGATGGGGTGGAGTTGGGATGTCACTGAGTTGACCTGAAACTCGCGGATTGGAATCACCTTACCTTCATGGGTCGCTTTCAGTTTTTCCGCCAGCAGAGCCACGCGACTTCTCCCGACGGGCCACTGCATATTGGACTGACCGGAAGCCAGCCATACCTCACCGACAAGAATGTCTTCGAGCGTTTCCGTCTTGCCGCCTTGCTCTTGGATGACGAGTGAGGCGGGTTCGAAGCTCGCCTTGAGATCCTTGAGTTCAGCCACCCACTTGCCGTCCTTTCCCGCGGTGGCGGATGTCTTTTGCCCTGCGAACTCGACGGTGACTTTTGTGCCCGGTTGGGTCCAACCCCAAACCGGCACTTTCATCCCGCGCTGCAGGACGGCGTGATCGTGGAATGGAGCACCAAGCTGGATCGCAAGCGGGCGTGGCCCATCGGTAGTTTTGGTGTCTGCTGCAGAAGCCTGGGGCAGGCTCAAACATAGCGCAGCAATCGTGGCGATGATGATGTGTTTCATGATGGGATGGTGCGGAGAATCAGTCCTTGATGCTGATGAGTTCGTATTTCTGAGCGTTCTGGATCTGCTTTTTCAAGTCAGGCAGTTTTTCGGCGAGTTGTTTCCCACGGCCTTCAAGAACCGGCCATTGTTCGATGACCTCGATGACAGGGAGCGCGTCGCGACCATAGTATGGCAGGACGGCGACCATTGTGTAGGCAAACCAAGGCAGCCACTTGTTTTCCTCCGTCAGATCGATGCGCTCTTTGGAGAGTTCGAGCATGAGGTCCAGGCCTTCCTTGATACGGTGTTCGGCCATGACGGCCATGCCGCCCATGCGGACGCCTTTGGAAAACATGATGCCGCTGGGGGCGTTGTCGCGGGTGGCCTGATAGATGCCGCCCCAGAGTGATTCGAGCTGTTGCTTGCTCAGATTCTTCAAGGGGATCGATGACCTGGCCCGGCCGTTTTCATTCAGCAGGATGTGCCGGAGGCTTGTGATCAACTCTTTCTCCTCCTCAGCGGTTTTCGGCGGATGGCTTTTGAAAAGATCATACTTGTGATAGAAAAGCGCTTCGGCGATCCGCCAAGCGAGGTGCCCGCGCGGATCGTTCGGGACCGGTCCTGAGGCGAGCTTGTATAATGCGGGCATCGCCTTCGCGGCGGCACCGTGCAGCCCTTGGCTGTTGCCCTTGCCTGAGGAAAGAGCATCGATCGCAAAGTAGCGGAACAGGATGTCATCATCCTTGAGCATCCTCTCGACAATCAATTCCACAGCGCGTTCCGAATTTCCTCCGTTCAGTGCCAAGGCATTGCATGCCCCGTAGCGTGCGTGCGGGTCCGGGTCGTTGATCATTTCGATGAGGCGATCCACCTGGTTGACTTTCTGTTCCTGCATTGCCTTCGCCGCCATGATGCGGGCGGCCGGCAGCTCATGGCGGAGAAGCCGGAAGATGGCTTCTTCGGTCATGCTTTTGCGGGCTTCCGGTTGATAGATCAATCGACCGGCCTCCAGTGCATCCGCAAGAGGCTGGCCTTCCAGCGGGCTTTCGACCTTCATCTCCCTGCCGGTGAAGTGGATCTTCTTGCGGCCGAGCGACATGAGCAACAGGCGTTCTCCGGTCACGTCGCCTCGGCCCTGGGTGTATTTGGTGGGTCCGATGTTGCTCGGGTCGATGACCCGCCCGTCCCAGCCGCGCTCCAGGGTCCGCAGGTATCGGGTTTCGAGTAACGAGGCATTCAGCCCCTGTGCGCCCGAGCGCGCGGCACCGAGGTCGCTCCAGAGGTGCGACCAATAGCATCCCTGGTGCCCCTCCTCCCTGCCGGTTGGCGCGGAGGCGACCGCCATGGCGGAAAAGAACCGCTGGCCGCGATCGTCGCCCATCAGGCTGTAGGCCACGGCGGTCAGGCCGGAGGTGCCGTTGTTCTCGAAATAATCCGTACCCGCCCAGTGATCGCCGTAGGGAATGCCGCCGTGCCCGACAAAAAAATCGAAGAAACGTTTTCCGCGGGCGATGGCCTGGGTCAGGTGGGGATCCTTGACTCCGCATTTGGAAGCGAGAACGAGACCCGACAACATTGACAGGCTGGCGTTATTAATCGCCCCATAACCTTCCAAGGAGCCGTTGTAGCTGCCATCGGATCTGCGGCTGGCAAAACGGTGGCCGTAGGACCCCACCCCGCTTTGGCCTCTGGCGGCTCCCAACCCCAAGGTTTCAATCGCGGGAAGCACGGTTGCATCACCGGTGGCCAGATAATACTCGGCAAGGAAAATCAGGTTGTAGGATGTGTTCCAAACGCGCTTGCCGTCGCTGGAGATATCGAAGGTGAGTGGTCCACCGGTCTTTTGATCGCGACAAAGCCAATGCGCGTAAGCGCGGATTTTCGGCATGAATTCCTCCCTGCCGGTGGCCAGCATTCCGAGAGCGGACATCGACGGCATGAACGGGACAATGTCTTCCTCCGAGCCGCGCTTCTCCGGTGGCAGCTTGATATGTTTCATGGCATAGGCGGCCATCTGATCGATCACCGTATCCGTGTAGGCGCAGTTCAAGGGATTGGATGGATCGAATTTTCCCATCACCTTCAACTGCAACGTCTGGTTGGAAGCGCTTCCATCCCGCCAGATCTTCAGAGAGAGTTTACCATCGGTCTCTTCGGCTCTGTGGATGGCCACCGCCAGGAGTTTGCGCGCGTCGTCGTCAAAGTCCCTGCCTTCAGCGCCGATCACCACATCACCGGTCTTCATGATGCCCTCGCCCGGGCTTCCGGGTTCCACGCGGGTGATCAGAAACTGGCGGGCATCCCGGCTCGCACCCTCCTCCATCTTCCGTGAGTAAACCTGTCCCCAGAGCCCGGTCGGGCCCATGGCACGGTCCGCGATCTTCAGATTTTTGTTCACCGACACCAGTTCCTCACCCTTGGTGAAATCCGGAACCTTGGCCGCCGCCCCGAAGGGAATCAGACACGCGGTCAGGAAAAGAAAGAAGGCTGGGAGTCGAGAGCGATCGGAATGGGGAATTTTCGAGCAGGTCATGTTGTGAAGTTCTTTCGATGAGAAAGTCCGGGTGGCGGAGTTTCGCTTTGGATCAATTACTCCACCTGTCCGGCCATTTGGGTGGCGGTTTCCTTCAGGCTTTTCGGCCATGCGTCGAAGCTGACTTGCTTCGCGCCGGGTATGGGTGGGATGGTGATGCCTTCGACCAGACCTGCGTTTGGCTGGGCGTAGAAGAACGGCACCTTGTCCTGGCCGTAGGTGGCGGGAAGGCTCTTGGCGTAGATCTCCAATTCAACGGCGTAGTCTGCCGGGTTTTCGCCGATGTTGTATTCTTCCGGCACCCAGATCACTCCGGAGACCGCCATCGGAGTGAACGGGCTGACGCACCAGTTGTAGCTGTAGGTGGGGACGGTGTTTGCTTTGAGCATCGCCTTGTCGGGCTCGGGGAAAGGAGGGAATCCGAGCGGTGCGGCGTAGGCTAGATCGGCACCTCGCTGATCGGCGTCGATGGTTTGCTGAACCGTGGTCTTCACCGCCGCGATGTATTCCTCCACGGCTTGTTTGGCCTGCTTCGTGCCGGGGTATTGAAGCAGGAGTTGGTTCAAGCGCGCATCAAAGGCCGGATGGCTGACGTCCTTTACGCCGTCAAACGAAGTCCAGGAAAGCGGCGAGGCGAACTGGGTGTCCCGTCCGGAGTTGCCGGATGACATGGTAATGAATCCCTGGGGGATGCCGGGGCGGTTCAGGGCTTTGGCGAAGTGATAGGCGAAGTCGCTGACACCTTGTGTTTCATCGCTGTAGTCGGCGGTGGCCCAATAAGAGCGGAACCGTCCGCCGCCGATCTCGAAGTATCGCTTTCTCGGGGTGGGATGCGTGCTGGCGTTGCTGCGTTTCTTGAACTCGCGGACCAGGGGCAGGGCCACGGGTTTTCCGGCGTTCTTATCCCGCTCGTCATAGGGCAACGAATGGGTGAGCGACCTTCCGCCCGTGAGATACCAGACATCTCCGACGAGAATGTCATTCACGGTGCGGCTGATGCCTTTGTTGGTCTCGACCTGGAGCGTCAGCGGCTCGGTCGACGCCTTGAAGGCGGGAAAACTAACAGACCACTGTTGCCGTTCGTTCGCCACCGCCTTGCGGGTGATGCCTCCCAGAGTCACGGACACCTCGGCACCCTCGTTGGCATGGCCCCAGACCGGGATTGCCTGATCGCGTTGGATGATGGCACCATCGCGAAGATATTCCACAACCTGCAAGTAGGGTAGGCTCTTATCATTTCGGCGGGCTTCTCTGGCTTGGTTGGCGGCGATCACCTCGGGATTGTCTTCCTCGAAAATGAATTCGCCGTTGATCACCGCGAAGGGTGTGGCGGGCAGTCCGGCCTTGTTGTAGAGATTCGAATTCATCGGCACCGCGCTGTAGGCGTATTGCACACCGACCGGTTCGGGGACGTTTTTCGAGCGCACCTCCACGGTGTCGCCGACGATAACCGCCTCCGCGGCATGCCATTTGCGATCGGCTCCACAGAGGCGGAAATGGTTCAGCTTGTCACCCGGTGTTGGACGGGCCGGTTCGAAGTATTTCTCCGGATCGCGGATATCCACGGCCATGCCCTTGCTGCCCACCATCAAGCCGCCGTAAAGGCTGCCGGGTTCGAAGGAGACGACCACCTTGTCGCCGCGAATCTCGGATCCGGAATAGATCGGCCCCGTGGTGGCGATGTCCTTGCCATAGTCGTTGGCCAAGGCCCAGCGCGCCAGGCGCATGCCTGGGTGGAGTTTGTTGAAGTAATGGATTCCCGCCGGGCGGGCGGAGTTCAGATCCGTCTGCACGACCATGCCGACGTTTTTGCGGTTCTTGATGAAAAAGAGGTGCTGTGCCTGGCGGATGTCCGCGAAGCCGACTTCATCCGGGTTCGGCGCTTCTCCGTAGGCCTGCATCTGGGTGAAATAGAATGGCATGTCGGGCATGTCCCACGCCTCACGCCAGCCGTTCAGGAGCGCCTCCATGCGGGCGGCGTAGATTTTGCCGTCACCGGAATTGCTGGTTCCCTGGCACCAGATCGCGCCACGAATCGTGTAGGGGATGACCGGAGCGATCTTGCCATTGAAGAACTGGGATGGCCCACGCCACATGCCGGCGATGCCGGGGAGCTGGGGAGGAGCGGGCATTTCCGCGCCAAGTTCCGCCAGCGGCCCGGCTTTTTCCTGCCAGCTTTTCACATCCTTGTAATACTGCTCGAACGCCGCCTGTCCCTGTTTCAAAAGGGGGTACCCATCGTGCATGAGCGCGACATCCACCGCGAGCTCGGGATGGGCCTCGATGGCTTCGCGCCGGGTGAAGGCCTCGATGCGGGTGTTGCTGTGAGCACTGAGCAGGATGCCGATGGGTACGCCGAGTTCCTGATAGAGTTCGTGTGCGAAAGACAGGGAAAGCGCCGAAAAATCGTTCGCTCCCGTGACTTTCTTCCACCCGCCGTCCGAGGTGGCTCTTTTTTGCGGGTAGAGTGCCGAAACGGTGTCGATGTTGATCTCACGGATCGGGATTTCCGGCTTGGAAGCGGCGAGTTCCTTGGCGAGACTGGCACAGGCGCTTTTGTTGGCCACCCAGACCATGTTCGATTGTCCGGAGGAGAACCAGACCTCACCCACCAGCACGTCGGTGAGCGTGAGGGCTTCGGCTGGCTTCGCTTCGCAGGTGACTTTGAATTCCCCGCCATCCCGGGAAGCCACCAGCGGATCGAGCTGAAGCATCCAATCGCCTGTTTTATCCGCCTTGGCGGACTTCCTCTGCCCTGCGAACTCCACGGTGATTTGATCCCCCGGCGCGGCGAATCCCCAGACGGCCACCGGCTTCTCCCTTTGCAAGATCATGTGGTCGGTGAACGGTGCCGCCAACTCGAGCTTTTCAGGGGGCATGGATGCCGTGTCGGCATGGAGGGAATTCGCGAAAAAGACTCCGGCGCAAAGGGCGGAGAAGAGAGAACGTGTTTTTATCATGAACGGAATGATGGTGAATGGAGATTTGAATGGAATTCTTCCGGATCGTCCATCAGGGATTCCAAGCCGAAAGGGGTCGAAATCGGCTGCAATGTTAGTTACAAAACAAATCAATCCGGACTGCGAAACGTTACACATCAATGACCTTTGAAGTCCTTATTTCACTCATGCGCCCTAGACTTTACGCGGCTTCACTCCTAGTCCTTACGCGGCTTCGCCAAATCCAGACGATTGCTCTGCCAGAGTGTTTGCACGGCTTCGGTTTCCAGTGCCCCGGCGATCACGTAAATCTCGTCCAGTTCGCCGCGGAAGGAATTGCGGTCATGCAGGGGTTTGCCGATCATAAGCGGCTCCGCGCCTTCCTCTACACGCGTTTCGGTTCGCACTCTGACGTTTCCTTCCTTGCGGTCAATCGGTTCGTTCCAGACCCACTCGCCCGCTTCCCTTTTTCCGTCGATGAACAGGCGGAGATCCGGCATGCCGCTCGGAAGATTCTGACCGGTATAGACGGCGGCCACATGATGCCATTGTCCGTCGTCCAGGGATGTCGTGCCCTCAAACCAGAAGCCACCGAACGTGGTGTTGACAATGCACCGTGATTTCGTTTCGCGATCCAACGCTACCTGAACGTTCCATTTACGGTTCACCGTCTCAATCCCTTGGGGACGGTGGCCCCAAACGACACATGCCGTGTCGTAAGTGGCCTCACCGGGATTCATCCTCACCCAGAAGGCGACGGTCCGCGGGTCATCCTGGCCGATGCCTGCCCAGTCGGTGAGCACGTGGTCACCCTGGCCGGTCAGTTTGAACGCACTGCCAAAGCGTCCCTCGACCGTCGGCAGGGCATCGCTCCCGGATTTGCCCGGCAAGAATCTCGCCTTGATGGGTTCTTCTCCTTGGATGTCGCCGATCACCACAATCGATCCATCGTCCGACATGTCCCCCGGGATGTGGAGGTATGGCAACCGGTCAGGCAAGTGTTTCAGGAAAATCGAGCCCTTGAACGGAGTCGTGACGGTCAGATCGCTGCCGAGACTGCTCAGTGCATGTCCCGCCTCCAAAACCTTGCCACTGCCCGCGTGGCCCCGCGGTGCCACTTCAACCCTTCCCTTGATCACGTGCACTTCGTCCGGGGATCCATCACCGACCTTGATCGCGAACTCGGTTCCGAGGTCGGTGACGATCAGATCACCCGTGATCACCTTGAAACCCTTCTCCGCAGCCGGGACTTCGAAGAAGGCCCGACCATCGGTCATCCTGACCCGGTCCTTCTTCTCGAACACCACCTTCGCAGGTCCCTCGACAATGCCGCGGACTCCCGCTCCAAACCCGAGTTCCACCACGCCTTGGGTGAGCGTCATCTCGTCTCCTTCATTCAGGATAAGACTCCCGGGTTCCGGTGCTTTATCTCCGGCCCGCTGAAGCTGATACACGGTGCCTGGGGAAGCACGGAATGTGGCCAGCGGGGGAGGATCGGGAACGATTATCAGGCGGAGGACGACCAGTGAAAGCGCCACCACCGCCGCACTCGCCAGGAGCGCCTTCACGATCTGCGGTTGTGAGGGCGGTGTCTGGCGCAAATCCGCCAGCTTCGCCGGAGAGAACCGCATCGATTTGCTCAGGGTCAGGTCCAGCCCGACGTGGGAAACGTAGAGCCGGGTCAGCTCCGGATCGTTCGCAATCCTCTCGATCAGCACCCGCTGCTGATCTTCGTCAAGATGGCCGTCCACCAGATCCTGGATCTGGCACTCGATTTCACGGGAGATGCTCATTTGCCTGCCTGATTCATGGCCAATCGCGATTCGACGCAGCGGCGCAGAGCCGCACGAATCCGGTGAAGCGTGGACTTCATCGAGTTGGCGCTGAGTTCGAATGCCTCG
The DNA here is from genome assembly GCA_041686775.1 of Luteolibacter sp. Taxonomy (GTDB): domain Bacteria; phylum Verrucomicrobiota; class Verrucomicrobiia; order Verrucomicrobiales; family Akkermansiaceae; genus Luteolibacter. The sequence goes on along the minus strand of JAWLDG010000007.1, from coordinate 72,233 downwards.
GCGCACTCATTGAGGGACTTGCTCATCTGATAGTAATACGACACCAGCAGCTTGTCCCGGGGTTTGAGTTTCCGCTGGCACTCCGCGAGCGCATCCAGGCGGGCACTCGCGCCGACGCCACGGCTCTCCTGCTCGATGGTATCCGCAATCGCCTCGGCCAGCTCGTCATTGATGACCAGCCAGTTATGCCGGCGGGCCTTGCTCAGCCAGGCGCGGACCTCCCAGCGGGCCACGGCTCTCGCCCACTTGAGGAACGAAGTGCCGGCCCGGAAACTCTCCTGCTTTCTCCACAGGACGAGATTCGTATTCTGGAGAATGTCGTCGACATCCGGCGACCCGGGGAGCAGCGCCTTGATGAACCACAGCAGGACATCCTGATTCGCTGCCAGCAACTGGGCGAATTCCTCGTTGGTTGCCGGCCGGTTGCCGGTCTCGCTGGTGCTTGAGTCGTCCATGGTTTGGGTGCTCGAATCGCTGCTGATCGGTGGACCGAAAGCCGGTAGGGTCCATAAGGAACAGTGCCGAAGCCCCCCATGGTTCACAGAATTCCATGACAAAGCCAACTTTTTCCAATCCGATGTGAACCCCGGGGGAGCAAACCGCTGTATTATCGTAGATTGGCAGAATAAGCCAGATTGGCAGAATAAGCCAAAATCGAAAACCACGAAACGACCAACCAGAGTGAACCCAAAGAACCGAATATTCAGCCCAAAACTTTTAATCGCGCTTACCGGCCTTGGAATGATCTCGGGCTCAGCGCAGGCGGAACTCATCGCCTATGATCAGTTCGCCGGCTACACCGTTGGATCTCTGGTCGGACAGGGCCAGGGTTTCGGATGGGGGACTAATAACTGGGTTGGGCAAACCGATGCCAGTGGTGCTGTTGCTACTACCGCCAACCTGACCTATCCGGGGCTAACCTCAGATGGGGGAGGGGGGATCACTGGAAATAATGGTACTGGCGATAACGGGTGGCTTCTCCGTGATCTGGGGAGTCCCATTACTACTACGGGAACATACTACTTCGGTTTTCTAGTGCAAGTAACTGGGAACCCGTCTAAGGCTAGCTTTAGACTCCAAGACGCGAATGGACAAAATATTGGTGTTGGAGCATGGGACGGAAAAGCTAATTACCAAACCTTTGCCGTGGAGGATGGGTGGGTACCTAAAGATACAGGAATCTCGCGCAACGAAAACACGAACTTTTTTGTTATCAAGCTGGATTACAGCACGGCTTCTGGCGTTAAAGAGGTGGCAACCGTGTATATGAATCCGACCAGTGCCGCAGACTTATCTGGAGCTGGCATGCTACCCCCCCAAACATTTGACACCCAGTGGGGGGGTATTAGTAGAATTCAAGCCAACTTTAACGGCGCTAGTGGGAAAACCGGCACCATGGCTTTTGACGAGATCCGCATCGGGACAGAAGCCGCCGACATGTTCGGTGCCATTTCGGAACCCACCCCTTCGGAGATCCGGATCACGGCCACCAGCTTCGACGACACGACCCGGACCTTCTCCCTGACCTGGGAGTCGGACCCTACCTCTACCTACACCCTCTCGGAGTCTCCCGACCTCACCGGCGCAAGCTGGACGGAGGTTGACAACGCCATCTCCGGCGACGTCGGTGCCACCACCACCTACGATCTCCCCGGCCTACCGGTCGAGCAGACCAAGCGGTTTTACAGAGTCAGCAAAAATCCTTGATTGAGAATCACTGGGCCTCCTGTCAAACAAAAGGCATCCCAATTTCAGACCACAAAACCACCAACCACAATGAACTCCAAGAACCGAATACTCACAGGCCTCCTCGCGGGAGCCGCCGTCCTCTCATCCCACGCCAGTGCCGCTGTCCTCTTTAGTGATGACTTCTCAAGTCTCGACGGCGGAACGGGATGGGCTGCCTCCAGCACTTGGACCACAGCAACTAACGGTGGAACACGCGGAATCGTTGACGGCGCAATGGTGCTTACTAAAACAGATTCAAGTAACTCTAATACATTCCGAGCTCTGGCCACTCCCATCGCGGTGACAGGGGCTGACTTCTGGTTTGTTGCAAACTACACATATACCGGCACCAGACCTAAAGCCGAAACCTTTTTTGGAATCCAATTTACGATTGGTGACATTAACAGTACAGACAACTTCATTGGTGCGAATACGGGGGCAACAAATTGGCGTTTCATTCAAAACGGTAATACAAGAGATACGTCTCCTGCGACTGCTGTCACAAGTTCATTGGCGCAAGTGGTGATGCACTTCACCGAATCCCGGCTCGACATGTGGGTTAATCCAGCCGATACTTCCAGTGCGCTAGCCTTGGGAACCGCTCACGCAACCTATGACCCCGCCGGTTCTATTTCAGGCGGGTCGCAATGGGATGGCATCCGGTTTTTGGTTGGCCACGGTAGCGCAATAAACACCGGCGTGACTTCCGAAATCACTGTCGACAACATGACCGCCGCTACGACCTTCGCGGAAGCGATCCCCGAGCCTTCCACCAGCCTGCTGACCGCCTTCGCTGCCTCGGCCTTGCTCCTGCGCCGCCGTCGCTCCTAAGAAAACCGGATTCTCTTTTCAAGCGACCCCGGTGCCCATCGCGGCAACGGGGTTGTTTTTTAGCTAGGTCCGACAAATTTCCCACCCATCCGCGTGACTCACACACCAAGAGCATCCGTAGAGAAAAAAATGAAATCATTCAAAACGAAACCCGCTGCCGAGGCTTGGGAAAAGCAAAGATTTGAAGAACCCCACGATTCAGGACTCAGCACTGTCCTGAGCAGTCCAGAGCTTGCCGAATACAGTGAGACAAAGGGAATCATCCGATGGCTGTTCCTGACGATCATGTCGGGATTGCTTCTTTGTGGAAGTGCTTCGGTAGCTAAGGCCGCCGACAACATTACCGTGATGTCATTCAATGTCCTGCTACAAGCTTGGCAACCAACTGCCCCGTCTTGGGACACAGTGCGCAAAGCAGATGTGATTCAGACGATTCAGGATAAAAGCCCCGACTTCGTCGGAACACAGGAAGAAAAAGACGGGCAGATGGAGGATATCATCGCGGGACTTCCGGCATACGCCGAGGTTCCCGGGCGTGGGATTTCCGGGGGGATCCTCTACCTTCACGCGAAATGGGATTTGATCGATTCCGGGAAAACAGTCTTCGTCAGATATGACGCGGGAAACTCAAAAGATCGGTATTTCATATGGGGTCTATTCACCGAAAAAACCACAAATCGCGCGATATATGTCTACTCGAACCACCTCCCTCATTCTGGGCAGGCAACATTGGCTGATCGGGTGGCAGGTATGGAGCAGATGGCCACGCACGCGGCGAACCGCCAGCAACAAAGGGCTCCGGTCATACTCACCGGAGATTTCAACTCGACGCAAGATATCGACACCATGCGCACCCTGACAGGTGAGATCGGCAGTCTCCCGATCGAATTCATCTATGCATACGGGGATGTCCCAGTCACTGATGTCAGCTGGGGCATCGATCACATTCTCGCTCTGCCGGGGACGACAGTGCTCGACTCAGGTGTGGCGGCTGCCATGAAGTGGGACAGCGGTTCCGATCACCCTGCCGTCTTCGCGGTCATTGAACCGTGGTTCGGGGATCTCAGTGGATATCCCGATGCCTCAGTCCGCATGGAAGCGACCGACCCTACAGCCACTGAAGAGGGGGAAACGACTGCCACCTTCAGCGCCATTCGTGAGGGGGATACCTCGTCCTCCCTACTGGTCAACTTTTCGGTAAGTGGGACTGCGACCGAAGGTGAAGATTATGTCCTCAGTGCGAGCAGTCCGGTCACGATTCCCGCCGGTCAAAGCTCAGTCGATATTATTTTGACGCCAACAGACGACAGTGTTTATGGCGAGCGTAGCGAAACGGTTACCCTGACCATAACGTCAGGGGAGGGTTATGTCGAATTCGGTGCACCAGCAACTGCCACCATTGAAGACAACGATAACCATGAGCCTGTCGTGAATGCAGGCGTGGATCGACAAGTTGTTCTTGGAGAAGCTGCGTGGTCGCCTGCTGATATTGCAAGCACAGCATGGTATGATGCGTCTGATACGAACACGATCTCTGCCAGCGATGGTGCCGTGAGCGTTTGGCGGGACAAGAGTGGCAATAGCAACCATGCGGTGCAAAGCACAGCCTCCAACCAGCCAGCGACCGGTGGTGCAATCAACGGTCTGAACGCGATTGACTTCAATCCGGGTGGCAGCACCCAGCACCTGACCACGAATCTCGAACAGTTGACCACGGTATCCATCTACCTGGTGATCGATCCGACTGCCAAAGGCGCAAACGGATACTCTGCAGCGATCGGAGCCTGTGCGGCCGGCTACAGCGCGGACAGCGGTTTGTTCTGGCCTATTGAGCAGTGGGCAGATGGCACCGAACGCAACGATGTTTATTACACGAATAGTCTGCTGGACAAAGTCTTCTGCAACGGCGTCGAGGATTCGGCAGATCACAACTTCCAGCCGGTCATCCTCAGTCACCAAGGCACGAATCTTCCGACAGCCAATCTGGATTACCTGATCGGTAACCGATCGACTGATCTGCTGGGAATCTTCGCCTACAAGGGCTTGATAGGGGAAATCATCATTTGCCCGGAAGAGCACGACTTGGCCACCCGTCAAAAGATGGAAGGCTACCTGGCTCACAAGTGGGGCCTGGCCACCAACCTGCCCGATGGCCACCCCTACAAAGATTCCGATCCCGGGGGGGAGGCCGCTGCCTCCGTAGCGCTGACTGACGCCACCATCTCCGACGCAGATGTCAATGATCCCCTCACTCAGAGCTGGGAACTGGTCAGCAAGCCCGCTGGGGCAGCCGACCCTACGTTTAGCAGCAGTACCGCGATCAACCCCACCGTCACCTTCACCGCGCCCGGCACCTATGTGCTGGAGCTGACCGCCGATGACGGTTTTTCTCAGAGCTCCGATCAGGTCACCATCACGGTTACTGATTCTGCAGATACCTTTTTGAGCTGGATCGGCGGTTTTGATGTCGGTGGGGAAACCGCCTTTACCGACGATCCCGATGATGATGGAAATGCCAACGGTATCGAAAACTACTTTGGCACCGACCCAAGTGAGTTTTCGCAGGGTGTCGTCGCCGGCACGGTTAGCGGTAGCACCATGACCTTCACCCACCCGCTCAACGATACGCCCGCCTCAGACCTGACGGCCGTTTATCGCTGGTCGAAAGACCTCTCGAGCTTCCACGGCGACGGCGTTGAGTTTGAAAGCACCACCGTGAGCTTCAGTCAGGGCACACCCTCAGAAGGTATGGTCGAGGTCACCGCCACCATCACGGGAACAGCGCTCGACAAACTCTTCGTCGATATCAAAGTGACACAACCCTAAGCTATTTTCAAAACATCCTACATGAACTGGGCATGTCGTTGAGGCAGTGCCGAAGCCCCCTTATCACAGATTTCAGTGACAAACCTTTTTTCCAATCGGATTTGCACCTTGAGGCAGCAAACCGCTGTGGGTTGTTGTCTAGGAGCGAGCCGAAGCCCCGGAAAGCTTCCAATCCATCATTTCAGCTGCCAAAGGATCCAAAATCATTAAAATGCCCCTTTCCGCCATCCTCGTCGGCGCTGCCATGCTCTCAGCCCAAGCCCCCATTCGCTGGGGAAGTAAGGTGAAGCCAGGCACTCAGGTCGCGGACTTCGTTTCCCTCACCGATCTGGCCCCCACCTTTCTTGTGCTTGCCGGAGTGGCGATTCCTGAGGCGATGACCGGACAATCCCCAGACCCCATACTACAGCCGGAAAATCCGAAAGGACAGGCCACAAACCGCGATTACGTGGTCTTCGGCCGGGAGCGCCATGTGCCGGCCCAGAAAGCTCCGTCCTTGGCCGGCTACCCGGCTCGCGCCATTCGCACGGAGCAATGGCTGCTCATCCTCAACCTTGAGCCCGACCGCTGGCCGGCCGGTGTCCCGAGTGGTTCGACGACCTCGTGGATCAAGCACTTCTCCGACTGCGACGACGGGCCCGCCAAGTCCGTCATCCGTGGCCTCAAAGAGCAACCCGAGGGCAGTCGTTTTTATGATCTTTGTTTTGGAAAACGTCCTCCCGTCGAACTCTACGACTGCCTGGAGGATCCTTGCCAAATCAACAATTTGGCGGACGACCCGAAGTATGCCGAAACCATCGAGCAGCTCGCAGCAAACTCGGCGAATATCTAAAAGAAACCGAGGATCCGCGTTTTGCCGGTCAGCCGGTGGAGTTTGATGGCTATCCTTTCCGGTAAGTCACCAGACGAGATCATGCCATCATGGATTCTCCATCACCTGGATATCGACGAAGAGATGGTCGAGTGCTGTGCCGGTGACCGTGGCGGTCACTGTGACGATGCCATCGACCGGAGCGCTCTGGATGAAGCTCACGGTGCTTCCATCAAAGGTCTCTCCGTCGGCGTGGAAGTTGACGAGGTCCTTCGACCAGCGGTAGCCTGCTGTGAGGTTCGAGGCGGGAGTGGCATTCAACGGGTGGGTGAAGGTGAAGGAGTTGCCGGTCAGGTTGCCGGAAACGAGTCCATGCGAGAACTCACCGGGGTTTGTGCCGAAGTAGTTCTCGACCCCGTTTTTGATGCCGTCGCCGTCAGGGTCATCGTCGAAAGCGGTGAGACCGCCGAGGCCGGTGAATCCACCGATCCAGCTACTGAAGGTCTCTTGTTCAGTGATCGTGATCGTGATTTCGTCGAAGACCTGATCGATGCCATCGTCGGCGGTCAGGCGGAGAACATAGATACCCGCTTGGCTAAAGGTGGCGGTGGTATCGACGGCGGTGGGGTCTGTGAAAGTCACCGTTCCCGGACCGGAAACCTTGGTCCAGACAGTGGTGGGAGTTTGCAAGTCGGCATCGGTGACGGTGCCATCGAGGGTGACAAGCACGCTGGATCCGCCCGGGGTCTGGTTCTTGTGGGGATGTTCAGATGGCAGGTTCCCGGCCAGTGACCACTTGTGGGCGAGGTAGCCTTCCATCTTCTGCCGGTCCTGCGGAGACAATGCGCCATCAGTGACGACGATCTCCCCGATGGCACCGTCCATGTATGCGTATTGCCCCCGGCCGATATAGGTAGGACTCAGGGTGCGGGGGCTGGTGTAGGTATCGGTGGTGGTTTCGAGCACGCCGTTGATCGAAAATTTCTTGGTATCGGCGTGCGCCAGCCATCCGCCAAGGGTCGGGGTGGCCACGGGGACGGTTGCGGTGCTGACGGTATCGGCCGAGTATGGATTGGTGGCAGCCCACAGTCTCAATTTCGTGTTCGCCGAATTCACGCCGATCTGCACGTTTCCGCCGGCGCCCAGCAACAACTGCGAAGCGGAGGTGGCGTAGTCATCAATGAAGAACACACACCAGACTTCCTTGCCGATCAAGTCGAAGGCCGGCATGTTCAGGAACTGGTTGTTCGCGGCATTGAAATCGATGACATTCTTGCCACCAATGGTTTTGATTCCGGAGACCGGTCTCGAAGCACTGGTGGTTTGAGTCGCGTGCCTGACGCTATCGCTCTTGTCGTCCCATTGGGAGACGGCCCCGGTGCCTTCGGTGATCGTCTCCGCATCAGACGCATCATACCAGGCGGCGGTGGAAATATCCTCTGGAGTCCATGGAGTCGAACTGTCCAGGATAACAAACTGATCGGTGCCGGCATTGACCTCAGGCGCATGGTTGTCGTTATCGGAAATGGTGATGGTGGCTGCTGCCGTGCCGATCGGATAGGCGGAGTCCTCCGTGATGGTCAATATGGCCGTCTCGTCCCCCTCACCGAATTCGGAATCGTCCACCGGGGTCAGGGTAAGGGTGAAGGAGCTTTGGCCAGCCGGAATCGTGACCGGACTGTTATGGGAGAGGGTATAATCACTCCCAAGCGTGGCGGTTCCACTCAGGCTGAAGAGCACGTTGACCGGGCTACCGGTGTCGCCCAGGCGGCTGATCACGAACGTTCCGGTATCCGGGCCCTCCTCCGAAGCCGAGGCATCGGTGGCATTCACGCTGACTTGTCCATCCGGAATCTCGACGGAAATATCGACGCATCCGATCGTTTGCGCCGTGCCGTTGGTGACTGCGAAGACAATCTGGTCGGCACCGGTGTAGCCGGTGACCGGAGTGTATTCGATCACACCGTTGCCTTGCCAGGCGGTGATGGAACCGTGCAGCGGACCGGCGAAGACGGTGTTGCCCGCAGTGGCACTTGCCACACCCAGGTTGATCACCTTTGCCGTGTTCTGCGCCACGAGAACCGAGCTGCTCCCAATGTCCACCTGCGTCAGCCCCGCCGTAGCGCTTCGGGTATTGGTATAACTCCAGGAATCGCCAAGGCCGTCGTAAATCTCATCGCTGGAACCGGTGGTGAAAACCACATGGAACGCCTCCGATGCCGGTGCGCCGGGAATGCCCGCGACCGAGACCTGCTGCGGGATGTTGTGGTTTGCGGGCGTGAAGATGAGGGTTTTCGGACTGACGATGGCGGCGGTCGGCGACGAGCTGGAAACCGTCACCGTAACATCGGACTGCGGCGGATAGGCGAACTCCACGGTCATTATCTGTTTGGTCGTCGGCGTGAGGGTCGTCGCCGCCGTGCTCGAAGGCAGTGCGCGGAAACCCGGCGCGCGGGTGGTGAGGTGGGACATCTGCCAGGCCGTTTCATAGCCGATCTTGTGTCCCAGCCATTGCAGCCATGCCGTGGAACCGGGAGTCGCGGGTTCCTCCACCACCGGGCAACGTCCGGAGAGCAGGGTGTACATGAATGCCGCCGAGGCGTCATTCAGGTGGGGATGCATATGGGTGTTGTCACCCAACGGATTGAAACCCGGGGAGATCTCAGTCATTTTCAGCCACATCAAACGAATGGGGATAGCCCGGACATCTTCCGGAAGGCTCAGCTCACGTGTTCCCGGGCGGATCATGTTGTAAGCAATGCCGAGATCGGTGCCGTCCTCGTAGGTGGTCCCGTAATAATAATGTTTATCAATGCCATAGGGCATCGTGACGGGGGCGGACGTGGTGTTGTAATGATGCATCGGAAAGCCGTATGACCGGTCATAGATGGCAGGATTCACCTCGTAGTCCTTTTCATCCTCCCACCAGTCATTGCCGCGGCCATAGTTGAAATCCCAACGCGTGCCCGGGACCCCGGCATAGCCCGTGGTGGTGAGGCTGATCCGCAGTACGTCATCCAGCCGCCCCAGCGCATCTCGAATCCGGTCTTCCGTGCTGGTTCCAGTCTCCCGGTAACTGACCGTCCTCTTGGAGACATACTTCATCTGAAAGGGATTGATCGAGGTGTAGGTTCCCGTGTATTGCGCCACCCCGGCATTCGCCTGAATCACCGACAGGGCATGATCGGCAATCGCATCACCCGCGGAGGGGAAATCATAAGCCGAGGTTTTCGCGCTGCGGTCGAAGAGTTTGCTGTAGATGGAGGCGGCCGCCAGATATTCACCTCTCGGTGTGGGATGGTTGGAACTCGAGTCCTTGGAGCCGTAGCTGTCCCAGGCTTTTCCGGCGGGAACCACGGTGAGGCCGGCGGAGTTGCCCACCCGATGTGCGATTTCGTTGAACTGGGCGGCCGTGAACGTCGAACTGCTTTCCGGCCATTGCGCCATCAGCACGACCTGGGCGGGGCTGGCACTTTGCGCGACTTCCTCCTGGATCAACTTCACCCCCTCTGCGACCATGCCGGGGAAATTCGCCATGATGTAGGGGTCGTTGCAGAGCACGATGTAGTCCCATTCGTAGGTGCCCTCGCCGCGCAGGTTGGCCAGGCGGGCGGCCTTGCCTTCCGGCCACATGTAATGCTGGGCCAGGCTGTAGCAACGCGAGGTGAAATCATAGACACTGGAACCACTGTAGTTCACCGTGAGCAACTTGGTCTTGTAGATGTCCTCGAAGACCACGTTCACCGTGTCGGTGATGGCCGGATCCTGACCGAGTATGCCCTGGAGTTGATTGGCGATCCCAGTTGGGTTGAAGGGCTTTTCATGAACGACGCCGCTCTCTCCCCCCTCGGAGAAGGAATGCGTGGAGCCAATGACGAGAACATTGAGTTCCTGAGAGAACGCCAGAGATGCGGCGCAAAGGAATGCGCCCGCGATGCAGGATAAGTCACGAATCATTTTCAAATGGTGTGAAAGTCAGTTCTGAGTCACCTCGAATTGGATGAAACCGGGGATGGCGGAATCAGGGTGCAATAACGACTTTGAGGCGAGCGAATTTTTTCGCATCCAGTCCTTTGGGTATGGTCAGGGTGACGTTGTCGAAGCCGGGCGGACTGTCTTTGACCACCGTGACACCGGGACTGTTGGCGGCCGCGCCATCGGGAACGATATAACTGTCCGGCCAAGTGGCCAGATTGGAACCCACCTGGATCATCAACGGCATGGCGGGATTGATGGATGTTTGGTCGCGCTTGAAAGTGAAGGTCATGTCGTTGCCATTGGTGGCCGTGACCGGTAGTTTGCCGAGATCCTTTGTATTTTTGTCGCCGCCGAGCACGAACTCAACCGCGTTGCTGACACCGTCGCCGTCGAAGTCGTCGTCCGGATCGCCGGTGGGCGCGTTGGTGGAGGCCCAGGTGGCGTAGGCGCTTGCATTGCCGGATGGCAGCAGATCGATCATGCCTCGGGCCAGGGCGTCGCCAACGAGCAGGTAGGTCTCCGAGTTGCGGTTGTAGTGATAGCCTTCGTTGGCGGGCGAGTCGGCCGTCTCGCGCCAGTAGCCGCGGCACTCCATGGTTTTCACGTTTCCGGCGAACGACGGATAGAGGTTCGTGTCGTTCATCGCGAGCTGGGAGTTGATCACATTGAGCTGACCGCCTGCGGCCGCCCAGCCGCTGAAGGCACAACCGGCGATGACGAACGGTGCTTCGGGCGCACTGATGGCGCTGCGGAAGACGTTGATGAAATTCGCCATGTTCTGCTGGTAACGCTCCGGATAGCTGGTGGAGACGCTGTCGTTCCATCCCTGGAACCAGCCGATGCCGGCGATCTCGTAGCCCTGCGCCGAATATTCCGAATACTCATTCGCAAAATTTCCGAGAATTCCGTTCACCTGTGAAACGCAGTCGTCGAACATCTTGCCGGCGTAGTTCTCCGTTTTGTTCGGTTGATTGGCGAGATAGCTGATCGGGGTTCCGGGAACATGTTGCGGGGGAGGAGCCGTGCCCTCGACCCATCTCCAGACGGTGTCCAGATATCCCGCGTAGGTGTAGCCGCCGGTGGTGTAGCGCTGGCTGCCGGGTGGCAGGAAATCGAAGCCGAGGCTCTGGCCGCCGTAGGAAGCCTTGATGACGATGACCGGCTCGTCGAAGTGGTGGCCCATGAGATGGCCGAAGGAAAGTTCGGGACCGATGAGCGTGGCGCTCGTTCCCTGACCGACGGCGAGGTCGGCGTCGCCGATGCAGGAGATGACGCCGCGGTATTGCACGTCGCCACGGGTCGAGAAGTTGCCGTTGGTATCGAGCAGGTTCGGGAACTTGTTCAACGATTTCACCACCGTGGCCAGCGTGCCGGGCGTGCCAATGGGGTTGATGGTGCCCTTGCCCTGCATGTTCGACTGCCCTAACAGGACGAACACCTTGACCGGCTTGTCCGCGGCCGTGGGGGTGTTGTCCGGCTTGGGCAGCGGATAGATGACATTCGGCTTGCTCGATGAGAGCTTTGGATCGGTGAAGGTGGCGGTGAGTTCATACCAATCACCCGCATCGTCACCGTCGGTGTCGCCGGTGAGCGGATTGGTGGCATGGGTGTTGATCTCGGCACCGTCGGTGAGCCCGTCCGCGTCCGTATCGGCGAGCAGCGGGTTGGTGGTGTGGGTGTTGACCTCGGCACCGTCGGTGAGTCCGTCACCGTCCGTGTCGGCAACGAGGGGGTTGGTAAGATGGGTGAAAACCTCCGGACCGTCGTTCAAGCCGTCGATATCGGTGTCGGCGACCTTCGGGTTGGTGCCTTGCTGGTATTCGCCGAGGTTGTCGAGGCCGTCGATGTCGGCGTCGTCGCCGGCGCGCGAGAGGTCGCCCTCCTGGCCGGTGGGGTGGTCGAAGTATTGCTGTGTCCACGAATCGGGGATGCCGTCCACATCGGTATCGGTCACGGTCACGGTGATGCTGCCGGTTCCTGTTAGATAAGGCGAGGTGTTGGCGGAGTTGTAAACGCCCGCGGGCAGGGCGGTGCCGTTGACGATGAGGTAGGAAACCGATGCGGTGCCGGTGTAGTTGAGTTGCAATGCCGCCCCGGCCGCGACGGTGAGGACGGCGTGAGGTGCCAGCGCCGGGTTGCTGAGTGCGAGAGATCCCTCGTCCACGGTGACGTTGCCGGTGAAGGTGTGGCGGCCGGTCAGGTGAACGGAGCCGGTGCCGGTTTTGGTGATGTCGCCATCGCCACTGACAGGTCCGCTGAGAGTCAGGGCATTCGCCGACGAGTTGCTCCATGTCTGGTCGCCGGCGACGACCACCGGAACAGCGATCAAACTGGCCGGGACACTGGCGTCCATGGTGAGTCCGCCGACTCCAAGAGTGAGGCTGTAGCTATCCTTCACCGAGGCGGCGAGGCCGAGGCCATTGGTGGTGTCGGAAATGGTAAGCCCGTGGATCGACAGGTCAGCGCCGAGCGTCGTGCCCACCGGAGTGACTGCGGGAGAGAGCGACGGGATGATGACATCGGTGGTCGGCCCCGGAACGAGCGGTTGCAACGCGCCGCCCGCGGTCGCGGACCAGTTCGAGTCGTTGCTTCCGTTGGATGCGGCCCAGACTTTGGTCAGACCCGCCGTCGCGGTCCCTCTCCAATACGCCGTGGCGAGCGCCGGCACCTGGGTGATGTCCACAGTGACGGTGTCGGCTGACTGGTTGATCGCACCGACCGTGAATTGGGTGGCGTTGAACACCGTGCCGAGTGACCAGGTCGCATTGCCCAGTGTGTTGGTGCCACCGCCCTGGATCAGCATATATTCACCGCTGCCGTCACTGACGGTGCTGAACAGGTTCCCGTAGAGGTCCACCTTGACGGACGCGGTGGCGGTCGCGTCTCCTGCGGCTTCGATGCGCGCGCTGTCCACCGTGGAACCGATGGACGCCCCGATGGTGGTGCTGGTGCCGCCGGTGATGGCGAGCGGTCCGGGGATGAGGAGCGGGGCATCGGTGGACGCGTAGTGAATCAACGCGGCGTTGGCCGCGACGCTGGTGATTCCCGTGTGACCGAAGCTTCCCTTGCGGAGAACGAGCGAACCGGCGGTGACTTTGACGGTGGCTGCGGTTGGTGTGGTGTTGACCGCGTTGAGGATGGTCCAGGTTCCGGCGTCCAGTTTCTCGATGATACCGGGAATCGTTCCCATTTCGGCGATTTCGCCGCTGCCCGTTCCGCGCAGGTTGAATCCACCGCCGGTACTGCCGCTGCTGGGATTGATGGTGAACGGGCTGGTGAACCTGAGCAGGCCGGTGCCCGAGTTGTTGAGCGTGTGTTTGGCGCTGCTGTTGAAGTTGAGGTCCATCACGCGGTCGGTGGTCTCTCCTGCGCCGGTGTAGATCAGCGTGCAGCTGCGGATGTTACCGCCCGAGCCCAATTGGATCGTTCCGTCGGCCACGGTGGTGGGAGCGCCGAGCGAGCTGCTCTCCATCAGCGGGGTTCCGCCGTTGACGCTGTTGAACGAAGCGATGCTCAGCGACGGGCCGCCCGCCCCGCTGCCCGCGATGATGGTCTTGCCGGTGTAGGTGTTCGCGCCGGACAGCGTGAGAGTGCCCTGACCTCCCTTGTTCAATACACCACTGCCACTGATGATGCCGCTCAATTCCTGATTCTGGTTGTGGGTGAACCAGAGCGTGCCGTTGTTCAGGATATCGCCGGCATAGGTGGCTCCACCCAATCGGGCGGCGGTGTTGTTGTCTCCCACCCGCAGGGTTCCGTCGTTGATTGTGATGTTTCCGGAGAAACTATCGCTGATCGCATTCAGCTTCAGGGTGCCCGCGCCGTTCTTCTGTAGGCCGTCATTGCCTTCGATCACGCTGCCGATGGTGAGCGTGCGGTTGGTGATGACATCGATGACGGGTTTTCCGGAGGCTACATCCAAGGTCAGTAGATTGGCGCCGGAAAGGGTATAGTCCTGACCCGTATCGGATGCGGTGATGTTGCCGATGGTCCGCGGGCCATCAAGGTTGATCGTCGAGGCGGCGGTGATGACGTTGCCGAAGGTGGCCGTGTTGCCGGCACCGTCGGCGACGCCGGGGGTCCAGCTGGCGGAGTTGCTCCAATCGCCGCCGCTGGAGACATTCCACGAGCCGCTCGCGGCGTGGAGGGACGGACCGGCGAGGGCGAGCAGGAGGGGCAGGATGGCGCGTATTGGCTTCATTGTGGAAGTGGACGGAGATGGTGAGCGTGTGTGCCGGAGCGAGGGCCGGGACCAGTGCGGGTCTTGGGTTTGAAAAAGGGCGGAAGGAAACCCATTCCGCCCGGTTCCATGACCATCGCTCCGGAGTTCGGAAACTCAAGCGCTCCGACGGCGCAGGAGAGCGAGAAAACGCCGACCCTGTGCTGGAGCCGGCGTTTGATCTAATGGACTTACTTGCTGGAACATTAGGCCCAACTCGATCCGCTTACTCTGTGGCTTCGAGACGACCGAAGAGCTTGCCGACCGCGGAAACCGAGTTGTCGATGGTTGCGGTGACCTTGTTCAGCGGTGCCTCGGTGATTGTATCCACCACGAAGGTCACGCCGTTGTCCTGAACGGCGTCGTCGGCATCCGGAACCTGATCGACCGTCGCGGTGAATGCCGCGAGGGTGTTGCTGTGTGCCACCCGCAGCTCCGCTGTTCCCCGCCCCGCGCTTGGCAGGCAGTTGAAGACCATCACGAGGTTACCGCTACCGTCTTCGCTGACAATCGGGACGTTGCCGTTGGCATCATCGTCTGGATTTGCCACGCCAAGCAGGAACGCAACGCCGTCCTGCACGCCGTCGCCGTTGAGGTCACCGTCGAAAGTCACCGTGCCCGGCAAGGTTCCGGTTCCCGCCCAGGTGTCGAAGGGATCGCTGGCACCGGAAACCAAGGCAACTTGAGTGCCGTTGCCGTTGAAGTCATAGTTCACGGTGTATCCGGCCGGAATCGACTCGCTCGCAAAGGTTCCGGTGTAAGAACCTCCATCCACCGAATCGATGATGATGTAGGATGCTTGGTCCGCTCCCAAGTTGACCTCGTTGACGGAGAGAGTGAAGGCCGAAAGGTCAATCGTGCCTGTTCCGCTGATGTCGATCAAATCGACCGCAGTTCCATCGACATTGAAGGTCAGCGTTCCGGATCCATTCAGCGTGCCACCGGTAATCACCGTCGTTTCGACCCTGACCGAACCATTGATGGTCAATGTCCCGGCAGCCACTGTGGTGCCTGTGGTGTAGGCGTTTGCGCCTCCAAGCGTCCAGGTTCCGGCATCCTGTTTCTCCAGGCCACCGGTGGGGAGTTTGGGCAGATTTGCGGAGATTTCCCCAGCACCAGTGCCGCGAAGTATGAGTTTGCCGGTTTGAGTCCCCACATTCGACGTCATCGCGCTGGTGAACCGTAAAAGACCACCACCAGTGCAGTCGTTGTCTATCGTAACGACGCCACTGGCGTTGAAGTTTAGCCGCATTATGCGGTTGGTGGTTTCACCTGATCCGACGTAACGCATGCTAGCCGATGTCTGGACAGAGGTGCCGAACTCGATGGTCCCATCCGCGTGATTAGTTGGAGCACCGAGCGAACTACTCGCCAAGACGGCGCCCGTTTCGGTCTCATTGATGCTATTGAATGACGAGATTTCAGCATTGCCGAGCGAAACTCGGCTACCGTCATTGTTCGTCGCCAAGAGATAGGTCTTACCCGTGTAGGTGTGCTGATCCCCCAAGATAAGAGTGCCACTGCTGCCTTTGCGCAGACCACCAGCACCACTGATCACGCCGGTGAGCGTCTGGGTTGTGCCTTTTGCCTGAAAGTAAATCTCAGCACCACTCGCGACAGAGATATCGCCAGCATAGCTGCCTTCATTCGCAGTCCCGGTGCTCCCGAGCACTGCGCCGTTATCAAGGGTGTTCGTGCCGATACGGAGGACGCCGCCACTGATCGTGATGTCACCCGTGAAGGTGTTCGCGCCGTTGAGATAGAGGGTGCCATTACCCGTCTTGGTAATGGTGCTGCTACCGGCAATAATGGCTTTGATGTTTGCTGCGCCGCC
This sequence comes from Luteolibacter sp., assembly GCA_041686775.1. Classification (GTDB taxonomy): domain Bacteria; phylum Verrucomicrobiota; class Verrucomicrobiia; order Verrucomicrobiales; family Akkermansiaceae; genus Luteolibacter. Next base: position 56,006 of record JAWLDG010000007.1, on the reverse strand, counting down.
ATTGTTAATGGTTCCAGCGGTACCGAATGTCACCGTTGTACCTGTGCCAGGATCGATGATGTAGTTGTTTGCCGCGAAATCTAGCCCGCCAACGGTGACGTCCGAGCCGAGTGTGACTGTGCCAGCCGTTCCTCCGAAAATTGCGGTATCGTTGTTGGCGTTCGTCCAGACGGAATCCGCACCGCCTGTGGCGAGAGTATCCCAATTGGAAGTGATGCCGTTGAGCCAAGTGCCGGTGCCGCCTTGGGCGTCGGCTCCGGTGTCAGCGCCGTCCCAGAAAAGGTCAGCGGCTTGGATGTAGGAAGCGGCGAGCAGCGAGCTGGTGCCGAGGAGGAGTGTGCGGAGTTTTGGTTTCATGAGTTGAATTTGGGTTGATAGGATACTCGTCTTGGTGATTCGGCAGCCAGCGACGGTCACAGACCGACGCTACAGTTTCACCTGCGGCGGCGGAGGAGGGCGAGCAGGCCGAGACCACCGAGCAGGGCGGCGCGGGGCTCAGGGACGGCGGTGATCGTCAGGTCACCCGTCGATTGGGCGAAGGAGTATGTCACCCCACCGTTGGCACCGGTCCAGAGGCCGCCGCTGTTGCTGAGTCCGATGCTGTTGACCGTCACGGAGGCGAAGTCGCCGGTGGGCGTCACGCTGTTGAGATCGAAGAGATCATAGGTGAAGGATGTCAGATCCATGTCGTAGAGACCGAGGTTCGCCACGTTGAGGTTGCCGCCGTAGGCCATGGCCCCCGCGACGTCGATGGTGATGTTGTCGTAGGTGGTGCCCAGCGTGGTTCCGCCGAGTTCCATGAAGGTATTGGAGGTGGCTGCGAGGGCCAGCGAGGTGCTCACGTTGAACTGCCCGGCGCTGTTGCCGGGGGAGAGGGTGCCGCCGTTGTTCACCGTGATTGCGCCACCCACCGTGCCCGAGCCGCCGAGGGTCGCGCCGGATGCCACGGTGACCGTGGTCGTGACATTCATCGTGCCATTGACGAGCAGTTTGCCGCCGGCGACGTTGATCGCATTGATGTTGCCGACAGACGCTCCGGCGACCGTCCAGGTTCCGGCGTCCTGTTTCTCCAGGCCACCGGTGGGGAGTTTGGGCAGATTTGCGGAGATTTCCCCAGCACCAGTGCCGCGAAGTATGAGTTTGCCGGTTTGAGTCCCCACATTCGACGTCATCGCGCTGGTGAACCGTAAAAGACCACCACCAGTGCAGTCGTTGTCTATCGTAACGACGCCACTGGCGTTGAAGTTTAGCCGCATTATGCGGTTGGTGGTTTCACCTGATCCGACGTAACGCATGCTAGCCGATGTCTGGACAGAGGTGCCGAACTCGATGGTCCCATCCGCGTGATTAGTTGGAGCACCGAGCGAACTACTCGCCAAGACGGCGCCCGTTTCGGTCTCATTGATGCTATTGAATGACGAGATTTCAGCATTGCCGAGCGAAACTCGGCTACCGTCATTGTTCGTCGCCAAGAGATAGGTCTTACCCGTGTAGGTGTGCTGATCCCCCAAGATAAGAGTGCCACTGCTGCCTTTGCGCAGACCACCAGCACCACTGATCACGCCGGTGAGCGTCTGGGTTGTGTTTTGTGCCTGAAAGTAAACCTCAGCACCACTCGCGACAGAGATATCGCCAGCATAGCTGCCTTCATTCGCATTCCCGGTGCTCCCGAGCACTGCGCCGTTGGCAGAGTTGTTCGTGCCGATACGGAGGACGCCGCCACTGATCGTGAGATTACCCGTGAAGGTGTTCGCGCCGTTGAGATCGAGGGTGCCATTACCCGTCTTGGTAATGGTGCTGCTACCGGCAATAATGGCTTTGATGTTTGCTGCGCCGCCATTGTTGATGACTCCGGCGTTACCGAATGTCACCGTTGTACCTGTGCCAGGATCGATGATGTAGTTGTTTGCCGCGAAATCCAGCCCGCCAACGGTGACGTCCGAGCCGAGTGTGACTGTGCCAGCCGTGCCTCCGAAAACTGCGGTATCGTTGTTGGCGTTCGTCCAGACGGAATCCGCACCGCCTGTGGCGAGAGTATCCCAATTGGAAGTGGTGCCGTTGAGCCAAGTGCCGGTGCCGCCTTGGGCGTCGGCTCCGGTGTCAGCGCCGTCCCAGAAAAGGTCGGCTGCGGGAGCGGTCGCGAGTGTGGCGACAAGACAGAAGGCCATCGCCGGGAACGATTTCGAGGAATGGCGGAACTTGGAAAGGAATGGACGTGGTTTCATGGCTGGAGGAGGGGTTTGGCAGACGGCCCGATTGGTTACGTCTGGCAAGCTATCCGCTGCCGTTTCGGTCCCAAGGAATCTCTTGATTGACATCTGGTATGGTTTCCATCATGTTTTTTCAGTGCCGGATTGGACTGCATCATCGGTTTCGGAGCAGGTTGCGACGCATTTGCGGGAAGGCATCCTTCAAGGCCGCTGGAGCGGGTGCATGCCGGGAAGGGACCGGTTGGCGGCGGAACTCGGAGTGAGCCCGTGGAGCATCCAGCGCGGGTTGGAGATTCTGGTGGCCGAAGGTTTCCTCGAGTCTGGAGGTGTGCGGCGGCGGCGGCGCATTCAAGGAGGCCCGGAAGGAATCAAGACCCGGGATTTGCGGATCCAGATCCTGCTTTATGAAAGCTCCGACTTGCAGCGCGACTACCTGGTGGACCTGCGGCACCGCCTCGTGGAGGCGGGACATGAGGTTGAGTTCGCCAAGAGGACGTTGTCCGACCTGCGGATGGACGTCGCGAGGGTGGCCCGCCTGGTCGAAGCGACGCCGGCGGACGGGTGGGTCGTCGTCGCGGGGTCCCAGTCGGTTCTTGAATGGTTCGCGACCCTCCCGACGCCAAGCTTCGCGTTGTTCGGCCGGCGTCAGGCGCTGCCGATCGCGGGAGCGGGAGCGGACAAGGTTCCTGCGACGAAGGAACTGGTGCGGCGGCTCGTCGCGCTGGGACATCGGCGGATCGTGCTCATGGCCCGCGAGGACCGCCGCCTGCCGGAACCGGGAGCGGGCGAACGGGCCTTCCTTGATGAACTGGCGGCGCACGGGATTCCAACGGGAGACTATCACCTGCCTGCCTGGAACGGCACGCCGGAGGGTTTCCTCGGATGTTTGGACTCGTTGTTCGGCTACACTCCGCCGACCGCGCTGGTGATCGACGAAGCGTTCCTTTTCCAAGTGGCCCAGCAACATCTGGCGCGCCGGGGGATCCTGGCACCCGATCACGTCTCGTTGGCCGTCTGCGACCCCGACCCGGTCTTCGCGTGGTATCGTCCGCAGGTCGCGCATTTGAGTTGGTATGCGGAGCCTGTCGTGCACCGGATCATCCGCTGGGCGAACAACGCGGCCCGCGGTGTGGCGGACCGGAAGCAGTTCCTGACGCGTGCCCGGCTCGTCGATGGAGGAACCATCGGGCCGGCGCCCTTGTGAATGGCCGCCGCTCAGGATGACGGCGGGATGCCCTGAAAGCACGCCCCTTTCCATGACGCTTCCATCCAGATGCCCCACGATATCAAGAGGCTCGGTCGGGGTGAGTGCTGCGTTTGATATGGATCCGGCGAAGTCATTTCCGTGTCGCCACGACCCGGACAAAGACCCTGTCCGGCTCGGCTCCGGTGACTGACGCGGTGACTGTGGTCGTTCCGGGCTCCGGGGTGTCGCGGGCGGCTCCGATCATCACGATCATGCCCTCTGCGTCATCGCCGGACGCGTTCCAGGTTGAGAGATCCAGCGACCACTGGTAGGAGCCGGTCACATCAGTCAGTTGCGGATCCGCCTCAGGATGGGTGAAAGTCAGCGAACTGCCACTGCCCGCCACTTCGGTTAGCCCGGGATTCGCCGAGTCGGGTGCGGTGCCGAAGAAGGCCTCCACACCGTTTTTGATTCCGTCGCCGTCCGGGTCTTGGTCGAAGCCGGTCTGGCCATCCACATCAAAGCCCGCGATCCAGTCGGCGAAGCTGCCGCCGGGCGGGGTGGTGGAGAGAAGATCGACCATGGCACGGCCCAGGGCATCGCCGCAGAGCATATAGGTTCCGGCGTGCTGGTTGTAGTGGCCGTTCGAGGCTCCGCCCTGGCTGAGTGGGTGGAAATAAACCGTCTTCACGTTGCCGGCGAACTGCGGATAATTCCCCGCCTCACCGTCCACTGCGAGCATGCCGTCGAGGATTGCCTTTTCCGCCGCATTCGTGCTGTCCAGCGGTGTCTGACCGAGGGTGGCGAGGACGAAGGGCGCGTTGTCCGCGACTTTGCCGGGATAGCGGTTCTCGTAGTAACTCCGCAGCGATGTGATCAGGGTGACCATGTTCTCCCGATAGCGGGTGGCGTGGCCCATGTCGTAGCGGTCCTTGTCGCCCTGCCACCAGACAAAGCCGGCGATCTCGAAATCCCTCCCCTCGAAGGGCATGTTCACGCCTGCGTATTCGCCAATCCAGTCGTCCAGCACGTCTCCGACGCCTGTTTTGAAAAAGCGGTCGTATTCCTTGCCCGCATACCAGTCTCCGGGTGAGGGCGATCCGCCGATCGGCCATTTGAGCTGGGTATCGCCGTAGGCAGCGTATTGGAAACCCTCATACTGATAGGAAACGCTGCCTTCCGGAAGGATGTCCCAGCCGAGGCTGCGGTTGCCGGTGCAGGACTTGAGCAGCAGGACGGGCGCGTCGTGATACCAGCCCATCACGTATCCGAAACCCAGCTCGGGGCCGAACAGCGTCCCCAGGTTGCCGGGTGAAAGTTCTACTTTGGCGGTGTCGGAAATCACTCCCCGGTAGTGGACATCCTTCCGGGTGGTCCAGGCACCCGTTTCATCAATCAGGTCCGGGAACTTGTTCTGGCGGATCGTCATGGTCTGCAGTGTGTGATCGCCGGTGCCATTGACGGTTCCCTCGCCCACCATGTTCGACTGGCCGGACATGATATATACCTTCACCTTCTTGTCGGCTGCGCCCTTGTCATCGGGATCCGGATCGGGCAGCGGATACGGCACTCGCGGCTTTTGAGCGGCGTTCAAGGGACTGGTAAAGGCGACTTCGAGTTCATACCAGTCACCCACACCATCGTTGTCCGTGTCCGGCAGGTTCGGGTTGGTACCGGTGTCATTGGCGTCGACATAGGTGCCGGTGTTCGTTTCCACGTCGTCGCGCAAGGCATCCCGGTCGCTGTCCACATCGGCCGGGTTGGTGCCGGTGTCGGTGTTCGCATCGACCCAGATGCCGGTGTTCGACTCGACATCGTCGCGGATTCCGTCGCCGTCAGTGTCGGCTTTCGTCGGATCCGTGGGCGGACGTGACCCGGCACCTGCGACTTCGGCACCGTCCCAGAGGGTGTCATCATCGCTATCGGGATCCTGCGGATCGGTGCCGAGTAGGTATTCCTGGAGATTGGTCAGCCCGTCGCCGGCGCCGCCGTTTTCCAGGTCGCCTTCCGGATCGAGGGCGGTGGCGGAGGGCGGGCTGGTGTTCGCCAGTTCATACCAATCCGGCATGCCGTCGGCATCGCTGTCATCGACCACGAAACTGAAGGTGGTGCCTGTCATCGGCGTGCCTTCGGGATTCCCGTCAAGATATGAATCGACGCGCCAGTAGTAGGTGGCGGCCGAAGGCGCGTTGACGGTGAATCCGGTCGCGTTGAGCCCGCCGTCGAGCACCTGCGAGAGGTTGTTAGGATCGGTGCCGAACCAGACATCGACCCAGACGTCGGTGCCGGTCCGCGCGGGGAGATTCGACCAACCCAGATTGACATTGCCGGCTGGAACCCCGGAGCCGTTCGGAGGCGTCGGAACGGACGGATAGAGGTTGCCCGTATCGAAAGCGATCCCGAGCACCTGCTCGAAGTCCGCGGGGTATTCCGTATTCGAGCTGGAGGTGGTGGAGGTGACGACAAAGGTGTCGCCGATGCTGAAACCGGTGACATCGAAGAAGACCACGTCGAGCGTTCCATCCTGCCAGGGATAGGCCGGGCTGGTCACCGCGGCCGATCCGCCGACGGTCTGTTTCAGGGTGTAGGTGGCCGTGTTGGTGCCGTTTACAGATCCCGTCCCATCCACCAGAACACCCACGCGCAAGGTTTCGCCTACAGGAATCGCACCTGTAATTTCGAATCCGAGCAAAGGGGCGCTCTCGACACCCTTTCCGGCGCTGTTGTCGTGGAAGACCTTGAGCCCGACGTCGGCGCCCGAGGGATTGGCGGGGTCGTCGAACACGCGGCCACCGTACGGTCCGTTCAGGTTGGGGGCGAGTTGCGACGTGATCGCATAGCTCGGATTGAGGACCAGGTTCCCGTTGGATCTTTGAATGCGGCAACCATCGGTGCCGATGACATGGTCGCCGTCGATGTCCCAGACCTTGAGCGGCGTGGGATTGCGCCAGCCAACCGCTGGATCGTCGGATACCGATTCCAGATCGAACTGGATGCCGACGTGGGAGATTGACGCGGTCTGTGCGGCGTCGGCGGTGGTGAAACTCCAGGTGCCATCGCCAGTGATGCCCGCGAAGCTGTTGCCGGCAAGATCATCGATGGCAGTGGCGTCAATTTCGACGTGATAGCTGGTGGCTCCGGCCAGGTCGCCTCCCGGGTTGATCGTCAGCGTCGCGCCGGACAAGGTGAGGTTCGCCGGCGGGGTGCCGACATCGAAGCTCTCCACCAGGTCGCCGCCGCTATCCCATAGCGTGATGCTGCCCGTGCCGAAAACGACATCCTCGGTGAAGGTGATGACGAGGCTGGCGTTCGCCGGGACATGGTTCGCGCCATTTGCCGGGCTTAACGTCTGGATGGCGGGATCGGTGGTGTCGGACGCGGCGGTGGTGAAGCTCCAGGTGCCGTCGTCGCCAATGCCGGCGAAGCTGTTGCCCGCCAGATCGTCGATCGCGGTGGCGTCGATCTCGACATGGTAGCCGGTGAAGGCGGCCAGGTCGGAAGTCGGATCGAGTGTGACGGTGCCTCCGGAGAGAGTTAGGTTGGCCGGCGGGTCCGCCACATCAAAGCTTTCGATCAGAGCACCGCCGCTTTGCCAGAGAGTGATGCTCCCGGAACCGAAGGCGATCTCTTCGGTAAATGTGATGGTCAGGTTGGACGATGGAGAGACGCCCGATGCGGTATGTGCGGGGCTGAGCGTGTCGATCTCCGGTGCGGTCTCATCGGGACCGCCGACACCCGTATCCAAGGCGACGCCGACGAACATCTCCTGGGCAAAGGGCCAAACGGACGCACTTGTGACCCTGCTGGTGACGACAAAAGTGTCGCCGACATTGACGTTGGTAATATCGAAATACGCCACATCGAGCTGACCGTTCCACGTGAACGCCGGAGTGGTCGCGGTCGCGGAACCGCCGACGGTTTGCTTCAGGGTGTACTCTTCCGTGTTGGGAGCATCGTACAAGTCGAACAAAAGGCCCACGCGCAGGGTTTCGCCGGTGGGGATTGCGCTGGTGATGACGAGCTGGACCAAGGGGACGGTTTCAACGCCAACGCCGGCGGCGGCATCGTGAATGCCTCCCGCCTGGACATCCGCGCCCGTGGGGTTTCCGGGATTGTCGATCAACGCGCCCGAGACGTTGTTGGTGTTCCCGGTGACGATCGTCAAGGTCCCGTAGGGCGGATTCTGAGAGGTGTTGCGCAATCTCCAGCCATCGGTGCCGATGATGTGGTCGCCGTCGATATCCAGCGCTTTGCTGGTGGTGGCGTTGCGCCAGCCCACGGTCGGATCGTCGGCACGGGCGTTCTCGAAATCAAGCTGGCTGCCGACGTAGTCAATCGATGCCGCCCGCGCGAAACAGGCGAATGCCATGAGGGAGATGGCCGGGAGCGGTGATTGAAGGAGGGATCTCTTCATATGTCTTAGATGGATTGGATTTGATTTGATTGGATAGAAGCTCAATTCCGCGTCGCCGTCACCCGGACGAAAACCTTCCCAGGCTCCGTTCCGGTGACAGTGGCGGTGACCGTCGTCGTGCCGGACTCCGGGGTATTCTGAACGGCACCAATCGTCACGATGGTGCCGCCCACGTCATCGCCGGATGCGTTCCAAACCGAGAGATCCAGCGACCACTCATAGGAGCCGGTCACGTCGCTCAACTTGGGATCCGCCTCGGGATGGGTGAAAGTAAGAGAGCTGCCGCTGAAGGACACTGCGGCAATCCCGGCATTGGGAGCGTTTGGTGCCGTGCCGAAGAAAGCCTCGACCCCGTTGTCGATGCCGTCGTCATCGGCATCATCACCGAAGGCGGTGAAAGCGCCGAGGCCGGTGAAGCCGGAAATCCAGTCGGAGAAGGTGTCATCGGTCGCAATAGCACCGGTATCGAAGGTGATGCCGATCACCTGCTCGAAGCTGGCGGAGAATACCGAGTTGGATTCAGAGGTCGTGGACGTGACCACGAAGGTGTCTCCCACACTGAAACCGGTGACGTCGAAATAGGCCACATCGAGGCTTCCGTCCTGATAGTTCAGCACCGGAGTGGTGGCTGTGGCCGAACCGCCGACGGTCTGCTTGAGGGTGTAGGTGGCGGAATTGGAGCCGTCCGACGAGCCAACGCTGTCGATCAAGACACCCACCCGCAGGACTTCGCCAACCGGGATGGCTCCGGTGATCACGAATTCAAGCAGAGGCACGGTTTCTACTCCGAGACCCGCGTTTGCATCGTGCAATGCCCCGGTCGTGACGTCAGCGCCCGATGGATTGTTCGGATCGTCGATCTTGCTGAAATTATTGGTATTCGGAGCGACTACCGAGGTAGTCGCGTAGGACGGGTTCGAAGACCGGTTGCTGGTGCGATATCCGTCGGTCCCGACGATGTTGTCACCGTCGATATCCAGCGTCTTGGCGGGCGTGGTGTTGCGCCAGCCAACCGTGGGATCGTCGTTCTTCGTCTCCATATTGTCCTGGGTGCCAACGAAGGTGATAGCGGCGGTCGTGGCGCTGTTGGAAGTGGTGAAGCTCCAGGTTCCGTTGCCATTGATTCCCGCAAAACTGTTGCCCGCGAGATCGTCGATCGCGGTGGGGTCGATCTCGATGTAGTAGGTGGTCGCGAGCGCGAGATTAAAAGACGGGTCCAGCGTGACGGTGGCCCCGGAGAGGGTGAGGCCACTCGGCGGGGTCGCCACATCGAAGCTTTCGATCGGTGCGCCACCGCCGGACTGAAACAAACGGATTTCACCGGTGCCGAAGGCGATGTTCTCGCTGAAGGTGATGACCAGATTGGCGCCCACTGGAACACCGGTCGCGCCATTCTCCGGATTGAGCGTGCTGATCGTGGGAGCTGTCGTGTCGGGCACGAAGGTGGTGAAGCGCCAGGTGCCGTCGCCGGCAAATCCTGCGAAGCTGTTTCCCGCGAGATCATCGATGGCGGTGGCGTCGATCTCGACGTAATACGTGGTCGCAGGCGCGAGGTCGGCGGTGGGGTTCAAGGTCACCGAGGAACCGGAAAGTGTGAGGTTGGGCGGCGGACTCGCCACATCGAAGCTTTCAATCACTGAGTCGTCGGACTGGCGACGAAGGCGGATGGCTCCGGTGCCGAAGGCGACGTTTTCACTGAAGGTGATGACCAGGTTGGAACTGTAACTAATCCCCGTGGCCGTGTGCGTGGGGTTGAGCGAATTGATGGTGGGCGGGGTGGTATCGGCGGATACGCTGGTGAATCTCCAAGTGCCGTCTCCGCTGAAACCGGGAAAACTGTTACCGACGAGGTCATCGATGGCGGTGGCGTCGATTTCGACGTAATACGTGGTCGATGGCGAGAGGTCGGCGGTGGGATTCAAGGTCACCGTGCCGCCGGAGAGGGTCAGGCCGGCCGGCGGGCTTGCCACATTGAAGCTTTCGATCACTGAGTCGTCGGACTGGCGACGAAGGCGGATGGCTCCGGTGCCGAAAGCGACGTTTTCATTGAAGGTGACCGATAGGTTTGAGGTGAGGGCCACTGCGGTTGCCGTGTGAATGGGGCTGAGTAGGCTCACGTCCGGAGCGGTTAGATCGGGCCCGCCGGGCTTGGCAGTGAACTGGATTTCGCCGAGGCCGGTTCGATAACTGGTTGATTCCTGCCAATTGCTATTGGCCTCGAAGCGGATGAAGCGGATCTCGGTGTCCGGCAGGGTGGTCGATGTCGCGGTTTCCAGATCAAAACCCGTGTTAGGTGAATCAGGAGCTTCGGGCAATTGCACCGATGCGCCGCCGAGTTTGGTCCAGTTGCCCGCACCGACACCCTCCGGGTCGCCGGGAATGGGAGCATTGGAGTAGTAGATGTCCACCGACTTGATGCTTGAGACAAAACTATCCTTGTAGTTCCAGGCGTGGATGGAATCCAAGATGTAGCTCGCGCCCAAATCCCATTGAATCCACTGATTGGTGACGTCCACTGTGGGGGTGTTCCATTTGGTGGATGCTGCGGTGCCATGCACTCCACCGCTCAAGCCACTGCCATCAATGGTCATGAACGGCATTGCGGTGGATCCGCTATGGATCGAGGCGGTGGCGATGATTTTTGAACCGCTGATGAGCGCGGCGGTGGTGGTGAAGCTCCAGGTGCCGTCGCCAATGAACCCGGGGAAACTGTTGCCGGCGTGGTCGTCGATGGCGGTGGCGTCGATTTCCACATAGTAGCCGGTGGCTGCGGCGAGATCGACGGACGGATTGATCGTGAGCGTGGTCCCGGAAAGTGTTAGGCCGGCTGGGGCACTGGCCACGTCGAAGCTCTGGACCAACGTGCCGCCAGCCTGGCGCAGGCGGATTTCACCGATGCCGAAGGCGATGTTTTCGCTGAAGGTGATGTGCAGATTGGTATTGAAGAGGATATCCGTGGCCGAGTGCTCGGGGCTGAGGGAAGCGATGGCGGGAGCCGTGGTATCCGCCGCCGAGGTGGTGAAGCTCCAGGTGCCGTCACCACTGATGCCGAGGAAGCTATTGCCGGACAGGTCATCGATGGCGGTGGCGTCGATCTCAAGATAGTAGCCGGTGGTGGGCGACAGGAGGGCAGTGGGATTGATCGTGAGGGTCGCGCCGGAGAGCGTCAGGTTGGCCGGCGGGCTGGCGACATCGAAGGTTTCGACCGGCGTGCCGCCTGTTTGCATCAGCCGGATCGCGCCGGTGCCGAAGGTGATGTCTTCGGTGAAAGTGATTGTTAGATCGGCGGTGGGATCGACTCCGGAAACCGTGTGGGCCGGGCTGAGCGTGCCGATCGCCGGTGCGGTGGAATCGACAGGCAGCGAGTTCAGATATGCCTGGCCAAAAGCCTCGCCTATATCGACATAACCGGTTTCCTCGAAATGAAGGTTGTCGGCCCGCATGTCGAAGCCATCGGTGTCGATCAGGTAGGAAAGGGGATCGGTCGCAGCCACGTTGTCCTGCGCGGTCCGGATTTCGTTGACCTGGCTGGCCGGTCTCCATGTCTGGTTGTCGGAGAGGCGGCTGATGAAGAATTTGACGCCGGCTCCATAGCGGGTGCGGATGTCGGCAATGAACTCGTTGAGATCCGCCTCATACTGGGCGGTCGTGCGAAAGTCCTGCACGTCGTTTTCGCCCTGGGTCCAGCACATGCCGACGATCTCGTAGGTGTGTCCCGCCTTGGTCAGCGCCTCCAGACCGTAGGTGACGGTCCTCCTGAACTCGGTGTAAACGGACCCAGAGGCCGGATCCCAACTGGTGTGGAGGCTGGTGGCTCCCTGGGCGAACTTGATCAGGCAGAAGCGGTCGTAGGGCCGCCCATCGGCGATGGTGCGGCCGAAGGAAATCTCGGGGCCGAAATTGTTGCCGGCACCGACCTGCAGGGAGCCGAAGAACGCCGCGGAATTCGTTCCGGAATACAACAGCACATCATCCTGCGGAGGCTGCAGAGCGAGCGGCAGTTGGCTGAGCAGGGCATTGTTGCCCTGCATGTTCGACTGGCCGCCGAGAAGGAAAACCTTGATGTGGTCGGCGTGGACGGATGTGGCGAGCATCAGGGCAAGGGCACCGATCAGAATGCGCGGTTTTGGAAAAGTGATCATGGTTTTGAATATTGTTTTTTTTGAAGCGGGCCGAACGATTCACGCATTCGGCTATGTTTGGAGCCGCGATTGCGGATTCCGGAATCATTTAATCTATCAGTGATTTTCCAGCATCGCCTTGCCCATCGCTTCGCCGACGAGCATGTAGGTTTCGGCATTGCCGTGGTAGTGGAAGCTTTGGTCGCGGGGGGAGACCTCGGAGGCGCGGTAGAACGGGCGGGTATCGACGGATTTCACCGTGCCGGCGAATTCCGGATGTTTGTCTGGGTCGCTGACGTTCATCTGGGCCTTGAAGATGGTGTCCGCGCTGCTGCCGGGTTCCCAGCCTTCGCCGCCGTTGAATCCGCAGGTGGCGACCACGAAGGGTGCGTCGGGTGCGTTGAATTCCTTGCGCAGGGTTTTGATGAGATGGACGAGGTTATGCTCGTAGCGGACGGCATGGGGTCCCGCCGCGCCCTGGCCTTGCTCGCCACCGTCCTTGTGGCCCTGCCACCATCCGAATCCGGCGATTTCATAGCCCCTCCCCTTCCACTGCGGATACTTCTTATCAAAGTTGGCCAGCACTTCCTTGGCCGCATCGAAGCACTCGTCGTATTGTTTTCCGCCATACCAATTGCCCGGCTCCGGCTCGCTGCCCTTTTTCCATTGTCCGGCGGTGTCCTTGTAACCGGCATAGACCCAGGTGGTGCCGTCCGGATCGGTGTGTTCGAAACGCTCGGAGCCCGGAGGCAGGAAATCCCAGCCCAACGAGCGGTTGCCTTGGCTGGCCTTGAGGAGGAGCACGGGTTCGTCGTGGTGATTGCCGACCATGTGGCCGAAGCCCAGCTCCGGGCCGATGTCGGCGCCGCAGCCGATGTCGAGCCACTTGTTGGCGGTGGCGGAGACCACGCCGGTGTACCACACGTCGTCGCGAGGGACGAACTGGCCCTTGTCATCGACGAGGTATTTGAATTTGCCGTCGTATCGCACCACCGAGTTGAGAGTTCCGGGGATGTCGATGCGCGAAAGCCAGCCGAGGGAATTGCCCTGGTGGTTCAGGTGGGTGATTTTGAAGGGCACCTTCTTTCCGGCCTCCAGCTTGATGGGCGTTTTCACCGCCGTGCCGCCGGGAAGCTTGCGATGCACCTCGGTGTCGTCCACCGTCATGATGTTTTCCTCCCCCGCTTCATATCCCGCACGGAACTCATAGATTCCCGTTTCCGGCATCTGGATGTGGCCGCGGACCACCGAGACCCCTTCTTTTGGGTAGGTTTCCGGTTTGACGCCGCCAAAGGTGGCCAACGCGACGGTTTTTTCCGGCTTCAGCTTGTCGTAATCCACGGAGGCATCGGGAGTTCCGGCATAGACCGAGAGCACCGCATCGGAGAATTCCTCACCCCAACGCACGCTGCCTCCGGTTACCTGGCCGATCCCGACCATGTTCGACTGCCCGGCGAGAATATACACTTTCACGGGTTTTTCGGCGGCCACGCCCGAAGCGATGGCGAGGAGCGATGCGAGTGGAACGGCGCAAAAACGGGAGAGCAAGGAGCGGGTAAGGGACATGTGTTTCGTTTGGTGGGATTCGGAAATTTTCAGATTCGGGTTGGGTGCGTCAAAAAACCGCAGGATGGAAACAAGCCATCGCTGCGGTTTGAATGAGAGGATTCATCTATCAAGCCGCGGGGCGATCAACGGCGGCGGCGGAGAAGCGCGAGGAGACCAATGCCGCCGAGGAGCGCCGCGCTTGGCTCGGGGACGGCAGTCGCAGTTCCAAAGACATCCAAATCACGGACGATGCCCACATCATTGCCTTTGTCAGGATTCGAATAGAGCGTGAACCTGACTGAGTTTACGCCTGACGCAAGAACTCCGGAATCATCAGTAAGAGCCACCATTGAAGAAGGGACTGAACTCCCCGGCTTGTAGCTTACAGAAGAAAGCGCGAGATACGTCGCCGGATTTGCAACCGTGGCGTACTCCACATCATAAATTTGATCAGCCCAACCGTTGCCGTAACCATAAATCGAAGTTATTGACGTAATGTCGTAACCGAGCGTGTTAACAACCGTATTCAAATTGAAGGTCAGGGTAACGAAGCCAATAGTCTTCATGGCGGCACTATTTTGATAGTATATATTACTACTAGTTGCAGCAGATCCATCATGCGCTCCTGTCGTCCCACCAAACGTGCCGCTGAAGCTGTAAGCCGCACTTTGCAATGTGGTTTGGCCGGTATTGATCAGATCCGTGGTGCTGATGACACCATCGAAACTGTCTTTCGCGGCTCCGGTCTGTGTCGTTTGCACCACCGCAGCGCTCATGTTGGTGCTGAGAGCAGCCAGCAGTGAAGCGGCAAGGGCCAGGGACGGATTACGGTATTTTTTCATGTTTCTATTGGAATTGTGAATGTTTGATGGAGATTTGTGGCGTTTCAGAGGACTTTCATCACGGGTTCGGGTCGGTGTCCTGGATCCGAAGGAAGAGGCTGTTGTCGCCCGTGACATCGACATCGAAAGTCAGGGTGCCGCCGCTGGTGTTGAAGGGGCTCGGGATCGGAGTCGCAGTGCCGGTCTCGAGCGCCGTTTCCTCGGTGGTGAAACCCGTGAGGTCCGTGGAACTGGCGCACCAGTAATCGACCGCGTCGTCGCCGGTCATCGTGACGGTGGCGGTGTCGCCTGACACCGCGAACGAGGTGATTTTTGGATCGGTGGGTCCGGGTGTGCCGATGACGCCTGTATCGAAGGCGATGCCGATCACCTGCTCGAAGGCATTGCTGAATTCGGTATTGGTAGAGGAGGTCGTGGACGTGACGACGAAGGTGTCTCCCACCGTGGGACTGGTGACGTCGAAGTAGGCCACGTCGAGACTTCCATCCTGATAGGTCAACACGGGAGTGGTGGCTGTTGCCGAACCGCCGACCGTCTGTTTGAGGGTATAGGTGGCTGAGTTGGTGCCGAGTGCAGAACCAACCGAATCCATCAGGATGCCCACCCGCAGGGTCTCGCCGACAGGAATGGCTCCGGTGATCACGAATTCAAGCAGCGCCACGGTTTCGACTCCGAGGCCTGCGCTTGCATCGTGCAATGCCCCGGTTTGAACATCGGCAGTGGTGCTGTTGGGATCGTCAATCCGGCTGAAATTGTTGATGTTTGGAGCGACGACCGTGGCTGTCGCATAGGCCGGATTCGCGCTGCGATTGCTGGTGCGATATCCGTCCGTGCCGACCACATTGTCACCATCGATGTCCAGCGTCTTAACAGGAGTGGTCCTACGCCAGCCAACTGTAGGATCATTGTCCTTCGTCTCCATATTGTCCTGGGTGCCCACGTAGCTGATCGATGCCGCATGCGCGAAACCAGCGGTGGCCAGGATTACAGATGCAAGAGGGAGTATTGAACTGAACTTTTTACTTACAAGGGGCGAGGAGAAATTCATTGATGATGGTTTGCGTTGGGAGTGTCTTCGTGAGGAAATCAGTCTCGGAGGCGAAACGTTACGGGGTTTCGGGAATTTTTTTCTGAAAGGCAGGAATTCTGGTGTGGCGGAGATCGAAATCAGCGCTCGATCCCGTCGAAAGAGGTCATTTGGACGTGATCGATATCGGGATATCCGCCGTCATCGGTTGGGCTCCTAGCGATGATATTTCGAGGACGAGCGGCGAATCCGCGGCTGTTCCGCAGCTACGGAGAACGTGGGATGCGGGAGAAATCCGAGGCGCTCTTTGACGAGGTCGCGGAGCGGCCGGGCGCGGGTCCGGCCCTGACTTTACCGTGCTATTGTTCCTCGACCCGGAAGAATGCGGCAGCGGCTCCCGAAAGAGCGGGAGGGAGACTGAAGGTGCGCTGGGTCCAAGGCCCCTGCGAATCGACATCGACGGCCACATCGTGCGGGAAGCCTTGCAGATCCTCTGAGGCCGTGATTCGATAGGTTTTACCGGGGCTGGAGGCCCAGGTCATGGCGCCACCACCCGGTCCCACCTGGGAGTCCAGCATCCTGAGTTGGTTCTGGAAGATCCCCACCACTCCGGTGTTGTAGCTGGTATAGGAGGTGTAGGTGCCCCGGAACCAGATCACGCTCCGGTCATAGCCGTGATTCGCCGGGACGATCGGTCGGAGATTGTCACTGGAGGAACCTTGGGTGACGGGTTGCCAGGAGAAAGTCAGACCGCCGTCGGAGGTCGTGCCCTGCCAGATTTCATAGCGCTCGTTCGCGCCGAGAGGAACGTTTTCGATATCCGTGAGATCGAAGGGATTGGCCGCATTGGTCGAAATGTAGATTACATTCGGCTTATTGGGATCGATGGCGATCCCGCCGCCGTAGTCATCTTCATGGTCGTAGAGTCCCCGCCCGCCGTGAGCGATGAACCTGCGCTGCCACTCGGTTCCGGTCCACCGCGCGTAATAGTAGTAGATGCGGTCGTGGTTCCAGCCGCTGCCGGTGACGTTATCGACTTGCACCTGAAACGCGCAGACGGGGTTGCCGTCGCTGCCGTAGCAGATATCCCAGGTCCAAGCTCGGCCTGTCGGGATCCAGTCGTCGGGTCCGTCTTCCGGCCCCCATGCTGATCCGGAGTAGGTATAGACCTTGGTGCCGGTTTTACCCTGATCGTGTTCGATGGGCAGGTCCGCGACGGCTTCGACCAAGGTGCCATCTGTCGCGTGGAAATCACCTGCCTCGTAGTAGAGATGGTAGATGGAGTTATTAACATCGCGGGGATGACCGTCTGTGTAGATCAAGTCGATCCGATCCACTCCGTTGGAGAAGTATTTCGGGTAGGGACGGGTGCCTCCAGTGCCGGTGGCGATGAAGTGGATCGGGCTTCCGAAGCTCGCTCCGTCATCGTCCGAAATGATCAGCGTCGGGTTCCAGTTGATGGCCCGGTTGAAGTGGTAGATCCGGTCCGATTCTCCGGAAAGTCGATAGGTGTTGGCGTAGGAGATACTGCCTCCTCCCCCGGTATCGATTTCACTCCCCCAGTCACTGATAGATGAAGGCTCGGTGACCTTGGAAATTCGCCGACGAGAAATGCCGTTGTGCTGGGAGTAGACCACCATCAGGCGATTGTCGGGAAGGATGGTGATGGATGGATTGTTATGGTCGTCTCTCTGGGTGAAGCCGGAAAGGCTCACGTGCGTTGTCTGCATCGTGGCCGGGTCGAAGCGCGAGATGCTGACTTTACCGCTCTGCGTGACGTATCCGGTGTAGAGCTTGCCGAGGTGCCAAATCGAGCGCTCGTCATTGAACCAGGTCCAGGCACCGTCTGGCGCAAGTTGGATCGGGGTGACAAGCGGGGTGGAGAATGGGTCCAAGACGTCGTTCGGGTTGCTGCCGCTGGTGACTTCAAAACCGTCGCTGAGCCCGTCGCCATCCGAATCTGACTTCAACGGGCTGGTTCCGGTGTCACTCGCGCTGACGTAGGTGTTCGTATTGGTCTCCACGCCGTCGAGCAGACCGTCGCCGTCCGAGTCGTCTTTCAGCGGATCGGTGCCCGTGTCGGAGGCGCTGACGTAGGTGCCCGTATTGGTTTCCACGCCGTCGAGCAGGCCGTCGTTGTCACTGTCCGGATCGAGCGGGTCGGTGCCATTCGCGAGTTCCTCGGCATCGTTGGAGCCATCATTGTCGAAATCGGTCACGGCGGGAGCGGCTCCCGTGCCCATGACATCGGCGAAGCTGGTGACTGCATCCGTGGGGTTGGCATCGATGATCATCTGCTCGTAGGCGTCCGAAAGCCCGTCACCGTCGGTGTCCTGCAGCATCACGTAGCCGACGCCGTCATACCAAACCCGGTTGGTACTGCCGGAAGCAGCGCTATCGTCGATAAAGACCTTAACCGTATTTCCACCTGTTACGATAACTGGCCCAAGATTCACGCCATACAGTATGCGATCCGCTTCAACAGCTAGGACGGTTCCAGAGAATGTGAGGTCTCCGGCAGCAACGGTTGAAGCATTGCTGTGACTCGGATTGTCAAAGGTGTAAGTTGACAATGAACCCGAGGTCAGTCCCGCATCAATCGTCCACTGATTCGAGGAGCCGGCATCCCACCAAAACACCCAAATATCGTAGGCGCCATCAGGCAGGCCACTGATTTCCGTGGTGAGTTCGGGGTCGCCGCCCTGAGACTCATAAATGGTGCCGCCGTTGGCGAAAGTTGTCCGTAGATTCCAGCCGGCAATGGCATCGCCGAGTGCCTCACCGGTTTCGTAGGTGTTGCCGGTTGAGCCCACGACTGCATCGACGTAGGTGATACCCGTAACAACCGGTGCAGCATTGACCGTGATGTTCAAAGTCGCGTTCACGGCAGGGGCGATGTTGTCACTCACACTGACGGTGAAGGCGTTCGCGCCAAGATCGCCATTGCCGGGCGTGCCACTGAGTGTGCCGTCACTGGCCACGCTCAGCCAAGCCGGTCCGCTGACCCAGGCATACGTGAGCAGGTCGCCATCGGCATCGGTAGCGCTGCCGTTGAGCGTTCCCGAGTAGGCGACATTTTCCGTCGCATCCGCGCCGGAGATCGGATCGTTCGCAAAGACCGGAGCCGCATTCGTATCCGTCACCGTAATGTTGAGGGTCGCTTCGACCGGAGTCGCGATGATGTTATCAGTCACACTCACGGTGAAGACGTTCGCGCCCAAGTTGCCAATGCCCGGGCTGCCGCTGAGTGTGCCATCGCCGGCCACACTGAGCCATGCCGGGCCGCTTACTTTAGCGAAAGTGAGTGGATCGCCGTCGACGTCACCGGCTGAACCCGCCAGAGTGCCGGAATAGGCTAGATCTTGCCGAGCAGTGCTGCCCGTGATGGGGTCGGACGAAAAGGTCGGCGCATCGTTGGTATTGATCACCGTGATGTTGAGTGTCGCCTGAACTGGCGAAGCGATGCTGTCGCTGACACTCACCGTGAAACTGTAGGCACCCACATCTCCGTTGCTTGGCGTGCCGCCTAGCGCACCGTCGGTTCCGACGGATAGCCATGCCGGGCCACCTACCTTCGCATAGTTCAGCTCATCCTCATCCGCATCCGTTGCGCTGCCGGCCAGCGTTCCGGTGTAGGCCGAGTCTTCCGTGGCGTCGGCACCGACGATCGGATTGACGGTGAACACCGGTGCCGCGTTGCCTCCGACCGGGGGGGCGATGCTGTATTGAACCCCGGAAAACACGGCTTGGTCCATGTCGAGACTTCCACCCAAAAGGATTCCGACCGCGTTGTAGGTGAACAAGGAAGTCGTGATATCGTTCGCGGTGTAGGTTTGGTTGTATGCATTGTCGCCGCCGGCAATCGAGCCAAACAGATCCACCGTGGTGGCGGAATCGCGCGTGACTGAGATCGACCAATCGTAGGGAGCGGTCGAATCCCCATCCAAGGCGCCGCCGGTATTGGTCGTGGTCGTAGACAATCGCACGGCGTTCGAATTCGTGCTGACGAACGCACCGTTCGTTCTCGCCTTATGCCACCCGTCGTCCGAATTGATTCCTGCCCGCAGCAACCAGCCGCCATTGCTCCAAGTCGTGCCACCGCTTGCGAATTGGCCACTTTCATCAAACACGCCAAAGCGAAGATTGCTGTCAACATTGAGGCCGCCGGTCAGGATGACAGTGCCCGAGACGGTCAGAGTTTCTCCGATAGCCAGAGTGACGGTCGCGGGCGTCGCGACGGTCCCGAAGCGTCCGGCGACCCAGGCATCGTCCGCATCGTTCGCGGAACCGTCGCCGATGGTCGGACTGTCGGTGTTCATCCCCGAGTTGGTGGAACCGGTATTCAGCTCCTTCCAGTTCGAGATGGTTTCCGCTTGGGCCGAAACCGTCACGGAAATGAGGGAGTTGGCGACGACGAGCGAGGTGAGCAGGATATTGGTTTGGCGATTCATTTTCTGGCAAGCTGATGATAGGGACGCAGATGGGGCATTTTATTCGTCTCAAAAAAATGCGCGCCGGGTTCAGCCAGCGCGCATTTAAAAAGTTAATCTAAAAGCGCGAATCGACGACCCGCGATTCGAATTCTTAGGCTCTACGGCGGCGAAGAAGGAGCAGCACCCCCAAGCCACCGAGCAGGGCGGCGGACGGTTCGGGGACGACGGTGTATTGAACACCGGAAAAGGCGGCTTGGTCCATGTCGAGACTTCCACCCAAAAGGATTCCGACTGCGTTGTAGGTGAACAAGGTAGTTGTGACGTCGTTCGAAGTGTAGGTTTGGTTGAATGCGTTGTCCCCGCCGACAATCGAGCCAAACAGATCCACCGTGGTGGCGGAATCGCGTGTGACGGAGATCGACCAAGCATACGAAGCGGTGGAATCCCCATCCAAGAGGCCGCCGGTATTGGTCGTGGTCGTAGACAATCGCACGGCGTTCGGATTCGTGCTGACAAAGGCGTTGTCGGTTCTCGCCTTATGCCACCCGTCGTCCGCATTGGTTCCTGCCCGCAACAACCAGCCGCCATTGCTCCAAGTCGCGCTATTTAAGTCGAACTTGCCACTTTCATCGAAGACGCCAAAGCGAAGATTACTGGCAACATCGAGGCCACCGGTCAGGATAACAGTGCCCGAGACGGTCAGAGTTTCTCCGATGGCCAGGGTGACGCTAGCGGGCGTCCCGACGGTCCCGAAGCGTCCTGCGACCCAGGCGTCATCCGCATTATTGGCAGTCCCGTTGCCGATGGTCGGACTGTCGGTGTTCATCCCAGAGGTGGCCGGAACTGCGGCATTCGGATTCAGTTCCTTCCAGTTCGCAATGGTGGCGGCTTGAACCGAGAGTGACGTAAGAGCGGTGACGAGAAGAATGTGAGATGTTTTCATAGGGGCTGGTGAGAGTATTGAGTTGGAATATGGGTTGGGGTATCATCCGTTAAGGATTTGGATCCGTGTCCTGGACCCGGAAGAAGTAGGACGAGCCGAAGCTTGAGATGTCCACGGTGAAGGTCAGATCGCCGCTGGCATTGGTCTGGAAGGGGCTGCCCGGGGTGTCGGTGGGCACCACCTCGGTCGTCCAATCCGTGAGATCGCCCGAGCCAGCGCAGTAATAATCGGTGCCGGGCGCACCCATCATCACCACCGTGGCGGAAGTGCCCGCAATGGAGAAAGAGGTGATCTTGGGCTCCTCGCTCGGAGGACCACTGGGGACGACGGTGTATTGGACGCCGGACAACACGGCTTGGTCCACGTCGAGACTTGCACCAAAAAGGAGTCCGACCGCGTTGTAAGTGAACAAGGAAGTCGCGATGTCGTTCGCGGTGTAGGTTTGGTTGTAGGCGTTGTCGCCGCCGGCAATCGAGCCAAACAGATCCACCGTGGTGGCGGAATCGCGCGTGACTGAGATGGACCAATCGTAAGCGATGGTCGAATCCCCATCCAAGGCGCCGCCGGTATTGGTATTGGTCCTAGGCGTGATGATTGCGGCGTTCGGGTTCGTGCTGACAAACGCACCGTTCGTTCTCGCCTTATGCCACCCGTCGTCCGGATTGGCACCTGCCCGCAACAACCAGCCGCCATTGCTCCAAGTCGTGCCGCCGCTTGCGAACTGGCCACTTTCATCAAACACGCCAAAGCGTAGATTGCTGTCAACGCCGAGGCCACCGGTCAGGATGAGGCTGCCCGAGACGGTCAGCGTTTCTCCGATGGCGAGGGTGACATCCGCGGGCGTCGCGACGGTCCCGAAGCGTCCTGCGACCCAGGCGTCATCCGCATTATTGGCAGTCCCGTCGCCGATGGTCGGGCTGTCGGAGTCCATCCCCGAGTTGGTCGAACCGGCATTCAGCTCTTTCCAATTGGCAATCGGGGCGGCTTGAATCGAGAGTGACGTAAGAGCGGTGAGAGCGGTGACGAGAAGAATGCGTGATGTTTTCAAAGGGGTAGATGGGATTTGTTTGGAATGACCTGGATTGAATCTGTCGTCAGAAGGAAATCAGGCTCGGAGGCGAAACGTTACGCATTTTCGTAAATTTTTTCGGAAAGGGGGATTTTTTTGGGTGGCAGGACTCGAAATCAGCGCTCGATCCCACCGAGGGAGGTCACCCGGACGTGACCGAGATCGAGAGATCCACCGTCGTCGTTTGCGTCCCCGGGCTACGAAATTTCGAGAACGAGCGGGGAATCCGCGGCCAACCTACGGCTCGACCTGTTCCTCGACGGCATAGAACCGGCGCGGATCGGCGGGATCGACAGGGTAGGTGTTCGTTGGAGGCGTGGCTTCGATGCCGCCCTCGACAAGGGCCCAGTTCGAAACCGCGCCGGTGAGATCGGTGCTGGTGCGCAGGTTGTAGAGTTTTCCGGCCTGGCTTTGCCAATCGAGGACGAAGCCGGTGGCGGGTGCCGTGGCCGGGGTGATGGTGAGGAGGAATTCGGGGGACTCGGGAACGAGTTCATAACCGATGCCTGCGTACCAGGTGCGTTCCTCCGAATCGTTGACCGCGGGCAGGTCGTCCACGTAAACAGACAGTGTGCCATCGGTTACCTCGAACGTGCCCGCCAAAATACCCGCATAGTTCGTTCGACCGTCGGTAGCCGTGCCGGGAATGAAGGTATTGGCAAAGCTCAGGGTGCTGGCATCGGTGCCGACGATTGCGTCGGGCGTTTGAGTCGTTATCTTCTGTGTGAATATCTGATTGTTATTCGGATTGGAGCTGAGACCCGCACGAATAGGAAATTCATCCTGGTTCGCAACTGTGGTGAGTTCACCGACCGCGACGAAGAACACATAGGCGTTGTAAGTGCCGTTGGTGAGTCCAGACACGCTGGTGACGATCTCCACCGCGTCTTCGATCTCTGCGGTTGAACCGGTGGCTTCCCATAAGCCATTGCCACCGAAGCCGCTGCGGAAGCGCCACAGGCCGTCGCTATTTGCCGACCCATCCGCTACCGTGCCGCCAGTGGTGCCATCGTCGCCGTCGGCCCACAGCGTGTCAGCGCCGCCCGAGGCGATGTCGGTATTCGCAAGGGTGGCATCGACGTAGGTGACCGACGCATCGGAGGTGGTGACCAGGCCGAGGCTGGCCGCGAGGGCGGTGACGACGGAGACGGTTCGGACGAAGCCGGCGACGGCCTGTGTCACAGGGCAAGGGTAGCAGGCGGATTTATTTCCGGTTTTCATGAGATTGTTTTTTGGGGCTTTATTGGTTTTTGCGCTTTGGTTCATCAGGGATCTGCCGGGCGTGGAGGGAGTTGCATCAAGGAATCATGGCAGCTTGACCGACGCGCGGTAGAATGCCTTTCCGGCAGGTGGCGCGGGATCGGTGAGTTGCACGGGGCCGTTGGCAGTGAGCGGTGCGGGGAGCGGACCGACGGGATCCCATGCTTGAAGGTCGATCGAGCGCCAGAGTCGATAGATTCTTCCGGCCCGGCCGGAGAGGCTGATTTCGACCGGACCACCTTCGGGCGCGCTGAGCGAGTCGGTGGTGAAGAAGCTGTTGGGATTGAAGAGACCGGTTCCCGCGATCACCTCGTCCGCGTCGGAGATCCCGTCACCGTCGGAGTCGGTGCCCGCATTGCCTACCCGTTGGAGAGCGATGCCGTCATACCAGGTGCGGGCATTGGAGTTGGCGGCATTGGCGAATTGGTCGATGAAGACTTCGACGGGTCCCGTGGAGCCGAGCGTGACGCGCCCGACGTATGCGCGATAGAGGTGACGGCTGCCGTCGGTGGCGAGCACGGCGGTGTCGAACTCGGAAGCCGTGGCATGCTGGGAGGACTGCCGTTCGAGGTAGGCGATGGAGGTTTCACTGAAGCCCGCCATGATGTCGAAATCCTCGCCGCGCGGTGACCAGAAGCACGCGAAGACATCGTAAGTTCCCGGGCCAGCGGCGGGAACGGTTGTTTTGATCACCGGGCAGTCTTCGGCGTAGGGGGCCGACTCGTTGGCGGTGAAGAGTGTGCCGTGGTTGCCCAAAGCCGGGTCGGTCCGGTAATGCCATTCGTTGTCATCGGCTCCGGGTCCGGTGCCGGTGGTGTGGGTCGTCATGGGGCTGCCATCCGCCAGCGTGGTGTTGGATAGATCGGCGTCGGTGTAGCTGAGGAAAGGATCGGAGGTCTCGTCGGCGCGGTCCAGCCAGGCGACGAGTGCGGTGTCCCAGCCCTTGTTGTTGGCGTTGAAATACCATTTGTCGTAGTAGCCGCGCATCCACATCACGGCGGTGTGGTTTTCGTCCCAGGGAATGACCGACAGCCGGAAGTTGTGGCAGGAGGAGTCGCGGGTGATCTGGCGGTAGGACCAGGTGGCTCCTCCGTTGGAGGTTTCGGCACGGAAGATCTCGAAGTTGCGGCGGCCGTCGGCGGCGGAGACCAGCGGCGCACCCGTGTCGGGATCGACGTTCGCGCTGAAGAAGCAGACGTTGGCATTTTTCGGGTTGATTGCGGAGAGTGGCGTGCCGCGGTGGGGGGTGCTTCCGTCCTGCTGTAATGTCACGTCGAAGTCACCGATGAAACAGAGGCGGTGGACATTCCAGGTTTCGGTATCAGCATCCCATCGGCCGTAGTATTGGCGGATGTCGGCGCTGGAGCCGTTGCCGTAGCCGCGCCAGGTGGCGGCGAGATTTCCCGCGCTGTCGTATTCGAGGTCGCGCGGCCACAGGAGGCTCATGGGCGTGCCGTCATCCAGCGTGCCGCTGAGCATCACCGCGGTATAGGCACCGACTGCCGGAGCCGTGTTGTCGAAGATGTCCGCATCGACGACGGTTCCGTTCATCTGGTGGTTCGCGTCGTTCTTGATGTATCCCGACCAGACGCTCTGGCCGGAGTTGTCCTCCGAGGAAACCCACCAGATCGTGTCCACGCCGTTGGTGGCATACTTCGGGTAGGGACGGATGGAGGAGTTGTTCTGTCCGGTGTGCCGGCCGCCCCAGTTCCAGGTGGTGCCGAGATCATCGGAATAAATGAACCACCGGTCCCAACTGCCGGAGATTTCGTTTCGGATAAAGTTGTAAAGCCGTCCCTGACCGGTGCCTTCCGCGCTCAGGAAAACGAGGTTGTTGTAGGTGACGTCGTTGGTTCCGCTGGCACCATCGGCCACACTGCGCTCATAGATTTGTTCCGGCTCCCATGAGGTGGCGTCTTCAGGGTTGGTGGATCGCCGGAAATGAATTTGGTCGTTTTCGGAGTGGGATGACCAAGCGCTGAGATAATGACCGTCAGGGAGCTTGATGAAAGCGGCGGTGTTGTGGTCGTCCTTGTCCTCGGCGGTGTCGCCGGAGCCGATGTTTTCCGAATCCTTGATCGGCGGCGGGCCGAGTAGGAAGGGGCTGCGTTGGCCGGTGGTCAGGTCGAACTGGGTGCCGACGATGTCGCCCACCGAGCCGAACCAGTCCTTGCCGCGAACCCCGCCAGCGATGAGGCGGGGAAAGTCGATGATCGCCCGCTCGTCGGTGTACCAGGTCCACCCGGCGTCCGGGTCGATGGAGATGAGCGTGCCTTTGACCTGATCCGGGACGGGAGGGGGCGGCGGTGGACCAGCGACCTCGTAGCCGATGCCGGCGAACCAGGATCGGTCGGTGGACGATCCGGTGGTGGAGGCGGGGAAATCGTCGATGAAGACCTCGAGGGTGCCGTCGGTGACGTCGACCTGTCCGACCAGCCCGTAGAGCAGGGTGCGGCTCTCGCCGCCGGTCGGGGGCGCGACATCGTAGGTCAAGTTGGAGGCGTCCTGTCCGTTGCCCCGGTTGAAGATGGCGTTTGTGTTCGGAGCCGATTCAACCCCCGCCCTGATGGGGAAGTCGCCGGTGGATTCGACCATGAAGTAGAACACGTAAACGTCGTAGTTCTCATCGGCTACTGCGACCGAGGTGACAAGCTCCGCACAGTCCTCCGCCGTCGCACTGCTGCCGGTGGCTTCCCAGATCCCACCGTTTCCAAAGCCTGATCGGAAGCGCCACTTGCCGTCGTTGTTGGCGGTGCCGTCGGAGACCGCACCGCCGGTGCTGCCGTCGTCGCCGTCCGCCCACAGCGTGTCAGCTCCTCCCGAGGCTATGTCGGTATTCGCAAGCGTGGCGTCGATATAGGTGACGCCGGCTTGGAGGCTGGCGCTGAAGGCCAGCAGCAGGGCGCAGGTGAGGTGGGGTTTCATGGGCATCGGTCACCTTGGGTCGCCGGATGCGCCGGCGACCACCCTTTCAAGGTAGGTGATGGGAACTTCTAGCGCCGGCGGCGAACCAGCAGCGTCAAGGCACCCAGGACTCCGAGCAGGACCGTCGAGGGTTCGGGGATGAGTTCGTAGCCGATGCCTGTGTACCACGTCCGCTCGTCAGCATCGATCGTCGCGGGCAGATCGTCCACATAGACTGAGAGCGTGCCATCGGTTACAAGCACCTCACCCAAGAAACCCGCATAGTTGGTTCGACCGTCACCTGCCGTGCCGGGAACGAAGGTGTTCGCAAAGGTCAGCGTACCGGCGTTGATGCCGACAGTAGCGCCTGGGGTTTCGCTCGAAACCGCCTGGGTGAAGATCGGATTGGCACCCGGATTGGAAGCAAGGCCGGCACGGATCGGAAACTCCTCATCACCACCGGAGGGACCGGAGACCGCCTCGACAGCAACAAAAAAGACGTAGGCTTTGTAGGTGCCGATGGTCAGACCCGACACGGTTGTGACAATCTCCACGGCATTCTCGATTGTTGCGGCTGACCCTGTGGCTTCCCACAACCCGTTGCCGCCGAAGCCTGAGCGGAAGCGCCACTTGCTGTCATTGGCCGCCGCGCCGTCCGTGACGCTAAGCCCTCCGGTGGTGGTGTCGTCCCCGTCGGCCCAGGTCGAGTCCGCGCCGCCCGCGGCGTTGTCGGTATTGGCAAGAGTGGCATCCACGTAGGTGACCGCCGCCGACAAGGGAGCCGCCAGAAGGCAGAAAACAAGAGGCGGAGCAAATTTAGAGATGTTCATGAGTTCGGCTTGATTGACGGGTTGGCTCGGAGTTGTCGTCGTAAGGAAATCAGGCTTGGTGCCGAAACGTTACGGGGTTTCGGGTAATTTTTTCGTAAAGGGGGAGATTTTGGAGTTGGCTTGACTGGGAATCAGCGCTCAACCCCACCAACAGAGGTCACTTGGACATGATCGAGATTGAGCGATCCGTCGTCGTCGTTTGCGTCTCCGAGCGACGATATTTCGATAACGAGCGGTGAGTCGGTGGCCAGGTGGCCCGGGAATTCACGGGAATCCCATGAAAAGCCCACCGGCGTCACGCTGTTAGGCGGCCCGGGTGGCGTCCGGTCCGAGATTTCATTGAGCACGACGGAGTCGCAGAGCAGGCGGATGCGGTAGCCGGCGAAGGGCGAGGTGTCCGCCGGATCGTGGCTGCGGCATCCGATCCCGACGCTGACGGTATAGGTCCGGCCTTCTTCGACCGGACCGAGCGAGCGGCGGATGCTACCCGGCTGTCCCCGGGTGCCCAGGGACGCCAGGGTGGGGCCTTTCATCGAATCAAGAGCGCCGCGGGCCTTGGAGTCGTCGGCGAGATCGGGATGGCGGTAGCGATGGTCGTTGGCACTGGGATTGAAGCGGCTCACCGGTCCGCTCGACACCCAACCCGGGATACCTCCTGTCTGTGAGGCTCCGTCTTCGAGGCCGAGGGGCGGGAGGAAGGACAGGATCCGGCCGCGGAGCGCGGTGTGTTCCGAGCCGACGATCAGTTCGGTTTCGGAATCGTCGGTCAGGTTTCGGATCATGATGCGTCCGGTGCCGAAGCGGACCGGCTCGTCGAAGACCAGGGTCGGGGTGGCATCAAACGGGGCATTGGAGGCATCCGGTGCCGGATCGAAACTTGAGAGGAACGGGGGGCTGGTGTCCGGCTGTCCGCCCGGGCCACTCTCCTTCGTGAGGTCAGCCGGGGATTTCGCTGGATCGACGCCATGTGTTGCGAAGATCCGCAGGTCATCAAAGGAACTCATTCCATCCTTGGATGAGAGCGCGATGCCGAGAGTTTGCCCGGTCGCATCCTTGGGGGTTGCCGAAAAACTCAGGATCTGGTGTCGGAGCCAACTGTTTTTGGCCGGGTCGATCCGGATCTCGGCGAGAGGCGCTTCATGCCCCGCATCACTGCCGTAGAAACGCACGACTGCCTGACTTGGGAACCTGGCGGGACAGTTGCCGACATCCAGCATCAGTTGGTAGGTGGTGCCAGCCCGTATGGGTGTGCCTAGCTCCTGCACGACCGTCCGATCCGGCGGCACAAGGAGGCGCAGAGATCCCTCGGTGGCCTTTGGGCTCTCCGCGTAGGTATTGAAAAGGACGGGCACTCCCGACACCTCCCGCCAGTGGAGAGGAGCCTTGCTGTAGGATGATACATCGGCCTCGAAGCCGGGATTGCGAATCCGCAGTTCCCGCGAGGTGGAGAAGCGCCAGGGCTCGTCGTTGGAGATACCGGCGAAGCGGTTGCCGGCCAGATCCTGGATTGCCGTCGAATCCATGTGGATGGCGTAGTCTTTTTCCGCGCGAAGCCCCGATTCGAAGTCCTCGACAAAAACGCGTTCCACCCGCTCGGGGAGCTGACGCCGGAAGCGGTCGGCCGAATTCTCAAGTTGCTCCACCACCCAGATGCCGCGAATCGCCACCGACATCGGGGCCTTGATGACCTCTCCGGTTTCCTTCCCGTCCAGCCCGTCGATCCGGACGCTGCCGCTGAAAACGTGCAGGTGGGTCTGATCCGAGCCAACTGGCAGATCGACCCCGAAGGAGGTGCCGAGATCGACGATCTTCTGGTTCGGCGTGATGACGGTGAAGCCGTGGCCATCCGGGCTTTGGACTTCGAAAAAGGCGCGGCCTCGGTCGAGATCGACGGTGCGTTCATCGATGAGCGTCAGGGTAGCGGGTGCCTCGACGATGGCGCGGACATCGTTCGGCAGATCGAACTCGGCCACGCCGTGATCGAGCACGATTCGCGAGCCTTCGGCCAGCATGCCGTCCAGTGGCCGCTTGCTTTCTCCCGAGTGGGTGAGAGTGAATGAAGAGCCCGGGGCGGTGCGAAAGCCGGCGAGTGAATCCGGAGCGGGAGGGGAGTGATTGATCCACAAGGCCACCGCCGAGACGAGCAGGACGGCGGCTGCCGCAAGCAGCGAGATCCTGACGGTCCGCTGGCGCTGCAGGGTGAGAACCCGGTCAACGGGAACCACCGGCAGTTTCGCAACCGCGGAATTCCTCATCGCATGGCGTTGCAGGCCGCAATGGAGACCGACCCAGGCGCGGTAGGTTGCCAGCGCCTCCGGGTTTTGACTCAACTCGGCCTCGAGCGCGGCGAATTCGCCGGCGGTCAGTTCGCCGTCGAGCAAGCGCTGGATGAGTGACTGGAGTTCGGACGGGCTCATGCGGTTTCTCCGGCGAGGGTGTTTTCGACGCAGATTTTGAGCATTTCGCGGATGCGGTGCAGGGCGATGCGCAGACTGCCGGCGGTTTTTCCGCTGCTGGTCGCCAGTTGCTCGAGCGAGCGTCCGGGCGTGTAACGCCCGTTGATCAATTCACGCTGCGTGTCGCTGAGTTTTTCCAAACAGCGGTCAAGCGCGGCTTGAATCCTGTCCTGGGAAAGATCCGCCGGAGTGGTATCCGCGATCATGTCGAACAGCTTGTCGGAAAAGACCAAGCGCCCATCGCGCTTGTATCGATCCAGCTGATGCCGGGTCTGATAGCGGGCGATCTTGAAGGCCCATGCCTGGAAATTGGTCCCGCCCTTGAATCGTTCCCGCTTCTGCCAGAGCACCGCGTTGGTGTTCTGAAGCACATCGTCGATGTCCGGACTGCCGGGCATCAGCGAGAAGATGAAGGCGCGCAGGCTGTCCTGATGCGCGATCATCAGCTCAACGTATGTCTGGAAATCACTGGGCTGGCGGTTAATGAAATTCACTTGTTCCCCAGCATATCAGCCGCCGGGAAGTAATGTTACGGATTTTCCGGATTTTCCAAATATTCACAACCGCAGGCTCCCGAGAACACTCCAAGGGAAGGGTCTCCATCCGCCCTAGATCCCCGCCTTCCACAGCATCCGCAGACCGAATACGACCAGCAGGGCACCGAAGATTCGGGTCAGCGTCTGGTTGCCGAGGCTGCGCATCAGGTCGCTGCCGTACCAGGCGGCCACCGCGGAGGCGGCACCCACGATGAGCACGATTTTCCAATCGATCAGGTTGTTGGCGCGCGAGTTGTTGAGGGTGGCGGCGATGGCGGTGACGATGATGACGGCCATCGAGGTGGCCACCGCGTTCTTGTGCTCCATCCCGAGCAGGGCGACGAAGGCGGGCACCATCACGATCCCGCCGCCCACGCCGCACAGCGCGCCGAGCAGTCCGGCGGCCAGTCCCACGGCGATGGCGATGAGGGGAAGTTTCATCCTGGAAAATGGCGGCTGTGATCGCGCCACCGCCACGAGCTACCCGGGAATCGCCGCCGCGGCGATGAAAAACCCGCGCCACCGCATGCGAGGTTCTTCCTTTCAAACGCGGGGGATGCGGCTAGTTTCCCGCCAGCCATGAAAGCTGCGGCCATCCTAGTCACGCTTCTCTCCTGCCTCGGACTCGCGGCGGAGGAAACCCCCGTGGACGTGCCGGAATCGCCGCAGGAAGGCGCGCGCGTGGCCGTGCTCGGTTATCACGATTTCTCGGAAACCGAGCCGGAAACCGAAATGCGAATCAATACCACGAAGTTCCGCCGGCAGCTCGAAATGCTCGACCAGCTCGGCATCGCGGTGATCTCGCTCGACGACTTCATTGCATGGAAAAAAGGCGAAAAGGACATCCCGCCCAAGTCCGCGCTCATCACCCTCGATGACGGCTGGAAATCGGTTTACACCGACGCCTTCCCGATCCTACGCGAACTGGGCCTGCCGTTCACCCTTTATCTATACAAGAACTACGTCGATGGTGGAAACAAGGCACTCACCAGCGCGATGATCCGCGAGATGATGAAGGCTGGCGCGACCATCGGCAGCCATTCGGTCAGCCACCCGTATCCGGCCACCGTCAGGGAACGGATGGGCCGTGGCCCGGAGGAATACGATGCGTTCCTGCGCCACGAAATGGGCGGATCGAAACGTTTCCTCGAGTCCCGCTTCAAGGTACCGGTGGCCACTTATGCGTTTCCCGGAGGATTCCACACCCCGGAGATGCTCGCCCTCGGCTCCGAACTCGGTTACAGCCACATGTTCACCGTGATGCCCGGCAAGGTCACCCGTTCGACGCCCGACGACCGGATTCCGAGATATATGATACTCGGGAATTATGACAAAATCTTCGAGTTCGCCACCACCTTTGTCGATCCTGACAGCCCCGTCATCCAGCCGGAGGGCGCTATTTCGGGACTCATCCAGACCACGCCGCACCCGGTGCGGCCGGAAGCCGGCATGATCGTCAACTCGCGCCTGCCGGAAATCGCAGCCGACCTCTCCGGCGTCGCCGACCTCGATCCCGCCACGCTCGTGATGCAGGTTTCCGGCTACGGCCAGGTGCCGGCGAGCTACTCGCCGGAAACCGGAAAATTCTCGTGGTCCGTCAACCGCCGCCTGCGCCACACCACCACCCAGGTCTCGGTGAACTGGAAGGATGCCGATGGCAACACGCCGGAAAAACCGCTCCGCTGGTCGTTCCAGATCGACCGCGAATCCGCCTACCTTCCCGACAGCGACTAGTCATACGACCATCAGACTTTTAGACCTTCAGATTCTTCAACCATGTTCTCCTCACTCTCCGACAGCCTCGACAAGACCTTCCGCAACCTCCGCGGAGTGGGCAAAATCTCCGAGAAAAACATCTCCGACGCACTGCGCGAGATCCGCATCGCACTTCTGGAGGCCGACGTCGAGTTCGGCGTGGCCAAGGACTTCATCGCCAAGGTGAAGGACAAGGCGATGGGCGAGGACGTGATGAAGTCGATCAAGCCCGGCGAGCAGATCGTCAAGATTTTCCACGACGAACTGGCCGCGCTGCTCGGCGGCGACCAGGTGCCTCTCGACCTCAACCCGCCCGCCCGCATCCTCGTCTGCGGCCTGAACGGCGCGGGCAAGACGACCACCAGCGCCAAGCTCGCCAACCGCCTGAAAAAGGAAGGCCGCCGCCCGCTGCTCATTGCCTGCGACCTCTACCGCCCGGCCGCCATCGACCAGCTCGCCACACTGGCGAAACAGGTGGATGTCCCGTGCTACACGCCCGCTGCCGGCGAAACCGATGTGGTCAAGGTGGCCCGCGACTCGCTCGCATGGGCCGAACAACAACGCGGCACCGTGCTCATTTTCGACACCGCCGGCCGCCAGGAAATCGACCAACGACTCATTGAGGAACTGAAGCGTCTGCACGCCTTCGTCCAGCCGAAGGAAACGCTGCTCGTCGCCGACGCCGCCACCGGCCAGCAGGCGGTGTCCGTGGCAGAGCACTTCGACGAAGCCGTGGGCATCACCGGCATCGTGCTCACCAAACTCGACGGCGACGCTCGCGGCGGTGCCGCGCTCTCGATGCGCGCCGTCACCGGCAAGCCGATCAAATACGCCGGCGAGGGCGAGAAACTCGATCAATTCACCGAGTTCCACCCGGACCGCATGGCCGACCGCATCCTCGGCATGGGCGACATCGTCGGCATGGTCGAGCAGGTCGCATCCAATGTGAACGAAAAGGACGCGATGCGTTCGATGAAACGCATGCAGGAGGGGAAGTTCGATTTCACCGACTTCCTCGACCAGATGAGGATGCTCAAGAACCTCGGCCCGCTCGATGGACTGTTAGGAATGATGCCCGGTTTCAACAAGATCAAGAAGAAGCTCCCCGGCGGCGCGCTTGACACCTCGAAACTGAAACGCACCGAGGCGATCGTGCTATCGATGACGCCCGAGGAGCGCCGTCGTCCGGAAATCATCAAGGGTCGCCGCCGCCAGCGCATCGCCGCCGGCTCCGGCACCTCGATGATGGAGGTGAACCAGCTCATCAAACAGTTCGGCGAAATGCGGAAGATGATGAAATCCCCCAACAAGATGAAGAACATGATGAAGCAAATGGGCGGCATGTCCGGCATGCAGGACATGATGAAGGGCATGGGTGGCGGCAGACTTCCGTTCTAACTGGTTGCCGGTGATGAAATTTCCCGAACGACAGACGCAACCCGGACGCGGGCGAAGATTTGTGAGACTTCGGGGACTCCGGAGACGGGGTTGATTCCAACTTGCCGCCTGGCTGACTGGAGGCCAGGTCATTAAATCTAACATGACATGAAAACCAAAGGCGTCCGCCGGTCTGTCCGGGCCCATCAAATCGAACGCTCGACCGGGGACGCCCCGAACCTGGGGAGTGTGGGCCGGATGTTCCGCAGGCCGGCGAAGCGCAAGAGACGGCGGAGTCGGCACCGAGGCCGGCGGACGATTAGAATAGCGACCAGGAACTGGACGGTGGTTCTTGTCGTTCTTGTGCTCGTTTGCATGGCAACGGGCATAGGATTATGGCTGATGCCGATGATGGACACGGGCAAGCGGCTGGCCGGCGACAAACCCGGCGTCGTGCTGGTTCCCGTCGAGGAGGACCGTGTGGAGTCGCGGTTCCAGTCTCCTTCCATGGAGGAGGTGTTTGAATTGGTGAAAACGGGAATTGCGACCCGTGACCCGGAAAAAGTGATGGATTACTTCCGTCCAGGTGCCGCAAGTGCCGGGGAAATCGTGGGATTTCTGGAAGACATCGAGAAGGTGGAGGGCAAAGCGACGCAATACAAATGGTACAGCAGCATCGACGCAAACGGACTCCTGTTGGAAGGAATGACCGCGGTATTCTCCATGGATGGCAGGGAATCCTCCCGTTTGGCGATACTGACACCGGATGAGGAGGGACGATGGAAAATCGACTTTGAATCGTTCGCCCGGATCGTGAAGCCCTCCTGGAGCGCCTTGTTGGAAGGGGAAACGGATCAGGGGATGGTGCGGGTTTTGGTCGCGAAAGACAACTACTACAACGGGGTTTTCAGGGATGAATCGGCGTGGATCTGTTACGGCATGGCCTCGCAGGACACGAGCGAGATCCTCATGGGATACTGCAAGGCGGACTCTCCACAGGCCAGGGCAATGGAGTGGATCATGGCGGAATCCGAGGGGCGGCCGGAATTCCGGGGATTATGCCGTGCCACTCTCGAAATCCGCCGGCCGGCCGGTGCGGAAATGTCCCAGTATGAAATCACCCGGGTGCTGGCGCAGGATTGGGTGGTTTCAGACAAGGCTTTCGATTCGATTTTCAAATGACCCTTAAGTCAGCGCCATTCGGGACCGACCCCATTTTCATCTGCGGACCCACCGCCTCGGGAAAATCCTCGCTGGCGCTGGAGATGGCGCGCGCACTCGATGGCGAGATCGTCAATGCGGACGCCTTCCAGTTATATCATGGTCTGGAAATTCTAACAGCCTCTCCATCCGCCGACGAAATTGCGCTGTTGCCGCATCATCTCTTCGGAGTGCTCGATCCTGGCGAGAAGATGGACGCGGGCCGCTATCTGCGCATGGCAAAGCCCGTCATCGGGGAAATCCAGAACCGCGGCAGGACGCCGGTGGTCGTGGGCGGCTCGGGGCTATATCTGAAATTCCTCACCCATGGTCCGGCTCCGCTGCCGGAGGGCGATCCCGCATTGCGCGCCGGAATGCAGTCTCGTCCGCTTGAAGATCTCGTCGCACAACTCCGGGACCTTGATCCGGTGGAAGCTTCACGCGTTTCCCTGCAAAACCGCCGTTACGTCGAGCGCGCGCTTGAAATCTGCCTGCTCACCGGAGAAAAAGCCTCCGACCTGCGCGACCGGTGGGAATCGAAGACCCGCGAAACGGAAAGCAAACTGCGCGGCATCGTGATCCGCCGCGACCGCGCCGACCTGCACGCGCGCATCGCCGCACGAACCAAGGCAATGCTCGATGGCGGCGCGATCGACGAAGTGGCCGCGCTCGCCGATGTTGCCGCCACCTGCGAAAAGGCGATCGGCTTCCGCGAGATCCGGTCGTTTCTAACAGGCGAGACGGCCCTCGCCGACTGTGAGGAGAAAATCAACGCCGCCACCCGCCAATACGCCAAGCGGCAGGAAACCTGGTTCCGGCGCGAGAAATGGCTGGAGCCGCGTTTTCTCCAACCCCTGGATCACTCGTAGCCGACCCACTGATAACCCGCCCGCGGATTCCCATCACCCGCCGTCAGGCTCTGGCCGATCCGGCTGCGGATTTCACTCCCCGAAGTGCTCCAGCTCGCCGGTATCGGTATCATGTGACGGCTTGACGCCCGCGCGGTTGCCCGCGCGCGCGATCAAATGCGCCGCCACCGGCATCGTGCTGTAGAAGAACATCATCAGCAGCATCACCTCGATCCAGACGCGCAGGGTTGCGAAATGGAAACCCGCACCAAGTGCGAGGATCGCACCGCCGAAGGCTCCGGCCTTGGTCGCGGCGTGCATCCGCTGGTAGGCGTCGCCGAAACGGAACACCCCGATCGAGGCCAGCAGCACGAACACGGAGCCGGCCAGCAGGCACAGCGGCAGCATGAATGCCATCATGACTGTGCCCCCCTTTCCATCAGCCGCGCGATGACCACCGTGCCAAGGAAGGTGACCACAGCGATCGCGAACGCGACGTTGAGGAACAGGGCCTCGTCCGATTCCACCGCCACGATCACCGCGAAGGCGAAGACGATGCCGGCGATCAGGTCGAGTGCGATCACCCGGTCGGCCAGTGTCGGGCCGCGGAACAGGCGCCATGCGCCGAAGAACAAGGCCGCCACCAGCAGCAGCTTGGCGGCCAGCAGCGAAAAGGCGGTGAGAACGGTCGGGTCCATGGTCGCGAGAGGTGTTAGAGGTGTCAGAACAAGCGGCGGATCGGGCGGACGTAGTGTTTTTCGAAATATCTCCGCACATCGTCGTGACTTCCCTTGAGATACATCACATGCAGCAACAGGCGGCTGCGGTCCTGCGAGAGATCGAAGGAAAGCGTGCCGGGCGTCATGCTGATCAGGTTGGTGAGCAGCAGGAGTTGCATGTCGCTCATCGGTTCGAGCGGCAGCGCCACGAAGCCCGGAGTGGCGTGCGAGCGCGGGGTGACGATGTCCGCCGCGAGTTTGAGGTTGGCCGACACCACTTCCTTGAGATAAAACAAGGTGAAGCCGAGAAAATCGCGGATCCAGCTCATGGCGCCACCTCCCTTCCGAGCACGCCATCGATGTAGTGCGCGGGGTCCAGCAATTGCCGTGCAGCCTCCGTGCACAGGCCGAACACCGGCCCGCCGGCGAAACTCAGCGCCAGGATCGCCGCCACGAAACCCGCCACCGGCAGCAGCCCCACCCACCCGGCAGAGCTTGCCGCCTCGTGGACTGGTTCATCGCCACGGTCAGGCGCGGCTTTCCAGAATACTTCGGCCCACAGCTTGGTCATCGAGAACAAGGTCCACATGCCCACGCCCAGGGCGGCGGCGGTGAGCCACCAGAAACCGCCCTCGACGCCCGCGCGCACGATCCCGAGCTTGGCCCAGAACCCGCTGAGCGGCGGGATGCCGGCCAGCGCCAGCGCGGAAACGAGGAACATGACCGCCAGCCACGGCGCGTTGCGATAGAGTCCGCCGGTTTTCTTCAGGTGATCCGTGCCGAAGCGCCGTTCCACATCGGCGCCGATCAATAGCAGGTTGGTTTTGGCCAGGTTGTTGTGGATGAAGTAGAACAAGCCCGCCGCGATGCCGGCCACCGAGAACATCGCCAGGCCGGCCAGCAGGTAGCCGATCTGGCTGATGATGTGGAATGCGAGGATGCGCCTCATCTCGAACTTCGCCGCAGCACCGAGCACCCCGGTGATCATGGTCAGCGCGGCACCCCAAAGCAGCAGGTTCTGCCATGATGCGAACTCGTCTCCGAGCATCAGCGAAACCACGCGGAAAATCGCATAGACCCCCACCTTGGTGAGCAGGCCCGCGAACAACGCGGTCACCGTGGGCTGCGGCGTGTGATAGGACGCCGGCAGCCAGAAGAAGAACGGGAACAGTCCGGCCTTGATCGCGAAGGCGGAAAGCAGCAGCACCACGCTGCTGCGCGCCAGTTCGGGCCGCTCGAGCAGTTGGATTTTCAGCGCGATGTCCGCCATGTTCAGGCTGCCGGTCTTGCCGTAGAGCACGCCCACCCCGGTGAGGAACAAGGCGGAGCCCACCAGGTTGATCACCACATATTTCAACCCGCCCTCGAGCTGCCCGCGCTTGCCGCCGATGACCATCAGCACGAACGAGGCGATCAACATCACCTCGAACCACACGAACAGGTTGAATAAATCGCCGGTGAGTAGCGAGCCGTTCACGCCGAGCATCAGGAAATTCGCCAGCGGATAGAACCAGCGGTCGAGAGGGTC
Organism: Luteolibacter sp.; assembly: GCA_041686775.1. Classification (GTDB taxonomy): domain Bacteria; phylum Verrucomicrobiota; class Verrucomicrobiia; order Verrucomicrobiales; family Akkermansiaceae; genus Luteolibacter. Next base: position 18,800 of record JAWLDG010000007.1, on the reverse strand, counting down.
CTTCAGCGGATTGAGCAGGGCGTAAAGATAGACCATCGCCGCGGTGAACGCGGTGGTCGCCAGAAACACCGCCGCCATCAGGTCCGCCACCAGCACGATCCCGAATGGCGCCGCCCATGCGCCGACCGCCAGCGAGACCACCTCGCCGCCCGCCACTGCCAGACACAGCGGCACCACACTGGCCGGCAGGGCGAGTGCCGAGATGGCTCCCACCGCGTGACGCAGGCGCGGCCGGTTGCGCGCCGCCGCCCCCAGCAGGGCGAGCACGATCGGCACGATCAACGGTAGCGACAGCTCGTTCATGGTTCCTCTTCGGTTGACTTGAACAGGTTCAGATCATGGGAATCCACCGCCCGCGACGCGCGGTAGATCAGCGCGATGGCGAAGGCCAGCATGCCGAAGCCGATCACGATGGCGGTGAGCACCAGCGCCTGTGGCAAGGGATCGGCCGCTTCGGGGGGCAGCACCGTCTCGCCGGCCGGAATCACCGCCGACTCGCCCGACACCAGCCCGCCGGCGGTGAAGACGATCAGGTTGGCCGCCTGCGACAGCAGCATCAGGCCGATCACCAGCCGGAAAATGCTGCGACGCAGCAGTGAGAACACCGCCCCCGAGATCAGGAAGCCGATAAACAAGGCCATCAGGAATTCCATGAGCCGCCCTCCTTTCCATCGTTCGGTTCGTCCGTGTCCGGCGCGTCGTAGTCCTCATCGAGCGATCGCGCGCAGTGGACGACGAAGCCGGCCACCGCCAGATAGACGCCCACATCAAAGGGCAGGAACGTTCCGAGATGAATATCACCTAACAGTGGCAGCGAAAAGTCCGGCAGCCATACGCCGGCGAAAAACACGCCGCGGAAAATCCAGCCGGCCACTGCCGCGGCGATGCCCAGCGCCAGGCCGGCGATCATCAGCCGCACCGGATTTCCCAGCACCCGCAGCGAGGCGTCGCGGCCGTGGCCGAAGCCATGCAAAAGCACCGCGCCGGCGGCGGTGAGCCCGCCGATGAAACCGCCGCCCGGCAGGTTGTGCCCGCGCCAAAGCAGCGCCAGAGAAACCACGATGATGACAGGCGAGAGCACCGTGGCGGCGGCTTTCAAGATCGGTGATCTCATGAGTCGGCCCTCCTTTGCTTACCCATCAGGATGCCCACGCCGAGCGCGGCGATCACCAGCACGATCACTTCCGCATAGGTGTCCAGCGCGCGGAAATCGACCAGGATCACGTTCACCACATTGCGTCCCTTGGCCAGCGGATAGCTCCACTCGCGGAACTGCTCGGAAATCGATCGCGCGGCATTCAACAGGTCCGCCTTGATCACCAGCGCGGTGGTCAGCCCGCCCACCAGCAGCGCCACCGCGCCATCGAACAGCATCGTCCGCCGCGAGGAAACACGCTTCATTTCCGGAATCCGCCCGAGGATCAAAAACAGCAGCACGATCGTCAGCGTCTCGACCACGATCTGCGTGATTGCCAGGTCCGGCGCGCCGAAAAAGGTGAACAACAGCGAGATGCCGAAGCCGACGATGCCGAAACCGACCAGCGCCGTGGCCTTGGAATTGGTGGCCAGCACCATGCAGGTGGACACCACCATGATCAGCAGCAGGGCGACGAAATACACCGGCACCGGCCCGATCGCGTCGGCCAGGTCGCGCGCGGGAAAGACCGCCAGTTTCCACGACACCAACACCGCCACCGTGCCGAAGATGACCAGCACGTAGTTGCGCAGGTGGCCGGATTGGAGCACCCGCGTCTGCCAGCCGGCGAAGCGCAGCACGCCCGCCAGCCACGCGTCGTAGGCCGCGTCCGCCGAGGGCAGGCGCGGCAGCCGCCCGTCCGCCGCCAGCCGCCATGGTTTCCGCCGCGCGCGGTAAAGGGACAACCCCGCCACCACCGTCACCGCGCTGAGCAGCAGGGGCAGGTTGAAGCCATGCCATAGCTTCGGTTTCAGGTCCACCGGCGCGGCCAGGATGTCGCCGGCGGCCGGCACGCTCAGCGGCGCGGCGAACCAGCCCGGCAGCAGGCCGAACATCAGTCCCAGCACGCCTAACAACAACGGCCCGGACCACATCGAAAACGGCGCCTCGTGTGGCGGCTTCGGGGTTTTTCCCGTGGCTTTGCCGAAAAAAGGATGCACGCCCGCGTTGAGAGAGAGCGCCATCATGGCTGCATTGCCGAGAAACGCCACCACTAGCAGCACCACGCCCCACAAGGCCAGCGCGTCGCCGGTCTTGAAGACATATTCCTTGCCGATGAAGCCGATGAACGGCGGCAGGCCCGCGCTCGACAGCGCCGCCAGCCCGCCGGCCGCCGCGGTGAGCGGCATCGCGCGGCGCAGGCCGCGCAACCGCTCCGCCTCGCGCGTGCCGGTCTCGTGGTCGATGCTGCCCACCACCATGAACAAGGCCGCCTTGTAGAGCGCATGGCCTAACAGAAACATCACCGCCGCCTTCACCGCCAGCGGCGTGCCAATGCCCAGCAGCATCACCAGCAGCCCCAGCGAACCCAGCGTGGTGAAGGCCAGCACCGGCTTGAGGTCGGTATGCAACAGGCCGCGGCCGGCTCCTAACAGGAATGTCACGCCTCCCGCCGCGCACAGTGCCACCATCCACGCGGTGGTGCCGCCGAGCACCGGCGAGAGCGCGGCCAGCAGGAACACTCCGGCCTTCACCATCGTCGCGGAGTGCAGGTAGGCGCTCACCGGCGTCGGCCCGGCCATCGCGTTGGGCAGCCAGAAATGGAAGGGAAACTGCGCCGACTTGGTGAAAGCGCCTAACAGGACCAGCGTGAGGATCGCCCCATACCACGGATGGCCGCGCAGCAGGTCGCCGCTGGCCAGCACCCCGCTGAGCGTCCACTCGCCGGTGGCGAAGCCCGTCATGACCAGCCCGGCCAGCAATGCCAGGCCGCCGCCGCCGGTCACGATCAGCGCCTGCAGCGCCTTTTTCCGCGCCACCGCGTCCTCATGATAATAGCCGATCAGGAGATAGGACGTGATGCTCGTCAGCTCCCAGAACACGAACAGCAGGATCAAGCCGTCGGCCAGCACCAGCCCGAGCATTGAGCCCATGAACAGGAGCAGCATGCAGTTGAAGCGGCCGTATGCCCCATCCTTGCCCAGATAGCCCGAGGCATAGAGCACGATCAGACAGCCGATGCCGCTCACCAGCAGCGCCATCATGCGCGACAGGCCGTCGAGCCGCATGTCCGCGGAAACACCCAGTTGCGGCATCCATTCGAGCGGCTGGCGCTCGATGCCGCCGCCGATGGTTGTTAGAAAATACCCGAACGCCGCCAGCGGGGCCAGTGCCAGCACCCAGCCCGACGCCGCGCCGAGCCAGCGCCGCAGCGCCGGCGCAAGGGCCGCCGCCAGCCAGATCAGGAGAACGCTGGAAATCAGTGTCATCGGGAAGGCCGGGGGAGTTTCTCAAAATGCGCGCCACCCATAAGCACGGCCCCGGTCGTTTTCATCAAAATTCGACCCGGACGCGCCATTCGGAGTGACGATTCATCCGAATATGAGGGTTTGGATCGACCCTCGAAGCCGCAAGCAGACTTGCGCCGCGGAAGTGGCGGCCGGAGCGGCGTCAGTCGTGCTGCGAATCGTCCGGCCGTGGACTCGAGCGCACGGCATCCGCCAGCGCCTGGGTGGCCACTGGCAATGTCAGGAAGAGGGCGGCCAGCGCGAAGATGGCTTTGAGGATGAAGTTCGGCTGCGGAAAGATCAGGCAGGCGGCGAACAGGAAACAAGCGAGGCCGAAGGCGCTGGCCTTGGTGGCGGCATGCGTGCGGGCGAAGAAATCCGGCAGTCGCGCCAGGCCGACCGCGGCGAGGAAGATCGCCATGGAACCCAGGACGCAGATGATTTGGACGATGGTTTCCTTCATGGTTTCAGGGGTCACGGTTGAGGGTGCGGGCGAGCGCCACGGTGCCGAAGAAAACGATCACGCCGAGCACCACGATGACGTCCACAAAGACCGGCGTGCCGGTCTTGATCGAATGCATGACCACCGCGCCGGCGGTGACCACCGCCAACAGGTCGATGGCGAGGATGCGGTCGGCGGCGGTGGGTCCCTTGAACAGGCGCCATGCGGTCATGGCGAGGGCCAGGCTGAGCAGGATATAACAAATGGTGAATGCCATGGCGGGTGTGGGCGCGGTCAGCCGCGGCCGAAGATGCGGACCAGCGGTTGTTCGAAGGTTTTTTTCATGTCCCGGACCGCGGCCTCGGGATCGGGGGCGTCAAGCACATGCACGATGAGCACCCCGCGGTCGTGGTCGAGGCCCACGCTCATGGTGCCGGGGGTCATGGAGATCAGGCAGGCGAAGAGAAAACGCGGCATTTCGCCCTTGAGATCGAGCGGCACATCGATGAAGCGCGGATTCAGCACGGGCTTCGGATGCAGCACGATGAGCGCCAGCTTGTAGGTCGAGTAGATGACCTCCCACAGGTAAATCAGGATGAACACCAGGGCATGGATGGCTTTCATGGCGCGGGCGATGGCGGGGGATTTCCCAACACCGCCTCGATGTAGCCGGACGGGTTGACGATTTGGTCGGCGGCGCGCTCGGCCACCTCGATGAAGAATCCGGGGAATATCCCGAAGGCGACGGTGCAGGCGGCGAGCGCCACGCATGGGGCCAACATCATGAAGGGCACCGGCCGGTCGGGCAGGCGGTCGCCCGCGGGCGGGGATTTCCAGAATGCCTCGTTCCAGATTTTGATCATGGAATAGAGCGTGAGCAGACCCACGGCGAGCGCGGCGGCGATCACGAGTCCCTCGCCGAGCGCGATGCCCTCGCGCACCAGCACGAACTTGGCGAAGAATCCGGAGAGCGGCGGGATGCCGCCCAGCGACATGGCCGGGATCAGGAACAAGACCGCCAGCCACGGGGCTTTCCTGTAGAGCCCGCCGGTCTTGGCCAGCGCCTGGGTGCCGGTCTTGCGGCCGATGACGCCGCCGATCAGGAACAGGTTCGCCTTCACGAGGATGTGGTGCACGACATAGAAGATGGTGGCGGCGATCGCGCCGCGGGTGAAGAAGCCCAGTCCGACGATCATGTAGCCGATCTGGCTGATGATGTGGAACGACAGGATGCGCGGGATGAAGAACTGGCTCGCCGCACCGAAGACGCCGGTGACCATGGTGAGCACGCCGATCGCCAGCAGCAGGCCGGAGAGGAAGTCCTGATGGCCCTGATAGACCAGCGTGAACACCCGGATGCAGGCATAGACCCCCACCTTGGTGAGCAGGCCGGCAAACAACGCGGCCACCGGCGTGGGCGTGACATGATAGGAGGATGGCAGCCAGAAATAGAACGGAAACACCCCGGCCTTGATGCCGAATGCGACCAGGAACAGGATGGCCGAGGAAAGCACCAGGTCGCTTTCCCCGTAATGCGAGACCTTCACCGCGAGATCCGCCATGTTGAGTGTGCCAAAGGTGCCGTAGAGCACCCCCAGGCCCACCAGGAAGAAAGCGGAGGCGATGAAGTTGAGCGTGAGGTATTTCACCGCGGCCTCGAACTGCTGGCGCCCGCCCGGCAGTGCCACCAGCACGAAGGAGGACATCAGCATCACCTCGAACCAGACATAGAGGTTGAAAAGGTCGCCGGTGAGGAACGAGCCGTTCACACCGAGCAGCAGCGCCTGATAGAGCGGCGCGAAGTAACCGCGGAACTTGCCGGTGCCGCTGCCCGCCGCATACACCGCGCAGCCCAGGCCGATGACCGCGGTGACCAGCACCATGATCGCGGAAAGCAGGTCGGCAACGAGCGTGATGCCGAAGGGAGCCGGCCATGATCCGGAGCGCAGGACCAGCACACCCTGGTCCCAAGCCCTGAGGCAGAGGATGGCAGCCACCGTCACCAGCGCGAAGCAGACGCCGATGTTGATCACTTGACGTAGCGTTTCGCCGGTTTTGCGCAGGCAAAGCAGTACCCCCACCGCCAGCAGGGGCAAGGCGATGGGGAGTGCGAGCAATTGGGTGTCGGCGGTCATGACGTGGCGGCCTGGCGGGTCAGGAGTCGGAACGCTGGAATGTGTCGAGGTCGTCGCTGCCGGTCTTCTGGTAGGCCCGCAGGACCAGGGCGATGGCGAAGGCGAGCACGGCGAAGCCGATGACGATGGCGGTAAGCACGAGTGCCTGCGGCAGCGGGTCGGCATGCGGGCCGGTCATGGTCATGGCGTCCTCGGGAATGATCGGCGGTTTGCCGGTGGAGACGCCCGCGGCGGTGAAGATGAGCAGGTTGGCCGCCTGGCTGAAGAGCATGATGCCCAGCAGCACGCGCACGATGTTGCGGCGCATGCAGAGGTAGCAGCCGCAGCCGAACATGATGCCAATGGCGATGGGTAGCAGGTTTTCCATATGATGTTTCAGTCCCCGGGTTCCTCGATCTGTGACATCAGCACCAGCAGCAGTTTCGCCGCCACTCCGGTGACAACAAGGAAGACCCCGATATCGAAAAGCAGCGGCGTGCCGAATTTGATTTTCCCGATCACCGGCAGCCAGATCTCACCGCCCCACAGGCCGGTGAAGAAGGTGCCGCCGATGAACCACGGCAGCATGGCGGAAACGATCGCCGTCAACAGGCCGATGCCGGAGAGGATGATGAGATCGATTTTGGGCGTGCGCGAGGGATCGACCATCGCGCGCAGCACCAGCGCGCTTGCCAGCACGAGCCCGCCGATGAAGCCGCCACCGGGCACGTTGTGACCGCGCAGGAGAAGATAAATCGAAAAGAAATATTGCACCGGGATCACCAGGCGCGCGGCGGCGGGCAGCAGGCTTTGGGAAAAGGCGTTCATGGTGCGGATTGGCTTGGGGTTTCGGCCCGGCCTTGGATCGCCGTTTCACGTTCATCGTGCGGATCGCGGGCAGGGGACGGCCTGCGCTTGCGGAACAACAGCGCGGTGACCCCCAGACAGGCAAGGGCCAGCACCAGGATCTCGCCCATGGTGTCGAGCGCGCGGAAATCGACCAGGATCACGTTGACCACATTGCGTCCGAATGCCTCGGTGGCGGAGCGCTCGATCAGCCCGGGCGAGATCGGATCGCTGATGGTCACATGAATGGCCTTCCAGACGACGAGTGTCATGGCGAGGCCCGCAATCGAGGCGATGAGGGCGTCCCAGCGGTGGGTGTGGCCGCGCGAGATTTTGCGGATTTGCGGCAGCTTGAGGATGACGAATGAGAACAGGACCACGGTCAGCGTTTCCACCAGCAACTGGGTGATTGCCAGATCGGGCGCGCCGTAAGCGGCGAAGACGAAGGCGACGGAATAGCCCACGCCTCCCAGGCAGAGGATCGCCGCCAGCCGGCTCTTGGCCCTCACGGCGGCGACGGATGAGACGATCATCAGGATCACCACCATGGTTTCGAAGATTCCCAAGGGGGTTCTGGAGATGGTGGAAAACTCGCCGGCCACCCGGATCAGCGCGTAGAGGATGAGTCCGGATGCCGCACCAATGGTCACCCGCACATAGACCCGCAGCTGCCCGCCCTGGATCCAGCCGGTGAGACGGGCCGCGCATTTCAACAAACCGTCGAGACCCGAAAAATACAGCGCGGTGGGGGTGATGAAGTGGATGCGGTCCATCGCATGCGAGACCACCTCGAAACGCCGGCGGATTTTGAAGAAAAGCCATCCCGCCACCAGCGTGGCCACGCTCAATGCCAGCACCGGGGTGAACCCGTGCCACAAGGTGAGTTTCGCCTGTTTCGCCTCGATCCCCAGCGAGGCGGCGGCGGGCGAGATCAGGTAGCTGTCAAGCCTGCCCGGAACCAACCCGAGCAAGAGGCCGAGCGTGGCCAGCAGCGCCGGCGGAAAGATCAGCCCCCAACAGGGCGGATGTTTCACCTCCGCATGACCGGGGTCGCCCATGAACGGGCGGATGCCCACGATCAGTGCGATGGCCACCGCCAGCGAGTTCGCCAGCACGCCCAGCGCGGTGATCGCGTGGTTCGCGATCGGCAGCGAGAGTTTCACCTCGTAAAGCAGTTCCTTGCTGATGAAGCCGAGGGTGGGTGGCACACCGGACATGCTCAATGCCGCGGCACCCGCGGCGACCGCCAGCCATGGCATGCTCTCGCGCAGGCCGGATAGCGAACGAACGTCGCGCGTGCCGGTGGAATGGTCCACCGAGCCGGCCACCATGAACAAGGCCCCCTTGTAGAAACCGTGCACCAGTGCCAGGAACATCGCGGTCTTGAATGCAAAGGGATTGCCCAATCCGAGCATCATCACCAGCGTGCCCAGCACGCTGACCGTGGAGTAGGCCAGCAGGCGCTTGAGATCGGTCTGATAGATCGCGACCAGCACGCCGGTCAGCATCGTCAGCGCGCCCACCGGTGTGACGATCCACTTCCAAAGCTCGGTGTGGGACATGGCGGGCCAGAGTTTCGCCAGCAGGATCACGCCGGCCTTCACCATGGTGGCGGAGTGGAGGTAGGCGCTCACCGGGGTGGGCGCGGCCATTGCGCCCGGCAGCCAGAAATGGAACGGCACCTGCGCGGACTTGGTGAAAACGCCACCCAGCACCAACAGCAGCGCGGGCACGAACAAGGGGCTCTGCGCGATGGTGTCCGAGTGCGCCGCCAGCGCGGAAATGCGCGTTTCCCCGGTGATTTGCGACAGCAGGATCAAGCCGGCCAGCAGGGCCAGCCCGCCGCCACCCGTCACCAGCAACGACTGCAAGGCCGCCTTGCGTGCGCCGGGGTCCTCATGCTTGTAACCGATCAGCAGGAAGGAAGTGATGCTCGTCAGTTCCCAGAACACGAAGGTCAGGATCATGTCGTCGGCCGCGATCACCCCCAGCATCGCCGCCATGAACAGCAGCACGATGGCGAAGAAGCGCGGGGCCTTGGAGTCTTCCTCCAGATAGGCCCCGCCGAAAATCAGCACCAGCCCGCCGATGAAACTGACCAGAAACAAAAACAGGCGTTCGAAGCCGCCCACCAGCAGCGCGAGCTGCACGCCCATCGAGGGGATCCAGTCATAGGCCACCGTGCGCGCCGGGGCGGCCGCGAGCGCCTCGCTGAGCAGCCAGCCGGTGATGGCGAACGGGATCGCCGACAGCAGCGCGCCCGCCGCCCGCGCGCCCATGCCCCGCGCCAGGCGGGGGGCGACGAAGGCCGCGAGCAATGGCGCGGCGATGATCCAGAATAACTCCATGAGCGAAGGATGGCGGTGCCCTGTCCCCGTCAATGCCGCGACGAAGCAAGCCCGGGGGCAGTGCGCGGCTGAAAAACCACCTGAAACTCCACGCGTCAAGGGAATGCGGTCCGTCCGCCGGGCGATTGCCTGCGAAGGTTCCATCCGGTCCATCGTTCGGCGGGCTTGCGCTGCGTTGGATTACGCGCATATTCGCCGGCGTGCATCGGTGGTTGATTTTTCTGGGGCTGGCATGGACCGCGCTGTTTCCGCAGCTTGCGCGCGCATCCGGCGATGAAACGCCGTCTTCCGGCAAGCCCGCGCAGGTCATCGTGATTCCGGTGCGCGAACAAATCGCCAAGCCGGAATTGTTCATTCTGCGGCGCGGTCTCAAGGAGGCGATCGAACGCGGGGTGGACACCATCGTGCTCGACATGAAAACCCCCGGCGGCTCGGTGGCCGTGACGCTGGAGATGATGGAGGCGCTCGACCGCTTCGAGGGCCGCACCATCACTTATGTCAATGACGAGGCGATGTCGGCCGGCGCGATCATCGCCTCGGTGACCGACGAGATCTATTTTTCCCCCACCGCCGTGATCGGCGCGGCGGAAATGATCATGGGCACCGGTCAGGACGTGCCCGAGGGGCTCAAGCGCAAGATGAACAGCTACCTCAACGCCAAGATCCGCGTCTTCGCCGGCAAGCAGCCGATGCGCGCCGAGGTGATCCGCGCGATGATGGATCCGGAATACGAACTCAAGATCGACGACACCGTCATCAAGGAGACCGGCGAACTGCTCACGCTCACCGCCGACGAGGCGATCCAGACCTACGGCGATCCGCCGGTTCCGCTGCTCGGCTCAGGGATCTCGGAAAACCTCGACGCGCTGCTGGACTCTCTCCATGGCAAGGGCGGATATTCCATCGTCCGTTTGGAAATCACCTGGTCGGAAAAACTCGCGCAATACCTCACGGCGATCACTCCCATTCTCTTAGGAATCGGCCTGCTTGCCTTGTTCGTCGAGTTCAAGACGCCGGGTTTCGGCGTCTTCGGCGTGTCCGGCCTGCTGTTTCTCGCGCTGGTGTTTTTCGGTCATCATGTGGCGGGCCTGTCGGGTCACGAACCGGCGCTGTTTTTCCTGCTGGGAGTGGTGCTGGTGTTCATCGAGATCTTCTTTTTCCCCGGCACCTTCGTCGCCGCGATCACCGGCATCGTGCTGATGCTCGGCTCGCTGGTCTGGGCGATGGTCGACCTGTGGCCGGGCGACGCGTTTGAGTTCGAGGGCGACATGTTGCTGCGCCCGCTCGCCAACGTGCTCTCCGGCGTGGCGATCGCCGTGGCCCTGTTCCTGCTGATCCTGAAACTCCTGCCCAAGGGCGGGCCGTGGGGCCGTTTGATTCTCGAATCCGCCGTCTCCGGCGAGCCCGGCCCGCTGCGCGCCCTCAATACCATGGAAACCGGCGGCTCGGAGCCGACCGTCTCTCTCGTCGGCCGCAGCGGCACCGCCGTCACCGCGCTTTTCCCCAGCGGGCAGGTGGAAATCGACGGCAAACGCTACGAAGCCAAACTGCCGATGGGATACGCCGAACCCGGCTCTGTCGTCACCGTCACCGGAGTTTCGGAATTCAGCCTCAACGTGGAGGTGCGCTCATGACACTGATTATTCTACTTTTCGCCCTCGGCATCGTTCTGCTGCTCGTCGAGGTGATCGTGCCCGGCGGCATTCTCGGCACCATCGGCGCGCTGATGATGTTCGCCGGCTGCGCGGTCGCCTTCTACCAGCTCGGCACCGGCGGCGGGATGGTCGCCGTGGCCGTGGCCTTGGCCGTGGCGGTGATCGCTTTTTACGTCGAGTTCCGCGTGCTGCCGCGCACCTCCGTGGGCCGGCGCGCGTTTCTGGACGAGGAGATCGAGGGCGTCAGCGCGGCCTACGGCAGCGAGGCGCGGGATTTGATTGGCAAATCCGCCATCGCCGTCACCATGCTCTCGCCCAGCGGCTACATCACCATCGAGGGCAAACGCTACGAGGCGTTCTGCCAATCCGGCCAAGTCCCCGCGGGCACCGCGCTCAAAGTCACCGGAGCCGACAATTTCCGCCTCATCGTATCCCAAACCACCAACACCTGAAGCGACATGGAAGCCACCGGATTCTTCGAAATCATCCTTCTGGTCCTGTTGTTCCTCATCGGCCTGCTTTTCTAACATTCTTCATCAATCCTGATCCACCAATCCCCAACACCTGACCCGCCATGCCATTCGACCTCACCACCATCGTCCTGATCGTAGTTGCCATTCTCGGCCTGCTGCTGTTTGGCATCATCCTCTCGTTCTTCAGCGTCTGGCTCCGCGCCTGGCTGGCCGGCGCCTACGTCGGCTTCACCGACCTCATCGCCATGCGCCTGCGCCAGGTGCCATACGGCATGGTGGTGGACGCCCGCATCACCGCCAAGAAGGCCGGCGTCAACATCCCGATCGATGAAATCGAAGCCCACTTCCTCGCCGGCGGCAACGTGATTCCCACCGTGCAGGCGCTCATCGCCGCGCAAAAGGCCGGCATCACGCTGGATTGGAACCGCGCCTGCGCCATCGACCTCGCCACCAAGGGCTCCGGCAAGAGCGTCGTCGAAGCCGTCCGCACCTCGGTCGATCCCAAGGTCATCGACTGCCCCAGTCCCGCCAGCGGCCGGACCACCATTGACGGCGTGGCCAAGGACGGCATCCAGGTGAAAGTCCGCGCCCGCGTCACCGTCCGCACCAACCTCGACCGCTTCGTCGGCGGTGCCAAGGAGGAAACCATCATCGCCCGCGTCGGCGAGGGCATCGTCACCACCATCGGCTCCGCGGAAACCTACAAGGTGGTGCTGGAAAGCCCCGACAGCATTTCAAAAGTGGTGCTCAACCGCGGTCTCGATGTCGGCACCGCCTTCGAGATCCTCTCCATCGACATCGCCGACGTGGATGTGGGTGAAAACGTCGGCGCGCAACTCCAGGAAGCGCAGGCCGAGGCGAACAAGAACATGGCCCAAGCCCAGGCGGAAATCCGCCGCGCCGCCGCCGTCGCCCTCGAACAGGAAATGATCGCCCGCGTCGCGGAAATGAAAGCCAAGGTCGTCGAGGCCGAGGCCCAGGTGCCGCTCGCCATGGCCGAGGCATTCCGCGCCGGCAACCTCGGCGTGATGGACTACTACCGCATGGAAAACGTCAAATCCGACACCCAGATGCGCGGCAACATCGCCAAGGAAGAGCAATGATTTAACCGCGTTCTCACGAAAGCGCCTACCGCCTACCGAAATTGGACTGGTTTTTCGACAACTTCCAAATCCTCGCCATCGTCGCGCTGGCTTTCGCGTCGTGGCTGAAGCATCGCAGCGACGCCAAGGCGGCCGAGCGCGAGGAGCAGGAGGCTCGCAAGGAAATGAGCGAGCTGCCGGACTGGTTCGAGGACGATGAGGCATGGCAGCCGCCACGAACTGAAGAACCACCACCGTTCGCGCCGCCGCCGCTCGTCCGCCGCGCCGAACCGGCGGAGCCACCGCCGCTTCACCGCCATGGCCCGCCGCCCATGCCGGAAATGACCGGCAGTGCCGAATTGCAACGACAGGAGGAACTCCAAAGTCGCCTGCGCGAAATGCGCGAGAAGCGCGAAGTCAGCGCCCGCCAGGCAAAGCAGGCCAAGGAAGCCCGCCAGGCACGCGAAGCCCGCCAGCCGAAACTCGCCCGCACCGCCCGCCTCGCCGGTGACAAGCCGGTCTCCGCATTCAAGAGTCAACTGCGCGCCTCGCTCCACGACCGCTCGCAGATCCGCCAGGCGGTTCTGCTGCGCGAAATCCTCGGCCCGCCCGTCGCCCTGCGCCGTGGATCTTCATAAGGAATGCTAGACTCCGGCCCGCATTGGGTCGCCCGAAGCGCGACCTTCCTCAAGTATTGCGCGGCGTGATCACACCTTTCCTCCATCGGCCGGAGGCGCAGCCTGATCCGCCAAGCCGTGCGATTCCAGCCATTGCGGGCTGTGGTTGACGAAGACCGACATCCCGAGCGGATGATGCTCTCCCACCACGCGCTTGATCGCCCGCAGTGATAGCCCCAACAGCTTCGCGCCCGCATGCGCCGCCACTTCGGCGGAGGTCGGCGGTGATTGATGCAGGAAATCGGCATCCTTCCCAAGCGCTTCTTCCTCGCGGCGGATGTAGTCGAGCAGGATCCCGATTTTTTCCATCCGCTTCTCGCCGGGGTCGTCCATGTCGAGCGCTTCCAGCAGATTCCGCTTGAGCGCCGCCTCCTCGATTTTCAGCGCGTCGAGCCGGCGTTTCAATTCCTGCCCGGCGGGCTGGCCGATCTCCTCGATTTCCTCCTCCAGCGATTGCAGTCGTTCCTCGGCTTCGGCAATTTTTCTGGCGAGCACGGCGGTTTCCTCGGGGGTCGGTTTCATGATTCGATCAAATGGGTTGCGCTACCAAACTAACCGATCCTCGCCGGCGCGCCACGCATTTTCCATCAAACCCTGCGGCCTTTCATGGCGGCGTGCCAGCAGGCGAGGAATCCCGACGAGAAATCCTCCGGCCGCGCCGCCGTCCAGGCGTCCACCTCGGCCACCGGCAGCCACAGCGTCGCCTCCACCTCCGCCGCGGGAAAGCGCGGCTTGCCGTCGAACGACGCCCGGTAAACCCGCACGTGCTCCATGCCCGTCGCCTCGCAGGGGGCGATCCGCGCCAACTCCTCCGGGGCTTCGTCCGTTGTGATGCCCATTTCCTCGTCCATCTCGCGGATGGCCGCGGCCTCGTAATCCTCGCCCGCGTCCAAGTGTCCGGAAACGCTCGTTCCCCACAGGCCCGGATGCACGTCCTTGAGCATCGAGCGCTGCTGTAGGAGCAGGTCGCCGTGTTTGTTGAAAACCAACACGTGCACCGCCCGGTGCATCAGTCCGCGCTGGTGGATCTCCGCCCGCGTCGCGGTGCCGGCGGGCACGTCGTGCTCGTCCACGACATCGAAAATCTCGCCCGCCTTCTGGGGCAGATCCTTCAGCGGATGCGGATCGCAGGCGCGGGTCAGCTCCACCCACTGCGTCAGCGAAAGCTCCTCCGCGCGCGCCGTCGCCGGCACACCGAGCTGCGCCGCGATCTCCTGCCACGGCGTGCCCGCCGGCAGTTGCTTGCCGAGCTGTTTCCGCCGCTGCGCGAACCCGCGGCGCACCAGTTCGTCGAACAATCGCCGGTCGAACGCCGGCAGTCCGGACGTCCGCGGACGCAGCACCGCCACCGCCGAATCGATCGACGGTCGCGGGTGAAACGCCTCCGGCGGCACCGTGCGCTGTGGCTCCACCACCCAGTCCGCCTGCGTCCGCAGCGAGAGAATCCCGTAGGCGTCGTCGCGTGGCCCCGCCGCCAGCCGCTCGATCACCTCCTTCTGCAGCATCACCACCGCCCGCGAAAACGGATGCGGCCGGCTCAGCAGGTTTTTCAAGATCGCCCCGCCGCTCGAATACGGCAGGTTGCCGAGAAACTTCACCGGCCGGTGCTTGAACAACACGCGCCCGTCGAAACGCGCGCCGTCCGCATGATGCACCTCCACCGTGGGGTCGTCGCGGAACCGCTCCGCCAGGGCCGCCGCCAGCCGCGCGTCGAACTCGATCAAGATCAGTTTCCGTACCCGCCCGACCAGATGCCAGCTCAGCGCGCCGGTGCCCGGACCGACCTCCACCACCGCCTCGTCCTCCGTGACCTCCAACTGCGAAACGATCCAGCGCGCCATGTTCGGATCGATCAGGAAATTCTGCCCGAGCTGTTTGCTCGGCACCACCCCCGCGCGTTCCAGCGCCTCCTTGATTTCCCGACCCGTCATGCCCGCGCTTCATGCCCCACCCATCCCCGCCGCGCAAGCCGCGGCTTTTTTGTCGCAGAATGCGGCGAATCAACCGCCCGTCGGAGGCAGCGGAGGTGGCGCAGCCGATTCATGGGAGCGGGCGCGCTTCGTCGAGCCGATGTGAAGCAACCACATCAGCAGCAGCGTGCAGGGGATCGAGAAAACCACGCCGTAAGCGATGCCGGAGAGGAGATTGCGCGGCACGTTCGGTGAAACCGGAACACGTGCGACAACCGGCGGGTCGTGGATGAGCACTCGGTTGCTTGGAATCTTCGCCGAGATCGTTTCACCCATCAGCTTCTGTCAGGATCCACCAGTATTTCCGGAACATGATGGATATCTATCGGGCACGATGACGGGACACTATTGGAAAAGGACAAATCGCGATTCCCTTTAAAGCGTGTGAGCTGATATCAAATCCTGAAAGGATTTCGCACCCCAGCCCGGGGTTGGCACAACCCCGGGTGCGGGGACGCTCATTCAGCAACCCTGAAAGGGTTGTGCAGGTGCGGCGTGAATGTCGGCCTGGAACCTGCGGAACGCCGTTGGCGTTCGTGTTTCCGGTGATAGCGCTTCTCATGATGCCTGGTCCTCAATTGTCGGAACCCGTGGCGCGCGTTTCCGCAGCCGCGGCAACACGCGAAAGTCCAGCCATGCATAAAGAAATAACAGCACGTCGCTGACATACCACATCAGATAGGAAATGAAGTGGCCGCCATGGATCGCGGGCGAAAACGGATGGAACAGGGTGATGCCGCCGCTGACCAAGTCGGCGGCAAGGTGCAGGGCGTAGGCGGCGATGCTCAGGATTTGGAGCCGTGTTCCGAAGCGCGTTCTCCACACGCGCCCCGCCACGAGAACCAAGGCCGCGAACCCAAGCCATGCCCACAGCGTGTGGGACCACGATCCATAACGCCCGTCGAGATAGATATGCGGCGACAACAAGTCGGGCAACACCCCGCAAAACGCGACGATGGCCGCGTTCCTGAAAAGCGGTGAACCATCCCGCCGCAACCACGGCCGGCAAACCGCCAGCGGCAGCAGGGCATGGGTGACGAGGGTCATGGCATCCGGTTTCTCCTCCGTGTCACCCGTGATGACAAGGGCGAAGCGGGTGCCCCCCCCCCACTTCCGGTATGCCAAGCAGGGCCGGGCTATGCCCCGCGTGGCCGGAACCTGCGGCTCCGGATCTTCCTGCGTGGATGGTACGGCGGTATGCGAGGGACTTTCGGTCGGCAGGAGCCTCTCGGCCAAAATCGGGCTGGAGCGCGGGTTGACAGATGTGAAATACATTGTATCCTAATTCGCGTGAACCTGGCATTCGTCGAAACTCCGCATATGCCAAAAAAAGGAAACATCCCTGAATTCGATTTTGACGACCTCGTCGCCAGCATGCGCCAGGGCGTGGATCACGCCACCGGCAAGATCACCGCACGGACGCACCGCCTGACCCGAAGGACTGCCGCGATGCCAGCCAGGGAAATCGCGGCGATCCGCGCGAAACTCAATGTCAGCCAAGCCGTGTTCGCGGACCTGCTCAACGTGCCCAAGGCGACTGCCGTCGCATGGGAGCGGGGCCAACGTTCACCATCCGGAGCCGCCATCCGCCTGTTGCAAATCGCCAAGGACACGCCCGAGACGTTGATGGAAGTGGCGGCTGGAAAGTGAATTGCGGCGGATCTTTGTCTTTGACGTCCCGCCGGGTGCACTTCTCATTTGTGCAAGAAATTCGAGCGGTGTTTTATACCGAAATTCAAAACATGCTCCGTGGAGCATCTGCGATCCAACGCGATGCAACCGCTTCAAACCAATGGCCCACGTTGCAGGGGAAAAAATGACATGGGCGCCAAAAATAATCATCCCAAACCAAGTGGAATCTCATTGGCTCTCATCGCGGCATGTCTTGTGGCCGGGATGCCCTTCGTGACCACATATTTGGGACTGCGCGATTTCGACGTCGATCCCCGTGTGCCGCGTTGGCAAGCAATCATGAGCCTGCCGTTATTCTTCTTTCTGGTCTTTCCGATCATTCTTATCATTCTTTTCGCCATCCGCCGGAGATGCTTGCATCCATTGCTCCGTTCCGTCCTCGTGCTCGCGCCGGCACTCTTACTCACCATGCCGGGATTGATCGAATCGTTGGTTTCTCCCAAAAAACCCGATGTGCCTTTTGCTGAAAGAATGGGGTGTCCGATCCCGAGCGACGCAAGCGGTTTCAAAGCATGGTTTTCCCACAGCCCCGGGGAATCCACATACATGTTCACCTTCCATTGCTCGACGGAATCAACCGAATTGCTGCTCGCCGCCAAAGCCTACAAACTTGATGAAAACCCTTCCATGCTCGATCCGGAAATCGGCCAATATTTCCAACTTCCAATCGGTGGACTGCCACTTCCAAAGGGATGGCCCAACCCGAAGACATGGCAGGGCCTCAGGTTTTATGCTTCAGACGTTCCCGGTGGTTACCGTTATCTTCTGACGGATGGGGCCGGATCCCGGGTGTTCATTCTCGCGGGCGATACGTGACTTTTGTGGGTCACCGGAATTTCACGCCCAGCTTGGAGGCAAGGACATCCAGCACTTTCCGATGGGCGGCGTCCACTTCCTCCGCCTTGAGCGTGCGGTCGGGGGCGCGGTAGTGGAAGCGGTAGGCGAGGGACTTGCGGTCGGCGTGGAGACTTTCGCCGCTTGGGTCTGTCTGCGCATCGCCTAGCTTCCATGGAAAAATCCGCCATTGACTTTATGACCATAAAGGTCACTTTTCGGGCGATGATCTTCACCGAGTCAACCGCATTCAGCCGCAAGGTTTATGAGGTGCTGACCGAGGAAGAACTGATCGCCTTGGAACATCGACTCGTCCTTGCCCCGGATTGCGGGGATCTCATTCCCGGTGCCGGCGGACTGCGGAAAGTCCGGGTAGCCAGCGGCGGGAAAGGCAAGCGCGGAGGCTCTAGGGTGATCTACTATTGGTATGTGGAGCCGGAGAAAATCCAGTTCTGCCGCATCTACGAAAAGTCCAGCCAAGCCGACCTCCCCAAATCCGAAATCCGCCAAATTCTGAAAGAACTCGAACCATGAAAAAATCCGAATTCCAAACCGTGCTGGGTGAAGTGCGGGCGATTGAACAGGGCGAAATCGCTCCGGGCCGGGTGCGCAAGGTGACCCTCCTGCCCGACGGCACCCTCAAGCGTGTCGAACTCGACCCGGAAAGCTACCGCCGCAAGCAGGCCCGCGCATGGAAAGCGAAAACCGAAGCGGCGAAAGTCCGCCACGAACTCAACCTGACACAGGACGCGTTCGCCGAACTGTTGGGCGTTTCGATCGCGACCGTGAGAAAGTGGGAACGCGGCATCGTCGAGCCCAGCGGCGCGGCGAAAACGTTGCTGGCGGTGGCGAAAATGCATCCAGAGATTGTCAGGCATGCTGCGGCATCAAGCCAATAACGAAGCTTAGTATGGTGGAAGGTGAGAAAGCAGATGGGCGGTCCGACAGTGGAGAAAAGGAGTATGGCGATCCACAGGCCGGTTAATTCACTATTCATCCGCGGAGGTGTAGTCTGCAGGGATTTCGAAATCGGCTTGGTTCAGTGGTTCTTCAGAAAATCCCTTGAATGTGGTGATAACCGGTAATTCACCCGCTTGCCGACTAATCATCTGAATGGCAAACCCTGGTATCTGGAAGGCTTTGCCACAGAGCCGGATCGGGCAAACGGAGCCAGGGGCTTAATTAGATTGAGGCGGTGTTCGGGTTGGTGAGAATCCACCAACACAACACCATGTCAAAAAAGA
>JAWLDG010000006.1:0-246157 GCA_041686775.1 Luteolibacter sp. | reverse complement strand
CGCTTGATCCACCGCTCATGTGGCGTGAGCAATCTCGACTACCTTTTTCTCAAGCTCAGAGCTCAATCCCTCCAGCAAAACTGACGGAGAGCCAAAAAATTTCCGGGTTGGCACGTTTTCCGCTTTCATACCGGCGGGAAGGTGGCTCGGATTCGCTCCGCAGCCCGCTAAGACCCTCTTACCCAAACACGAAACAAACGACCAACCATGGCCAAATACAAACTGGAATACATCTGGCTCGACGGTTACACCCCGGTGGCAAACCTTCGCAGCAAAACCCAAATCAAGGAATTCGACTCTTTTCCCAAGCTCGAGGAACTCCCGATGTGGGGTTTCGACGGCAGCTCCACCCAGCAGGCTCCCGGCGGCAGCTCGGACTGCATGCTCAAGCCGGTGGCGGTGTTCCCCGACAGCACCCGCGGCAACGGCGCGCTGGTGATGTGCGAAGTGCTGCTGCCCGACGGCTCGCCGCACCCTTCCAACACCCGCGCCACCATCCTTGACGATCCGGACGCGTGGTTCGGCTTCGAGCAGGAATACTTCCTCTTCCACGACGGCCGCCCGCTCGGTTTCCCGGAAAAAGGCTACGCCGCCCCGCAAGGCGAATACTACTGCGGCGTCGGCTACAAGAACGTCGGCGACATGGCCCGCACGATCGTCGAGGAGCACCTCGACCTCTGCCTCGAGGCCGGCATCAACCACGAAGGCATCAACGCCGAGGTGGCCACCGGCCAGTGGGAATTCCAGATCTTCGGCAAGGGCTCGAAGAGCGCCGCCGACCAGGTCTGGGCAGCCCGCTACATCCTCGTCCGCCTGTGTGAAAAATACGGCATCGACGTGGAGTTCCACTGCAAGCCGATTAAGGGCGACTGGAACGGCTCCGGCATGCACGCGAACTTCTCCACCAAGTATCTGCGCGAAACGGGCGGCAAGGATTACTTCGAAAAGCTGATGGCCAAGTTCGCCGAAAACATGGAAGAGCACATCGCGGTTTACGGCCCGGACAACCACATGCGCCTCACCGGCCTGCACGAAACCCAGTCGATCGACAAGTTCACCTACGGCGTGGCCGACCGCGGTTCCTCGATCCGCGTTCCGCACGCCTTCGTCAACAACGGCTACAAGGGCTACCTCGAAGACCGTCGTCCGAACTCGCAAGGCGACCCGTACGCGATCGCCTCGCGGATTCTCAAGACGATCTCCGAAGTGCCGACGCCCTGAGCCTGTACGCAAATTCCCCCCTTTCCCCCCATCAAGCCGTCCTCCACCTCGGAGGGCGGCTTTTTGCGTCGCGGCCCTTGCGCGGCTGCGGCGGACCGTTTAGGGAAACCGAAACAATTTCCCCATGGCCGCGGAATACACCGAAGCAGACATCAAATCACTCGACTGGCGCGAACACATCCGGATGCGCCCGGGCATGTATATCGGCAAGCTCGGCGACGGATCGTCGACCGACGACGGCATCTACATCCTGCTCAAGGAGGCCATCGACAACTCGATCGACGAGCACATCATGGGTTTCGGCAAGGAGATCAAGGTCGAGATCGACGATGAGGGGCGCGTCGAGGTACGCGACTTCGGCCGCGGCATTCCGCTGGGAAAACTTTACGACTGCGCCGCACAGATCAACACCGGCGCGAAGTATGACAGCGAGGCGTTCAAGAAATCCGTGGGCCTCAACGGAGTGGGCATCAAGGCGGTCAACGCGCTGTCCGATTTCTTCGAGATCCAGGCCTGGCGCGACGGTGAAACCAAGGCGCTCGAATTCTCCAAGGGCGAACTCACCGTGGACATGAAACATCCGCGCCGCGATGCGGAGGCGAATGGCACGCGGCTCGCCTTCGAGATCGACCGCTCGATTTTCCCCGCCCGCACCAAGTTCAAGGAAGCCTTCGTCGAGCGGATGTGCCGGTATTATTCCTATCTCAATCCGGCTCTCATAGTCACCTTCAACGGCAAGAAATTCCGCTCGAAGGACGGCCTGCTCGACCTGCTGCGCGAGGAGATGGAAAACGAGCCGCTCTATCCGCCGATCCAACTCATCGGCAAGGACATCGAAATCGCCTTCACCCATACCGCCGAGAGCGGCGAGGAATATTATACTTTCGTCAACGGCCAGAACACCTCGCAGGGCGGCACCCACCTCGCAGCGTTCCGCGAAGCGCTCGTTCAAGTGGTCCGCGGGTTCTACAAAAAACAATACGAACCCGCCGACATCCGCGCCGGCATCGAGGCGGCCATTTCTGTGCGCATCGTCGAGCCGGTCTTCGAATCGCAGACCAAGACCAAGCTCGGCTCCTCCACCATGGAACCGGATGGCGAATCGCTGCGTGCCTATATCGGCAATTTCCTCAAGACCCAGCTCGACAATTACCTGCACAAGCACCCGCAGGTGGCCGAGGCGTTCCAGAAACGCATTGTCGCCGCCGAGCGCGAGCGCAAGGACCTCAAGGGCGTGCAGAAAATGGCCCGCGAGCGCGCCAGGCAGGCGAAGGTCCACAACAAGAAACTGCGCGACTGCCGCATCCACTTCGACACCAAGCACAAACGCCGCGACGAGAGCACCCTCTTCATCACCGAGGGCGACTCCGCCTCCGGCTCGATCACCAAGTCGCGCGATGTCGAAACCCAGGCCGTCTTCTCGCTGCGCGGCAAGCCGCTCAACACCTTTTCGCTGCCGCGCAAGATCGTCTATGAAAACGAGGAGTTCGCCCTGCTCCAGGCCGCGCTCAACATCGAGGACGGCATCGAGGCGCTGCGCTACAAGCGCGTCGTCATCGCCACCGATGCCGACGTGGACGGCATGCATATCCGTCTGCTGCTTCTCACATTTTTCCTCCAGTTCTTCCCCGAACTCATACGCGACGGACATTTATATATTCTCCAAACCCCGCTGTTCCGAGTCCGCAACAGAAAGGAAACCATCTATTGCTACGATGACGACGAGCGCCGCAAGGCGATCGACAAGCTCGGCAAGAACGCCGAGATCACCCGCTTCAAGGGCCTCGGCGAGATTTCACCCGACGAGTTCGGCTTCATGATCGGCCCCGACATGCGGCTCGATCCCGTGGAATACGAGGAAGGCAAGGGCGTGAAGGAGCTGCTCGCCTTCTACATGGGCAAGAACACCCCCGACCGCCAGGAGTACATCATCGAAAACCTCCGCGAGGACGTGGACAAACAGATCGAGGCGGCCGTGGCGTGAGTTTCCCGGCAGCCCCGAGTCCCAGCTCGGCAATGTCGCTGTTCACGCCATCTTGATCCTTTCACGTTGCCGCAGCGGAAACGGTCCACAATCCTCGTCCCGTCATGCCCGCCAGAAAATCCGCGAAAAAAACCGCGAAGAGGAAATCGTCCCAAATCCCCCTGCCACCCGCCACCGACTGGCGCACCACCGATCAGGACGAAGTCCTCCGTCGCATCCAGCGCGCCCGCGACGAAAAGCACTCGATCGCGCCGTTGGACGACACCCATCCGATCTTTTCTTCTTTCGCGGTGAAGTCCCCCAGTGGCCTGACATACCAAGTCGAGATCCGGGACCTCGTCGCCCGTGCCTTTTCCTGCACCTGTCCCGATTTCCGCACCGCCGGGCTCGGCACCTGCAAGCACGTCGAAGCCACGCTGATCTGGCTCAAGCGTCGCCGCAAAGCCGACTTCCGCAGCGCGGAAAAATCCGCCTCGCCGCGAATCGACCTCGTCCCCGTCGGCGACAGGCTCGTCATCGAGCGCAACCTCAACCGGCTCAGCCCCGCACTCCGCAAGCTCTTCGATTTCACTGGATTTCTCCACGACGAGCACGACCCCGAGGAAATCCTGCCACGCCTTCTGCGCTCGAAAAAACTCCGCATCTCCCAGGACGTCGAACCCTTCCTCGAAAACCGCCGCCGCATCGTCGAGCGTCGTCAACTGCGCCGCGAATACGAAACCGGCGTTGTCTCCGGCCGCCACCCCGAGCATGTCACGCTCCACCCGCTCTATCCCTACCAACGCGAGGGCATGCTCCACCTCGCCTTCGGCGAACGCGCCCTGCTCGCCGATGAAATGGGCCTCGGCAAAACCATCCAGGCCGTCGCCGCCTGCGCCCTGCTCCACCATCTCGGCAAGGCGCAACGCGTGCTCGTCGTCACCCCCGCCTCGCTCAAGGCAGAGTGGGAGGAACAGATCGGGAAATTCACCACGCTTTCCCACCAGATCGTCTTCGGCGGGCGATCGGCGCGGCTGAAATACTACGCGGATCGTAATCCACCCTTCTTCACCCTCGTCAACTACGAGCAGGTCGTCTCCGACAGCCTCGACATCAACCAACACCTGCGCCCCGACATCGTCGTGCTCGACGAGGCCCAGCGCATCAAGAACTGGGCCACCAAAACCGCCCAAGCGGTCAAACGGCTACAGTCGCGCTATGCATTCGTCCTCACCGGCACGCCCATCGAGAACCGCATCGATGAACTCTATTCCATCGTCGATTTCCTCGACCCCTCGCTGTTAGGTCCGCTGTTCCGCTTCAACCGCGAGTTCTATCAATTCGACGATAAAGGCCGGCCGAAGGACTATCAGAACCTCCACGTCCTGCGCGAGCGCGTGAAGCCGGTGCTACTGCGCCGCCGCAAGCGCGAAGTGGAAACCGAGCTGCCCGACCGCAGCGACCGCAACCACTTCGTCCAACTCACACCCGCCATGCGCGGCGAGTACAACGAATACAAACAATCCGTTTCCGAACTCCTCCAGATCGCCCAGAAACGCCCGCTCACCAAGAAACAGCAGGATCTCCTCATGATTCTGTTAGGCATCATGCGGATGATCTGCGACTCGCCATCCATCATCAAGAATCACGATTGCCAGGACTGCCCGAAGCTCCACGAACTCGGCAAGATCCTCGATGAAGTCCTCGAAGATCCCGACGTCAAAGTCATCATCTTCTCCGAGTGGGAAGGCATGTTGAAGAAGGTGCGCGACTGGGCGGAGAAACGCGGCATCGGCCACGCCTGGCACACCGGCAGCGTCCCGCAGCATAAGCGCCGCGGCGAGATCCTCGCCTTCCGCAACGACCCCGATTGCCGCCTGTTCCTCAGCACCGATTCCGGTGGTGTCGGCCTCAACCTCCAGAACGCCAGCGTCGTCATCAACTGCGACCTCCCGTGGAACCCCGCCAAACTCGAACAACGCATCGCCCGCGCCTGGCGCAAGAACCAGACGCGCCCGGTCACCGTCATCAACCTCATCGCCGAAGACACCATCGAGCACACGATGCTCCAAACCCTCGCCCTCAAATCCAACCTCGCCCAGGGCGTGCTCGACGGCTCCGACGAATCGCTCGCCAACACCAAGCTCAAGCGCGGCGCCGACGCCAACCTCGCCCGCCTCCGGCAATTTCTCAATCCCGCGCCATCCAACAAAGCGCCGGCACCACCAACACCCGCCGACCCCGCCCAACACTTCGCCACCCGCGCCCAAGACGCTCTCGGCCCGAACCTCGTCCACTGTCAGGAAGCCACCCTCCCCGGCGACACCACGGCAGTTCTTCTAACAGTCCTGCGGGACCCCAGCCGTGCCGCCGCCGTTTCCACAATTTTCCACGAAACCGACTGGCGCGGCAACGCCCCGAAACTTCAAGTCATCGACGAACCCACCTGGTCCGCCCTCCAACAACTCGCTGCCACCGGCTTGCTCACCCTCAACACCCGCGCCACCCGCCACCTCGCCGGCGAAACCCCGCCCGTGTTGAAAAAGCCCGCGCTCACCCCCGAACAACTCCAACGCATCGCCGACCTTCGCGTCTTCGCCGCCAAAAAACAAAAGGTCGCCCGACTTCTCATCGAATCCGACTTTCCCGAAGAAGCCGAGCCACACCAAAAAGCGGCGGAGAAAGCGCTGGCGGAGGCGGATGGAATTGAGACAGCTTGACAGGAAACCATATTCCCGTATCGCCGGTTTGTGAAAACCACCATCGGCATTGCGGAAGCTCTCTACAAGCGCGCCAAAATCCGTGCGGTAGAGTCCGGTCGGACCCTCAAGGATCTCGTGCTGACCTCCTTGGAAAAAGAACTCGATCCGGCGCCATCGCCGCAAACCTCTCCCACATGGGCCAATCGGAAATTGCGGCCGGATTTCGAGGCGGCCCTCAAGGCCGGAGCTTTCTCCGGCGGCACCGATTCCGCAGTCATGATTTCCGAAGACCGTTCCTCCCGTGAAGATGCTCTACTTTGACAGCACCTGTTTGTTCCGGATCTATTCCGTGGAACCGGGTCACGAAGCGGTCAGCTCAGGTCACTGGATTCGAAATCGCATCCTTTGTCCTCGATTGCCGGCTGCCGGGATAGGTTGGAACGACTCAAGGGCGGCGTCATCTCACCCCGCCACCAGCTCATCCGCCGCGATGATGAAATCGAAGTAGTCCGAGGCTTCGACGGCAGGGTCGAGTGCTCCGGCGTGGATCAGCACGGTGCGGAAGGACTGGCCTTTCGGGAGTTTCAGGCGGGCGACTTTTTCCTTCATTTCGTCGATGACTTCGCAGCCGGTCTTTTTGCGGAATTTCATCTCGACGATGTAGAGCGACTGGCGGGTGCGGATGAGGAGGTCGATCTGGCAGGCTTCGCGGCGGAGGGTTTTGCCTTGGGCATAGGGACCGGCGTTGAGAACGGCGCGGTTTTTCAGGCCGAGGCGGGCGAGGATTTCGTCCAGGCTGTCGAGGATCAGCGTTTCGAACTGGAGGCCCATGATCGTGTCCCAGGCTTCGAGGGTCTCCAGCGGGGTGCGCTGATAGAGTCCCTTGAGCACTTGTTCCCGGACGGGTGCCACGTATTTCAGATGGAAGCGCAGGTAGTTGTCGGCGAGCCGGAATTGGTGGTCGCGGGGTTTGGTTTTTCCGCTGGATGGGTCGAAGAACCGGTCCTTGCGGATGAAGCCTGCGAGTTCGAGATCGCGCAGGGCGTCGCCGAGGCTGCCGCCGCGCTCGCGTCCGAGGCTGCCGCCGATCTGTTGGAGGGTTTTCGGTCCGTTGACGAGGGTGGCGACGATGGCCTGATAGGTGGCGGCTTTGCGGGTGAAAATGTCGTGGAAGATCCGGGCGCATTCGTGGAAGAGCATGCCGCCGGGATTGAAGCAGAGGCGCTCGATGTTTTCCTCCGCGCCACGTGATGGCAGGAGTTGTTCGAGGTATCCGGGGATGCCGCCGGTGACGGCGAGCATGCGCCATTTCTCCGCCGCGCCCACCCGTGGGGCGCTCTTTCCCCAGAAGGCGACGCAGTCTTTCAGCGGCAGCGGTTGCAGGTGGAACTGCCACGAGCAGCGGCCGACGAAGCCGGTGCTGTTGAGGATGTTGTCCTCGATCCACGAGGACACCGATCCGCAGAGGACGAGGATCAGGCCGGGGATTTTGGAGAACTGTTGGTCCCACGCGGTTTTCAGATGTCCGGCGAAATCGGGATCGCCGATGGCCATCCACGAAATCTCGTCGAGCAGAACCACGATGGATCTTTTTGCCGGGAGCTGGCTGGCAAGGAGTTGGAACGCGGTGGGCCAGGCGTCGAGTGGCACGCGCGGCACTTGGGTCTGCTTGGACAAGCCCTCGGAAAAGGCGGCAAGCTGGTCCTGTTTGGTGATTCCATCGCGCGGCGGCAGTCCGCTGAAGGACAGGAATCCCGTGGCGGAACGCGCGCATTCCTCGATGAAGCGGCTCTTGCCGATCCGCCGGCGGCCTTGGCAGGTGACCAGCGATGCCTTCTTCCGTTGGAAAAGGTCCGCGAATTCCTGCCGCTCCGCGCTTCTGCCGATGAATCCGTCCATGTCGATCTGGTGCCTGAATGAAGGCGGATTTATTTGGCACGAAATCGACATAGTGTCAATTCCGTGCTTCTGAATTTACAGATCAATTCGGCACGAAATCCACATCATGCGTATTTCGTGCCGGGTTTGTTGGGTTGAGTATGTCGGCAGCCTTTCCCACGAGTGTGGAATTCGGGCATCGAAACGGCTGGGGCAGATCGACGGCGAAAGCCGCGGGCTTGGCGTGACGGTTTTAGCAGTCTTTTAGTCCATGCGGATCGGGCGGGGCTGGATCCGTTTCTCCTGTGGCGAATGGATTGCGTTTACCGACCACCACAAGATGCGTGGAATACGCTTCTTCCATCTTCGGTTCGCCGCTGCGTGAAAAGCGCAGGCGGTGCTTGCGGTGCTGATAGACGGTGAGCGATGGCTTGAGTTTCAGGTCGTGGGCGTGGAAACGGAGCAGCCGCAGGATGCGTCCGGCGCGGGTGAGGTTGCAGCGGATCACGCGTTCCAGAACGGGAACCTGTTCTTGTTTCCAGCGTGCCAAATCCGCGGGCAGCAGCAGGTTCATTTCCACCAAGAGTTCGACCGGTGCAACGAAGCCTTGCCGTGCGAGGATGCGCGATACGGCAGCCACGATCTTCGGATAGTCCTTGAACTCCCGGTGGTTGGCGACGGTGGGTTTCGGTGCGTGGGACATGATATGTGGCACTCATCATCCGCCTGCCGAGAGCCAGCGGTCAAGGTCGCGGCGGAGGATGAAATCGAGGATGCGCAGGGTGTCCGCGGGGCCGGATTCGAAGAGCAGGCGGTAGTCGCCGGCGATGCGGACGCGCAGGGTGCCGGGTCTCCGTTTGAGGGCGCGCACGGTTTTCCAGATCGATGGATCGCCGGCGGCGAGGCGACCGGCGGCGGCAATGGCGGCCGCGGATGCCTGGCGCGGGTGGTCGCGGACGGAATCCTGAAAAGCGCCGGTGTATTCGGGAATCCTCAATGGCTGACGCTCCCATTCGATACTGATGGGGTTGGTGTCATCTTCGTCCGTTGATGGAGGCGGGGATGGTTGCGGTGTGGCGCTTTCCGGTGTTTCACGGCTGGCGCGGCGGAGTTGTTCCTGCGCGGCACGCAGGTCGCGCATGGCGCGGTTGCGCTCATCGTGTTCGACCTTGAGGTTGTCCTTGAGTCGGCGGAGTTGATCCCGGAGTTCACGTGCTTCCGCTGAATCCGGGCTCGCATCCGGAGAGGTGGGGCTGGTGGGTTTCCGGTCGGTGGACCGGTCGGATTTTTCGCGCTGCGTGAGGGTTTCCTGCATCGCGTCGATCCGGGATTTGAGCCGTTGGATTTCTTCCTCGCGCTGGCTAACGCGGGAGGACGATTCCTTGCGGACCTTTTCGAGGTCGCTGGCATGACGTTCCTCGTCGGCGAACAACCTGTCGGTGGAATCGAGCACTTCGTATCCCGGTTCTTGGTTGTCCAGACCGATGAGGTCGCGCGCGTCTTCAATGTCCTCGATGAGCACGGATTGGTTCTGCCAGCCACACACCGGCAGAACTCCGCGGGCGATCAGGATGCCTAACGCCGGGTCTGTCACCAAGGCCGCGAAGCCGAGATCGCAGAAGGCCATCGTGGCGGACTTCTCGTCGGCTCGTTCGGCTTCGAATGCTTCCCTGGCCCTTTGCTGAAGCAGACGCAACCGCTCGTCGGGGCTGGCGATCAGGACTTCCATCTCGAATGAAAGGTCGATCGCTCCGGGTGCCCAATCGACGAGCCAGCGGAGAGCCTCGGCTTCGCGGGCGCGGTAGAGTTCGAAAGCGATATCGTCGAGTGCGTAGCGGGACAGTGATTCCGGGCCTGCCGCCTTGAGCATTTCGATGGCGCGGGGGATTTCACCGAAATCGACGAGGCGGATAACCACCTGTCCGAGAAGTGGTGGGATCAGGCGCCGGGGATCGAGAGTGTAGAGTTCGTAGGATCTCAATCCCCGGATCCGTTCAGCGGTGAGAAGCAGTTCCGGATGGGCCGCCGCTTCGGAGAGGGTGACGCCATCGACCTCGTATTGCTCGTCCGCGCTGGTTTTCCCTTCGCAGCATTGTTTGAATTTTTTGCCACTGCCACATGGGCAGGGATCGTTGCGACCGGCCTTGGGAGCGGCGCGTTTCAGGGTGGCCGGCTGGCCCAAGGGGATCTCGACCGGCGGGCTGAGGGGAATGGTGTTCGCCCAGGACGCTTCCCCAACGAGCCTGCGCATCTCTGTTAGAACCTTGTCGAGGCCGCGGTCGTTCGCGATGTCCGCATTGAGGATGGATGCCACCACCGGGTCGCCGGAGAGCTTCGCCGCCACGCAAAGCAGCGGGCGGGCCATCGGCGCTGAGGTGCGTGAGCACACGCGGCAGGTCCGACGGGTGAGTATGATGAATTCCGATGGGGCCTGGATTTCGCGGCGCTCGTAATCCAACCACGCCACGACGATGGCGGTGGCGTCGCGTTCGGTGCCCATGCGTCCCGAGCGCACGGCCCGGGCGAGAGGTTCGGCAATATCGCCCTCGAGCCGCAGCGCGGTGTGGAGCAGCAGCATCGCTTCAGGCAGGAGCGCGGCTCCCAACTCAAGCACCGACGACGGAACCCGCCGCCCGGCGAACAAAGCCGCAAGATAGAGGTGGCTGAACGATTTCGCATCGCGCTGTTCCGCCGCGTGATTCAGCGCGGTGGTGATAAGATCATCGTCCGATGGCAGCGCTTCGCCCAAGGCGCGCAATGCGGGGCGGCAATAGACGGTGGCGACAGCTTGCTTGAGAAGTTGGCCAATGGCTTCATTTGGTGGTGAATCGGTGGACGGCATCGCAGGTCGGTTGTTTCTCGTTTCAATAACCCGCCACCAGCAGCCCGGGGATTCGACCGAAGTGTTCGGAGTTGTTCGTCACGAGCGGCATGGCGTGGGCGAGGGCGGCCGCTGCGATACATAGGTCGTTCGCTCCGATGAGTTGATTTCTTTCGCGCAGATGGCGGGCGGTGACCGCGAAGTGATGGGCGGTGGATTGGTCCATGGGCAGGATGTCGAAGCGGGCCAGCATCGCGGCGCAGGCCGGATGATGAATGTCGCCGAAGCCCTCGGCAAACTCTCCGGCGACGGTCCATGTGATGCAGCAACGAGATGATGCTCGTTGCTGGAGAAACTGATGGGCCTTGGCGGGACCGCGACGCATTTCCCTTTCGAGATCGATGAGGAAACACGTGTCGAAGAGGTAATTTTTCATACCCAAGGATCGTCGGGTGGCGAATCGCTCTGCTGGGCGGACTCCAGACGGCGGATGACATCTTCATTCGCTGCGGGCATGCTCCCAAGAGCGCTTAACAAAGCCCCGCAAGTCTTTGCGGTCTCATCCCATTTAGCCCGACGGATCACTTGAGAAAACGAATCCCCGGGACCCAGCTTGGCCGCTGTGAGTTTCTCGTAGGCGACAAGGTCAATGGATATGGTCTTGGTAGCCATGCATGGACCATACACAGACATCGGATCTTGTCAATCAGGGTGTCTTGCTCCTCGCGCCGACATGAGGTCGCAAAGCACTGGAAATCAGTGTTTTCTACGCAGATGGGCGATGGCGCGCAGGATGGCATGGAGGGTGGTGTCCAGGTGTTTCGAGAGATCTTCGGCGAGAAAACGCAGGACGTGGCAGCCGTTTTCCTGAAGCAGCGTGTCCTTGCGGCGGTCGCGGCGGTAGGCGGCGGGATCTGAGTGGTGCTGCGGGCCGTCGATCTCGATGGCGAGCTTGAGATCGGCGCAGAAGAGGTCCACCTCCATTTCGCTCCAGTTGTCGAAGGGGATGGGCAGCTTGGTATTGAGGCGGAAGAGGCCGGCGGTTTCGGTCAGGGATTCGAGGCGTTGGAACAGGAATGCCTCCGCCGCGCTGCGGGCGCGTTGTTCGTCGGATGCAGGCTGGGTGGCGACGACGAACAGATTCGCCAACGGCGCGTCCACGCCATCGCGGATCAGTCGGCGGACGCTGGCGGCATAGTCGTTTTTCCATGCGGGATCGATCGGCAAGAGCACTTCGGCAGGCCAGCCGGGCAGGGCACTGGCCGGCAGCAATATGGTATAACCGACCGCCTCGTACCCGGCGCAGCGTTTGTCGAACATGCGGGCAAGCATCGGCACGTCGAGATCGGCGTAGTCATGGATGCGCACCTCGCGCTTTCCGTCGTGCAGTCGGTGGAGCCGGCCGGCGTATTGGGCGACGATGCCGCGCCATGAAACAGGCATGGTGAGGAAAAGCGTGTCGAGCCGTGGGTCGTCGAAGCCCTCGCCGACGAACTTGCCGGTGGCAATGACGACGCGGGCCTCGTCGTCCGGAATGGCGGCGAGTTGTTCCATCGCCTCGCGCAGCGCCTTACGGCCCATGCCGCCTTGCAGGACGACGAGATGAGAAACATGCGGGCGGAGCAGATCGGTGAGTGTTTCCACGTGCTCGGTGCGCTCTGTTAGAACAAGTGGCGAGCGGCCCTCGCGCAGCGCGGCGAACACTTCGTCGCGGATCATTTCATTGCGCCGGGTGCAGCGCATGAGTTCGGCGCAAAGGTTCTGGTATTCGATGCGCCGGTCGGGATCCGTCTCGGCGAGTGTGCGGAAGCCGGTGGGACGGACGATGACGTGATGGGAAAACGGACGCGACTCCGCTTGTTGTTTCGCATCGACCCGGTGACGGATGGGCCCGCATTGCATGAAGATGATCGGGTGGTGACCGTCCTTGCGTGTGACGGTGGCCGAAAGTCCGCAGACATAACGCGCTTTGGCACGGCGGGCGACAAGTTCGAAACTGTGCGCGGACAAATGGTGGCATTCGTCCACGATCAGATGCCCATAGTCGGCCACGCGGTCATCGACCACGCCCTTTCGACACAGGCTTTGGATCAGGGCGACATCGAGCTTGCCGGTGAGTTTCTTATGCCCGCCGCCGAGCCGGCCGATCGACTTGGCAGGCACATCGAGAAACATCGCAAGCCGCTCGACCCATTGTTCCATCAATTGCTGGCGGTGGACCAGGATGAGTGTGTTCACGCCACGCGCGGCGATGAGGTAGGCCGCCAGCACGGTTTTGCCGAATGCAGTGGTGGCGGACAGCACGCCGGTGTCATGTGCCAGCATGGCCGCCGCCGCGGCTTCCTGTTCGGCGCGTAGCGTGCCGGTGAAATTCACTTCCAGCGCCTTGCCCGCCACCCGTTCGTCGCGAATCGCAGGTTTGATTTTGAGTTCCTTGAGCAGTGCCAGCAAATCGTCGAGGCAGCCGCGCGGCAGGCCGATGTGTTGTGGCAGGTCTTCCGCGCAGCCGATGATACGAGGTTTATCGTAGGTAGAGAGTCGCATCGCCTGGGCGCGGTAAAACTCGGGATTCTGGAATGCCGCGATCCGCAGCAGGCGGTTGCGCAGAGGTGGCGGCAGACAGTCTTTCGATATATATATCTGGTCGCCGAGAACCAGTTCGAACTCCGATGGCAAGGGAGCCTTAATCGGAGCTTCACGATGTTTGCGCGAGGGCGGCGAGTTCCATGTCTCCGGCTCACCGCCCTCTTCCGCCAACACGAAGCGCACGCCGGTCACCCGGCCGCGCGATTCCGCATCGCGGGCGATCGCATCGGCCCGCGCCTTGGAAATTCGCCGGATGTCTGATAGAAACGCCCACTGGTCCGGCCAGGGGTTCAGATTTCCATCCACGAACACGCTGTTGCCGCTTTCGCGTGGCAGCTTTTGCATGGGAAGCGCGATCAGGTTGCCGAAGCCGCCTTTCGGCAGCGTGTTCTGGTTCGGAAACAATCGATCATAAGAGGCAAGCCCCAGCTCCGGACGCTGCTCCATCGTTTCCGTCAGAATGAATGAGCCGGTCTTGCGGGCGATGTTCGCGGGCACGGCTTCCGAAAAGAACAGCCAGACATGCCCGCCATTGCCGGAGCGCGAGCGTTCGAGTGCGATCGGGATTTCGAGCTGACTGCAGATTTCCATCACGGCGCGCACATCATCCCGCCAGGTTTCCTTGTCGAAATCGATGGCGAGAAAATGGCAGGTTTCATCCGCCAGCATCGGATAGACGCCTGCCACAAAATCCCCGCCATGCGGGTCCTTGCCGGAAAGATGCCAGCGGATCACCTCGTCGGTGACCGGCAGGAAGGCACGGTGCGGGCAGTTGGCGCACTTGATGCGGGGCTTCTCGCAGATTCCCCGGACCCATTCGTTGCCGCAGGCAGGCGCATAACCAGCGCGGCCGGTGCGCAGGCTTTCGAAACGGCGGGGATACACATCCTCCCGTCCCCGGAACAGCGAGCGGAAGAGTGCGATTTTTTCCCTCGATGGGCTGCGATGGTCCACTGCCGCTGACAAGCCATGGTTGAAATCTCCATGCATGCCAAAATCTGTGTTTCTCCCATCGCACTGTCGATACCCGGGAGCCCATACGTGTTTTTGTCTCAGGTGAGACATAATTTCTGCAATGACCTGGTGGTAAGCGGATTATGCCATAATTGAAGCCCCCTGGGAAATGCAGTCAGGGATGGGCTAAGCGCTTTCCCGCTCGGTTTTTTCCAACCAGATGGCGAGCATCGCCACGTCGGCCGGAGTGATGCCGGGGATGCGGGCGGCTTGACCGAGGGTGCTGGGGCGGATTTCGGAAAAACGGATCTGCGCTTCTTTTTTCAGGCCGCGGATGCTGGTGAAATCGAGGGTTTCCGGGATCCTGCGGTTTTCTTGGCGGGCCATGCGTTCGACGTGCTGGCGCTGGCGACCGAGGTGGCCCTCGTATTTGAAATCGGTCTCAATGAGCGACCAAAGTTCCACGTGGAACTCTTTGCGCAGTTCCTCCGGCAGCATGTCCCAGCTGTTTTCGCTGCGGCGGAACCAATGATCGAGTTTCATGCCCTCATGGGTGGTTTTCCGCACCCAATGTTCGGCTTTCCGCAGTTCGGCGAGTTTTTCCTCGACCCGACGCGCCCGTTCACCGCCAGTCAGTCCGATTTCCGCCGCGCGGGGCGTGAGGCGCAGGTCGGCGTTGTCCTGGCGCAGCAGCAGCCGGTATTCCGCCCGGCTGGTGAACATCCGGTAGGGTTCGGTGCAGCCGCGGGTGACGAGATCATCCACCATCACGCCGAGGTAGGCTTCGTCGCGGCGCAGCACGAATTCCGGTCGGCCCAGCACCTTGAGCGCGGCGTTGGCTCCGGCGATCAGCCCCTGCCCCGCCGCTTCCTCGTAACCGGAGGTACCGTTGATCTGGCCGGCGAAATAGAGGCCTTCCACTTGCTTGGTTTCCAGCGTCGGCCGCAGCTGGGTGGGCGGGCAGTAGTCGTATTCCACCGCGTAGCCCGGGCGGAGGATTTCGCAGCACTCCAAGCCGGGGATCGAGCGCAGGAAATCGAGCTGCACCTCATAGGGCAGCGAGGTGGAGGCGCCGTTGACGTAGTATTCCAGCGTGTGCCGGCCCTCGGGTTCCAGAAACACCTGATGGCGTTCTTTTTCGGCGAAACGCACCACTTTGTCCTCGATCGACGGGCAATAGCGCGGCCCCACGCCCTCGATCACGCCGCAATACATCGGCGACTTGTCGAGATTGGCGCGGATCAGATCGTGGGTCTGCGGGTTGGTGTAGGTGATCCAGCAGGGCAACTGTTCCACGTGGAACGCCGGGTCGCCCCAAGGATTCAGCGTGAACAGATCGTCCGCACCGCGCACCAGGGTATCGGCCAAGAAGCTGAACTTCGGCACTGGCGTGTCGCCGTCCTGGCGTTCGCACTTGGAGAAATCGAGTGATCGACCGTTGAGTCGGCACGGCGTGCCGGTCTTGAAGCGATCGACCGTGAAACCTAGCCGCTTGAGCGACTCGGAAACCTGCGAGGTGGCATCGCCCATCCGACCGCCCTTTTCATTGCGCAGGCCGACGTGCATGAGGCCACCCATGAAGGTGCCGGCGCTCAAAATGACGGCTTGCCCGGCGATTTCCATACCCAGCGAGGTGACCACGGCGCAGATGCGGTCGTTTTTGACGATCAAGTCGGCCACATTGCCTTGATGGAGGTCGATTCCCTCCTCGGCCTCCAGTTCGCGCTTGATCCGGAACTGGTAGGCTTTCTTGTCGCATTGGGCTCGCGGCGCGCGGACCGACGGGCCTTTCGAGGCATTGAGCATCCGGAACTGGATTCCGGTGGCGTCGGTGTTGAGGCCCATGATGCCGCCGAGGGCGTCGATTTCCCGGACCATGTGGCCCTTGGCCAGTCCACCGATCGCCGGGTTGCAGGACATTTGGCCGATGGTGTCGAGATTTTGTGTCAGCACGGCGACCTCACAGCCCAACCGCGCGGCGGCCAGCGCGGCCTCCACACCGGCGTGACCGGCACCAATCACGATCACATCGTAGCTCTTCGGGTAGCGGAACATCTCGGGGCGCGGACGATAGCCGGGAAAACGCGGCGGGAAATACCAAAATCAGACGTTGAACGACAGCCATTGACGCCTAGGCATCTCATTTGCTTCGACGGACATAGTCCGCCGCTACAAGGCGGTTCAGGGGCTGATCCGTTCCACGTGGAACAATCACTCGGCCCGATCCAAGATCCCTGCAGAGGCTCGCGGCAGCAGTTCGTCCATGGAAAACGCCAGCCGCTCCGCGCGGTTGGCCAGAATCACTCGCGGCACGCCGAACTCCGCCATCACCTGTCGGCATGCGCCGCAGGGTGAAATCGGCACCGACGTATCCGCCACCACGGCCATTGCCACGAATTCCCGAGCCCCGCCCGCCACCGCCGAGCCTACCGCCACGCGCTCGGCGCAGATTGTCAGGCCGTAAGACAGGTTCTCGACATTGCAGCCGACGAAGACGCTCCCGTCAGTCGTCAGCAAGGCCGCACCCACCGCGAATTGCGAATACGGCGCATACGCCCGATCCCGCGCCTGCCATGCTTTCGCCACCAATGCATCGTCGTCCATATCGATAATTCGGTTCAAAGGCGCGGATTGGATAACATATGTTACTGAATGACAATTTATTGTGACTTGTCCCCGTCATTCAGTTGCCGCCACTCAGTTCGGCGAAGACCATGGTTCCGCTCGCGGTTTGCAGGGTGCTGACCACCAGTGCCTCCACGGAAGTTCCGATTTTGGAAACCGCGTGGTTCACCACGATCATGGTCCCGTCCGGCAGGTATCCCACGCCTTGGTGATCCTCCTTGCCGGTGCGCACCAGTGCGATGCGCAGCCGCTGGCCGGGTGCCACGGCCGGCTTGAGGGCTTCGTCCAGCTCGTGGATGTTGAGCACGTCCACGCCTTGCAGCCGGGCCAGTTTGGAGAGCGTCTCATCCGGTGTCAGCACGCGCGCACCCAGCAGCCTGGCGGATTCGATCAGCTTGGCGGGAGTGGTTTCCGTCCCGGCGGAACTGCGGCTGTCGTGAATGGTCACTTGGACATCAGTCGATTTCTGCATCGCATCGAGCACGTCCAGCCCGCGTTGTCCGCGCTGGCGGACGTGGGTTTCGTGGCTTTGCGACATCTTCTGAAGTTCATCGAGCACGAAGCGCGGCACGATCACCCGCCCGTGCAGGAACCCGGAACGCAGGATCGCCTGCACCCGGCCGTCGATCACCGCCTCCGCGTCCAGCAGCACCGGCTGGCCGGTGGCCGCGTCCTGGCGGAAGCGCACGTAGGGGATGATGAAGGCGAAGTCGTCGCGGTTGCCGCGCAGCGAGAGTACCGCGCCGAGAAAGCCGAGGCTGGCGAAAAGCGTCACATCGATGGCGAGGCGCAGGGCGTTGACCAGCACATCGCTGTTTTCCGTGGATTCCAGCCGCTCGCGGAACGCGATTTCCAGCAGGTTGGAAATTTCCACCCGCGTCAGCAGCCAGGCGCAGAGCAGGCCCACGCCCAGCCCGAAGGTGGCGGTGGAAAACCCGCGCAGCGAGAATCCTTTCATCAACGACTCGATCCAGATGAAAAGCCCCGCCACGCCCAGGCCGCCGAAAATGCCCACCCACAGCGGCACTTCGAACATCGTGCCCTTGGTGCTCAGCGCGATGGCCACGCCCGCGGCCTCGCAGACCAGCAGATAGGTCAGCCGCGCGACATTGACGGATGGAGGCGAGCCCATGGTGCGAAACAACGCCGCCACTCTCCCCGCGATGCCCGCGCGCGGCAAGACCAATCCCGGGGGCATGGCGGAGTGGCGCTTTGAAAGCGCCATGGATCGCAGTGGCGGCTTGAAGCCGCCTGTGCGCAACATGGCACCCGGGAGGGAGCCACTCCATACACGCGCCGCAGAGGTTGGCCGGTGGCGTGAGACATGCTTGAATACCGCCGTGACACGCCTGATCCCGGAACATCCCATCCCCGTCGGTGAGTTCATGCGGCGCGCGCTGCACGATCCGCGGCACGGCTACTATGCACGTCGTATCACGGGCGTGGGCTGTGGCGGCGATTTCACCACCGCGCCGATGCTCGACGGCTCGCTGGCGCGTGCGGTGGCCGGCTGGGCGGCGGCGGCGCTACGCGAAACCGGTTGCCGGGATCTCATCGAGATCGGTCCCGGCGAGGGCGTGCTGGCGGAAGAAGTCTGGAAACGACTGCCGTGGAAACTGCGCTGGAGAACGCGGCTGCATCTGGTGGAGACCTCCGCGCCGCTGCGGGAAATCCAGCGCCGTCGTCTCGGTCGGCGCGCGCGCTGGCATGGACACCCGGCGGAGGCGCTCGCCGAATGCGGCGGCAGGGCGCTCGTGTTTTCCAACGAGCTGGTGGATGCGTTTCCCGCCTGCGTGTTCGAGAAATCAGACGATGCCTGGCGTGAAGTGGCGGTGAAGAAGGACTCCGACGGCCGCGTGACGGAATGCCTGCTCGACGCCGCGGAGCTGCCGCAATCGTCGTCGTTCGGTATCGATCATCCTGCGGGCCAGCGCGTGGAAGTACACGACAGTTATCACAAGTGGCTGGAAACCTGGCTGCCACTGTGGCGCACCGGACGCATGCTGACCGTCGATTATGGCAACACCGCGGAAAAGATCTATCATCGCCGTCCGCGTGGGACGCTGCGCGCCTATCTGATGCAGCAGCGGCTCACCGATATGGAGATCTATCAGAATCCCGGCCGCCAGGACCTGACAGCGGATGTCAATTTCACCGACCTCATCGAGTGGAGCCGCCCGTGGACTTGCGATGAACGGCTGGGCACGCTCGGGAAGTTTGTCGGTGAAACGGGCATTCTAACAGAACCCGGCGGGCCGGGGGAGGCGTTCCTGGTGCTGGACCAGAAATGCCGCGCGCGTGACGCCTGACAGATCCTGTCTCAGCGCCGGCCGCGGCCACGACCGCCCCACCAGCCACGGCCTTCGAGGATGCGCTCCTTGGCACCTTCTGAAAGCGACTCGGTCTGCTGGATGTAGGCCCGTGCGTCGTCGGGCGACTCGCGCATCCAGCGTGCGGCGGCCATGCCAAGGGTGCGGCTGCGGTCGCCTTCGTCGCCGATGGATTCCGCCACGCGGACGAGTTGTGAGGGTTCGGCGGTTTGGTTGCTCCAGACGTAGGATTGCAGGGCGCTGTCGCGCACCGGGCCGGGTTCGTAGGAGGTGGCGAATTCGAGCGCGGCGGCGGGGTCCTTGCCGACCCATGCGGGCATCAATTGGCGCATGCCGTCGCGCTGGGCTTGTTCGTCGGATTGTTTCCGCAGCAGGTCCGCGGCGGCGGCGGGGTCCACGCGCGCCCAGTCGCCGATGACCTGGGCGGTGGCCTCGCTTTTCGCCTCGCCGTCCTGCATTTGTGCGAGCTGGTAGGCGGCGGCGGCGGGATCGTTTTGTGAGAGTCCCTCGATGGCGGCGGCGAGCGCGTCGGCCTGTTGGTCGGCGGGCAGCGTGCGAATCCATGTCTGGGCTTCGTCGAAATTTTTCGCGCCGTAGGAATTGGCCACCGAGCGGTAGGCGTCGCCGAGATCCTCGCCCTGGATGCCACCGAGCATTTCGGCGGCTTTTTTCGGATCGGTCTTGGCCACCTCGCCGAGCACGGCGCCCATGGCCTGGGACTTTTCGGTGGTGAGGGTGCCGGCCCAGGCGAGGGCTGCGGCGGGATCCTGGCGCGCCCACTCGCTGGCGATGATGGACGCTCCGCCTTGTCCGCCCATCGGCCCGCGGCCGCCGCCCATCATGCCCATCATGGCGAACTCGCGTGGGTTGGCGGCGTAGTATTTCGCGGCGTTGGCCGGGTCCACGCTGGCCCAACTGTGAAGGATGTTGGGCCGCACGAACGCGCCGGTGAATCCCATCGTGTTGGAAAACGCCATGGCCGAGGTGGGATCCACTTCCGCCCAGCGGCCGAACAACAGGAACGAGGACATGATGCGCTCGTTCATCGGCAGGTTGTCCAACTTGCGGGCCTCCTCTTCAAGCTGCTCGGGCGAGAGGCTGGCGTAGTATTCCATCATTGCCTGGATGCGCGTCGAATTGCCCGGCAGGTTGCGGATTTGGTCGGGGTCCGAAAGGCGCGGTCCGCGTTTGGTGGCGGATGAAGCGCTGGCGGAGGCATCCGCCCGCATGGATGAGCGGGTGCGCCGCTCGGCCTCGGCCGCCGAATCCGGTTCCCCGGTGGCCCGGGTGTTTTTGCCGGAAATAAAACCGCCGACAGCTCCCACGAGCAATGTGGCAACAGGGATCATCCAGGGATTTTTCATGATGGTCGTAAGCTAGCAGGTCTGAAACCCCGGGACCAGTCGGGAGTTGCGGGAAATCCGCAGGGCCTTTGCACTAAGGCAGCGTTTCCAGCGCGCTTTCGCCCCAGTGCTGGAGGAAGAATTTCTTCTCCTGGGTGAGGAAATGCCCGGAACGGCCGAGGATGGGGCGCAGCGAGGTGGTCATTTGCAGGGTGACGAGCAGGAACACGATGCTCCAGATGGTGAGCGGGGTTTTCTGGGTGCCGCCGGCCGCCGCGGTGGCGGATTTGAGGAACTTCAGCGCGAAACCGAAGGCCGCCAGCCAAGAGCCGATGGCGAGCAGACCCATGAAGCCAAGCGAGTCGGTCGATTCGGCGAAGATCCAAACCGCAGGCGCGAAACCTAACAGAAGCAGCCCGGCGAGGGCGAGCGCGGCGGCGAACCCGGTGGCAAGCTGGCTGATGCCGATGCGCGCGCCGGCCAGCGTGGAGAAGATATACAAACTCGGAAAACAGATCACGCCGGCGATGATCAGGCCGAGGCCGGTCTTGAGCGGCGCGGCCCACAGTTGTTCGTGTTTGGCGAAGCAGCCGAGCACGAGTCCGAAAAGAAGGAAGCAGGCCACGGCCAGCGCGGCGAAGCCGGCGAGCGCGCCGCGATGACCACGGTTGAGGTGATCGGCCAGCGCGTTGGGACGTCGCAGCAGCGCCTCGAAGAGCGTGCGGATGTCGGGATTTCCCGGCAGCGGTTCTTCCGGCGGCGGCGGAGTTTTCGGAAGGCCGGGCGGGGTGTTAGTTATCTCGGGTTGGTTTTGCGGGTTCATGGTTCGTCGGGGTTGCGGGTGGGTATGGCGAAAATGATGGGTAAGGCGATGGTGAGCAGGATGGCCGCGAGAGCCGGGATGGCGAAGCCGTCGGTTATGCGGTTCAGCGAGTTCCACATGGTCTGATAGAAATTCCCGTGCAGCGGGTTGGGCCGCAGGAACTGGACTTCAAGTCCGGGAGAGCCGAGGAACGGCCGCAGGATCCACGAGAACTGCGCGCCGAGGAATCCGTTGCCGCCAAGCCATGCAAGCAGCGTGGCCGTGGCCGCGGCGCGGGTGGGGGACTTGCCGGCCAGCAACCGGTGCAGGTGGATGTTGGCCGCGATGCCCGCGAAGCCGATCAACAGGACATGGGTGACCATGTAGGCGGCATGCGCGGTGCCCGCCTGCGGCGAATCGGGCGGCGGCGCATGCCATGCCAGCATGAAGGTGACCGGCGAGAGCGAGCCGAGAATCAGTCCCGCCACGGCGAAGGCGCTGAGCAGGGCGAGCAGCGATTGGCGGAAACCGAGGCCGGTGCCTAACAGAATTCCCAGCAGACCGTTGAGCAATCCATTGCAGACCAGCGTGAGCAGTACCAGCAACGGCATTTTCACCGCCACGAACACACCCATCAGCGGCGCGCGCCAGTAACCGACGCTGAAGCCGTAAAGCGCCAGCCCGATGATCGCGGTGAGCGCCACGCCCAGCGTCCGGCGGGTGTCCGGCCTGTCGAGCCAGCCATCAGCAGGCAGGATGACCGCGCGGGGATGCATGGTTCCGATGATAC
This sequence comes from Luteolibacter sp., assembly GCA_041686775.1. Classification (GTDB taxonomy): domain Bacteria; phylum Verrucomicrobiota; class Verrucomicrobiia; order Verrucomicrobiales; family Akkermansiaceae; genus Luteolibacter. Next base: position 224,142 of record JAWLDG010000006.1, on the reverse strand, counting down.
GCCGCCCGGTGAAACATTTGTGCGTGGCGTGTGAATTTTCCGTGAAGCGCGGCATTTCAAGGCCGGCCCCGGGCTGCCCGTGCGGCGGTCGCAGAGCGGATGGGCGATGCCCAACCCCTCTTCACAGATCCGCAAGCGCATCGGTGATCCTCCGTTTTACCGATTCCCAAGTCTGGTTGAGCAACGGGACCGGATCGGGCTCTTGTTCAGCTTCCTCGAACCAAGCCAGACTGCGCACCACGGCGAAGGCATCGGTGTCGGGATACTTTCTGGAAAAGAAACCGAGCATGGCGCTGAGGCGATGATGGGACAGCAGTTCCGCCACGTCGTAGAAATCCTTTTTCGATCCCCTGTTCGCGATGGCGTTCAGTTTCATCGCCGCGAGATCGGGAAGGGAAACCAACCGATGGCCGCCCATCCGGTCCATGGGCGCGATCTCCGGATAGGCATGACGGAGCAAATCCATTTTCACGCCTCCCGCATCGAGGTTGAGGGTGTTCATTGACAGGGATAGAATGGTCGCCGCTTCCAGCCCCAAGGCCTCGAACAGCTCCTGTGGCTGGAATTCCGCCGTCGTGAAATAATCCAGGTCAACCGAGAGCCGGTGACCGAAGCGCAGCGCCAGCGAAGTGCCGCCCCCGAGGGCAAACGGAGCAAGCGCCTCGTGACCGGCGAGTCTCCCCAGAAGCGCGGCTACTGGTTCCGGGACGGCATCGAGGCGGAGCATCGGAAGGCGGATTTCGGGAGTTGGAAGCAGGCGCAGCAGAAAGCCAGGGCCTTCGGGGAAAGCGAGCGGAGCCCTGTCGCCAGCTCGGCGAGGCGGGGCTTCCCGTATTCTGAAACGAGGATCTGCCAGTCCGCCCAGCGCCCGTATTCAAGGACACGGTGCGTCAGCCAAGCGGCGTGCTTCACCGGATCGATTTCATCGCGGTTCACGTCCCAGAAAAGGTGGCCGGAAAGGGCATTCATCTTGTGAAGAGATAACAGAAGCGCTGGAGATGTCGAGCCACTGATCCATCCGGATCAGCTCGTCCGTCTCAACTTACTGGATGTCGTGCGCAGGGAGAATGTTGCCATTCACCGGCCCCCTTGCCCACCGACGTGCGCCTCTTCACTAACGCGGCGCAGGCCACTTTCCGGGGATTGCCCTTCCTCAGAAGCATCGGTTCTTTCCGGGACTCCGGCAGGCCGAGTTGCGGCGCGAGGATCGACACAATCCACCAGGGTGGAAATTGATTGCCCATCACTACGGGCCATTACGTGGCAAACCGCGCCAGGATACACGAACCTCGGCTGCCGTGGCGTGTGAAATTTCCGTGAAGTCGCGGCATTTCCGCATCGCGGTGTCGCCATGTGGATCGCGGGAGGTTATGACACGCCGCAGCCGCCGCACCCATGTCCGCAAAAGCCACTGGAAAAGTCAGCCTCGCCGTGATGGCGAGCCGGGTGCTCGGTTTGATGCGCGAGATGATGTTCGCCGGTTTGTTCGGCGGCAGCCGCTGGATGGACTGCTTCTATCTGGCGTTCAAGGTGCCGAACCTGCTGCGCGATCTGTTCGCCGAGGGCGCGCTGTCACAGGCCTTCGTGACGACGTTTTCCAAAAAGCTGAAATCGGAGGGCCAGGAGTCGGCGTGGGGGCTGGCCAACAAGATGTTCACGCTGGCCGCGGTGTTCATGAGCGCGATCACTCTGTTAGGAATATGGATCGCGCCGTGGATTGTCGAGGCGCTCACCGCGTTGTCGCGTTCGGGCGCCTCGCCGCGCGATTACAATCCGGAGGAGATCGCCTTCACGGTGACGATGGTGCGGATCATGTATCCGTTCATCCTGCTCGTTTCGCTGGCGGCGCTGGTGATGGGCCTGCTCAACGCGCGCAACATCTTCGGCATGCCGGCCTTGTCGTCGTGTTTCTTCAACCTCGGCTCGATGATCGGCGGCGCGGTGCTCGGCTGGTGGATGGACCCGACATGGGGGAAAGACAGCCTGATCGGATTTTCCATCGGCGTGGTGATCGGCGGGCTGGCGCAGTTGACATGTCAGTTTCCCTCGTTGAAACGCGCGGGCTATCGCTTCGCGGCGGATTTCAAGTGGCTGGATTCCGGCGTGCGGCAGGTGCTGCGGTTGATGGGTCCGGCGGTGATCGCCTCGTCGGTGGTGCAGGTGAACGTGGTGATCAATGCGATGTTCGCCTACGGCGTGGGCGAGGGGGCGGTGAGCTGGCTGAGTTATGCCTTCCGCCTGATGCAACTTCCGATCGGCGTCTTCGGTGTGGCGGTGGCCACGGTTTCGCTGCCCGCGTTATCCCGCGCGGCGGTGGCGGGTGTCAGCGAGGATTTCAAGACCACGCTCAACAAGGGCCTGCGGATGGTGGCGTTTCTCGTGCTGCCGTCCACGCTCGGGCTGGCGCTGCTGGCCGGGCCGATCGTGAGCGTGCTTTACGAACGCGGGGCCTTCGACGCGCACGACCGCATCCAGACCGCGGCCGCACTGCGCGCTTATGGCTACGGGTTGATTTGTTATGCCTGGCTCAAGGTGCTGCAACCGGCATTCTATGCCATCGAGAAACGCTGGTTGCCGATGATGGTGAGCATCCTCGCGCTGGGCACCAACATCGGGTTCAACTGGTTCTTCGTGTTCGTGATGAAGTGGGGCCACGAGTCGCTGGCGCTGACCACCAGCATCAGCGCCAGCATCAATTTCCTGATCCTGTTCGTCGCGATGCGGAAATTCGCCGGCGACTTCGGCACGGCGGATCTGCTGCGGCTGATGGGAAACCTGCTACTCGCCGGCGCGGCGATGGCGGCGGTATGTGTGGCGGCGAACCGCTGGTTCTTCGCCGACCCGGCGGCGCTGCCGCTGTGGCAGCGCGCCGGCGCATTGGCACTCACCGTGGGGGTGGCCGCCGGCGTGTATTTCGGCGCGACGCGGCTGTTGCGCGTCGCCGAGGCCCGCGACGCGCTCGACATGCTCACCCGCCGCCTGCGCGGCTGATGCGCCCGATTTCATCCCGACCGTTCCACCCATCCAACCGAAACCAGCTTCATGAGCGATAATCAAAACACCACAGGCAAGGGCGAAATCGCATTCCCGCACATCAACGAATCGACCCTGTCGCCGGAACAACTCGAGGCGCTCCAATGGCGGCGCGAAGTTTACATGGGCGACAAGATGCGCCAGCTGACGCTCCGCGCGGTGGTCACCGGCATGCTTCTGGGAAGCATTGTCTCGATCACGAACATCTACGTCAGCCTGAAGACGACGTGGAGCATCGGTGCCACGATCACCGCGGCGATCGTCGCCTACGCCATTTTCAAGGGCCTGGAAAAGGTTTCCGCGCGGGTACGCAACAAGCCCTACACGGTGTTGGAAAACTACATGATGGCCAGCACGGCCTGTTCGGCGGGCTACATGAACGCCGCCGGCCTGGGGGCCGCCATTCCGGCGCTCTACATGATCGTGCCGGACGTGCGCTTCACCTGGTGGCAGTTGATGCTCTGGCTGTGGGCGGTGGCCGTGATGGGGCTGTTCATGGCCGGTCCGTTGAAGCGGCGCCTGATCAACATCGAGAAGCTGCCCTTCCCGACGGGCACGGCCGCGGCCGAGACGATCCGGAGCCTGCACGCCACCGGCGAGGGCGCGATGAGAAAAGCCAAGGTGCTGCTCATCGCCATGGCCGCCAGCGGATTGATCGCCTTCTGGCGGGAGTTTCTCAGCCGCATCACGATCTTCTTCGGCAAGGCGGCCGAGGCCGCCGACGGAGCTTCCCTGAAGGTCTGGGGCATGACCCAGGAAACCTGGAACCGGTTCCTCTATCCCGACACCCTGGCATTGTGGTGGGGCCCGGCGGCGAAGAGCCTCCTCGAACGGACGGCCATCGGTTGGAACGCGACGCCGCTCTACCTTGCGTTCGGCGGCATCATCGGCATCCGCGTCGGCCTCGCCCTGCTGATCGGCTCGATCTTCTTTTTCGGCGTGATGCCCGCCTCCTTCGAGGACGACATCGTGCAGTTGCACAACCAGGCGAACAGTCCCGAGGGCCGGACGCCGAAGGACATCGCCAAGCTCGCGCCGCAGGTCGAGGTAATCCACCCGGAACAGACGTCACTGCTGCCGGCCTATCTCTCGAGTGTCTATATCAACACGCGGGCGACGGCGGAACAACGCCGGCAAATCATCGATGCGGTGAAGGGGGGCGGCAGCGACGCCGACTCCCGGCAGGCCCTCGACGAGTTGGGCAGGACGGAGATCGTTCTCTTCGCCGGAACAGAGGACGAAAAGACGGAAACGCTGATCGTTCCTGGCGGCAAGGTTCTCGGCTACCGGGGGATCGTCGCCTGGGCGCTGTGGCCGTCCACGGCCTTGATGGTGGCGGCCGGCCTGACCGCCTTCCTGCTGCAGTGGAAGACCATCATGCGGGCGCTCGGCGGTTTCCTGGGCGGACTCACCGGCAGGAAGAAGGAAAAGGAATTCGATCCTCTGGCCGATATCGAAACACCCGGCTGGTGGTTCTGGGCGGGCGTGGGATCCGCGGGGCTGCTGAGCGTCATTCTGGGTCATGCCATCTTCGGCATCGAATATCACATGGGTGTCTTCGCCATCCTGCTGACCTTCCTGCTGGCCATCGTGGCCGCCCGGGCGACGGGCGAGACCGACGTCAACCCGGTCGGTGCCATGGGCAAGATCACGCAGTTGTCCGTGGCCGCCATCCCGACTTTCAACACCGCGGTCAATCCCCTGCAAACGAACCTGATGACCGCCTCGATCACCGCTGGCGCGGCCACCCACTCGTCGGAACTGCTGCAGGACCTCAAGGCGGGATACATCCTCGGCGGAAATGCCAGGAAGCAAACCATCGCCCAGTTCTTCGGCACCTTCGCCGGCGTCATCGCCTGCGTTCCGGTGTTCCAGGTGTTGATCAGGCAGACCGACGCCAAGGGCAACCTGCTGCTCGGTTCCGACGAACTGCCCGCGCCGGCCGCCTTGGTCTGGAAGGGCGTGGCGGAGTTGCTCGAAAAGGGTTTCGCCACGCTTCCCGATTCGGCGAAATGGGGCATGGCCATCGGCCTGGCCGCCGGCGTGATCATCACCGTCATGCAGAAGTACTGCCCGAAGAAGGTGTCCTTCTGGCTGCCTTCACCCATCGGCCTGGCGGTCGCGGGTGTCGTGCCGGCGAACAACTCGATAATGATGTTCCTCGGTGCCCTGCTCGTGTGGGCGTGGAAGCGCAGGAGGAAGGAGCAAGCGGAAACCTACAGCGTCTCGGTCGCCTCCGGTCTGATTGCCGGCAACGCGCTGGTATCGGTGTTGGTGATCCTGCTGGCGGCCCTGGTGGTGGCGATGAATTAGCGGGTTACCCGGCTGCTGCGTTTCACCGAACGTCAGAAATCGAGATAGATTTCGGTGCGGCGGTTGGCGCGGCGGCCTTGCGGGTTGTCTTCGCCGGTCTCGGTGAAATTCGGCCGGCGCGGTTGGCTGGCGCCCTTGGCGGCGGTGACGATCTGCGCGGCATCGACGCCGCTTTCGATGAGGAACTTGCGGACCACCTGCGCGCGATCGGCGGATAGCTGGCGGTTGTATTCGTCGGTGCCGAGGGCGTCGGTGTGGCCGCTGAGGTTGATGCGCTTGCCGGGGTCGGTCATGAGCATCATCGCGACGATTTCGAGCTGGCGGCGGGTGCGCGGGCTCATTTCCGCCTCGTCGAAGGCGAAGTAGAGCGCGAGCGTGTCGCCGCCGGCGGGGTTTTTCACCAAGGGCGAGTAATGGATGTCGCCACCGGCCATGCGGCGCGAGTAGTCGGCGAGGAGTTGGTCGAGGTTGATTTCGGAAACCCGCCAGTCGGCGTCTTGGGAAGCGCGGCTCAGGGTGAGGGAAAACTGCGCGGTTTCCCGGCCTTCGATGGCTTCGACTGTGGCGAGGAAGCCGGTGGCGTCGTCGCGTTGGAACATGGTGCGCAGCGGCTTGGTGGGGCGCATGCGGTATCCGCCTTCCTCGAAGATGATGCAGAGTCCGGCGAGTTTGGCATCGGACACGGTGGCGGGTTCGGCAAGCGAGCGGGCGAATTCCAGCTCCTGGACGATCAATGACTGGATGAAGGCATCGGCCACCTCCATCGGATCGGTGCGGAGTGGTTCCGCGTCCTTGTCCGGCGGCAGGATGATGCGTTCGATTTTCCATTTTCCGTCCTCGCGCAGGAGATCGAGCGCGATGCGGTCGCGGCCGGGCTCGGCCCCTTCGAGGCGCAGCGCCCAGCGGGTGCGTTTGTTGAGTTCGATTTCACCGACTTCGCGCGCCGCTTTGAGCCGGCGTGTCTGGCCGGCGAGCGCTTCGAGCCGGGCGATGGCGTCCGGTTGCGCGTGATTGTCACCGAGCAGTTTGCCGAGCGTGGCGATGTCCCCGGCTTCGAAGGCGGCTGTGAATTTTTCCACCAGTTCCTCGGGCGATCTGGCGGAGATCGAGAGGCCGAGCGAATCGAGCGCGGTCTCCGGATCGGTCTCCGGGATGGGTTCCGCGGCGGCATCGAGCGCGGCGGCGGTTTCGTCAGTGACGGTGGTTTTCGGCAACTGCGGCGGCGGCGATGGAACGTCCGGTGGCGGCACGGGAGGGTGGACGCCGGGACGCAGGATCAGCAGCGCCACGGCCGCCAGCGCCAGCACGGCGGCGAGGCCGAGGAACAGGTATGGAATTTTGGAGCGCTGCATCAGTGGACCTTATTGGGAAACGTCGACGCCGGACGGATCATTTCATGATGGTGGATTGTCATTCACTCGGCGCGCGGGACGGCGGGCAGGGTGACGCGCGCGGAGCGGCCGTCGCGCACGAGTTGCAAGGCGGTGTCCTGCACCGCGGCGGAGGCGGCGAGGTGGAGGAAAAACTCGTTGGCGGAGTGGATCCGGGAGTTGTTGACGGCGACGATGAGATCGCCGGCCTGCAGGATTCCGGCGGCCAATGTTTCCTCGGCGACGCTGGTGACGACCACGCCGCGGAAACCGCGCATGCGTTCCGGCACCGAGAGATCCCGGACTTCAATGCCGAGTGACTGGAGGATTTGCTCCGGATCGCGGATGCGGCCTTGAGGCGTCTGCACCGGCGCGGCGGTGGCACCGCTCTCGGCGATGACCGGGCGCAGCACGATCATTGTGCCCTTGCGCCAGACGTCGAGCGCCGCGGCATCGCCCACTGCGGTCTTCTGGACCAGATCGAAGAACTGCGTGGACGAGCGGATCGTTTCGCCATTGTAGGAAACCACCACATCCCACGGCTGCAATCCCGCTTCCTGGGCCGGCGAGCCCGGCGAGACACCGAGGATGGCGACACCGGAACCGCCCTCGTATTGCAGTGCGGAGCGCACCGCGGGATCGAGATCGCGCACCTGCACGCCGAGAAACCCGCGCACCGGGCGGCCGCGTTCGAGGATCTGGAACAGCGTGTCGCGCACGTCGTTGGCGGGGATGGAAAACCCGACGCCCTGGAAGCCCGGGTTTTCGCGGTCGGGCGTGAAAATGGCCACGTTGATGCCGATGATTTCGCCGCGCAGGTTGACGAGCGGCCCGCCGGAGTTGCCGGGGTTGATGGCGGCGTCGGTCTGGAACAGGTCGCGCTGGTTGTCGGAAAGCGAGCGCTCCTTGGCGGAGACGATCCCCTGGGTGACGGTCTCGCCGAGGCCGAAGGGATTGCCGATGGCGAAAACCATCTGTCCCACCTGGACCTCGGAGGAATCGCCGAGCTTGAGCGGCTGGAACGGCCCCTCGCCCTCGATCTTGATCACGGCGATATCGAGCAACGTGTCTTCGCCGATCAGCCGCGCGGGGTGGGTTTTTCCGCCGTGCAAGGTGACGCGGATCTGCTGCTGGCCGGCGATGACGTGGTGATTGGTGACCACATGGCCTTCCTCGCTGACGATCACGCCGGAGCCCTGCCCCTGCGTGGGGTAGCGGCGGATGCGCGAGCGGCCCCACAGGTCGAGCAGGCGCTCGGTGCGAACGCCCGCGGTGTCGATGCTCACCACCGATGGCACCACGGCCTTGGTGAGGTTGGCGTATTCGTCATTGAGCCGGGCCAGCAACTCGACATCGCCGAGGTCCAGCGGAGGCCGCTCGGGCAGGGTGAATTTTTCCGGACGGAAACGGTCCTCCTTTTCGGCGAGACCGGGGATCAGATCGCGCAGGCTGCCGCCGGAATGGCAGGTGCGCATCACGGAAACGGCGGCGAAAGCCGTGAAAAACACGGCCACCAGCGCCAGCAGACGGCGGAATGAAGCATTCATCGGGTGTGGGTGACGTGGTGTATCATGCCGCGTGTCGCGCCGATTCCAAGTCCGGATGAGCGCGGCAGCGGGCCATCACGCTTTACCCGGCGACCGATGTGGATAGCTTCGGCGGCGATGCGCTGGTTTGCCGCCCGGATGATTTATCGATTGCTGCTGCCCGGCATGTTCGTGGCGGCGTTTCCCGGGTGGCTGGTGAAAATGCTGCGACGCGGCGGTTTCGGGACGCGTTTGGGCGAGCGGGCGGCGATTTATGGCGAACCGGTGGAGTTCGAGCCGAGCGGCGCGGTGCATGTGCATGCGGTGAGCGTGGGTGAGGCGATGCTGGCGCTGAAATTGATCCGCGCGTGGCTGGAGCGCGAGCCGGAACGGCGCTTCGTGCTGGCGACTGGCACCGCTACAGGTCACGCGGTGGCCACTGGTGCGGGCATTCCGGGACTGCGCGTGACTTATGCGCCGCTGGATTTTCCGTCGATGGTCCGGCGTTATCTCGACCGCTTCGAGCCGGTGCACATCGTGCTCGTCGAGGGCGAGGCATGGCCGCATTTGATGATCGGGTGTCGCCGCCGTGGCATCCCGGTGGCGCTGGTGAACGCGCGCATGTCGCCGCGTTCGGCGCGCCGCTACCGCAAGTGCGCGGCATGGTTGCGGCCGTTGTTTTGCATGCTCGATGCAGTGGCCGTGCAGGAGGCGGAGGATGCGGAGATCTGGAATCTGTTAGGCGTGGAACCGGAGCGCATCCATCACACCGGCAGTTTGAAGTTCGATCCGGCGGGCGGCACGCTGCCAGCGAAACGCGAGGAGTTTCAAAAGATGATTGATGCCTTCGGGAAAAACCGCCGCGTCGTGCTGGCCGCCAGCACGCATCCCGGCGAAGACGCATGGATCGCCGCCGCGATCCGCGAGGCCGCGCCGGAAGCGCTGCCGGTGATCGTGCCGCGGCACGCCGAGCGTCGCGACGAGGTGCGGGCGGAGTTGGAGCAGGTGGGATTCGTGGTGGTGCTGCGTTCGCGCTTCGAGGCGGCGGCGACCGGTGATCGCCGCCACGTGCTGGTGGTCGATTCCACCGGCGAGCTGCGCGATTGGACGGCGCACGCGGATGTGGTGGTCATCGGCAAGAGTTTTCTCGCCACCGGCGGACAAAATCCGGCCGAGGCGATTCTCGCGCGCAAGCCGCTGGTTTGCGGTCCGCACATGGAAAACTTCGAGCCGCTCGCCAGCCGACTCGTGGCAGGCGGCGGCTGTTTCATTGCGGAAAACCAGGATCAACTCCGTGATGCGATCCGGCAGGCGCTCGACCCGGCGGGAGCACAAGCGATGTGCGGAAACGCATCGAAGGTGCTCGCCACGCACACCGGCGCTACGGAGCGCATTCTGGATTTGTTAGACAATGGCTTCCCTGCTTGAGAAGCGTCGATGGAGCCAGGGGTGGAGGAAGTTTGCGAGCACGATGGTGAGCGCGCCGAGGTAGAAGGCGGGCTGGAGGTTTTGATGCTCCTTGAAAATGATGGCCGCGCCGATGATGCCGTAAACCGGCTCGAAGTTGGCGGCGAGGTTGAACTGGTAGGCGCTGATGGAGCGCAGCAGTTGGTTGGTGAGCGCTTGCGCGAACACGGTGCAGACCCACGCGAGCAGAGCGATCCACAGCCAGTCCATCGCATTGACTTGCATCAGCGCGGGCAACCCGCCGCGGTCGAAGAGCGGCACGGCGAGAAAGCAGACGACGGTGGCGGCGAGCATTTCCCAGCCAACCATGGTCATCGGGTCGCCGCCCTTCACCACGATGCCGCGGTTGAGCACCATGAATACCGCGGCGAGCAACGCGCTGAGCAAGGCCGCGCCAAGACCTAACAGGTGCCCTTTTTCCACGCCCGCGATGAGGCAGATGCCGGCGCAGACGATCCCGCCGAGAAACACCTCGAAGGGCTTGATGCGGCGGCGCGTGAGCAGCGGTTCGGTGAACGCGGTGAACAGCGAGAGCGTCGCCAGCCCGGCGAGCGCGATCGAGACGTTGGCCAGCTTCACCGCGCCGAACAGGCACAACCAGTGCAGGCCGATGAGCGCGCCGACGCCCAATAGTTTCGCAACCTGCCCGCCGTCTAACAGGATTTTCCTTTTCCGCACCAAAGCCACCCACAGGAATGCTCCAATCGCCGCAAGCAGGCAGCGCCATGTGATGAGGACCGGCGCGCTGACCGTGGCCAGCCGGCCGAGGATGGTGGTCGCCGCGAAAATGACGACCAGCAGATGCAGTTGGAGGAGCGTGCTGATGGCGGGATTTTCAATCGGCTGAAAACACCGGTGTCCGGTCGCCGCGCGAGCCGCGGCCGAAGCGGTCGCCGATGTCCTTGGAGGTGACATATAACATCAGCGAGATGAGCATCAGCGCGCAGGCGGTTTGCAGGACTTCCAGCACGCGCGCGCGCACCGGGCGGCCGGCGACTTTTTCCAACACCGCAAGCGTGATGTGGCCGCCGTCGAGCACCGGGAATGGCAGCATGTTGAGCACCGCGAGGTTCACATTGAACAATACCACGAAGGCGAGGATGCGCCGCCAGCCGTTTTCCGTGAGAAGCAGGTCGAAGATCAGCGAACCGATGCCGACCGGACCGCTGAGGTGGTCGATGCCGATGTTGGAATCCTTGGCGATGACCGAGGTGATGGTGACCCACATCATGCGCAGGCTGTCGGCGCATTGTTTGAACGGCCCGGGATGCACGATGCGGGTGTCGATCTCTCTGGAATCGTCCCACCGCACGCCGATCATCGGATCGGACTCCGCGGGTTTCACCGGTTTGACGGGCTTGAGCGAAACCGTGCGCTGCGAGCCGTCGGCGGCTTTCACGAGGATGTCGGCGGGCTGGTAGTCGATCGATTTGAGATGGCTGGCGAGTTGCGCGATGCTGAAGAGCGGCTCTCCATCCACCTCCAGCAGTTCGTCGCCCTTGACGATGCCGGCGCGCGCGGCGGGGCTGTTTTTGTAAACCTCGCCGATGATCACCTTGCCGGCAGGGGCGATGCCCACCTCGCGCAGGCCGCGGCGCTGGAACCATCGCGACTCCTCGGTCTTGAATCCGGAGACCAGCGTGAGCGGCTCATCGAAGCCCGGCCGCTCGACGGTGAAGGCGATCTTTTCGCCGCGGCTGAGCACCACCCGCTCGGTGATCGAATCCAGTGAGCCGGCGAAGCCGTGCACTTCCTCGCCGTTGATTGCGACGATGCGGTCGCCGGGTTGCAAGCCGGCTTGCTCCGCCGGGTAGCCGGCTTCGACAAAACCGACCACGGTGGACGGGATGAAATCCTTCGGTTTGCCCACCGCCCACACACCCACCGCGGTGACCAGCGCGAGCAGCATGGAAAACAGCGGGCCGGCGAAGGCGACGATGATCTTGTCCATCGCGGAAATCGGCGCGAGCGGCTTGGCTCCCGGTTCGCGCGAGCCTTCGAGCGCCTCCATCGGTGCCATCTGTGGCAGCGCCACGAAGCCGCCCGCGGGAATCCAGCCGAGGCCGTACTGCACGCCGTTGATTTCCTTTTTCCACAGCGGCTTGCCGAACCAGATCTGGAAGCGGTCAATCTGCAGGCCGCGCCATTTCGCCGCCCAGAAATGCCCGAGCTCGTGGACGAAAATGATGATGTTGAAAATGACGAGGACGACGAGGATCAGCAGACTGACCTGGAGAAAGGTGGAAAACGCGGACATGTGGGTGTGGTGAACCGCAGCAAGGTAGCCGGTTCGCGCCCGCCGGCAAGTTCGGAGAAATGGCGATTTTAACCCGAAGTCTGAAATCCAATTATTGAAAACCAATGGATTGTGAAAAATCCGAACTGGAATTGGAATAATTCTTGATATTGGTCGGTGCCCATCTAGCTTGCCGCCGCCATGGTCAGCAAGCTCAACGAAGTCCAACCCGCACCGGAGGTTCCCGAGGAAATCGCCGGCCTGCGCATGACGCGGCAGCGCCAGGAGATCTACCGGATTCTCATCGAGGAACGGAATCACCCGACTGCCAACGAGGTTTTCATCAAGGCGAAGGACCGCTTGCCGAATCTCTCATTGGCCACGGTTTACAACTGCCTCGAAGCGCTCGTGCAGCACGGCGTGATCCGTCAGGTGAATTTCGAGCGCGAATCGTCGCGCTTCTGCCCGAACCTCCGCGAGCACGGGCATTTCCACGACGCCGAAACCGGCGTGATTCACGACATCGATTTCAAACCCGGCGCAACCCTCGCTGACGTGCTCGACCTGCCAGCCGGCGCGGTGGTCGAGGATATCGAAATCACCCTCCGCGGCAAAATTTCCAATCACCAATAATCGATTCCATCATGAGCCTCCACATCCAGAACCTCCACGCCACCCTCGAAGACGGCACCGAAATCCTCAAGGGCGTCACCCTTGATATCCCGCAAGGGGAAGTCCACGCCATCATGGGCCCCAACGGCTCCGGCAAGTCCACCCTCTCGAAGGTGATCGCCGGCCATGAATCCTACCCGGTCACCGGTGGCAGCGTCACCGTGGACGGCGAGGACATCGCGGAAATGTCGATCGACGAACGCTCGCGCGCCGGCATCTTCCTGGCCTTCCAGTATCCGTCCGAAGTCCCCGGTGTTTCCAATGCCAACTTCATCCGCGCCGCGCTCCAGGCCCGATTGCCGGAGGGCGAGGAAATCGACGCCGTCGCCTATTACAAGAACCTCTATGCCAAAATGGACCTGCTGGAAATGGACCGCAAGTTCACCGGCCGCGCCGTCAACGAGGGCTTTTCCGGCGGCGAGAAGAAACGCAATGAGATCCTGCAAATGATGATGCTCGATCCGAAATACTGCATTCTCGACGAAACCGATTCCGGCCTCGACATCGATGCGCTGAAAGTAGTCGCGAAGGGCGTCAACGCCATGCGCTCCCCCGAGCGCGGCATCCTGCTCATCACCCACTACCAGCGGCTGCTCGACTACATCGTGCCCGACCACGTCCACGTGATGGCCGAGGGCCGGATCGTCCGCTCCGGCGGCCCCGAACTCGCCCACGAGCTGGAAAAACACGGCTACGACTTCCTCAAGGAAGCCGCACTCGCCTGACGGAATTTCAAATTTGAAATTATAAATCCCAAATACCCATTCACCATGCCCTACGAAGACACCACCGCCGTTCTCGATCAGGAAACGAAAGAAGCGATCAACATCGACCGCAGCAAGGGCGATTTCTTTTTCCCCGAACGCCACAAGTATGACGCCGGCCGCGGACTCAGCGCGAAGACGGTCGATTACATCTGCGACGTGAAGCAGGACCCGCAATGGGTCCGCGAGTTCCGTCACAAGGCGCTCAAGACCTTCCTCGACAAGCCGATGCCCACCCACTGGGCGACCAAGGATCTCGAAAACATCGATTTCGACAAGATTCGCTATTATCTCTCGGACGGTGAGAAGCCCAAGCGTTCCTGGGACGAGGTGCCGCCCGAGATTCTGGAAACCTTCGAGCGCCTCGGTATCCCCGAGCAGGAGCGCGCGTTCCTCGCCGGCGTCGAGGCCCAGTATGACTCCGAGGCGAGCTATTCCAACATGAAGGAGGAATTGTCCAAGCAGGGCGTCATTTTTGTTTCCTCCACCGAAGGCCTCAAGGAATACGAGGAAATCTTCCGCCCGTGGTTCGGCAAGGTGATCCCCACCTCCGACAACAAGTTCTCCGCGCTCAACAGCGCTGTGTTTTCCGGCGGATCGTTCATCTACATCCCGAAGGGCGTGAAGCTGAAGCAGCCGCTGCAAGCCTACTTCCGCATCAACTCGGAAAGCTTCGGCCAGTTCGAGCGCACCCTCATCATCGCCGACGAAGGCGCTGAAGTCATGTATATGGAAGGCTGCACCGCGCCGAAATTCGAAACCACCACACTGCACTCCGCGGTGGTCGAACTCGTCGCGTTGAAAGGCGCCAAGATCCAATACGTCACCGTGCAGAACTGGAGCAGCAACGTCTTCAACCTCGTCACCAAGCGCGGTCTCGCCATGGAGGACGCGGAAGTCCGCTGGATCGATTGCAACATCGGCTCGCGCCTCACAATGAAATACCCCGGCGTGATCATGAAGGGCCGTCGCGCCCGTGGCGAGGTGATCTCGATCGCGCTCGCCAACACCGGCCAGCACCAGGACACCGGTGCCAAGATGATCCACGCCGCCGACGAGACGACCTCCAACGTCGTTTCCAAATCGATCTCCGTCGGCGAAGGCCGCTCCACCTACCGCGGCCAGGTCCACATCCCGCGCCACCTCAAGGGCTGCAAGAACAACACCGAGTGCGACGCGCTGCTCATCAACAGCCACTCGCGCACCGACACCTATCCGGCCATCACCGTGCGCGGCAACCAGCACGCCACCCAGCACGAGGCCTCCGTTTCACAGGTCTCCGAGGAAATGCTCTTCTACATGCAGCAGCGCGGCATCGATGAAGGTCACGCCATGTCACTCGCCGTCAACGGTTTCATCAACGACCTCGTCCGCGAGTTCCCGATGGAATATTCGGTGGAGCTGAAGCGCCTCATCGACCTTGAAATGGAAGGCAGCGTCGGCTGATTCCCTCTGATCACCGCTCACTGTCCACCGATCACCTCATCATGACTACCACTCTCCCAAACTGGTTCACCACCCGCCAGCAAATCGCGCTTGAACGCTACAAATCCACACCCGCTCCCAAGCGCGGCGATGAGCAATGGCGTTTCTCCAACCTCAAGCAGCTCGACTTCGACGGCTTCCAACAGGGGAGCGCGGGCGTCCCGCCCGCTTCAGAAAACTTGATTACCCGCTCCACCGGCCTCAAGCGCTGCGCGGCAAAGTTCATCTTTGTGAACGACGAACTCGTCCACTCGGAATCCAACCTCCCCGAGGGCATCATCTGCCTGCCGCTCGCCGAGGCGCTCGTTTCCCACAGCGAACTGGTGGAAAAACACTTCATGCGGCAGGAAACCCGCCTTGGCTCGGCGAAATACGCCGCATGGCATGAAGCGATGCTCGCCGACGGCCTGTTCGTGCATGTCGCCGACAACGTCGAAGTTGCGGACGCCATCGAGGTCCATCACTGGATCGCCGGTGCCAATACCGTCATCTTCCCGCACACGCTGGTCGTCACCGGCAAGTCGTCCAAGGTCCGCGTGATCGATATCTTCCGTTCCGCCGAGGAACTGGAACCCGGTCTCGCCATCGCCTTCAACGACCTCAACGCCGGCCCGAACTCCAAGCTCGACTACATCGCCATCCAGGCGCTCAACGAAGTCACCCGCGTCATCCAGATCAACGAGACCGCCGCCGCGCGCGACGCCTCGGCCAAGGGCTTCATCCTCAACACCGGCGCATCCTGGGCGCGCAACGAGTGTCTCTCCCGCCTCGAAGGCCCGGGCTCGCGCTCGGACATGCTCTCGGTCTCGATTCCCGCCCGCGAGCAGGAATACGACCAGCGCACCTTCCAGCACCACGTCTCCGAAGGCGCCTACAGCGATCTCTTATACAAGAACTCGCTTTATGATAACTCGAAGACCATCTTCTCCGGCCTGATCTTCGTGGACGAGGGCGCGCACCACACCGACGCCTACCAAACCTGCCGCAACCTGCTGATGAGCGACACCTGCGAGGCCAACTCGATGCCCGGCCTCGAGATCAACGCCGACCAGGTGAAATGCTCGCACGGCTCCACCTCCTCCCGGATCCAGGACGAGGAGATATTCTATCTCCGCGCCCGCGGCATCGACCCCGTCCGCGCCCGCCAGCTCATCGCCCGCGGCTTCTCGGTGGAAGTGGTCGAGCGTCTCGAAGACGAAGCCACCGAGGAACTGGTGCTCAAATTCATCGACGACAAGTTCGGCCACATCGCAGGCGGCGGGGCTTGAGGTTTGATGCATGCCTTTCTTCTCGCCGTGCTTCACAGCGACTGATTGGATGGTGACGCGGATCGTTTCCGCGCTCACGCCATGAAAACCCTGTTGTGGATTGCGCCATGGGCCGCGACGGCCTGGCTGTCAGGTTTGTCATTCACTGCGGCCGAGCCCGTCCGCGAGCTGCCTGAGCCGCTCAAGCCCTGGGCCGGCTGGGCGCTGTGGGACGACCGCGATATCGAAAGCCCACGGCCGTATGACAATGCGAAGCAGGCACTGCGGTTGTGGCCGTCGCGTCTGGCGCTCGAGGCGGATGCCGCGGGCGGGAGTTTCGCGCTGGAGGTGGTGGTGTTCAACGAGGCCTGGCTGCCCTTGCCGGGCGACGGCGAGTTGTGGCCGGTGGAAGTGACGGCGGACGGCGCGCCGCTGCCGGTGGTGGCGCACGCGGGGAAACCGTCGGTGAAACTCGACAGCGGAAGTTATTATCTAACAGGAAAATACCGTTGGCAGTCGGTTCCCCAGCGGATCGAGATTCCACCGGAGATCGGCATCCTCACGTTGCGGCTGGATGGCACGGAGGTGGCGTCGCCGGTGTGGGATGCCAACGGTTTCCTTTGGCTCAAGCGCGACGCCTCGACCGAACAGGTGGACAAGGATTTCCTCGCCGCGAAGAGCCATTTGCTGATCAGGGACGGCATTCCGCTGTGGCTGCATGTGGAGCTGGAGCTGATCGTGGCGGGCAAGAGCCGCGAGGAAACGATCGGCCACATTTTACCGGAAGGATGGAAACTCACGAGTTATGAAAGCCCGCTGCCGGTGGCGGTGGACGATGCGGGCCTGCTCAAGGTGCAGGTGCGCTCCGGGAAATGGACGCTGAAGTTTTCCGCCTCGCGCCTCGATCATCCGCAAGATGTGAGATTCGCGGAAAACGCGAAGCCCGTCGCCGCCGGTCAGCTTGTCGCCTTCAAGGCGGCTCCGGATTTCCGGCTGGTGGAAATCACCGGCATCCCGGTGGTGGATGTCTCGCAGACGCAGTTTCCTGAAGCATGGCGCAAGTATCCGGTCTATCGCTGGGAAACGGATACCGCATTCCGGATGGAGGAGCGCATGCGCGGTATGGGCATGCAGAACCCCGAAGGCATGCGCATCGAACGCGAGCTGTGGCTCGACGAGGACGGTGCGGCCTTCACCTTCCGCGACAAGATCGCCGGGGATATGCAGCGGATCTGGCGGCTCGATGCGAAGGAGGATCAGGAACTCGGATCAGTGCGCAGCGACGGGACTGGACAGCTCATTACCCGCAATCCATCCACCGGCGCGGCCGGCGTGGAAATCCGCCAGCGCCACTTCGAACTGGAGGCCACCGGCCGCGTGCCAAACACGGGCACGCAGCCCGCCACCGGCTGGCGCACCGATGCGGCGAAGGCGGAGGTCACGCTCAACCTGCCGCCGGGCTGGCGCCTGTTCGCGCTGTTCGGCGCGGACTGGGTTCGCGGCGACTGGCTCACCGCGTGGTCGCTGTTGGATCTGTTCCTGCTGCTGGTTTTTACGCTGGCGGTGTTCCGGCTGTGGGGATTCGGCGCGGCGGTGCTGGCATTTGTCGGGTTCGGATTGTCCTATCATGAACCGGGTGCGCCGAAATATGTGTGGCTGGCCTTGTTGATCCCGCTGGCATTGCTGCGGGTGGTGCCGCAGGGTTGGGCGCGGCGCTCGGTGACGACGGTGAAGTGGCTGGTGGTGATCGCCTTGCTGCTGGTGCTGGTGCCCTTCGCCGGCCGGCAGATCCAGCAGGCGCTTTATCCGCAGTTGGAGCATCTGCCATACGTCATTCAGGATTCTCCAACCATCGTGACCTATATGGCGCACACGACTCCGGATGAAGAAGCCGATCCCTTCGCCGGTTCCTACGAATCCAGCGGCATGCTCTCGCGTCGACCGGCCAAATCCGCATGGAAGAAATCCGCCGAAAACCTGCAATACGACCTCAAGGCGCGCATCCAGACCGGCCCGGGAGTGCCCGAGTGGCAGTGGCGCAGCGTCAGCTACGGCTGGAACGGACCGGTCACCGAAAAACAATCGGTGCGTCCCGTGCTGATCCCGGCGGGAGTGGAGCGCGTCATTTCGCTGGTGCGCGTGCTGTTTCTGTTAGGTCTCGGCGCGGTGCTGCTCGGCGCACGACGGCCGAAGCTCCGTGTCCCGCCGCCCGCGGCCGCACTGTTTCTGTTAGGTTGTCTCGCCATCCCGGATGCGCGGGCGGAGTTTCCGGAGAAGGAAATGCTGGAAACGATGCGCGCGCGGCTCACCGAGGTGTCCGACGCGTTTCCCAATGCCGCCGATATCCCGCACGTGGCGCTCACCTTGCGCGACCGCCGCTTGTCGATGGATGTGGAAATCCACACCGCCGCCCGCGCCGCCGTGCCCTTGCCGGGCAAGCTGCCGGAGTGGTCACCGCTCGCGGTGACGGTGGATGACGAACCCGCACCGGCATTGCGCCGCGGCGATGGATTCCTGTGGCTGGTGCTGCCGCAGGGCGTGCACCGCGTGCGGGTCGTGGGTTCGCTGGCCGATCTTTCCGAATGGCAGTGGACATGGAAACTCCGGCCGCGCCGCGTGACCATCGACGCACCCGGCTGGCAGGTCGGCGGCGTGAAACCCGGCGGTATTCCCGAAGCGCAGGTGTTTTTCGCGCGCGAAGTGAAATCCGCCGGCGACGGCTCCAACTACGACCGCCCGAACCTGCAAACCGTGGTGGCCGTCGAGCGCCGTATTGAACTGGGGCTGGTCTGGCAGGTTTCCACGAATGTCGGCCGCCTGTCAGCGGGTGGCGGCGCGGTTTCGCTGCGCATCCCCTTGTTGCCGGGCGAAAGCGTGCTCACGCCCGGAGCGGTCGTGCGCGACGGTTTCATTGAAGTGCGCCTCGGCACCGGTCAGGACAATTTCACCTGGGACAGCGAGCTGGCGGTCGGAAATGAAATCGAACTCACCAGCCGCGCCGACGACACTTGGGTGGAACACTGGCTGCTGACCGCTTCGCCGGTCTGGAACGTCGGAATTTCCGGACTCGCGCCGGTCTTCAACGATTCGGAGGCCGGTCTCAACCCCGAATGGCGGCCATGGCCGGGGGAGTCGGCCACCTTGGAAATCGGCCGTCCCGAAGCCGTGACCGGAGCCACCGTCACCATCGACCGCGCCGGGCACGAGATCACGCTCGGCAAGCGCCAGCGGACGTCATCGCTCCAGCTCTCGCTGCGCAGCAGTCTGGGAGAGGATTTCCTGATCGGCCTGCCATCCGGCACGGAGGCCACCTCGCTTGCCAGCAACGGCAACAATCTGCCGATCCGCCGCGATGGCGCGAATGTCATTGTGCCGCTCACACCCGGCTCGCAGGAAATCAGCCTGCAATGGCGGCAAGACCAGCCGCTCGATTTCCAAACCCGCGCCGGAGCCGTGACGCTGCCGGTGGAAAGCGCCAATATCACCACCACCATCCGCGTGCCGAATGATCGATGGGTGCTGTGGACCGACGGGCCTCTGCGCGGACCGGCGGTGCGTTTCTGGGGAATCCTGTTGGGCTCGCTGCTCGCCGCGTGGGTGCTTGGCCGGCTCCGCCGCTCGCCACTGCGCACCTACGAATGGATGCTGCTGGCGGTGGGACTCACGCAGATTCCGTTGCCTTTCGCGCTGGTGGTCGTCGGCTGGTTGTTCGCGCTGGCATGGCGCGGCGGACCGTCGTTTCCGCGCCTCCCGGCATGGACGCACAACCTGCTGCAAACCATGCTGGCAGTGGTTTCCCTGATCGTGCTCGGCATTTTTATCGGCATCGTCGCCGCCGGCCTGCTGGGCAGCCCGGAAATGTTCATCAGCGGCAACGATTCCACCCGCGCAATGTTGAGCTGGTATCAGGCCCGCGGCGAGGGCGCGCTGCCGCAGCCCGGCTGTATCTCGATCTCGGTCTGGTGGTATCGTCTGCTGATGCTGCTGTGGGCACTGTGGCTCGCCGCCTCGCTGATCCGCTGGCTCGCCTGGGGCTGGCGGCAGTTCAATGCCGGCGGGTGTTTTCTCCACAGCCCGAAAACCTCCAAACCGCCGCCGCTGCCGCCGCGTTGACATCCGCCCCGGTGCCAGCCACCGTCCCGCGCATGGACACGATGAAACTTCTCCTCGGCGCGACCGTCGCCCTCTTGCTGGGCGCGCTGGTGATGTCGTGGCAGGGCATGAACCGCGGCGTGGAGAACGCCCCGTCAGAGAAACTCGAACGTGTGCGCAAAGAAATCGCAGAACTGCGCGCCGAGCAAGACCGCATCGAGATTGAAAAGCAAATCCGGCAGCTCCAAGCGTCCACGCCCGAGGCGCCCGCCGCCAACAGCGCGGAAATGGAGGCCATGAAAGCCCAACTCGCCGCCCAGCAAGCGGCACTGGCCGAGATCGAGGCGGAAAAAGAGCGCGCCGCCCGCGATGCCAAGGTGGCACAGGACGAGGAGGGACTGCTCAGCCAGCGCGACCTGGAAAAAAGCGATGGCGAACTGCGTCGCGCCCGCATGATCGCGGAAGCATTGCACATCGGGACCGTCCAGGAATACGTGGCCGATGCCGAATACGGCGGCTTCATCACCTTCCAGATCCACATGCCCGAGCAGGTCCAGCCCGGCACCATCCTCGCCGTGCGCCGCAAGACCGGCATACTCTGCCAGCTAAAGGTCAGCGACGTCACCCCCGAGGGCGGCATCGCCAACCCGCTGCCCGGATTCGGCCCGGTGGAGCCCAAACCCGGCGACGAACTCATCCTGCCGCCGCCGTTTTGATTTCAAATTTCAAATCTCAAATTTGAGATCTCCCATGACCACCGTTGGCCTCATCTCGCTCGGCTGCGCCAAGAACCTGATCGACTCCGAAGTCATGATCGGCCACCTCGCGCAGGCCGGCATGACGCTCACTCCCGATCCGGAACTCGCCGATGTCCTCATCGTCAATACCTGCTCGTTCATCGACATGGCGAAAAAGGAATCCATCGACGCCATCTTTGGCGCGGTGGACGGACGCAAGACCGATCCCGACCGCGAGCGGCAAAAAATCATTGTCGCCGGATGTTTGTCACAGCGCTTCGCCACCGAACTGCCCGGCATCATGCCCGAGGTGGACGCCTTCATCGGTTTGGATCAAATCACCAAGGTCGCGCCGATCATCGAGAATCTGTTAGGAAAGGATAACTCCGCCGAGGTTTCCAAAACCGAAGGCCCTGCCGCGACCGACGACCCGCGCGACTTCGTCACGCTCAAGCCGCAATACGTTCCGGACTACTCCACGCCGCGCATGCGCCTCACGCCGGACCATTTCGCCTACGTGAAGATCGCCGAGGGCTGCAACCACACCTGCACTTTCTGCATCATTCCGAAAATCCGCGGCATGCACCGCTCGCGCACACAGGAAAGCGTCTTCCGCGAGGTCGAGGCGCTGGTGAAATCCGGCGTGAAGGAAATCAACCTGATTTCGCAGGACACCACCTACTTCGGCATGGACCAGTGGGAGGACCAGCGCCCGAAACCGAACTCGCCCGTCGATTCCACGAAAGGCAACTCGCTCTGCACCCTGCTCCGCCAGATCAACACCATCGAAGGCGATTTCTGGGTGCGCCTGCTTTACACCCATCCCGCGCATTGGTCGGACGAGTTGATCCAAACCATCGCCGAGTGCGACAAGGTGGCGAAGTATGTCGATATCCCGCTCCAGCACATCTCCGACCGCATGCTCACCGCGATGAAGCGCGTGACCAGCGGCGACTACATCCGCGACCTGCTGCGCCGCATGCGCGCCGGCATCCCCGGCCTCGGCATCCGTACGACATTCATCGTAGGATTCCCCGGCGAGACCGAGGAGGACTTCATCGAGTTGTTGGAATTCATCCGCGAGTTCCGCTTCGAGCGTGCCGGCGTGTTCCAATACTCGAAGGAGGAAGGCACCCGCGCCTACAAGATGCCCGGCCACCTCCACCACGCCACCCGCAAGAGCCGCTGGTCGCGCGCGATGGCCGAACTCCAGAAAATCGCCGGCGAGGTGAACCAGGCCCAGGTCGGCAAACAGGTCCGCGTGCTCGTCGAACAACCCGGCGTCGCCCGCACCCAGTGGGACGCCCCGGAAATCGACGGCTCGGTCATGGTCGATGAGTCATTGCCGGTGGGCGAGTTCGCCGACATCACCATCGGCGACTGGCGCGGCTACGATCTGGTCGCGGCGCGGTGAGGAGTGCGGGACTGCGGCCCGCACGGGTTGCCCGGAGTGCAATCCTCCTTATTTCGCGCCGTGTCACACATCCGGGCGTGTTCCAGAATCAGACTGCCGAACTGCCATGCCTTCCCTTCCCGCCTTCTAACGAACACCCCTACTCCGCGGGTTTCCACGCGGGTTTGGGCGGTTTTTTCGGCCAGCGCCAGTCGATGAATGCGGCGAGCCAGATCAGGGCGATGCCGCCGAGTTCGAGAATCCAGTTCATCCTCATGCCAACCAGTTCCATTTTCAGGAAGACATCGATGTGATGGAACGAGATGGCGCGCACCACGATGAAGGTGGCGGTGAAAACCAGCCCGGCGGCCAGCAGGAAGTGGGTTTTCCAGAACGTGCGACAGAATATGATGAAACCGAGCGCGCCGAGGGTGGATATCACAAGCACGCCGATGACGAACCACTTCTGCACTTCCCGCCGTTGTTCATACCATCCAAATTTCCAGGAAATGACGCGACCGATGTCGGTGAAGAGCGATTGCAGGTCGAGCTGCTTGTTGAGGCAGAGCAAGGTCATCAACGCGGCGACCAGCAGCCAGCAGGCACGGCTGCCGGCGGCCAGGCCTGGCGCGCGGCCGGCGCGTCTTGCCGCGAGAAACGCGGCCACGGCCGTAAGACCGTAAGCGGCCACGGTGAGCCAGCCCATCAGCGAGGGATCGCCGATTTGCGGACGCCAGCGCAGGTGTTGGATGAGTTCGGTCAAAGCAGTGCCTTGCTCCAGAGATCGGGTTTGAAGCCGGTGAGCGCCAAGCCGTTTCCGATGACGAACGGACGCTTGACGAGGTTGCCGTTGGACGTGAGCAGAGCGATGGCTTCATCGTCGGTCATGCCGGGGAGCCGTTCCGCGAGTCCCTGCGCGCGGTAGTCCATGCCGGAGGTATTGAACAGGCGACGGATGTTGCCGTCCATGAGCTTGAGCGCGGTTTCCAGCTCCTTGCGCGACGGCGGCGTTTCACGGATCGGCTTGGCGGTGTATTCCACGCCGTGCAGGTCGAGCCACTTGATGGCGTCGCGGCAGGTGGAGCATTTTTGATAAATATAAACCGTGAGCATGGGCGGAGCATCCCACTTCGCGGCGTCGGCGGCAAGAGCGCGGTTGTGTCTCCTTCACGGCACCTCGACGGCGATCATCAGGCCGAGTGCGGCGGCGGCGGCGAGGTCGGCCTCGGGATCCGCTTCGAAGTCGATGGTGTCCACCAGCACCAGCAGACTGCTGCCTTCCTGGGCGAAACCGAAGGTTCTGACCGTGTAACTGCCGGGCACGCCGTCCTCCATGAGAATCCGCCCTTGTGCGTTGGTGCTCACATCCATGGTCAGGGTTGTGGGGTCCGCGCCGTCGTCATACACGCCTTCGAAGGAAACATTGTCGAAGTTGAATTCCGAGGTGCGCGTGACCAACGTGCCGCCGGCGTTGAAGACCAGCTCGTCGGTGGGGCCGCCGCGGTCGATTTCGAAAAAATCGCCATCCACCAGCCAGCCTTGGCGGAGCACGCGATAGGTCTTGCCGCCGAGCGCCGGGGTGTTCGTCCGCTTGACTCCGACCAGCCACTGCACTTCGCCGAAATCCTCGCTCGGGTTCTGCAAATCCGGTGTCGAAGCCGTCGCGACCATCAGTTTCGCGCTGGGGGAAACGATGCCTTTGAACGGATTTTCACCCGGCGAGGTGAGTGTCACTTCGCCATTGGAATCCAGATCGAGGCTAACCACGGTTCCCGGATTGTCGGGATAAAACACGCTGTTCACCTCGGCGGGCAACAGATCCCAGTTGTGCTCGATTTCGAAGCCCTGGGCGTTGTTGACCGTGAAGGTCCGCGGGTTGGGTCCGGAAACGATGGAGGCCGGAAACGCATAACCGTCGAGGTAGCCTTCGGTTTCGAAGCCGTCGGACAAAATCCGCACGAAACCCCAGTTGCCGGCGAGATCGGATGGCTGGGCGTTTTGCGATTTCGCGATCGCCCACAAGATCTCCAGCGAGCGCTCGGTGGAGGAAAATCCATCGTCATCGAAGCTGAACTCGTCCCGCGCGATGCCCGCCAGCGAGTGGTTGCCATCTTCCAGCGGAATGAGATCGACGGGACCGCCGAAGGTATCGATCGACCAGGTGTTTCCACTGACCGTGACGGGCAGGGTTTCGGGGTCGTTCCATTGGTTGACGGAAGTATAGATGCGCGGATCGAGATTCGGTTCGATGATGAACCCGCCGCTTTGGCCATCGAGCAGGGTGACGAGGCCGCTGGTTGCCTCGGCACTTTGGAAGATCAGGTTCTCGCGCGATTGTTGCGACCAGAGGCCGCCCCATTCGAAGCCGTCGAAACTCGCGCTCGACAGGGTGGAATCGAAGGCGATGAGCTTCATCGCGGTTTCCTCGAAGCCGCCGCCGACACGATAGAACGCTTTGGGCAGCGACAAGGCTCCCGGATCGGTAGCCTCGCCGGATCCAAAGAACGGATCGATCCCGCCGAGGTCCTGCCACGATCCCGGCAGCAGGGTGGTCGAGCGCTGGAAACGGAAGTCGCCCGGTGGCCCGGCGATCTCGATGCGGAAGCCGCCGGGTGTGAGGCCGGAGCTGAGGATTTCCGGCAGCGCCTCGCGTGTGGCGGGCATCCACGCGGTCTGGGCGGATAGAGTGGCGGACATGCAGATGCATGCCAACCCGGGGGAATGTGCGATACGGGAAATCTTCGTCATGAAATCGATGTATGTGTGCAAGCGCGCCCGATGCGCGTTCGGGCATGCTTGTGACGAATGGCATCGCCGCCGCATTCGATCTAACGACTTCATTCACGGCGAAAGCCGCTCGATGTTCCAGCCATCGTCCTGCCGCTGATAGAGAAAGCGGTCGTGAAGCCTCGCGGGGCCGCCTTGCCAGAACTCGATGGACTCCGGCACCACGCGGTAGCCGCCCCAGAACGAGGGCAGCGGGATTTCGCCGTGCTGGAACTTGTCGCGGATCTCGGCGAGTTTCTGCATCAGGAATTTCCGCGAGGTGATGACTTCGCTTTGATTGGAAACCCACGCGCCGATCTGCGATTCGCGCGGACGGGAGGCGAAGTACCTCAACGACTCGGCGCTGCTGATTTTTTCCGCGCGGCCCTGGATGATGACCTGGCGTTCGAGCGTGATCCACGGGAAGAGCAGCGAAACGAGCGGATTGGCGGCGATTTGCTCCGCCTTGCGGCTGCCGTAGTTGGTGAAGAACACGAAGCCCTCGCGATCGAAATATTTCAGCAGCACGGTGCGCTGGAACGGCATACCGCGGCCGTCCACGGTGGCGAGTGTCGCGGCATTCGGCTCGTGGACCTCCAGCTCGGTGGCCTGGATGAACCACTCGGAAAACTGCGCCACCGGATCGGCATGGAGATCCTCGCGGTGCAGGCCGCGGTCGGAATATTCCTTGCGGAAGGAAGCGAGGTCCATGGCACGTGCGTTCACTCGTCCTTGAAGGGCTCGGCACGGCGTTCGTCGATGCAGCGGGTGAGCCAGCGCATGAGTTTGTCGGTTTCCGCGGATTCGCTGCGCAGCGAGCCGAGTTCGTTCCACTCGAGGTGCGGGCGGGATCTGGGCGAGGCGATGCGGTTGATATCGAGCTTGGCCATGATGGCCTCGGTTTCGCGCGGGTGGGCGTTGAGGATGTTGGCCGGGCGCGGCAGTTCGTCGAGCGCTTCGGGGGTGAGGCCGAAGGAAACGACGCCCACGCCGTAGGTGGCGCTGAGGCGGCGCAGGCTGTCGGCGAGCGCCTCGTCCTCGATCGGTGCGGCGTAGATCAACTCGCCACCCTGCGCCCACATCGATGCGGCGAGCGTTTGGA
Organism: Luteolibacter sp.; assembly: GCA_041686775.1. Classification (GTDB taxonomy): domain Bacteria; phylum Verrucomicrobiota; class Verrucomicrobiia; order Verrucomicrobiales; family Akkermansiaceae; genus Luteolibacter. Next base: position 197,939 of record JAWLDG010000006.1, on the reverse strand, counting down.
AAAAGTCCTCGCGGTAAATCTGCAACGAAGGCTGGATCCGCAGCCGCGCGGCATGCAGCCGGAACGGCGGAATGCCGAGCCGTTGTTTCAAATCCAGCATCGATCCATCGAGCGACATTTCCTCATCGGGCGCGCCGCCGGTTTCCCAATCGACGAGCACGAGTTCGGGGAATTTCCACAGGTTGCTGATCGGCGCGTCCTTGGCGAAGGCCTCGCGGAAGGCGAATGGAAAGCGGCCGTTGATTTCATAATATCGCGTCACCACCGCGCGGAACTTGCGGATGCGCAGCATGGCGTTGTCCACGAGGTCCTGGTCGGCCGCGGTCAGGTCGTCGAGGCGGCCTTGCGTGAGGGCGATGAGTTCCTGCGCGCCGGACAGCGCGGGCAGCGGCGCGCTGCGGCGGTAGTAGCCCTGGCCTTTCTCCACCTTGGCGATCGGCGAGGCCGGATCGCAGGACATGATCGAGAAATGATAACGCAGCGAGGCGTCCGAGTAGTTGCCGTTCAGTTGCAGCCGGGTGAGCCGGATGAGTTCGGTGCCCTTGATCGCGTCCGCGGGATTGGGCGGGAGCAGGGTGGGCAGGATGTCGGATAGCTGCTTGCGAAGGCTCATGGGGGAACAGGGTGAATGGCCACGCACATCCAATTCATGCGCCCGATGGCCATCAAGCCCCAAAACGAAGGTTTTTTAAAATCCCCCGCCGACGGATCGGAAAATTTTGCAATGCGGTCGCCGGCTCAGCGCACCTCCACATTGCTCCCCAGCGCGATGTTGAGCTGGAGCCACAGCGAGTGCTCGTCCTCGCGGCTGGCGATGGCGTCGTAGTTGTATTGCGCGCGCAGTCCGACGCGGCGGGCGTCGTCGAACCACCAGCTCACGACCGGCGAGACCCGGAAGCGCTCGCTTTGCCCGAAATCGTCCACCCCTTCCGCCCAGCCGAGCCGCAGGCCGGTATCGAGGCGCTCGTGCCAGGTGTAAATGGCATGGCTGTAAAATCCCCATTCCCGATAGGTCCCCTCGTGGATCTCGGGGCCGTCGTCCTCCATGTGGACGTCGTAGGCTTCCGCCTCGCGCCACAGCAGTTCGTTGCGCCAGCGGAACGCGCGGCCGCCGGCTTCGAGGCCGTTTTCGCGCCACAGGTATTCGGCATCGAGACCAAACACATTCGTGTCGCGATCGAAGCCGTTTTTCCCGCCGGCCCATGAAACGCCCGCCGTCACCGAGTGGAAGTCACTGAAGCGATAACGACCCATCGCCCGCGCGGTCCATATATCATCTTCCAACGCGCCCTCCTCGCCATCGAAGTGCCCACCTCCGTGGCCCTCCTCCTCGTGCTCTTCGCCTTCTTCATGATCCTCGTCATGATCTTCTTCATCGTGGCCGCCGTGTCCATGATCGTGGTCGTGCGGCCGGGCATTGCCGTATCCCAGGGAAAACACGGCGGTGAACGCCGGACCGGAGGCGAACGATGGCGTCCAGCTCAGCTCCCCGCCGCGTAGCAGCAGGCCGTCATCGCCGAGGAAACGGCTCAGCGCGATCTCGGAATCGACGAAGTCCCATGCATGAAGGTGCTTGTCATTAAGCTGGCCGAAACGGCTCAGGTATTGGCCGCCCTTCAACTCGAGTCCGCCCGGGAGGTTGGTGATTTTTCCGAATGCCTCCTCCAGTTCGCCGTCCCAGTCGCCCTCCGCGTCCTGGAACCAAAGATAGTTCGCGAAGCCTTCCAGATACTCGGTCCGCAGCGAGAGCCCCGGCTCGATGGCCTGTGCGGAAAACGCCTCGCGACGCGGATCATGGCCGCCGGTCGCCAGCTCCGCCGCATCGCCGCTGGTGAAACCGCCCACGCCGTGCAGATGGAGGTTGGGAAACAGCACGTCGCCGATGCTCCAGTCGTTGAAACGCTCCCAGGCATCGGGCGAGGATACATCGGCTGTGGCGATGGCGGGCAATGCCAGCAGGCAGGTCAGGAACGGTGCGTGGTTCATGGCGCGCGCAAATTCCAATAACGCAACTATTTTACAAGAACAATTTCAGGTCGTTTGCAAAATTTTTACCATTCACCGGGTTTTGGGCAGGAAGAAGCCGCGTTGTTTTTCCGAGACGGGCATATCGAGGCGTTCCATGACGGCGAGCATGTCCTCCCAGAGTTGGCGCTTGGTGGAAAGGTCGCGCTCGCTGCGCAGCAGGTAACTCGGGTGATAGGTGACGCGCACCGGGATGCCGGCGAACTCGTGCCATATGCCGCGCATCGAGCCGACGGAGCCGGTGAGACCCAGCAGCCCTTCCGCTGCGGTTCCACCGAGCGCGACGATGCAGGCCGGGCGGACGATTTCCACTTCCTGGCGGACGAACGGCAGGCAGGCGGCCATTTCCTCCGGGCTGGGTTTGCGGTTGTTGGTGGCCTGGCGCGCCATCGCCGGGCGGAATTTCACGATGTTGGAAATATAGACTTCCCCGCGCGCGAGCCCCATCGCCTTGAGGATATCGTTGAGTTTCTGGCCGGCGGGACCCACGAACGGTTCGCGCCTGCGCTCCTCCTCATAGCCGGGCGCCTCGCCCACCAGCATGAGTTTCGCGTCCGGATTGCCGGTGGCGAAGACCATCGTCTCGCGCAAGGTGCCGAGCGCGCGGGCGGGCTGCCAGTTTTCCGCCTGTTCGCGCAAGGCGGCAAGGCGCGCGGCTTTGTCCCCATCGGCGGAAACGGAAAGCACGGGCGGTGCGGTTTGAGGGGCCGCTTTGGAAACAGCCGGTGCGGACGTGGCGGTCTTGCTGCCACCCTTCGCCGTGGCGCGGTAGAGATTCCGCAAACCCTCGCGCGCCTCGTCATCCAACAGCACATGCGTCACGCCGCGCGCCTGCTCGGCTTCGAGAAACTCAATCACGGAATCGACGGCACGGGACACGCGCGCAGGCTAAGCATCCGCCGCACGCCGCGCAACCGTGCGCTGCAAGATCCTTGCATGCCGCTTGCAGGACCGCCGCCACTGCGCCAATATCGCCGCGGTTTCCCATGGCGAAAGAAGCACCCGACAACCGCGGCGAGGCCCCATGGGCCGCCAAACGCGAACCCGGCAGCCGACACCTTGTTCGCCGCCTGCTGCCATGGCTCGGTGCCGCCGCCCTGCTCGCACTCATCATCTGGGGGCTGTGGCCCAAGCCGGTCGTGGTCGAGACCGGCACCGTCGCCCGCGGCCCGCTCACCGTGCACGTTTCCGAAGAAGGGAAAACCCGCATCCGCAACCGCTACGTCGTCGCCGCCCCGGTGGCCGGAAACATGCGTCGCGTCGCGCTCAAACCCGGCGACCCCGTCGAAGCAGGCGTCACCCTGCTTACCGCCATCGATCCCACGCCCGCGCCGCTGCTCGACCCGCGCGCCCGCGTTCAGGCCGAGGCCGTCGTTTCGCAAATCGAGGCCTCGCGCCAACGCGCCATGGAGTCGCTCGCCGCCGCCCGCACCGCGCTCACGCTGGCGGAAGCCGAGCGCGACCGCGTCCGGTCTGTGAGAAAGGACGGCACCATTTCTGATTCCGACCGCGACCGCATCGAAGCCGACGCCGCGATCAAGGCCGCCGAGGTGCGCGCCGCGGAATTTGCGCTGCAAGTCATCGACTACGAACTCGCCCAGGCCCGCGCCGCGCTCGAACGGCCGGATGCAACAGGCGACCCCGTCGAAATCCAATCCCCCGTCTCCGGCCGCGTGCTCCATGTGATGCAGGAAAGCGAAACCGTCGTCACACCCGGCATGGCCATTCTCGAAATCGGCGATCCTTCCGATTTGGAAATCGAAGCCGAAATCCTCTCGCGCGACGCCGTCACGATCCGCCCCGGCGATCCGGTGGAAATCGACCAATGGGGCGGCGAGCAAGCGCTCACCGCGCGCGTCCGGCGCGTCGAACCCGCCGCATTCACCAAGATTTCCGCACTCGGCGTCGAGGAACAACGCGTCATCGTGTTATGTGATCTCATCGACCCGCCGGAATCCGCCCGCGCGCTCGGCGACCGCTTCCGCGTCGAGGTCCGCGTCGCCGTCTGGCATGACGACGACGTGCTTCTCGCCCCGGCCGGTGCGCTGTTCCGCCGCGCCAACCAATGGCATAGCTTCATCTATCGAAACGGCCGCGCCCAACTCGCCGCCATCGAAGCCGGCCGCACCGACGGCCGGCAAACCCAAATTCTCGGCGGACTCGAAAAAGGCGACCGTCTCCTCCTCCATCCGCCCGACACCGTGGACGACGGCACGAGAGTGATCGCCCGCGACGAGTAGGCGCGGTCGTGAGATCGCGATGAGGGTGGAGCCGGAGCCTTGCAAACCCGTTCTAACGAACTGGCCTACGGCGCTTCGTAGGTGCGTTCGTGAGAACGCGATGAGGGTGCGGTGGCTATCCGGGAAAAACTCGTTCTAACAAACGAGCCTACTTCAAGACTTGCCCACGCCCCGCGTTCCAAACCAAACTCCAACATGAAATTCCCGGATCATCTTCCGCGCCTGGATCCGGCATCATACCGCGGCACCGCACGGGTCCACTGGACGATGACCATGCGCGACCGTAAACGCGGCTGGCTTGACGACCGCATGCACTCGCGTGTCCGCGAACTGTTGCTGCATGCGATGGCGCGGCACTTCCTGCATTGCGCGGCCTATTGCCTGATGCCGGATCATGCGCACTTCCTCTGGATGGGCTTGTGGGACGGCTCGGACCAACGGCTCGCCGCGAGGTTTTTCCGCAAACACTGGAATGCCGAACTTGCGGGCCGGGATACATGCCTTCAGCCGCAGGCATACGACCATGTGCTTCGGGAAAACGAACGTCGGCCGGATGCCTTCGAAGACACCGTGATTTGTATCTTCAAAAACCCCGAGCGCGCGAAGCTTGTCGAGGATTGGGAAGACTGTCCATATGCGGGAACCATCCTGCCCGGCTACCCGGATTTGCCCGCGGCCGGTTTCGGGAAATTCTGGACGGCGTTTTGGAAAATCCACAACCGGGAACGGACACGCCTCGGAGCGTAGGCGCTCCTTCGTGGATCCGCGGTGAGGGTGTGGCGGAGTCCTGCGAATCTCGTTCTTACGAACGAGCCTACGCACGTCGTCGTAGGCGCGTTCGTAAGAACGCGATGAGTCACGAACGGGCCTGCGCGGATATGCTGGCCTCCCGCCCCGCCTTCGCCTAGTCTGCCCCGGTGATCGTCCGGCGAAAAATCCGCTACCCCGTCTCGCAGGCGCTGCGCCAGTATCTCTATCACTTCGACCGCCAGCGCGACATCCCCAAGATCTACGACGAGCTGACGCGTTTCACCGGAGCGATCCCCTACGAGGACCCGCGCGGCCGCGAAACCCTGTGGCTCACCGTGATGTATCCGCCCGAGGTGTTCGCGGAAATCCGCCCGCGCCTCACCACCATCTACACCGAACTCAAACTCGGCCGCGAAGCGGACCCGCGCCAGCACGAGCACCTGCTGGTGGACCGCATCGACTTCGGAGACTTCGGAAACTCCCGCCCGTTCCGCATCCGCATCACCAACCTGTTCAACGACAACTCGGACTACTTTTATGTGAAACACGCCGACGCCTCACGCATCTACGGCCTCGAACTCGAACACATCCTGTCTCCCAGCCGCATCAACTACCTCGTCAACGGCAACACGCTCATCGAGGAACACATCGCGGGAGTCCCGGGCGATGTGTTCCTGAACGAATACCTCCCCCAGCCCGGCCTCAACAAGGTGCGCATCGCCAAGGAGTTCACCAAATTCAACGAACGCACCTTCATCCGCCTGTTGGGAGACATGCGCAGCGTCAACTACGTCGTCGAGATCACCCCCGACTTCGAGGAGGTGCAATACCGCGTCCGTGCCATCGACTTCGACCAGCAGTCGTACGAGGGCAAGGGGAGTATTTATCTCGCCTTCCGTTTCCGCTCGAACCGCGCCGTCACCAAGCTCGCCTTCGACGTGCTCAACCGCAAGAGCATCGACCAATACGTGGCCGAGGAGCACTCGCAGATGTCGCGCCGCGCCAAGGTGGAAAGCTCGCGCCTGCGCGCCCTGTTAGGCGTGATGCGCCGCGAGGAACTCGCCCCGCGCGAACACGTCGCCACACTCGCCAAGGAACTCGACCGTCTTCACGGCAGCCACGATTACCAGGACTGCAAGACCATGGGCGAACTCACCACCATGCACATCTCCCGCTCGCTCGACATCGATCCCGGCGACTCGATCATCGAGAACCCGTTCTGATCGTCACTTGATGCGGCGGATGCGCGAAACCGCTCACAACGGCTTGTCGGGCAGCTCGCGGATCCAGACGTTGCGGTAGCGGACCGGATTGCCGTGGTCTTGGAGGGAGATGGGCAGCTTGTCCGGATGGGCCTTGTATTCGGAAGCCGCGTGCGGGCCCATCCAGCCGGTGCCGCCGCTGAGGATCTGGTGGTCCTGGACCACGACTCCGTTGTGGAGCACGGTGAACATGGCGCGGCGCACGATCTTGCCATCCTTGTCGAAAATCGGGCGCTGGAAGATGATATCATAACTCTGCCACTCGCCCGGCTTGCGGGATGCGTTCACCAGCGGCTTGCTGCGGCCGTAAAGCGCGCCGGCCTGGCCGTCGGCGTAGGTTGGGTTTTCATAACTGTCGAGCACCTGCACCTCGTATTGGCCCATCAGGAACACGCCGCTGTTGCCGCGGCCTTGTCCCTCACCCTTGACCTGCGCCGGCGCGGCCCACTCGACGTGAAGCTGGCACGAGCCGAAGTTCTGCTTCGTCTGGATGTAGCCGGCTTTCTTGACCGACTCCAGGGCGCCATCGACGATATTCCACTGGCTGGGGTTGCCCTTGGTATCGGTCCAGTTCTTGCGGAACGATTCCTCGCTGCCGTCGAAGAGGACGATCGCGTCGGATGGCGGAGCGGCGAATCCCGCGCCCTCGCCCGGCGTGACGACGGGTGGCAGCGGCTGCTTGGTCACATCGATTTCGTGGACCTTGATGCCGTCGATGAACATGTAGAGCACGTCCTTGCCCTTTTCGTCCTTGCGGATCTCGGTGGTGATGACCGGTTTGCTGAGGTCGTCGTGGGCATGAACGGCGGCGGGAATCGCCGCGAAAACGGCGGCGGACATCAGTGCGGCGAAGCGAGAGGCGGATACGGGAGTTTTCATGAGCGTGTGGCGGATACGTCGGCAATGGGACATTTCCTATCGGCCATCTGTCACGTCAAATCGATGCCCGACCGCCGTGCATGGCTCGTGCAAGCGCTCAATCCGGGCGTGCGGATTTCCTGATCGCAGCGATACTCGGGGCGTGACGCAAATGCGGGACATTGCCGAACGCGTGCTGTTCGCGGGGACGTTGGAGGAAAAACTCCGGCTCGCTCCGTTGCTGGCGTCCGATGACGATCCAGGCCGGGCGATCGTTTTGCCCGACGCGCCGGGCCGACCCGCGGATCTGCGTGTCCGTGGCGATGGCGTGAAGGCGGAGTTTCCCGGCACCCACCGGCTCGATGACGACCGCGAGCGCGGCATCCTGCTGCATTTCCTGGCGAACCACGAGTTGCTGGCCGCCGAGCTGATGGCGCTGGTGTTGCTGCGTTTTCCCGACGCGCCGAAGGAATACCGCGCGGGGGTTTACGAGGCGATGCGCGAGGAGCAGTCGCACGCCCTGATGTATGTGCGGCGCATGCGCGAGTGCGGCATCGCCTTCGGCGAGCTGCCGGTGAGCGATTACTTCTGGCGTGTCGTCGCGCCGATGGAGACGCCGATGGATTTTGTCACGCGGCTCAATCTCACCTTCGAGCAGGCGAACCTCGATTTCTCGAAACATTACGCCGCGCTCTTCCGCGAAGTGGGAGATGCGGCGACGGCCGCGGTGCTGGAGAAAATCCACCTCGATGAAATCGGCCACGTCGGGCACGGCGTGAAGTGGTTCCGCCGCTGGAAGGAGCGCGGCGAATCGGATTGGGACGGCTTCCGCCGCCGACTGTCATTTCCGCTCACCCCGGCGCGCGCCAAAGGGTTGGCACCCTTCAATGCCGAGAGCCGCCGCCTTGCCGGACTCGATGAGGATTTCATCCGCCATCTCGAAATCTGTGCGATCTCGCGCGGGCGCACGCCGGTGCTGCATTGGTTCAACCCGAACGCCGAATCGCACGCCCGCGCCGCACACATCGGGAAACCGTGGCAGCCGGACCAAACCGCCATCGCCCTCGAACACGATCTCGAAGCGCTCATGCTCGCCTGTTGCCGCCGCGACGACGCGCTCATGATGCGCCGGCCGCCGTCGCTGGAACATCTCCACCGACTCAAACAGGCCGGTCTGACAGTTCCCGAAATTGTCCCCGCAAACACCGCCTCCGGCCGCAAGCTCGGTGGGTTGCGGCCATGGGCGTGGTCGCCCGATGCCTCGCAAATGATGTCGCGTTTCGCGTCCGACGTCGCGCCCGGCATGGCCTATCCGTGGCGCGCTCCGCTGCCGGCGGAATGGTTTTCCAAGGAAATCGGGCTGCGTTTGGAAAATCTGTCATGCCGAGTCCCGGAAACCGGCGAACTGCTCCGCGACGCGGATGCCGTCATGGAACGCATCGCCCGCCATCTTGCCACCGGCCAGGCCTTGCTCAAGGCACCCTTCGCCTGCGCCGGCCGCGGCCATCTGCGCGTGAACCATGACAGCGATCCCGCCAAGACCCGCGGCTGGATCCACAACACGCTCGCCGCGCATGGTGCGGTGGTCGTCGAGCCGTGGCTCGACCGACTGCTCGATTTCTCGGCGCTTTACGAGGCGAACTACGACGGCGTGGCGCACATCGGTTTCACCGTGATGGAAAACGACTCCGCCGGCCGCTTCACCGGCATCCGAGTCGGTCCGAAATGGGGGAATCTGTTAGGAGGCGAACTCGCCGCGTTCCTATTCCGCGAAGCAGACGTGCTGACGATCTATCAGAACCATCTGCCGCCGCTGCTCGCGGAATTGTTGCCGGGATACCGCGGTCCACTGTGCGTCGATGCCATGGTCCACCGCCGCGCGGACGGCGCGCCGGCACTCAAGCCGGTGGTGGAACTCAACGTGCGCCACACCATGGGCAGGCTCGCCTGGGAGTGGATGAAACACTTCGGCGGCGGCCCCGGGCGGCTCCGCATCCTGCGCAAGCCGGCGCTTTCGTCGCGGGAAATCCAATCTCTCGCCAGAGGTCCCGGCCTTTTCCTCAACGACACCGCCCAAGCGGAGCAATTCCTCGCCTACTGGAGCGCGGACTTCAGTCCGCCCGAATCAGGCAGGATCGACGATCCCTGACAGATTCACCGCGCAGCATCGAGCACCGGCGCAAGCGGACCTTCCAGCGGCGTGCCCTTGGTGACATCCGCGAGTTGGCTTACTGCGGCCGGGATGTGCTGGCGATACCACTCGTCGCCGCGGTTGCGGATGATATTGCCGTAGGCGCCCAGCGCCTGCATCAGGCGCTGCGCGGCGCATTGGTGGAAGAGCGACGTTTCCGGACGCTCGTCGGAAATGTCCTCCCACAGGTCGAGCAGTTGCTCGCGCTCGTCGGCGGAGTGGTTCAGGTAAGGATCGAACACCAGCGAGGCGAGATCGTATTCCTGGCGACCGCGGCGCAGGCCCTGGAAATCGATCAGCCAGATCTTGTCGTCGTGGATCATCAGGTTTTGCGATTGGAAATCGCGGTGCACCAGATGGCGCGCCACGGTACCGAGTTTTTCAGCCATTTCCCGGAACGATCCGTCCCGCCGCAGCGCCGCGGCATCCATGCCGAGCAGTCCTTCCACGAAGTGCTCGAAGAAATACTCCTGCTCCCAGCGGTAAAGGTCCGCGTCGAACGGCGGCATGAGATGCAGGTCCTTCGGCGGGCGCGAATAGAACAGGCGGTCCACCTGCTCGAAGGCCTGGCGGTAAAACGGCAGCCGCTCGGCGAACGGCCGGTCGCGCATCGAGAGCAAGTCCGCATCGCCGAGGTCCTGCACCAAGGCCACGCGGTAGCGCGGGCGGTCGTGGAGGATTTCCGGCACGCGCAGGCGGGCCTGCTTGAGAAAGCGCGCCACCGGCACAAACTGCTCGTTGTCCTCGCGCTCCTCGGTCCAGTGAATGCCGATGAACGGCTCGCGCAGCGGCGATTTCACCCGCACGACGGTGCGGCCGGACGCGCCGCGAGTGATCGGCTCCAGCGTGATCGACACGCTGGGATCCACTTCGAGAAACTGCCGGGCGGTGGCTAATATCGCTTCGGTTGGCATCGGCGGGCGCAGACTACGGTGGAAAAATCCCGCCCTGCCAAGGGAAAACCGGGGGTTTTCAGCCAACCGTCACGCGCACGATGGCGAACAACGCGGCAGCCGCGATCGCCGCCAGTGCGAGGCCGCCCGCGATGCGGTCGGTCACGGTGGACGTCGGGCGCTGTGGCGAGGACGACTTCGGGAAAACGATGACCGCATACAACATGCCGGCCAGCAGTCCGCCGGCGTGCGCCGCATTGTCGATGAAACGGAAGCCGATCACCCCGATCACCGCGATGAGCGCCACCCCGGCGAGCAGGCGGCGGGTCGCCGTGCGCGGCACCAGCCGGGCGTGCAGCCACTCGAAGACCAGCAGGAATCCCAGCCAGCCCATCAACCCGCCCGAGGCGCCCACCGACGGGGCTGCCAGAAAGCGCGCGGACGCCTCGCCGCCGATGCACGCGGCGAGCAGGAACACCAGCGGCACATGTGGCCAGCGTGCAAAAACCTCCATGCGCTTGCCGAGATAGAGCAGGGCCGCGGCATTCATCAGGAAATGCACCAGATTGCCGTGCAGCAGCGGCGCGGTGAACAGGCGCCACCACTCGCCGCCGAGGTAGGCCGGTTTCACCAGTCCTGCCGCGGCGATCGAATTTCCGGGCATCATCTGTGCGATCCCCACCACGCCAATGATGATCAGCAGCAGCCACGTGGCCGGGGCTTTCTGCAGTGCGAGCCAGGTATCGAAACGCAACGCGGGCACCGCCGCGGCGATGTCCTGCGAAGTCCAGCGGCCGAACTCGCGCGTCCGTTTCACCGCCTGATACCACGGGATGAACGCGAAAATCAAAAACATCAGCAGCGCGATGCCGAGCGACATCGAGTTGAGTATCGCCCGCAGCGCGAACAGCAGCCGTTCCACCGCGTCCGCCTGTCGCGGCGCGAGCGCCCAGCCTTGGTAGAGCATCCACAGCGTCAGTCCGCCTAACAGAATCCCGAACCAGCGCAGCCGGTCGTGGGCCTCCAGCAGATCTCCCGCCGCCAGCCGCCGCCGCGATTCGAGCACCGCCTCCTCCGCCCCGGCCACTTCCTCGGGCAGCATCATGTGCGGGCGGTCCGGCGTCCATGCCAGCAACAGCCGGGCGTCGCCGTCCTGACGGATCGCCTCCAGCAATTGCCCGCGCGAGGCGCAGCTTTGCCGTTTCCCCTTGTGATCCACCCAGCCCCAACCCTCGGGTGCCGGCGGAAACGCGTCGTCACGCGCCCAGATTGGCAGCGGGCCGGGATCGTCTGCGGTTTCAGTCACCGCAGGTAAGCGTCAGGGTTGCTCCGGATTTTCTTCCGAAGTTTCGTCAGCCGGAGTCTCCGGGGCGGCTTCTTCAGCGGTTTCCGTTGTCTCGGTTTCCTCGGGCGCGGGAGTTTCTTCCACTGCAGGAGCTTCTTCAGCCGGAGCATCGTCCGCGGGTGCTTCGCCGGTGGTGGTTTCGTCGGAAGTCGCCGGCTCATCGGCGGGGAGTTCCTCGCTCAGCGATTTCGGCAGCGCCTCTTCCGTGGGGGCGGCCGGCGCGGTTTCCTCGACCTTGGCGGCTTCCTCCTTCGGCTTGAGCAGGCTTTCCTTGCGGTTCTGGTTACCGATCAGGACCGCCAGGGCCAGGCTGATCAGGAAAAACAGCGAAGCCAGATACACCGTGCCGCGCTGGAGCACGTTGGTGGTGCGCGCGCCGAAGACCTGGTCGGTCACACCGCCGCCAAACGCCGCGCCAAGACCCTCCTGCTTCGGACGCTGCATCAGGACGAGCAGGATCAACAACAGGCAGACAACGACAAACACCACCAACAGCAGGTTGATGGAAATGGAGAGCCAATCAATCGCGGCAATTTGCATGGGCGCGGGACTATGGGTGGCCCCCCGCGGCTTGTAAAGAGGCGAGTTTCCCGCGGATTTCCACAAGAATTGCGCGTCGCGCGCGTCGGATTTTCTCGTTTCCACCGGGCTGCCCGCGGGTTTGAATCCGCCCGCCATGTGGAAAGGCCGCTTCTCCCAAGACACCTCCTCGCTCGTCCAGAAATTCGGCGAGTCCGTATCCTACGACTGGCGGCTGTTCCCGCACGACATCGCCGGATCGATCGCCCACGCCCGCGCGCAGAAAAACGCCGGGCTGCTCAGCGACGAGGAGTTTTCAAAAATCGAAGCCTGCCTGCTGGAAATCAAGGCGGACATCGTGAGCGGCGATTTCGAGTTCCGGATCTCGCTCGAGGACATCCACATGAACATCGAGGCGGAACTCACCCGCCGCATCGGCCCGGCCGGCGCGAAGCTGCACACCGCCCGCTCGCGCAACGACCAGGTGGCCACCGACACGCGCCTCTACTGCCGCGCGGAAATCGACGGGCTGTTGCTTGAAATCACCGGCCTGCAGCTCGCCCTGCTCGACCGCGCGGACAAATACGCCGCCACCGTGATCCCCGGCTACACGCATCTCCAGCGCGGCCAGCCGGTCACCGCAGGTCACCACTTCCTCGCCTACGTCGAGATGCTCGAGCGCGACAAATCGCGCCTGACCGACTGCCGCAAGCGCCTCAACGTCTCGCCGCTCGGCTCCGGCGCGCTCGCCGGCTCGACCATCAACCTCGACCGCAAGGCGATCGCCACCGAACTCAGCTTCGCCGACTTCACACATAACTCGATGGACGCCATCGCCGACCGCGACTACATCGCCGAACTGTTGTTTGTCATATCATTGTGCGGCACGCATCTCTCGCGCCTCAGCGAGGACCTGATCCTGTGGTGCTCCGCGGAGTTCGGTTTCGCCGTTCTATCAGACGCGCACACCACCGGTTCGTCGCTCATGCCGCAGAAGAAAAACCCGGACGTCTGCGAACTCACGCGCGGCAAGACCGGGCGGCTCGTTGGCAACCTGATGAACCTGCTCGTCGCCCTCAAAGGCCTGCCGCTCACCTACAACCGCGACTTGCAGGAAGACAAACCGCCGCTCTTCGACTCGGTGGACACGCTGCGCATGACGCTCGCGGTGAACACGGAAATGATCGCCGCGATGGAACTTCGCGTGGACAAGTGCCGCGCCGCCGCCGCCGATCCCATGCTGCTGGCCACCGACCTCGCCGACTACCTGGTGAAAAAGGGCGTCCCGTTCCGCCACGCGCACGAACTCGTCGGCAAGGCCGTCGCCCGCGCCATCGAAACGCAAACGCCACTCGATCAACTCGATCTAATCGCCATCGATCCCGCCTACGGCCCGGATGCGAAGGAGGTCTTCTCGCTCGACCGCGCGCTCGCCTCGCGCACCAACCCCGGCGCGCCGTCCATCGACAACGTCCGCGCCGAAATCGCGCGCTGGCATACACTCATCGGCCAGTGACATCCATGCGCGCGCTTGTCATCGAAACCTCGACGCCGCACGCATCCATCGCGCTGGTGGATGGAGATATCATATCGCAGCGCGCTTTCCAAAGCGACCGCAGCCACAACGCCCTGTTGTTCGAGCCGCTCGAAGAACTGTTAGAAGGCCGCCAGCCGCTCGATCTCGTGCTCGTCGGCAGCGGGCCGGGAAGTTACAGCGGCACGCGCGTCGGCATCGCCGCGGCGCAGGGTGTCGCAATCGCCATGGACTGTCCCGCCATCGCGGTGCCATCCATCCTCGCCGTGCCCGCCGCGGAACACGGCGCGAAATGCCTCGCCATCGGCGACGCCCGCCGCGGGGCGTTCTGGACGGCCATCATCGACAGTCTGGCCATCATGCAAGAGCCCGTGCTGTGCGATGCCGCAGGATTGTTGGAACATCTATCCGCTGCCACGGGAAACGCTGCCGTTTTCACCTTCGAGGACCCCGCCCGTTTTCCACTGCCATCGGAAATCAAGACGCGTGTCTCCCTGCAATTCCCCGACGCCACACGTCTCTGGCGCGCCTGGCAGGCGGCCGGTGACGAAACCCGCGGCGCCTGGTCTGCGGAAATCCCGCAACCGCTCTACCTCAAGCCGCCGCACATCACGAGGTCGAAGCCGAAAGCATCGGTCCCCATCACCCTTTCACCCGCTCGACCTCCGCACCGAGCATGAGGAGTTTCTCGTCGATGTGTTCGTAGCCGCGGTCGATGTGATAGAGGCGGGTGATTTCGGTGGAGCCCTTTGCTGTCAGGGCGGCGAGCACCAGGGCGGCGGAGGCGCGCAAATCGGAGGCCATCACCGGGGCGGCGGAGAGTTTTTCCACGCCGCGAACGACGGCGGTGCCGTTGTCCACGGTGATGTCGGCACCCATGCGCTTGAGTTCGGCGCAGTGCATGAAGCGCTGGGGGAAAATCGTGTCCTTGATCACGCTGATGCCCGGCGTGGTGGCAAGCAGGGCGGTCATCTGCGCCTGCATGTCAGTGGGGTAGCCGGGATAGGGCGCGGTGACGAGATCGACGCCGCGCAGGTTGCCGTTGCCGCGGACCACGGTGCAGGTGTCGCCCGTTTCGTTGAATTCGACGCGGTGGCCGGATTGCTCGATGGCGGCGGTGATCGCCTTGAGGTGCTCGCGGCAGACGCGGCGGAGTTTCACGTCATCGCCGGCGAGAGCGGCGGCGGCCATGAAGGTGCCGGCTTCGATGCGGTCCGGTATCACCGTGTGTTCGACGGCGCTTAATTCCTTCACTCCATCGATGACGATGCGGCGAGTGCCGGCACCGGTGATTTTGGCACCCATCGCGTTGAGGAAATTCGCGAGGTCGAGCACTTCGGGTTCGGCCGCGGCGGATTCGATGATCGTTTCGCCCTCGGCCAAACAGGCGGCCATCATCACGTTGTCGGTGCCGAGCACGGTCGGGCCGTGCGTGCCGGAGAGATCGATCTCCGCGCCGCGCAGGCCGTCGGGAGCTGTCAGGATGATGTTGCCGCCCTCGAACTCGACCTTCGCGCCTAGCGCCTGAAGTCCGCGCAAGTGCAGGTCCACCGGGCGGTCGCCTATCACACAGCCGCCGGGCAGCGAGACCACCGCGCGGCCCATGCGGGCGAGCAACGGACCCATCACGCAGATCGACGCGCGCATGCGGCGCACCAGTTCATAGGGCGCGGTGTCGGAAACCTCGGCGCAGGTGATGCGCACGGTGCCGGACGAGCGTTCGACATCGGCCCCCATCGCGCTGAGGATCTGGATCATGTAATTGGTGTCCGAGACATCGGGCACGCGGCGGATGATGCAGGGCTCGGCGGTGAGCAACGAAGCGGCAAGGATCGGCAAGGACGCGTTTTTCGAGCCTGATATGTTGATCGACCCCCGCAGGGTCGTGCCGCCGTGAACGATGAGTTTGTCCATTGAAGAGATAGTGGATAGTGGATGGTAGATAGTGGATGGCGGATTGGATGATCTTCGATCTACAATCCACGATCCACGACCTTTTCCGGCCGCAGGGCGGCGGGGAAGCGGGGGATGCCGGAGAGGTCGGTTTTCACTTCGGTTTCGCTGAAACCGGAGGCTTCGAGAAAACCCGTGACCTGTGAAGCCTGATCGTGGCCGATTTCCAGAGCGACCCAGCCGCTGGGCGTGAGACGTTGGAAAGCCTCGGGGATGAAACGGCGGATCACATCGAGGCCATCGGCACCGGCGAACAAGGCGAGCGCCGGATCGTGCAGCACCTCGCGGCTCATCGCGGTGCGGTCGCTTTCGGGCACGTAGGGAAGATTGGCGACGATGCCGTCGAACGGACCTTCGAGTGCGGAGAAGAGATCGCTTTCCACGAATGTGACATTGGAAATGCCTAGCTTCGCCGCGTTTTCCCGCGCCAGGGCGAGCGCGTCCCGTGAGATGTCCGCGAGCGTGACCTGCCAGCCCGGCCGCGCGACGGCGAGTGTGAGTCCGAGCACGCCGGAGCCGCAGCCCATGTCGAGCAGGCGCAGGTTTTCCGGCAGTTCCCACGAAAGAATCCACTCGGCGAGTTCCTCGGTTTCCGGCCGCGGGATGAGCGCGCGGGCGTCGGTCTTGAACTCGTGTTTGTGGAACCACACGGTGCCGAGCAGGTGCTGGAGCGGCACGCCCTCGCCGCGTTTTTTCAGCATCTCGCGCAGTGGCGACAGCGCCGCCTCCTCCAACGGCCGGTCGAACTGCGTGTAGAGATCCATCCGCGTGCAGCCGAGCTGGTGCGCCACCAGCATCTGCATGTTGCGCCGCGCGTCCTCGACGCCGCGCTTCTCCAGATAGCTGGTGCCTTTCTCGATGGTCTCCAGAACGGTCGTCATGATGCGGTGCGGCAGCGTGGGCGATGCCGGGCCTCGCGCCAAGGACGATGATGGGTTTTCGCGATTACCTATTTCCGCTCGATGGTCAGCAGCGCGCTGTCGATCAGGTCGAGGGCGGTGGTGAAGGATTCATCGACGTAGTAGAGACCCCACGTTTCCTTTTCTTGATCGTCTTCGCGCTTCGGGTAGCCACGCAGTTCCAGGAGCTGGAAGGTACGGGGCAGGGCGTTGTCGATTTCGACCGCGTAAACGAGAGATGGCTGGTGGTCGCCGGGCTGGTTGATTTCGAGCAGGAGTTGATAGGGCGTGGAATCGCGGGCGGCCTTGGGCAGGATGTAGTCGGCGGGATCGAAGGAGCCGTTGGGCGTTGGCATGGTGATGGCGTCGGCGGCTTCGAGTTCCTCCGCCTTGCGCTTGGCTTCTGCCCAGCCGGCGTGTTTGAAGGACCAAAAGGGCGTTTCCGCGCCATCCTCGGGCGCGAGCAGGGTTTTGATATGATAAGCGCCCTGGTTTTCGAGCCAGATCGCGACCTGCGGCGGCGGCTTGATGTGGAAGGACGGGCCGGGTTGGACGGTGAGGCGCATCTTGTAATCCGGCGACGGCGCGTAGTCGAAGATCATGCCGTCATCGCGCATCTCGAAGCGTTCCATGGCCGGTCCGAGATTGCCGCTCCAGCCGAGCACGGATTTAACAGGCAAGGGCTGCCACCAGAAGAGTGCGGTGAGAGCCGCTGTGGCGGCGAGCGTGGCCCACAGCGACTTGCTGTGCAGATAACTGGCGAGCGGACGGCTGTTGTTGAAGACGTGCAGGAGAATGAGAGCGATGAAGAAAAAACCCATCAGCGCGTGCAGGCCGATGATGCCAATGGAAAACGGCTGGATGAACGCGAGCACGCCCGTCACCGCGAGCACGAGGAAGGTCAGCGCGGTGAAGAGGGAAACGACGCGGCGGCGGAGCGTTCCAAGCTGTGGCTTCTTGCTGTTAGACATCGCCGGGGATGATCGCTCCGTGTGTGCGGAGCAGGTCTTGGATTTCCTTGAGCGGGACTTCGAGCGGGGTGGTTCCCCGTTTCGCCGCCAACGTGGCAGCAGCCCCCGCAGCCTGGCCCATGGCCATGCACGGTGCCTGCACGCGCAATCCGGAATTGGCGAGGCGGTCGCTGCTGACGCAACGCCCCGCGACCATGAGATTGCGGCTGCCTTTCGGGATCAGCGCGCGGAGCGGAATGGTTGGAATGACTCCGCGCTTCAGCGGCTCGGGTTTCACGCCGTTCTTGGTGTGGAGATCGACCGGATAAAAGGCATAACAAACGGCATCTTCGAATTTCCTGCCGGAGCGGTAATCGTTCACGGTGATGAGGGTTTCGCCTTCGATGCGGTAGCTCTCGCGGAAACCGGTTTCCGGCTGCATGTGCATGAGGCGCTTGCCGTCCTTGCGCAGTTTTTCGAGAATCGTTTTACGTCCTGTTAGATTGGCATGCGTGGCGGTGCGGGAATTGGTGGAATCCGCGCCGTGCACGTAGAGCCGGTGGATCTGGTTGCGCCCGGGTTCGTGGGCCTTGCCGAGCATGAAGAGATAGGATCCCGGTTGCCGTTCTTCCTCGCGCAGACGCGGCAGGCCCAACAGACCGACGACCTCCGCACCGCCAGTGCAGTCGATGATCTGCTTGCAGTTCACGCGGCGCTTGGTGCCGAAACCGGTGCAATCGACCTGCCAGCCGTCGTCGGTTCTAACAACCGCCTGCGGAAATTCGTAATAGGCGATCCGCACACCGGCCTGTGCGCATTTTTCCTCGGCGAGGATGGCATAGAGGAACTGGTTGGTGAAAACCTGGTTTTGCCAGTGGCGTTGGGGGACCTTGGCAAAGTCGGGGAAATTCCCCTGGTCCAGTTCCACGCTTTCCCTGACCAGTTCCCAGCCGATGCCGGCGATGATTTGTTTGCCCCATGCGTCGAAGAGCCCGGGAAACGCGACGCCGCCGGTGGTCATGGTGCCGCCGAGCTGCGCGCCGCGCTCGACGAGCAGGACGCTGCCCCCTGCGCGGCCAGCCTGAATGGCGGCGATGGTGCCGGCGGTGCCGCCACCCACGACGAGCACATCGACGCTATCGGTGAACTCGGCCTCGATGGAGTCGGGTACGGGCTCGGCACGGACTTCCGTGGTGCAGGCGACGCCAAGGCCGAGTCCCGCACTTCCGAGCAGGGAATGTTGGAGGAAGTTTCTGCGGCTGTGTTTCATGGACAGGTTATTCGATCAGGGTGCCTGAACGTTGGCCCTTCCCGGGCTCTTGCATAGTGCGGATTTTGCAGACGCGCATTGACTGGCGACAATGGACAAAAGGGATGATGGTCGACCACCTGACCCCCAAGGGGCATTTCTTGTCTGTGGCGGAAAGGCGTTTTTCCTCGGTCGCGGAACAGGTGGCGCAAGTGCTGCGCGACGGCCTGCGGCAGGGACGCCGGGGAGGAGGCGTGCCGGGGCGCATCCGGCTGGCGGCGGAACTCGGCGTGAACCACAAGACCGCATGAACCTAACCAGAATCGTGTTTCCATGGACAAGCGGCCGGATTGATCGAAAGACTGCATCCGCAATCCGCTAAACCATCCACGATATGCAGAATTCACTCTTACGCGTCCTGTGTCTGTGCGCTTGTCTTGCGCTCGCTTCCGTAACCTCCGCCCCGGCGGCGGACCGTCCGAACATCATCATCCTCTACATCGATGACCTCGCCCGCGGCGATGTCGGCGCGTTCGGCTGCCCCGATCCGGCAACGCCGAACATCGACCGCCTGGCCGCGCAGGGCGTGCGGATGACCACGGCCTACACCCACAACGCCCCGTGCAGCCCGAGCCGGACCGCGTTGATGATGGGTTGTTACACCCAGCGCTTCGGAAAATACGGCCTCTCCCGCGGCGTCCCCATCCCGGACGACAAGCCGACGCTGGCCGAGACGCTGCGCGATGCCGGATATCTCACCGGAATGATCGGCCACGAGAAATGGGACATCGGCAGGTGGGACCAGGGTGCCATGGACCGCGGTTTCATGGTTTCCGCCAAACAGCCGCCACGCGTCAAGGCACCCGACGGCCCGGGGCACAACTCATGGTATCTCGACATCAACGGCGCCTATCTAACGAAAACCGAGGGCGATTACGCCGTCGAGTTCATCTCCCGCCACGGCAAGGCCGGGCGGCCATTTTTCCTCTACTACGTCCCTCTCGCCGTCCACACGCCGTTGCATGAGGTGCCGGGAAAATACTTCGCCCGCCTCTACCCAGGCCACGAGGGGAAATACAGCCCCCGCCAGCATCTGCGGGCCGCGTTGCTGGCGCTCGACGACCAGATCGGGCGCATTCTCGACAAGCTGCGGGAAATGGACATCGCGGAGGAAACCCTGATCGTTTTCAGCAGCGACAACGGCGGCGACCCCGGTGCCCAGGCGCGGCCGCTTCCCTACCGTGGCGGCAAAGGCGGAACAAACCGCTCGAACCTGCAATGGGAAGGCAACTACCGCATGCCCACCATCGTTTCCCATCCCGGCACCCTGCCCGCCGGCAAAACCTTCACGGGGATGTCGTCCACCATCGACTTCTACGCCACCGCCGCCGCGCTCGCCGGAACCGCGCTGCCGGAACACTGCGAGGGCGTGAACCTCATGCCCCTGCTCCTCGGCGAACGCGAGCCCGATCCCGACCGCATCCTGTTCTGGAATACCCACGGCTCCCAAATCACCCGCTGGAAACAGTGGCGCATCGTCAAATTCCGCGACGAAGCTTCGTGGCGGCTCTACGACATCGAAGCCGACCCCGGCGAAACTACCGACCTCGCCACCAAACATCCGGAAGTGGTCGAGTCCATGGCCTCGCGCTACCAAGCCTGGCTCGACGAAATGGCCGAGCCCGCAAAGCCCGTGCGCCCGCCGGACGAACTTTTCGAACACACCACCCAGGGCAATCACGCCCGCCGTCCCTTCGGTTACGGCTGGATGACCGTCGAGGAGTGGGACCGGATCAAACACGATCCCACCCAGTGGAGCGAGTTCCATGTCCGAGAGCGGATACTGAAGGCAAGGGACAAACGATAAGCCGTTTCCTCATAAGTGCATGGTGCCCCGGCCTGCACGCGCGTCAATTTAAGAGAGGATTACTAAAAAGCGCCCAAACGAACGGTTCAAGGAGCGGCGGAGCATGTCCGCCGAAGCCCATGGAAAGCAATGTCCGGCACATACGCTCAACTCATTGCCAGCTCATGGACATCGGCGAACGCGTTTCGCCGCTCCTTGGCCCAGAACTTGAAGCGTATGCCCGGCCTTCCACGATTTCCGGGAAACCAACGCCAACGCCCTTGCATCCTCCCCAATCCGGTTTATCCGGGCGCGTGGCCGTCATCGTTCCATCCAGCCGTCAACGCCTCGCCATGCGGGAAAGACCCGCGGGGTTTCCGGTGATGCGGCAGCGCTGGTCGGGACTTTTGTTCCTGCACTGGCGGGTGCCGGTGGAGGTGATTGCGGAGCGGCTGCCGGCGGGCCTGCACGTGGACACCTTCGACGGCAGCGCGTGGCTCGGGGTGGTGCCGTTTTTCATGGAGCGAGTGCGGCCGGTTTTGATGCCGCCAGTGCCGGGGATTTCATGGTTCATGGAACTCAACGTCCGCACCTACGTGCACGACGACGAAGGGAATCCCGGCGTGTGGTTTTTCTCGCTCGATTGCAACCAGCCGCTGGCCGTGGAAATCGCGCGGCGGGCATTCCATCTGCCTTATGAACACGCCGCGATGCGGGCGGATCGGACGGCGGAGCGCATTTACTACGAATGTCGTAGAGACGGGCACGACACGAAGGCGGTGTTCGATTACGAACCGGCGGGTGA
Organism: Luteolibacter sp.; assembly: GCA_041686775.1. Lineage (GTDB taxonomy): Bacteria > Verrucomicrobiota > Verrucomicrobiia > Verrucomicrobiales > Akkermansiaceae > Luteolibacter. The sequence continues at coordinate 176,620 of JAWLDG010000006.1, read as the reverse complement.
TGACGCACGGCCGGCCGCGGAGGGATCGTTGGAATGGTTTCTGGTGGAGCGATATCTTCTTTTCTCGGCCGACAAGCGCGGACGCCTGCACCGCGGACGGGTGTATCACGCGCCTTATCGGATCGCCGAGGCAAAGTGCGCGCAATGGTCGGCGGCACCGCTGAGATGGGATCGATTCGCGCTGCCGAAGACAGCTCCAGAGTCGGCGCTGGTCGCGAAGCCGGTGGACGTGCGGGTATTTCCGCTTGCGGCGGCGCGCGGGGAGGCGGATGGATTTGCGCGATGACGCGCGTGCTGGAGGATTTTTTCGAGCAGGACCCGGTGGCCTGCGCGCGGCGGCTGATCGGCTGCCGCTTCGAGTGGCACGGCTGCGTGACGCGGATCGTGGAAACCGAGGCCTACGATTCGGCGGACGATCCGGCGTGCCACACATGGTTCCGGCCGAGCGCGCGCGAGTTCGTTTCGCGTCACAGGCCGGGCGACGCCTATGTTTATATGAATTACGGCGTGCACTGGCTGTTCAATATCCTGGTCAAAGGCGGGGAACGCGAGGGTTTCGTGTTGTTCCGGGCGGTCGAGCCGCTGGAGGGCATCGAGCGGATGCGAAAACAGAGGCCCGGCGCGAAGGATGAGTTGTTAGGCGCGGGACCGGGACGTTTGACGCGCGCGCTCGGCATCGATGGCAAGGCGCACGGGAAATCGTTTCTTCGCGCGGCCAATTGCGGGATTTTGTTGGATGAACCGGTCGATCCATTGGCCGGGCCGCGCATCGGAATTTCCCGCGCACAGGAACTGCCGTGGCGCTTCGGTCATCCTGCGTCGCGCTCTCTGAGCCGCAGGTTTTGAGTCTTGTGATCGCGAGTCCTGCTTGTGACGGAATGAAGATCGCCTGAAGGCTTTACTCAGACGCCTGTGGGGTGATGCGATGTGTGTTCTACCGAATGACATGTTCGTCGCCGGTGCCGTAGCGTTCGATCATGTAATCCATGTCCTTGTCGCCGCGGCCGCTGAGGTTGACGAGCACGGTGCGCGGCGTGTCCGGATTTTCACGGGCGAGGCGCATGGCGTGGGCGACTGCGTGGGCGCTTTCGAGCGCGGGGATGATGCCCTCGTTGCGGCTGAGCACATAGAAGGCCTCGACCGCGTCCAAGTCGCCGGCGGTGACGTATTTCACACGACCGCTGTCCTTGAGGTGGCAGTGCTCGGGGCCGACGCCGGGATAGTCGAGTCCGCTGGCGATCGAGTGGACGGGTCCCGGTTCGCCTTTTTCGTCCTGCAAGAGGTAGCAACGGAAACCGTGGATGATGCCCTCGCGGCCGTAGGTCATCGAAGCCGAATGGCGGCCCGGTTCTGGTCCCTGGCCGAGCGGCTCGACGCCGTGTAGCTCCACCGGATCGTCGAGAAAACCGGCGAAGATACCCATCGCATTGCTGCCGCCGCCGACGCAGGCGGTGACGATGTCGGGCAGGTTGCCGGTCATTTCCAGAATCTGTTCGCGCGCCTCGATGCCGACCACCTGCTGGAAATCCCTCACCATCATCGGAAACGGATGAGGCCCCACCACCGAGCCGATGCAATAGATCTGGTTTTCGGGGTCGGTGACGTAGGCCTGGAGCGCGGAGTCCACCGCTTCCTTGAGCGTTTTCAATCCATGGGTGGCGGGAATGACCCGCGCGCCGAGGATTTTCATGCGCGAGACGTTGGGTGCCTGCTTGGCGATGTCCACCTCGCCCATGTAGATGTCGCATTCGAGTCCGAAATAGGCGGCAGCGGTGGCGAGCGCCACGCCGTGCATGCCGGCTCCGGTCTCGGCGATGAGTTTCTTTTTCCCCATGAAACGCGCGAGCAGGCCCTCGCCCATGCAGTGATTGAGCTTGTGCGCGCCGCTGTGGTTGAGGTCCTCGCGCTTCAGATAGATCTGGGTGCGGCCGAGTTTTTTGGAAAGCCGCGCGGCGTGATAGGTCGGGGTGGGCCGGCCCTGGAAATGTTTGCGGATGCGCCGCAGTTCCTCGATGAAGTCATGCGAGCGCGAGACGATTTCATACGCCCGGCGCACCTCGGCAAGCGGCGCTTCCAATTCCGGCGGGACGAACACGCCACCGTATTTGCCGAAGAATCCGGCGCTGTCGGGTGTTTCTCGGATTGAAAGCGGCAGGGGTCTGGAATTCATGGCACGGCGGGGTGATTGGCCGTCCTTGTGGGTGAACCGGCATCACCGGGCAAGCGGCCATGTGGCGGATGCGAAGCCGTGCGCAATGAATGAGAATCCCGGAGCAAGATCCCCGCACCACGGTGTCATGAGCGTTCTTGCGGACACTCGCGCATCCGTCGGGGGGGACGCTCCGTGGTGCGGGGAAAGGATTCGGGAAAATCCGGCGTCACGGTGCCACCGGCCTGATGACGCCATTTTTTCCGCGGAAAATTCCATCACTGCCCCGCGAGCATGACACCGGGGGTGGGACAAACAGGGGGGCACCCTGAAATTTCACGCGGATTTTTCCGCGCCCCGGCCGAATCACCAGCGCAGGAGGCGGGTGACGGCCGCGCGGAGGGCGGATTCCAGCACCGCGGCCTCGCCGTGGCTGACGGGAATCGTCACCTTGCGCAGCGATTTGTCCGTGCTGTCCTGACGCGACACGGTCATCAGCCACGGTGCGCGGTCGGGGTCCTCGCGCAGGGTCAGTTCGAAGGCGCTGTTCGCTTTTTCGGCCTGATGGAACAGCTTGGCTTGGGGCTGGCGGCCCTGCAGGGTGGCGAGCACGGTGCCGAGATCGGAAAACCCCCATTTCATGGTGATTTTGGATTCCCAGTCGAATTGCTTTTCGCCCGACTGGTTGGCGGCATCCACAAACAGGGCCGCCTTCGTCCGGTTGAGTCCGAAACGGATCACGCCGCCGGTGCCGCGGCTGTTGGGTTTGTAAATGGCGTAGTCCGGCGTGCGGTCGCTCCGGGGGGCTTCGGTGGCGGGATCGATGACAGTCTGGTTCATGGCATGGTTGAGGTTGGATTCGACTGCACAATGATTCGGATTCTGAGCCCATGGCAAGCAGAAATTTGTTCGCGCGAACAAATTTTCAAACGAACACCATTCATGCATCCATCCGCAACCCGGGCTTGTCAGGTGGGCTGTTCGCCGCGGGCCATGACGACCTTGCCGGTGCGCACGGTCTCGATGATGTTGAACTGCGAGAACATGGTCACCGCGGCGTCGATCTTCGGGCTGTCGCCGTTGATCATGACGATCATCGAGGTGGGGGTGAGGTCCACGGTCTTGCCGTTGAAGTGCTCGCAGATCTGCAGCGCGCGCGCGCGCTCCTCGGGCGAGGAGAGGAGCTTGATGAGGATCATTTCCTTGGTCACCGAGTTTTCCGAGGTGTGCTCGAAGCAGTGGATCACGTCGATGAGCTTGCTCACCTGGCGGATGATCTGGTCGAGGCCCTCGGGATCGCCGGAGATGCCGATGGTCATGCGCGAGAAGTTGATGTTGCGGCCTTGTGAGACGACGAGCGAGTCGATGTTGAAACCCCGCCGCGAGAACACCTGGCAGATGCGCATGAGCACGCCGGGCTGGTTGTTGACCAGGATCGAAAGCGTGTGGGTGGCTCCGCGTGCGAAAGGCAAGGACATATCGGGAGTCTCGGTGGTCACGATGGTGTGGGACATGGCGGGAAAGTTTTCAGTTGGAAGTTTTCAGTTTTCAGGAAGAGGCCCTGCGAGGTGAGGCGTTCGATCCCAGGTCTTACCCTGAAAACCGAACACTGAACACTCGCAAACTTCTAATCACGTGGAACCGGTGGGTTTCTCCATCTTGTATTTGGGCGCCTCGATGATCATGTCTTCGAGCGCGGCCCCGGCGGGGATCATCGGGAAGACATTGTCGGTCTTGACGCACTCGGCGTGGATGAGGATCGGGCCGTCGTTGTAGGCGAGCGCCTTTTCGAGCATGCGGGTCACGTCGGCCGGGCGCTTGATGTACACCGACGGGATGCCGTAGGCGGCGGCGAGTTTGCAGAAGTCGGGGTTGCCGAGCAGGTCCACGCCGCTCTCGCGGTTTTCGAAGAACAGCTCCTGCCACTGCCGCACCATGCCGAGGTAGTGGTTGTTGAGCACCACGATCTTGACCGGGAGCTTGTGGATCGCCACGGTGGCGAGTTCAAACAAGGTCATCTGGAAGCCGCCGTCGCCGCAAATGGCGATGACCATCTCGTCCGGGCAGGCGAACTGCGCGCCGATCGCCGCCGGGAAGCCGAAGCCCATGGTGCCCGCGCCGCCGGACGAGATCCAGTGATAGGATTTGTCGTTCTTGTAAAACTGCGCGGCCCACATCTGGTGCTGGCCCACGTCGGTGGTGACGATGGCCTTGCCCCCGGTGAGCTGATAGAGTTCGTCGATCACCTGCTGCATGCGCAGGCCGCCCTGTTTCTTGTAACCGAGCGGGTATTTTTTCCGATAACCGTCGAGCTTGGCGAGCCACTCGGTGGTGGGCAGTTCGTTGGTGTGTGGCAGCAGCGCGCGCAACGCGGCCTTGGCGTCGCCGACAATCATCACGTCCGGCTGGATCATCTTGCCGGCTTCGGCGGGATCGATGTCGATGTGGATGATGGATGCGTCTTTGCAGAACTGGGCGGCCTTGCCGATGATGCGGTCGTCGAAGCGCGAACCGACGTTGATGAGCAGGTCGCACTCCACCATCGCCTTGTTGGCGTAGGCGGTGCCATGCATGCCGAGCATGCCGAGCGATAACGGATGGGTTTCCGGGAACACTCCTTTGCCGAGCAGCGTGGACGTCACCGGCGCGTTGAGCGTTTCCGCGAACTTGCGCAGTTCCTCGTCGGCGCGGGCGATCATCGCGCCCTGGCCGGCGAGGATCACCGGACGGCGGGCCTTGGAAATCAGGTCGGCCGCGCGTTTCACCGCATCCTCGTCGATTTGCAGTGAGATTTCCGGGCGGTAGCCGGGTAGGTCGAAACCGGCGTTGATGTCGCCGGTGAAGGCACCCGAGGAAATGTCCTTCGGCACGTCGATCAGCACCGGACCCGGGCGGCCGGTGGTGGCGATGTGATGGGCCTCGCGGGCGATGCGTGGCAGCGAGTTGGTATCCTTGACCAGGTAGTTGTGTTTCACCACCGGGATGGTGATGCCGAAGATGTCGGCTTCCTGGAAAGCGTCCTTGCCGAGCATCCAGCTCACGGTCTGGCCGGAAATCACGATCATCGGCACCGAGTCCATCATCGCGGTCATCAGCCCGGTGACGGTGTTGCCCGCACCCGGGCCGGAAGTCACCAGCACGGCGGCGGGCCTGCCGGTGGCGCGGGCGTAGCCGTCGGCCATGTGCACCGCACCCTGCTCGTGGCGCACGAGCACGAACTTCATCTTCGTCTTGACCGTCTCCAGTGCGTCGAAAATGGGAATGGCTGCGCCGCCGGAGTAACCGAAGATGTATTCGATACCCAGCTCGTCGAGCGTCTTGATGAGGGCCTGTGCGCCGTCGAGTGATTGCGTGCTCATGGGAAAAATTGGCTTTGGGGCGGGTGAAGTAGGAGTTTCACGGAAAAATGACAACCAAAAACTGCAACTTTTGGCGCATTTGCAGCGAAATTCAAAAATCGATCACCCGAAAATTGCTGTTTTTGGCGCAAATCGTCTCATGAGCAGGCCTTCGTGGATAAAAGTCACCCGGAGCCATGAGTGGTCAGCACTTCAGAGCGGCGCGGAGGAACGGCGCGGTCCGGGATTGCCTGGACTTGATGATTTTCTCCGGCGGTCCTTGGGCGACGATGGTGCCGCCGGAGTCGCCGGCTTCGGGTCCGAGATCGAGGATCCAGTCGGCCTCGGCGGCGATGGCCATGTGGTGCTCGATGACTACGACAGTGTGGCCCTCATCGACGAGGCGGTGGAGGATGTCGATGAGGCGGCGGATGTCCTCGTGGTGGAGGCCGACGGTGGGTTCTTCGATGAGGTAGAGGTTTTGAAATTTCAAATTTGAGATTTGAGATTTCAAAGAGCGGCCCTTGATGAGTTCGGAAACGAGTTTGATGCGCTGGGCCTCGCCGCCGGAGAGGGTGGGCGAGGGTTGGCCGAGTTGCAGGTAGCCTAGGCCGGTGTCGGCCATGAGGCGCAGCGGCGCGGCGATGCGTGGCTGGGACTCAAAGAAGGTGGCGGCCTCGTCGATGGTCATGGCGAGGACTTCGCCGATGTTCTTCTCGCGGAAGAAAATTTCCAAGGTGGCGGGGTTGTAGCGTTCGCCGTTGCATTCCTCGCAGTGGACCCAGGTGGCGGGGAGAAAATCCATTTCGAGTTTCACCCGGCCGTTGCCCTTGCACTCGGGGCAGCGTCCGCCCTCGGTGTTGAACGAAAATCGCGAGGCATCGAAGCCGCGCATGCGCGCCTCGGGCATCTGGGCGAAGAGCGCGCGGACGTGATCGAAGACTTTGACATAGGTCGCCGGGCACGAGCGCGAGGTTTTGCCGATCGGCGATTGATCGACTTCGTAGCAGGATTTGATGGATTTCTCGCCGGTGGATTTCTTGTAGGGCTTTTGCTTGGCCTGGCGGTTGAAAACCGCCGCCACGCACTGGTGCATGAGAGTGGACTTGCCGGATCCTGAGATGCCGGTGAGCACGGTGAGGCGGCCGAGCGGGATGGAGACGTCGAGGTTCTTCAGGTTATTCGCGTGGCAGCCTGTTAGTTTGAGGAACGGGTGGTTCTTTTTCACCTCGCGCCGGTCGCCGCGGGTGGGGTGGACGAGCGGGTGGGTGAGGGCGCGGAGGGTGGGAGAGTTTGCTAGTTTCAAGTTTTCAGTTTTCAGGGAAGAGGCTTCGCGCTTCTTCCCTTTCTTACTGAAAACTGAACACTGAAAACTATCAACTGCCGGCGGCGGCCCTTGATACACGACCTCACCCCCGAGTCGCCCCGCCGCCGGCCCAAGGTCGATGAGGTGGTCGGCGGCCGCAATGGTGTCCTCGTCGTGCTCGACGACGATGAGCGAGTTGCCGTGGTCGCGGAGTTTGAGCAGGGTTTTGAGCAACGCCGCGTTGTCGCGCGGATGGAGGCCGATGGTCGGCTCGTCGAGCACGTAGAGCACGCCGCGGAGGTTGGAGCCGAGCTGGGCGGCGAGGCGGATGCGCTGGGATTCGCCGCCGGAGAGCGTGTTGCCGGAGCGGTCGAGTTGAAGGTAGCCGAGGCCGACTTCTTCGAGGAAGGAGAGACGTTGTCGGATCTCGGGCAGGATGTCGCGGGCGATGAGCTTGTCGCGGGATGCGGTGAATGCGAGTTTGGAGAAATGCGCGGCCGCCTGCGAAATCGTCATCCGCGCCAACTCCGCCACCGGCATTCCCGTCGCCGTCCCTGCCGAAGCCCTGAAAACTTTGCCAGTGGATGCTTGGGAAACGCTGGCGGAAACGGTGTTGGAGCCTGTGCCGGTCGCCTTCTTGTATCGCATATTTGAAATATACGATATGTTCAGCCGTGTGTTGGCGGCGATGGGGTTGAGGCGGGAACCGTGGCAGGCGGGGCAGGTGACGAGTTCCTCGGTGTCCATGCGGTCGATGGCGCGATCGGCGTCGAGTTCGGCTTCCAACACCGATTCGAAACGCGAGGTGTCGAGATGGAAGCGGCGCTTCGGGATGCGTCCGTGGCCGCGGCAGGTGGGGCACCAGCCGTGCGGGGAGTTGAAGGAGAAAAGGCGCGGGTCGAGGTCTTCGAAGGACTGGTTACAAGACGGGCAGCTGGACTTGGTGGAGAGGAGGATGAATTTCTTGTCGGCGGTGAAGAGGCGGATGATGCCTTTGCCGATGTCCAACGCTCTCGCGATGGAGTTTGCCAGTTCCAAGTTTTCAGTTTTCAGGGAAGAGGCTTCGCGCTTGGTCTTATTCTTGCTGAAAACTGAACTCTGAAAACTGGCAACCTCCACATCGATGTCATGTTCCTTGAAGCGTTCGAGGCGGGTGAAGCCTTCGGCGTCGCGGAATTGTTTATCGACGAGCAGGCGGGTGAAGCCTTGTTTGAGCGCCCATTCGGCGACTTCGGTGTGGTAGCCCTTGCGGCCGCGGATGACGGGGGCGAGGAGTCTGACAGAACCCTTTTTCAGGTGGCCGCGGATGGTGTTTTCGATGGCGGCGACGGATTGTTTTTCGACGGGCACCTGGCAGTCAGGGCAATAGAGTGTGCCGAGTTTGGAATATAACAGTCGAATGAAGTTCCAGAGTTCGGTGACGGTGGCGACGGTGGATTTGCCGCCGCCTTGGGAGACGCGTTGCTCGATCGCGACGGTGGGTGGCAGGCCCTGGAGCTGGTCGATCTCGGGTTTTTCCAGCTGCTCGGCGAACTGGCGCGCGTAGGTGGACATCGAGTCGAGGAAACGGCGCTGGCCCTCGGCGAAGAGGATGTCGAACGCGAGGGTGGACTTGCCGGAGCCGGAGAGGCCGGAGATGACGACGAATTGGTCGCGCGGGATGTCGAGGGAGATGTTCTTGAGGTTGTGGTGGCGGGCTCCCCTTAGAGTGATCAGTGCCGAGTGATCAGTGATCAGTGATTTCGTGGCTGCGCCGCGTTTCGGGCGGACTGAAGTCCGCGCTCCGTGGAGGGCTTCGTGAAGATACACTCCGGTGGGGGAGTTATGTTTGGCGACTTGTTCGGGCGGGCCGGCGGCGATGAGTTGGCCGCCGTGTTTTCCGGCTTCGGGGCCGAGGTCGAGGATCCAGTCGGCGGACTTGATGACGTCGAAGTTGTGTTCGATGACGAGCAGGGTGTGGCCGGCATCGACGAGTTTTTGGAAAACGGTTAGAAGGCGCTCGATGTCGGTGAAGTGGAGGCCGGTGGTTGGCTCATCCAAGATGAGCAGTTTGCTAGTTTTCAGTTTTGAGTTTTCAGGAAGAGAAGAGGAGAGGAGCTGGCAGAGTTTTAGGCGTTGGGATTCGCCGCCGGAGAGGGTGTTGAGGGGTTGGCCGAGTTTTAGGTAGCCGAGGCCGACTTCGAGGAGGGGTGCGAGAGCGGATTGGATTTGTTCGATGAGTTTCTGTTCCTTTTTGGAATGATGGGCTTGGCGGTTGAAAGCCGCCGCCACGGCTTCATCGGTGGTGAGGTCGAGGATGTCGGCGACGGATTTTCCGTTCCAGGTATGGTCGAGGGTGGAGGATTTGTAGCGGCGGCCGTTGCAGTCGGGGCAGGTGACGTAGAGGTCGGAGAGGAACTGCATTTCGACTTTCTCGAAGCCGTTGCCGGCGCAGCGGTCACAGCGGCCGTCGCCGGAGTTGAAGGAGAAGAAGCCGGGCTTCAAGCCGGCGGCCTTGGCGGATTCGGTCTGACAGAACAGTTCGCGGATGGAATCGAAGGCACCGAGGAACACCGCGGGCGTGGAGCGCGGGGTGCGCGCGACGGCGGATTGATCGACGAGCTCGATGCCGGAAAGATGTTGCGTGCCCTTGATCTCACGGAGCGGGGCGGGGTCGCCTTCGGTTTCGATGCCGAGTTTGCGGGCGACGTTCTGATAGATGACGTCGTGGGCGAAGGTGGACTTGCCGGAGCCGGAAACGCCGGTGACGCAGGTGAAGAGGCCGAGCGGGATGTCGGCGTCGAGCTTGCGCAGGTTGTGGCGGGAGGCGCCGCGGATTTGCAGTTGTTTTTTGGTGGGTTGCCGGCGCTTGGCGGGGACGGGGATGGATTTTTGGCCGGACAGCCAAGGCAAAGTTCCTAGTTTGAAGTTTTCAGTTTTCAGGGAAGAAGCGTCGCGCTTTTTCTTTATCTTGCTGAACACTGAACACTGAACACTAGCAAACTCCGGCGGCGGTCCTTGATAGACGAGTTCGCCGCCGTGCGCTCCCGCCGCCGGGCCGAGGTCGATGAGGTGGTCGGCGGCGCGCATGACGGCGTGTTCGTGCTCGACGACGACGAGCGTGTTGCCCTTGTCGCGAAGGGAATGCATGACGGCGGTGAGGCGGTCGATGTCGCGGGCGTGGAGGCCGACGGTGGGTTCGTCGAGCACGAACAGCGTGCCTGTTAGAGAGGCGCCGAGGCAGGCGGTGAGGTTGACGCGCTCGACCTCGCCGCCGGAGAGGGTGCGGGTGGGCCGGTCAAGGGTGAGATAGCCGAGGCCGACTTCGTCGAGGTAGCGTAGGCGGGAGTGGATTTCTGTTAGAACGAGGTGGAGGGTGGGGTCGGTGGAAGTGCCGCGTGCCGAGTGATCGGTGATCAGTGAGGAGAACCAGGGGAGAAGGTCGGTGATGGATAGGGACCAGAGGTCGGGGAGGGTGAGTCCGTTGATTTTGAAGCAGAGGGACTCGGGTTGGAGGCGCTTGCCGCGGCAGGTGGCGCAGGTGGTGTAGGAGCGGTAGCGGGAGAGGAAGACGCGGACGTGCATCTTGTAGGCCTTGGTTTCGAGCCAGTCGAAGAAGCCTTTGACGCCATACCATCCGCCGGATTCCCAGAGGGCTTCGAGGGCTTCCATGTCGGGGGGTGAAGAAGCGGGCGAGACGCCCGCGCTCCCCTGGTCGCCGTAGTGGATCCATTCGCGCTCGTCGTCGCTTAGATCCTCCCATGGGGTGTGGATGTCGATGCCGCGTTCCCTGCAGTTGCGTATGAGGTCGCGCTGGCATTCCTCGCCGCGCTCGCCCTGGAAGGGGCGGATGGCTCCGCGTGCGATGGAGAGGGTGGGATCGGGGACGGCTTTTTCGAGGTCGATGCCGATGACGCGTCCGAAGCCGCGGCATTTCGGACAGGCACCGAGCGGGGAGTTGAAGGAAAACAGCGCGGGTGTGGGGGCGCGGAGGGTGAAACCGGTGCGGGGGTTGGTCCAGGTGGTGGAGAAGGAACGCTGAACATCGAACATCGAACGTCGAACGTCGAAGAAAGAAGGGTCAACAATGGTGGCGTGGCCTTTGCCGAGGTGGAAGGCGGCTTCGAGGGCTTCGAGGAGGCGCGGGCGGGTGGATTTATTAAGGGTGAGGCGGTCCTGGATGACGTCGATTTGAGATTTGAGATTTGAAATTTGAGATTGGGGTGGCTCGTCGGTTCTGACGACTTCGCCATCTAACAGGATTCGGAGGTAGCCTTGGGAGTTGAGGAAGGGGAAGAGTTCGTCGGCGGTAGTGCCTGCTGGCACGGGAATGGGGAAAGTGACGAGCAGTGGCTTGCCTGTTAGATTTTCCGCGGTCCATGCGGCTGCGGACTCAGGGGTGTCGGGGCGGATTTCCTCGCCGGTTTCGGGGTCGTGGCCGGTGGCGAGACGGGCGTAGAGGAGTTTGAGGTAATCGTTGATTTCCGTTAGAGTGCCGACGGTCGAGCGGGTGGTGCGGACGTGGTTTTTCTGCTCGATGGCGATGGCGGGCGGGATGCCTTCGATGGAATCGACGTCCGGTTTGTCCATGCGGTCGAAGAACTGCCGGACGTATGGCGAGAAGGTTTCGACGTAGCGGCGCTGGCCTTCGGCGTAGAGGGTGTGGAAGGCGAGCGACGATTTTCCCGAGCCGGAAGGACCGGTGACGACGGTGAGTTTCCCGAGGGGGATTTCGAGGTCGAGGTTGCGCAGGTTGTGCTGGCGGCAGCCGTGGAGGCGGATCGAGTCGTGCATTGCGGGTGGCGGGGACGCACCCTAGGCGCGAATCGCCGCTTCGCCAGCGGAACTGTGGCCGGGTTTTCAGCCGAGCGGGGCGTGGTAAACCAGCCAATCGGGCAGCTTGATGACGGTGTTGTAGAGCACGTGCAGGCCGATGCATGCGGCGAGCGAGCCGGTGGCGGCGTAGAGCAGGGCGCAGGCGATGCCGAATATGCCGACGCTGGCCAGCCCGTAGCCATCGTAGAAGTGGAGCAATGCGAAGATGCCGGATGAAATGACCGCTGCGGGCAGGGTGCCGAGCCGTCCCCAGAGCGAGCGGAAAAGCACGCCGCGGTAGAGGATTTCCTCGGCGAGCGGCGCGAGCAGACAGGCCGAAGTGAGCATGAAGGCGAGCCCCCAGAGTCCGGCATCGCCAAGGCTGAGGCCGCCGCCGGGCTGCGGTTCGCCGGGGCCGATCAGATGGCGGAGCAGCATGTCGATGATCGCCAGCAGTGAGAATACGCCGAGTATGGCTTGCGGCATGAGCGGGCGGGCCATGCCGAGCACGCGCACCGCATGGGATGGCCGCCGGAAAAGCAGCCCCAGCGCGATGAGCGCCGGCAGCATGCGGGCGGCGGCGTCGAGCAGGATTCCGGCCATCGGGTGCAGACCGGGCAAGGTGGAAATTCCGATTTCCAAAGTCATCGTGAAACCGATCCACGCCAGGGTGGCGACGAGGAAAACGACCAGCCCGAGCGGTGGCGACCACGCCGCGCTGTAGCCGCTGGGCCTCGCGCGTGGGGCGCTTGCCAGCAAACGAAGCGTGTGCGGTAGAAAAGCGAGTCCGGCCACGCAGAGCAGCCAGACACTGGAGCGCACCGTGATGGCGCGCTGACGGAGTTGTTTCGCGACCTTATCCTGTATTTCCCGCCATGTGCCCGGGCGGGTGGTTTTCCCCTCGATTTCAGCGAGCCATCGGGCGTGCCACCAAGTGCCCTCGCGATTGGTCAATTGGCGGGCGGTTTCCGCGATGTCCGGCTCGGGGTGGCCTTGCAGGGCGTCGATGAGGATATTGCGGACGGGGAGATCGTCGCGATCGGCCAGGATGATGGAATAGGCTTCGAGCCCGGCGGTGGTCATCGCTTTTTCCACGGAAAGTTTCTCCAGCGCCTCGATCGCCACATCGCGCGCGGCAAGCGGCTCATCCACGCCGGCGAGCCAGCGGAGCCAGGCCGGGTCGGCCGCCATCGCGTCGGCGAGGCGCAGGTCGCGGTCGATTTTCACCAGCGCGATTTGTTCGGTGCCCGGTGCGTAGCCGGCCGGTTTGCCGAAATAGTGATCCCAGAGCCAGACGCCGAGGATGAACGCGAGCAGCGCGATCAGTGGCTCGGGATACTCCCGGCGGAGAATCGCCCGGTAGGGATTCCGCTTTCTGCCGGATGATGGTCCACTCTTTTCGATGACGCGTGAGTCTCCGGATCGGCGTGGGTTTGGCAAGCAAGTCCTGACATTCAAATTCGCCGAAAAAAATATCTGCCCGGCTCCTCGCGGATTTTTCCACTGGCCTGAGCGCGTGAGCGGGCGCAGCTTGCGCCGGCAGTTCCGCAACCACCCTGATGAGCGACGATCCCACCCTATTGGTTCTGACCTGCGCGTTCGGCGCGGGGGTAGTGGTGTTTTTGCTGGCCGCGGGATGGAAAAGGCTGGCAGCAGAGCGCTCCGAAGCGCGGATCGGAATTTCAGAACACACCCCGCTTCCGCCGCCGTTGCCGCCCGCCGGGCGCGTGCCGGTGTGGATTTACCGGCCGCTGGATTTGCTGGGTGCCTTGCTGGTTTTCGGCGTCTTCGCGGGGCTGGTGCTGCTCGCGGTCAGTGTCGCAGGCGACAAGGAACTCACTCTCGATGCCAACACGCTCGCCAGCAACATCGGTTTCCAATTCGCCATGGCCGGGTTGGTCGCGCTGACGATCATGAGCCGCTGCGGGCCCGTGAAATGGCTCGGCCTGCGCTGGCCCTCGTGGCCATGGGTCTTCCTGCTCGCACCGGGCGCGGTGCTCTTCATGTGGCTCGTCGCCGGCGGGCTCTACTACGCGGGCTACGTCGAGTGGATGGAATCAATGGGTGTGGAAACGACCCAGGACACGGTAAAATTGCTGCGCGAAACCAACGATCCGGTAACCCTCGGGCTGATGGCCTTCGCGGCGGTGGTCGCCGCGCCATTGTGCGAGGAAATCGTCTTCCGGGGTTATCTTTACCCGCTTTTGAAAAAATACGGGGGCATCACCGCCGCCGCGTTCTGCACATCCCTGGTTTTCGCCGCGGCCCACGGCCATCTCACCGCCATCGTTCCGCTGTTCATCTTCGGCGTCGTGCTGGTGCTGCTCTACGAGAAAACCGGCTCGCTGTGGGCGCCCATCGCCGCGCACTTCTGCTTCAACGGTGCCACGGTCGGTGTGACTTTCGCCGCCCGTTACTATGACATTCCGATCGGTTTGATTCCGTGAACACGCTGCGAGACATCGGCGAGGACGCGTTGATCGCGCGCTTGGTGAAACTGACCCCGCGCGATCCCGATCCGCTCGCGGGACCCGGCGACGACTGCGCCGTGATTGACTCCGGAAACGGCGAATTTCTCCTGCTCAAAACCGACGCCATGGTGGCCGGCGTGCATTTCCTGCCGGAAACTCCGGTGCAAGCGGTGGGCTGGAAAGCCGTGGCCAGGGTGATGTCCGATTTCGCGGCGATGGGTGGAAAACCCCGCTATTTTCTGGTGACACTGGCGGTCCCTCCTGAAACACCGCTGGAATGGATGGAAGACCTCTACCGCGGCATCGGCCGCTGCCTGCAGGCCCACCATGCCGTGCTGGCGGGCGGCGAAACCTCGCGCGTGCCGGAGGGTTCCGCGGCGGTCATCTCCATTGCCGCCACCGGCAGCGTGGCCCGCGAGCACCTCACCTTGCGATCCACTGCGAAACCGGGCGACATGCTCCTCGTCACCGGCACCTTGGGGGGCTCTTTCCAAACCGGCAAACACCTCGATTTCACTCCCCGGCTTAAAGAAGCAGACTGGTTGGTATCCAAATACAAGCCGACGGCGATGATGGACATCTCGGATGGCCTGGCGAAGGATTTGCCGCGCATGGCGGATTCGAGTGGCTGCGGTTTCGTGCTGGAGCGGGGGGCATTGCCGGTGACAGCGGGCTGCGATTCCGCGCAGGCGCTGAATGACGGGGAAGATTTCGAACTGCTGCTGGCGATGGAACCGGCGAAGTTGCAGGGACTGACGGAAGATTGGCCCACTGAATTTCCGGATATCCCGCTCACCGTGATCGGACGCATGGTGGAGGCGGGCGAAGGAGAACAACTGTCCGGAGGCTGGGATCATTTCGCGAACCAGCCATGACCGGCAGGTGCCCCGCAGCCGGTCCTTCGACTCGCGGCGGATCGACTCCACCGATTGATGTTCATTGCATTGCCAAAAAAATGTCTCAGCTGAGACATTTTTTTGGCACGTAGGATTTGCGCGGGATCGCTGTGCGAGCAGGGTCATGGCGGTTTGGGGATGGGAAGGGTGAATTTGGTTGTCAACTCCGGTAATGGGCAGGCGTATTGCGGGCATGCGTTTTCTGTTATTGAGTTGGATGGTTTCGCTTGCGCTGCACGCTGCGGAGCCCGCGCGGCCGAATATTCTATGGATCACCAGCGAGGACAACGGGGCGCATTGGCTCGGGTGTTTCGGCAACAAGCAGGCATCGACTCCGGGTCTCGACCGGCTGGCGGCGGAAGGGGTGCTTTTCCGGCAGGCCTATGCGAACTCCCCGGTCTGCGCGACGGCGCGCTCGACGATCCTGACCGGCGTTTACGCGCCGAGCATGGGGACGCAGCACATGCGCAGCCGGCATGCGATTCCTTCCCACATCCGCCCGCATGCGGCCCATCTGCGGGATGCCGGCTATTATTGCACCAACCACACGAAGACCGACTACAACATCAAGGGCAATGACCAGCGATGGTGGGACGACAGTTCGAACAAGGCCCATTACAAGAACCGCGGTGAGGGCCAGCCGTTTTTCGCGATTTTCAATCTCACCGTCAGCCACGAGAGTTCGCTTTTCCCTGCAAAGCGCGGCAAGGGTCCGCGGCGCCTGAAGCCATCCGAAGTGGATGTCCCGCCCTATCTTCCCGATCTGCCGGAGGTGCGTGAGGACATCGCGGCGTATCACGACAAAATGAGTCAACTCGATTCGCAGGTGGGCCGATTGCTCGATGAACTGGAAACCCGCGGTCTCGCGGACGACACGATCGTCTTTTACTACTCCGATCACGCCGGCCCTCTGCCGCGCGGCAAGCGCTACCTCAAGCAGACCGGCGTGCATGTGCCGCTGATCGTCCGGGTGCCGGAAAAATGGCGGCATCTTTCCCCGTTCGGGCCGGGTGAGGCGGTGGACGAGTTGGTTTCCTTCGTGGATTTCGCCCCCACCCTGCTGTCGCTCGCCGGGCTGGAAATTCCGGATTACATGCAAGGCCGCGCGTTTCTCGGCAAGCATCGCAGGGAGTCCGGTGACGGCATATGGTTGTATGCCGACCGTTTCGATGAAATCTATGGCATGCGCCGCAGCTGGACGGACGGCCGCTGGAAATACATCCGGCGCTTCACGCCGCATCTCCCGGCTGCGCCATACAGCGAGTACCAGTTCTCGATGCCGTCGTGGGTCGCGTGGCGCGAGGCGGCTCAAAAGAATGGGGTGCTGGATCAAGCGCACCGCCGGATCTGGCGGGCGCCTCAGCCGGTTGAAGAATTGTTCGACTTGCAGGCCGATCCTTGGGAAATCCGGAATCTCGTCGAGGACCCGGCACATGCGGAACGCCTCGCGGCCATTCGCGCGAAACTGCGCGATGCGATGGTGCAAACCAAGGACACCGGCGTGGTGCCCGAGCCGATGTTCGCGAAGTTGTGCGGCGGCCGTCCGCTTGCCGAGGTGGTGCGCGAGCCGGAATTCGAGCACGAGGCGCTGGTGGATCTCGCCTTCGAGGCGACGGCTGGCAAAGCGGCGAACTATATGCTGTTGGACAAGGCCACCCTTTCCGAGCATCCGGTGAAGCGCTACTGGGGCTTGCTCGGCATGCTGCTGAAGCACGAGGATGCCATTGCCCATGGCATGGTCAACGATCCGCACTCCGTGATCCGCACGCTCGCCGCCGAGACCATGCACACGACCGGAAACCCCAAGGCGCGCCAGTTGTTGCTCGCCGAACTCGCCCGGGAAAACGACGAGTATTCCACCCTCTACCTCATCAATGCATTGAAGCGCCTGCACATGGACAGGGAGGTTCCGGACTCATGGGTCGTCGCCACGCTCGACAACCCGCAGGCCGGCGAATACGCCAAGCGTTATGCACAGCGCCTGCATGACTCGCGCAAGCGCTGATAAGAATCAGCCGGCGTATACGTGATCGATTAGCCGCACGTCGCCATAAAACACCGCCGTGGCGAGTATGGCGGGACGTTCCAGCGATTCGACCGGCTGCATGCTCTCCGCGTCCACCAACGCGAGGTAATCAATCTCCGCCATATCAGAGCCCTCGATTCCGGCGCGGGCGGCGGCGAGTATTTCCGGCACGCTTTTCAGCTTCGCCGCTTCACACAGCGATCGGTAAATGCGCGGCGCGTCGGCCCGTTGGCGCGGGTGAAGACGCACGTTGCGCGATGACATCGCAAGCCCGTCGTTTTCGCGCACCGTCGGGCAGGCGAGGATTTCCACCGGCACGTTCAGGTCGCGCACCATGCGGCGGATGATGGCGAGTTGCTGATAGTCCTTCTCGCCGAACACTGCCGCGTGACAGCCGGTGAGCAGGAACAGCTTGAGCACCACCGTGCAGACGCCGTCGAAATGACCTTGCCGCGACGAGCCGCACAGAAAACGCGAGAGCGAGCACTCAGTCACCATAACCGAGCGGTCAGGATGATAGATATCATCGGCGTGCGGCATGAACACGACATCCACGCCGACGGCCATGCATTTTTCCAGATCGCTCTCGACCGGCCGCGGGTAGTGGTCGAGGTCGATCTTGCGGTCGAACTGGATCGGGTTGACGAAAATCGAGACAATGACCGTGCCATCGGGGCCGGCGTCGTGGCGGGCGCGCTTGATGAGATCCATGTGGCCGCGGTGCAGCGCGCCCATGGTGGGGACGAGCACGCGCCGTCCGGCGATGCCGGCGGTTTCCTCGAGCGCGGTGCGGATTTCACCAACGGATTCGATCGTTTTCATGATACCTCCATGTTTTGGGTTTCCGACACGGACAAGATATCACGGTTTTTCCAAAGCACGCATGCCTCGATGATGAGCCAGATTTCCAGTGCGATGGAAACCGCGCCGATGGCGACCAGCGGCCAGTTGCCGGTGGCCAGCCACGAGGGTGCCGCGCCGGTGCCGGTGAAGACTTGCAGCACCAGCGCCCACAGCGGCATCGCCAGCATGAAGATCATCGGCGGGATGAGAAACCACACCGGCTTGCGGGCGAGGCGGACGTAGAAAATGATGACGATGAACGAAATCCCTGCGACGAGCTGGTTCATCGCGCCGAACAGCGGCCACAGCAGCATGCCGCCGTTGCCCGCATTTTTCAGGTTCCACTCCGCGCCGGCCGGCGGGATGGCCGCCAGCGCGCCGGCCACCGCCACCGCGAGCAAGGTGGCTCCATGGCTGCCGGCGAAAAATCCGCCAAGCGCGCCACCACCGGTCGTTTGTTTCGTGCGCAACGACCCCGCCAGCTCCTGGATCACGTAGCGTTGCAGGCGGCAGGCGCTGTCCATCGTGGTGGCGGCGAACGAGGCCACGAACACGCCCATCAAGGCCACCGCCGCCGTCGTCGGGATGCCGATGGCGGCGAGGAAGTTCCCGCTGCCGGCCACGAACGCGCCGATGGTGGCCGCCAGTCCGCCGGCCGCACCGAAATTCGCATACTGGTGCTGCCATGCCTCGGCTCCGCGCAAAACCGCACCGTCCACCTTGAGCCCGAGGCCCAGACCCGCCGCGCAGGCGAGAATCACCAGTGTGGCGAGAAAACCCTCGGTGAGCATCGAGCCGTAGCCGACGAAGCGCGCCTCGCTTTCGCAGCGCAACTGCTTGCTGCTGGTGCCGCTGCTCACCAGGCAATGAAATCCGCTCACCGCGCCGCAGGCGATGGTGATGAACAGGAACGGCATCACCATCGGCGCGCCCTCCGGGTTCCACTGGAACGCCGGACCCGCCATTTCCAACACCGGCCGCGCGCCCTCCGCATCCGCCGCGCCGCCGAAAATGCCGGCCGCCGCCAGTCCCACCACCAGCAGGCCGAGGATCGAGAGCAATTGCAGCGAGTTGATGAAATCCCGCGGCTGCAACAAGGTCCACACCGGCAGCACCGAGGCGATATAACAATAGATCAAAAGCAAGGTGGTCCACGCCCACACCGGCATCGCTGCGAGCGTCGTGTTGAACGCATGCAACGGCCCCGCATCGCCGAAAAACACCGCCAGATACATCAACGCCAGCGCCACCAGCGAGGCCCCCGTGATGCCCGCGCCCTTGCGGTGCAGCCACAGCCCGATCACCACCGCCAGCGGAATCTGCACCAGGCACGGGAAAATGGCCGTGGGAAACTGCTGGAACACCTTCGTGATCACCAGCCCGAACACCGCCAGCACCAAGGTGAGTGCCAGCACAAGCACCAACATGAAAAGCAGCCTCACCCGCGGCCCGACCAACTGACCCGCCAGATCGCCCACCGATTTCCCCCGGTTGCGCAAACTCACCACCAGCGAGCCGAGATCGTGCACCGCGCCGATGAAAATCGAGCCGAACACCACCCACAGCAATGCCGGCACCCAGCCCCAGATCACCCCGATCGCCGGACCCACAATCGGACCCGTGCCCGCGATCGAAGTGAAATGATGCCCGAACACCACGCCGCGCGAGGTCGGCACATAATCGCGCCCATCCTCGAACTCGCGCGACGGACATACCCGCGCCGCGGAAAGCTCGAAGATTTTCCGGCCCAGCCATCGCCCATAAGTGTGATAGGCGGCCAAATAGAGCACGGAAACCAGAACGGCGAGCAGCAGGACATTCATCGGCAGGTGGCGGGCATGCAATCACATCGCCCCGGATCGCACAAGCGGCGGGGCGCAAGCCAAACCCCGCCAACTCACGATTCCGTTTCAAATGAGCAAAATCACTCCCAACCCTCTGATTCCAACCGCTTGCAGAAAAAATGTCTCACCTGAGACATTTTTTCCGTGAGTGCTTATGGTTAGAGAGTTATGAAAAACGGTCATGCGGGCTGTGATCCGGGTTTGGAGTCCGGACACCTGGGGTTCAATCAAGCATTTCCGCGAAGTGGCGGAAGGTTTGGGTGATTTTCACCATTTCGGAAAAGCGTTCCGCCGGCGCGCCGGCGGCCCATGACTCGGGCGGCATCGACCAAGCGGCGCTCACCGCCCTGCGCCGCGGATGGTAGTTCAGTATGGATGCCGGGCCTCCCGCCCGTAGCGGTGGCCATGGTCTATTGCCGATACCACCGAAGCTGTGAATCCTCCGGCTGGCGGAACTTGATGGCTCACTTCTTCGGACGCTCTTCGATCAGCAACACGTCCGTGACATCGACGGCGGCCTGGTAGGTCTTGCCGTCGGCCGGGCTGATATAGTCGAGCATCAGCAACCGACTGTCGCCGACGGCCGACTGGACGTTTGTGATTTCAAGTTTGACATCACCGCGGACGACAATGACCACGACGTTTTTATGTTGTCTGTCGAGGCCGAGGATCGCGTCAACGAGATTCTCGACGCGATCCTCGGCTTTTTCGACAGTCTCGGCCTTGGCGCGGGCGGCTCCGAGGCTGAGGGTCCCGGCAATCAGGAGTGCTAGGGTTGTATTCATGTTACCAAGATGGAGGCATGCGGTCGATGCGCAACTGGTTTAGTAGCTACTGGTAATTTACTTTTCCAGGGTTCGGCCGGTGGAGCCCCGGACGGGTGAAGGCGGGCTGACACCAATCAGGCCGCCATGCATGAAAATCCGCCCGCATCTCTCCGGGAGGGCCTCATGCATTGCCGCCACAGCTCAGGGCGACACACATGCAATTCGTTTTTTTCCTTCTTATCCTTCTTGTCGCGATTAATAGCGCTCACCTGGTGGGCGACGAGCACGTATTTGCCGCCGGGCTTCTCACGGGGACCACGCACCTGAATTTTGTTGCCCTTCTGGAGCTTTACCTTGTCGAGCTGGGCTTTCGGCCCGAAATCCACAAGCACCGTCTTCCCGGAGCTGGTCTCCAGCAAGGCGAATGAGTGGTCCCGCTTGGCACCCTTGGTCTCGGCCTTGTCGCCCTTCACCTCGGTCCAGTCCTGATCCTCAGGCGACCACTGGTAGAAGTAGTCGTAGCGAACGACGGCCGGCTCGTAATCCGTGTAGTCGTAGCCGTAGTCGCCGTAGCGGTTCCAATAGGGATTCCGAGTAGTAGCTGTCGTCGTAGCCGTATTCCTCGTAGTCGATCTTGTCGTCATCGTTGAACCAATCACTCGGATCATACCATTCCTCCTCATGGAGGCCCAGCTCGAATCCCATTCGTATTCGTCGTCGGCGATGGCATGAGGGATCGCGAATGCGAAGGCCACGGTTCCACCCACCGCGAAATTCCGCGCAAATTGTCCTGCACGGGTCCAAGGGCTTGCATGCGTATTCAGTAGTGTTTCTTTCTTTTGTCTTTGGTGTTCTTTGCTTGGCTGCCGGCTCTGAGCATGAGGCCGACTGAATGAGACTATGCGGTTAAGGAGGCTGATCCATTGGGTAGAAACCCTACCTTTTCGGCATTGGTTAGAGTAAATGAATTGAATCAGCCTTATCGATCATTCATTAGCCTTGCCTTTCTCGATGGCCTTCTCGGCTTCCTGTTTGTCGCCTGCGTCCGACTGCGGCTCTTCGTTGGGCACTGAGCCGGGATCATAATCGAATACCACGAGCATGGGAAAGTGGTCGGATCCGACATCGGGAAGGCGACGCAGCTCAACCACTAGAAAATGCCGGGTTGCGAAGACGTGATCCAGCGGATAGCGCAGGAGGCGGCTTCTGGTGTCAAAGGAGTTGAACAGGCCCCGGCCCACCCGTGGGTCGAGCAGTCCTCCGATCCGCTGAAAAAGGTGGGTGGTGTGAGACCAGGCGACGTCGTTGAAATCCCCGGCGACGATGACCGGCATGTCCCCCAGTTTCTTCACCTCTTTGGCAACCGAGAGCAACTCGGCGTCCCGCATGACGGAGTCTGCCCGCTCGCTGTCCTCCTCCTTGTCGGGAATTTTGAGCCCGGGAGGGCGTGGATGAACGCCATATAAGGTCACGCCGGTTCCCGAGCGAAGCCGCACCTGAGTGCGAATTGAAGGAATGCCAGGCTCGAACAAAAAGCGAATCTCGGGATTTTCCAGTTCCAGTCTGGAATAAAGCAGCATTCCGTAATGATTCTCCTGCGGCTGGAATAAGGTGTGCGGATAGTCGTCTTCCAAGCCATTGAGCTGATCCAGCCACCAAGGTGTCGTTTCGCTGAGCAGGATGATATCGGGATCGTGGTCGCGAATGAGGTTGCGCAGCGCTTCCACCTTCCGATTATCGGAGAGCACGTTGAAGGCTAACACCGAGACGCGGTTGGCATCGTTTTGGAAGCGGCTTTGCGCCATTTCGGGGGGATACAACGCCGTATAGGGAGCGATGGAATATAGCTGCCAGAGCAGCGCCAATCCAGCCAGCGCAGCCAGCGCGTAATCCCAGGCCCGCAATCGCCCGCAAAGACGCAGCAACGCATAGCCGGCCAGCCCCAACCCGATCAGTGCGGCGATCTGGATTCGCGGAAAATCAAAGACACGTATCCACCAAGCGTTGCCGCGAATCAAAGGGACGGCGGTCCCGAAAATCAAGACCAAGGAAAGCAGGCCCACCGCCACGCGGCAGACTGAATGGAGAGCGTTCCCTTTGGATATCATTGACATGAAGCGAAAAGAAATTGAATCATACTACATCTTTGAACTGAAGGGGGGGAATAAGGTGATACCCTACTCGATACCCTGCTTGGAATACAAAATGACTGACAAAAAGTAGATAATCTGCTTGCGATGCGGGCTGCGGATCTCAAGTTGAGGGTATGAGACGGGCGCACTGGCTGGCACCATGGAAGGATTCGGCGGAGGGGAGGAAGAAGGGCAGGGCGGACATCCAGTGACGTTCACAGACCGCTACAGTCACGACGAACACGGCGGAGATGCTGTCATCGAAGGACAACGAGACGGTTTTGCCGGATGTGCGGATGGCGGTGATGTTGCGGCATCGGGTGAGGTATTTCACGGATGGCGCGGTGATCGGCAGCAAGGCGTTCGTGAACGAGGCATTCGCGGCGGCGCGGGAGCGGTTCACGGAGAAGCGGCAAGACGGCGCAGGCGCATGCGCGGGAATGGCAAGCCTGCGGCAGGTGTGCTGTGGAGCCTGCGGGATTTGCGGGTCAGGGTTGAGTAGCAGGGATCAACGAGAATCCCCGGATTTTCCAGCCCTCGCCCCCGCCGGTCGCACCCCAGTGGGCCTGTCGAATGCGCTCCTGTCCATGTCACTCCGCTCCATTCCTGCCATGGGTGAGGCCATAGCCGGAATGGGGTGGCGTGGCGAGATCCGGGGTGATGGGCGAAGATGGCACTCAGCCGAGCATTTCCACCAGGTGGCGGAAGACGTCGGTGTTTTTCACCATGCCGGAGAAGCGCTCGGCCTGCGGGCCGCTGGCGCTGACGAGCGTGGGGTCGGTGGTGTGGGTGGTGCCGGTCCAGCCGATGCCGGTGTGATTGCCGATGAACTGGCCGAGCAGGCCTTCGGGCTTGTCGAGCAGGTGGTTCCACTCGGTGACGTCCCGGCCTTTCAGGATGGCGTGCAATGCCTCGGTTTCATCGGGGCGGAGTTTGAAATCGAGGCGGTCGGAAACCAGTGCGGCGAGATCCGCGGGACTGCCGTTGCCGCGTTTTCTCCAATCGGAAAACACGCGCTCGTGCGAGGCCTTGAGCCGGACGATGCGCTCGAAAAACTGCGTGCTGTCCGCGTAGCCGCCGCCCATGCCGTTGAGGCCGGGGTTGGCATTGCCGTGATCGCTGGTGGCCACCACCAGGATGTCGTCGTGGCCGGCGGTGAGTTCGAAGACACGCTCGAGCGCTTCGTCGAAGGCGATCTGGTCGTGGAGCAGACCGCCGATGTCGTTGAGGTGTGCGGCGTGGTCGATGCGCGCGCCCTCGACTTGCAGCAAGAACGGCCGCTGGTCGGTTAGAAAGCGGGTCAGCGCCGCTTCCGCCATTTCCGCCAGCGTGGGAACGCGTGCCATGAGTGTTTCGCTGTGCGCGCGGTCGATGGAGAACGGCAGGTGGCCGCGGGTGAAAAGGCCGAGTAGTTTCTCCGAGCGCGCGGCTTTCATTTCATCGCGATGCCGGACGACCTGATAGCCGGCATATTCATAATCGGCGAACAGGTCGTGGCGGTCGGCGCGCCGCTTGGGGTCGAAAAACGCGGAGCCGCCACCGAGAATCACTTCCACGCGGTCGAGATATTGCGGGGCGATGAGGTGCTCGTCATTGCGCCGGGCCGCGCTGGCGGCGAATCCGGCTGGCGTGGCGTGGGTGACAGTGGCGGTGGTGACCAGGCCGATGCGCGCGTCGGTGGCCTGTTTGAGAATGGCGGCGATCGGCGTGATCTCGCGGCCCTCGGCGTCGATGTTGATTTGGCCGTTGCGCACGCGCTGCCCTCCGCCCCATGCGGAAGAGGCGGCGGCGGAGTCGGTGACCAGCGAGTTGGCGGCAGCGGTGTCCATCAGCCCGCACGCGGCGGCGCGCTCGTCGAGCATCCGCCACCAGCGGGTGCCGCGCTTGCGGGTGATCTGTGAAAACGCCTCGGCCATCGTCAGCACTCCGGGGCTCATGCCGTCGGAAACCAGAAAGACCACCCCGCGCACCGGGCGTGGGCGCGATGCGGGCTTTGCGGCACTGGCGGACGTGGTGATTCCCGTGGCCAGTCCGCCGAGACCGGCGAGTTTCAGCCAGTCGCGACGCGCCACATTCGAGTGTCCGGTTGTGGGATTCATCGCGGTCACGATTCCCCGTGGATTACCATGCGACAAGGCGATAGTGTTCCTGTTTACGATATGAATTGGCTTGCCGCGATATGGCCCCGGCGCATGTTGGGAGCCGTCACATCAAACCACCACCATCATGAACTTCAAAAAAATCCTCACCGCGTTCCTCGCAGCCGTGACGGCGCTCGCGCTCTCAGCGTGCTTCCAGCACGAAACCACCATCACCCTGAACAAGGACGGTTCCGGCACGCTCGTCGAGGAAACCCGTCTCAGCGGCCAGATGCTCGCCATGATGAACCAGTTCGCCGGCGAACTCGGCGGCGAGGGTGCCGCGGCGCAGGATCCGCTCAAGGAGATGCTCTCCGAAGAGAAGGCGAAGGAACGCGCCGGCGAACTCGGCGAGGGCGTCACCTTCGAGAAGATCGAGCCGGTCACGGTGGGCGATGCGAAGGGCGCGCGCGTCACCTACCGTTTCGCGGACATCAACAAGCTGCGTGTTTCCACCGAGGACTCGATGAACCAGATGGCCACTCCCCAGGGCATGCCGGACGCGGCCAAGCCCGACGCGGCCGACAAGAAACCCATCACCTTCATCTACAAGGACGGCGTGCTCACCATCCGCCCGGACCATGACAAGGATGCCGACAAGCCCGGCGCGGAAGACAAGGCGGAAGCCGCCGAAGAACTCAACGACCCCCAGGCCATGGAGATGATGAAGCAGATGTTCGCCGACATGAAGATCAGCTACAAGCTGGTGGCCGCTTCCGGCATCGCCGAAACCAACGCCACCCACCGCGACGGCGACACCATCACTCTGATGGAAATGGACATGAACAAGCTGATGGAGAAACCCGAAAATTTCAAAAAGCTCGCCGCCGTCGATCAGGACAATCCCGCCGCGGCGATGGAAGCGCTCAAGGGGATTGACGGCGTCAAGGCCGAGGTGAAGCCGGAGATCACCGTGAAACTCAAGTGAGCGGAGCGGTCCACATATCACGAACGTCAGCAAACAAGTCATGAGATATCTCATTCCATTGATGCTTTGTGTCCTGCCGCTGTGCGCCGCGGAGCACGGCGAACCGCCGGTCCGCGCGCCGTTTGAAAAAGGCGAGGATTCGCTTTGCGTGAACGACTGGTGGAACCGGAAAAAAAGCGCGATCATCGATCTCAAGGTGCCGCGCGACCAGGTGGTCGGCTTCGGAATCTACACCGTGCATGACCGCGTGCTGAAACTCAGCGCCCAGCTCTATCCGCTCTATCCGGATGAAACCCGCGAGGTGCGGTTGGAAGTGAAACGCGACGGCGAGTGGCGGGAAATCGCCCGGCAAAAAGTCAACGACCTCGGCTGGTCCACCACCTTCCGGATTCCCGATTGGGACGATTCCAGGGATGTGCCCTATCGTCTCCTTCACGGTGAAAACGCGAGCTTCCAGGGACTCGTGCGCAGGAATCCCAAAGACAAGGACGAGATCGTTCTCGCGGCGCTCAACTGCAATTCGAACAAGGACCGCGACCTGCGCCCGGAGTTCGTCCGCAACATCAACCATCAGGACCCCGACCTGGTGTTTTTCGCGGGCGACCAGTCCTACGACCACAAGGAACACACCGCCGCATGGCTCAAGTTCGGCCTCGCGTTTCGTGATATCTTCCGCGAGCGCCCCTGCGTCACCATCCCCGACGACCACGACATCGGCCAGGGCAACCTGTGGGGCGAGGGCGGCAAGAAGGCCGAGTTCGCATCCGGCGACGACGGCGGTTATTTCTTCCATCCGGAATATGTCAAAATGGTCGAGCGCCAGCAGACCGCGCACCTGCCCGATCCTTACGACCCCGCGCCGGTCGAGCAGGGCATCGGCGTTTACTACACGCGGCTGCTGTTAGGCGGTGTGGATTTCGCCATCATCGAGGACCGCAAGTTCAAGACCGGCCCGCGCGGACGGCATCCGATGAAAGGCCCGCGTCCCGACCACATCCTCGATCCGAAGTATGATCCCAAGGTCATCGACACCCCCGGTCTCGAGTTGTTAGGCAAACGCCAGGAGGCCTTTCTCGACGCCTGGTCCGGCATGAGTGAGGGCGTGGCGATGAAGGCGGTGCTTTCGCAGACCGGCTTCTGCGGCGGCGCGCACCTGCATGGCAACGTCAAGAACCGCCTGCACGCCGATCTCGATTCGAACGGCTGGCCGCAGTCCGGCCGCCGCCGCGCGCTGGAACTCATCCGCAAGGCCGGCGCCGTCCACATCGGCGGCGACCAGCACCTCGCGACCGTGATCCATCACGGCATCGACGAATTCCGCGACGGCCCGTGGGCCTTCGTGCCGCCCGCCATTTGCAATACTTACTATGGCCGCTGGTGGTGGCCGGAGGATGAGAAACCCGGTGCCAATCCGGTGCCGGACTCGCCGCTGCCATGGACCGGCGATTACCTCGATGGCTTCGACAACAAGATCACCATGATCGCCTATGCCAATCCCCACCCGGATCGCACCCGCATCACCGCCTGGGAAAAGGACGGGAAATCCCCGATCACGCCCAAGGAAGGCTGGGCCGATGGCTATGGCCTGATCCGTTTCCGCAAGGCTGCCGGCGAGGTCGTCTTCGAGTGCTGGCCGCGTTTCACCGATGTCAGCAAGCCCGGCGCGACGCAATTTCCCGGCTGGCCGGTCACCGTGAAGCCGTGAGCGAGGAAGAGCCGATCATCGACCTTCACAGCGACGCGCATTTCATGGCGCAGGCGCTGCGCGAGGCCCGCAAAGCCTATGCCGCCGGCGAGGTGCCGGTGGGCGCGGTGGTCGTGCGCGAGGGCCGCATCATCGCCCGCGCATGGAACCAGGTGGAGACTCTGCGCGACGCCACCGCCCACGCGGAAATGCTCGCCCTCACCGCCGCGCAGGAATCCATGGGCGATTGGCGGCTGGAAAACTGCACACTCTATGTGACCAAGGAACCGTGCCCGATGTGCGCCGGCGCCATCGTCCACTGCCGTCCCCAACGCGTGGTCTTCGGCTGCCCCGATCCAAAAGGCGGCGCGGCCGGCGGATGGATCAATTTGTTGGATGCAAACCCGCCACTCAATCATCGCTGCGAGGTTTTCTCCGGCGTGCTCGGCGACGAATGCCTGCATCTGCTCCAGACCTTCTTCCGCGAGGCGCGGGAGAAGAAAAAACTCGAACGCGATCAGGACTTGGGTGATTCAGGAGACAGAAATGAACCGCAGATGGACGCAGATGGACGTTAATTGTCAGAGTTTCACACAAACAAGACTGAAACCCTATGGATAAAACTGAAATTTGATCCAACTCTTTGAATATCCGCGTTAATCTGCGTCCATCTGTGGTTGAATCGATTCTTCAGATTTACTCACGGCGCGTCGCTGATCGGCGCGTCGCCGCTGTCCGGAGCATCCGCGCCGGTTTCCGGATACAATTCCGAGAACCGCCGGATGGACAGGCACGCGCCGCTGGCCACATCCACATCGAGGATCGCGCCGCACAGGCGGGTAGCGCCTTTGGCGATGGGAAAACGTGTGGGCATGCCGGTGCGGAAACGCCACACCACCGAATCGATGTTGCGGCCGAGGATCGATTCCTCCGGGCCGCACATCCCCGCGTCTGTTAGATAGCCGGTGCCGCCGGGGAAGATCGTATCATCGGCCGTCTGCACATGCGTGTGCGTGCCGAGCACCGCGGAAACCTTGCCGTCGAGCATGCGCCCCATGGCGATTTTCTCGCTCGTGGTTTCGGCATGGTAATCGACGACGATCGGCCCGATTCCCTCCGCGCGCAGCCGCTCCGCCTCGTGCGCGGCGGCGAGGTAGGGGTTTTCCAGCGGCGGCTGGATGAACGAGCGCCCCTGCACCTGCATCACCGCCACCCGGCCCTTGGCGGTTTCCAGCACCACGCTGCCCTGGCCCGGTGTGCCGTCGGGGTAATTGAGCGGGCGCAGCAGGCGCGGCTCGGTGGGGAAATAGTCCACGATTTCCTTCTGGTCCCACACGTGATCGCCGGTGGTGATGACGGCCGCGCCGGCGCGCAGCAGGTCGATGGCGATCTTCGGCGTGATGCCTTTGCCGGCGGCGCTGTTTTCGCCGTTCACGATGATAAAATCGAGCGACTCGCGCTGTTTCAGGACCGGCAATTGCGAGATCACCGTCTTGCGGCCCGGTTCTCCGACGATATCGCCCAGGAATAAAATGCGGATGGTGGACATGCTGGGTTTCTGCGCGAATGCTTCGAAATCCTTCCGCCGCCGACAATCCTATTCCGCAAATGTTATCATCTTCCAGAAACATCCTGCCGCTTGCGATGGTGCTGATCCTCGCGGCACTGGCGTTTTTCCTCCATCTGCGCCAATCTGTGACGCCGCCGGAAAAGCTACCCGCCGCCCCGCCGTCTCCACTTTCCATCCTTGGTGAAATGCCCGACTGGTCGCGCCTCGAAGCCTATCAGGAAACCATCCGCCGCGAGGATTTCGAGCGGCTGCTCAATGATATCTTCACCACCGGCAGCGCATGGCGGGCCTACATCCGGATCGGCGAAAACGAAGCGATCATCCGCACCGGCCAGCCGGAGCCTGACGATCTTTTCACCCTCCGCTTCGCGAAACCGGACCATGAGAATCCGCCACCCCGCCGCTGGAAACGCGGGGCCGATTTGCCACCGGCACCCGATGGCAGACCGCTCGACGGACTGCACATCGCCATCGACCCCGGACACATCGGCGGCGAGTGGGCGAAAATCGAGGCGCGCTGGCTGCTGGTGGGCGACGGGCCGCCGGTGATGGAAGGAGAGATGACCCTGCTCGTCGCCAAGCTGCTCAAGCCGCGGCTCGAAGCGCTCGGCGCGAAAGTTTCGCTGGTCCGCGAAAACTCCGAACCCGTCACCCCGCTGCGGCCCGATTCGCTGATGGACCTCGCCCGCGACGGTGCCGACGAAACCGCCAGCGACGACTCGCTGCGCAAATTCGCCGAGCGCCTGTTTTACCGCACCGCCGAAATCCGCGCCCGCGCCGAAGTCGTGAACCAAAAGATCCAACCCGACCTCGTCCTCTGCCTGCACTTCAACGCCGACGCCTGGGGCGATCCAGCCAACCCGCAACTGGTTCCGGAAAGCCATTTCCACATCCTGCTCAACGGAGGCTACACCGACGACGAGGTGATGCTGGCCGACCAGCGTTTCGCGATGCTCGAAAAACTGCTCGGCCGCACCCACGAAGAGGAAGCCGCAGTGGGCGAAACCGTGGCGGATGTGTTCGCGGAAAAAACCGGTTTACCACCCTACATCTATCAGCCGGAACAGCGAAACGCGCGGCTCGTCAACCATCATCCCTACCTGTGGGCGCGCAACCTGCTCGCCAACCGCCTCTACGACTGCCCCGTCCTCTTCATGGAACCCTACGTCATGAACTCCGTCCCCGACCTCCCCCGCATGCAGGCCGGCGACTACGAGGGCCTGCGCGAAATCAACGGCATCATGCAGCCGTCGATCTTCCGCGAATACGCCGACGCGCTGACGGAGGGTCTGGCGGAGCATTACGCGCGGACGCGGCGGCGCTGAAGCAGTGCCAGACCACCCAGGCCCAGAAGCAATGCCGCATGCGGTTCGGGAATGGGGGAGACGTATTCGAACATGATGCCCGAGGCGCGCATGGAAACGAAGGCGTCCGGATCCAAGGTAGGTGTCATGGTGACTGTCACGACATCGGTGGCGTTCGGCACGGCCACGCTCCCGATCAGCTCCCAACGTCCGACGCCCTGCCCGGTGGCAAGGTTGACGAGGGTTTGGTCCACGGATTGGCTGGCCTTCAGGCCGCCATTGACGAAGATCTGGTAGAGGGTGGGGCCGCCGGTCACGCTTGGATTGGCCGGGTGAATCTGGTAAACATTATAGACCCCTGCCGTGCCTCCGGCCAGTCCCGAGGAAACCAGGTCCGGATTCGCGCCGAGCGAGTTGTAAAGAGTGCCGGCTGCGAAGGTGTAATTATCGCCATCAACGGACGGCGTGTAGGTGAAGGTATATTCATCGGCGGTTCCATTGCCGCCATAGGCATGGCGCAGGGTGAAGAAAGTCGGCACCGGATCCGTTGTGGCGGGCAGGTTGCCCGCGCTGGCGTTGGAATACGAAGCGGCGGTGCCGCCGGCGCCGGTGTAGGCAAAATTGCCCTCACCCAATCTGCCAGTGCCAGTTGCATCGCTGGCTTCGATGATGAACGCCGCTTGGTTGCCAGCGGTGGTGAGAATGAAAATCAAGCTGCCGAGCATGGAACGGTGGAACGTTTTCATGGTTGAATATCCTCCAAACGATGGTTGTGCCGCGGTTGAAGGGGGGCCGGACGCGGCTTTCCGGAAAACACCGGTGCCATGATCGAAATGCACAGTCCGGAGTCAATGTTTAAATTGTGCATTTTTTGCTTTCCAGGTCTTCCACGTATTAACTTCAAGTTTCTTGATCTTAATCGACAGGGGAACCATTGCCTCCGTGCAACATCACGTTTTGATAAATGATTTTCCGCGTGCCATGGAGCCACGTCGGAGGCAGATTCGGGACATATGAAAAGACACCTGGCCGCAGCATTGATCGTCATGTCATGCCATCTCCTGCCCATGGCGCGGGGCGCGTATCTCATCGAGATCGACACCGACGGTCTCGACGACGGAAATTTCGCTTGGAATCCGGATTTCTCGCTCGGTGGGGATACCACCGCGGTGTATCAAAGCATCAAGGCGACGACGATCTGCCTGACCGGTGGCGACAGCATCTACGGCGGCAACGGAAAGCAGGACACTTATATTTACACCTACGCGCCAGACGCACAGGCGGACAACCAATACCTGGATGCCGGGATGGCGCTTGGAGATGGCAATTTCGCCACGGGCGCGTTCGGCGGCGAACCGGGTCGCTACGCGGTCTATGCCACATGGCCCACCACCACCAATGTGACCGGCGGCTTGACGAACTATCAGATTTCGACCGCCGGCGACAACGCCTCATTTTCGATCGACCAGAACACCAAGGGCAACGTGTGGGTGAAAGTGGGCGAGGTCGATTACACCTCGGGTCCGATCACGGTGACGCAGACGCCCACCACGAGCACTTCCGTTTCGATGCGCGCGTCCGGCGTGTTATTTGAATTGTTGTCCGATGGCGGTACGGGTGGATATGAGGGCCCTCCCGGTCCGTTCATCCTGGGCGAAGGACCCGCGCGCTTGTTCGGCGTCGCCTTTGCCCGTAACAAGGTTGAGGCGCGGAGCACGCATTTCGCAGTGCTGCACAGCACGGATTTGGTGAATTGGAGCACCAGCGATCTGAAGTTGGTTTCCATCACCGATCTCGATGCGGAGAACGAACTCGTCGCATTCCGTTCGATGGTGCCGGTGGCCATGGCGGAGCGACAGTTTCTCAAGGTCCAGCCGATCCCGAAGATGCCGCTCGGCAGTCCGCCGAAATATGTCGCTTTCACCTATGATGACGGGCCGCACCCGGACCGCACGCCGCGGCTGCTCGACATGCTCGCCGCACGCAATATCCGCGCCACCTTCTTCGTGGTGGGCACCAACGCGCAGAAGTACCCGCACATCCTGCGGCGAATGGTCAACGAAGGGCATGAGATCGGAAATCACACCGTGAACCACCCGAATCTCACGACCTTGACGACGGAAGAAGTGATCGCGGAGGTGGCCGGCTGCCGCGATGCGGTGGTAGCAGGAGCCACCCTGCCGACCTCGAGCATCCGCCCGCCCTATGGCGCGGTGAACCAGTCGCTGAGGGATCTGTTCATGAGCGAGTTCGGCTATCCAACGGTGTTGTGGAATGTCGATCCGCGCGACTGGGATATGGCGGTTTCCGACCAGCAGGTGATCGACACGATTCTCAACGAGTCGGACCACGGCGAGATCATCCTGTGCCATGACATTCACGAGCGCACGATCGGCGTGATGCCGACCG
Organism: Luteolibacter sp.; assembly: GCA_041686775.1. Classification (GTDB taxonomy): domain Bacteria; phylum Verrucomicrobiota; class Verrucomicrobiia; order Verrucomicrobiales; family Akkermansiaceae; genus Luteolibacter. The sequence continues at coordinate 144,021 of JAWLDG010000006.1, read as the reverse complement.
TGCTCGATGGCTTGCTGGGGCAGGGTTTCTCATTCGTGACGGTAAGCGAGTTGCTGGAGATGCAGGGGAATTGAACGGTCATTCCATTTCCACTCGATAGAACGCCTTGCCTGCGGGCGGGCTGTTGTCAGTGAAGGTGTCGGTGGTTCCGGCAGGAGTGCGCCCGCTCACGATGGTCTCGGGGAACCCGTTGAGATCGGTGGAGCGAACCAGGCGATAGCTCGCAGCGGTGTCGAGGCCGCCGACCGTGACCGAGAAGCTGACACCCGGCACGTGGTTCACGCCGATGACCGTGAGCCCGGCGGGCGGGGCCACTTGCACGATGTCGCCGCCATCCGCGGTGAGCACCTTGCCATCCCAATCCGCGCGGTAATCGTACACCGCGCCCGGCCCTCCGGTGATCGCCACGATCACGGTGGCCACGCCGTCCACGCCGGTAAGCGCGCTGTAGGTTTCGTCGATTTCATCGCCGTCGGTGTCGATTGAAAAAACGATCGTTTGCCCGGCGATGGGACTGCCGAAGCCGTTGAGCAGGGTGGCGCTGAGCGTCGCGTCGCCAGCGTTCTCAATCGTCACTTCCGCCGCGGTGAGCGTGGCTCCGTCGATGACGTCGCCGATGCCGTTGAAGTCGCTGTCGGCCTGGTCCGGGTTGGCGACGGTGGGCGCATTGTCGAACTGCATCGCCAGCGAGTAGTCGCCCTGGGTCATCACCTCGCCGGTGGTCTTGGCATAGTCGAGCAGGGTGATCCATTTTTCCCAGCGGTCGGGATCGACCATGTTGTTCTCGCGGTTGATGCCGCCGGGCGCGCTCGGGCAGGAGACGAGCCGGTCGAGTTCGTTGCAGTAGCGGGTGCACCACTCGACTTCCTCGATCAACCAGGTGTTCAGTCCACCGGTCTGGGTGATGGATTGCAGGAATTCGAGATAATTCGCCATCCCTGCCGGGACCTCGGGATCGACCTGCCGGTCGGCGCTGGCATGGAACATGCCGAACTGGTCGATCTGTTCGTGGTGCGATCCCTCCGGACTGAAGTATGGCGCGAGGAAACCGGCCTCCTCGGCGATCGACGCGCTGTAGGAAACATAGCCGAGACGCGCGATGGCGTCGCGGGCGGTGGTATCCGCGGTGTTGAACGGCGGGACATAGCTGATGAGCGGATTGGCGGCGGCGGCCCAGTTGATTTTCGCCGCGGTTGCCGGATTCACGCCGGAATCGAGAATCCATGGATCATCGGCGTATTGTCCGAGCATGGTGCGCTTGCCGATGCGCAGGAGTTGATAGTTCTCCTCCAGCGTCAACCCGGCGTTTTCGCTGCTGTAGATGTTGCGGTCATTGAGGTCCTTCCAATCGCCGAGCATGGTGTTGTCAGCGTGGTAGGTTCCGTGCTGCGCGAGTTCCAGATTGGGATTGGCGATGCGTTTGTTGATCCAGCCGATCGGATCCGGGTCGGGCGTTGAATTCCACAGCAAGCGCGGCACCACGGCCAGCGTGACCGGGCAGTTCATTCCGCCCGGCAGATCGGTCGGAACCTGGTAGCCGCTGTCAGCCGGGCTGTCGCCAAGACCGTTGTAGCTCTCGAATTTCTTGGTCTCCCAATCGGTCGGCGTCAGGATCGCCGCGTCGGTCATGAGTTGGGTGAACTCATTCTGGAAGAGCCGGCTCAGCGCGTCGATTCGGATGATGAAATGGGTGTCGTTCTTCGCCCAGCGGCCTTTCGCCTCCTTCGCACGCTGGTAGAGCGCCGGATCAAACGGGCCGTCGGCAACTCCGTCGCCATCGGTGTCGGTGTTGTTGAAAGGATCCTCCGCGTCGCCGATGCCGTCGCCGTCGCTGTCCTCCTGACCTGTATTGGCGGTGAAGCGAGCGTTGTCCAGCGAGTCGGGCACACCGTCATTGTCATTGTCCGCGTCGGCCGGGTCACCAATGCCATCGTGGTCGTTGTCGAGCTGGTCGAGGTGGTTGATGCCGCCGTCGGTATTCATGTCGAGGCGCGGCGCGTTGGCGATGTCGGGTGCGTTGTCGATGGCGTCGATGATGCCGTCGCCATCGGTGTCAGTGAGATCGGGAAAGAGGCCGTGGATTTCGCCTTCCAAGTTTCCGAAAACGACATCCGCCACGGCATCGGTATTCGGGTTGAGCTGGCCGGCGGCCAGTCCGCGGGCATCGGTGCCGGCGCTGCCGATCACGCCCGCCTTGGTGAATTGCGGGTGGTTCTGGGCATCGAGGCCCTCGTGGATCCAAAGCGAGACCGCTCCATCGCCGGTGCCGGCGTTGCCGGTGAGGATGTCGGGCCAGCCATCGCCATTGACGTCGGCAAGTGCGACCGGCATTGCCTCATTGATCAGTTCGTCCGCACGGACATAGGCATAAGGCCGGGTGCCGGTGCTGATGTTATCGTAGCGAATCGGGCTGAAAGCGCCACCACCGGTATTCACATAAATGTATAGATAATGCGCGTAGTCGCCGACAACGAGATCGGGCAGGCCATCGCCGGTCACGTCGCCAAGGGCCAGCCCGTAGGCATGCAGGTTCACCTCGGGTGGGAAGTAGGGCGGCTCTTCAGGTTCGGGGGAAAAACCGCGGTCCACTCCCTGGATCAATATTTCTGATGTGAATGTCAGGGGGCTGCCCTGTGCCTGTTGGTTGCGCCACAGGATGATGTCGGCGGTGTCACCGGGGACGGTGGTGTTGACGCGTTCGCCGCTGACCAGGTCGAGGTCGCCGTCGCCATCGACATCGGCGGCGGCGAGGCCGACGGGGTCGAGCCCGGCCACGCCGATCTGGACGCCGAGTTGGGGGGCCGTGGGGCCGCTCGACTGGAAGGTGCCATCGCCATTTCCAAGATATAAATGGAGTTGTCCTTCATTGGCATCGGTGGTGCGGGCGAGGATGAAGTCCGCATTGCCGTCGCCGTTGAAATCGCCGGCGGCGAGGCTGTAGGCGTCGTGGAAGCTCTGGTTGATGACCACGCCTTGGTCGGCGAAGTTTCCCGCGCCGTCTCCCGTGAACAGGGTGACGTCGCCTGCGGTATCGCCGGAAACAATGTCGGCGAAGGTGTCATTGTTGAAATCGGCGACAGCCAGGCCCCAGGCCCGGGTGTCGTAGGTGCCGGTTCCGAGATCGGCCACCTGGATTTGATCGAAGCTCGGCTGCAGTGCCTGGCCCGGTGAGGCGGTGGCTGCCAGAAACATCATGGCCGGCACCGCGAGGGTGGTGCGGCGCGGGTTTTGGATATGTCGTGCCGCGTAACGTGCGGCATTCGGGGTCGTTTTCATGGGAATATTCCTCGTGTGAGCCCGCAAGCAGGCTCCCGGTCCCCAAGGACACGACGACTGGGATTAAGCTCCGTTGGACGGCGGTGAGGGGGGATGCCTGTTCCGGAAATTACCTGTAGGCTATGCAATTCAATATCGCCGCGTCAAGTTCGCGGATTGCCAGAAAATCCGCGGCATTCATGGCGGCGCATCGCGGATTTCCGCGACCCGGTAAAAGCGCCGGGAAGGCCCCGCTGCGCCGGAGTCGGTGACCTCGGTGACAAGATCCGTGGCCGTGATTGTGGCGACACTTTGCCATGAACCCGGTGCCAGATCCGGGCTGCGCTCGAGCCGGTAGTCCTGACCAATGGCGCTGCTGAAGGAAATGACGATGCCCGCTTCGCTGTGGCGGATTTCGTGGATCACAAAAGATTCGCGAACCGCTTGCCTGACCGCCTGCAACAGCGGCTCACGCCCGCCAGCCGGCTGATCCGGACGATAGCCGCCACCCAGTTCGAACACCATCACCCCACCGAGACCGCGCTGGCTGGAATACCACACCTTGGCCCGGCAGGCGGTGGGATCGTCGTAGGTGATGAACTTGTCATCGGCCGATCCGGGCATGTCGATGCTGAGGTAGGCGGCCTGTGCGACCTGGTCCCAGAAGTGCCTTTGCGGTTCGTGGAAGTCTGTCATGATCTGGTGATAGGCTTGATAGGTCATGCTGGGCACGGTGGACCACGACTGGCGGGGCAGTGCCGCACCGCCGGTGGAGGTGCCGGTGCCGCCGCTCCAGACGCGTCCGTAGAAATCGATGCCGATGGCCAGCTTGCGGGCATCCACACCGGCGGTGAGGAACGTGTCGAGCATGCCCTCGGCGGAGGGCACAAGTTCGTTGGTGCTGGGAAAACGGTAGCCGCCATCCTTGATCGGGGCGTTGAACCAGGTCACCCAGCCCGGCCATGGACCTGCCAAATCATAGGTCATGAGGTGGATTTGATCGAACTGCTGCTGGAGCCCGGCAAGAAGCTCCGGTTGGGTGGCCACTGCCGCGGTGAGCGACGGGCGCGGTGAAATATCATCCAGCGCCGCCCGCAGGCCGTTGGCGAGATTCGTGAAGCACGCGGTATCGGAGGTTTCCAACGGTTCCCAATCGAGATCCACACCGTCGTAGCCGCGGCTGCTCATGAGGGTGACGATGTTCCGGATGAAGGATGGAAGGTTTTCCGCGGAGCAGGCACCGCGGAAACCCGGCGCGCTTCCCGCGCCACCCACGGTAATGAGCACCTTGGTTCCGACGGCGTGGGCACGCGCTACCAGATCGTCGGAGTGGTCGGGAATGACGCCATTGATTTCGCTGTCCAGAGTCCCGTCACTGTTCGGGACGACCGCGAAGTGGATGACATGGGTGACGGCGCTGAAATCCACCTCGGACGCGGGCATATGCCCCCATTGGTTCCATGCGGCGTAATAGGCCATGGAACGAATGCCGGCATCGAGCGACAGCGGTGCCATCACAAACACGGACATCACAAGTGCCAGTATCCGGGTTGGCATGGCACCAAGTCTCATAGTGGGCGACAGCTTACTGAAAAATGAGCCCGAATACAGCCCAAAAGATGGCTCCGAACGGCATCCACGCGGGGGAGAGGCCGCCCCGATCCAAGCGCGGACATTCCGGCCGGTCTACTTGTCGAAGCACGGCACCGCCCTGCCGGCTTGCCGAGTTTACTGCCTGTTTTGTCTCTGACGCGCGGCAGGTGAAGATGTGGCTGACGCAGTGATTGCCATTCTTCCGGAAAACCACGGGGAGTGAATTTTCCTGGCGTTGTGGTCTGGGGGCTCTCCTCCGCGCTTCTTGCTTGGCGCGCCGGGTGCGACGTGTCATCACGCAGCGCACATGAAAACCTGTCTCAAACTCGCGGCGCTCGTCATTTCCTGCTGCACCGCTCATGGAGAGGTGCTCACGGAACAGGAGCGCGAGGCGCTTCTGAAGCGTCTTGAGGCCCTCCAGAGCAGCGCCGAGGAACGTGTGGACGCCCGCTTCCGCGCCGCCATCGCCGCTTACACTTCCGCCGCATCGAGTCCTTCCGCCGCCAGCGACCTGTATCTTAAGTGCATTGAAAAAGTGAATTTCGTCGATCAGAAGCGCAAGAGCCAGGACTTCCGCGAATGGAAACGCAGGGAATCCGACAGAATCACCTCGTCCGACTTCGGACTCGCCCTCCAGATCCAGCTCCGTTGGCTGATCCTCACACTTCAGGCGGCATCCGAAAACAGCGACCGCGCGCAACTCGCCTCCGGCGCGCAAAGCATCGTCAACACCATGGTCGAAAAATGCAACACGCTCGCCGAGCACCAGAACATGCTCGGCCAGGCGGTCACTTCCACGGTTTTCGCAAGGACTTACGAAATCAACCACGTCGAAGTGGAGAAATGGCCGCTCGCGCCGGGCGATATCGGGGCCGTCTATGAAGAAATTCTCCTGCCGCCGCTGCGCGCCCGCCGGCAGCCGCAGGCGCTCCGCTCGGCGTGGACCCTGCGCATCCAGCAGGAAATGGCCATGCGCGAGAAAGCCCCGCCGGAAGACGATTCCAACAGCCGCCGCATCGGCCTCGCCTCCGCCACCCGTTCGCCCGCCTACGAGCGCTTCCTCTCCGACACCCTGCCGCAGTTGCAGTGGGAAATGGAAGTCGATCTTTACAAGCACGGCGACCAGCGCGACGCCGCCGTCCGCATGCTAGGGCACATCGAGAAAAACATCACCCACAAGAACGCCACCAAGTGGGGCGAGGAGTTCGTGCAATTGCTCACGCCGGAGTCGCAGCGGCCCGTCGAAACCGGCGAATGACGGCCCGCCCGGCGGTATGCCCGCCGCGCTTTACTTTCCGCCGCGGCATCGTCCATCCTCCCGGCCCGCAGGCGCGCCGGCGACAGCGCGTTTCGCCATACTCCCATCACCATGACCGCCGCCGAGATCCGCCAATCGTTCCTCGATTTCTTCCGCGAGAAACAGCACGCCATCGTGCCCTCCGCGCCGCTGCTCCCGCAGTCGCCGGGCCTGCTGTTCACCAATGCCGGGATGAATCCATTCGTGCCGTATTTCCTCGGCATCGAAAAAGCCCCCTACGATCCGCCGCGCGCCGCCGACACCCAGAAGTGCATCCGCGCCGGCGGCAAACACAACGACCTCGAGGACGTCGGCTACGACACCTACCACCACACGTTCTTCGAAATGCTCGGGAACTGGTCGTTCGGCAACTACTTCAAAAAGGAGGCCATCTCGTGGGCCTGGGAACTCGTCGTCGAACGCTGGGGATTCCCGGCCAACCGCCTCTATGCGTCCGTCTATGCGCCGAAACCCGGCGACCCCGGCGAGTTCGATCAGGAAGCATACGATCTCTGGGCGGAGCTTTTCAGCGCGGCGGACTGTAATCCGGAAATCCAGATCGTCCACGGCAACGTGAAGGACAACTTCTGGATGATGGGCGAAACCGGCCCCTGCGGACCGTGCTCGGAACTCCACGTCGATCTCACTCCTGAAGGCGATTCCCAGGGCAAACTCGTCAACGGCGACTCCGACCTCTGCATCGAGATCTGGAACCTCGTCTTCATCCAATACAACGCCGAAGCCGACGGCAGCTTCCGCGAGCTGCCCGCCAAACACGTCGATACCGGCATGGGCTTCGAGCGCGCCTGCTCGATCATCCAGAACACCAAGGGCTTCACCGATTTCTCCAACAAGCCGTCCAACTACGCCACCGACGTCTTCACTCCCATCTTCCGCAAGCTGGAGGAACTCAGCGGCAAGACCTATGTGAACATCTACCCGGAACCCGGCGCCGACCGCTCACTCTTCACCGAGGAGATGAAAACCGCCATCGCCTTCCGTGTCATCGCGGATCACTTGCGCACCCTCAGCTTCTCCATCGCGGATGGGATTCTGCCTGGGAACAATGGGAGAAACTATGTGCTTCGTAGAATCCTGCGCCGGGCCGTGAGGTATGGACGTCAACTTGGATTCTCCGGAGATAAACCGTTTTTCGCCGCGCTGGTCCCGACGCTGGTCGCGGAGATGGGCGACGTGTTTCCGGAGTTGAAAAATCGCAAATCGACCATCGAGCAAACGCTTTCGCAGGAAGAGGCGAGTTTTAACCAGACGCTGGACCGGGGGTTGAAACGCTTCGAAGACGCAATGGCTGACATCAACAACAATCAGCTGTCCGGAGCCATCGCCTTCGAACTCTACGACACCTTCGGTTTCCCCATCGACCTCATCGAACTGCTCTGTGCCGAGCGTGGCCTCAAAGTCGATATGCCTCGTTTCGAAGAGTTAATGGAACAACAACGCGAGCGCGCCCGCGCCGCGCAGAAATCCAACGTCGTTCGCGCGCTCGACATTTCCACTGACGCCGTCACCGGGTTCGTCGGCTTCGATCAGGACGAATGCGAAGCCACCGTGCTCGAAGTCCACCCGCAGGAAGACGCGCTCTTCGTCATCACTGACAAGACCGTCTTCTACGCCGAGATGGGCGGGCAGGTCGGCGACACCGGAACGATCAACGGCATTCCCATCACCGCCGTCCAACAAATCGGCAAAGCCCGCGCCCTGATCGTTCAACAATCCGAAATCAACAATCATCAATCGTCAATCGAACCCGGCACCAAGGTCACCCTCACCCTCGACACCACCCGCCGCCGCCCGATCGAGGCCCACCACACCGCCACCCACCTGCTTCACTGGGCCTTGCACGAAGTCGTTTCCAAAGACGCCGCGCAGCAGGGTTCCTCAGTCGATGAACACCGCCTGCGCTTCGACTTCAACAGCGCCGCCGTCACACCGGAGCAACTCGCCGCGATGGAGGAAAAAGTGAACGCCGCCATCCAGGCCGACGACTCCGTTTCCTGGACCGAAGTCAAACACGCCGACATCAAGAACCGCGCCGACATCATGCAGTTCTTCGGCGACAAATACGGCGATGTCGTGCGCGTCGTCCAAATCGGCGGCGAACCGCACAAGCTCAACGGGCCGTCGATGGAGTTGTGCGGTGGCACCCACGTCCGCAACACCTCCGAGATCGGCCTGTTCAAGATCAAGTCCGAAGGAGCCATCGCGTCCGGCGTGCGGCGTATCGAAGCCGTCTGCGGCGAGGCGGCCTGGAACCACTTGAACGAAGTCGCGGAAAAATGGAACCACGAACTCAAGGCCGCGCGCGCCAAGCTGGCCGCCGCCAATCAAAAACTCGCCGAACTTGGCGAAGCTCCGGTGGAGGTGAACGACTTCCCGCACGTCATGGGGGCCATGCTTGCCGAACGCGCCGACATCAACGAAATCAACGCCGTCTTCGCCCACGGCCAGCGCACGCTGGAGGAAACCCGTCTCGGTGCCATCGAGGCCGAGAAACGCATCAGGAAAATCCAGTCCGCCCAGGCCGCCAAGCTCGCCGACGAAGCCCTGACAGAACTCATCGCCAAGGGCGAACCGATCGTCGTTTCCTTCGAGTCCGATGCCTCGCTGCTCCAGGAACTGCAAAACGGCCTGAAGAAGAAAAACTTCGCCGGTCCCGCCCTGCTCATCGTCGATGACGGCGAGAAACTCCACCTCGCCACCCACTGCGGACCTGATGCTCTAACTAAAGGCATCAAGGCCGGCGATCTTCTCCGCGAACTCGCCGCCCTCGCCGGTGGCAAAGGCGGCGGCAAGCCGGACCAGGCCCGCGGTGCCGCGCCGGATCGTGCGAAACTGGAGGAAATCAAGGCCGCGGCCATGGCCCGGTTTTGAGGTTTCCGGAGCCCCTATGGCCGGATGAATTGAAGCGCCTTCTGAACCTCGTTCCAGCGGGTGATGGTGACCCGGAGTTTTTCCTTCTGCACCTTCTCAATCACCCCAAGACACTTGGCCTTGAATTGTGTGGCGCTCATATCCATGCGCAAACCCCAGTCAGACCATGGTCATTTCAATTCCGATTTGAATTGGATTTGACGCATCCACGCTCAATACCTCCGCCACGCGCTGGGCAGGATCAGCACCAGGATCGCGAACAGTTCGAGGCGGCCGAGGATCATCAGCCAGGCGAGGAAAACCTGGGTGGACTCGCGGAAGTGGCCGAAGTTCTCAGTGGGTCCCACACTGCCGAAGCCCGGGCCGATGTTCGACAGGGTGGCGATGACCGCGCCGGCACAGGTTTCCATCGAGATGCCGGTGCCGGTTTCCAGCAGGGCGACCAATACCGTGGAGAGCGCGGCGATCATGAGGTAAAGCAGCAGGAAAAAGATCGTGCGCGCCCGGCCGAACTCGTCGATCGCGTTGCCATTCACCTTGAGCCGGAAGATCAGGTTCGGACGAAAGGAGCGGACAATCTCATGGCGCGCGGATTTCACGAACACCAGCAAGCGCCCGACCTTTGAGCCGCCGGCGGTCGAACCCGCGCAGCCGCCCATCAGCATCAGCAGCGCGAGCAACATCTTCGACCACGCCGGCCATTGTTCGTAATCCGCCGTGCCGAAGCCGGTGGTGGAGGTGATGCTGACCACGGTGAAGGTGGCGTCCCTGAGTCCCTGGACGAGATCCGTCTCACCGTTCCACGCGCGGCCGCCCGCGATGAGGACGATGGAGAAAAGAAGAATCCCCACCAGCCAGCGGCCGTCCTCCTCTTCGCGCAGCCGGCGCCAGTTCTTGCGAATGATCACGACGTAGAGCAGGAAGTTCAGACTGCACAGCAACATGAACAAACTGATATATGACTCGATCAGCCAGCCGTTGCCCCAGCCGGAATAGTATCCCACGCTCAGGCCGTGCGGACTGAAGCCGCCGGTGGAAACGGTGGTCATCGCATGGCACACCGCATTGAACCAGCTCAGCCCCATCGCATGCAGGCCGACCACGCAGGCCACGGTGAAGGTGCCGTAGATCCGCAGCAGGGCGAGCGAGGTGTCCTGGATCCGCGCCAGTCCGGACTCGCCGCCGCGGAATGACGATTCGTTTTGAAACAACGACTTCGCGCCCAGCCCGAGATAGGACAGCACCGCGACGAACAGCACCAGGATGCCGATGCCGCCCAGCCACTGGGTCATCGAGCGCCACAACAGGATTCCCCGCGGCCAGGCCTCGATATGGCTCATCACCGAGGAACCGGTGGTGGTGAATCCCGAGGCCGATTCGAAAACCGCCGCGGCCCAGTTCATGTGCGGCGGGCACAACACGTAGGGCAGGCCGCCGAAGGCGCTGCAGCTCAACCAGCCGAGTCCGACCACCAGGACCGCCTCACGCCGCGGGATGCGGTGGGCCATCTTCCGGAATCCGCAGGCCATCATCAGCGCCACCCCCACGCCGCCGGTGATGGCGGCGGATTGGAACAGCGCGACCATCGCCTGCTCGTCGCCGGCCACCACGTCGAAGCGTGCGAACAGACCGCAGACCGCCATCGCCAGCGCCTCCAGCAACAGCAGGATGCCGGTGATGCGCGTGATAAGACGCAGGTTCATGAATGATGATCAGGTTTCCAACAATTTCACCAGCGCCTTGAGCGACCCGCGCGCCACCACCACATAAAGCAGATCCCCGGCCAGCAGCACGTTGTCCGGCCCGGGCACTTCGGCGTGGATGCCGCGCAACTGTCCCACCAGCACGGTCGCCGGCGGCCATTTCACCTCGTGCACCATGTGTCCGGCGGCGATCGACCCCTTGCCGCAGCGGATCTCGATCAGTTCCGCGCCTTCGAGCGATTTCATGATGTGATATCTCTCGCTGGTGATGAAGCGCTGGATCTCGCGCCGCGTCGCCTCGCGCGGGCTGACCGCCGCGCGGATGCCGAAATGGTGGCCGCTTGCGGAAATGGCGGCCGCGTAGTCCGCGCGGTGGATGATGGTGAGGCAGGTGTTCACGCCAAGCGTGTGTGCCTGCAGGCAGGACATCACGTTGTCCTCGTCGTCATTGCCGGTGCCGATGAAAAAATCCGCCTCGCCCACCTGCTCCTCCTCCAGTTCGGTGGCGACAGTGGCGTCGGCATGAATCACGGCGGTATTGGTCAGGCGGTTGGCGATCTTCTCGCACAGCGCGCCGTCGCGTTCGAAGATGCGCACCGAGCAGTTCAGGCTTTCCAACATCTGCGCCAAGGTGAAGCCGTATTCGTTGCCGCCGAAAATCACCACCCGCAGCCGCTCGTTGCGGCTCTTGCGCCCTTGCAGCTTGTCGGCGAAGTCACGCAGTTTGCGCGGCTCGCCGAAAATCGTCACCACATCGCCGCCTTCGAGCACTGTGCCGGCATCCGGCACGAAATGCTTGCCGTCGCGCGAAACCATCGCCAACCGCGTGCCGGCCGGGCAGTCGAGTTTGCGCAACGTGATCCCGCAGGCCGGGGATCCGTCACCCACCCGCACCTGTTGCAGCTCGATGCGTCCCCGTGCCAGCTCCTGCACCTCAAGCGAGTCCGGGTTGCGCACGTATTTCGCCAGTTCGATGGCGGTGAGCCGCTCCGAACTGAAGATGTGGTCGATGCCGAAGTGACCCTTGAAGTCGAACAGCCATTCCTCTCGCTGGAGGCCGGGATGCACGCGGCTGACCACCTTGCCCACACCCATCGCCTTGGCCATCGAGGCGGACATCAGGTTGGCCGTGTTCGAGGAGGTGAGCGAGAGAAACAGCTCGCACTCGCCGAGGTCAGCCTCCACCAGGTCCTCGACGCTCGAACCATTGCCGCGGATCACCTTGGCGTCGATCGATTGCTCGAGTTCGGAGGCCAGCCGCGCGTCCTTCTCAATCACGGAAATGTTGTGCGCCTGCTTCGAAAGGCTGGAAGCCAGGTGGCGGCCGATCTCGCCCGCGCCGACGATGATGATGTTCATTCCAGATGCAGCCGGTGGAAGGCCGGACGGGGAGCAGCCTATCAGTCCGGGATGGCGGAACAATGCCAAATGCTTGCCCCGCCACCCGGACGGTCGATAGCGTATCGCCATGAAAGCCGCGCTTCTTGCCGCCACAGCCTTGCTCACAGCCTGCGCCGCCGCGCCACAGGCCGCCCCCGCCAACAACCTGAGCCCGGCACAGAAAGCCGCCATCGGCAAAAAAATCTGGCAGAACGAGTGTGCCGGCACCGTGGACGGCCTGACCACGTGGAACGCCGGCGAGGAGTTCCCCTCGCTCGGGATCGGCCACTTCATCTGGTATCCGAAGGGCTTCAACGGCCGCTTCGAGGAAAGCTGGCCGAAGTTCACCGCCTTCGCGAAACAACGCGGAGCCACCCCGCCGACGGTGGCGCTCGAGCGTCACAGCCCGTGGAGGACCAAGGCGGAGTTTCAAAAGGACTTCCGCGGTCCGCAGCTCACCGCGCTGCGCCAATGGCTGGCCGCCAACGTCACCTTGCAGACGGATTTCATCATCGTCCGCTCGCAGGGGGCGCTGCCGAAAATCCTCGCCGCCGCCCCGCCGTCCGAGCGCGAACGCATCCGGGCGAACCATCACAAGGTCGCCGCCACGCCGCAGGGGACCTATGCATTGATCGATTATGTCAACTTCAAGGGTGAGGGCACCAATCCCGCCGAACGCTACAAGGGCCGCGGCTGGGGATTGCTGCAAGTGCTCGGCGAAATGAAGGACGTCCCCGCCGGCCCGGCCGCCGCCAACGAATTCGCCGCCGCCGCCAAACGCGTGCTATCCCGCCGCATCGCCAACTCGCCCCCGGAACGCGGCGAAAAACGCTGGGAAGCCGGCTGGCACAACCGCTGCAACACCTATGCACGCCCGCTGTAGGCCCGTTCGTGAGAACGGGTGATCTTGCAGTCCGCATCTCCCTCATCGTGGTCTCACGACCGCGCCTACACCACGAACATCCCGACGATCGCCGCGCTGGTCAGGTTCGCCAGCGTGGCGGCGGCCACCGCCTTGAGGCCGAGCCGCGCGATGTCGCGGCGGCGGTTCGGGGCCAGGCCGCCGAGGCCGCCTAACAGAATCGCGATCGAGGAAAGGTTGGCGAAGCCACACAGCGCCACCGAACACACCGCGCGGGTTTTCACCGTCATCGTTTCCTGAATGGCCGTCAGTTCGACATAGGCGACGAACTCGTTGAGCACGAGCTTCTGGCCGATCAGGCTGCCGCCCGCGTGCATTTCCGCCGCGGGAATGCCCGCCAGCCAGGCGAGCGGCGCGAACAGCCAGCCTAACAGGAATTGCAGGCTCAGGTCATCCTTCCCGAACCATCCGCCGATGCCGCCGAGCATCAGGTTGAGCAGCGCGATCAGGCCGATGAACGCGAGCAGCATCGCGCCGACATTGAGCGCCAGCCGCAGGCCGGTCGATGCGCCGAGCGCCGCGGCGTCGAGCACGTTGGCCGGTTTTTCCTCGCCATCGGCGAAGGCCCTCACGCGTTCGTCGGGTGGTTCGGTTTCCGGCATCAACAGCTTGGCATAGAGCAAGCCGCCCGGCGCGGCCATGAAGCATGCGGCGAGAAGATATTTCATCTCCACCCCCATCGCCGCGTAGCCCGCGAGCACCGATCCCGCCACGCTCGCCAGGCCGCCGCACATCACCGCGAACAACTCCGATGTCGTCATTTTCGAGATATAAGGTTTCACCACCAGCGGCGCTTCCGTCTGCCCCACGAAAATGTTCGCCGCCGCCGACATCGACTCCGCCCGGCTCGTTCCCAACAGTTTCCTCAATCCGCCGCCGATCAACCGGATCACCCACTGCATGATGCCGAGGTGATAGAGCACCGCGATGAGCGACGAGAAAAACACGATCATCGGCAGCACTTGCAGCGCGAACACGAAACCGATCCCGCCGCCCTCCGCCGTGAGCGGTCCGAACAGGAAATCCACCCCCGCCTTGCCGGCGCCGATCGCCTCCGTCACCCGGCGGCTCAACCAATCGAGCGCCCGCCGCCCCGCCGGCACCCCGAACACCAACGCTCCCAATCCCGCCTGGATCCCCAGCGCCACCAGCACCGTGCGCCACCGCACCGCGCGCCGCTTGCTCGAAAACACCCACGCGATGCCGAGAAACAACGCGATGCCCAGCAACCCGGTCATGCGTCTCCTTCTATCGGAATCGGCTATCGCGGCAAGCTCGGATGCAGACGCCGCGATGGTGGCCGTTTGGGTGGATTGACACCCGCGCGCCGGGCGGGCATCGTCCGGCCATGGGCGCAGGAAATTCACGACGACCCGCCAGCCGGCTCTCGGCGTTCGGCGTGACGTGTTGGTTTCTGGGCATGATGGCTTTCGCGCAGTTGTTGATCGCCGGAATGGCGCTGGCGGCGCGTTTCGAGGCCTCGCGCGAGGTGAGGATCATCGAGCGCGAGGTGGCGAAGCCGGTGGTGGTGCGGGTGCCTGTGGAAGCGCCCGCCGCGAAACCGGCCGATCCGCCGGCGGTGGTCTCGCGGCCGCCCGTCCCGCCGGAGGCGCGCGAGGAGCTGGTGCCGCCCACGCCGCTGGGCGTGCCGCAAGTGGCCGATCCGCGGTCCGAGCGGCTGGTCCGCGAGGCGCGCGATGCGCGGGTGGCGGGCGACATGGGCCGCGCCATCATCAAGCTGGAGGAAGCGCTCGGCGATTCTCCGGATGACGCCACGGTGCTTTACGAACTCGGCATGGTGCACGAGCAGATGGGCGTCTATGACACGGCGTCCGAATATTATGAAAAAGTCTTCCGGCAGGGGGTATCCGGTGCGGGTTCGCTGTATGAAATGGCGGCCGCGAAATTGCGCGACGGCTTCGATCTGCCGGGCGGAATGCTCGGCAAGCTGTCGCTCGGCAGGGTGCGGATTTTCAAAAATCCGAACCACGATGACGGCCAGCAGGTGATCCTCACGATCCCGGTGCAGAAGGCGCCGGCCGCGGAAGTGGACGTGGCGGAGATCGCGGTGTCGGTGGTGTTTTTCAACCGCACCAGCCGCGACGAGATCGTGCAATTGGAGGACAAGTCATGGGTCGCGGAGCGATGGGCGTCGCTGCCATTCGATTGGGCGGGCGGTGAGGAAAACCTGCGGATGATCTATACCATCCCGCCGCAGGACGAGCGGTCCGAACATCTTTTCGGCTCGCGCGAGTATTACGGGCAGGTGGTTTCACTGATGTATCAGGGCGAGGTGCTCGATGTGCAGGCATGGCCGCGCGATCTGGCGGTGCGCATCCCGCGGATGTCGGACGGGCCGGCGATGCAGGGGCTGCCGCCGGAGTTCCAGGACGCGCTGCCGCTGGACTTCGATCCCGAGATGCCCTTGCTGCCGCCCTTGCCCGAACTCGAATGATCCGGGACGGTTTTTGACTGGATTCTTACATGATGAGCGACCACGACCACAGCCGGACCACAGGAGATTACCGCTTTCTGGAAGTGCTCCGCGACGAAGGTCCTGCACGCGTGTGGCTGGCCGAGCAGGTCTCGATCCGGCGCAAGGTGCTGGTGGCGGAATTGCGTCCGGAACACGCCGGCCAGCGCGATGATTTCATCGCCGACGCCCGGGCCAAGGCGTCGGTGGACCACCCGTTGATGGCATCGGTTTACGAAGCGGTGGCGGACAACGAGCGCTGTTTTTTCGCGCGCGAGTTGCTGCCTTCCCACACGCTGGCGGAGTTGGCCGGGGCCGGCGGATCGCTGCCACCGTCGCGCTTGACTCATATTCTCCGTCGCGTGGCGGAAGCCCAGCTTCATCTCGAATCGGCAGGCAAGGCCGCCGCCCCGCTGGACCTTGAACACATTCATGTGGACGAGCACGAGATGGTACGGCTCGACAATCTGGCCATCGCCGGCGAGCGCGATGCCGCGAGGTCCGCCGCGGACATCGCGCGGCTCGGCACCGTGCTGCGCCCGCTGGTGGCCGAGGCGCGGCCGGGCACCACGAGGGTCCTCACGCTGCTCTCATGGATGCGCGGCGAGGACATCGGCACGCCGCTCGATTGGCGGCAGGTGGTCGAGGTTTGCCGGCAAATCGAACAACAACTCGGCCAGCCCGGCCACACCGTCACGCCCACCCTGCCGATGAAACGCCGGGGGCATCGCATGGGCAAAATCCTCGCCACCGCCGCCACCCTGTGCGCCTTGGGGGTGGTTTTCGCGCTCGTTTGGCAGCTCCGGCCCAAGGAGGGCGCTTCCGAGCCGACAATGGAATCCGTCCGCATGATTGCCATTCCCGCGGGCCGCCATCCCATGCCTGACGGTGGCGACCGCAGCATTCCGGCCTTCCGGATCGCCACCCGCGAAGTCAGCGTGGGCGAATACGCGGAATTTCTCGAAACCCTCGAAACCCTCGCCGCCAGCGGGCTGGAACGCAGTTTCGACCACCGCGAGCAACCCGCGGAAAAAACCACCCACCTGCCCGATCACTGGCCGCGGCAACTCCTGACACCGCCTCACCTACCCGTCACCGGCGTCGATTGGTGGGACGCCGCCGCCTTCGCCTCGTGGAAAAAATCCCGCATGCCCACCCAGGAACAATGGTTCGCCGCCATGCACGGTGCCGCCGATCCATCGGCCATCCACCACTCGGTTCACGAATGGACCCGCCTCGCCGCCGTCGATCCCGCCAATCCGCTCGGCGGCGCGAAATGGGTGATCATCCGCCGCTCACCCGCCGAAGCCGGGCAGGTCCGCCGCGAGTGGGTCACCGACCGCTCGCTGCGCCGCCCCGATCTCGGGTTCCGCATCTGCCTCGATGACGAGTGATCCGCGCCGGGAAGGATGCGGGTTGATATTTTGGAAAATTTAAGAAAAATGCGGGACATGAAAGCCGCCCGCCTCATCCCTTGCTTGCTGATCGCCGCCGCAATGCTCCCGTCCTGCGACAAGGCCCGCGAGTTGATCGCCGAAGCTGCCAAAAAAGCCGGCAAGACCGGCGCCGCGCACAGCGAATGGGTCAGCGAGATCGGCGCCGACGATTTTGAAACCTTCAGCCAGCAAGGCGACAAGGTGGTCATCATCGATTTCCACGCGCCGTGGTGCGGGCCCTGCCGGGAACTCGCGCCAATACTCGATGAAATCGCCAACGAACACGGCGGCAAGGTCGTGGTCGGGAAAATCAACGTGGACGATCACCCCGGGATCGCCACCGACGAGGGCGTGCAAGGCATTCCCGACGTCAGGATTTTCCGCGGTGGCGTGCAGGTGGACAAAATCGTGGGCCTGCCTCCCGCCAGCGAGTTGAAACAACGCATCGACTCCCATGCCGCGGCCCTGCCTGCGGCATCCGGTGAAGCGGCCGGAGCCACGGATGCGACGGCGGAAAAAGAGCCGGCGGTCCGGCCGATGACGGAGGATTGGCTGCCGCCGGGCATCCAAAAGCGCTGAGCGGCGCGTCGTGCGGCATTTTCCCAACCGGCCCTTTACAAGCGGGCGGTTCCCTGCCAGACACCCCGGAATTTAGCCGCCGCGCGCATCCCTCCGCATCACCATGCCCAAAGACACTTCGATCAAGAAAATCCTCGTTATCGGCTCAGGCCCCATCGTCATCGGCCAAGGCTGCGAGTTCGACTACTCCGGAGTCCAAGCCTGCAAGGCGCTCAACGAGGAAGGCTACCAAGTGGTGCTCGTGAACTCGAATCCGGCCACCATCATGACCGATCCGGAGTTCGCCTTCCGTACCTACATCGAGCCGATCACGCCGGAAGTGGTGGAGAAAATCATCATCCGCGAGCAGCCCGACGCGCTGCTGCCCACGCTCGGCGGCCAGACCGCCCTCAACACCTCGATGGCGCTGCACAATGCCGGCACGCTCGACAAACACGGCGTCCGCATGATCGGTGCACGCCCCGAAGCCATCGAAAAGGGCGAGGACCGCCAGCTTTTCAAGGACGCCATGGTCAAGATCGGCCTCGACGTGCCGATCTCCGCCACCGCCCACACCATGGAGGAGGCGAAGAAGGTCGCCGAGGAAATCGGCCGCTTCCCGCTCATCATCCGTCCCGCCTACACACTCGGCGGCCAAGGCGGCGGCATCGCCTACAACCGCGACGAGTTCGAGGAAATCGTCACCCTCGGGCTCGACCTCTCGCCCGTCTCCGAAGTGCTCATTGAGGAATCCCTGTTAGGCTGGAAGGAGTTCGAAATGGAGGTCATGCGCGACCGCGCCGACAATTGCGTGGTGATCTGCTCGATCGAGAACCTCGACCCGATGGGCGTCCACACCGGCGACTCGATCACCGTCGCGCCAATCCAGACGCTCACCGACCGCGAATACCAGATCATGCGCGACGCCTCGTTCGCCGTGATCCGCGAGATCGGCGTGGAAACCGGCGGCTCGAACATCCAGTTCGCCACCGACCCGAAAACCGGCCGCATGATCGTCATCGAGATGAACCCGCGCGTCTCGCGCTCGTCGGCGCTCGCCTCCAAGGCCACCGGTTTCCCGATCGCCAAGATCGCCGCCAAGCTCGCCGTCGGCTACACGCTCGACGAGCTGCCCAACGACATCACCCGCGAAACGCCCGCCTCGTTCGAGCCGACCATCGACTACGTGGTCACCAAGATCCCGCGCTTCACCTTCGAGAAGTTCCAGACGGCCAACGCGGTTCTAACTACGTCCATGAAGTCCGTTGGCGAAGCGATGGCGATCGGCCGCACCTTCAAGGAAAGCATGCAGAAGTGCCTGCGCTCGCTCGAAACCGGCCGCTGGGGATTCGGCTTCGACAGCAAGGATCCGAAAAACCCGACCCGCGAGGACATCACCCGCAAACTGCAGATTCCGAACGCCGAGCGCATCTTCTGGCTGCAAACCGCCTTCACCCACGGCTTCACGCTCGAGGAAATCCACGAGCTCACCAAGATCGATCCTTGGTTCCTCCGCCACCTCGAACAGATCGCCCAGGAGGGTTCAAGGAGCGTGGGCGTCTCGCCCACATCTTCCCCTCAGGAACTCCGCCGCCTCAAGAAACTCGGCTTCTCCGACCGCCAGCTCGCCAAGGCATGGAGCACCACCGAGGACGAAGTCCGCGCGCTGCGCAAGAAGCACGGCATCGTCCCCACCTACCGCCTCGTCGATACCTGCGCCGCCGAGTTCGAAGCCTACACGCCATACTATTACTCGAGTTATGGCGAGGAGAACGAGGCCCGGCAGTCGGACAAGAAAAAGATCATCATCCTCGGCGGCGGTCCTAACAGAATTGGCCAGGGCATCGAGTTCGACTACTGCTGCGTCCACGCCGCCTTCGCCGCCAAGGAACTCGGCTACGAGGCGATCATGGTGAACTCGAACCCGGAAACGGTTTCCACCGACTACGACACCTCGGACAAGCTGTTCTTCGAGCCGCTCACGCTCGAAGACGTGCTCAACATCTGCGACCAGGAACAACCGCACGGCGTCATCGTCCAGTTCGGCGGCCAGACGCCGCTCAACCTCGCCGCCGACCTCGAACGCCACGGCGTCCCGATCATCGGCACCTCGCCGAAATCGATCGAACTCGCCGAGGACCGCAAGTTCTTCTCCGCCTTGTTGGACAAACTCGGCCTCAAGCAGGCCGAGGCCGGCACCGCCACCAACGAGGCCGAGGCGCTCGATGTCGCCAACCGCATCGGCTACCCGGTTCTTGTTAGGCCGTCCTTCGTGCTCGGCGGCCGCGCGATGATGATCGTTTACTGCGATGACGAACTGACCCGCTACATGCGCGAGGCCGTCGATGCCTCGCCCGAGCGCCCGGTGCTGGTGGACCGCTTCCTCGACAACGCCATCGAGATCGATGTCGATTGCATCTCCGACGGCGAAACCGCGGTGGTCGGCGCGATCATGCAGCACATCGAGCCGGCCGGCATCCACTCCGGCGATTCCGCCTGCGTGATCCCCGCGTTCTCTCTAACCGAATCCATCAAGGAGGAAATCGCCCGCGCCGCCAAGGACCTCGCCCGCGAGCTTCAAGTCGTCGGCCTGATGAACATCCAGTTCGCGGTGAAGGACGAGGAGTTGTATGTCATCGAGGTCAATCCTCGCGCCTCGCGCACCGTGCCCTTCGTCTCCAAGGCCACCGGCGTGCCGCTCGCCAAGCTCGCCGCCAAGGTGATGCTCGGCCACAAACTCGCAGACCTCGGCTACACCGAGACCATCATCCCGCCGCATTTCTCGGTGAAGGAGGCCGTCTTCCCGTGGAACCGCTTCCCGGGCATCGACACCGTGCTCGGCCCGGAAATGAAATCCACCGGCGAGGTCATGGGCATCGATGCCGACTGGGGCATGGCCTACGCCAAGTCCCAGATCTCCGCTTTCAACCCGCTGCCCGTCGCCGGCAACGTCTTCCTCTCGGTGTCCGACCGCGACAAGGACCGCGCCACCGCCATCGCCCGCGACCTGGTGGAACTCGGCTTCACGCTGTTCTCCACCGGCGGCACCCACACCCGCCTCAATGCCGAGGGCATCCCCTGCACCCGCCTCTACAAACTCCACGAGCAGGCGCGCCCGAACGTGATCGACATGATGAAGAACCGCGAGATCCAGTTCGTCATCAACACCCCGAGCACCCACGAGGCCCGCGCCGACGAAGTCCAGATCCGCGCCACCGCCATCGCCCAGAAAGTCTCCTACGTCACCAACCTCCCCGCCGCCGAGGCCTGCGTGAAGGCGATCCGCTCGCTCAAGGAGAAGGAACTCACGGTGAAGCCGCTGCAGGAGTATCACGCTTGATATCAGTGGGTTGCAGTGCTTCTCCTAATTTGCTCCTAATTTCCCCCTAATTAGGAATAAGCGGAGAGCCGCAGAGGCTTGTGAAGGATCCTGATTTAATAAACCTATCCTGACATTTTGCTTTGACCCACTACGATGGGCTTCGTAATGAACGGCAGGTTGTGCTTATGAAATGTCCGCGCTGCGTCCAGAGAATCCACCGGGCGGCGGAGTCGTGTCCGCATTGCGGGTATTCGCAGGCGGATGCGGACGCGCGGTATGGCGGTGAGGATGTGCGGATGCGCTGCCTGACGGACCAGGCGGGGATTTTTCGGCGCGGCGACCGCGGGCGGGTGGAGGCGGCGATGGAGGCGGTATCGCGGCGCTTTCCGCAATTGTTCGTTGCGGTTTTCACCGGGACGCTGGGCGAGGTTGCGCAGTTGCGGCAGTTCGGCTTGTGGCTGTTGAACCGGGCGGCCTTCGAGGACCTGCCGCCGGACAAGCCGAACGAGGCGGGCATTCTGCTGACCATCGATCCGGACTCGAAGGCGGCGGGGATCGTCTTCGGCTATCTGCTGGATCCGTATCTCGACGAGGCGGACACCTTCGAGTGCCTGTCCCGCGCGCATGCGCACTGGCTGGAGGAGAGTTATACCGAGGGCGTGATCCGTGTGCTGGGTCATCTCGAACACGTCCTGAAAAAACGCAGCCGCCAGGCGCGGCGCGATCCGGAGCATTTCCAACGGCGTGTGCTGCCGCAGGGCCTGAACGGCGACCGGCTGCAAGCCATCCGCCTCGGCCACCGTGCGGGAGAACCATCCGTGGAGAAGCTGGAATCGTTGAAATGAAAACCCGGATCGTCATTTGCATGTGGCTGCTGGTGGCTGTCGCGACGGCCGAAACCGGGCTGCCGGCATGGCCGGATGGCGAGCCGACAGAAGAAGCGGCCGAAGAGTCCGTGGCGCTTCTGCCGCCGGTGGACGAGGCCGGGGAAACCCCGGCTGCGGTGGAGCTTCCGGAAATTGCCTCCAAGACCGTGGCGGAAAGCGATGAGGCATTCACCGCGCTGCCGCGCGAATATTGGAACGCTTATTTCGCCGAGCGGCCGGCGGCGTTTCTGATCGATCCGCAAGGCTTGCTGGCACCGGCCGATTTCCGCGAGCGGCTGGCGTTTCTCGATTACCACTCGGGCGATTCGCGCATCGACTTGTATGTCTATGTTTTTGCCGGCGATCAGCAAATCCCTGGCGAGGTGCGCGACGAGGAGCTGATGGAGCGCCTCTTCGCCAGCGGACGGTCGGTGGCGGTGGTGTATTACTTTCACGGCGAGCCAACGCGTTCGGTGCTGAAACTCTCGCCCTCGCTGGCGGCGCGAATTCCGGAAGCCGAGCGGCGGCGCGCGTTGGAAAACCCGGTGATCCAGGCATCCAAGGAATTCGAGCCCGCACGGCAGTTCGAGACCTTCCTGGTGCAGATGTCGATCCGCCTGTATTGGCTGGAAACCCTGCTCGCGGAGGAAACCGGCGCAACGGGCACGGCCCGGAAAGTCAAACATCCCGCCGTGCGGAAACCGGCAAGGCCTGGTGTGGCGGACGTGATTGCGCCGTGGATCGAACTGCTCATGCCACGGTTGCTGCCGGCGCTCGGCATGGCTGTCGGCGCGCTCGTTCTCGCGCTCACGCTCTGGTGGCTGCGGCGGCGGACGCGCTATCGGTTTCCGGACCTCGAAGTCGAACCCCGCCTGGGCGGCGCCCACGCGGCGGGTGTGGGCGCGGTGATTTCCTTTGCCAGCGCCAGCGAGCCGCCAGCCTCGCAACGCGACCAGATCCCCGGCTACCTGCGGCGGGCGAGGTGAAGCGGCAGTTTCACGGCACACGGAAGATCTTGTTGTTCGACGGATCGCGCGCGAGTTGGCCGGAGCGGAAGCCCTCGACGTCGATGCGGTTGTAGGGCGGGAAGGGGCTGATGACCTCGTTGGGGGTTTCGGTCGGGGTGGCGACCGGGTATTCGCCCGGGCGGGTGGGCTCGGCGGGCGGGGTGGTTTCGTATCCGTCACCGGGATTTTCCGGGGCGGTGTCGTCCACGATTTCCGGCGGATAGGGCGGGTTGGGTTTGAAGCGGGGCGGCGGCACCGGCGGCGGCGGCTGGCAGGCGGCCAGGGTGAGAGCGAACAGGGCGGCGGTGGCGGGCTTGGTCATGCGCGTTCGGACGTGGGGTTTGCGGAGTGTATTCACCGGCGCGTCATCCGGCAATCAGATGCTTGGCCAGAATCCACAGCTTGCGCGGGCGCGGGACGCGGTAGCGTTTTTCGAAGACCCGGAAGCCGTCGCGGCGCATGGTGCCGAGCAGCGTCTGATAGATTTCCGCCATGATGCGGGCGGGCGCGAGCGAGCGGCGGTCGGCGGCGGGCAGCAGTTCGGCCGCTTCGCGGAAATGGCCGTCGGCGCGGTCGGCGACGTGGTTCATGAGTGCGAGGAATGCGGAGTCGCGATTTCCCCGTGCCAAGGTTTCCTCGCCGCATCCGTGGCGCGCGAGTTCTTCGAGCGGCAGGTAGATGCGGCCGCCGTTGGCGAAGTCCTCGCCGACATCGCGCAGGATGTTGGTGAGCTGCAGGGCGCGGCCGAGGGCGATGGCGTAATTTTCCGAAGCGGGGTCCTTGCAGCCGAAGATGCGGATGGAAACGAGGCCCACCGCGCAGGCGACCTTCCAGATGTAGCCGTCGAGATCGGCCCACGTGGGAAACCGGCGGGGTTCCAGATCCATCAGGCAGCCGTCCACGATGGCGGTGAGAAGTTCGGTGGGGATCTGGCGGCGGTCGCGCAGGGCGAGCACTTCGCGCTGCAGGGAGTCGGGCGATTCGAAACCGCGCTCGAGTCCGTGTTTCCATGCTTCCAGCTTGCGCCGGCGTTCGGCGGCCGGGATGCCGGGTTCGTCGGCGAGGTCGTCGAGCGTGCGGCAGAAGGCATAGAAGACGACGGCGTCGTCGCGGCGGTCGCGCGGCAGGACGCGGAGTGCGAAGGCCAGGTTGGATCGCGCGCGGCGCGTGATTTGCGTGGCCTCGGACACGGCGTGTTCTAACGAATGAATCCCCAGTGCCCGGTGGTCACGGGCCACAGCGAGAAAAGCGCCGGACCCACCAGGTTGAACTCCCTGACCGGTCCCCAGTAGCGGGAGTCGAGCGAATTGCCGGTATTGTCGCCGAGCGCGGCATACTCGCGGTATCCGGGCGGGGCCTGTGCGGTGAGCGTGAGCGAGTCACCGGGTTTCGCGAGGTATTGCGAGACCGGCCGCTTGTGCGCGCGCGCCTCGCGCGGGTCGGCGGGGACGTAGCCGTTCGGGTTGATCGAGTAGGGCCCCTCGCCGCGGATGACGCGCTGGATGCCGGGTTCGCGGGCGATTTTCCCGTCGATGAGCAGGTCGGGCGGCTGGATGCTCAGCGTGTCGCCGGGCACGCCGCAGAGGCGCTTGATGTAGTGCGAGCCGGCGGCCTGCTCGCCACTGCGGTCATGGATGCCCTTGATGCCGAGGGTGTCGAACACGAACACCTCGCCGCGTTTCGGTTTGCGGAAATGATAGGAGAACTTGTCCACCAGCACGAGGTCGCCGGAATCGACGGTGCCTTCGCAAACGACGGTGCCCGCCGGCAGCACCCCGCCGTTGCGGCCGGCGATGTTGATCGCGCTCACCAGGCCGATCTGCGAACTGGGCCCGACCGGCGCGGGCAGGCGCAGCGGTTTGGAATCGGTGAAATGAATCTGCGAGCGGCTGAAGAAATGCATCATCTGCACGTCGCGGATGATCGGGCGGTCGTCGCCATCCACCGCCACGCGGCGGTCGCGGTCGTTCACCACGTGCACGTAGGACCGCCCGCGCATGACTTTTTCCCACATTCTAACGGGAAACGACGGCCAATCCTCCCTGGCCAGCGGGGTGCCGATGATGCCGTTGAGCGTCGGCTGCATCGATCCGGTCGGGATGCGGAACGGCTGGAGGTAATAGGCGCGCAGGCCGAGCGCGATGACGATGGCCACGAACATGACCTCGACGTTTTCCTCAAGCCAGCCGACCGGCTTTTCGCGGGGCAGCGCGTTGTCGCAGGCGGCACGGATCTGCTTGGATGCCTCGTCGGTTTTTCCGCGGTCGCCGGACTTGATGGCGGCGAGCAGGTCGGCGCGGCGCGATTCGATCTCGCCGAGTTGGTCGGGCGCGAGCAGGTCGCGTTTGTAATGGATGAACTTGAGCGCGCCCTTGGCGAGGTGATGCGCTTCCTTTTTCCACTTCGGCGTGAACATGGCGCGGAGTCTCACGTCGCATCCGCGGTCCTGCAAGCGCGGACAGGGGCGGCTCGTCCCAGACGATCATTTTTTCACCGCCAAGACGCCAAGTGCGCCAAGGAGCGGAGAATATGGAGTGTCGCCTGGAAATGCCCACACGGCCTCTCCATGCGTCACTAGAACAAACACCCGGCCTCAGCCGGCTCTTATCGATTCTGGTAGAATTGATATTCCGGCCTTCCGCGAGAGGTTCGCGCGTTATTGAATCTTGGCGGACTTGGCGCCTTGGCGGTGAAATCCATGGGTTGATTTAGTCAGCGGCGGCCATGGTTTCGCTCGACAAGCGCCGCTTCCGGTGTCGATTGGATGGCATGCACGCACGCATCGTTTCCCTGTGTTTGGCGGCGGTCTCGTTCGCCGGCGCGCAGGAGGCGTCCGTGACACTTGAGGAAGCCGGCCGCAACCTGGCCCGGCTGGCCGGTGAATTCCAAAAACCCGGCGGCGGCAACCGCCTGTTCTACCTGCCCACCCATGACGAGCCGGCCACTCCCGCGACCTGGGGATTCAACTACGAAAACCTCCGGTTCCGCTCCGCCGACGGGACCCAACTGCACGGCTGGTTCATTCCCGCGCGCGGCAGGGAACCGCGGGCCACGGTGGTGTTCTCGCACGGCAACGCCGGCTCGCTCGGCCACCACCTCGGCTTCGTGATGTGGCTGGCGGAGGCCGGCTATCATGTGATGATGTTCGACTACCGCGGCTTCGGAAAATCCGGCGGCGACCTCGACCGCCGCGGCATGATCGACGACGTCAAGGCGGCCTTCGCCCACGTGGCGCGGCGGCCGGACGTGGACGCCGGCAAACTCGTCTCCTATGGCCATAGTTTGGGCGGAGCCAAGTCCGTCACCGCCATCGGCGAGTCGCCGGTGCGCGGACTGCGCGCGGTCGTCATCGACGGCGCGTTCGCCTCCTACCGCACGATGGCGCGGCTGATCGGCGGCCAGCTCGGCGAGAGTCTGGTGACCGACGAGTGGTCGCCGCGCGACTATGTGGAAAAAATCAGCCCGGTGCCGCTGCTGGTGGTGCACGGCGAGCGCGACATCGTGGTGCCCGTGGCGCAGGGCCGCGAGCTGTTCCGCAGCGCCGGCCAGCCGAAGACGATCTTCGAAGTGAAAGCCGCGGGCCATGGCGACGCGCTCTCGCGCGATGGCGGGGCCTACCGCAAACTCATGCTTTCCTGGCTGGAGGAAACGCTCGACGGATGAGCCGGACGCAGCGCGCTCACAGCGGCCAGAAGTATGCCAACAACGGAATGGCAAGGGCGACCACGAGGATTTGCAGTGGCAGGCCGAGTTTCCAAAAGTCACCGAACCGGAACCCGCCCGGACCGAGGATGAGCGTGTTGTTCTGGTGAGCGATGGGTGTGACAAACGCGCACGAGGCACCCACCGCCACCGCCATCAGGAAGGCATCGGGATTCGAGCCATACTGCACGGCCGTGCTGATCGCGATGGGACACATCACCGCCGCGGTGGCCGCGTTGTTCATGAAGGCCGAGAGCGTCATCGTCACGATCAGGATCAGCGTCATCCCCAACAAGGGCCTGCCCTGGGCGATGGACTCTAACAAAACCCGGGCTGTCAGGTCCGCCGCACCGGTGGTTTCCATCGCCCCGGCCACCGGAATCAATGCGGCGAGCAGGACGATCACCGGCCAGTCGATCGCGGCGTAAATCGTGCGCAACTGGACCACGCGGAACACCATCAGCGCGAGCACCCCGGCGGCAAAAGATACGGCCGCAGGCAGCAGGCCGAAGGCGGCACCGGCGATTGCCGCCACCATCACCGCGGCACCGATGATGGCGCGTTTCCTGTCCGGAATGCGGATCGAGCGCTCGGCCAGCGGAATGCAGTCGTAGGCGGTGGCGAATCCCTGTATCGCCTCCGGCGTGCCTTGCAACAGCAGCACGTCCCCGGCGCGCACCGGCTGCGAGCGCAGCCGGCGGATCGATTGCTGGCCGCGGCGCGACAGGGCGAGCAGGTTGATGTGGAAACGCGAGCGCAGTTGCAGATCGCTGGCCGTCATCCCCTCCAGCTCGCTGCCCGGCCGCGCGGTGAGTTCCATCAGGACAAACTCGCTGGATTCGGATGCCGCCGGTTTTTCCCCATTGGATTCCTTTTTTCCCGATGAATTGTCAGCTTTTTCCTCCCCGGACTTTGCTTTTTTGGAGGTATCTTCCTCCAACACGAGGCCCACGCTGGAAATCGCGTTGGCCAGCGAGTCGGGCTCCGCCTCGATCAGCAGGATATCGCCGGCTTGCAGCACATGGCCGGAATCCGGAATCGCCACGCGGAAGCGCCCGCGCGCGATGCCCACGATCTGGGCGTCGGATTCGGCGAGCACCGGGCCGATTTCCCGCAGCGTCTTGCCCGCCGCCTTGCCGTCCTCCGGCACGCGCGCCTCGGTGATGTAGGAGCCGGTGTCGAATCCCTCCACGCCCGAGCGTTCCCGCGACGGCACCAGCCGCCAGCCGATGAGCGCGATGAACACCACGCCCGCGCCCGCCACCGCCAGACCCACCGGGGAGAAATCGAACATGCCGAACGAGCCGAGTCCCGTTTCCCGCCGGAATCCGGAGACGATCAGGTTCGGCGGCGTGCCGATGAGCGTGGTCATGCCGCCGAGGATCGAGCCGAAGGCCAGCGGCATCAGCAGCCTGCCGGGCGGCATCTTGTGTTTCGCCGCCATCGTGATCGCCACCGGCATCAGCAAGGCCAGCGTGCCGACGTTGTTCATGAATCCCGAGAGCAAGGCACCCAGCGCCGTGAGCAGCGCGATTCCCATGACCGGCCCCGCCGAAGAGGGAATCAGCCGCCGCGTGACCGCATCGATCGCGCCCGTCACCTGCAGCGCGCGACTCAATACCAGCACGCAGGCCACCGTGATCACCGCCGGATGGCCGAACCCGGAAAACGCCTCGTCGCGCCCCACCAACCCGCACACCACGCAGGCCAGCAGCGCCGCCATCGCCACCATGTCGTGCCGCCAACGCCCCCATAGAAACATCACCACCGTCGCGCCGAGGATGATGAGAATGGCGATTTGATCGAAGGTCATCACGCCGCATCCTGACGATGAAACGTTCGCGATGACGAGCCTGGATTGCACAAGCGACGGTTCCTGACCAGCGCCGCTTTGACAAGGGCGGGGGACATGGTTAGCGAAGGGCCATGCGCACGCTCGTCAAACACGTCCTGCACCGCGAGGAGGCGGTGGAAAATCTCCACGCTGCCGGCTGGGTCCGCACGCGACGGGACTCGAAGGCGTTTTCCTTCATCGAACTGAACGACGGCAGCTGTCTCGCCAACCTGCAAGTCGTGGTGGACGCCGGGGTCCCCGGCTACGGCGAAATCGCGAAAATGACCACCGGCGCCTCGATCGAGGTGCATGGCAAACTCGTGCCCTCGCCCGCGGCCGGGCAGAAATGGGAGATGCACGCGGCAAGCATCAAGCTGCTGGGTGTTTCCCCCGACGATTATCCGCTGCAGAAAAAAGGCCACACCGCGGAGTTCATGCGCAGCATCGCGCATCTGAGGCCGCGTGCGAATCTCTACGGCGCGGTGTTCCGCGTGCGCAGCCGCATGGCCTATGCCATCCACCGGTTTTTCCAGGAGCGCGATTTCATCTATGTCCACACGCCGATCATCACCGCGAGCGATTGCGAGGGCGCGGGCGAGATGTTCCGCGTCACCACCCTGCCGGGCGACAAGATCGCGCGTGAAACCGAGGACTTCTTCGGCAAGCGCGCCTATCTAACAGTCTCCGGCCAGCTTGAGGGCGAGACCTTCGCCTGCGCGCTTTCCAACATCTATACTTTCGGCCCCACTTTCCGCGCGGAAAACTCGAACACCGCGCGCCACGCCGCCGAGTTCTGGATGATCGAGCCGGAGGTCGCCTTCTGCGATCTCGCGGGCGACATGGACCTCGCCGAGGAAATGGTGAAGTTCCTCGTCACCGAGATGCTTGAAAACCAGGAAGGCGACCTCGCGATCTTCGAGAAGTTCGTGGACAAGGGGCTGCGCGAACGGCTCGAATTCGTCGCCACCCGGCCGTTCGAACGCATCGGTTATACCGAAGCTGTCGAACTACTGAAGAAGGGCGGCGCGAAGTTCGAGTATCCGGTGGAATACGGACTCAACCTCCAGTCCGAGCACGAACGCTGGCTCACCGAGACGCATTTCAAGAAACCCGTCACCGTCTTCAACTACCCGAAGGAGATCAAACCGTTCTACATGCGCCTCAACGACGACGGGCGCACCGTCACCGCGATGGACGTGCTGGTCCCCGGCATCGGCGAGATCATCGGCGGCAGCCAGCGCGAGGAACGACTCGATGTCCTGCTGGAAAATTTCGCCCATCACGGACTCGATGCCGAAGCCTACGCTTGGTATGCCGATCTCCGGAAATACGGCAGCGTCCCGCACGCCGGCTTCGGCCTCGGCTTCGAGCGCCTGCTCATGTTCGTCACCGGCATGGCCAACATCCGCGACGTCATCCCCTTCGCCCGCACCCCGGGGCATTGCGAGTTCTGAGCGCGGGCGCGCAGGCGTGATCCTTCGATGCCAATGCCTGTTAGATCTGGTTCCATAAGGAGTGCGGGACTGCGGCCCGCATTGGGTCGCCCGAAGTGCGACCCTCCTCACGGAGTTCCCGGGGTTGAAAGCGCGGGTTGCCATCGGCGCGTCGATTCCGCAAAGTGCGCGCGTGAACCTGCCCAACGCCATCACCGTCTCGCGACTGGTCCTGACCGGCGTGTTCGTGGCGGGGGCATCGCTCGGCCGGCCGGCCGGGCACTGGCTGGCGCTGGTGACCTTCGTGATCGCGGCGATCAGCGATTTTCTCGACGGCTGGCTGGCGCGCCGCATGGGGCTGGTCACGCCGATGGGCAAGCTGCTCGATCCGCTGGCCGACAAGGTGCTGGTCTGTTCGGCCTTCGTCTATCTGAGTGCGGAAGGCCTTTGCCCGGTGTGGGTGACGGTGCTGATCATCGCCCGCGAGTTTCTCGTCACCGGCCTGCGCCAGATCGCGGTGGAGGCGGGGCAGGTGCTGGCGGCCGACCGGCTCGGGAAATGGAAAACCGGCCTGCAACTCACCTTCTGCATCACCTGTCTGGTGTGGTTCGCCTTTGAGCCGCTCGATCCGGGAAACCGCCTCGTCGCACTCTTCCAATACCTCTCGCACGAGGACGGCTGGCTGCAACCGGCCTCAATGTGGCTGGCGCTGGCGCTCACGCTGCTCTCCGGCTGGAATTACCTGTGGGCCGGCCGCCGGCTGTTGACCGGCAAGTGATGCCGCTTTGCGCTTTTCCTCGCCCGCCGGGCGGCGCAGCCTCCGCGTCATGCGTTCCAAGCGGCTGTTGACGATATTGCTCGCGCTGGCCATCGCGGCCGCGGTGGCTTGGTCACTGGCCAAGCGCTCCACGTCCGTTCTCGGCAAGGAGGCTTACGATCTAACGGAAAAAATGCTGGCCATCGGCCCGCGTCCGCCGGGATCCGACGGGCTCGATGCGGTGAGGAAACTGGTGCGCGCGGAACTGGAATCCGCCGGCTGGGCGACCGAGGGCCAGCGGTTCGAACGCTCCACCCCGATCGGCACCATCGCCTTCGAAAACGTGCGCGCCCGTTTCAAATCCTGCGGCGGCGATCCGTGGCAGCGGCCGGTGAAAGGCCTGCTCTGCGCGCATATCGATTCGAAATATTACAAGAACATGCACTTCGTTGGTGCCGACGACGCGGCCTCGGCCTGCGCCGCGATCGTGGCGATCGCCCGTCATCTCGCCGCGGAAAAACCCGAACTCGCGGCGCAGCTTGAACTGGTCTTTTTCGATGGCGAGGAGGCGTTCAACGAGAACATCACGCCCACCGACGGCCTTTACGGCAGCCGCCACTATGCGAACCAGTGGCGCGCGCGCGACGACAAGCCGGTGTTCGGCATCGTGCTCGACATGATCGGCCACGAGGACCTGTCGATCCGCCTGCCGTCCGACACTCCGCCGCATTTGAAAGACGCGGTGATGGCCGCCGCTCGCGGGGAAAAGGTGGACCACCTTTTCGGCATGGCCCCCGGGCCGATCATTGATGACCACGTGCCGCTCAATTTCGCGGGTATCCCCACCGTGGACATCATCGGCGATTTTTCCCGCAAGGGCTGGTGGCACACGCCGGCGGACAATTTGAAAATCGTCTCCGCGGACTCGCTCGACATCTCGATCCGCGTCACGCTGCGGGTGCTGGACGATCTGATGGAACCCTGAACCAGCCGTCATGGAAACCCGCGCCAGGCTCGACACGCTGCAATCGGTGGAACTCGCCGAGGGCGTGGTGATCCAACTCCGCATCGCCGGGCCGATGCCGCGCGCGCTTGCCTATCTGGCCGATTTTTTCATCCGCGTGGCCCTGATGATCGCCATCGTCATCGGGGTCACACTGGCCGGATGGGCGATGGGCGACAACGTGGCCGGCGGACTGTTCCTGCTGGGCTGGTTCATGCTCGACTGGCTGTATCCGGTCATCTTCGAGGCCGGCGGCCGCGGTGCCACGCCGGGCAAGCGCATGCTCGGACTGCGTGTTGTGCAGGCCAGCGGCTCGCCGATCACCGTGGGCCAGGCGGTGGTGCGGAATTTCCTGCGCTTCATCGATGGCATGCCGCTTTTCACCTATGCCTTCGGGCTGGCGAGCTGCCTCGCCACGCGGCGCTTCCAACGCCTCGGCGACCTCGCCGCGGGCACGGTGGTGGTGTATGCGCGCACGCCGCCGCAGCCGAAGATTCCCGAGCTGCCGCCGGTTCCGCCGCTCGCCCCGTCGCTTCTGCTCAGGGCGGATGAAAAACACGCGCTCGGCATGTTCGCGGAGCGCGCCGGCCTGTGGACGCCCGCCCGCCGCATCGAAATCGCCGATCACGCGGCGCCGCTCACCGACGCCCGTGGAGAATCCGGTGTGAACCGCCTGCGCTCGATCGCCGCATATCTATCAGGTCACGGACGGGAGGCGGAGTGAGACGAATACGGTTGAGACGGTGACTGCTTTTTGCAGCGCCTGAGTTCGCGCTGATAGCGTGCTCTTCCATCAAGGCAACAAATCGCCGTAGATTCCCGGATCACTGCCGGGGATTTCGATCGCGCCGCAGGCCTTCTCGTAAAACTCCCGCGGCCCCGCGCCGCCGATGATCGCGTAGGCGTGGCCGGTTTCGCGCAGCGCCTCGAGCGAGCGCATCAGGAGTGCCTTGCCGAGCCCCAGCCCGCGGGCAGATTCCGCGACGCCGGTGGGGCCGAAGAACCCGCGCATTGTCGTGTCGTAACAGGCGAAGCCGAGGAGTTGCTTGTCCCGGGTGGCGACGAAACAGGCCACCGGCTGGCGGCTCAATGCCACTTCCACCTCGCTGGCCCATTTTTCGGAAAACGTCCGCGCGAAGGCCGCGACCGTGTGTTTTTCGAATGCCCGAGCGCGCCGTAGGGTTACGCCGACCGCCGCCACCCGCGCGTACAGTTCCGAGGAATCCGGCAAGTCGTAAAGGCGCACCAGCATGTCGATCATGCCGCGGATTCAAGCGCCTTTTCCGCGCGGCGGGAAGCCGGGAGTTTCAAGCCGGATTTTCGAAAACCCGCGCATGATCTCTGATCCGGCCGCTTGCCGGTTGACCTTGCGCGGCCCGCTTCCTAGCCTCCGGCGCTCACGCGAAAACCACCGAATCCCATGAAAGCTCCCATCACTGTCTCCGTCACCGGCGCGGCCGGCCAAATCGGCTACGCGCTCCTGTTCCGCATCGCCTCAGGCGGTGTCTTCGGGCCCGACCAACCGGTCAACCTGCGCCTGATCGAAATCGAGCCCGGCATGGCCGCACTCGAAGGCGTGATGATGGAACTCGACGACTGCGCGTTCCCGCTGCTCAACGAAGTGACCGGCACTTCCGACCTCGCCGAAGGTTTCAAGGGCACCAACTGGGCGCTGCTCGTCGGATCGGTGCCGCGCAAGGCCGGAATGGAACGCGGCGACCTGCTCGGCATCAACGGCAAGATCTTCACCGGCCAGGGCAAGGCCATCGCCCGCAACGCCGCCAACGACGTGCGCGTGCTCGTGGTCGGCAACCCGTGCAACACCAACTGCCTCATCGCCATGAACAACGCCGAGGGCGTGCCCAAGGACCGCTTCTTCGCGATGACCCGGCTCGACGAGAACCGCGCCAAGAGCCAGCTCGCCGCCAAGGCCAGCGTCCACGTTTCAAAGGTCACCAACCTCTGCATCTGGGGCAACCACTCGGCCACCCAGTATCCGGACTTCACCAACGCCAAAATCAACGGCCGTCCGGTGACCGATGTCATTTCGCACGTCGAATGGCTCAAGGGCGACTTCATCAGCACCGTGCAGCAGCGCGGCGCCGCCATCATCAAGGCCCGCGGCGCGTCCTCCGCCGCCTCCGCCGCCAATGCTGCCATCGACACGGTGCGCAGCCTCGTCACCCCCACTCCGGCGGGCGACTGGCACTCGGTCGCGGTTTGCTCGGACGGTTCCTACGGCATCGAAAAAGGCCTCATCGCATCCATGCCCATCCGCACCGTCGAGAACGGCAAGTGGGAGGTCGTCCAGGGCCTGCCCATCGACTCCTTCAGCCAAGGCAAGATCGACGCCACCATCGCCGAACTCAAGGAAGAGCGCGATGCCGTCAAGGACCTGATCCCCGGCTGATCCGGAATCGCCGCCGCTTGTTTCACACATCCCCGCCACCGCACAGGTGGCGGGGATGTTTTGCGTAAGGAGCGGGGA
The DNA here is from genome assembly GCA_041686775.1 of Luteolibacter sp. Classification (GTDB taxonomy): domain Bacteria; phylum Verrucomicrobiota; class Verrucomicrobiia; order Verrucomicrobiales; family Akkermansiaceae; genus Luteolibacter. Next base: position 110,100 of record JAWLDG010000006.1, on the reverse strand, counting down.
CACTCCTGTCCCCGTAGCGGCCTGAAAAGCCATAAGGATGGCAGGAAAGCGCAAAGAGTTTGAAATCCGAGATTGCCAGGAAGCCGGTGTCGGGTATGCATGCGGCGCTGGCTATTGGGAAATCATCCCGATTTGAGCCTTCATGATGCGCTCGATGAGTGGCTTTACAAATGGTCTCGGTTTCCTCTTGGCGATCACGCTGTTGGCAGCCAATTCACTTATCGCCAGTCCATCCTTTATCGGAATTGAGGGGACGACAGTTGTCCGGGCCTTGAATGCCGATGGCAACATCGCCGCGACTGAGAATTATCCGTCGTGTTTCCGCTGGGATGCCAATGACGGGTTGATGGACATCGGACATTTGACGATTCCCGGATATGGGCCGAACCATGCGACATATGTGGAAGGAATTTCCGCCGATGGAACGGTAATCGTTGGGTCATCAAGCGCCTTCAGTTATTACTGGTCAAAAACCCAGGCTTATCGATGGACACCGCAGGAGGGTATGACCTCATTGGTGGAGCCATCGGTGCTGGAGAGCCAGGCGGTGGGCATATCGGACGACGGCCGCAACATCGCCGGTTGGATTATGGATGAAGCCGGACAGCACGCGGTTTTATGGCGGGACGGGCAGGAAATCCTCCGCTTGGAGGCTGGAACCTCGTTTTGGGCCATTGCGAGAAATGGAGTCTGGGTGACGGGAGTGAAGTCCGAGAACAGTCAGTCACGGGTATTCAGATGGAGCCTTGCCACGGGATTGGAGTTTCTCGGGGAGGCGTCTTACGGCTGCTATGGCAGAGCGATCAGCGACGATGGGAATGTCGTCGTAGGGCAGGGAAATGGAACCCAGCCGTTCCGCTGGACGGTTGGCAATGGAATGGAATCACTTGGTGCGATTATCCCCGGAGAACAAGGATATGCCACCGCACTCTCGGCCGATGGAACGACTGTGGGTGGAGTGCTTTTCGATTCCGGGGCATTCCTTTGGACAGAGGCGGAAGGCATGCGCGGACTGAAGCATGTTTTGCAAACGGATCATGGCATGGATCTGGGCAACTGGACGCTCAACAGTGTTTGGGCGATCTCGGGAGACGGCCGTGTGATCGCGGGTAGAGGTTTCACATATCTGCCATTTCCATCGGGAGGATCGGTCGAACAGGGTTTCATCGCCAACCTCGGCGAACTTGCCATACCCCACATCGCGCTGACCACAGAAAGCGGTTCGATACGTGTGGAGTTTTCAGGTGTGTTGCAATCAAGCCCTAACCTTTTGGATTGGGAGGATATCGATCCTCAACCCGCAAGTCCGTATTTTTTTTTGCCAGCAACTGAAGGCCGTCTTTTTTTCAGGGCAAAGAGCCGCTGAGAATTGGGAAACTTGCCCAGGAGGAAATCTTCCGCTAATTTCGCCACATGGCACTGGCAATCGCAGATCATCGGATTTCCCGTGAGGATTATCTCCAAGGCGAACTCGCCTCGGAAATCCGTCACGAATATGTGGCTGGAAATGTTTACGCCATGTCTGGCGGAACGTTGAACCACCAGCGAATCGCCGGGAATTTTTCCTATCTCGTCAGGCGGGAACTTGCCGGCAAACCCTGTTTCCCAACCGGCAGCGATTTCAAGCTCCATGTGCCGCTTGGCGGTGGCGAGGAGGCTTTCTACTATCCCGACGGCATGATCATCTGCGTGGCCGTGCCGGGCGACGCGCTCTTCACCGATTCTCCGTGTGTGATTCTCGAAGTTCTGAGCCCGAACACACGGCGCATCGACGAAATCCAGAAATTCCGCGACTATATCACGATCCCCAGCTTGCAAACCTACATTCTGGCGGAAACGGAATCGCCCTTCCTCACCCTGCACCGCAGGGACGGCGCGGGCTTCCGGCGGGAAATCCTCACCGGGCCGGACGCCATCCTCGATCTCCCTGAAGCCGGCATCGCCATGTCCCTGGCAGAACTCTACAGGGATGTGGTTTGAGGATGCCCCACCCGAACCGACCCAGGGCGATTCCGCACCGTCCGCTCACTTCCACCCGCCGCCCAGCGCGCGGTAGGCTTCGACGACGGCGAGCAGGCGGTTGGCGCGGGCGTCCGCGAGGGTGAGTTCGGATTCGAACAGGCTGCGTTCGGCGTCGAGCACCTCGAGGTAGCTGGATTCGCCGCCCTCGAAGCGGTCGCTGGCGACGCGGGCGACCTTGCGGTTGGCTTCGACGAGGCGCGATTGCTCGATGATGATCTCGCCGGTTTTGACATGGGCGTTGATCGCATCGGCGGCTTCGCGGAAGGCTTGTTTGACGGCGCGGTCGTGGTTGGCGAGCGCCTCCTCGGCGAGCGCGCGGGCGGCATCGACGCGGGACTTGCCGAGACCGGCGTCGAAGATCGGGCCGGCGATGCGCATGCCGATGGAATACGTGGTCGAGTCGCTGCTGAGCAGATTGTCGAGTTCGCTGCTGAGCACGCCACCATTGCCGGTGAGCGAGAGCGACGGGAAGCGCAGGGCCTCGGCCACGCCGATGCCGGCGACGGCCGCCTGATAGGCCTGGTCGGCGGCGGCGATGTCCGGCCGGCGGGCGAGCAGGCCGGAGGGCAGGCCGCCCTTGATCCTGACCGCTGAGTCAAGATTATCGAGTCCACCGCCGCGCGCGACGGATGAGGGGAAATCGCCTAACAGGACGCGGATTTCGTTTTCCTTGGCGGCGATCGCCTGCTGGGTGACGGGGATGGCGGTGCGGGCCTGGCCGAGCAGCGCTTCGGACTGGCCGACTTCGAGGTCCGAAGTGACGCCGCCGTCGCGCCGCGAGGTGACGAGATCGAGCGAGGAGCTGCGGCTCTCGACGGTGCGTTGCGAGATGGCGAGGCGTTCGTCGAGGTTGCGCAGTTCGATGTAGGCGGTGGCCACCGCGGCGACGAGCGACGTCTGGACCGCATCGCGCCGGTATTCGGCTTCGAGCAGTTGCGCACGGGCCGCCTCATTGCTACGGCGGATGCCGCCCCACAGGTCGAGTTCCCAACTGAGGACGCCGCCGATGTTGTAGCTTTCCGAGTCGCGGTCGGCGCCGGGGATCGCCGGGCTGCGGTCGCTGCTGGCCCCGGCACCGCCGTCCAGCCGCGGGAACCAGTCGGAGCGCGCGGCGTTGGCGCGGGCGCGGGCCTGCTCGATGCGGTAGGTGGCTGCGACGAGGTCGGGGTTGTTCTCGAGCGCGCGCGCGATGAGCGAGCGCAGCGTGGAGTCGGTGAAAACCTGACGCCATGCCTTGTTGCCGAACGAGGCGCCATGCGGCGCGGAGTCGCCGCGGATCGAGACGGGCACGGAGGTTTCGGGCGATCCCGGCTGCGGCCCGAGGACGCAGGAGGAGCAGGCCACACAGGATAACAGAAGAACCGGCGTTCGCATGATCGTTGATGGTTTGATAATTACCGCGTGGCGCGGTAGCAAGTCCGCTTATCGGAAGAACACCGCGAGCGCTTCGACCATGTCATCGCCGCGCAGCGAGGGCAGCGCTGGCAGGCTGGCGGAATCTGAGGGTGTTGACCATCGGGCGGGATCATGCGGCAGGAACGATATTCCAGATGCGCTCGCAGTAGTCGCGGATCGAGCGGTCGGACGAGAACTTGCCCATGCGGGCGGTGTTGAGGATGGATTTGAGGGTCCATGCGGCGGGGTCGTTCCACAGTTCGCCCACTCCCGACTGGGCCTCCACATAAGCAGCGTAATCGGCGAGCACGAGGTAAGGATCGTCATAGAGCAGACTGTCAACGAGCGGCTGGAACAGTTTCCGGTCGCCGCCGGCCAGTGCGCCGCTGGCGACGAGGTCGATCACTTCCTTCAACTCCGGGTTCGCTTCGTAATATTCGCGCGGGCGGTATCCCTGGCGTTTGAGCGCGGTCACTTCGTCGGCGGTGAGGCCGAAGAGGAAGAAGTTGTCCGCGCCGACCTCCTCGCGGATCTCGACGTTGGCTCCGTCGAGCGTGCCGATGGTGAGCGCGCCGTTGAACGAGAACTTCATGTTGCCGGTGCCGCTGGCCTCCTTGCCGGCGGTGGAGATCTGCTCGGACAAATCGGCCGCGGGATAGATGAAGTGGGCGTTCTTGACGTTGAAGTCCGGGAAGAACACCACCTTGAGGCGGCCGCGGATTTCCGGGTCGTGGTTGACCAGCTCGCCGGTGGCGGTGATCAGCTTGATGATGCGCTTGGCCATGAAATAGCCGGGTGCGGCCTTGCCGCCGAAAATGAAGGTGCGCGGCGGGACATCGGCCTGCGGGTCGCGCTTGAGCCGCAGGTAGAGCGCGAGGATGTGGAGCACGTTGAGGTGCTGGCGCTTGTATTCGTGGATGCGCTTCACCTGTACGTCGAAGAGCGACTCCGGATTGACCTCGATGCCGGTGCGTTGCGCGATGAGCGCGGCGAGGCGCTCCTTGTTAGAGAGCTTGGCGGCGCGCCACTGTTTTTGAAAACCGGCGTCTCGGGCGAGCGGTTCGAGTTTTTTCAGACGCTCCGGCTCCTTGGGCCATTCGCCGCCGACATGTTTCCCGATCAACGAGGCGAGTGCTGGATTGCTCACTGCGACGAACCGGCGTGGCGTGATGCCATTGGTGACGTTGCGGAACTTCTCAGGCCAGAGTTCCGCGAAGTCGCGCAGCACGGTTTCCTTCAACAATTCGGAATGCAGTTCGGCCACGCCGTTGATGTGGTGGCTGCCGACGCAGGCCAGGTGCGCCATGCGGACAAAGCGCGGGCCGCTTTCATCGATGATCGAGAGGCGGTGCGGGCGGCTGTCGTCGCCAGGGAATGCGGTGCGGACCTCATCGAGGAAGCGGCGGTTGATTTCATGAATGATCTCAAGGTGCCTTGGCAGCAGGGCGCCGAACAGATCGAGCGTCCATTTCTCAAGCGCCTCGGGCAGCAGCGTGTGGTTGGTGTAGGCGAAGGTGGCGCGGGTGACGGACCATGCCTCGTCCCAGCCGAGGCCGTGATGATCCAACAACAACCTCATCAACTCGGCCACGGCGACGGCCGGGTGGGTGTCGTTGAGCTGCACGGCCCAGGCCTCGTGGAAGGTGTGCGGACTGTGGCCGAGCATGGTGTGGATGCGCAGCATGTCCTGCAACGCGCAACTGCTGAAGAAGATCTGCTGTTTGAGCCGCAGCACCTTGCCCTGGTGCGGCTCGTCGTTCGGATAGAGCACCTTGGTGATGGTTTCCGAGGCGACCTTCTGCTCGACCGCGAGGTCGTAGTCGCCGAGGTTGAAGGCGTCGAAATCGAACGATTCGACGGCTTCGGCCTTCCACAGGCGCAGGGTGTTGCAGGTGGCGACGCGGTAGCCGGGGATCGGCGTGTCACAGGCGACACCCTTGACTTTTTCCGCCGGCAGCCAGCGCACGCGGTAGCGGCCGTTGTCGTCGGTCCACGCTTCGGTGTGGCCGCCGAAGCCGACCTCGCAGTTGATTTCGGGGCGGATGACCTCCCACGGGTTGCCGCAACGCAGCCACTTGTCGGTGATCTCGCGCTGCCAGCCATCGACGATGGTCTGGTCGAAAATGCCGAACTCGTAACGGATGCCATAACCGACGGCTGGAATCCCGACCGTGGCGAGCGAGTCCATGTAGCAGGACGCGAGGCGGCCGAGCCCGCCGTTGCCGAGCCCGGGTTCCTCCTCCTGGTCGAGGATCTTGTCGAGGTCGTAGCCCAGCGAGGCGAGCGCTTCGCGGGAGGCTTCGGTGATGCCGAGGTTGAGCAGATTGTTGGCAAGGTGCGGCCCGGGCAGGAACTCGGCGGAGAGATAGGCGACGCGGCGGCGGTTGTTCCTGCCGGTTTTTTCCATGCTCTCGACCGAGTGCTCGAAGACGCGGTCGCGCACGGTCAGGGCCAGCGCGTAATAGAGGTCGTGCGGGGTGGCGGCCATTTGCGGACGGCCGAGGTGGCAGCGCAGGTTGTCGAGGAATGCCTGCCTGATTTCCTCCGCGCCGAGGCCGGTGCGGATCTCGGAAGCGGGCTTTGCGGTGGGGCGGGTTTTCATGACGGGAGGGAGGTGATGGATCCGAAACAGCCGTATTCAATACCCGAAATGATCCGCTGGCCATCGGACAATGGTCCGATGGCAAAGATCAGGAAATCTCAGGCGAAACCAGTGACCAGCCTAAATCCGGAGGATGCGGAGGCAAACGGTTCAATTGGTGAAATCCATGGGAGTCGTGCATAAGGACTAGAACCTCAAATTGAGTCCGATCAACGCGCCGGACTGGGCAATATCGTAGGTGAAGCCGCTGTCGGAATAATCGGTGTCGAAGTAGCGGTATTCGACTTCGAGCGAAATGCATTTGTTGAACTTGTAGCCGACGCTTCCCTGCAGGTTCCAGGTGAGGTCGGATGCGGCCCCGAAGCCGCCGATGCCATCCCGGCGGTGGCGGTTTTTCACCGAATCCATGTCCACCTCGTCGGCGGGGGTGAAGGAGGTGAACCAAGCGGGATCGTAGTGTCCGTCTTTGGATGCCTTGGCGAAACGCAGGCGGTAGGTTTTGCCGCCGGATTCGAGGGCGAGCGGGCGATTCCACAATCCGACCCTTGTTTGCGAGGGAGGAGTTCATGGCGTTTCAAGAGATGAAGAGAATGCGATGGTGTGGGTTCATTTTCAGGAATCCGGGGATTCCGTGGGATCGAACGGATGGCGCAGGACTTCAGACAAGGCTGCAAAGGCCGCCCTGGCTTCCGGATGGTGCTCGATCTCCCGGGCCAAGGTTTCCAGACCGATGACCACCTTGCGTTTCCACTTCATCTCGGCATCACGTTCGATGGCGGCGACACGGGCGCGATCGATTTCCAAGCGGCGGGCGTTGTGGTCGCCGCGCCGGAGTTCGACGACATCGCCGCAGAGTTCGCGGAGCAGCCGCCATTGTTCCGGGCCCTCGGTTTCCACGAGACGGCGGGTGGCGAGCGCATAGCGGACGGAAAGCCAGCGGGCGAGGGTCTCGCTGAGGGGTTGGCCTTCAGCCGCACCGCAGTCCGCGAGTTCCTCATCGAGACGGGCGGTGACCTCGCGGGCTTCCTGAAGGGTGAGCCAATCCCGATAGCCGCCCTGTTTCCATTCCGAAAGGTTCTGCTCGCGGACGGGCCTGCCGCCGAATTCCGCAGCGGTGATGGCCCGGACTTCCGGCAGGGAATTGAGCCAGGCGACGAGTTTCTTGCCCTGCTGGCCATCCTGAAGACGGCGGTTGAGCTGCTCCCGGATGTGGTGGGGCAGGCGGGCGATCTTGCCGTTGCGGGTGGGGTTCATGGGTCGGATTGAGTCGGAGCGAGTCGGATTTTTGGAAAGTGGAATGAACCGCGGATGAACGCGGATGGACGCGGATTTTGAGTGAAGTTAGAGGTCAGAGGCCAGGGGTCGGAGGTCGGATCACATGATACGGATGGCTTTTTCGATTTCGGTGATGGCTTCGGGGGAAAGGCCGCGTCTGACGCGCTCACCGAGGCCGAAGATCTGGCGCATGCGGGCTTCCTTTTCCTCCGGCGTCAGCCTGGGGCCGCAGATGCGCTCCACCATGCCGGGCTGTTTGAGCCATTCCTCGAAACGCGCCTCCATCCGTTCCTCGCTACGTTCCCGCTCGATTTCCAGCCTTTCGCGCTCGACCCGCAGGCGCTCCGCGCTGTGGTCGCCCTTGCGGAGGGCGACGACATCCGAGGTGAGCCGGGTGAGGGTGGGGAGGTCGATGCCATCCTCCCCGGCCTGCGCGGCGAGATCGCGGGCGGCGATCACGTAGCGGGTGGCGAGCCACTCGGCCAGGGTATCCGCCACGGTGCCGCCGCCAGCCTGCCGGAGACCGGCGGTTTCCGCAGCCATGGCGGCGAGTGCTTGTGCGGCGTCCGAGCCAGCGGATGGAGGAGGCGTGCTCAATAGCGGCCTTTCAGATAGCTGTTGAAATACCGGCCGGGCGAGGAGGAGCTGATCAGCCCGAGGTAGAGCCGCTCCGGCACGCCGCGCAGCGTGTAGCTGCGTCCGCTGTTGAAGGTGAGATAGAGGGTGCCGAAGGAATACTCGGCACTGCGGATGCAGGATGAGTTGAGTGTGGGCATGGTGTTTTTCCGTTTCGGTTTTCCGATTCTGTCGCAGGTTAATGCCTGACAGCAGTCACGGACATGCAAACGTAATACTCCCCGTTTTTTGCGGCGGGGTAAGGGAAAGAAATGCGTTGGAAAATCCTGCAACAGAAAATCCAACGAGGTTTTCTCTGTTGTTTCCAGCTACCACTTGCCGCGGCCGATTTCACGCTCGGGGGCAATGTTCTTCATCTCCTTTGCGAAATCCTCGAACGCCTGTCGGTGGATGGCCCTGATGGATGCCTTGCCCGTACGTGAGCCGCGTTCGGCACGCAGGGTCCAGCTTCCCTTTTTCTCGGTTAGATCAGGCGAATCGAGAAAATCGGGAACTTGCTCCAGAATCATTTCCTCACCGAGTTTCGCCCACATTCGCGAAGTCTCCTTGGTGAAACGCGGCAAATCCAAGGTCTTCCGCGCCCAGGCCGGGCAACCTTCAGTCGTGAGAGATCGCCATGTCCCTTCAATCGCATCCTTGAACTCAAACCTTGTCTGAAAGAGCGTTTCATAGATGGCTGTTGCCCAGCAGCGGATCACGTTTTCATCCGCCGTGCGCGCGGCGAGCAGATAACCTTTGATGTCTCTCCCGAGTCCCAGTCTCTCAATGATTTCCGCTGTGTGTCGTTGCCAGTCCTTCTCAGTGAGATCGGCCATCACCGGCCAAGCCGGCTTGGTGGCTGCTATCATCTTGCAAAGATCGGGCTCATTTTCCAACAACATGGCGAGAAATGCGGTGGCATCATGAGCGATGGTGAGAAGATCCCTTGCTGCCTGTTCTTTCGTCGGTTGGATGTATTTCTCCCTGTGGACAATGTCTCCTGCTTGATTGGTGCAGAAGAACCATTTGGCTTTGGAACATTCGACAGCGGCGCGATAAATCGAAAACACCTCACGGGAGGCGTTGGGAGCGTATTTGGCATGATCGATGTACTTGCCAAGCATGCGCATGCGGCGCCTGCCGTAGTATTCGTCCTCAAGGCAGAACTTGCGAAATGCGGGGCGCGGGGTGATGGGGCCATCATCCGATCGGGTGCCTCTTTTGGCCGCGGTTTTCTTCTTTGTTCTTTTCGCGGCAGGTTTGGTGACCTGTCCGTCTTTGCGGGCCATCTTCTTCGTCAGATTCTTTTCACCAGGCTGTTTCGAGGTATTCTTGGTTTCCATGGTTATTTCGGCTTCCAAATTGGCATCCTCGGCGAGGGCACGGATTGCATGGTGCGGGTTCAATCGAGGAAACGCTCGTCGTAGTCGATTCCGGATTTCTTCAGGAATTCAACGAGTTCCTGGCGGAACGTCTTGTGCCGGTGGTGTTCTTCCTGCCCGGCAATGTATTGCCGGACGGATGCCTTGGCCGACGCGCTCACCGTGAAGGCGGCGTAGCCTTCCTGCCACCGAAAGGAGGGAAGCGGAATGGCTTCCGCTATCCAGACCGAGGAGTTCTTCTTCAAGTCCCGCATGAAATCGGACAGGCAATGCTTGGGTTTGAGCCCTACGAGCAGATGAACGTGATCGGCAACGCCGCCGATGCCCTGCGGCACGCCGTCCAGACCGCGGACGAGCCCGCCGAGGTAATCGTGGAGCCGTGTCCGCCACTCCGCCGAAATCACGGGTTCGCGATTCTTCGTCGCGAAGATGAGGTGATAGAGAAGGTTCGTGTGCGTCGAGGGCATGAACCGGAATAGCTGGCACGCCTCCGGCGTGCGATCTGTTTTTTGGGTCCGGTGGTGTCGCTCGTTCTCCGGTGGTGTCGCTTCGCTCAACCACCGGCTACAAGCTGGCACACCTTCGGTGTGCAAATCGATTTTACGACATGGTTCCGGTGGTGTCGCTCGTTCCTCGCTCGACCACCGGCTACAGGCTGGCAAGCCTCCGGCTTGGGAAGATGGATGGCGGATGAATTCCGCAAGGGATATTGAGCACACGGGAAATCGCCCTCCGCATGCATCTCCATCCCGAAGGGATCAAAGCCTGTAGCCGGTGGTTGAACCCGCCGTGGCGGGTGACACCACCGGATGTGTGGCGGTTGGTGCATCTTCATCCCGAAGGGATCAAAGCCTGTAGCCGGTGGTCGAACCCGCCGTGGCGGGTGACACCACCGGATGCTTGACGTGTCATGAAACGCACCCCGGCAGGGGTGCCAGTAGGGTCCGCGGTTGTCATTGCGGCCCCGCAATCGGCATCCGCGGCGGGGCGGTTTTCCACATGAGGTCGATTTCTTCTGGCGTAAGGCCGTAGGCCTGGTTGACGAGGTCGCTGATCCTGCATTCGAGTTGCAGGGCCTCTGCGGCGAGGGTGCGGGCGGGTTCGATGGTGGTGGCGTGCTCCTGGCGCAAGGCTTGGAGCGCGGCGGCGGTGAGCGGTTGCTTCTTGCCGCGCACGCGTTTGACCTCGGCGACGAAGGCGTCGGAGTCGAGGGCGGTAAGCGAATGGAGTTTGTTGCCCGGCTTCTCGATGGCGAATTCGACACGCAGCCAATCGAGGATGGTGCTTTGGGTTTGTTGCCGGGTGGCGGTGATTTCGATCAGGCGGTTCGCGGCGGCTTCGGTGGCTGCGCGTATTTCGGGTGTGGGTTCGGCGATGGGCATGAGTTGAACAAACGCTTTGATATACCGCAAAGCTTCGTCCTTTCCATGAAGTGCACGACGCCATGAGAACCACCAAGTAACCGGAGCATTGGCTACGGCAAGCAAGTAAAGATCATCTGTCGGCAGGATATAGGCGGTGTTGTTGCACAGAGTCAGATTGGAATCAAAACACCACTCTGGTCGCCAAGTGATCTCGGGATACATGATCTTTGGTCGATCAAAAGAATCCCAATAGGCGCAGGATCGCAGCTCCCACCAATATTTTCCCTGATCGCCACGTTTCTGTAGTTGATCTCGGAATTTATCCAAGTGTCTGTGGATAGCCGGATAGGTTTGGCGGAATGAAGATTCGGCGTTGGCATCAAGGTTTGCCCAGGGCCACTTTTTGTTCTCGCTGGATGCGAGAACGATCATCCATAAACTTTGAGATTCGGCCCGCCAACGATTGAAGTCCTGACCGCGTAAAAATGGCTTCAGCACGTCAGAGCTTTTCGGGTCTTCCGCGATGATTTCCGAATACGTTGCCTGATCGATCAAGAATGCTTCGTTTAAACCTGTCTTGATGCCGCTGAGGGGCTCGACTCCGGCATATTGAACAAGATTCACACCGGAATTTTCTATTTTCGAAAGAAGTGCGAAAACGGTTTTGGGTTCCAGTTGCCATCCTTCAACTCCAAGTTGTTCGGTGTTCATTTCAGCGCCTTCCATTTCGATCTGAACGCTGAGGTTATCGATTCTCAACTGCTCGCGCGGGATGGTGCAGAGGCGGGCGGTTTTGGGTTTGGTTTCGCCGGTGGGTTTTTCGGCGACGATGATGCAGGGGAAGACGTCGGCTTGCTCGAATATCTGTTTGGCGTGGCCGAAATCGACGACGGAGCGTATCCAGGATTTTTCGCTGAGGAAACGGCGGAGCGGTTCGCCGTAGCCGGCTTTCATCCACTTGTTGGTGACGATGTAGGAGAGCAGGCCGCCGGGTTTCAGCAGTCGTATGCCGAGTTCGTAGAAATAGACGTAGAGGTCCGCCATGCCGTGGTAGCTCTCGTAATGCTGCTCAAGCCACGGTTTGTAGGGCGTGAGCAATTCCTGTCGGATGTAGGGCGGGTTTCCGAGAATGACATCGAATCCACCTTGGGCGAAGACTTCGGGAAAGGCGGCTTGCCAGTCGAAGGCCTTGGGATGGACGGCGGGATCGCTGATGATGCTGTTGCCCTCGCGGATGTTGTGGTCGAGGCTGGTGAGAGCCTTGCCTTGGGCGGCGGTCTTGATCCAGAGGCTGAGGCGACAGATTTCGACGGCCTCGGGGTTGAGGTCCACGCCGTAGAGGTTGTGCCGGAGGATCTGGCGGTCGAGGTCGAAGAGGCTGCGGTGGCCGCGGAGTTCCTCCAAGTGGGCGTTGGAGATTTCGTAATGGGCGTGGAGTTGGTCGAAGGCTTCGATGAGGAATGCACCCGAGCCGCAGGAGAGATCGAGGATGCGGAGGCTCTTGAGGACTTCCTGCCAGGCTTCCCAGAACCGGATGAGGGCTTTCCGCTGGGGATCGTTCAGTTCCGCAAGATCGTAGGAAGCGGGGTCGTCGAGGGCCTTGGTGGCGGTGCCGGTGGCGGCGGCCTGCTCGGATTGGCGCAGGGTTTCGAAGCGGGCTTTCAAGACGGCACCGAGCGTTTCCGCGACGATGTAGCGGGTGATGAACGAGGGAGTGTAGAACGCGCCTTCCTTCTTGCGGCGGCTCTTGGCCTGGGTCTCGTTGATGGTGATTTTTCCGGTTTCGATTTCCTGGCGGATGCGTTCGAGGTCGGTGATGGATTGCTCGAAGATGTGGCCGAGGATGTCCACATCGATGACCGAGCGGATTTCCCGGGATTCGTCGGACTCGGCGACCTCGCGGGCGGGCCGGAAATCATATTCGCCAAGATCGCGGAAGAGGGCGCATACGTCGTCCGGGACGCGCATGGAATCGAGGCCGGGATCATGGGCGAAGAGGCCGCCATTGTAGGCGGGGATTTTCAGGCCGGCATTGCCGGCATCGACGGAGCGGAAGAGCCCGCGGAAGTTTTCCCAGACGGGTTTGGGGTTGTAGGGATCGCTGTGTTCGAAGGCGCGTTTGACGGTTTCCTCGGGGAGGAGCTTGCGGTCCTCGCAGAAAGCGCAGAAGAGGATGCGGTCCAGCAGCTTCTGGGTGCAGCGGAGGATTTCCTGCGGGGCGATGGACGGGTTTTCGGTGCGGAGGCGGGCGAAGACGGTCTGCCGGAGGTGGGCGTAAAAGGAGTAGAACTTGTGGGTGAGTTCGCGGCCTACGTTTTCCGATTTGCGCAGGAGTTCGTGGAAGTGGCACTCGCCGCCGACCGGGACGACGCGCTTCGCGCCAAGCAGGAAGACAAAGCGCTTGAGCAAGGCCGGATCACTGGCGAGGCGGACGGTTTCGAAGCGCTCGTAGGTCTGCTGGTTGGAGCCCTTGTGATAGAGCCGGGTTTCCCGCATGGAGGTGACGAGGATCCAATCGCAGGGGAGATTGATGGCGTAGCGGTAGCACTGGTCCACGGCGGACATGCGGCGTCCGGCGTGCGGGCGGTCGAGCGGATCGCGGGTGCCCTTGCCCTCGACGGCGACGATGAATCGGGGTTTGTCGTTTCCGTGGTATCCGAGCACGGCATCGGCCCATTGTCCGTCCACTTGTACCAGATTTTCCCGGGACATGGTGTAGGTGTCCCCGGCGCTGACAGGGCCGGTGTAGCCAAGCAGCTCGCCAAAGATGTCAGTCAGGAAATCGGGGAGAAGCTGCTTTTCATTCAGCTTGTCCGCAGCGCCGGATGAGATTTTTCCGGCCCATTGTTCGAGCTTGGGAAGGGCGGCCGTAACGGAATCCGGGAGCGTGAAGAGGCGCAGGTGCTGGCGGATGACTTCCGGGTGGAAGAGCGGTTTGGATTCGACGGCCATGGACTGCGGCAGACGCTAGAGAAGCGGGCGTGCCGTGCGAAGGAAAAATCCCTGTGGATGTGAGATGTAGCGGCGATCACCGTTCTCAATCACCAAGCGAAATTCCGAGGGCGCGGGCGGTGCGGATCAGCAATCCGGGTGGCAGGCGGCGCGGATCGCGGCATCGATGCGTTCGATGATGTCCGCCCCCGGGTCGGCTTTCAGCAAATATTCCGCGCAGCCGGCAGGCCAAGCTGGCGATGGCGAACCTGTTGGTGATGCTGTGGTGGCTAAGCCTGCAACCGCAAAAAATCACGCGACTGAACACCCGAAGTGGCGGGCACCCCGCTCTCACTCGTCCGCGTCCTTCTTTCCTTCGAGTTTCGCTTTCGCTTCGGCCAGTCTGGCGAGTTTCTCCTTCGAGACTTCCGGATACTTCAAGCCGAGATCCTGGATGGCGGTGACGATGATGTCGGCGATCATGGCGCGGGCGACGTATTTGCGGTCGGCGGGAATGACATGCCACGGCGCGCGCTTCGTGCTGGTGGCGGTGAGCGCGTCCTCGAAGGCCTTGCGATAGGCTTTCCAGTGTTCGCGCTCGGCGAGATCGGCCTCGGAGAACTTCCAGTGTTTTTCCGGGTTGGTGAGGCGTTCGAGGAAACGGCGCTTCTGTTCGTCCTTGGAAACGTGAAGGAAAAACTTGAGGATCAGCGTGCCGTTTCTGGTGAGATGTTTCTCGAAGTTGTTGATGTCTTCGTAGCGTTGTTTCCAGAATCTATCGTCGGGATCGGCCGGCGAGCCGGGGCCGAGCCACTCGGGATGGACTTTCACCACCAGCACGTCCTCGTAATAGGAACGGTTGAAGATGCCGATACGGCCGCGCTCGGGGAGCGATTTCATGTATCTCCAGAGGAAGTTGTGGTCGAGTTCCTCGGCGGAGGGTTTCTTGAAACTGAAGACCTGACAGCCCTGGGGATTCACTCCGGCCATCACGTGGCGGATGGTGCCGTCCTTGCCGGCGGCGTCCATCGCCTGGAGGACGATGAGCACCGAGTGGGTGTCGCTGGCATAGAGAAGCTCCTGCGCCTCGGCGAGCTGCTTGCGGCTTTCCTCGAGAATCTCCGCGGCGCGCTCCTTGATTGCGTCCTTGCCGAGTTCCTTCGCCTCGTCGGTCTCGGTCCAGTCGGTGACATATTGCTTGAGGTTCACCTCCGAGCCGGGCTCGACGAGGAACTGTTTGAGGAGTTTAGGTTGGATCATGATGGCGGGGGTTGATGGGAACATGCAGGTTATGTGCCCTTGAACCGGCAGGACAAGACCGGGAATGTGTCAAGGAATCGGACCATGGTTGCATAAAGCAGGGATCAACGGTCTTGCCGTTGTGGTTTCAAGCCCTCCGTTTGCAGGTTGCGGATCATTCCGCCGGCGCGTTTTTCTCCAGCCATGCCTTGCGGGTGGAGAGGTTTTCCTTGAGGCCCTCGATGTAGGCGCGGCCTTTCACGAAGCGGTCGTAGGATTGGAACAGCCGGGCGACATCCTCGCGCAGGTCCTTGCGGGCGTCGTCGATGAGATCCTCGATGTCATGGGCCTCGTTACGGCCCACTGCCTGGCCGACGGCGGCGGTTCCCACGGTGATCTCCCGCAATTGCGCGTTGAGGTGGTCCTGATAGGCGTCGATCTGGCCGAGTTCGGTCATGTACAACTGCCTGGCCGCGGGCGTCAGGTTGCGGTTGGCGAGTGAATCCGTCAGCGTGCGGCGGCGCTGGTCGAGGCGTTCCAGCGTTTCGCGCAGCGCCCTGGTGGTGTCGTCGCGCACCTGATCGGCGCCGGTCGTGTCGCGCCGGTTCTGTTTCCAATCCTCCGAGATGCGGGTGCTTTCGTAATAGTATCCGTTCCAGTATTCACCGCCGCCATCGGACTCGTATTTCGTCACGTCATGATGGGTCGGGATGGACTTGGTGAGTTCGGCGATCTGGTCGACGCGTTTGATGATGCGGACGTCGAACTTGCCGAGGTCGCCGGTCGCGGCGGTGTCGCCGGTGCGGGCGAGTTCCCGCACTTCCTTGCGTTTCTGGAGATACATCTCGATGCCGCGCTTGAGGCCCTCGATGGCCTCCTTTTTCAACTGCGTCACCTTGGTGCGTGACTCCTGCGAATCGCGCAAACCGGCGAGCATCTTGACGAGTTCGTCCACCCGCTTCTCGATGCGGGCGTCCAGCACCTGGATGTCCTTCGCCCATTCGGCGAGACGCGTCTCGCGTTGTGCGATGTGCATTTCCAGATTCGCAACCGATTGCTTGCGGGCCTCGATGTCGATGGGTTGATCCGGCACTTGGGCGGTCAACACGCCGAGGTTGGCAAGTATTGATATTCCCCCGATCAGTAGCTTTTGATTCATGCTAAATTCATGCGAAAACAAAACCCCGATGACAAGCCCGGAATCGCCGACCATATGTCAATTTCGCCCTGGATTCCAGTGCGCGGCCGGGGTCTCGTCGATGGAGATCCACGAACAGGAAAGCAACACTTCCCATACGCTGTTGCCCGAGCCGGCCGGCCGGCCCTCCCGGTGAATTCCGCTCCATGATGGTGCTTGCCATGGCGCGCCGGGATTTCATTTATTCATGACATGTCTTCCACCTTCCAATACAACCCGGCCGACCATCTTTTCGAGTTGCACATCAGCGGCATGCTCAAGCGCTCCGATCTCGCCGCCGGCGAAGCCGAGATGGCCGCGCGCATCGACGCCGGCGAAAGCCCGCGTGTGCTCGTGATGCTCGAAGACTTCGGCGGCTGGCAGAAGGGCGAGGACTGGAACAACATCGACTTCATGTTTTCCTATGGCGACAAGATCGGCAAAATCGCCATCGTCGGCGCGGGAGACAAGCAGGCCGAAGTGAAAGCTTTCACCGGTGCCGGGCTGCGTCCCACGCCGGTGGAGTTCTTCACATCGGCGGATGCCGCGCGCGCGTGGCTGGCCGAGTGAGTTTCCGGCGCGGGCCGGAGCGAATGCCCATCCCCCATGTTGCTGGCCCTGTTCATCGTTCTGCTTTTCGCCTACAGCCTGGCATCCGGGCTGTTGGAAAAAACGCCGTTCACCGCGCCGATCCTGTTCACGCTGGCGGGCATCCTTGTTTTTCCCGCCACCGGTTCGTTGATCGGGGACGCGAAGATCCACGGCTTCCTGGCACTTGCTGAAATCGGTCTGGTGCTGCTGCTTTTCACCGATGCCAGCCGCACCAATCTCGCGCTTCTCAACCACATCCGCCAATTGCCCGCGCGGCTGCTCGGCGTGGGCATGCTGCTGACGATTCTGTTGGGCGCGGTTGCCGCCAAGCTGGTGTTCCCGCAGTTCTCATGGTGGGAAGCGGGCATCCTCGCCGCCATCCTCGCGCCCACCGACGCGGGCCTGGGCCAGGTCATCGTCAACAGCCCGCGCGTGCCGGAGCGCGTGCGCGAGGCGCTCAATGTCGAGGCCGGCCTCAACGACGGCCTCTCGGTGCCGTTCCTGTTGTTCTTCATGGCGATGGCCGGCGTCGGCGGTGGGGACACCGGATTCCTGCGCTTCATCGGCGAGCAACTCGGGCTCGGCCTCGCCGTCGGTCTCGGCATCGGCTTGATCGGCGGAGGGTTGCTGGAAACCGCGCGCCTGCGGAAATGGATGGCCGGTTCCTTCCTCCAGACCGCCGTGGTGGCTCTGCCGGTGTTGTGCCTGATTCTCTCCAAACAACTCGCCGCCAGCCCGTTCATCGCCGCCTTCGCCGCCGGTCTCGCCGTGCAGGTGTTTTTCAAACATGCCGGAAAACACAGCGTCGAATTCACCGAGGAATGGGGGCGGATCATCAACCTGTCCGTGTTTTACCTCTTCGGCCTGTTGATCGGGCGTGTCGATGGCTTGTTGACCGCCGCGCCATTCATCTACGCGATTCTGAGCCTCACCATCGTCCGCAT
Source organism: Luteolibacter sp. (assembly GCA_041686775.1). Taxonomy (GTDB): domain Bacteria; phylum Verrucomicrobiota; class Verrucomicrobiia; order Verrucomicrobiales; family Akkermansiaceae; genus Luteolibacter. Next base: position 92,563 of record JAWLDG010000006.1, on the reverse strand, counting down.
GCTGCCGGTGACAGTGTCCCTCGCCGGCAGCGGACTCGACCGCCAGACCGTCGCCTTCATGGGCTGGTTCGGACCGCGCGGACTGGCGTCCATCGTGCTCGGTCTGGTATATCTGTCGGAAGCTGGCGATCTCCCCGGCGAACACTCCACGCGACTCGCGGTCATGGCCACCGTGCTGCTCAGCATCTTCGCCCACGGCCTCAGCGCCCAATCCGGCATCCGTGCGCTGGCGCGTGCGGATTGAATATTGGATATTGATAATCGAATATTGCCAAAAGCCATGTCTTTTACTCGTCTCCAAACTCCAATAATCAATCCACCATGAACTACGACGACGACTGGCCTGACAACACGATGGAGAACCGCCGCGCCATGGTCCGCAAAACCATCCGCCCGGTTGCCTCTGCGGAACTCAAACAACTCGGCGAGCGGCTTTTCCCGGCAATCACCGACCCGTGGGCCGAGCGCTTCAGCGCGTTCCTTGCCGAACATCCCAACGACAAGTTCTACCTCGCGGAAGCCCCCGGCGGAGCCCACATCGCCTATTGCCGCGACGCCGGCCGGGGCATCTGGTTCATTCCCGGCACCGGCATGGGCATCATCCAGCCCAAGGGCCTGCAGGCGCTCGCGGAGATCGTGGATGCGCTGTGACAGTTCGTTATTTGCTGGCAATCTCGACTCGCTCAGCCCGGGCCGTGTCCCGGCCGGGTGTCATGGGATTTCCCCAGTAAATGATTCACCACCGAGAACAACACGCCGGTGCTCCAGCCGAACATCAGCACGCCGGTCACCGCCTCCATCGATCCCATGATGCGCCAGTGGCCGGCCGGCACCACGTCGCCGTAGCCGACCGTCGAGTAACTGGTGGCCGAGTAATAAAATGCGGTGGCGAAATCAGGCAGGCAGCCCGCCCACAGGAAACACAAGGCCCATGCCGTAATTTCCACCAAATGCAGAAGAAGCAGCCCATAGACCACTCGCACCAGTATCCAGAACATCGCCGCACGGTTGAAGTGGTGGTGCTCCGCTGGCCGCATGCGCCTCACCCACTGCAAGCCCAATGTCATGCCCGCTCCGTGGACCGCCACACAGATGGCTACCATCAGGAACAGCAGCAGCAGGATCTTGAGCATGTTCCATTCCGAGCCACTTGCCGCCGGCATTGCAAGTGAAAGCAATCCAGGTGGGACCAAGGTAGCATTGACACCCGAACCGCATTGCGATAGCCCGCACTTGTGATTTCTGTTCTATTAGAATCCGCCACCGGTCCGGTGTTGTCCCGATTGTCGCCGTTTTTGGCCGCCAGCTTGTTAGCGCTTGGGCTGTCCGTCGGTTGCAGGAAACCCGAAGTCGCCGCACCGCCGCCGCCGGTCGTGGAGGTGATGGAAATCGCCGCCGGTCCCGTGTCGCTGACCACCACGCTGATCGGCCAGTTGGATTCGCCGGGCAACGTCGAGGTGCGCGCGCGGGTCGAGGGATTCGTGGACAAGATGCTTTTCATTGAAGGCACCGAGGTGAAGCAGGGCGACCTGCTCTTCCAGCTCGACAAGAAGCCGTTCGAGGAACGGCTCGCGGCGGCCAATGGCGCGCTCGCCGAGGCGGTCGCCGCGTTTCACAAATACGAACGGGACGTGGACCGCCTCCGTCCGCTCGCCGCGAAAAAAGCGATCCCGCAACAGGATCTCGACAACGCGCTGGCCGCGGTGGACGTCGGCAAGGCCGGTGTGGAAACCGCGACGGCGCGCGTGGAATCCGCGCTGCTCGATCTCGGCTACTGCGACATCAAGGCCCCGGTGTCCGGCCTGATCGGCGGCAAGCAGGTATCCATCGGCGAACTCGTCGGCAAGGGCGAGCCGACGCTGATGACCACCATTTCCACCCTCGATCCGATCTGGTTCTACTGCAACGTGAGCGAGGTCGAATACCTGCGGGCGCAGGAGAAAAGCAAGGTGACCGGCAAGCAGTTGGAGGACGTTCCGCTCACCCTGATCCGCCCGGACGGCAGCGAGCACGCATCACCGGGCAGGTTTGTCTTCCTCGACCGCGCAGTGGACACCAAAACCGGCACACTGCGGGTGCGCGCGGAGTTTCCCAACACCGACAAACTGCTGCGCCCCGGCATGTTCACGCGGGTGCGGGTGGACCTCGGCAAACGCCCGGACACCATCACCGTGCCGGAACGCGCCATCGCCGAGCTGCAAGGCAAGTCGTTCGTCTGGGTGCTGGGCGATGACGGCAAGGTGAGCCAGCGGGGCGTTCTAACAGGCGAGCAGGTCGAGTCCCGGATCATTGTCAGCGAGGGCCTCAAGCCGGGCGAAAAAATCCTCGTCGAGGGCATCCACAAGGTCCGCGAGGGCATGCCAGTGACCGTCGTGCCCGCCAAGCCGGCGCAACCCGAGCAGAAATAACCCGCCATGGCCGACTTCTTCATCCGCCGGCCGATCGTGGCGATGGTCATCGCCATTCTCACGGTCATCGTCGGCGCCATTTCGCTCTCACGGCTGCCGATTTCCGAGTATCCGCCAGTCAGCCCGACGATGATCCAGGCCACCGCCACCTACCGCGGCGCGGCGGCCGAGGCGGTGATGGAATCCGTGGCCACGCCCATCGAGACCAAGGTCAACGGCGTGGACAAGCTGCTCTACATGCAGTCGTTCAACGCCAACGACGGCAAGATGACGCTCAACGTCTATTTCGACGTCGGCACCGACGTGGACATCATGCAGGTCAACACCCAGAACCGGGTGAGTCAGGCCGAAGCGCAGCTTCCCGAGGCGGTGAAACGCGAGGGCGTGGTGGTGAACCGTTCATCGCCCGACATCCTGATGGTCATCGGTCTGGCCTCGCCGAAGGGCACCTATGACGCGGTGTTTCTCAGCAACTACTGCGACCTCAACCTGGTGGACGCCATCAAGCGCGTGAAGGGCGTGGGGGATGTGAAGAACTTCACCGCGCAGGACTACACGATGCGCATCTGGCTGCGGCCGGACAAGCTCGCCTCGCTCGGCATCACGCCCACCGACATCAAGAACGCGCTGGCCGAGCAGAACGCGCAGTCGCCCGCCGGGCGCATCGGTGCGGAACCCGCGCCGGAAGGCCAGGAAAGCCAGTTCAACGTGCGCGCGCTCGGCCTGCTCAAGGACCCGAAGGAGTTCGAGGAAGTGATCATCCGCTCGAATCCCGACGGCTCGCAGGTGAAGATCAAGGATGTGGCGCGCGTGGAACTCGGCGCGCAAACCTACGACTTGCGCGCCCGCCTCAACAAGTCGCCCGCCGGCGCCTTCGCCATCTATCTGGCACCCGGCGCCAACGCGCTGGAAACCGCCGACAACGTCAAGAAGATCCTCGAAGAGGCGAAGGCGAAGTTTCCGCCGGACATGATCTATGACATCGCGCTGGATTCCACGCTGCCGATCAAGGCGTCGATGGAGGAGATCGTCCACACGCTGTTCGAGGCGGTGATCCTGGTGCTGTTGGTGGTTTATATCTTCCTGCAAAGCTTCCGCGCCACGCTGATTCCGATGTGCACGGTGCCGGTCTCGCTGCTGGGCGCATTCATCCTGTTTCCGGTGCTCGGTTTCAGCGTGAACGTGCTCACCATGTTCGGCCTGGTGCTGGCCATCGGCATCGTGGTGGACGATGCGATCGTGGTGGTGGAGGCGGTGCAGCACCACATCGAGCACGGGATGAAACCGAAGGAGGCCACCCGCAAGGCGATGAAGGAGGTTTCCGGCCCGGTGGTCGCCATCGGCCTGGTGTTGTGCGCGGTGTTCGTGCCGGTCGCCTTCATGGGCGGCGTGACCGGGCAGTTATACAAACAATTCGCGCTCACCATCGCCATCGCGGTGGTCTTCTCGGTGATCAACGCGCTGACCCTGAGCCCCGCGCTTGCCGCGATGTTGTTGCGCGAGCCGAAACCCGGCAAGGGCCCGGTCGCCGCGTTTTTCCGCTTTTTCAACAAAGGATTCGACTGGGTGATCCAGCGCTACGGCGCGATCGTCGGCGGCCTGGTGCGCAAGGCCGCGATTTCGATGTTGCTGCTGGTGATCGTGCTCGTCGGCATCTGGCGCATTGGCAAACACGTGCCCGGTGGTTTCATTCCCGACGAGGACAAGGGTTTCCTGTTCGTGGCCATCGAACTGCCGGAAGGCGCATCGCTCCAGCGCAGCGATGCGGCGCTCAAACAGATCGAGGAAATCGTCGGCAACACCGAAGGCGTGCGCTCGGCGGTGGGCCTGGCCGGCATAAACATCCTCAACAACCTCAACGTGCCGAATGCCGCGCTCATGTTCGTGGGCCTCGATCCGTGGGAGGAGCGCGCTGATCCGAAACTGCATGCGAAAGCCATCGCCGCGGAGTGGAACAGGAAGTTCTATGCCATACCCGGCGCGCGCGCCATGGCCTTCGGGCCGCCGCCCTTGCCGGGTTACGGCAACGTCTCGGGCTTCACCTTGCAGCTTCAGGACCGCGCCGGCGGGTCCATCGACCAACTTGCCGGCTACGTCCAACAGCTCCAGGCGCTCGCCGCGAAACGGCCGGAGCTTGGCCGCATTTCCACCACCTTCAATCCGGCCACGCCGCAGGTGAAAGTGGAACTCGACCGCGAAAAGGCGCGCACGCTCAACGTGCCGGTGGACAGCGTGTTCGCCACCCTGCAGACCTATCTGAGCGGCATGTATGTCAACGACTTCGTGAAGTTCGGCAAGGTGTACAAGGTCTTCCTCCAGGCCGAGTCCGAGTTCACCAACTCGCCGGACGACATCGGCAAATTCTACGTCCGCAACAACGACGGACAGATGGTTCCGCTCAGCACCCTGGTCACCGTGACCAAGACATCGGGTCCCAACCTCGTCACCCGCTTCAATTTGTATAACTCCGCGGAGATCATCGGCGCGCCCGCACCCGGCTACAGCTCGGGCCAGGCGATCCAGGCGATCGAGGCAGTGATGAGGGAAATGCCTGCCGAGACCGGCTACGAGTGGTCGGGGCTCACCTTGCAGGAGAAGAAATCCGAAGGCCAGGCCGCGATCATTTTCGGCATGGCCGTGCTGTTCGTTTTCCTGCTGCTCGCCGCGCAATACGAAAGCTGGTCGCTGCCCTTCGCCGTGCTGCTGGCCACGCCGACCGTGATCCTCGGCACCATGGTCGGCATGCTGGTGCGCAATTTCGAACTCAACGTCTATGCGCAAATCGGCCTGGTCATGCTCATCGGCCTGTCGGCCAAGAATGCCATCCTCATCGTCGAGTTCGCGAAAATGAAACGCGAGGAGGGTGTGCCGACGATCGACGCCGCCATCGAGGGCGCCAAGCTGCGCCTGCGGCCGATCCTGATGACCTCCTTCGCCTTCATCCTCGGCTGCGTGCCGCTGATGCTGGCATCGGGCTCGGGCGCCGCCTCGCGCGCCACCATGGGCACCGGCGTGGTCTTCGGCATGTCCATCGCCACGCTCATCGGCCTGTTCCTGATCCCGGTGTGTTATGTCTTCGTGCAGAAGTTCACCGACCGGAGTGAAGCGAGGAAAGCCGCCAAGGCGGAAGCATGATGGCGGATGGTTGGATTTCTCTTTTCCAGATTCTGCTATCTTCAGCATTACTCCGCCTGTGGCAAATCGGGATAACGGATGTCCGGGGCTTTGCCCTTCCACACTGGATGGTCTTTCGAAAGCAGTTCGACTCCATCCACAAGCACCCTGCCATCCTCATCGATCTGCAGCGCCTGCACCGAATTGTCGATCCGCAGGATGACGGCTTTGCCACCGAAGGGCTTGGGATCGAATTTCGTCGTCCCGGGAATCAGCGGGCAGACCACGAGCGGCCGCGCCGGATTTCCCGCGGCGCTGAGACCCGCGATGTAAGCGAAGGCGTTTTCCCCCTTGGCCAGGGCCTTGCCGGGTTTGATATCGTTGTCGCCTTTCGCCACCCCCGGGATTCTTGCGAAAAAAACGGCCTCGCTTCCGATGACTTCCATCGCGATGAGCTGACGGAACATGGCGTTCGATGTCTTGCCATCGAAGGCAAGTTTTGTGGCTGTATTATCCACGAGATCCTCGCGTGTTTCCTCCGAGGGGAATGAGCCATATGCAATCTCGAACTCGAATAGCGCCAATCCGATTTGCCGTGCGTGATTCACTGCCTGCGTCAAGGCAGCCCTGGCACCAAACGGGACCGGGTTTTCGCCGCCTTTGGAAGGGAAAGTCGCAACCAGCATAAGCGCACTTACGACCCAATGAATCTGATGGGGCATTTTCATGGTACCGGACCGTGCGAAATCATGGGTCACACGGCAAGTTCCATTCCGCCCGCTCCATTGGGTCGATTCCACTCCTTTCGCAGTCCACCCCCGCACTTGCCTCGCGGCGCGGATTGAACGAGCATGCGCCCCATGCCGCGCATCGCATTGCTTCAGTCCGGGACCTTCGCCAGCAAGGCGGAGGCCTTTGATCGTCATGAATCGCTGATCCGCCGCGCCGCCGCGGACGGCGCGCAAATCGTGGTGACCCAGGAGCTGTTCCTGACGCCGTATTTCTGCACGGTGCAGGACCCCGAGCGCTTCGACCTCGCCGACCCCTTGCCCGGGCCTGTGACCGAACGCCTCGGCCAACTCGCGGGCGAACTCGGCATCGTGCTCGTCGCCTCGCTGTTCGAGCACCGCGGACCGGGACTCTACCACAACACCGCCGCTATTTTCGATGCCGACGGCTCCTTGATGGGACTCTACCGCAAGGCGCATATTCCGCAGGACCCCGGCTTCGAGGAAAAATTCTATTTCACTCCCGGCGACAGCGGCTGGCCGGTGTGGGACACGAAATTCGGCAAGCTCGGCGTGCTGGTCTGCTGGGATCAATGGTATCCCGAAGCGGCCCGCCTGATGGCCTTGGGCGGCGCGCAGGTTCTCATCTACCCCACCGCCATCGGCTGGCTGCCGGAAGAAAAAGCCGAACTCGGCGAGGCCCAACACTGCGCGTGGGAAACCGTGCAGCGCGGCCACGCCGTGGCCAACGGCTGCTACCTCGCCGCCGTGAACCGCAGCGGCACTCACGACGGCACCGAGTTTTGGGGACAATCGTTTGTCGCCAATCCGTACGGACAAATTGTCGCGAAAGCCTCGGCCGGCAACGAGGAAATCCTCCACCACGATCTCGATTTCAATGAGTTGGAAAACTTCCGCCGGATCTGGCCGTTTTTCCGTGACCGGCGGATCGACGCCTATGCCGACCTCACCCGCCGCTGGCGGGGTTGAATCTCCAAGGGCTCGCCACGACTTTTCGTGGGGGCACTTCAACGTTTGCGCGTGTCAAAGTGTCTCAATCCATGGACACCACGTCGCTTTGTGATTTTTCCCGGTTGGTCTGATTTTTTGTAAACAGCAGGCAATCAATGGATTGCGATTTAAGCTCTGTGGGCATGGCGAATGCTCCCCCCAATATGTCGCAGAATGCACACGCGACGAATCCGCCGGAAAATGTATGGACAATCGAACTACAATGAAATTATTTCTAAAAAATAGGAATAATTCCAATTCGGCGACGTTTAACCAGTAACCCCACGAAACCATGGCATACGAATCCGAAGGCAGTCTGAAACTTTACTTGAGGGAGATTTCGAAAACCCCCCTGCTCACGCCGGAGGAAGAAATCGCCCTGTCCGAGCGCATCAAAAAGGGCGACGAGAAGGCCCGTTCCCACATGATCCGCGCCAACCTGCGGCTGGTCGTCAAGATCGCCCAGGACTACGCGAACTACGGCATGCCGGTCACCGACTTGATTTCCGAAGGAAACATCGGCCTGATGAAGGCCGTGGAACGCTTCGACCCGGAAAAAGGCGGCAAGCTCTCGACCTACGCCGCGTGGTGGATCAAGCAATCGATCAAGCGCGCGCTGGCCAACCAGTCTAAAACGATCCGCCTGCCGGTCCACATGGTGGACAAGATCGCGAAAATGCGCCGCATCGCCGCGATGCTCACCGAGGCTCTCGGCCGCGAGCCGACCGACGAGGAACTGGCCGAGGAAATCGGCGTGCCGCGCCGCAAGCTGGCGATGTTGCGCCAAGCCTCGCACCGCCCGACCTCGCTGGACGCGCCGATCAACGAAGGCGAGGCCACCGAATACGGCGAGATCATCCGCGACGAGCGCGCGGCCAACCCGCTGGACATGCTCTCCGACAAGAACCTGCACGGCGAACTCGACGGCCTGCTTTCGGTGCTCGACGAGCGCGAACGCCGGATCATCGACGAACGCTTCGGCCTCAACGGCCGCAAGGCGCTCACGCTGGAGGAAGTGGGCCGCGAATTCGGCGTCACCCGCGAGCGCATCCGCCAGCTTCAGAATTCCGCGCTGGCCAAGATGCGGCGCGCGCTGCGCAAGAAGGAAAAGCCGATTCCCAAACCGCTCGCCAGCGGCGTGGCGGGTGCCTGATTTCATGTGAGTTCAAGCATCATGGTGCGCAACCGCGGTGGGTCCCCTCCACCGCGGTTGTCGCTTTTTCAGCCGGCACGCCGCTTGCCCGGCATCGACAATCCGGCGGATTGGCCTAGGCTCCGGGCATGGAAGCGGCACCATCGCTCACGGTCATCGGCAATTGCCCCGAGCTGGGCATGGAAGTGCCGGTGGGGGCCATCGATCAGGAACTCCGCCTGCTCTGGCAGCAGGACGAGGCGCGCACCAATGCCTCTTTGATGAACCTGGTGGTCTATTCCGAAAAACCCGGAGCCCTGCTCGAAAATTCCGCCATCGTCAGGGAGTTGACGCGCGAGCACGCCTGCCGGGCGATCCTGGTGGAAATCGACCGTCGCGAAACCCTGGTCGGCATCCGGGCGTGGATCACCGCACACTGCCACCTCGCACACGGGCAAAAAACCGTCTGCTGCGAGCAGATCGCGTTTTACCTGACCGGCGTCGTCACCGGCCGTTTCCGCAATACTGTCTTCGCCCACCTCAACTCGGACCTGCCGCTCGTTTTCTGGTGGCAGGGCGAACTTTCCGATCTTCTCACCGAGCGCTTGGTCGCCGTGATCGACCGCCTGATCGTGGACAGCTCGTGCTGGGCGGACCCGGCCGCGTCTTTCGACCGCATCGCCAAGGCCGCGCGCTCCAACAGCGATCTGATCCTGCAGGATCACGAATGGACGCGCAGCTGGCAGTTCCGGGTGGGGCTGGCCGGCCTCTTTGAGGATGCCGCGGCGCAGCAGATGCTGCCCGATCTTGAAAGTGTGGAAATCGCCCATCACCCCGCACACCGGAACAGCGCGCTGCAATTGCTTGCCTGGCTGGCCGTGCAGGCGGGCTGGCAGGATGCGGAGGATGGGACGCATGCGTTTCGCAGCCGCAACGGACGGCCGATCCGCGTCGAATTGACCGAAGACCCATCGGCCCCGCCCGTTACCTCGCTCACCCTGCGGGCTGGCGAGCGGAGCGCAAGCGTCCGCCAGGCCGCCGGGGCCACCCATGTCGAGCGATCCTTCGAAGCCCCCGGCTACCGGATTGCCTCGCTCGCTCCCGCGGACCCCGCATCACCGGGCGAGCTTGTGGGCCTGCAACTCGCCCGTGCTGGAAGAAACTCGCTGTTCCACAAAATCCTGCCGCGCTTCCGGACGCTGCTGCGCATATAGATATTCATGGTCCGCTCCTACGTGCATGCGTATTGGCATATGTTTGACGGGATCAGGCGTCTTGTTGTAGCACAAAGCATGTCTCATGCCCCTCATCCGGATTTCATGCCTGCCAAGCGTGATGCCGTTTAAGCCGGGTCCGACGAGCCGCCACATCCCGCACCTATCGCCGGCCCATGTCCCGTCCACCCGCCGTTTCCGTCATTGTTCCCGCTCACAATGCCGCCCGCTGGATAGGTGCCACATTGGAATCCGCACTCGCCCAGACGCTCGCGGATCACGAAATCATCGTCGTGGACGACGGTTCCACTGACAACACCGCCGGGATCGTCGAAGGCTATCGGCACCGCGACCCCGGAATTCGCCTCATCCGCATCCCGAATTCCGGAGTGGGTGCCGCGCGCAACGCCGGCATCGCCGCCGCATCCGGCGAATTCATCGCGCCACTCGATGCGGACGACCTGTGGGATCCCTCAAAACTTGAAAAACAAGTGCGCTGCCTGCGTGAAGCCGGCGAGGATGCCGCGATGGCTTATTGTTGGTCGAGATTCATTGATGAAGAGGGTGGTTTCCTGATGAACCACCCGCTCTACGATGTGCAAGGCGACGATGTGCGCGGACCCATCATACTGCGGAATTTCATCGGCAACGCCAGCATCCCCATTTTTCGGGCAACCGCCCTGCGCCAAACCGGACTTTATCTCACCAGGGAGGAGCAACGCGGATCACAGGGCTGTGAGGATTGGGACCTGTGCATCCGCCTGGCGGAAAAGTGGCGGGTCGTGCTGGTGCCGGAGATTCTTGCAAGTTACCGCCTGATACGGGGATGCATGACCTCGGGCACCTCGACCATGACCACCTCCTACGAAGTCATGCTTGCCGCGGCGCGCGAGCGGAACCGGGATCTGCCCGCCGCGCTGTTCCGCTGGTCGGGCGGATATTTCATGGCCTATCTGGCAAGCCGCAGTTTCCAGGCATCCAACTATCGCTCCTGCCTCAGGAGCATTGCGCTCGCGCTCCGGCACGATCCCGTGATGCTGCTCCACATCAAAATGCACATCATGGCATTCAAAAGTCTCGTTTTGGAAGTGACCGGCCTGAGAAGCGAACCGCGGCCACCGGTCCGGATCGACCCGGACGCCCCCAAGCCGCGACATATACCGCTGATGCAACGGATTCATGAGCGCCGCTGGCAAAAAGCCCGCGACGGCCGGATCTGAAATCAACCCTCTCCGAAATTCCGCAACCTCCCATGTCCAGCGCTACCGATCCATCCAAGCCATACACCCGGCGCGTGAAATGCGCCGAGCTGGAGCTTGCGGAGCCGATTCCCGAGTTCCGGGATCTCGACGGTTATCATTTCCTGCAGCTGTTGCTGCGCTGGCATGGCCGGCCTTGCGGCATCGTCAAGGTGCCGGTCCGCCGCGACCGCTGCACGCCGGATCACATCATCGAAAGCCTCACTTTAGGGCAATTCACCGGACTCATCCAACAACTCGTCTCGCTGGCCATCCGGCATCCGGTTTCACCCGATGATTGGAAGCTTGATCACTTTCTGTCCCTGCCGCCGCTTCCCGCTCCGGCCGCCTTGCCCACCATCACGGTGGCCGTCTGCACCCGCGACCGCAGCGAGGATCTGAAAATCTGCCTGGAATCGATTCACCGTCTCCGGCACCGTCCGATGGAGATTCTGGTGATCGACAACGCGCCCACTTCGGATGCCACGTGTCGGCTCGTCGAGTCCTCGTTTCCCGAAGTGCGTTACATCGTCGAGCCTCGGCCGGGTCTCGACTGGGCGCGCAACCGGGCGGCTGCCGAGGCTCATGGGGACATCGTCGCCTACACCGATGACGACGTGGTGGTGGATGCGCGCTGGACCGAGGCGCTGGCCGGGGCCTTCGGTTCTGATGACAGCATCATGGCGGTCACCGGCCTGGTGGTTCCTCACGAACTGGAGACCGAGGCGCAAGCGCTGTTCGAAACCTACGGCGGATTCGGCCGCGGCACCGCGCGCAAATGGTATCGGGCCACCGGTCCGCGGAAATACCGTGCGGCGAGGTCGTTCATCGGTGCCGGCCAGTTCGGAACCGGCGCCAACATGGCCTACCGGCGCAGGGTTTTCCAACAGACCGGGCTTTTCGATCCCGCACTCGACGTCGGCACCGTCACCAACGGCGGCGGCGATCTCGACATGTTTTTCCGGGTGCTCAAACACGGACACACCCTAGTGTATGAACCCGCCGCCGTGATCTGGCATCGCCATCGCCGCGATTACGCGAAACTGCGCACCCAGATCGCCAACAATGGCGTGGGGCTCTATTCCCACTTCGTGCGCAACGCCCGGGAATATCCGGAGGAACGCTCCGGCATTCTCCGCTTCGGCTTCTGGTGGTTTCGCTACTGGCTGGTCCGCCGCTGGCTCAAGTCCCACTACAAGCCACCGGCCATCCCCCGCGATCTGATCGTCGCCGAATTCATGGGCGCCCTGATCGGATTGAGGCGTTACCGACAGGCGAGAAAACAGGTGACCAAGGTCGTTGAACAGCATGGCCCCGGTGCCTCAATCCCCTTTACCGATGTGGCGGGAACCGATTCCGCGCCGCGCCGCACCGGCATCGCCGTGCGCACTCTGGAAGTGACCGGGGCGGCGCGCCCGTTGGAGGATGTCACCGGTTATTCCACCACCGATGTCTTTGTCACATGGAACGGCATCGCCATCGGCAAGGTGCGCATCGAAAACGACGGCCGTCCCATCACGGTGGCAAGGCTGGCCGATGAAGTGTCCTCCGCCTTGTGGCTGAAATTGATCGATCCCGCGGATGCGCATACCGACATGACCCGTTATCCCGACGCCATGGCCGTGATCCGCGAGCGCCTCATGGCGAACCGCCAGCCGGAATCGGACAAGGCCGCACCTCCGCTGTCCGCCTCGGTGGTCATTGCCACCTGCGACCGCCCCGATGAGCTGCGGCGCTGCCTCGCCTCGCTCACCTGCCAGAAAACCCGCCGCCCGGTGGAGATCGTGGTGGTGGACAACCGCCCGGATTCCGGAATCGCCGCGCCGGTGGTGGCGGAGTTTCCGGCAGTGAAACTTATTGAAGAACCACGCCCCGGACCGTCCTACGCCCGGAATGCGGGATTCGCCGCCAGTTCCGGCGACATTCTGCTCGTCACCGATGACGATGTGGCCTTCCCTCCCGGATGGATCGAGCGGACGATCGCTCCTTTCGAGCGCAACGACATCGCCGTCGTCAGCGGCAACGTGCTGCCTGCCGAACTCGATGCGGCTTCGCAGATCGAGTTTGAAAACTACGGCGGGCTCAACCGCGGCTACACACGCCGGGAATACGACTTCAAGTGGTTCGACCGGCACGGCCGCGGGGCGGTTCCCACGTGGGAAATCGGTGGCACGGCAAATGCCGCGATCCGTGCCGCGGTATTGGTGGATCCCGAAGTGGGCATGCTTCACGAGGCGCTCGGGCCCGGCACTCCCACCGGCGTCGGCGAGGACACCTACCTGTTCTACAAGGCGCTCAAGGCCGGATACACGGTCCTCTACGAGCCCGCCTCCTGGGTCTGGCACCACCATCGCGCCACCGATCTGCAACTCGACAAACAGATCCGGGCCTACAGCACCGGCCACACCGCCTACAATCTGGCGACATTTCTCCAGGATGGCGACACGCGCGGGTTGGTGCGCCTCTGCACCGTGCAGCCGAAATATTTCCTCAAGCAGCTCTGGCACTGGCTGCGGCGCTCGCGCCGGCGCTCGCTGCGGACCATCCTACTGGAAATCCGCGGCTATGCTTGCGGTCCGGTGGCTCTCTGGCGTTCACTCCGGCGAGTGCGCAGGCTCGGCCGTTCCGCCCCCTATGTGGCGCCGGCACTTCGAAATCCCGCGGCCCCGCCCGTAACCGCCGCCGATCCACGATGAATCCACCTGAGATCCAAAAACGCCGCCGACAGCATGCATGGGACCTGCTCAGAGTGCTTGTGGGTCGGGACCTCAAGGTGCTCTACAAGCGTTCGGTCCTCGGTTTCGGCTGGGCACTGGCCACCCCGTTGATCCAGCTTTTCATTTTCTCGTTCGTTTTCCGGCGCGCCTTGTCGATCAACATCGAGAACTACGCTTCCTTCGTGTTCACCGGCGTGCTGGTCTTCGGCTGGTTTCAAAGCTCGCTGAACCAAAGCGCGGGATTGATCACCTCGAGCAAGGCGCTGGTCACCCAGCCGCACTTCCCGCTGGCGTTGCTGCCGCACGTCACCGCGGCGGTCCGGCTTTTCCACTTCGCCATCGCGGTGCCGATCCTGCTGGGGCTTTTGTGGTGGCAGGGCATCCGTCCATCCTGGCCGTGGCTGTGCCTGCCGGTGCTGGTTGTCATGCAATATCTGCTGATCGTCGGGCTGTCCTATCCGTTGGCCTCGATCAATGTGGTTTTCCGCGACACCCAGCACATCGTCGCCGCCCTGCTGCAGATGGCGATCTATGTGACACCGGTATTCTACAGTCTCGCGCTGGTCCCGGAATCGCTGCAGCCGTGGTTTTACCTGAACCCGATGACCGGCGTGGTGGAATCGTGGCGCGCGGTCCTGCTCGAGGGCCGCTGGCCTGAGCCCGGGGTCATCGCGACCCTGTTCGTTGTGGGAACGATCCTCATGTTCGTTGGGCGCCGCATCTTCGTGGCGCAAAGTCATCGCTTCGTGGAGGAACTCTGATATGGCGGCAATCATCCAAGTCGAACAAGTCTCCAAGACCTTTGCCCGTTGGACGGCGGACGCAAGTCTCCGGCAACCGCCCGCCGGATTCTGGAGGGGACGACACAAGGAGCAACTTCACGCCCTACAGGACGTCTCATTCGAAGTCCGCCCGGGAGAAATGCTGGGTGTGGTGGGAGCCAACGGCGCGGGAAAATCCACCCTGCTCCGCCTGCTGGGCGGGGTCGGCCAACCCACCACGGGACACATCGCGGTGAACGGCCGCATCGGTGCCCTGCTCGAATTGGGCGGCGGTTTCCAACCGGACCTCACCGGCCGTGAAAACGCCATCCTCGCCGGGGTGGTGGCCGGCCTGCTGCGCCGCGAGGTGACCGCCAGACTGCCGGAAATCGTCCGTTTCGCGGAACTCGAGGAGTTTATCGACGCGCCGGTCAGAACCTACAGCGCGGGCATGACGATGCGCCTGGCCTTCGCCGTGGCGATCCATACGGATCCGGAAGTCCTGCTGGTGGACGAATATCTCTCGGTAGGCGACCTGGCCTTCCAGGCGAAATGCACGGCACGCATCTCCGCATTGCGCGAGCAGGGCTGCGCCATCGTGCTCGTCTCCCATGGCATGGAGCAGGTGCGCGACCTCTGCGACCGCGCCCTATGGCTGCGGCACGGCAGGGTGGTCGCCCTCGACGATGCCAAGACCGTGGCCGAGGCCTACGAGCGGGAAATGCGCGAGGAAACCCTGCGCCGCACACCCGATGTGCCGGTCCGAGTCACTGCCGCCGGCACCGAACTCCGGCCGCGGGAAAACCGCATGGGATCGCTGGAAATGGAAATCACCGATGTGGCGCTGCGGCCGGGGCCGGTGATCTCATCCGGTGACCCGCTCGCGGTGGAAATTTCCTATCGTTCCGAAAAGCCGCTGGCCTCGCCGGTGTTCGTGGTTTCCATCCATCATGCCGACGGCACGCTGTGTCTCGATCTCAACAGCCGCGATGCACGGGCACCGGTCCCGGATCTCACAGGCAGTGGCACCGTGACCGTTCGATTCGAGCGGCTGGACCTCGCCAAAGGT
The DNA here is from genome assembly GCA_041686775.1 of Luteolibacter sp. Taxonomy (GTDB): domain Bacteria; phylum Verrucomicrobiota; class Verrucomicrobiia; order Verrucomicrobiales; family Akkermansiaceae; genus Luteolibacter. The sequence continues at coordinate 77,171 of JAWLDG010000006.1, read as the reverse complement.
TCCTATCTGTTGTCCGCCGGGGTTTTCGATACCGAGTGGAAGCACGCTTACGATTACCACTGGCAGGCCTATCCGCTCACCGTGGATGGCGGCCACGCGGGGAAGGGCGTGCTCGTCCCGCCCACGAAGTGGTCAATCGACAACTGAGCCGGCTTTCCACCTGATTCACCGGGTCCTCATCCATACGCGGAAAAGCCGCCCCGGATTTCCGGGACGGCTTTTTCGTGAGGTTGGTGGAAGACCGGCTTACTTGCGTTTGGCGGATTTCTTTTTCGCGGTCTTCTTCGCCGCCTTGGGCGCGGCGCTCTTTTCCTTTTCCAGCGCGGCCTGGGCGGCGGCGAGGCGGGCGACCGGCACGCGGTAGGGCGAGCAGGAGACATAGTCGAGGCCGAGCTTGTGGCAGAACTTCACCGAGTCCGGATCGCCGCCGTGTTCGCCGCAGATGCCGAGCTTGATGCCCGGGCGGGTGCGGCGGCCTTTTTCGGTGGCGATGGCCATGAGCTGGCCCACTCCGCTCTCGTCGATCGAGGCGAACGGGTTCTTCTTGGAGATTTCCTGTTCGGCGTAGTTCGGCAGGAAGCTGCCGGAGTCGTCACGGCTCATGCCCAGCGTGGTCTGGGTCAGGTCGTTGGTGCCGAAGCTGAAGAACTCGGCGGTCTCGGCGATTTCGTCGGCGGTGACGGCACCGCGCGGCACCTCGATCATGGTGCCGACGAGATACGGGATCTTGATCTTCTTCTCGGCCATCACCGCCTTGGCGGTGGCGTGGATCACCTCGACCTGCAGGTCGAGTTCGCGCTTGAAGCCGACCAGCGGGACCATGATCTCGGGTTTCACCTTCACGCCCTTCTTCATGGCGAGCGCGGCGGCCTCGAAAATCGCGCGGGCCTGCATCTCGGTGATTTCCGGATAGGAAATGCCGAGGCGGCAGCCGCGGTGGCCGAGCATCGGGTTGAACTCGTGGAGATCATGCACGCGCTTGGCGATCTTGGCCGGGTCCACGTCGGCCAGCGCGTTGGCCAGCGCCGATTGCGCGGCGTGGTCGTGCGGCAGGAACTCGTGGAGCGGCGGGTCGAGCAGGCGGATGGTGGCCGGCAGGCCCTTGAGCGCCATGAAGATGCCAAGGAAATCCTCACGCTGGTAAGGCAGCAGCTTGGCCAGCGCCGCCTTGCGCGGCACCGTCTTGTCGGCGAGGATCATCTCGCGCATCGCATCGATGCGCTTGCCCTCGAAGAACATGTGCTCGGTGCGGCAAAGGCCGATGCCGGTGGCTCCGAAGGCGATCGCCTGGGAAGTCTGGTCCGGGGTGTCGGCATTGGTGCGCACGGCCATGTCGCTGACCTTGCCGCACCATTCCATGAGCTGCTGGAAGTGCTTGAACTTCTCGGAGCGACGGGCGGCCTTGTCGCCGTGGATCATGCCGGTGATGATCTCGGACGGAGCGGTCTTGATCTGGCCGTCATAAACCTTGCCGGAGGTGCCGTCGATGGAGAGGTGATCCTCGCCTTCGCGGTAGGTCTTGCCAGCCACGGTGAGGGTCTTGGCCTTGTAATCGATGTGCAGGGCGTCCGCACCGCAGATGCAGACCTTGCCCATCTGGCGCGCGACCAGTGCGGCGTGGGAGGAGACGCCGCCCTTGGCGGTGAGGATGCCCTCGGCGGCGATCATGCCGCGGAGGTCTTCCGGGCTGGTCTCCACGCGCACCAGCAGCACGCGCTGGCCGGCGGCGGCGGCGGCGGCGGCGCGGTCGGCATTCAGATAGATGCGGCCGGAGGCGGCGCCCGGACCGGCCGGCAGGCCGCTGGCGATGACCTTGGCCTTCCTGATTTCCGCCGGGTCGAAGATCGGCGCGAGCAACTGGTCGAGCTGGTCGGCCGGGTTGCGCATGATGGCGGTCTTCCAGTCGATGAGTTTCTCGCTGACCATGTCCATGGAGAACTTGAGCGCCGCGGCGGCGGTGCGTTTGCCGTTGCGGGTCTGGAGCATGAAGACCTTGCCGTCCTGGATGGTGAACTCGAAATCCTGCACATCCTTGAAGTGCTTCTCGAGCACGGTGCGGATGCGGTCGAGTTCCTTGTAGGCCTTGGGCATCTGCTTCTTGAGCTCGGCCACCGGCTCGGGTGTGCGCACGCCGGCCACCACATCCTCGCCCTGAGCATTGATGAGGAATTCACCGTAGAACTCCTTCACGCCATTGGCGGGGTTGCGGGTGAAGGCCACCCCGGAGCCGGAGTTTTCACCGGTGTTGCCATAGACCATGGCCTGCACGTTCACCGCGGTGCCCCACTCGGCGGGGATGTTGTATTTGCGGCGGTAAACAATCGCGCGGTCGTTCATCCAGGAACCGAACACGGCACCGATGGCACCCTTGAGCTGGGCCCACACATCGGTGGGGAAACCCTTGCCGGTGCGGTCCTTCACCAATTTCTTGAAAAGACCGATGATCGCCTTGATGTCCTCGGTGGTGAGCTCGTTGTCCGGAATGTCCTTGCCGTAGGTTTCGTGCTTGTAGTGTTCCATGGCGGCCTCGAACGGCTCGTGGTCCTCGCCTTCCTTCTTCTGCACGCCGATCACCACGTCGCCATACATCTGGATGAAGCGGCGGTAGCAGTCCCAGGCGAAGCGCGGGTTGCCGGTGGCTTTTTCCAGGGCGACCACCGTTTGGTCGTTGAGGCCGAGGTTGAGGATGGTATCCATCATGCCGGGCATCGAGTCGCGCGCGCCGGAGCGCACGGCGACGAGCAGCGGCATGGCGGAGGCGTCGCCGAACTTGCAGCCCATGATCTTCTCCATATTGGCCACGCCGGCCTCGATCTGGCCCTGAAGCACGGCGGGATAAGTTCTACGGTTGGCATAGTAGTAGGTGCAGACCTCGGTGGAGATGGTGAACCCCGGAGGCACCGGCAGGCCGATGCGGGTCATCTCGGCAAGGTTGGCGCCCTTGCCGCCGAGCAGGGCCTTCATGGTGCCGTTGCCGTCGGCCTTGCCATCGCCCCAGGTGTAAACGTATTTGGTTTTGCTGGTGGAGGATTTCTTCGCCGCTTTGGAGGCGCTTTTCTTGGCGGCCGGCTTGGCGGCCTTCTTTTTGGTAGCCATCTTGGATATCGGTGGGGTTGTGTGGAGACGCCGGCGCGGCGGGAAACGGCCCCGGTCCGGCGAAAGGCGCGGGAAACTAGGCGGCCCGCCCGGAGGCTGTCAATCAAGCAGTTTGGACGGCGGTGGTGGCTCGAAACCGCCCTGCGCGCGCCTCTTTATCCGTCCGGATCTTCAAGAATCCGGGACAAGCGACCGGCCAATTCGAAAGGAAAACGCCGTGTCCAACCATCATCCACCAGACCCACGCCGATCAGATCGCGCAGGTGCATGCGGTCCTTGTCGCGGAAGGAAACGAGCTTCATCCGCACCAGGTCTTCGAGCGGAATGAGCTGAAACCCGGCCTCCTGCACGGTTCCATGGAGATCGGGCGATGGCTCGATCGCGTCCGGCACCGGCTTTTCGCCGGCCCACAGGACGTGCACCGCATCGCGGATCTTCGCCTCCGGGCCATCCAGGAAAACATCCATCGCGCCGCCCTTGCCCAGGGCCGTCACCTTGCGATGCACAAACCCGGCGGCTTCCATGGCCGCGAGAATTTTTTCGAAATCGGCGCGGCGCAGGAGCATGTCCACGTCGCGCGTGTTGCGCACCGCCGATTCGTCCACCCGGGAAACCCATGCGGCGACCGCATTGCCGCCGACCACCGCGTAAGGCACACCCGCTCCGGCAAGCGCGGCGGCCGCGCGTTCCAGGCGGTTTCTAACGACTTCGATGCCCATGGCCATGCGTTCCCATGATACGGGTTTGAGCGCCAGTTGCGTGCTCATGATCGCAGCCTGCCATATTTCCACCGCGGGCGAAACGCATTTTCCCGGCAGGGCCGGAGTCGGGGGAAGGCTGCGTGATCACCGCAGTCCCCGCAAGAGCAGTTCGGCGTTGGTCTTGGTGGCCTTGAGGTTGCCGAGCAGCGTCTCGATGGCATCGCCGATCGGCAGGCCGGCGAGCTGGCGGCGGACGTCCACCACCTTGACGAACTCGTCGGGGTGATAGAGCCGGTCGTCGTTGCGGGTGCCGGACTGCGGGATGTGGATGGCGGGATAGACGCGGCGCTCGGCGAGTTCGCGGTCGAGCCGGACCTCCATGTTGCCGGTGCCCTTGAACTCCTCGAAGACCACGTCGTCGAGCCGGCTCTCGGTTTCCACCAGCGCGGTGGCGAGGATGGTGAGCGAGCCGCCTTCCTCGACGTTGCGGGCGGTGCCGAAAAACTTGCGGGATTTCTGCAAGGCCGCCGGACTGACGCCGCCGGAGCCGATCGGGCCGCCCTGCATGGCGGAATTGTGGCCGCGGGCGAGGCGGGTGAGCGAGTCGAGCAGCAGCACCACGTCCTTGCGCATCTCCACCAGCCGCTTGGCGCGTTCCAGCACCAGATCGGCCACCTGCGCGTGGCGGCGCGGGGCTTCGTCGAAGGTGGAGGAAAACACCCGGCAGTGCACGGTTTCCTCGAAATCGGTGACTTCCTCCGGACGCTCGTCGAGCAGCAGCACCACCAGTTCGGTGTCCGGATGGTTGAGGCGGATCGAGCGGGCGATCTGCTTGAGCAGGATGGTTTTGCCGCCGCGCGGCGGGGCGACGATGATGCCGCGCTGGCCCTTGCCGAGCGGGGCGATCAGGTCGATGACGCGCACGCCGAGGAAATCGGGGCCTTCGCCTTCGAGGTGGATGCGCTCGTCGGGAAACAGCGGGGTGAGTTTGTCGAACTCGGTGGGCGGCTGGTAATCCGCGACCGGAATGCCCTCGACCTCCAGGATCTCGGCGGTGGTGAGATACTTGTCCTTTTCGCGCGGCGCGCGCACCCGCACCTTGACCATCTGGCCGACGCGCAGGCCGTGCTCGCGCATCAGGTTGAGATTCAGGTGAATGTCGTCCGGGCCGGGACGGAAACTGCGCTCCGGGTCGCGGATCATCGCGAAGCTTTCCTTGCCCTGTTCGATCACGCCCTCGCACACCAGACCGGTGCCTTCCTGGCTGAGGAAGCAGAGGATTTCATAAACCAACTGGCTCTTGGTGATGCCGCCGGGGATGCGGGCGGGCAGTGTCTCGGCCATTGCCTGCAGCTCGTTGAGCGGCTTGCGGCGCAGCGCGTTGACATCGACGGAGATCGGCACCGAGACCGGCAACTTGGCGCTGGCGGCGGTCGATTCGGTAGCGGGGGATTCGGTGGACTGACTCATGAGGAATTCCTGGGCAAAGCGGCGGATTTGGGCGCGGAGGACGGCTTGCGGGCCCTCGTTCCAGAAAACCACGTCCGCAAGGGCGATTTTTTCCTGAACCGGAAGCTGCGCGGCAAGGATCGATCCGATCAACGACTCGTCGAATGCCGAACGGGCCTTCAGCCGCTTGATCTGCGTGGCCCGGGAGGAAGCGACCAACAGGACCCGGCATTGGCCGATATCGAAGCCTTTTTCGAAAAAGAGCGGCACGTCCGCGACGAACAACTCCGCGCCTCGTGTAGCAGCGGCTTCGATGGATGCAAGACATTCCTCTTTCACCCGCGGGTGCAGGATTCCCTCCAGCCGCAGCCGCGCCGCCTCGTCGGCAAACACCCGGCCGCGCAGGAAATGGCGGTCGATCCGCCCCTGCTGGTCCAAGGCACCCTCGCCGAAGGCCTCGGCCACGAATGCGGAAACCTCCGCATCCGACTCCAGCAGCCGGTGCACCGCCGCGTCGCAATCGAAAATCTCCAGCGACGGAACGAACTCGCGCAAAAAGCGACCGACCGTGGATTTTCCGGACGCGATTCCGCCCGTCAGAGCCATCACCTGCATGCCGCGCAGTTTCACGGGCCGCCGGGGCGGATGCAAGATGCAAGATGATGGTTTCCGGCTCCTCTTCCACCCCGGGGTTGCCAGCGGCGCGCGGGACGTGCATGACTCGCCGCGCGTGAAACAAACGATCGTGACCCTCGACATGGAAGGCGTGCTGACGCCGGAAATCTGGATCGCCGTGGCGGCGGAAACCGGCATCGACGATCTGCGCCGCACCACCCGCGACGAGCCGGACTACAATGTGCTGATGCGCGGCCGGCTCGACTTGTTGGAGCGACACGGGCTGGGCCTATCCGCCATCCAGCGGGTGATCGGCACGCTCGACCCGCTGCCCGGCGCGCGCGAATTTCTCGACGAGCTGCGCACGCTCACGCAGGTGATCGTGCTCTCGGACACCTTCGAGCAATTCGCCGCGCCCTTGATGCGCAAACTGTCGTGGCCCACGCTGTTCTGCCACCGGCTGGTGGTGGAGGGCGACCGCGTGACCGACTACCGCCTGCGGCTGCCGGACCAGAAACGCGAGGCGGTGCGGGCCCTGCGCGGGCTGAATTTCCGCGTCATCAGCGCCGGGGATTCCTACAACGACACCACCATGCTCGGCGCGGCGGACACCGGATTCCTGATCCACGCACCGGACCATGTGAAGACGGAGTTTCCGCAATTCAAGGCGGTGGACACGCTGCCGGAGTTGTTAGTGGAAATCAAGGGCGCGCTGGCCGGTTGAGCATCGCGCTCACTTGTCGGCGGCCATGTGGTCGAGCAGGCGCTGGTTGAACTCGTCGGCCATGTTGAATCCGAGCCGGCGGAGCTGCTGGTCGAGCGCGGCGATGGTGACCATGCGCGCGGTGTCGCGGCCGGGAGCGACGGGGATTTCCACGTGGGTGACCTTCTGGCCGAGGATCTCGTAGGTTTTCTGGCGCATGCCGAGACGGTCCACCTCGTTGAGGTCGGCGTGTGGCTTGAGGCTCACCACCATGTCGAGCCGCTTGTCCGGGCGAATCGAGGCGAGGCCGTAGAGGTTGGCCACGTTGATGATGCCGATGCCGCGGATTTCCATGTAGCCGCGCGAGAGGTCGGGCGAGCTGGCCACCAGGTCGCCGCCGACGTATTTGATGCGCACCACGTCGTCGGCCACCAGCGAGGCGCCGCGCTCGAGCAGGCCGATGGCGGTCTCGGATTTTCCGGAGCCGCTCTTGCCGAGGATGAGCACACCCACGCCGCGCATGTCCACCATGCAGCCGTGAAGCGAGACGCTGGGCGCGAAGTCGTGTTCGAGGCGGATGGTGGCGGCGTTGAGGAAATTCATCGTGACCATCGAGGTGCCGAACACCGGAATGCCCTTCTCATTGGCCACCGCCATCAGCCCGGCGTCGAGCGCCCCGCCGCGGGCCACCACCACACAGGGGATGTCGCGGTCGCACATCCGGCGAAAGCGGTCGAGCCGCATCGGCTCGGGCAGCTTGCGCAGATAGGAAAGCTCGGAAAACCCGAGCACCTGCACCCGTTTCCAGGCGAAGTAGGTGAAAAATCCCGCCAGCGCCAGACCCGGGCGGTTCATCGCGGACTCGCTGATGGTGCGCTCGAAGCCCACCTTTTCGCCCAGCATTGTGATCCCCAGCGCCTTGGCGTGGGAATCGAAGAATTTGCCGACGGTGATCGAGGCGACGGTCTTGACGCGGGATGGCATGGCCCGGACTCAAGCAGATCGAAACCGCCGCGGCACGCGAAATCATGCGCCGACGCGCGCTCACAGCGGGCTTGCACTGCCGGAAATTCGTGCTAATCAAACCCGCCCAAAGCCATGCCAAACTACGATTACGAATGCCAGAAATGCGGAAACCGCTTCGAGGTGTTTCAAAGCATGAACGACGCGAAACTCACCGACTGCCCGGACGAGGCCTGCGACGGCGCGGTGAAACGCCTGCTCGGCACCGGTGGCGGCATCATCTTCAAAGGCGCGGGATTCTATCAGACCGACTACCGCTCTTCGTCCTACCAGGCCGCCGCCAAGGCGGACAGCTCCGGTCCGGCCAAGTCCGATGCCGGTGGCGGTTGCGGCAAGGCGGATTGCTGCTCGGCTCCGGCCGCGGCGGCATCCAACTGAGACGCCCGTCCCGCCATTTTAAACGTGGCGATTTTTTCCGCGGCGACCTATTGCCATCCGGCGCATGAGTTGTTATGCGTGCCGTCAATGGAGCGAAGCGCGTCACATCGGGAATTCCGCTGGGTTTCGTGGTTCCGCGTCTTCACTTCCGCCGCGCCGGCGAAACCCGTCCCGCCCGGTGCGGACGGCGGCCTCACCGAGTGGTGCCGGGAAACCGCCGTCGGTCTCGGCCTGCCTGAACTGGCCCGCAAGGTGCGTGTCTCATGGAACCCGCGCATGCAGACCACCGCCGGCCGCGCGTGGTGGCCGGACCGGTCCATCGAACTCAACCCGAAACTCCGCCAGTGCGAACCGGACGAGTTGTGGCGCACGCTCAAACACGAACTCGCCCACCTCGTCGCCTACGAGCGCTGCGGCCGACGCCGCATCGAACCGCACGGCGACGAATGGCGCGCCGCCTGCGCCGACTTGGGCATCCCCGGCGAGCGGCCGTATCACACGCTGCCGTTCAAGCGCCGCCGCATGAAGCGCAACCACGCCTATGTCTGCCCCAACTGCTTCGCCACCATCCGCCGCGTCAAACCCATCCGCCGCAGCGTCGCCTGCTACGAATGCTGCCGGAAACACAACGACGGCCGCTACCACGAACGCTTCCGGCTGGTGAAAAAACCGGCGACCGTGTCAATTTAGGGCTTGCAAGCCCGCGCCCGCACGCCTATTCACCGCGCCCCGAATTATGGCTAAGAAAAGTTGGATCGCCCGCAACGAGCGCAAAAAGCAGACCGTGGACAAATACGCCGAACTCCGCCGCAAGCTCAAGGAGGAGAAGGACTACGTCGGCCTCTCGATGCTGCCGCGTGACGCGAGCCCGACCCGTCTGGCCAACCGCTGCGAAATCACCGGCCGCCGCCGCGCCTTCCTGCGCCGCTTCCGCCTCTCCCGGATCACCTTCCGCGAGATGGCATCGGCCGGCATGCTGCCCGGCGTGACCAAGTCGAGCTGGTAAGCCGGCACGCGTTGCGCTTACCGCGGCGCGGAACGGAAATCACCCGGTCCGCGCCATTGCCATGCCCATCTACGAATACGTCTCCGAAGCCCCCGAGGATCCCGAGCATTGTTGCCGCATCTGCGCGCGAGGCTTCGAACTGAGACGCCCGGTGGACCGCCCGCCGCTGGAATTCTGCCCGTTGTGCAAAAATCCGGTTAAAAAGGTGATCTCGCGCGTCAACACGCCCACGGTCACCAAGCCGCTGTCGGTCACGGATGCCAAAAAAGCGGGCTTCACCGTGCTCGAACGCCGCGACCAGGGCGTTTACGAGAAACTCTGAGATTCGCCACCATGACGACGTTTCTCATCAGCCTGGATTTGCTCGCCTCGGTGGCCCCATCGCCGCCCACGGAGTTTCCCTCGGGTCTCAAGGCCGCGCTTTACCTCGGAGGCATCGCTTTCTTCCTCCTGCTCAACGCGTTTTTCGTCGCCTCCGAGTTCGCCATCGTCAAGGTGCGGCCGAGCCAGTTGGAGGCCGAGGGCGATCCCGGCTCGCCCAAGCTCAAGACCGCGCAGCGCATCGTCAGCAGCCTCGACAGCTATCTTTCCGCCAATCAGCTCGGCATCACCATCGCCTCGCTGGCGCTCGGTTTCCTCGGCGAGCCCTTTGTCGAGGCGCTGGTCGCGCCGCTGCTCCTGATGACCGGCATGTCGGTGTGGTGGGTGAAACTCATCTCGTTTTCCCTCGCCATCATCTCGTTCACCTTCCTGCACGTCGTCATCGGCGAGCTGATGCCCAAGTCGATCGCGATCCGCTACGCGGTGCCCGTCACGTTGGCGCTGGCCAAACCGCTGCACGCGTTCTATCGCGGCATGCACTGGGCGATCGTGGTGCTCAACGGCACCGCCAACAAGCTGCTCAAGCTGTTTTTCAACATCGATCCGGTGAGCGAGAGCGATCACAGCCACACCGCCGCCGAGCTGGCCTTGCTGGTGACGCGCAGCGGCGAATCCAAGGAAGTCACCGAGACCGAGCGCGAGATCCTCATCAACGCCCTCAACCTGAACGAACTCTGGGTGCGCGACGTGATGACTCCGCGCAACAACGTGGTCGTGCTCGATGCCGATGAACCATTCGACAAGACCCTCGATCTCGCGCTGCGCAGCAAGCACACCCGCTTCCCGCTGGTGAAAGGCCACCTCGACCACTCGATCGGCCTCATCCACATCAAGGACCTGTTCAAGCTCATCAATGATCCGGACCCCGACCTGATGCGCATCAAGCGCGAGCTCAAGATCGTGCCGGACACCATGCCGCTCGACTCGCTGCTCAAGTTCTTCCTGCGCGAGCACGCCCACCTCGCTCTCGCCGTCGACGAGTTCGGCACGCCCGTCGGCGTGGTTTTCCTCGACAACATCATGGAGGAACTCGTCGGCGACATTCAGGACGAGTTCGACAACGAGCGCTCGGCATTCACCCGCGTCAACGACGACGAGTTCGTCGTCGAGGGCACCATGACACTCAACGACCTCGGCGGCCACGTGCCGGAACTCGAACTCGAAAGCGGCGAGGTCACCACCGTCGGCGGCTACATCACCCAACAACTCGGCCGCTTTCCCGTGGTCGGGGAAACCCTCGAAATCCTCGGCTATGAGGCGCGCGTCACCAGTACCGACGGTCGCCGCGTCGGCCAGGTGCATTTCCGGAAACTCGCCCCACAGGAGGAAACTCCGGGCGACCGCGAGGAGGAGGAATAATAGAGCGCGGCACGACTGTGAAATCCCGGTGATGGGGGATTGACCCGCGCCCGCCCGCCGCCAAGCTGGCCGCACGATGATCGCCCGACTGCGCGGCCATGTGATCGAGGCCTATCCGAACCGCCTGGTGGTGGACGTCCAGGGCGTCGGCTACGAGGTGATCGTGCCGCTTTCCACCTTCGACCGCCTCAACGCCGCCGAGGGCGTGGAAGTGGACTTGCGCACCCACCTGCACATCCGCGAAACGGCGCACACGCTTTATGGATTCTCCACCGAGGAGGAACGCGACGTGTTCCTGATGCTCATCCAGCGCGTCAGCGGCATCGGCCCGGCCATCGCCATGGCGGTGCTCAGCGGAATGCCCGTCTCACGGTTCAAAAGCTGCGTGGTCGCCGGCAACACCGCCGAACTCTCGCGCATCAAGGGACTCGGAAAAAAAACCGCCGAACGCATCGTGCTTGAACTGAAGGACAAGGTCGGCGTCACCGACACCTGGCAGGACGCCGCCGCCGGCGAAGTCAGTCCTTCCGCCGCCGATGCCGAACTGGGACTCATCGCCCTCGGCTACAAGCAGGTGGACGCCCGCAAGGCCGTGCGCACCGTGCTCGATGCCGATCCCGCCGCAAGCGTGGAAGCCCTGCTGCGCGGCGCGCTGCGGACGCTGCAAGGCTGAACCCTCAACCCGAAAAACCGGATTCAAACCAAGAAAGCCTTTCTCATGGTGCCAATCCCGGCGCTCATGGCTTGAAACCGGGTCAAGCAAACGTGATATTCAAGTCAATGAACGCGCCGGAATTTCCACTCGATTGGGCCTCAGGGAGCATTCCGCCGGGCTTCAAGGACGGCGGGTCAGGCAGATCGGCGGTGTCGAGCGACCGCTACGAGGCCCCCGGCATGCCCGCCCGCCAGGGGCCGCGGCGCTTCCACGCCATGATCAAACCCGGCGGCTGCGCCTGCAATCTGGATTGCGGTTATTGTTTCTACCTGAGCAAGGCCACCCTGCCCGGCGGCCCCGGGCCCGGCCGGATGTCCGATGAAGTCCTGGAGCGATTCATCCAACAATACATTGCCGGTGTCACCGGTCCGGAAGTGGTGTTCTCCTGGCAAGGCGGCGAACCCACCCTGATGGGCTTGGACTTTTTCCGCAAGGCGCTCGCCCTGCAGCAAAAACACGCCCGGCCCGGGCAGCGCATCGAAAACGATCTCCAAACCAATGGCACCCTGCTCAACGAGGAATGGTGCGCCTTTCTCAAACAAAACCGTTTCCTGGTCGGATTGAGCATCGATGGGCCGCGCGAAATCCATGACCACTACCGCGTCACCAAGGGCGGCCATCCCACCTTCGACAAGGTCTTCCATGCCACCAAACTCCTGCATCGCTTCGGCGTGCCGTTCAACACCCTGACCTGCGTCACCCGCTTCAACGGCCGCAAGCCCCTCGACGTTTACAGCTTCCTCAAAAATGAGGTCGGCTCCACCTACATGCAGTTCATTCCCATCGTCGAATACAAGGGCTTTGAAACCGCCGCGCCCCACCACTGGGATCCCGCCGCCCTGCCGCGCGACGGCAGCCCCGAGGCACGTCCCGGCCATGCCGGTTCCATCGTCACGGATTGGTCGGTGGATCCCGAGGACTGGGGCTATTTCCTCTGCTCGATTTTCAACCGTTGGACCAGGAACGACATCGGCAAGATCATGGTCAACCATTTCGAAACCCTGGTCTCCCAACACCTCGGCCTCGGACCCCAGCTATGCGTTTACGGCGAGATTTGCGGCAAGGGAGTGGCTGTGGAACACGACGGCGGCGTTTACTCGTGCGACCATTATGTCTATCCCGAGTATTGCCTGGGCAACATCTCCTCTTCGACGCTCGACACCAAGGTGTTTTCCCGCGACCAGGTCCGTTTCGGATATCTCAAAAGCGAATCCCTGCCGGAGTTCTGCCGACAGTGCCCGTATCTCACGGACTGCTGGGGCGAGTGCCCCAAAAACCGCATTATTCTCACCGCCGACGGCGAGCCCGGACTCAACTACCTGTGCCGCGGTTACAAGAAGTTCTTCGCCCACGCCCTGCCCGAAATACGACGCATCGTCTCCAAGCTGCGCCAACAACCGCTGCAACCTCGCGCGCGCATGTGAGGCGGGTGGAAAACCGGCTCATCCGGGATCCAAGGTCGGGGCGATTTCGCGGGAGGCGTCGAGGAAGCAGGGAAACCGCGGCTGCCAGCCGGTGGCGGTGAGTTTGGCGTTGGAGACGCGTTTGTGCGTCCAGCCGCGCTTGCGGTTGAGGTCGCGCGGACCCGTGGGTGGCAGCGGGCGGTCGAAGATCCGGGCGAGCTCCTGGTAACATTCCAACTGCGTCAGTGGTGTGGAATCGCAGACGTTGAAGATTTCCCCGCGCGTGTCGTGAGTCGCCAGGTGGAGGATCGCGCGCGCGGCGTCGTCGCGGTGGATCTGGTTGAGATAACGCCGGCCGTCCTCTTCGAGGATCGCCGCGCCGGTGAGGAATTTTTTCAGGATCACGCTGCGTTGCGGGCCGTAAATGCCCGAGAGCCGCGCGACGATGCCGCTGGCCGCGAGGGTGATGTCCTCCGCCTCGCGCAGGAGCGTGCCGGTTTCGCGATCCGGTTGTGCCGGGCTTTGTTCGGTGACCACCGAGCCATCGCATTGCGCGTAAACCGAGGTGCTGGAGGTGAACAGCAGCGGGACGCCCGGATGGCTGCCTAACAAATTCCGGCAGCCCTCCAGATAGACGTGCCGGTAGGCCTCCGCGCCGCCGCGGCCCGATGCCGCGCAGTGGACGATGAAATCCGCCGCGGGCAGCCGCGCGACATCCGCCGGGTCGCCCACGTCGCAGGCCAGCGCGCCGTCGCCGCCGGAGAGCGAGCAGGCGGTCACTTCCCAGCCGGCGGCGGTGAATTGCCGCGCCACTTCGCGACCGAGGTATCCGTGACCGATGAGCAGGAGTTTCATGCCGCCGCCAATGGAGACGCCGTGCGGCGGGAAATCAAACCATCACTGCGGATCACGGCTGGATGAGGACCAGCGAGCCGTTGTTCACCCAGTTCGCCACTTCGATGGGCACCCAGCGCAGTTCGAAGCGCTTGCCCCAGGAGTCCGAGACGGCAATCTCGCCGGTCTTGTCGTTGTAACCGATGATCATGCAGAGGTGATAATTGTCGGAGGGTTTTTCGCGTTTTTCGAAATCCTTTTTCACGGATTCCAGCCATTCGGCATGGCCGTCGCCGCCGCGGGTGTCGGTGTTCTTGTCAGCGACTTCGTTGTATTCCGGCATCGAGCACATGCGCCACAGCACCGGGATTCCGGAATCGATATGGCGTTTCACATCGCGGATGCGCAGGTCCTTCACGGCGATGTCGCGCAGTCGCCGCCCCTTGCGGTAAACCTGCGAGCGCAGGTTTTCGATGAGCAGTTCCACCACGGTGCCGCCGCCGATGGAGGATTCGCCGACCATCGCCAGCAGGTACATGTCCGCCTCCACGCCCATGTGGCGCATCGCGCGCTCGAAGGTGGCCGGCACGCAGTAGCCCTTGGGTCCCTGGTCCACCATCGGGATGCCGCTCACCCAGACGTCGCCGTTGTCCTCGCGGCGGACGGAATTTTCCAGCCGGGCGCGCACCACGGCGTCCGGCACCCGCTCGCTGCGCCCGCCGGCGTCGGCATGCGAGCTGGGAACCACCTGCACCGAGACGTATTCCTCCTCGACGAGCGAGAGCAGGAACGAGTGGTCGTTCCAATCCCAGCGCAGCGCGGTGCGGCGCGTGCCGGTGTCGCCGAATCGCTGGCTCTGTCCCTCGCCCAGCGCCTTGGCGAGCGCTTTCTGGATCAAATCGTGGTCGCGCTGCATCGCGTCGGCCAGGCTGGTCGGTTCGTCCGGGCCGCCCTTGTTGTTGAAGTGCTCGGTGGCGAAGCCGGCCTTGCTGCCGTAATCGCCCTTGTTGGCGAACACGATGGAGAGCGACTCCGCCTTGCCTTCCGCATTGGAATACAGCGCCACCGAGTAGGGCACCGCGCCGAAGAGCTTGTAGCCCGGCACGCGCACGGCCGCGTAGAGCCGCCAACTGCTGCCCACGGGCGACTCGCTTTCGAGCGGCAGTTGCATCGCCTCGGCGATCTCCGCCGCCTTGCGACTGGTGAAGTTGTCATCGGTGAAGGCCGGGAAACCGAGCGCTTCGTTCACCGCCCTGGCCGCATCCGCGTTCTTTGCTTCCTCGGCGGCGATGTAGTCGCGGTCCTCCTTCGAGAAACGTTCCACCGGCACCCTTGCGGTGCTGCCATTGGGGAGCTTGAGAATCACCTCCGCTTCCTCCAAGCCGACATACTTCGCCTTCACCGTGCGCCCTGTGACATCCTTGAACTCGCGGAATTCTCCGGCGGCCAGCGACGCCGTGAAAGCCAGCGATGCGATAACCCGGAAGAGCGTGCGGAATGCGGTGTGGCGTGAGGAAGGGGAATTCATGTCGGATTTCACGTTTGGGGACAAGCTCGCGGTGCGCGGCCGGTCCGTCGAGAATTTTCCCATGACCCGTCTGCCGGAGGACCGTCATTGGGCGTCGGCAGCCGGCGCGGGAACGAAGACCGGCTGGATGTCCTCGGTGGTGAAGCGGACGGCGATCTGGT
Organism: Luteolibacter sp.; assembly: GCA_041686775.1. Taxonomy (GTDB): domain Bacteria; phylum Verrucomicrobiota; class Verrucomicrobiia; order Verrucomicrobiales; family Akkermansiaceae; genus Luteolibacter. Next base: position 61,819 of record JAWLDG010000006.1, on the reverse strand, counting down.
AGTCGTCGCCCTCGCGCGCCGAGCCCAGCATCGCGGTGCCGCGGTCCTCCAGTTTCCAGAGATGGGTGGCACTCATGCTGTGGTCCTGGAGCGTCGCGATTTCAAGCTTGCCATTCGCCTGTATCGGCTGCCCGTGCCGCGTGCTGAGCAGGTCGATGAAATCCTTCCAGCACGCCTGCATTCGCGCCTCCATTCCGTCTCCGGTGATCGGCGCAGTGCGCAGGATGATCTCGTTGAGTCCGCCCTCCTCGCACCAGTCGAAGTACAGCGATGCCTCGGAGCCGCCGATTTTCCCCACGGTCTGGAAAACGCCGTTGAGTCCGGTCCGGGCGAGCATGGTTTCCGGCAGCGTCATTTTCACCAGGCCGCTCGCCTTGAGCTTTTCCACCACCTGCTCGCGGTTGTCGCCGAATTCGATCACTTCGAACACCTGCGTGGCCGGTGGAGGAGGCATATCGGCTGGCAGCGGGTGCCGCGTGTCGAGCCACTCGCGGTCGTCGCGGTGGATCTTTTCGAGCGGGATGCTCACCTCGCTTCGATCGGAACGGCGGAGGGTGACGCTCGATTCGTCACGCGCCACGAAAACGGCCTCGATGGATTTGGTGCCCTCCGCGTTGCGCCACACGCGCGTCTCGGCGGCAAGCAGGACGGCAGAGACGAGGAAATGGACGGCGAGAATTCTGAGCATCATGCGCAATCGGCGGCAAACCGCGGTCAAATGATACATTGCCGCCCGCTTGGTTCAAGCGGCGGCCGCTCAGCCGGTGACGCGCATCGGCATGAGGACATAGAGGAAGGTGCCTTCGATGCGCAGCACGCCGGGGCTCATTTCGTCGATCAGGTCGAGATAGACGTCGTCGCTGTCGAGCGCGCGCAGCGGGGCCATGAGGAACTCGGGATTGAAGGCGATTTGCATCGACGGGCCCTGATAAATCACGTCGAGCGATTCCTGAGCCTCGCCGACATCGGGCGAATTGGCGGTGACTTCGATGCGGTTTTCGCCGAAGACGAGTTTGACCGAGTTGGATTTTTCCGAGGAAAGGAGCGAAACGCGGCGGACGGTTTCGAGCAGGGCCTCGCGCGGCATGACGACGCGCTCGTTGCTGTCGCCGGGGATGACCTGGCGGTAATTCGGGTAGTTGCCCTCGATGAGTTTGCTGCACAGCAGCGTGTCGCCAATGGAGAAGGAGATCTGACTGTCGCTGAGTTTGACGATCACGTCGCCGTTCTCACCGAGCAGGCGCTGGAGTTCCTGAACGGCCTTGCTGGGGACGATGACGTCGGACTCGTGGGAGGCGGGGAATTCGAGGTCGGCATCGACCATGGCGAGGCGGCGGCCGTCGGTGGCGACGAGCGTCATCTTGCCGTCGCGGAACGAGGTGAAGATGCCGTTGAGCACGTAGCGCGTCTCGTCGGTGGAAATGGCATAGGAGGTTTTCTTGAGGCCGTCGCGCAGGGTGACCTGCGGAATCTTGAACTCCTTGGCACCGGCGAAATCGGGCAGCGGAGGGAACTCGGCCACGCCGAGACCGATGATCTTGAAGAACGACGGGCCGCTGCGGATGGAAGCGTGGTTTTTCGCGTCCACGGAAACCTCGACTTCGCTGGCGGGAAGTTCGCGCACGATGCTGACGAGGCGCTTGGCCGGCAGGGTGGTGGAGCCTTCTTTTTCAATCTGGGCCTCGACCGAGCCGGTGATCCCCACGTCCAGATCGGTGGTGGTGAACTGGAGCCGGCCGTCTTTGGCGACCAGCAGCACGTTGGAGAGGATGGGCAGGGTGGTGCGCGAGCTGACCACGTGCTGGACTTTCTGGAGGCCGTCTAAAAACGCTTCCTTGGAAATGCGGAACTTCATGAATGGGAGCCGGGGTGTTGAACGGCGCGAGTTTCCCCTTTGCCGTCCCCTTGGCAAGCCTTCTGTGAACTTCCGTGAAGAATCCCGCTGGCCGTTGGCGGTCAACGCCGGAGGCCGGCCTCAAGGCGCTCGACGACCTCCTTCATGCCGGGTTCGCCGGTGATTTTCTCGGCCACTTTCTTGCAGGCGTGGATCACGGTGCCGTGGTCGCGGCCGCCGAAGGCCTCGCCGATTTCCATCAGCGAGCCCTTGGTGAGCGTGCGGCTCAGATACATCGCCACCTGGCGCGGAAACGCGATGCTGGCCGGGCGGCGGCGGCTGGTCATGTCGGCCAGGCGGACGTCGAAGTGCTCGGCGACCGCCTTCTGGATCGCGTCGATGCTGATCTGCCGGCTGGCTTCCTCGCGCAGCAGGTCGCGCAGCAGATGCTCGACCTTGTCCACGGTGACGGACTCGCCGGCGAGCGAGGCGAAGGTGGCCACGCGCATCAGGGCACCTTCGAGACGGCGGACGTTGGTGCGGATTTTCTCGGCGAGGAACACGAGCACTCTTTCATCCACGCGCACCTTCCAGTCGTGCGACTTCTTGCGCAGGATGGCGAGGCGGGTCTCCATCTGCGGCGGCTGCAACTCGACGGTGAGACCGCACTCGAAGCGCGAGACGAGGCGGGGTTCGAGGTTCTTGATTTCGCAGGCGGGCCGGTCGGAGGTGAGCACCACCTGGTTGCGGCCGTCGAGCAGGGTGTTGAAGGTGTGGAAAAACTCCTCCTGCGAGCGCTCCTTGCCGGCGATGAACTGGACGTCGTCGATGAGCAGCACATCGGAGCTGCGGTAGCGGCGGCGGAATTTCTCAATGTCGCCGCGGCGCACGGCATCGATGAACTCGTTGGTGAACTTCTCGCAAGTGAGATAAACGACGCGCGCGGCGGGACGGCGGCGCAGGATTTCCTGGCCGATCGACTGCATCAGGTGCGTCTTGCCGAGGCCGGGGCCGCCGTGGATAAAGAGCGGGTTGTAGCCGATGCCGGTCTTGTTGGCGACGGCCTGGCAGGCGGCGTAAGCGAACTGGCTGTTGGTGCCCACCACGAAGCTGGCGAAGGTGTGGGCCGGATTGAGGCCGGTGGCCTTGATGCGTCGGTCGAGTGCCTCGCCTACGAGCGCGACGGATTTTCTAACAGACGTTTTCAGGGCAGCGCCGTTGGCGTGGCCGTTGTGCGACGAGGCATCGGCCGCGCCGTTTCCCGAGACGATCATGCGCACTTCACGGATGTGCTCGTGCACCGAGTTCACGGCCACCCTCAACTCGGGCAGGAAGTTTGTCTCGATCCACACCTGATGGATCGCGCCGGGCACCGCGATCATCGCCGCGCCTTCCTCCTCGCCGGCCCATTCCGCGGCGCGGAACCAGCGCTGGAACGCGTCGTCACCTACCGACTTGCGCAAAGCTTCGCATACTTCCGGCCACGCGTTGGCGGATGGGGATTCGGAATCGTTGGCATCACGTCGGGCGTCGGGTGCGACAGCATGGTCTTGCATCGGTTTCTGGAAAAGTGGGTGAGGTGAAAATTCCGCGCGATCCGCAGCGGACCTTGGGGCGATCCGCCATCGCGTCGGGGGATAAGCTGGTAGATTCTCCGGGGTGGGTGAAAAACATTTTCCGACTCTCTAACAGAGCGTTCGGAAACGCCGCATTCCACAAGCGTTCCACGGTGCGGGATTTTAAAAACTTGACGCCGGAATTACTTCGATTTTCCGAATCAACAACCTGCCCTAACAGACGGATTTCCCGCATCCGTTTGAAAACGAGCCACTCGCGATGTGACGAAGCTGTTTCAATTTTTTGCGCCGGTCGCCCGCCCGAGCGGCAGGCAGGCACCGAGCAGGGTGATGGCGGCGTTGATGGGAAAGAGCCATGGGAAGGCAATGGGCGGACGGAGCCGGGCGAGCGCCTCATCCGCTCCGGCGATGCCGGTGAACTCGAGCAGTTGGGGCAGCTCGGGACGGATCAGGGCGACTCCGATGATGGAGATGGCAACGCCGGCGAACAGGCCGGGGATGTTGCGCCTGCCGGGAATCATGGCGGCGAGCAGCACGCCGAGCAGCGGTCCGTAGGTGTAGGTGAGGATGCCGAAGGCGAGGGTGATGAGGTTCTTGCTGTCGCCGCTTTCGTAGCTGCCTGTTAGAACGATGGCGAAGGCGGTGAGGATGACGGCCCAGACGACCACGGCGCAGCGCGAGCGGAAGACCATCGCCGGACCGTCGGCCTCGCGCTCGAGCCGCTCGCGTCCGTACCATGCGGAGAGTGAGGTCTGTGAGAGCGCGGCGAGGATGGAATCGAGGCTGCTGATGGCGGCGGCGAAGGCGGCGGCGAGGATCAGGCCGGACAGGCCGACGGGCAGCACGGTGGTGATCCAGATGGGAAAAACGTAGTTGGGGTCCTTGGCAAACCACGCCGCCTCGACCTCGGTGGGGCCGTGTTGTTGATACCATGCGTACAGCCCCGCGCCAACGGCGAGCATGAGCATGGTGATGACCAGCGAGACACTGCTCCATGCCACGGCCTTGCGTGCCTCGTGCGCGGAGCCGCAGCAGAAGATGCGCTGGGTGTTGAGCTGGTCGGTGCCGAAGGCGGTGAAGTTCTGGAACGGCATGGCGATGATTGCGACCCAGAGCGTGTATTCGAGCAGCGGGTTTTCCCACGGCGGGGTCAGATTGAGGAGACGGAGCTTGTTGACGTCGCCCTCCGGCCCGGCGGTTTGGTTGAGCGCGATGATGGTGTCGATTCCCAGCGTGCCGGCGAGCCAGCCGAGGGCGAGCAGACCGCCGAAAATGAACAGGCAGAACTGGACGACATCGGTCCAGATCACGGTGCGCATGCCGCCCATGAGCGTCCAGATGACGGCGAAGACGCCGATGATGGAGATGCAGGCGGTGGCGGAGTAGCCGGTGACGGTCTGCAGGATGATGGCGGTGACGAGCACGCGCACGCTTTGGCCGAGGATGGCGCCGATCGAGAACAGGCCGGTGACGAGCCGCCGCACGCCCTCGCCGAGCCGCGCGCCCATGTAGTCGTAAGGGCTGTAGATTTCCTGTTTGTAATAGAGCGGAACCAGCCACCATGCGACGGCGATGCGCGCCATCACGGAGCCGATGCCCCATTGCAGGTAGGTCCAGTCGCCATGCATGGCATAGACCATGCCGGGCACGCCGATGAAGGTGAGCGCGCTGATCTCGGTGGCGATCATCGATCCGCTCACCGCCCACCACGGCAGCGAGCGGCCGCCGAGGAAGAAGTCGCGGATGGTCGCGTTCCTGCCGCTGAGCGCGTGGCCGATCCAGGTGGTCAGCAACATGTAGCCCGCCACCACGGCCCAATCCCATCCGGTGAAATGCGATTCGATGGCGGCCAACGGCATGCGCGGAGGCTAGTGGCGGGTGCTTGTGATCCAAGCGCCAAGTTGCCGCCAGGGCGCACAACGGAAATGATTCAACGCTGCGGGATCCGCAGGCTTTCAGGTGGGGAACTCCGGGAATGGCCCTGGTGGAAGACTCGGAACACCTCCATTTTTCCTTGGTTGGTATTGGTGCGAATCCAGACGGGGGGGATTCAGGGGATATTGCCGGCGAAGCATGGCAACATGCTGATTTTTCATCAGTAATGAAGTAGCCTCACTAGGATTCGAACCTAGAATAACGGAATCAAAATCCGGGGTGTTACCATTACACTATGAGGCTGTTTGCGGGGGGCATTCGCGCCCGCGGCGGGCGGAAACTAAACCTGCATCCCGGCGCTTGGCAACAGGGAAAATGGCGTTATCGGGCGGGCGGAATTCCGTCGGACGGGCCCTTGGATTCCTCCTGCCGCAGCTGTTTTTCGAGCGTCTCGTATTGGAGCGCGAAGTCGCGGAGCGTGCGGCGGATGGCGTATTGGACTTCCTCGTACTCGCCGCGCGCCCGGGTGCTGCGCTCGAGTCCGCGCAGCGCGGCGGCGAGCGCGCGGGCGCTCAGGAACAGGTCCTGATCGGTGCGCGCGGTGACGATTTCGAGGCGGTCGATTTTTCCCCGGCACCGGTCGTGGATACCGCCCAACGCGGCGATTTCATTGGCGTTGAGGGCGGTATCGACGAATTCGCGATCGAGCGCGGCGGTGACGGCGGTCATCGGTCCGATGGCAATGCGCAGCTCGGCGGCGAGCACCGCGCGGTTCACGCTGACCGGGCGCTGGCCGGCGGACTGGAGCCGCAGTGTGGCGGCGGAGGCGTGCCATGGGGCTTGCGATGCGAGTTCCTCCAAGCGCTGGCGGACGAAGCGGTTGGCGAGGTAATCGCGCACGTCCTGTCCATTGCCCCGCTGGCGGATATCGGCGAAACTCGTGGTGGCGGCGGCGATTTCCGCGGCCGGTTGTTTGGCGGAGAGGGTGAGGAGGTGCTCGAAATCGCGGGCCAGCAAGACCTCGTGATCGAGGAGAAATTGCGCTTTTTCCAAAGCCAGCAGGGATGGCAGCCAAGGGGCGGCGGCGGCGGGAAGGACCAGCTTGCGGCCGGCGTCGGGCGGCAGCGAAACGAGCGTTTGCCAGAAATCATCCGGCAACGAGAGCCGGCCATCGGCATCCACCTCGCCGAGAACGAACGCGTCGGGTTCGCTGCCGGTGACGGCGGCGCTGGCGAGCACGGCCGCGGCGGCGCTCACCCGCCGCGGCATGTTTCCCGCGAGGGCGGCTTCGTATTCCGGGCAGGCGATGCGCACGCGCAGGGTTTTCGGCACCGCCATGTCGCACGATTCGAGCAGCGCGGCGACGGTGCGGGTGAGACGGTTGGTGCCGCCCTCCTCCGGGCGCGGACCGATGCGCAGGGGTGTCGGGTTTTCCGAATCTTCCGGTCCCAGGCTGGCTTGCATCCGCAAGCTCACCACAGCGGGCGCGGATTTCTGCCAGACGACGGTGCGCACGGTGGCTTCGGCGAGTGGCGGGGCGGTGGGTTGATCGGAAACATCCGGCTTGGTTTCCGGTGTCACACGGTTCCTCTGCGGGCGGACGGCGGGCGCATGGTAGGCGGCAAGCGGCGGCACCCAGCCGCTCCATGCGGCGGATTCGTCATTGTGATCCCGGGCTCGCGGATGCTCGGGATCGGCGACGGCGGCCACATCGAGCAGTAGCGCTCCGAGCGTGCGCCCGTGCGTGCCGGCCTGCGGGGATTCGAGCCATGTGATGGTTTTCCAGAGCGATTTGATTTCCACGGTCGCGGCGGAGGTTTCCTGCAGGGCGGGGCGTTCGTTCTTGCGATACTGCGAGACGAGCTTGCGGGCGTCGTCGTTCCGGGGATCGAGCGCGATGGCGAGGGCGAGGGTTTTCGCGGTGTCGCGGCGTTGCTCCGGAGTCTTCATCGGGCTGGTGCGGGCGATGGCAACGAGCCGCTGCGAGAGGTCCGAAATGGTGGCGGGATCGAGCGGAACCTGATCGCGCCGGAACGCAACGATCCCGTCCGCGGGCGGGACGAAGCGTCCGTGCAGCGCGCCCGCGGCGGTGAGCCATGCGAGTGCGATGAGGATCATGCGGGTGGTTTTCATCGGATCGGCGCGCACCGTGAAATTACGCAGGCGGGCGGGCTGTCGTTGCAGATTCACGGGCGATGCGCAAGTTTCGGCCATGTCCTCACCACGTCCCACCATCGAAACCCGCGAGGAGGTGATGTTTTTCGATACCGACTGCGGCGGAGTGGTCCACAACATCGCCTACCTGCGCATGATCGAGACCTGCCGCACACGCCTCGCCGCGCTGATGGGCATGGACCTGCGCACGATGTCGGACAGCGCCGTGTTCCCGGTGGTGACGCGCACCGAGATCGACTACCGCCGGCCGGCGAAACTCGGTGACTGGCTGACGATCCGCGGGCGGCTCGACGAGTTGTCGCGGGCGCGCTTCTGGTGCGCCTTCGAAATGGTGCGCGAGGCGGACGGCGCGCTGCTGGTGAGCGCGCGGCAGGCGCTGGCGCTGGTGGAAATGCCGCACGGCAAACCGCTGCGTCTGCCCGCGGAATGGACGGAGCAATGGGGGTGAGGCGGATTCGAGCGCCTGAGTTCAGGCTGCCCCTGCCGTAGCGGAGAGAATGATCGGCTGAAGTTGACTCAGACGCCTGCGGGGTGAGGCCGGCGGTTTGGGTTATTCCTCCTCCGTTAGAACGGCCGATGTGCGCATTTCGTTTTCCGGCGGCAGGATGGTGGAGACGAGTCGTTTCACACCTTCCTCGGCGAACTTGCTGTTCGGGTGGATGTCACGGGCCTTGAGATACCACGAGAGGGCGGAGCCGGTCTGGCTGGGGGTGCGGTTTTCGAGCTGGCTGGCCTGGTCGAGCGCGCGGGTGAAATCCGCCACCTTGGGGGCGAGCAGTTCGAGTTCGCGGCCAAGTTTCGGATCGTCGGGGAATTCCTCGCGCAATTCGGCGAGCTGTTCCCACGCGGCGTAGTTCTGGCCCATGCGGCTGAACTCGGCGGCCTTGCCAAGCGCGGCCTCGATCTTGGTGAGATTGGTCATGATCTGCCGGAACGCGTCCTCGCGCGTCGCATCGCCCTGGATGGCGGGGGCGATCTCGTACTGGCGGCGGGCGATCTCGCGGTAGTTGCCCTCGCCGAGCAGGCGATCGAAGTCGTTTCGGATGGTGACGATCGCGCTGCTGTTGTTCACCAGGTTGCGGAATTCATCGAGCTTCGGGTTGGTGGGCCACGATTCGGCGGCGGTGCGGATTTTTTCCGCGGCCTTGTCCGAGTCGCCGCCTAACAGATGCGCCTTGGCCTCCTCGATGGCGATGTCGGAGGCGAGTGTGTGGGCGGCGATCACGCTGTCCACCTTGGACGAGGGGAAATCGCGGGCGCTTTGCTTGAGCTTGGCGGCGAGTTCCTTGGAGCGGGTGTAATCGCGGGCCTGGAGCGCGCCATAGAGTTCGTGCAGGTCGCGCACGTAATCGGCCACCCGGCGCTTTTTCTCCAATGGCAGGGTGGCGACGGGGCCGAGGTATTCGCCGAGCGCGAAGGCCTCCATGAGCCGCTGCGAGGCGGAGTGCAGCTCGTTGCGCGAGAGCATGAGGTCGAAGGCCTCGACGTATTTGGTGACTTCTCGGATGGCCTCGTTGGAGAGCGCGTCGAGCGACGAGACGGTGGGGTTCACGCCGACGGACTCGGAGAACAGCTTGGAGACATCGGAGTTCTTGTCGATGCGCAGGGTGGCGTCGCCGTCCTTCCAGATCTGGTTGTAGAAACGTGCGGCCATCAGGACGTGTTCGTAGCGGCGCTGGACGAACCACTGGATCATGCTGACCTGGTATTGGGCCTTGGTGCGCAGCGTCTGGGCCTCGGTGCGGGCGATGTTGGCTTTCTTGAGCGCTTCGATTTCGGCGATGCGGCGGAGGGTTTCGGCGTATTTGAGCGAATTGGTGCCGCTGCCCACGGCCTGGTCGTTCTGCTGCTGGCGGCGGTTGCGCTGGTTGCCGGCACCGCCGGCGGGCTGGGATTTGCCCAGCTCGCTGTCGCGTTCGTGGCGCGCCTTCCAGTCGCCCTCCAGAATGATCGCCTGTTTCTCCTCCTCGATGGAGGAGTTGAGCCTCTTGAGGCTGTTGACGTCCTGCTTGGCCATCATCGCCATGTAGATCGACTCGGCGAGCGAGCCGCAAAGGTTGGCATCGCCGGGGTAGGAGGTGGCGGTGGGCAGCAGCTTGAACGCGGCGTAGAGGTCCGGCCCGCCGCTGCGGAACGGTGAGACGGTGGCGAGGATTTCGGCGATGGTTTCGCGGTAGCTCTGCGCTTCCTCGTCGTTTTCCGGCGGCTGGCTGAGGTATTTCTCGAAGCGCGCCTTGAGCAGGCGGTTGTCGCCCATCGGAATCGTGACACCGCCCACCGTGATGGTTTCCGCGGAGGGATCGAGCAGCGGGATTTCCTGGCCGAGCGGGCTGGCGGGCTGCGGTTTTTCCTGCCGGGCCACCTGATCGACGGGCGCTTGCTGCGGCTGTGGCTGACGCTGCTGCGCGGGCGGGGTGTAAACCTGCGCATGGCACAGGCAGGCGGTGCCGAGGAGGATGGGAAAGGCGGATTTCATGTGCTGGAAAACGGGCAGGTGGTTTTTAGAGACGGTTGATGCCGGTGGCGACGGCGATGCCGCCCTCACGGAATTTGACGCGGAAGGCGTATTTCTGACGGATCTCGATGTTGGTTGAGCTGAGTTCCTGCGGAACCTCGATGGCGACGAACTCGTCGCCGCCCGGCGTATCGACGCGCAGGCTGACGACCTGGCCGCGGTCTGCGGTCCATTGCAGTTTCTCGTCCACGGATCCCTCGACGGAGTATTCGTTGCCGCGCAGCATGTGGCCGTTTTCGAGGAGGTCCTCCATCTTGAGCGGCGCGACATCGGTGAAGGATGCGGGCTTGCGGCCGATAAGCGATTTGCCGGCGAAAACCGCTGCGACGATGGCGGCGGCCACGCCGAGCAGGATGGCGGGATTGGGTTTGGAACTGGCGCGGCGGGGCATGAGCGGATGGGGTGAATTCGCGTTGGAAACGGAAAATACGCCGGTGATTCGTCAAATCGAGGCAAATTTACGCCGCAATCATGTGTGGTCGCCGGATGAATCTACTTGGTGAAGCAAGTGCCAACGTTTAGCCAAACATGGCGAAGCCACGGCCATGCACATCCCCACACTCATCTCACGCAAGCGCGATGGCGAGGAATTGACCGCCCGCGAAATCGAGCGGTTCGTCGCCGGCTACACCGCGGGCGAGGTGCCGGATTACCAGATGTCGGCCTTCGCGATGGCGGTGTTTTTCAAAGGCATGACCACGGCCGAGACCGCCGCGCTGACCCGCGCGATGATGGACAGCGGCGACCGTTTCGAGCATCCCGCCGGACCGCCGGTGGTGGACAAGCATTCGACGGGCGGCATCGGCGACAAGGTCTCGCTGGTGCTCGCGCCACTCGTCGCCTGCGTCGGCTGCCGGGTGCCGATGGTTTCCGGTCGCGGCCTCGGCATCACCGGTGGCACGCTCGACAAGCTGGAATCGATCCCCGGATTCAAGGTGCGGCTCGATCTCGATGAAGCCGCCGCGCAGTTGAAGAAAATAGGCGTCGTCATGATGGGCCAGACGGAGCGCTTCTGTCCGGCCGACCGGAAGTTGTATTCACTGCGCGATGTCACCGGCACCGTGCCGTCGATCCCGCTGATCACCGCTTCGATCATGTCGAAAAAACTCGCCGAGTCGCTCGACCGCCTGGTGCTCGATGTGAAATACGGCAGCGGCGCGTTCATGCGCACGAAACACGATGCCGAAGCGCTGGCGAAGGGCATGGTCGATGTCGGCCGCGAGATGGGCGTCGAGGTCAGCACGCTGCTCAACCCGATGTTCGAACCGACTGGCCGCGCGGTGGGCAACGCGTTGGAAGTGATCGAGGCGATCGAATGTCTCGATGGCGGCGGCCCCGCGGACTTGCGGCAGGTGGTGCTCGATCTATCGGAAAAAATCGCCGGCGTTCCGCGGGCGGAACTCGAATGGCTGTTGGATGATGGCAGCGCGCGGCGGAAATTCGACGAACTGGTTTCCGCACAAGGCGGCAGTCCGGCGGATCTGCCGCGGCTCGCGGAAATCCACAAGGCCCCCGTGATCCGCGAGATGCTCGCCAGCACCACCGGCGTGGTCAAAAAGGTGGATGCCGGCATGATCGGCCAGGCCGCGTTGCAACTCGGTGCCGGACGCGCCAGGGCGAACGACGGCGTGGATTTCTCCGTCGGCTTCGACCGGTTGGTGAAAGTCGGCGACACGATCCACGCCGGCCAGCCGCTTTGCCGCATCCACGCGCGCAACAAAACGGACTTCGACATGGCGGAAGCGCTCGCCTCGAAAGCCGTGCGCATCGAAACGCACAGTCATCATTGATCACTCCACGTTCTGCACCTGCTCGCGGATTTTTTCGAGTTCGGTCTTCGCCTGGACGATCGTTTGGGCAATGCCCGCGTCGTTGGCCTTCGAGCCGATGGTGTTGAACTCGCGGAACATTTCCTGGCACAGGAAATCGAGCGCGCGGCCCGGTGGGTCCGCCGCATCCATGTAATCGCGGAACTTCACGAAGTGCGAATCGAGCCGCGTCAGCTCCTCGCTGATGTCGCAGCGGTCGGCATAAAGCGCGAGTTCGCGCAGCACGCGCTCGTCCGATAGATCGATGTCCAACCCGGATTCGCGCAGGCGTTTGTGCATCGCCTCGCGCTGGCGCACCGGGCGTTCGGGTGCGAGTGCCGATATTTCCGCGACGTAGCCTCCGAGCACGGCCAATCGTTCTGTTAGGTCGTGTTTCAAGTGCGCGCCTTCCGCTTCGCACATTGCGGTGTGCGCGGCCAGCGCGGCGGAAAGCGCGGGCTCGATCACTTGCCATGCTTCATCGCAATCGATCGCACCGCCGCCCGCGTTGATGATGCCCGGTTGTCTGAGATAATCCGCGGCGACGGGCGTCACGGCCTCGCCGACGGCCGCGCCGAGATCGATGAACGCGTTTTTGAAGGCACGGGCCAAGGCCGCGTCCACCGTCATCGCCGCGGGCGCCGACTCGCCGCGCTCGAGGTTCACGCCAACCTGCACGCGCCCGCGCGAGATCGCGGATTGCACCGCTTTCCGTACGCGTGCTTCCAACTCCGCCAGTTCGCGCGGTGCCTGGAATACGACGTCCAGTTGTTTCCGGTTCACGGACTGGATTTCCACCGTCACGTGCCACTGCGCCGATGCCGCGGTGCCGCGGCCGAATCCCGTCATGGATCGCATGCGCGGACGCTATGGCTCCCGCCGGGAAATGAAAAGCCCGCTTCTCGGCTTGCACCCGTCAGTGTGCGAAGCATGCTGCCGTGCGATGCCATTGCCCGGCGATGATGACTCAGGAGCGCGGCCGCTCAGGTTCCACTGTACCGCGTGCGGCATCCTGTTGACCATCGATGCGGCCCAAGCGGGAGTCACCGGCCCCTGCCCGCAATGCGGCGCGCGCATCACCGCGCCGGGTGCGCCTTATCGCCGCAGCACGGCATCCCAGCCGGCCCGCCCGCTCCGCAAAGTCGCCCGCACCCACAAGGGCAGGATCCTGGCGGATACCGGCATCGACCAGGCGCACATCCACAACCGCGAGTCGCTTCAGAGCCTCAAGGTCTTGCTGCTGTTCCTGCTCACCTTTGGCATCTGCTTCGCGGTCGTTTGGCTGCTGTCGCGCTGAGGCGATTTTCCCGAATTTACAAGTCATTCGCCATGTGTGGCTTGGAGCGGTTTCCCGGCATCCGCCGAAACTGTGCCCCCGGCGAAGAAAGTACCTTGTTTCCGGAGACCGGATTTCCGACCCTCTCCGCGCCCTATGACCGAGCCATCCCAAGAGCCCGAAAAAGCCCAGACCAAGGTCGCTTCCGAGCAACAATACGACGCCGCCCAGATCGACAAGCTCGAAGGCCTCGAGGCTGTTAGAAAACGCCCCGGCATGTACATCGGCGACCCCGACGAGCGCGGCCTCCACCACTGCGTGTTCGAGGTGCTGGACAACTCGATCGACGAACACCTCGCCGGCTACTGCTCACGCATCAGGGTTTCCATCCACGTCGATGGCTCGGTTTCCATCGCCGACAACGGCCGCGGCATCCCGGTGGACATGCACCCGAAATTCGGCATGCCCGCCGTTGAGTTGGTCCTGACCAACCTGCACGCCGGCGGCAAGTTCGGCCAGGGTGCCTACAAATACTCCGGCGGCCTCCACGGCGTCGGCGCGAAATGCGTCAACGCGCTCTCCGACTGGTTCCGCGCCGACATCATGCGCGGCGGCAGGATCCACCGCATTCAGTTCGAGCGCGGCAAGACCACCCAGCCGCTCCACGTCGTCGGCGAGGTCGATCCCAAGAAAACCGGCACCACCATCACCTTCTTCCCGGACGCCACGATCTTCGTCGATACCATCGAGTTCAAGTTCGACCGCCTCGCCACCCGCCTGCGCGAACTCGCCTTCCTCAACCCCGGCCTCACCATCGACCTCGAGGACGAGCGCCCGGAATCGGCGAAAAAGGGTTCGTTCTTTTATGCCAAGGGCATCGAGGAATTCGTCCTCCAGCTCGGCGAAAACAAAACCGTCATCCACGACGATCCGGTGATTCTAACAGGAAAACGCCAGATCGATCTCGACTACGACGGCAAGCAATCGACCGACGACGTCTTCGCCGACGTGGTCCTGCAATACAACGATTCCTACAACGACCAGATCCTCTGCTTCGCCAACTCGATCCCCAACGGCGACGGCGGCACCCACCTGACAGGTTTCCGCACCGCGCTCACCCGCGCCATCAACCAATACGCCAAGGCCAACAAGATCCTCAAGGACAAGGACCCCTCGCTTTCCGGCGATGATGTCAGGGAAGGTCTTGTCGCCGTCATTTCGGTGAAAATGCCGAACCCGCGCTTCTCGTCGCAGACCAAGGACAAGCTGGTCAACACCGAGATCGAGGGTGTGGTTTCCTCGATCGTCTATGAGGGCCTGATGCAGTATTTCGACGAGAACCCGTCGCTCGCCAAAAAGGTCATCGAGAAATCCGTCAACGCCGCCCGCGCCCGCGAGGCCGCCCGCAAGGCGCGCGAAACTGTTAGAAAGTCCGCCCTTTCCGGCGGCGGCCTGCCCGGCAAGCTGGCCGACTGCTCGGAGCGCGACCCCGCGAAGTCCGAGTTATACATTGTCGAGGGCGACTCCGCCGGCGGTTCCGCCAAGCAGGGCCGCGACCGCCGCACCCAGGCGATCCTGCCACTGCGCGGCAAACTCATCAATGTCGAGAAAGCCCGCCTGCACCGCGCGCTGCAGAACAAGGAAATCCAAAGCATGATCACCGCCATCGGCGCGGGCATCGGCGACGGCGAACAGGAAGGCTCGTTCAACATCGAGAAATGCCGCTACCACAAGATCGTCATCATGACCGACGCCGACGTGGACGGCTCGCACATCCGCACGCTGCTGCTCACGTTTTTCTGCCGCCACATGCCGGAGCTCGTGAAGCGCGGATTCCTCTACATCGCCCAGCCGCCGCTCTATCTTGTCACCCGCAAGAAACGCTCGGAATACGTCCAGGACGACGACGAACTCAACAAGATCCTCATCGAACTCGGCTCTTCGGAAATCGAGCTGCAAACCCAAGACCGCAGCCGCACGTTCACCGCCGACGAACTCAAGACCGTCCTCGAAAACCTCTCGTCACTCGCCCGCTACATCCGTTCCATCCAAGGCAACGGCGGCAATTTCCGCGAATACCTCGCCGCCCGCTCCGCCGGCGGCCACCTGCCCGAATACATGGTCCGCATCCGCGAGGGCAACGACGAACACGTGCTCTACTTCGCCGACGAGAACGTTCTCCGCGAATACGCCGCCGCCAACCGTGACCTCCGCCTCTTCGAAGAGGAACTCAGCGACGAGGAACTCGCCGCCCACACCGGCCCCACCCGCCGCGCCGTGCTTCACGAACTCCACGAATCCCACGCCATCGCCAAGATCTTCTCCCGCCTCAACGAGGCCGGCATCGACACCACCCGCTTCCACGACGACGACCAGCCGCTCTATCACCTGATCGAAGGCGATGGCGACAAACAGAAGGCCATTCCCGTCTTCTCGATCGACGAAATCCTCACCCGCGTGCTCGAGATCGCCGCCCGCGGCGTCCAGATCAAACGCTTCAAGGGCCTCGGCGAAATGAACGCCAAGCAACTCTTCGAAACCACCATGGACCCCGAAACCCGCCAGTTCCTCCGCGTCCGCCTCGACGAGGACAACATGGTCGAGGCCGACAAGATGTTCGACGTGCTCATGGGCGACATTGTCGAGCCGCGCAAACGCTTCATCGAGGACAACGCGCTCAACGTGCGCAATCTCGACGTCTAACGGAGCGCGGACTTCAGTCCGCCCGTCTTCATGCCGCCATGCCCTCCAACGACAAACTCTCCAAAGAGCAGATTCTTGCCGCCTTGGCGCGCTTGAATGACCTTCTCCACGAAAAGGGGGTAATGGGAGAAATTTGCATCTTCGGCGGAGCTGCCATGGTTCTGGCCTTCGATGCCCGTGAATCGACCCGCGACGTGGATGGTATCTTTGTTCCAAAAACGGAGGTGATGGAATCCGCCGGAAAAGTCGCGGAGGAATTTGGCTTCGAGCCGAATTGGCTCAACGATGGAGTCAAAGGTTTTGTCTCCAACGACTCCGAATACACTGCCGACGGAATGCCGGTCTTCAGCAATCTGCGCATCATGCGTCCGACCACGGAGTACCTGTTGGCGATGAAATGTCTAGCCAGCAGGGCTGCGGACGCAAGCACGGATGGAGACCGCGCCGACATCATTACGCTCCTGAAACTCACAGGCATCACGGATGCCGCCAAAGCCTGTGACCTCGTGGTCCGCTACTACAAGGAAAGCCTCCTGCCTCCCCGCGTCCGGTTCTATATTGAAGAACTCGTATCGGAACTCAACTCGGATCCCACGCCATGAGCCGCCACAACGAAACACTCCGCGAAAGCCTCTCCCACGTTGAGATCTCCACCGATTTCAGCTACGCGATCCGGAATTTTCTGGATCGCTTCAAGGAAAATCCCGATCCCGCCCTCCTTGCAGACGAGCCTGTGCTCATCTCGCATATCCTGGGCGACGGCGGCTACGCGGATGCCTTCGTGGCTTCGACCGTCGCTTATCTTTGCCAAGTCCACGATTTCAAGGCTCCGGCTTGGGTCAACGCGAAGTGCCGCATCATGCCCGTGCCCCACTTCGCGGCCAAGTCCCCCAACATGAAAGCCATTCTCCTCCAGGAATCCCCCGCCGCCTTCCGCGTCCGCAACCTCTTCGTCTCCGCCAACGCGCTGAATCGCGCATAGCCGCGGGGTGAATCAGCCCGCACTTCCGTGTTGTTAGAATATCTCGGCATTCCAAGCCTGTCACCCCGGCGACGCTGGCCGGTGTGGAAGTGGCTGTTGCTCATTGCGGTCATCGTCATCGCGGCGGCAGTCCTCTTCGTTTCGAACATGATACATATCAACCGGCGCGGGCCAGAGCATAATTATTTTCGAACAACCATAAACATGCGTCAAATAGGCATGGGATTGTACGAATTTGAAAACATATTCGGAAGTTATCCCAACGACTCGACCATCGTATTGGTTCGCGAGCGGTATCCCGAAACCAAAATCCCGATGGGAGCATCCTCCTCGAACGATTATTTACACCAATTATTCGCGCCCCAACTCATATCAGATCCGTTGATTTTCCACGCCTACGGGGTATCCATCCGGCGGCCCACTGAGGTGGTCGATGGCGAACCACCATTGCCCCCGGGCACCTGCGGCTTCGCCTACATCATTACCGACGGGCAATCGGTCCGACCCGACACGCCGCTGGTCGTTTATCCACTGGTGAAGGACAAATTCGTCTTCGACCGAAAGCTCTGCAAACTGGGCCGAGGCAAGGCATACATTCTCTGTTCGGATGGCGGTGTATATGCCCACCCCATCGACTCCTCCGGCCGCATGATCATCGACGGCCGCGACCTCTTCGATCCGGCGCAGCCGCACTGGCACGGGCGCTCCTTCCGCGTGGCTTGGCCCGAATGATTGCCATGGCAAGCGGCGGTCCCGGCCAACATCGCCCGCACCGTGGCCGGCCGGATCACCGCCGCTCTTGCCCTCCGCCTCACGCGTCGATTTCGCGGACGAGGGCTTCGAGTTTGACGATGTCGGCGGAGAAGGAGCGGATGCCCTGGGCGGTCTTCTCGGTGGCCATGGCGTCTTCGTTGAGGGCGAAGCGGAACGCTGGCTCGTCGTACGAAACGCGGGGGATGTCGAGGCTGGCGGCGTCTTCGGGCTTGAGGCGGCGTTCCAGCGGGGCGTCGGCGGCCTGCAGTTCGGCGAGCAGGCCGGGGCTGATGGTGAGCAGGTCGCAACCGGCGAGCGACTGGATCTGGCCGATGTTGCGGAATGAGGCACCCATCACTTCGACCGTGTAACCGTGTTTCTTGTAATATTGATAGATGCGTGTGACGGATTGCACGCCGGGATCTTCGTCGCCCTGATAGTCCTTGCCGGTGCTGGCCTTGTGCCAATCGAGGATGCGGCCGACGAACGGCGAGATGAGTTGCACGCCCGCCTCGGCGCAGGCGACGGCCTGGGCGAACGAGAACAGCAGGGTAAGGTTGCAGCGGATTTGTTCCTTTTGCAGGACTTCCGCGGCGCGGATGCCTTCCCAGGTGGAGGCGATCTTGATCAGGACACGCTCGCGCGGGCGGCCCTCGGCCTCGTAGGCGGAGACGATCCGGCGGGCGCGGTCGATGGTGGCCCGGGTGTCGAAGGAAAGCCGGGCATCGACTTCGGTCGAGACGCGACCGGGGACGATATCGAGGATTTCGAGGCCGAACAGGACGAGGATGCGGTCGAGAATGGCCTGCAGGCGGTCGTCGCCGGCGAGTGACGAGTTTTCATGCTCCCGCACGGCCTTTTCGACGAGGTGGCGGTAGGCGTCCTGCTTGACGGCCTGGAGGATGAGCGAGGGGTTGGTGGTGGCGTCCTGCGGCTGGAAGGCGCGCATCGCTTCGAAATCGCCGGTGTCCGCGACGACGGTGGTGAATTGCTTGAGTTGGTCGAGTTGGTTCATATGGGCGCGGATGATGCGGGGTGGGGGTTGATTTGCCAATGTTTCATGATTCCCGGTGCTCCATCACGGGTGGATACCGCTTCCGTTCACCACCATACCTGCAGCCCGTATTCCGGATCCGACCAATGGGCATCGTTGGTGACGGCAATCAGCTTTTCCGCCCGGCATTGGCTGATCAGCAGGCGGTCGAACGGATCGGCATGAACGCGTGGCAGTGTGAACACACCGGCCGCATGACGGTAATTCACATCAAGCAGAGTGAAGCCTCCCTCCTGCAGTTTTTGCTCCAAGCCATCCTCGAAATCATCCGGTACCTTGATCTTGCCCAGCCCGGCCTTGATTGCGATTTCCCAGACACTCGCCGCGCTGACGACCACCTCGTTGGCCGGGTTCTCAATCGCCGATGCGGCGCGCTCGGAGAGTTCCGTGTCATCGCGCAAAAACCAAATGAGCGCGCAGGTATCGAGCAATAACCTCATTGGTAGTCGGCGAAGTCAGCCAAGGGTTCATTGAAATCCGTCGGAACCGGTCCGAACGCCTTCTTCATCATCCCGCGTTTGCGCGGTTTGGCCGTAGGCGGACACGGCCGCAACTCGGCCATGCGCCGACCATTGCGCGTGATCACAAAAACCTCGCCTGCCGCAGCCTCGCGCAGGATTTCGGAAAACTTCGACTTGGCCTCATAGGCGGCGATCGTCTTCATGCTGCGAAGTTAATTTGACTGGTCGGACCGGTCAAATGAAATGCTAATATCGTCACGGGCAGGCATCGCAATCCTGATTTGACCGGCTTGCATGCCGCAGCCTTCTCCGCCATGGGTTACACATGGCATGGTGATCACAGACCGCCACATCCCCCGCGAAGAATATCTCCAAGGCGACCTGGCCTCGGAAATCCGCCACGAATACGTGGCCGGGAGGGTTTATGCGATGTCTGGAGGCACGCTCAATCAGCAGCGCCTCGCGGAACCTGATGCGCCCTTCCTCGCCCTGTATCGCAGGGATGGCGCGGATTTCCGGCGGGAAACCCTCTCCGGCCCGGATACAGGGCTCGAACTGCCCGAAACGGGCATCTCCATTCCGCTTGCCGAGCTATACCTGGATGTGGGGTGATCCGGCCGCTTCCTTGCGCGAATGATGGTTTATCAGCCTTGCAGGTCCGTATAGGCGCTTTCGCCGTGTTCGTTCTGGTCGAGACCGCTTTCCTCGCTGCGTTCGTCGATACGGAGGCCGACGGTGACTTTGGCGATCCCGAATGCAACAACCGCCGCGATGCCGCTCCAGGCGATCGTGACAAGCACGGATACCGTCTGGCCCCAGACCTGCGAGCCCATGGTGATCGTATCGTTGTAGGCACCCGATCCGCCCATGCTTTCGAAGCAGAACACACCGGTGAGAATGGCACCCACGATGCCACCGACGCCGTGCACGCCGAAGACGTCGAGCGAATCGTCGTAGCCGAGCTTGTGCTTCATCTTGATGGCGAAAACGTAGCAGAGCGTGGCGGAAACCGCGCCGATGCAGAGTGCGCCCGGAATGCCCGCGGTGCCGGATGCCGGTGTGATGGCCACCAGCCCCGCGACCGCGCCGGTGGCCGCGCCCACTGCGGTGACGACACCGGTGAGGATTTTTTCGATGGCCATCCAGACCACGACCGCCGTCGCGCACGCGATCTGGGTGACGAGCATGGCCATGCCCGCCGTGCCGTCGGCGGCGAGCTCCGAGCCGGCATTGAAACCGAACCAGCCGACCCACAGCAGGCACGCGCCGATGATGACAAGCGGCACATTGTGCGGCGTGAGTGGAACTTTCCCGAAGCCTCTGCGCGGCCCCACCATCAGGCAGCCCACCAGCCCGGCGACGGCCGCGTTGATGTGGACCACCGTGCCGCCCGCGAAATCGAGCACATGGAAGCGGTGGAAGAAGCCTTCGTTCGTGTTCCACGCCATGTGCCAGATCGGCAGGTAGGAAATCGTGAACCAGATGATGCTGAACACCATCACGGCGGAAAACTTGATCCGTTCCGCGAAAGCTCCAACGATCAGCGCCGGGGTGATGATCGCGAAGGTCATCTGGAACATCACGAAAATCGTCTCGGGATATCCGCCTGCGTCGCTGTCGGGCGTCACGCCCTTGAGGAAAAATTTCGACGCCCCGCCGATGAACGGATTGCTGTCCGTGGTGGCAAGCGAGTAGCCGTAAATCACCCACAGCAGGCTCATCACGCCGGCCATCGCGAGACACTGCACGAGAATGGACAGGGTGTTCTTGGAGCGGACGAGCCCGCCGTAAAACAACGCGAGGCCGGGCAGCGTCATCAGCAGCACCAACACACTGCAGATGAACATGAAGGCGGTGTTGCCGCTGTCAAAAGCCGGGGCCGCCTCTTCTTGGGCGAAAACTGGCAGCGCCGAGGCGACAAGCAGAACAACAACGGAGATCCAGCGCTTGAGCGGAGAAACAGGGTTCATTTTCTGGTGGGGTTTTACCGTGAGCCAAACTCACGGTTGACAGGTGGAAGCATGAACCATGCCGATCTTGAAATTTTTTCAAAACGGGAATCGGAGCCTGTCCGGACCATGCGGGAAACGACATCGGCCCGGCCGGCCCGGGAGTTCGTTTGCCGCAGTGGTTAAGCCCCCCGAGTCCACGGCGTCTGGGTATTTCATTCAGCGCATTTTGCCTGCTCTAAGGGCTTGCCGGAACCACCCCGCTTGAAGACAATTTCGGTCCCCGCAGGCACCCCCTGCCGAGCCCATCCGGCCAGCCCATGTCCCAAGACTCCATCAAACCCATCAACGTCGCCGAGGAACTGTCCCAATCGTTCCTGGAATACTCGATGTCGGTCATCGTCTCGCGGGCGCTGCCCGATGTGCGCGACGGCCTCAAGCCCTCACAGCGGCGCATCCTCTACGCGATGCGCCAGCTCGGCGTCACTCCGGGCAAAGCCCACGTGAAGTGCGCCAAGATCGTCGGCGAAACCATGGGTAACTACCACCCGCACGGCGACCAGGCGATCTACACCACGCTCGTCAACATGGGCCAGCCATGGTCGATGCGCGAAATGCTCGTCGATGGCCAGGGCAATTTCGGCTCGGTGGAGGGCGACGCCGCCGCATCGATGCGGTACACCGAGGCGCGTCTCCATCACCTCGGCATGGCGATGATGGACGACCTCGACAAGGACACGGTCGATTTCCAGCCGAACTACGATGGCTCGCAGCAGGAGCCCTCGGTGCTGCCCTCCGCGTTTCCCAATTTCCTCGTCAACGGCGGCACCGGCATCGCGGTCGGCATGGCCACCAACCTGGCCCCCCACAACCTCGGCGAGGTGATCGACGGCATCTGCGCCCAGATCGACAACCCGCGCATCACGCTGCCCGAGTTGATGGCCCACATCAAGGGGCCTGACTTCCCGGTCGCCTGCGAGATCCGCGGCCTGCGCGGCATCCAGAGCTATTTTGAAACCGGCCGCGGCTCGATGCGCCTGCGCGGCAAGGTGGAGATCGAGGAAAACGAGAACGGCAAATCCATCATCGTCATCCGCGAGGTGCCCTACGGCGTCAACCGCGCCACCCTCCAGGAGCGCATTGCCGAGCTGGTCAACGAGAAGGTCCTCACCGGCATCTCCGGCATGCGCGACCTGTCCGACGAGGAAACCCGCATCGAGATCGAACTGAAACGCGACGCCCGCCCGCAGGTGGTCGTCAACCAGCTCTTCAAACTCACCGCGCTGGAAACCTCGTTCAGCGTGAACATGCTGGCCATCCACCAGCAGCGGCCCAAGCAGCTCTCGCTCAAGGAGGCCATCGACGCCTACATCGAGCACCGCCGCGAGGTCGTCATCCGCCGCACCCGCTACCTGCTCAACAAGGCGGAGGAACGCGCCGAGCTGCTCGAGGCCTATCTGCTCGCACTCGGCCACCTCGACGACTTCATCAAGATCATCCGCGATTCGAAAAACCGCGACGAAGCGCGCGAACGCCTCGCCGCCTATCAGTTCTCCACCGCCACCGCGGAGAAACTCGGCATCCTCATCCGCTCGCAGGCCGCCGTGCAGGGCGACCGCTACATTTTCTCCGAGCGCCAGGTCAACGCCATCCTGGAACTCCGCCTCTATCAGCTCACCGGCATGGAGCAGGACAAGGTGAAGGGCGAATACGACGAGGTGCTCGTCAACATCAAGGACCTGCTCGACATCCTCGCCCGCGAGGAGCGCGTGCTCGGCATCATCAAGGACGAGCTGCGCGCCATCCGCGAGAAACACGCCTCCCCGCGCAAGTGCCCGATCCTCGCCGAGGAGGGCGAGATCGCCATGGAGGACCTCATCGCCAACGACGCGATGATCGTCACCCTCTCGCACCGCGGCTACATCAAACGCACGCCCGCCAGCGAATACCGCCTGCAAGGACGCGGCGGCAAGGGGCTCAAGGGCATGGAAACCAAGGCCACCGGCAAGGAGGAGCCCGACGATTTCGTCGAGCACCTGTTCTCGGTGCAGGCGCACGATTACCTGCTGTTCTTCACCAACACCGGCCGCATGTATGTCGAGCGCGTGTTCGAACTCCCCGAGGGTTCCCGCACCTCGACGGGCCGCTCGATCAAGAACGTGCTCAACCTCAAGCCCGAGGAGAAAATCGCCGCGCTGCTCCGCCTTGGACGCGTCACCGACGACGACGGCAATGATATCACATTCCGCGAGGACGCCGGCTTCGTGTTCTTCGCCACCCGCTCCGGCAAGGTCAAGAAAACCGCGCTCAACGATTTCCGCAACTACCGCAAGGACGGCATCATCGCCATCATCCTCGAGGAGAACAACGAACTCATCGGCGTGCGCCTCACTTCCGGCTCCGATGAACTTGTGCTCGTCACCCACGAGGGACTCAGTCTGCGCTTCCATGAGGACGACACCCGCTCGATGGGCCGCTCCTCCATGGGCGTCGCCGGCATCCGTCCGCGCGACGAGGACTATGTCGTTGGTCTCGCCAAGGTCACCGAAGGCAGCACCCTGCTCGTCGCCTCCGAAAACGGTCTCGGCAAGCGCACCCCGTTCGACGACTACCGCAAGCAAACCCGCGGCGGCAAGGGCATCATCACCATGAAGGTCACCGACAAGACCGGCCCGGTCGTCGGCGCCGTCACCGTCACCGACGAGGACGAACTCATGCTCATGACCTCCACCGGCCAGAGCATCCGCATCCGCGTCAGCGAGATCCGCGAAACCGGCCGCAATGCGCAAGGAGTGAAACTGCTCACTCTCAAGGAGGGCGAAAAACTCCAGGATATCTCGCTGGTCATCCCGGACGGGGAGGATTCGACGAATGATGCCGCAACGGATTCGGATAC
The DNA here is from genome assembly GCA_041686775.1 of Luteolibacter sp. GTDB lineage: Bacteria > Verrucomicrobiota > Verrucomicrobiia > Verrucomicrobiales > Akkermansiaceae > Luteolibacter. The sequence continues at coordinate 37,961 of JAWLDG010000006.1, read as the reverse complement.
GGAATCCGCCGCGACCGATGAAACCGCCGGGTAGCCCGCGGATGACTCCTGTCCGCTCCCGTCGAAAGCCCCTTGTTTCAATTCCGGGTCCCGGTAGCGCATCGGTGTCGTAAATCCTGAAATCGTGCCATGACAAAAGTGCGCTCCCGGGTTTGGTTTTCCGCATGAGCAGATATCCAGCAGTACTTGTCCCGGGCGCTTTGATGCTCGGGCTTGCCGCCGCCCAGGTGGTGCCCGCGCATCCGGAGGGGTTCACCAAACGGTCGATAGGTGGTGTGTCGTCCGGCAGTGTCGAAGTGCAGCCGAGGAATGGAGGCACACCGGAAACGGTTCGTTACGTCACCCACATCATACTTTCAACCGATCGGTTTTGGACAAGCACCGAGGGAAAACTCATCCAAGGCAAGCTCATTGCCTTTGAGGACATGGTTGCGGAGGCTCCGAAAGGTGCCGAACCACCACCGAGTCCCGCGCCACCCGAATCACCGACGGTCGTGCGCGACGGCAACATCCGGCTGCTCATCAAGAACAAGCCGGTGGTGGTTCCGCTCACGCGCTTCAACACTGGCGACTTGGAATTCGTCGAACAAGTGCGCAAGGCCTGCACCAGGAAGGCGACGGTGAAGCCATGAGGCTCTCACCCCCGCCGCGTGGAAAAATCTTCCGGCCCTGCATCCGATCCACACCTCCGGACGCAAGATCGACCTCTACTCGTCTTGGAAAATCATATGCATGCCGGCCCGGGCCGCGATGACCGGCGGGCGATCGCTGCGCAGCCGCGAAACCACGCATCTTTGGTATGACGGGCGGAGGTAGTCAGGGAACTCCACCTGCCCGCAGCTGCCGCCACCACGCCTGTAGCGGCAAGAACCAACCCCGTTCCGCGGCTTCGCAGAAACGAAGCCGCAAACCGGACTTCAATCACTTCGGCGCACGGAAAACCTCCGCCAGTCCGTCACTTGTCAGAACGCGCCATTCGCCCTCGGCGAGATCGTCGGGCAGCTTCAATCCGCCGATGGCGATCCGCCGCAGCGCGATGACGTGGTTGCCTGCGGCCGCGAACATGCGGCGCACCTGATGATAGCGGCCTTCGTGCAGGGTCACGAGCGCCTCCTTTTCGCCAAGCGCCTCGAAACCGGCGGGCAGCAGCGGTTTGATCTCGCCGTTGAGCAACAACTCGCCTGAGCCGAACAAGTCCGCCTCGTTGCCGGAAAGCGGACGGTCGAGCACGGCATGATAGACTTTCAGGCAGCCCGACTTCGGATGAATGATGCGGTGAAGCAACCTGCCGTCGTCGGTCATCAGCAGCAGGCCGGTGGTGTCCTTGTCGAGCCGGCCGACCGGATTGAGGCCCGGATTGCGGTGCGCGAAACGCTCCGGCAGCAGATCGTAAATTATCGCTCCGGGATCGTCGGCGCTGCATGTGTAACCATTCGGTTTGTGGAGCATGATCGTGAGCGGAAACGGCGGCTCGAGCGGTTCGCCACGGAAACGGATGCGGTCGTGCGGCGGCACTTCGCTTTCACCCAGCACCCGGCCGGCGTCGTCGGTCACCGCCCCGGAGCGGATCAGGCGCTGAACTTCCTTCCGCGAGCCGTAGCCGAGATTGGCAAGCAGTTTGACGAGTTTCATATCTTCTTTTCTGCGAAAATCACTTTGAAAGTCCCATCCTCCGCCACCTTGCGCCAGTTCAGGCGGAGGGAGTCGAGCAGGGGTTCGTAGGGGAGCTGGCGGTTGGCGACGAGGTGGAGTTTTCCGTGGCGTTTCAATGAAGCGGCGGCGGTTGTTAGAAAGGTGCGGCCGAGATCGACGTCGGTGTCCTGGCCGGTGTGGAAGGGTGGATTCATGAGGATGGCGTCATAGGTTTCCGGCAGGCCGATGGTGACGTCGTGCCAGTGGAAACGGACGCGTGGTTCCTCCTCCGCGTGGCACACCGGGGAACTCAGCGGGTTTGCGGACGGCAGGTGGAGGACGAGGTTGCGTTTCGCGCAGGCGAGCGCGCGGGCGTCGGCTTCGAACAAGTCGATGCGCTCGATGCCCGGGCAGCGTTCGAGGGCGGCGTCCGACAGATAACCCCAGCCCGCACCGAGGTCGGCGATGTGGCCGCGGAGACCGGGCGGCAGGTGTGTGGCGAGAAGGCGCGAGCCGGGATCGATGCGGCCATGGCTGAAGACTCCGGCTTGGGTGATGAAGTCGGTTTCCGGGATGAAGCGCGGGTTTCCGAGATCGCGCCATTCGTTGAACAGCGCTTCGTCCCATGTGCCATCGTCCACCGCATGAAAGGCGCGGCATTTGTGTTTCTGGATCGATGCGACGTTTTCGGTGGCTTTGGCGAATTCCTTTTCGAAGCGCGCCGCACCGGCGGTGTTGGGCATCGCGCAGACGATCCGCCCGCCCGGCAGCAAGAGGTCGTGGGCCATGGCGAACCAGGCCAGCGTCTCATCGCGCGATTTCCCCGGCAATACCAGCACCAGCGGCCAGCGGCCGGCCGGCGCATCGAGGCGTTGGAATCCCCAGCGCTCCCACTCGTCGGCCAGCGGCTTGAGCGGTTGCCAGCCGGTGATGTCCCGCCATTCGCGCAGCGCCGGGTGCGGCCGCGCGCCGAGAAACAAGGCCCGCTGCGGCACGGCCAGCCCGTCGTCCGCGGAAAACGCGAGCAGCAGGGTGTCGAGCGCGGGATGCATGGCCGCATCAGGGCAGATCGACGTGACCTTGTCCAACCTGCGTACCCTGTGGTTCTTATGGAGCGAATTCGTTGCCCTGCCGCATGCCCTGCGCGCCCATGGACCAATCGCGGCTTGATCGCCAGCGGCACCACACCTTGATTGCCGCCATGTCCGCCGACGCCTGCCGATCCCTCCACGATCTCGATTTTCCGGGAATCGCGGACGCCCTCGCCGCCGACGGCGTCAACCGCCACCACGCCAAGTCACTCTGGCGCGCACTCTATCGCGCCGATACCACCGACCTCGCTGCCTTCGATTTCCTTCCACCACTGCGCCGCTGGCTCGACACGCGCCTCGGCCCGGATAAGTCGTTCCACCTCGACCTCCCGGAAGTCGTGGACGAGATCCACAGCAGCGACGGCCTCACCCGCAAATTCCTCCTGCGCCTCGTCGATGGCCAGGTCATTGAGACCGTGCTTATGGGCTACGACGGCCGCCACACCGTCTGCGTCAGCACCCAGGCCGGCTGCGCCATGGGCTGCGTCTTTTGCGCCACCGGTCAGATGGGCTTCGTTCGCCACCTCCGCCCCGGCGAAATCGTCGCCCAGGTGCTCCACGTCCGCCGCGTGCTTCGCCAGACACAGCCCCACCGCCGCCTCCGCAACCTGGTCATGATGGGCATGGGCGAGCCGCTTCATAATATCGACTCGGTCATGCCCGCCCTCGAAATCATTTCCAACGTCCGCGGCATCGGTATCGGCCCCGCCCGCATCGCCATCAGCACCGTCGGCGTGGTCCCCGGCATCCTGCGCATGGCCCGGGAAAACAGTCCCTACCGCCTCGCTGTCAGCCTCCATGGGTCCACCGAGGAGGAACGCGCCGCCCTCGTCCCCGTCAGCCGGCGCTGGCCGCTCGCCGAACTCATCGAGGCCTGCCGCCAATACGGCTCCCTCACCGGCAAGCGCATCTTCTTCGAATGGACCCTCATCGAGGGTCAGAACGACTCCCCCGAAACCGCCCACCGTCTCGCTGACCTGCTCGAGGGCATCGACGCCCACATCAACCTCATCCCCCTCAATGCCACCCACGGTTTCAACGGCACCGCCAGCCGCGCCGGCCACACCTTCCAGAAAATCCTCCGCGCCGCCGGCTTCCCCTGCACCTTCCGCCAGCGCCGTGGCATCGACGTCGCCGCAGGCTGCGGCATGCTCAAAGCCGTAAAACACTCTCAAACCGCAGTCCCAACACATCTGCCCCCCAAAAACCTTCAATAAACTCAATATCAGCCGGTTGTAAAAAAAATGTCTCACCTGAGACATTTTTCCCGTAAAGACTCAGGATGAAGGAGATGTGGCGAATACTTCGAATGCTTGTTGCAGGGTTTGCTGGCGCTTTTTCCAGATTTCGAAGCCTTGGTAACCGGCCGGGCAGAGTAAGCGGGGAAGAAGTGGGTCCAACTCCAACATGCGCTTGGTGGCGGCCTGTTCGCGTTTGGCCCATTCCATGAGGCGAGGGATGTCGGGATTTTTCGGAAAATCGGCCAAAACGGCGGCGAGTTCGGTGTGGGTCTCGGCCACCCGTTCGAAATCCCAGGCGTCTTCCACCATCATGCGGTCGAGTTCCCGCCCTCGGCTCAGCGCTTCCAGCAGAATCAAGGCACCGGGGCGGTCGTCAGTATGATCGAGAAATTCCTTCATTTCCTCCGGCAAAGTGGGGGAAATCCAGACGCTTTGTTGCAGCCAGCCGCAGCCGCAGGCCCGCAGCGCGCGGAGGAATTTTTTCCGCAAGGCGTGCTGGTCGGATGGCAAATCGAAGAGAAACAAGCGCCACTTTCCATCCCACGGCGCATCCCATGCCTGCTCGGGGTCGCGCCCGCCGAGCGTTGCCTTCATGCCTGCGTCGGTCAGTTTGAGAAATCCCTTGAACGAGTCCGGATCGCGGGTGCGCTCGATGAACGCCTTGGCTTCGAGTTCATGGATCCTGCGCAACAGCCCGTTGCGATATGCCCACTGCTCGAAACCTTCCATTTGGTATTGAAACGATCGAGTGAATGCCTTCCCCGCCGCCCAGCCCAGCATGTAGAGCATCAATTCCGTTCGCGGTTTCATACACTGACATCCTGCCGCCATAGCCACAGCCCGGCAATCCGGGATTCACGGAAAAATGTCTCACCTGAGACAAAATTTTCGTAATCCTTGGATGTCAATTGATTGGATATGAGAATATCGCGTTTTCGAGACCGGATGACATTAGGGATGATATCATGACGAAAAAATGTCTCAGGTGAGACATTTTTCTGCAAGTTGTTGATGGTGTGATTCTGGTGTTGGTTTTGGGTGGGTCAGGGGGCTTGGAGGGGGATGTGGTGGTGGGTGAGGGATTTGGCGAGGGATTGAAGGAGAAAGAGGGCGTGGGGGGTGTCGCCGTGGATGCAGAGGGTGCGTGCGGGAAGGGGGAGCCATGTGCCGTCGAGGGTGCGGACGCGTTGGTGGCGGGCGATTTCGAGAGCTTGAGATACCGAAAGATCGGTTTCATTTATGATCGCGCCGGGTATTTCGCGAGGCGCGAGGGTGTGGGAAGCGGTGTAGCGGCGGTCGGCGAAGGCTTCGGGGACGACGGAGAGGCCGCAGGCGGTGGCCGCGGTGGCGAATTCGCCGGCGGCGGGGGTGTAGATGTGGCAGCCGGGAAAGCGGTTTGAGATGGCGGCGGCGAGGGTGCGGGCGAGGTCGGGGTTTTGGTTGGCCTGGTGGTAGAGGGCACCGTGGAGTTTGACGTGATGAACTGTGGTTCCGGAGATTGCCGCGAGCCGGATGAAGCGTTCGAGTTGGCGGACCACGGCTTCGCGGATTCGAGCCGGCGGCAGTTCCAAGACGCGTCGGCCGAAGTGTTCGGGATCTTCGTGACCGGGGTGGGCTCCGATGGCGGCGCCGTGTTGCAGACAGGCTTCGATGGCCTTGCGGATGGTGGGTTCGTCGCCTGCATGACCGCCACAGGCGATGTTGGCGGAGGTGGCGTGGGCGATCAGTTCGGCGTCATTCGGGCCACCTTCGCCGAGGTCCACGTTGAGATCAATGGGGCACAGTTCCATTTCAGGACCGGTCAGTTGGTTTTTTATCCAGCCAAGGTTGGAATTCCGGAGGGATCGGGGCTTCGAGGCTGAGGCGCTGGCCGGTGACGGGGTGGAGGAAGGAGAGTTTCCAGGCGTGGAGCATCAGGCGGCCGGGGAGAGCGGGGTCTTTGGAGGGGCGGCCGTAGATGGGGTCGCCGACGATGGGGCAGCCTTTGTGGTGGAGGTGGACGCGGATCTGGTGGGTGCGGCCGGTGTGGAGATGGCAGAGGATGAGGGCGGTGCGGGTGGCGGGGTCGGCGGCGAGCGTTTGGTAGTCAGTGATGGCGGGTTTGCCGCCTGGGGGATTGACGACGGCCATTTTCTGACGGTTGACCGGGTGGCGGCCGATGTGGGTGAAGATGGTGTCCGTTTCCGGTTTTGGCGCGCCGTGGGTGACGGCGAGATAGATTTTCTCCATGCTGCTGCGTTCGGCGAACTGGCCGACGAGTGACTGATGGGCGGCGTCGGATTTGGCGACGACGAGGCAGCCTGATGTGTCCTTGTCGAGGCGGTGCACGATGCCGGGACGTTCGACACCGCCGATGCCGGAGAGTTGGCCGCGGCAGTGGTGGAGCAGGGCGTTGACGAGGGTGCCGTCGGGATTTCCGGGTGCGGGGTGGACAACGATACCGTGCTGTTTGTCGATGACAATGAGGTCGTCGTCTTCGCAGAGCACGGCAAGCGGGATGTCCTGAGGGGCGTTTTCCAGAGGCACGGCCTCGGGCAGGGCGATGGTGGCGAGGTCGCCGGGTTTGACGGAGTCGCGCGGTTTGGCGGGCCGGCCGTTGACGAGGATGAACTGCTCGCGGATGAGCGTCTGGATGCGCGAGCGCGAGAGGTCGGGCAGGGACGCGGCGAGCCAGGCGTCGAGGCGATCGGCCGGTGCGTCGGCGCGGATTTCCATGCCGCAGGATTCAGGTGGCGTGGATGGGCGGCAAGCGGAAAGCCGGGTTCACGGGCATCGACGCTGGCAGAGTGCCGCCATCCAGCCTGGTGGACTGACCGAGTTCCGGCCAAGACACAGGCTGCGAAAAATCGTTTTCAGTAGTTAGCAAAGTCCGACAGCCTGCAGTGACCGCCGCTTGTTACAGTTCGAAAACAACGTCCCCGCAGTTCTCTCCAGATCCGCCCCAAAACGTGATTGTCGCGCGCCATGCCTGCGATTAGCCTGCCGACCGTGCGCGGCACCCGTGACGCATTCCCGCACATCGCGAACTTTCCTCACACAACCCTATGGGCATCTTCAACAAACCCCGCCTCCGCGGCCACGTGCGCCGGGATGACACCCCGGAAGGACTCTGGCACAAATGCCCGGACTGTGGTGCCATGGTCCACAATCTGGAACTCCGCCAAAACACCCAGGTCTGCCCGCATTGCTCGCATCACTTCCTCTTCGACGCCCGCGACCGCATCCACATGCTCGCCGACAGCGGCACCTTCGAGGAAACCGACGCCGGACTCTTCTCCGCCAACCCGCTCGATTTCCAGGGCTACTCCGAGAAGACCGCCATCCTGCGCGAGAAGACCGGCCTCAACGACGCCGTGGTCTCCGGCCGCCTCGCGATCGGCGGTCACAAGGCGATGATCGCCGTCATGGACTTCAAGTTCTTCGCCGGCTCGATGGGTTCCGTGGTCGGCGAGAAAATCACCCGTGCCATCGAGACCGCCATCGTCGAGAAGCGCGCCATGATCATCGTCTCCGCCTCATCCGGCGCGCGCATGCAGGAAGGCATGCTCTCGCTCATGCAGATGGCCAAGACCTGCGGCGCGCTCGCCCGTCTGGCCGAGGCCAAGCTGCCCTACATCTCGCTGATGACCCACCCCACCACCGGCGGCGTCACCGCATCCTTCGCCACCATCGGTGACGTCAACCTCGCCGAACCCAAGTGCATGATCGGCTTCGCCGGCCCGCGCGTGGTCAAGGAAACCACCCACCAGAACCTTCCGCCCGGCTTCCAAACCGCCGAGTTCATGCTCGAACACGGCCTCATCGATGCCATCGTCCCCCGCGCCAAAACCCGCGACAAACTCGTTACCCTGCTGGGATACATGATGCCCGCAAGCCGTTGACATCAGGCCGCATGACGGCTTGGCAAAGGAGCGGCGGAACGTGTCCGCCGTGCCCGTTTAAAGCCAATGCCCGGCGCATCCACCTATCCCATTGTCGCCTCATGGACATGGGCCAACACATTTCGCCCCTCCCTGGGCCTGGGCAATGCGCTCTAACCGTTGCCAAGCCGTTGGACGAATTCTTCGAGCAGTGACTTCAGGCGTTTTTCGGGGGCAATGGCGGTGGGTTGGTCGAAGCCGATCCAGATGGCGGTGGAGCCGGTGGGGCCGAGGCGCAGGGTCCAGGCGTCGCGCTCGGAGCCGGTGGCGCCGGTGAAGCAGCGGGTGCCGTGGGCGCGCTTGAGCACGCTGGTGGCATCCTTGGCGGCATGCGGACCGAGCGCCTGGGTGAGATCGGACTTGGTGCGGTGGAGCAGCTTGCCGTTGGCATCGCGGATCTCGCGGATGAAGAACGGCCGCGGTCGCTTGCCGTCGTTGCCGAGCGTGGCGAGGCCGACGGACATTTCCATCGGCGTGGCGGCCACCGCGCCGCGGAACAGGTCCTCGGTCTGGAGAAACGGCCCGTCGATGCCGCAGCGGCGGGCAAGGCGTTCGACTTCCGCTGGTCCGATCTGGCGGCCGGTCTGGACCGGTTTGCCGGGCAGCACGAGCTTGCCGCGCTCGGCGGCGGCGGCGGCGACGAAGGGTTCGAAAGCGGAACCGAGGTCGCGTTTCGAGCGGGTGCGGTCGTAGCGCGAGTGACTGAAGTCGCGGCCGCCGATCAGGGCGAGCACCGCGCCGGTGCGGGTCTCGGTGGTCACGGCGGCGAACTGGACGTAGGCGGTTTCCCCGCCGGGCACATGCTTCGCGTGAACCGGATGCCGCCACGACTTTTCCGACTCGAGAGCGCGCACGGCATGGTTGAGTTCGTTTTCCAGTCGCTGCTGCCATGCGGCGTCGAGCGTGGTGTGGACGTGCAGGCCGCCTTGCTGGATATCGAGGTTTTCCAAAATGAGATCCAGCTCGCGTTCCACGGCCTTGAGCGCGTAGGACGTCTGGTTCGACCGGCTTTCCTCGCTGGTCAGCTTGAGCGGCCGGGCGGCGATGGCATCGTATTGTTCGGCGGTGATGAAGCCCATGGCGGCCATGCGATCGAGTGTCTGGCGGCGTTGTTCGAGCGCGGCGTCCGGCCGGCGCAGCGGCGAGAAAATGTGGGGGCCGCGGATGATGCCGGCGACCAGCGCGCATTCGTCATCGGACAACTCGCGTGTCGGCTTGCCGAAGTAAGTGCGCGCCGCCTGTTCGATGCCATAGGCGCCGGAGCCGAAGTAGATGCGGTTGAGATAGTGGGTGAGGATCTCGTCCTTGGTATAGTGTTTTTCCAGCCGCAGCGTGATGGCGATTTCGAGAAACTTCCGGTGCAGCGACTTCTCGCGGATCTCATAAGTGTTGCGTGCGAGCTGCATGCTCAGGGTGGACGCGCCCTGGGTGAAATCGCGGTCCTTGATATTGCGGATGGTGGCCCGTGCCAGACCGCGAAAATCCACGCCGTGATGATCGAAAAACCGCGCGTCCTCGCGTGAGAGCAGCGCGTTAACCAGAAAATCCGGAATGTCCCCGCGCTGCACCAGCCGTCGCCCGTTCATGCCGGGCACGGTGAGTTCGACACCCTTGCGGTCGAGAAACACCGTGCGCGACGGCAGCTCGGCGACCTCATCCAGATCGTAGCGCGCCGCCAGCATCAGATAGTAAAACGCAAAGCCGCCGAGCAGCACGAGCGCTCCGACACCCGTCCCGAACAGCAGCTTCACCGGCCCGTGCAGCCACTCCGGAAGCCAACGCTTCCAGAACGGCAGGGGACGGATGGGACGCCAGGTGGACATGGGGATCGAACATTGAACATCGAACGTCCAATATCGAACGTCGAAGGGGTTGGCGGTTGCGCAGTCAGAACATCGGTAAGCGGGATGCGGTTAGAAGTCAGCGGATATCCTGTAGCGGCGGCCTGTGACCGTCGCGTCTAAGGGAGTCAGAAGCCATGGAAACATATCGTATATTTCAAATATACGATATGAGTCGGGTTGCGTGTGGCAAGCTTGGGGGATTCTGCTCATGGTGACTCGGGCCGGTGTTTGGTGAAACATGATGGTAGATGGATTGATGCAAATGAATCGCTGCGCAGGGAAAACCGTTGACTGCTGACTGCTGACCTACTCCACCGGCAGGGCGCGTGGCGGCGGTTCTTTGGCGGGCCTGGCTCTGGGTGGAGGCTCGACGGGCAGGGCGCGGGGCGGGCGCGGGTTTTCTGCGGGGCGGGCGCGAGGCGGGGGGGCGTCGTCCGGGACGGGGCGGGCGAGGGTGGGATTGGGCGCGCCGGAGTCCGGGACCTGGCCGATCATCATGGCGCGGGCGGGATGGATCGGGCAGAAGTCGGTTTCGCCGGGGAGGATGTCGCGCGGGAGGGCGTCGCTGAAGGCGGTGCCGGATTCGCGGCAGCCGGCGGTGGCGCGCTTGCCGGAGAGCCGGCAGAGGTCGGTTTTGACGAGATTGGTTTTTGCGTGGAGGGCACCGGCCTTGTAGTCGAGGCGGTCGGCGGTTTTCATGATGTCCACCCAGACCGGGAGTGCGAGCACGGAGCCGTAGCCGCCGTGCATGATGCGTTTCGGTTGGTCGAAGCCGACCCACACGGCGCAGGTGAGGGTGGAGGTATAGCCGGCGAACCAGGCGTCCTTGAAGTCGTTGGTGGTGCCGGTTTTTCCGGCGCAGGGTTTTTCGAAACCGAGCCGCCTGACGGAAGCGGCGGTGCCGCGGGTGGCGACCTCGTTGAGGATGCGTGAAATGGCCCAGGCGGAGCCGCCGGATGCAGCCGGGTAGGGCAGTGGCAGGGTGGAGAAGAGGACGTTGCCGTCGCGGTCGCGGATTTCGGAAATGAGGTAGGGCCGGTAGCGTGCGCCTTCGTTGGGGAAAATCGTGTAGGCACTGGCGACTTCCCACGGCGAGGCTTCCCACGAGCCGAGGAAGGAGGCCGGGGTTTCCGGCATCGGGGTGGAGAAACCGGCCTTGGCGGCGTATTCCTTGACGCGGGGGATGCCGGCGAAGTTTCCGACGCGCACCGACATCGTGTTGCGCGAGCGGATGAGGCCGTATGAGGCGGGCATCATGCCGCCGAAGGTGCCGTCGGAGTTGCGCGGCCGCCACGAGCCGCCGCCCTTGATTTCGCCGGAGAGGATGGGGCCGTCGCTGACCGGCGAGTCCGGTCCCATGCCGCTGTCGAAGGCGGCGAGGTAGAGGAAGGGTTTGAATACCGAGCCGATCTGGCGCTTGGCTTCCTTGGCGCGGTTGAAGCGGGACTCGCGGGCATCACGGCCGCCGACCACGGCGAGCACGCCGCCGGTGCGGTTTTCGAGGACCACGGCCGCTCCCTGGAGGTAGCGGGGCGTTTTGCGGGATTCCTCGGGCAGATTCTGCCAGGCGGCGCGGGTGGGGTGGGCGTAGCCGGAGCGTTTTTCGGTCGCGGCGAGTTGTTTCTCCAACGCCTCCTCGGCCTTCTGTTGGATGCGGAGGTCGATGGTGGTGAAAATTTCGAGGCCGCCGAGCTGGATGTCCTCGTCTTCGAGGATGATTTCGAGATCGCGGCGGATGGCGTCCATGGCGAACGAGTATTTGGCCGCGCGGCGCATCACGGGACGGACATCGATTTTATCCTGCTTGGCGGCATCGGCCTCGGCGCGGGTGATCGCCTTGGCGTTGACCATGCGCTCGAGCGTGGTGTCGCGCTCGCGGGTGGCGGCTTCCATCGACTTGAAGGGATTGAAGGAATCCGGTCCGCGGACGATGCCGGCGAGCAGGGCGGACTCGGAGAGCGTGAGCTGCTCGGGGTGTTTCTCGAAGTAAATGCGGGTGGCCTCGCCGACGCCGCGGATCTGGCGGCCCCAGTTGATTTGATTGATGTAGGCTTCGAGGATGGCGTCTTTTTCCATGGCGGCCTCGATGCGGAAGGCGATGGCGATTTCGAGCAGTTTGCGGTCGAGCTGGCGCGGGAGGTCGCCGCGTTTTTCGCCGCGCTTGAGCTGGAAGACGTCGGAGGCGAGCTGCTGGGTGATGGTGGATGCGCCCTCGCGCTTGCCTTGGAGATTGCGCAGGAAGGCGCGACCGATGCCCATGGGATCGATGGCTCCGTGCGAGTAGAAGCGCTCGTCCTCGCGGGCGAGGATCGCCTTGCGGAAATCTTCGGAAACCTGGCGGAGCGGAACGATCGAACGTTTTTCGCCATGGATGCGGCCGATTTCCTCGCCCATGCGGTCGAGGATGATGGTGCGCTCGGGCATCTGGTTGATTTCCCCGAGGTTGTAGCGCTGGGCGCGCAGGCCGTAAACGATCGTGAAAAACAGCAGCAGGTAGAGGCCCGCGACGGCGGGGAATCCGACGAGCCGCAGCAGGATGCGCTGGAGCCAGTGACGTTTGCGGATGAGGCGGTTGAAGAGCAGGAACGGCCAAAACAAGAGCCACGTGGCACCGCCCCGGCCGCGCTTGCCGGTGTCCGGATCTTTGCGCGGGCGGTTGGTTTCCGGTGGCTGGCGTTTCGGCATCGGCGGGCGGACGCTAAACGAATGCGCGCGGCGAATCCAACCCGGATTCCGGATGCCGCGCGGGCCGTGCGGAAACGGATGGATTTGGTGGTTTCCGAAGGCGATTCCTGATTGAACCGGGCCGCGATGATGGTCCGCACAAGATTCGCGCCCAGTCCGACGGGGCGGCTGCACCTCGGTCACGCGCTGGCCGCGCGGGTGGCGCGTGAGCTGGCGCGGCGCACGGCGGAAGGAGAGTTTCTACTGCGCTTCGAGGACATCGATGTCACCCGCGTGCGTGAGGAGTTTTACCGGGACATCGAGGTGGATCTGAAATGGCTTGGTTTGACGTGGGATGGCGTGCCGCTGCGGCAGAGCGCGCGGACGGCGGCCTACGAGACGGCGCTCGCTGTACTGCGGGAGCGGGATTTGGTCTATCCGTGTTTCTGCACGCGGCGGGATATCCAGGAGGAATGGTCGCGCATGGCCGCCGCACCGCACGGACCGGAGGGGCCACTCTATCCGGGGACGTGCCGCGCGCTTGAGGCGGGGAAACGCGAGGAAATGCTTTCCGCAGGCATCCCGCACTCGTGGCGGCTCGATGCCGGCAAGGCCGCGGCTCTCGCCGGCCCGCTCGTTTTCACTGACCTGCGCCACGGCACGATCGAGGTCGATCCTGCGCTGCTCGGCGATGTGGTGCTCGCCCGCAAGGATATCGGCACCGCCTATCATCTCGCGGTGGTGGTGGACGATGCGTTCCAGGAAATCACCCACGTCACGCGCGGCAAGGACCTGCTGCCGTCCACGCATGTCCACCGGCTGTTGCAGGAGTTGTTAGGGCTGCCACAGCCGCTTTACCTGCACCATCCGCTGCTGTTGGACGATCAAGGGAAACGCCTCGCCAAGCGCCACAACGCGCTGGCTATTTCCACCTTGCGAGAGGTCGGCATGACGCCTGCCGAAGCGATGGCGCGCACGGATGCGGTGATGCGCACTCACAGGGCTATTCGCCCTATCTAAGAAGAATTCCGCCGGCCAGCAGGCCCACCGTCTCGCGGATCCAGCCGTCGCGGTCGAGTTTCGAGAGGCCGGAACTCCTCCGCAGCAACCCGCCCATCAGGGAGGCGGTGAAAATTTCCGCGAAGGCCATGCCGTTCACTTCCTTGTCCACGAGTCCCGCTTTTTTCCGGTCCTCCAGATAGCTCGCGATGCTGCGGTGGTAAGGTTCGAGCACGTCGCCGATCATTTCCTTGCACAGCGTGGGTCTGCGGCGGCCCTCGCCGATCAGCGCCCGCGTCATGCCCTCGCAGCGTTCCAGTGAGGCGTTGTAAACCCGCGCGAAACGCACGAGGTCCTCGCGCGGGTCGCCGCTATAATCTCCGGAGCACTCGCAGCCACCGAGAAACTCCTCCGCCACTTCCTGCACCACCGCCGCCAGCAGTTTTTGCTTCGATTCGAAATGGCGGAACAGCGTCACCTCGTTGCAGCCGGCGCGCTCGGCGATGCCGCGGGTGGTCGCGGATTCGATTCCCTTCTCGCCAAATTCCGCGCGCGCCGCCTCCAGCAGCCGCTGGCGGGTGCCCGGAATTTCCTGCACCGGGGGTTTTCGGGAAGTCGCGCTCACGCCGCAAAAATTTGCAAGTAATCACTTGCACGCAAGCAAAAAGACGCTTGAATCCCGCGAGTCCATGCCTTGCCGCTTCCGACACAGCCGATTCCTGCCGTTGTCCGCGTTCATAGGGCTGGCCGCGTGCGCGCCGGTGGGGCCGGATCACGAGACACCGGTGATGGAAATGCCGGCCTCGTTCTCCAGCCAAGGAGTGAAATGGCGCAAAGGCACGCCGGACACGCTGCCGAAGCCGCGCGCGTGGTGGAAACTCTTCGGCGACGGCACGCTCAACTCGCTGGTCGACCGCGCGCTCGAGCGTAACCAGGAGATCGCCTCGGCCGCCGCACGGGTACGCGAAGCGCGCGCGTTCAGCAGCATGGCCCGCTCGCGTTTTTTCCCTGCCGTGGACATGGGCATCACCTCGGAGCGCACGCAGTTCCGCTTCCGCGGCCCGGGCGGCGGATCGAACATCGCCAACAATTTCACCGTCCCGGTGGACCTCAGCTACGAAATCGATGTCTGGGGCAAAGTCCGCCGCCAGGTGGAATCCGCCACCGCCACCGAACAGGCGACCGACGAACTGCTCAATGCGCTGCGACTCACCATCGCCGCGGAAACCGCGCAAACCTACTGGGCACTGCGGGCCGTGGATGCCGACCGATCGGTATTAGCCCGCACTTTGGAAATCCGCCGCAAGGCCTTCGATCTGTTAGGCAAGCGCCGCGAGGCCGGCAGCATCAGCGGGCTCGACCTCGCCCGCGCCGAAACCGAGGTGGCCACCGCCGAGGCCGACCGCATCCGGCTCGACCAGACGCGGGTGGAACTGGTCAACGCACTCGCCGTGCTCACCGGATCGATGGCCACCGGTTCCTCGCTGCCGGAAAAAACCGACTTGCCGAAGCCTCCTGCGATTCCCGTTTCGCTGCCCTCCGAACTGCTGCGCCAGCGCCCCGACATCCGTGCCGCCGAACGCAGCGTTGTCGCCGCCAATGCGGAAATCGGCGTGGCCAAGGCCGCGTATTTTCCCACCATCGGCATCAACGCGAGCACCGGCCTGGATTCGGACACCTTCAACAACCTGTTCGAGGGCTCCTCGCTCGTCTGGTCGCTGGGAGCCAGCGCGATCACTCCGCTCACCAACCTGCGATTCCTCCAGGCCCAGAAACGCGCCACCGTGGCCGCACATGAGGCCGTCAGCGCGGATTACCGCCAGACCGTGCTCAATGCGATCCGCGAAGTGGAAAACGCGCTGCAGGGCACCGCGATCCTCGAACGCCGCCAAACCGCGCAGGACCAGGCGCTGGCCGCCGCGCGCAAAACCTTCGAGCTCTCCGTGAAGCGCTTCGAGCAGGGCCTCGTCAGCTTCCTCGACGTGGTGGATGCCGAGCGCACCCGCCTCGATGCCGAACGCGCCGCCAACGCCATCCGCGGCGAGCGTCTCGCCCTCGCCGTTTCCCTCGCCAAGTCGGTGGGGGGTGAGTGGTAGCAAGACAGAAGACTTCAAGACACAAGACGCAAGATGAAGAATTCTCTTAATATATATCATTCAGCAGGCGGGACATCGGGCGCCGCGACGGCATTCCGGTCTTCCGTCCTCTGCCTCTCAGTCTTCTGTCTCACCGCATGCGGCAAAAAGGAAAAAGCCGGTCCTGCCGGTGGTCCCCCGAACCCGATGGACCGCGAGCAGCCCGTCGAGGTGATGGAGGTCAGCCTCAAGACGCTTCGGGAAACCGTCGGTCTCGTCGGCAGTATTGCCGCCAATGAAAGCGCCGAACTGCGCCCCGAAATCCCCGGCGTCATCGAGTCCATCCATTTCGAGGAAGGACAGACCGTCAAAAAAGGCGACGTGCTCGTGAAACTCGACACCCGCGAACTCGAGGCCCAGCTCGCCGAAACCCGCGCCGGATTCGTGCTTGCCGGCCGCAACCTCGATCGCAACCGCCTGCTGCTCGAAGACGCCGCCGTTTCGCGGCTCGAAGTGGACGCCGCCACCGCCGAATACGACCGCCTCAAGGCCGCCATCGACCTGTTGGAAGTGCGCCTCGCCAAGTCATCCATCATCGCGCCCTTCGACGGCATCGCCGGCGGCCGCACGCTCTCCGTGGGCGACTACGTCAGCCCCCAATCCCTCATCACCACCGTGGACGACCTCGGCCGCCTCAAGGTGGAAATGGAAGTGCCCGAGCGTTACCTGCCTAACCTCCAGCCCGGCACCTCCTTCACCCTGCGTGCCGCCACTTCCGCGCCCGGCGAACAGGTCACCGGCGAGGTTTACTTCGTTTCGCCCCGTATCGATGAAAGTACCCGCGCCACCCTGGTGAAGGGCTATGTCAACGATCCTCCGCCCTACCTCAAGCCCGGCATGTTTGCCAACGTCACGCTCGTCCTGCGCACCATCGAGGACGCGCTCGTCGTCCCCGAAACCGCCATCCTCAGCACCCCGCGCGGCACCGTGCTCGTCATGCCACAGGAAAAGGACGGCGGCTTCACCGCCGCATTCACCCCCGTCAAAACCGGCATGCGCGTCCCCGGATACGTCCAGATCGAACCCGCCGGCCCGCCCGTCAAAGCCGGCGACAAAATCGTCTCCGCCGGCGTCGGCGGCCTCATCCTGTTCCCCGGCATGAAACTCAAACCCGTGGACCCCGTCGTCACCCCCGGCATTCCGGAACAAACCGACCGCAGGCTGGAAGAGTAAGAGGTCATCAGTCAGCGGTCACCAGTTATCAGTTAGAATCAAGCCATCACTCGCCATGATTCATCAAGCCACTCCCTTTGTCGTCACAAGCAGTTTCCCATCCAAGCGCGGTTCGTCTCGTATCGTATATTTCAAATATGCGATACATCCCGCTGACCGATGACTTCTCATTCACCCGACGGTCATAGACCGCCGCTACAGGCTTTCCGCCTGCCGCTTCCCACTTACCGCCTCCCGCTCCCATGATCATTTCCGACACCTCGATCAAACGACCCGTGCTGACGACGGTTGGCGCGTTGATCGTGATTTTGCTGGGGCTGCTTTCCTACGAACGGCTTTCGGTGCGGGAGTATCCGGATACGGACGTGCCGACGGTCTCGGTTTCCACGATTTACCGCGGGGCCTCGGCGGAGGTGGTGGAGAGCCGGGTGACGGAGCCGTTGGAAGAGCAGCTTGCGGCGATCGACGGCATCCGGGTGATGAAATCCTCGTCCTACGAGGAGGCCTCGGTGATCACCATCGAATTCCTGCTGGAGCGCGACCCGGACGAGGCGGCCAACGACGTGCGCGACCGGGTGAGCCGCGCGCGCGACCGGTTGCCCGACGAGGTGGACGAGCCGATCATCGCCAAGGAGGACGGCGACGCCCAGCCGGTGTTGTGGATGACCTTCACGTCCGACCGTTTCTCGCGCACCGAGCTGACCGATCTGGTGGACCGCATCGCCAAGCAGCGGATTCAGACGGTGCCGGGCGTGGGCACCATTTTCATCGGTGGCGAGCGCCGCTTCGCGATGCGGCTGTGGCTGGATCCCGACAAGCTCGCGTCCTACCAGCTCACACCGGTGGATGTGGAAAACGCCCTGCGCGAGCAGAACGTGGACATTCCCGGCGGGCGAATCGAGTCGTTCGCGCGCGAGTTCACCGTGCGCACCCAGGGTGACCTGCGCGACGCCGCCGCATTCGAGGAACTCGTCATCGCCACCCGCGGCAACAGCCAGATCAAGCTCAAGGACGTGGGCCGCGCCGAACTCGGCTCCGAGGACTACCGCACCCGCACGTTCTTCAACGGCGAGCCGACCGTGGGCCTCGGCGTGGTGCGGCAATCGAAGTCCAACCTGCTCGACGTGGCCAATGGGGTGAAAGAACTGATCCCGGTGATCAAGTCCGACATGCCGGAAGGCATCGAGGTGCGCGTGGGTTATGACAGCTCGGTATTCGTCCAGCGCTCGGTGGACGAGGTGTTCCAGACCTTCTTCATCGCCTTTATCATCGTCAGCGCGGTCATTTTCTTTTTCCTGCGTGACTGGCGCGCAGTGATCATCCCGATCACCGCGGTGCCGATCTCGATCATCGGCACCTTCGCGGTGATCGCCGCGCTCGGGTTCTCGATCAACATCCTCACCATGCTCGCGCTGGTGCTGGCCATTGGCCTGGTGGTGGACGATGCGATCGTGATGCTGGAAAACATCTACCGCCGCATCGAGGACGGGGAAACGAGGATCCGCGCCGCGGTGCTCGGTTCGCGGCAGGTCGCCTTCGCGATCATCGCTTCCACGCTCACGCTGGCGGCGGTGTTTCTGCCGGTGGCCTTCCAGACCGGTTCGACCGGCCGCCTGTTCTACGAATTCGGCATTTCGCTGGCGGTCTCGGTGATGGTTTCCTCGGTGGTCTCGCTATCCGTCACGCCGATGCTGTGCTCGCTGCTGCTCAAGGGCGCGGATCCCGCCACCGGCCACCCGCGTCACGGCTGGCTCTACCGCATCACCGAGCCGGGCTTCGATTTAGCGACCCGCCTTTTCGGAAAATCCCTGCGGCTTTCGCTCAAGGCGTGGCCGTTGGTGGTGCTGCTCGCGCTCGGCTTCGTGGCGCTCGCGCCGTTCGCCTACAAGGGCCTGCAGCGCGAACTCACGCCGCTCGAAGACCGCGGCAGCTTCATTTCCATTTTCAACGGCCCGCTCGGATCACATCCGGACTACACCATCAATTACATGGGCAGGATGACCGACATCATCGAGCGCGCGCCCGAGCTTGAGCGCTACTTCTCCGCCACCTCCTTCGCCCGCGGCCGCCCGGGTTCCGGCAATACCGGCCTCGTGTTCTCCACCCTCAAGCCGTGGGAGGAACGCGAACGCTCGACGCAGGAAGTCGTCGGCGAAATCAACGCCGGCTATGCGCAGGAGGTCACCGGCGGATTGTCGTTCGCCTTCATTCCCAACCCGCTCGGCGGCCGCAGCCTCAGCGAACCGTTCCAACTCGTCCTCCAAGGCAGCGATTTCGACAAGCTGCAGGAATACGGCGAGGCCATCCTCGGGAAAATGCGCGCGAGCGGCATTTTCGACAGTGCGCGCCCCGGGACCAAGACCGACAAACCGCAGCTCGATGTCACCATCGACCGCGCCCGCGCCGCCGATCTCGGCGTGCCCGTTTCGCGCGTCGCCACCACGCTCGAATCGCTCTTCGGCGGCCGCCAAGTCACCCAGTTCAAGCAGCAAAGCCGCCAGTATGACGTGATCCTCCAGATCGAGGACACCGCGCGGCTCGCGCCATCCGATCTCGGCCGCGTCTATGTGCGCTCCGACAACGGCGGACTCGTCCAGCTCTCGAATCTCGTCAGCCACGAGGAAACCATCACCCCGGAGGAATATCCGCACTTCAACCGCCTGCGCTCGATCAGCCTGCTGGCGCGGCTGGCTCCCGGAAAAACCATCGGCGACGGCGTGGATTTCATCGAGGAAACCGCGCCCGACATCCTGCCGGAAGGCTACAACTACGCATGGGACGGCGAGACCCGCGAATACGTGGACAGCGCCAGCGACACCATGATGCTCTTTTTGTTAGGTCTGCTGTTCACCTTCCTGATCCTCGCCGCGCAGTTCGAGAGCTGGATCCACCCGGTGACGATCTTCACCGGCGTCGCCCTCGCGCTGACCGGCGGACTCATCACGCTCTACGTGACCCGCTTTTTCGGTCCGCCGATGACCAACAACCTGTTCGCGCAGTTCGGCCTCATCCTGCTCATCGGCCTGATCGCCAAGAACGGGATTCTCATCGTCGAGTTCGCCAACCAGCTCCAGCTTCAGGGAAAATCGGCCTTCGACGCCGTGTGGGAAGGCACCACCCTGCGTTTCCGGCCCATTCTGATGACCTCGATTTCCACCATTGGCGGCACCATGCCGCTGGCGCTCACCACCGGAGCCGGAGCCGAAACCCGCAACCCGCTCGGCCTGGTGGTCGTCGGCGGCCTCGGCATCGCCACCGTCCTCACACTCTTCGTCGTGCCGGTGTTCTATCTCACCTTCGATTGGCTGGCCCGCAAGGTCACCGGCCACTCCACCGCCCAGGGCCTGCGCCGCGCCGCGCGGGTGGAGGAGGAAGTCGAGACCGGGGCGGCCTAGGCGACACCGCCGTTTATCCGGGAGCAAGGTGCCCCCAAAAGGTCATGGCTTCCGAGGCGATCCGGGTGATTTCGGTTTGACCCGGGCAGGCGGATACCTATGGGGTAGAGGACCATTGTTGTGAAACCATGGTATCCGATGCGGATTTCCGCCGGGGCCTTGTCCATGGTCAAGGCGCATTCCGCACTCCCTCCCGGATGTCGGTTTCGCATAACCCACACACGCACACATCAACAACCCATGAAGACAAAATCCAGAGTACCCCTCATCGGCAATCTTGCGATGCTTTCGCTGGGACTTAGCGTCGCCGGATGGAGCCAGTCGGCCGTTCCCGTCACCAACCCCGGATTCGAAGATCCGGTTACGGGCAATGGAACCGTAGGCGGCCTTCCCACCGGATGGACTTCGTTCAACGGCGCAACCGCCGATGTTTTAAACCCTGACACCGACGATTTCACGGCCGAAGCCCCCGAGGGACAGAATGTTGCCAGTATTTTCGACGCCAACGGCAGCGAAGAAGGGCTGTCCCAAGTGCTCGCCGCCACGTTCCAGGAAGGTGCCGGCTACACGCTCACCGTCGAGGTGGGGAATTCCAAGTTAAGCGGCGTCTCTTTCCCGGGATACCGGGTCCAACTCTTCGCAGGCGGGACCTTGCTCGCCGAGGACGACGACAGCCTGACAATCGCCGAGGACTCATTCTCGACCTCCACGGTCAATTACACCTACGACGCCGGCGATGCGGCGCTCGTCGACCAGCCGCTGGAAATCCGGCTGCTCAGCAAGGGTCTCGCCGCCTCCGATGAAGTGTGCTTCGACGATGTCCAGCTCACCGTCGCCCTCGCCAATCCCGTTGCTGATGCCGGTGGTCCCTACGTGGTCGCGCCGAGCGGCTCGCTTGTGCTGGACGGCAGTGCATCCGTGCCCTCCGGCGGCGAAACCCTCACGCTCTATGAGTGGGATCTCAACAATGACGACACCTTCGGTGATGTCACAGGAGAAAACCCGGCGGCCATTTCGTTCTCCGACCTGCAATCGGTCCATGGTCTCGCGCTCGGCAGCAACACCATCCAGCTGCGGGTGACCGATTCCGCCAGCAAACAGGCCACCGCCACCGCCACGGTGATCCTGCAGCTTGCCGAAGTGACATCCGGCTTCGATTTCCTCGCCGATGCCGGCCAGGACGATGGCGGCAACAACCGCTGGGAGGACGTGACCGGGCTTTCCGGGTTGGAGCTGCTGCTCGACGATGATCCGGCGGTGACCCATGTCCCGGCGACCACCAACACCCTGCTGACCCACGCCTACGATTTCGTGGGCGGTTCGACCGGGAAGGAAGCGGGTGCGCTGCTCGTCGAGGCGGGCACCACGACCGAGCGATCGTTCCAAAACGCCCCGGGCGACTGGACCAACGATCCCGTCACCATGGAAATGTGGATCCGTCCGGACAACCTGACGCCCGGCGCATCGAACGGCCAGATCATCTTCGAAGACGGCGGCGGTACCGGCATGGGCCTGTTCGTAAACAACAACCAGTTGCAGTTCCGCAAAGCTGGTGGTGGCGGCTTGGTTTCCTACGACATCGCGACCGATCCGCTCGGCTTGTTGCTTGGTCCGGCGACGGAGGAGTTCATCCAGGTGGTCATGACTTACGACACCGCAACTGGCTCGATGCAGATGTTCATCAACGGCGAACTGGTCGGCACCTCCAATCCCGGTGGCAACGACTGGTCCGGCGGCGATGCTGCCGCCTTCGGTACGCTTGGGGGAAGCAACGTCGGCGGTATCGGCAACGGCCAGCAGAACACCGTCTCCTACAACGGCCTGATGGCCATGATCCGCGTCTATCACAACCAGATTCTCACGCCAGAGGAGGTGGAGAACAACTTCATCGCGGTGCGCGGTCCGGACGAGGATCCGCCGTTCATCGTCAATCTGGATCCCGCCGATGAAACGACCGACCTTTACCCCGGCATCACCCTGACCGCGACCTTCAATGAAGACGTTCAGTTCACCGGTGTCGGCAGCGTCACCATCAAGAACCTCACCGCCGCCACCGAGCAGGTCATCACGCTGCCGGATGTGCAAGTGAGCTTGTCCGGCCGCGATCTGATCATCGATCCCGCCTCGAACCTCGCCTTCGATTCCACCTTCGCGGTGCGGATCAGCGCGAATGCCGTCGAGGATCTCTCAGGCAACGCGTTCGCCGGCATTAGTGACGACGTGGTGTGGAACTTCTCGACCACCGCGCAAAACCTCAACCCGCCGATCATCACCGTGAAGAACCCGGCGGACGATGCCACGGGTGTCAGCATCGGAGCCAATATCGTCGCCACCTTCGATCAGAACCTGATCCTCGGCACTGGCGACATCGTCATCAAGGACCTGCTGGACAACTCAACCACCCAGACCATTGCCGTGACCGATGCCTCGCAGGTGACACTCACGGACAATGTGCTGACGATCAATCCCGCCGTGTTCCTGGAATCCGGCCGGTCCTACGCCGTGCAAATTCCGGGGACCGCGCTCCGCAACTTCAGCGACGTCGATTTCGCCGGCATCGCCAATGACACCGAGTGGAATTTCACCACCGCGGCGCTTGCCAGCCAGTTGGGCATCCTCGACCTGACCGCCAATGGCGGAATCAATCCCAACACCGGCGAGGCATGGAAGGCCGCTGACAGGTATCACCTGGCCTACGTCACGACCGGCACGAGAAATGCGGAGTCGACCGACATTGCCGATTACAACGCATTCGTCCAAGGGGATGCCACTGGCGAGGGTCTGGCCGTTGATATCAACGGCGTTCCCGTCTCTTGGTTCGCGTTGGGTTCGACCGCCACCACCAACGCAATCAACAACGCCGTCATTACCGGATCGGTGTGGGATATTTACCACAGCCTCAATCCGGGCGACAGCGCTACGGGCAACGGTTTTCTGGCTTCGGATGCCACCGACTTCTGGGGCTTTGAGTTTCCGGGTGATGCAGGGAACAGTGGCAACCCCTTGTCGAATCTCCAAGGTGAAGACAGAAACATCTGGACGGGCACCGCCGCCGGAGGGGTTGCAAACAATGCACTGGGTACTGGCACCACCTCTCGCAGACAATGGACGGGTTGGAGGACCAACTGGACCGGGTCGAACGCCACATCGCCCAACGCCACCCTGCATGAGATGGTCGCGATCTCACAACCGCTGTTCGTCTATGACACCCTGGACGCCGCCGCCCCCGCGCTGGTTTCCATCGAGGACAATGTCTCGGGCGGCCCGGTCCTGACGGGCGATCCGGTGGTTTACACCGTCACCTTCGACGAGGCGATGCTGCCCGGCACGGTGAATGCCGCGGACTTCGATAACGCCGGCAGTTCTAGCTTCACCATCGACGGCATCTTGCAGTTGGAGGATGCGGCCGTGTTCGAGGTGACCGTCACACCCACCACTGTCGGCACACTGCAACTGCGGATTCCGGCCGGAGCCACGCTCACCGATCTTGCGGGCAATGCGCTGGATACCGGTTCCGCATTCACCGACGACACGATCATCACCGTGGAAACGGACGCCTCCTACATCTCATGGGCCGGCGGCTTCGCCGGTCTCGCCGATACCGATCCCGCACTCGATTTCGACGCCGGCGGTTTGGAAACCGGTCTCGAATGGGTGCTTGGCGGCGATCCCACCGATGGCAGCGACGACGCCGGCATCGCGCCGACCTTCGACAATACCAGCGACCCCGAATTCTTCATCTTCACCTACCGTCGTGCGGATGAAGCCGCGGCCGATGCCAACACCACCATCGCGGTGGAATACGGCAGCGACCTGGTCGGCTGGACCGAGGCCGTGGCCGGAGCGGATATCGTCATCACTCCCGCCGACGATGGTGCCGGCGCGGGCATCGACCTGGTGGAAGTGAAGATCCGCCGCACGCTGGCGATGGGCGGCAAGCTCTTCGTCCGCCTCAATGTGGAAGTGACCCAGCTGTAGGCGCGTTCGTGAGAACGCGGATTCCCCCACATCCGACCCAAAGCGGCCTCCCATCCCGGGAGGCCGCTTATTTCGTTTCAGCAAAGCCACACTCATTTCCCGCACACCGGGCCGATGCTGCCTCCGGGCACGAATTCGGCCCGGGTGAGCGTTTGCCGGATGTCCGTTTTGCCGCGGCTGATGTTGGCGGCCCAGTTCATCACTCGCCGGACCACCGGACGGCTGTCCCAGCGGATATGGGCAACCGACGGCCGGTGCCAGTTGAAAGCCGGCGACGTGTCGGTGCTGACGAGCGACACGTCCTCCGGCACCCGCAGCCCCAGTCTGGCGAGAAATTGCGCGACACCTGAAAACAAGGGAACGGAATCCACAATCAGGGCACTCGGCGGCGTGACCTGAAACAAGGATTCGAGCCGTGCATGCAGTCCGTCCGCTGTTTCCTCCCAGTCCGGGAGATGATAATAAGTTTCCGGCGCGATTCCCGCGGATTCCAGCTCGGCGAGAAAGGCGCGTTCGCTGGTGCCAGGCTGCGGCAGCCTGCGCAAGCGATGCGTCAGCAACACGATGCGGCGGTGCCCGAGTTCCAACAGCTTGCGCGTGGCCTGCGCGTAGGCCGGTGGCTTGTCGGGTCCTCCACCCGCCAGTGGCACGCCGTCCCGCTGACCGAACAACGCGAATGCCGGAACCGATCCCATGGCGAACCATCCCAGCACCTCGCGCGATGCCGCCACCACCACCCATGCGTCCGCCTCGGTGTCCCGCACCAGCCTGGCGACCCGCCGCAGGTCCATTCCAAGATCGTGCAGGCATGGTTTGGGATGGAATGCCACGTGTTGGTCCTCGATCAGGCGGTGCTTCAGGTCGATCATGTAGTCCTGTGCCCGGTCGGCGGGTCTCCCTGCAAGGATGCCGATCCTCAGCGAGCGCAGGCTTTTTTTCCCATCCGGCAGCAGGATGGCGCGTGCCCGCCCGACCCCTTGTCTCGTCAGCATCCCCTGCTTTTCCAGCTGTAGAAGGGCGGCCTCCACCGTCTTGTGGTTGATGCCCAGCTCCGCGGCGAGTTCGTGCCTGCCGGGCATGGTGCCGCTCCAGTGGCCGCGCAGGATCTGCCGCCGGATGAATTCCGCCGCCTGCTCCGCGACACCGATGGGAATGAATGCGCTCAAGACGGCTAAAAGTTGCCCCTTCAAGGTGCAGGTGTCGATGAGAAATCCGCACTGGAGTGCTCGACATGACCCAGGGCGGATGCCGGAATGAAGCCAGCTGTCATGCAGTGGATCTGCGCCTAAACCCGATGTGATACACGCCTGCAGCGCGGGCTTGTGACCGATTCGGGGGGATCGTGCACAAGTCCGCCAACTTTCGAACTGAGATCAAACCCATGAGTATGCAGACGAAAATGAACCCACAAAACCCAGGAAGGGATCTTGGCGCGGCCATCGGCTGCGCGCTGTCCTTGATCGCCGCCACGCCGGCATTGGCCGCTCTGACCGGCCAACTCGGCATCCTCGACCTGACCGCCAACGGCGGCATCAACCCCGGCACAGGCGAAGCTTGGAAGTACGGCGATCAATACAGACTGGTATTCATCTCCAGCGTCGCAGTGGACCCAAATGACAGTGCAATGAATTCCATCGACGCATGGAACGCCGCTGTCCAGACCATCGCCAATAACGCAACCGGTCAGAATCTCAGCAGTGTGACGTGGAACATTGTCGGATCGACCCTGGCTGTGGATGCTCGCGACAACACCTCCACCAATCCCACTGTGGATGTGGGTCATCCCATTTTTGCAATGAACGGCAGCTCGGCGATTGCGAATAATTTCACCGAATTGTGGGACGGCACTGTTCCCACCAACCGCCCCGCATGGACGGAGAATGGCGACCACATGGACGACGTGAGTGCTGCGGTGCCTTGGTCTCTGACTGGCACGAGCGGGGATGGCACAGCGGATGGAAGTCTCTATTTGAAAGATACCTCCGGCGGCGGATCCATCCGGCAGGGAAGAAACCAAGACAGCCATCACTGGATTAATGCCAATATCACCGGTGCCAATTGGACTGCCAACGAAGCCTTCTCGGTTTACGGCATGTCCGAGACGCTGACCGTCGTCCCCGAGCCGTCCGCTGCGGTTTTGCTTGGTGTCGGCGGCCTTGCGCTGCTGCGCCGGCGCCGCAAGTAATCCGAGCAAGCCATTCATGTTTCGAAACATCTGAACCCTTCCGGGTCTGCCACGGAAGCCGGGATGATTCTGGGCGGCGATACTAACCCGCATTGATCACATCTGTTTGCGCTTCACGCCTGTTTCCCCTTGCTCATTACAAGGCATGACATGGCACTATGAATCGGGGTGTGAGAAATGCGGGTTAGCGTCGAATTCAAATCCACCGGCCCGGAGGCACCTGCCCCGGGCCGTTTTTTTGCTCCATTTTTCTTTCCCCGCCATGAGCTGCGACGATCATGGCGCATCATGAAATGCCTGCTTGCGATCCTGTGTGTGACGATGGGCGCGGTTTATGCCGATGAGTTCGCCCGCTGCGTCGATCCCGCGGCGGAGGTGCGGAAGCTCGCCGGCGACATGAAATTCACCGAGGGTCCGGTGTGGGTGCCGCGCGAGGGCGGCTATCTCGTTTTCAGCGACATCCCGGCCGATGAAATGAAGCGCTGGTGCGAAAAGGGCGGCCTTGCCGTGTTCCGCAAGCCGAGCCGCAACGCCAATGGCAACATTCTCGACCGCGATGGCCGCATCATCACCTGCGAGCATTCCGGCCGCAGACTCAGTATCCTGGAAAAAGACGGCACGCACCGCACGCTGGTGGACAAGTTCGAGGGCAAATCCTTCAACTCGCCCAACGACGTGGTGGGAGCCGCAGACGGAGCGCTTTACTTCACCGACCCCGACTATGGCCTGCGCGGCGCTCCCAGCGAGATCGGCGGCAACTGGGTGTATCGATTCGATCCCGCGAAAAACGAGCTGCGCGCACTCGCCAAGGACTTCGACAAACCGAACGGCATCGCGCTCTCGCCCGACGGCAAGCGGCTCTACATCGCCGATGCCGGCAAGCCGAAGCACATCCGCGTGTTCGACGTGCTCGATGACGGCGGCATCGCCAACGGCCGCGTGTTCTGCGAAATCGACCAGGGCACCCCCGACGGCATCCGCTGCGACGCGGATGGCAGGCTGTGGTCCACCGCCGGCGACGGTGTGAGGATTTACGACCCAACCGGAAAACTGTTAGGAACGATCCCGGTGCCGGAAGTCCCCGCGAACCTCTGCTTCGGCGGCAAGGACGGCAAAACCCTCTTCATCACCGCGCGCACCTCGCTTTATGCGATCGATGTGAAGGTGGCCGGTCATTTTATCGCCCGGTGATCACGCCGCGCGTCCGCAGGTCGTCGCCGAGTTGAAGGAACTCCACTTCCTCCAGTTTGAGCGCCTGCGGCAGTCCGGCACCGGCGAGCGCGGGCGTGGGACCGCCACAGAGCAGCGGCGCGTGGTAAACCACCACCTCGTCCACCAGCCCGGCCTCGAACAGGGCGGCGGAAAAAATGCCACCGGCTTCTGTCATGCAGCTCAGCACGCCTTGCTCGCCGGCAAGACGACGCAGGCTGTTTTCCAGATCGTGCCGCGGGCGGATCAAGGTGCGGTCGCGCCACTCGTCGGCATACAACGCGCAATCCTGCGGCAGCGATTCCGGGCGGTCCGAAAACACCACCCGCCACGGCTGCGGACGACCCTCCAACAACTCCGGCACGCGGATCGTCAGCGCGGGCTTGTCGCGGCGCACGGTGGCGCCGGTGGTGAGAATGGCGTCCACTTCGGCGCGCAGTTTCTGGACGTCGGCGCGCGCGGCCTCGCCGGTGAGCCACTGGCCCTCGCCGGGCGGACGGGTGAGCCGGCCGTCGAGGCTCATCGCGGTTTTCCAGATCACCCATGGCAGGCCGGTTTCGCGGACCTTGAAAAACGGCCGCAACAGTTTCTCCGCCTCGTCGCGCAACAGGCCGGATTCCACCGCGATCCCGGCGGCTGTTAGAACGGCGTCGGCGCGTCCCGCGTGGTCCGGGTTGCGGTCCACGCAGGCGTAAACCACGCGCGCCACGCCGGCATCGATCAGCCCCTGCGTGCACGGCGGCGTGCGGCCGTGGGTGCTGCACGGCTCGAGCGTCACGTAAACCGTGGAGTATTTCACTCCATCGGCGCCATGTTTTGCGATGGCGTCCGCCAGCGCCTCGCGCTCGGCATGCGGCATGCCCGCGGCGCGGTGCCAGCCTTTTCCTAACAGAACGCCATCCTTCGCCACCACCGCGCCGACCGGCGGATTGGGCGCGGTTTTCCCCACGCCAAGGCGTGCCTGCCCGAGCGCGGCGCGCATGAAGTCGGTGTCGTTCATCGGTTTTCGGGAGTGGGTGTGTCTCTCACGGCGTGCCGGTCACGGCCACCGCGATCTCGCGCCGGTGCGGCGCGCGGCGGTGTTCAAACAGGAAAATCCCCTGCCAGGTGCCCAGCGTCATGCGGCCGTCGATGACCGGGATCGTCTCGCTGGTGCGGGTGAGAGCCATCCGGATGTGGCTCGGCATGTCGTCCGCGCCCTCCAGCGTGTGGCTGAACCACGGCGTGTCCTCCGGCACCAGCCGCTCGAAGAATTCCTCAAGGTCGCGCCGCGCGCTCGGATCGGCGTTCTCCATGATCACCAGACTGGCGCTGGTGTGCCGCACGAACACCGTGACCGTGCCGGTGCGGATGCCGGACCGCGCCACGATCGCAGCCACTTCGTCGGTGATCTCAATCGTCCCCTTGCCGCGGGTGCGGATCAAAAACGTGTCGCAGTGCGCGCTCATCGCGCCCATCAAACCGCCGCGCGCGCGGATTTCAACACCCGACTCGATTGCGGACCGCGGCCCAAGCCGCAACCGCATTTCCCACAATCTTCATCATCCCGGAGGGATGAGAGACATTAGCCGGGGGTGTCCAACCCCCGGATCTTCGGCGATTTCCGCATTGCGCCCCGGAGGGTGCGCGAGAAACGCGCCCCACACCCTTGAGGCATCCCTCCCGCCCCTGCCGGGGCGGAATCGCCTTACATGACAGGTCCGGGGGTTAGTACCCCCGGCTATTGTTTTCCGTCCCTCCGGGACGATGATTCAGGTTGAGGATTGTCGCCACTTTCCGAATCCGACTGGGGGCGTGGCAGCGGGTTGTCCAGCCGCGATTTGTTGGGCAATTATGATCGAGCCAGGATCAGCCTCCACAACACAAACCTTCCCCGGGCAATGGCATAGCCCTTTTCGCCGCCATGTGCTTTCCATGCGGCATCTGGAAGATTGAAATGAAAGAGCACACCGGATGGATGGTCAGCAACAGCTTGACGAATTCTTGCTTCTACCTCTGGTCTTTCGAGTGGATAGTGCCGCATGAAGTGCTCATGCAAATCCTCGACTCGGATCTCATCCGTCTTGTTTGCCAAGTATTTGGCAGAGAATCGTGCGGAATCCGATCGCACAACTTCCAAAATCCCACTGGCAGCAAAAACAAGCACACCAGCGATAGTCGCGCAAATCACAGGCATTCTCCACGCTTCCATTTCGTCAATTTCCAGCGTTGATCGATCTTCAGATTTTTGGCCCAACGTTAAATGTGGTGGCACGGCGGTGCAGGACTCACAGAGCGAAGCGAACGAGGGAGCTTGTCCGCCGTTTCCACCCACGACGTGTTCGGCTTCTTTTTCATGTCGTCACCTCAGTTGTTGTTTCTTGAAACGCTTGTTGCGGGTCCAAAGTGCAATACCAATAAGGAAGAAGACAACGGCAATAATCACAGGAATGTTTGACGGCCAACCGTTCCAAAAACTTGCCCATTGATCGACCTCTACCAAAGGCCTTCCATCCGGTGCCAGCATGACATGACCTTGTTCGTCCAAACGCTTCCGAACAACAGTGTATGTAGAGGACATGCCGGCACCTACAAGCAGGAAAAGAAGCGACAGTATGAAACACGTGCCGGGAGATGGGGAGAATCTTCCGATATAGCTCTCGATTTTCGCCATCGCAGGGAAGGTTTTAAATTTTAGACTAACACAGAATATATCCCACCCTTGCCAAGAAAAGCCCGGATGTTTGAGGACTCCGTGTTAGCGGAATCTACCGCGCGTGGAAGGAAAATGACCATGCGACCGGGCAACGCGCGTCTTGCCATGGCGCTGCGGACGGGCAGGATGGTCCGCATGATTCGACTCACACTTTGCATCTTTCTGTGGCTCGCCGCGCCGTGCCTGGCGGACAACATGGCGCTGGACGCCTGGCTGAAGCGCCAGTCCGGCATCGAGTCGTTGCAATCCACGTTCACCCAGGAGCGCAAGCTGCCGGCATTGAAAAAACCGGTGAGCACGCCCGGCAGGCTGACGTTCCAGCGCCCCGGCAAGCTGCGTTGGGAACTCGGCGAGCCGCCGGCGACGATCGTGGTGTCCGATGGCGAAACGATCACGCTCATCGACGTGCGGGAAAAGACCGCGCGGCGGGTGGACGCGGATTCGCCGCAGGCCGCGCGCCACGGCATGCTGGCGGGCGAGGGATTCCGCAGCGCGGATAACTTCCACGCCCTGTTCGAGGTGGTGGAGCACCGCGTCGTTTCCGGCATCCACCAATACACGCTGCGAGCGAAAGACCGCCGCACCCGCTCGCGCATGCCGTGGCTGTTTCTCGACATCGATCCCTCCAGCAACCTGCTGCGCGCCATGGAAATGGAACTCAAGGACAAGAGCCGCATCCGCACCGTTTTCCACGAACCGCGCCTCAACCCGAAGCTCGACGCATCCGTGTTCACCGCCGACCTCGACGGCTACGAGGTGAAGTGAGGGCGGCGGGCGTTTTGTGGTTTGGCTGTCATGGCGGTGCCGCTTCCCCGGTTTGCGCCAGCCTGGCGAAGGCATCGGTCTGGCGCTGCCAGAGTTGTTCCAGTTCGCGAACCTTGTCCGGCATGGATTTGGCGAGGTCGTGCTGCTCGGCGCGGTCGGTGCGCATGTCATAGAGTTCCCATGGCTCGTCGTTGGCGGCGACGAGTTTCCAGTCGCCTGCCAGGATCGCGCGGTGGCCCTCGTGCAGCCACCACAGGAAATCGCGCGGGATCGTCACGTCATTGGCGAAGGCGGGCAACAAACTCCGTCCGGGAGCGGGCGGGATGTTTTTCCCATTCCACTCGCGCGGTTTTTCGATGCCGGCCATTTCCAGCACGGTGGGCACGAAGTCGATGAAATGCGCGGGC
The DNA here is from genome assembly GCA_041686775.1 of Luteolibacter sp. Classification (GTDB taxonomy): domain Bacteria; phylum Verrucomicrobiota; class Verrucomicrobiia; order Verrucomicrobiales; family Akkermansiaceae; genus Luteolibacter. The sequence continues at coordinate 6,628 of JAWLDG010000006.1, read as the reverse complement.
GTGTGGCGCAGCCTGCCGCGGTCCTTGATGCGGGCCGGCCAGTGGACGATGAACGGCGTGCTGATGCCGCCCTCGTGCACCCACACCTTGTGGCGGCGGAAGGGCGTGTTGCAGGCGCTGGAAAACCCGGGGCCGAGACACAGATAGGTCTCCGCGCAGCCCGGCGGCGCGGCGGGGTCGTGACCGCCACCGCGCACCATGATCTCGGCGCTCGCGCCGTTGTCCGAGGCGAAAAAGACCGCGGTGTTTTCCAGCGCGCCCATCGCGCGGAGCTGGTCGAGCACGCGGCCGATCTCGCGGTCCATGCGGTCGATCATCGCGGCGTGGATCGCCATCTTGGTGGCTTGGAAGCGGCGTTGTTCTTCGCTCAGTTCGTTCCATGGCAGCGGGCGGTTGACCTCGCCGGGGCCGAGTTTTTCCAACGCGTCCGGGAAGTGGTATGGCGGGCCAAGATCGCGCTCGACCGCCGGCAAGCCGGTGCGGACGAGCCCCATTTCCCGCTGCTTCGCGAAACGCTCTTCGCGCATCTTGCCCCAACCTGACAGATAATGGTCGCGGTATTTCGCGATGTCCTCGGGCAGCGCGTGCAGCGGAAAGTGCGGCGCGGTGAAGGCGATGTATTGGAAAAACGGCTGTCCGGTGTGGTTGGACGCGTGCTCCCTGAGGCAATCGACCGCGTGGTCGGCGATGGCGGTGGTGGAATAGAAAGTGGCTTTGTCGAAACGCGCACCGGCGGGCCGGTCGTCGATCTGATAGGACGAGGGATCGAAGTAGCCGTTCTGCTTGTCCACGTTCAGCGAGCGGTCGAAGCCGCCATCGAGCACCTTGCCGTCGATGTGCCACTTGCCGCTGTGATAGCTCCGGTAGCCGGCGGGTTCGAGGAAATCGGGCAGCAGCCGCGCCCACGACTGGCGCACCCGGCTCATGCCGCCCTGCTTGATGCCGGGCAGCGAGTCGCGGCGGATCTGCTGGGCGTAGTAGCCGGTGAGCAGCGCGCCGCGCGAAGGCCAGCAGCGGCCGGTGTTGTACATGCGCGTGAATCGCAGGCCGTTCCCGGCAAGGCGATCAAGGTTCGGCGTGTCGATTTCACCGCCGTAGCAGCCGGGATCCGAGTAGCCGAGATCGTCGGCGAGAATGAAGACAATGTTCGGCCGGGATTCCGCGGCGGCGGCATCCAGCATCAGCGGGATGGCCGAAATCGCGGCCATCATGGCATGCGCGAGCGCTTTCACGTCGCACCATACGCCCGCTGCGGGCCGGATCTAACGCCGGGAGAAACCGGCATCGCATCTCAACGGGTGGCTGCGGCCTCGGTGGTTTCCTTCACGCGGCCGGCGATCAGGTCGGCGAGCTGCGCCTCGCCCTCCTCGCGGAGAAAATCGCAGTAGTTTTCCGCCACCGCTTCGAGGTCGTCGTGGTATTCCGGGCCGAGCGCTTCGAAGCCGGCGAGGGCTTTTTCGAAGTGCCGCCGCGCCCACGAGCGGTCGCCGGTGTTGAGAAGGGCGAGCGCGAGGTTGTTGTGGGACTGGGCGGTGTCCGGGTGTTCCTCGCCGAGCAGTTTGCGCCGCGCTTCGAGCGCGATCTCGTGCATCTGGCGCGATTGCTCGTGATAACCCGCGGCCTGATAGAGCGCGCCGAGATTGCTGGACACGGTGGCCGTCTGCTCGTCGCTCTGGCCGAGCTGCGAGTGGGTGATTTCAAGCGCCTTGAGAAAGTGCGTCTCGGCCATCTCCAGATCGCCGGCATTTTTGTAGAGGAACGCCAGGTTGTTGGCCATGGCCGCGATATCGAGCATCAGCGGCGGCTCGTTGCGTTCGAAGAAATCAATGGCCAGCATCCAGTGCTCGGCGGCCTTGTCGCTGTCGCCCATGTCGTCGTGGACCGCCCCGAGTCCCGCGTGCAGGCGGCCGATCTGGCCGTAGCGGTCCGGGCGGTCCTCGAGTTGGTCGAGTGCTTCCAGATAATCGTCGCATGCCTGCTCATGGTGGCCGAGTTCGCGGTGGATGTCGCCGCGGATTTCCAGCGCCTTGGCGTAAACATCGATGCTGTCCAGATTGGGCCCCAATGCCTGTTGGGTTTTTTCCATCGTGGCATTGGCGGCGTGGAGGGCTTCCTGCAGGTTGCCGGCTTCGCGCAGGCTTTCCACGCGGTCCTGAAGAATGCCGATGAGAGTGGCGGTCGGGGAGTCCATGGTTTGGGTTGTTCGCTTGTCCCGGGAACACTATCGGCCATCTTCACCGCCTGACGAGCGCAAATCTCCGGCAGGAGAAAGTCTGGCGACCAGATCGTCCCGGGCGGCGGGCAGATCGCCCAGCAATTCGCGCAGCGACTGCTCCGATGGCCGGCGCTGGTGGGAGATTCCGAGCAGACGGGCCATTTCCCGCTCGTAGTGGAGCAGGGCGCGCAAACTCGGGCCGGCGGCGTCCACGTGGTCGAGCGCGCGTCCTAACAGATCGTGCAGCGCCGGTTCCGGGTGTTCCGGCTCCACCGCCTTTTCCAGCAATAACCCGCAATACGCCGCCAGCAGGGTGGACGTGTAATCGCGCCGCAGCCCGTGCCGCCACTGGTGGATGGCCACCTCGCGCAGCGCGTGCAGTTCCCCGCGTTTCGCCCGCTGGAACACCAGCTCGCCGCCGAAAAACAGATCGAGCTTCCCGGCGAACGGCCCCTGCGGCCGCCGCGCACCCTTCGCCACCGTCTTCACCAACCCGTGGTCCTCGCTGAACCAATGCACGATCAGGCTGCTGTCCGTGAGCCGGGTGAGCCGGATGATGATCCCGCGCGTGGTATGCACGGCGGCAATCTTCCCGGACCCGGCGGTGATTGCCATGGAAAATGCGGCAGGCGTGCCCTTGTTCGAACAATCGAGCCTGCGGAAACGGCCGGAAGTGCTGATATGACGATTCGCATCTTCGCAAACCACACACTATCAATGTTTGGCGGAATTTTGTCTCAGGTGAGACATTTTTTCGTAAAGATGACAGAGGCGGTAGAGACTTCGCCGAATGGTGCGCTTTTCTTCGGATTCATGGGCATGGGTGCGTACCGGGGTGTCACACGTCTGCCAGATCGGCACCACCGATCAAGGGCGGAGTGCGGAACATCTTCCGCGCTCAGTCATCGTAGTGTCCTCTGGCTTGGGCAATGATCAGCCGCCCGCCATCCACCTGATAGACCAGTCGATGCTCCTGATCGATCCGCTTCGACCACCAGCCTGACAACTCCCCGCTTACGGAGTGGCTTTCTCCCGGCTTGTTGGATGCATGGCTGGACTGGGTGGAGAATTATCGGACCAGGAAGCAGAAGCCGCTGACCGAAAACATCAAGGAGGGTCTTCTCCGTGCGGTGAACACCTTCCTGCAATATCTGGGTGAACGGCGCTTTCTGGAATCGAATCCTCTTGCCGGCCACCATATCCGGAGATGCCGCGGACGGACCATTCCCAACATCATGGGAGAGCCCGAAGTTGCGGCCCTGCTCGCGGCACCGGACACTTCGGACCTGCTCGGGTTGCGGGATCGCGCCATGCTGGAACTTCTCTACTCCAGTGGACTGCGCCGCAGTGAGCTGGCATTTCTTCAAATGGAAGACCTGCGACTTTCAAGTGGTGTTCTGATTGTCCGTCATGGCAAGGGCGGCAAGGAGCGCATTGTGCCAATCGGCAGGGTCGCCAACTACTGGCTTTCCCGGTACCTTGAATTGGCACGGCCCAAACTCCTGGTTCCGGGTGTTCCCTCTGACTATGTCTTTCTCACCTCCTACGGAGACCGGTTCTCCACCGGCTTCCTGGGCCATGTGGTCCGCAACTACCTGGATGCCATCGGATTGAATATGCCGGGTGGCTGCCATTTGCTGCGACACGCCTGTGCGACGCACATGCTCGAACATGGCTCCGACCTGAGGACCATCCAGACGCTCCTGGGCCACTCCAGGGTCGACACGACCGAAATCTACACCCACGTCACCACCGAACGGATGTGCAAGGTCCACCAACAAGTGCATCCGCGTGGGTGAACCCAGCCGCCGTGTTGCGGTTGGCGCGGGCAGGCACGGTCACGGTCGCTGGGTCAATCGTGAATGTCCCGCGATGCCCGAGGCGCACGACAGTCCGCGGGAAAAGCGAGGCGGACTGGGTGAGGTTGTTTGGATTCTTGAGGTCGGTGGCTGATGTTTGGTGTTGCAAAACGTCGGCAATTCATGATGGTTGCCTACGTTTTGTGAAAACCGATTGGCAAAAGACTCTTTCCGGAATGTTCGAGGGCGCGACGGTGCTGAGGTCCAAGGACCTTGAGTCCCGCGGGCTGGCACGATCACGGATCCGGGCGGCGGTGGATGCGGGAGCGCTGGAACGAGTGGGGCGTGGCCTCTATGCCCTGCAGGGCGCGGAGGTGTCGGAACACCATTCTCTGGTTCAGGTGGCGCGCCGGGTTCCCAAGGCGGCGATCTGCCTGCTCAGCGCACTGCGTTTTCATGACCTGACCAGCCAGAATCCGCACCAGGTGTGGATCGCCATCGGTCCCAAGGACCGGATGCCGCAGGTCGAAAACCCGCCCCTTCAGGTCGTGCGCTTCGGAGCCGGGCATTTCGCCGCCGGACTGGAGGAACACGAGATCGAGGGCACCCGTCTGCAGGTGTATTCCGTGGCGCGCACAGTGGTCGACCTGTTCCGCTATCGCAACAAGATCGGCCTCGATGTGGCGCTGGAGGCGCTCAGGGAAGGCTGGCGGGAACGGCGTTTCACTCTGGAGGGGATCAACCGCATCGCCGGACAATGCCGGATGTCACAGGTGATGAAACCATATCTCGAATCCCTGGCGGCATGAAACACGAGGGCTTGATCGAATCGATCCGTCAGCGTCTGCTGAACCGTTCCCGCGCCAATGGAGATGCGTTCGATTTCACCTTGGCTCGTTATGGCGTGGAGAGATTTCTCCACCGCTTGGCGAAGTCGCCGTTGGCGGACCGCTTCGTTCTCAAGGGGGCGATGCTCTTCCATGTCTGGAACCGGGAACTGCACCGGCCCACGCGGGATCTGGATCTGTTGGGTTCAGGGCCGGACGATCCGGAAACGGTGCGCCAGCTGATGCTCGCCATCATGGCCGTGGAATGCCCGGAGGATGGACTGACCTTTGATGGAAACACGCTGGCGGTGAAGTCGATTCGCGATGACACGAGCTATGGTGGTGTGAGGGCAAAATTCCGGGCGAACCTCGGCAATATCAGGATTCCCGTCCAGGTGGACGTGGGATTCGGAGATGCCGTCACGCCGGCCCCGGACGCAAAGGAGTTTCCCGTGTTGCTGGCGGGTATGCCGGAGTGTTGTTGAAGACCTATCCGGTCTGCACGGTGATTGCCGAGAAACTCGAGGCGCTCGTGCGGCTGGATGCGCAGAACTCGCGGATGAAGGATTTGTTCGATCTCGATTTTCTGTTGGGGAATGAGCCTCCGGATCGCGGCCTACTGTCGGAAGCGATCCACGCCACGTTTCGCAGGCGCGGCACACCGATGCCCGATGGGCTGCCCACCGGATTGTCGGAACCCTTTGCCAAGGACAAGCGGGTGATGTGGAACGCGTTTCTGCGGAAGAACAAGCTCACTTCCGGTGAGCTGGCGGAGGTGATCGGGCGGATTCGGAGTGCGCTGGAATGGGTCTGGAAAGAATAGGGCCGCCACGGCACATCCCCATCCGCGACCCTTGGCAGGAAGGTGGAACTGCGCTTCGTGCCGGCGTGAGGCGCTTTTCCCGCACTTCCTCCTTTTCCCGCCACCTCAACACGTACAGACTTCCGAAAAATCACAATGGAAGCCACAGCCAGATTGCTGACGCCGGACCGGGCTGTTGCGCGTGGCCATCAGTTCGACGACCTGACCAGTACCGGGATCAACTACTACGGTTACCGATACTATGATCCCGCAACCGGCAGGTGGCCGTCCAGGGATCCGATTGAGGAAGAAGGGGGAGGGAACCTTTATGGGTTTTCTTATAACTCTCCATTGAAATGGATTGACAAACTCGGGCGGGATCCGCGTGACATTGATGAATGGACAGGAGATTTTGACGCTGCAATGAAAGCTGCGGACGATGAAGGGGATTTTGATGAAGACGTGACTCCATTTCCTAACAATCATAAAGGACCTAAGATTAAACCTGATGAGGCGGACTTACTTGATGATTGCACTAAAGAGTGCCTAAGAAAAGCAGGGTTAGTTTTCCTGGGAGCGGGAACTGCCGGTGGCGCTGCTCAAGGACTTAATAAAACTGGGATCAAAGATGTCAGCAAAGCGATTGGGAGAGGCGGACCAAGTGGGAAATTTACAAGCTGGACGAGGAAAATGTTTGGCAACGCACCGATTGGCAAGTCGCTCGGTCGAATGTCGATAGGTAGTGTTGCAGCTTGGAGTGGCGCGATTATTTCAGCGCCTGAACTTTTATGCTGTCTGAAAAATTGTGAAAAGAAAGCAAATGCATGGAGAGGTGCTGGGCAATAGTTGGCACTGCTTGGCAAATAGTATAATGGCCTATAGGAATCAGGGCGATCAAGCTAGGGAGAGGAGTTTTTCGCGGTAAGTGTTGTCGAGCAGGGCGTGGCGGCGCTTTTTGGTGAGGCTTCCCTTGAGGGCTTCGTCG